>NZ_JH414710.1:277437-393705 GCF_000238655.1 Bacillus sp. 7_6_55CFAA_CT2 | reverse complement strand
AAAATCATCCTTTTTTCTTAAAAGAGGATGATTTTTTTATATTTATTAACACTCAAATATGCTACTACTTTTGAAGAGTAAATTGGGCAACTATTTGTTTTAATTTTCCTGCTGCGTTATGCATATGTTCAATTGAAACCGAAATCTCTTGAACAGATTTTTCTTGCTGTTGAATAGACTCTTTTACCCTATCAGTTCGGTCAGATGATCTTTGGGAAATTTGAGCCATGTCTTCTGCAGAAGCCGAGATTTCCTCACTACTCGCTGCAATTTCATCTGTAGACATAGATACCGTTTGAATTTGCTCAGATACTTGCTGTACTTTTTCTGTAATTGTTCCAAATACTTTTTCTGTATGCATTACTACTTGTGTACCTGCCTGTACCTCATTATCTACTTTCCCCATCATATGTACCGTATGGTTCGTTGTTCCCATAACTTGAGTAATAAGATTCTCAATTTGTTTTGCAGAATCACTAGATTGTTCTGCTAATTTCCGCACTTCATCTGCCACAATTGCAAATCCTCTACCACTTTCACCAGCACGTGCAGCCTCTATTGCGGCGTTTAATGCTAATAAGTTAATCTGGGAGGTAATACCTTGCATAACATCAATGATTTTAACAATTTCTTCTGATTGTTCTTTCATAGTCCCTACTTGTTTCACACCGCTATGTACCGAATTTTGGATTGTATCCATCTGTTGAATCATTTGTTTCATTAATTTGTTACCATTCTCTGCATCTAATGCTGATTGAGCAGATAATTCATTTACAGAGGATGATGTATTGACTATACTCTGCATTCCTTGCGTCAACTCTTCCATCGCACCCGCAGTTTGTTCCATTGCTTGCATTTGACTCTCTGCACCATTTGCAACTTCTTCAATATCCATAGTGATTTTCTTCGCTGCACTACTAGATACTTCTGATGCAGATACTACTCCGTCTGCATGTTGGAATAAAAGCTGAATATTATTCTCTACTTCTTGCATATTTGTTCTTAGCCCTGCAATCATCTCGTTAAAATTACTTACTAATATACCTAATTCATCCTTAGCAGTATAATCACCATGTACGGTTAAATCTCCTTCTTTCGCTCTTTCCATCATACGACTAACCGTTTGTAAAGGAGCAACTATAAGCTTGCTAATAATATAACTTACTATACATATAACGATTGTAGTAACTACTACAAGAATGATAAAGGTAATAACGGAACGATCAATCATTTTTTGAGAATCTTTAAATACTTGGTCAGCTAAATTTGAAACATACGATTCTAGATCCACTGCATAACCAGCTAACTCTATTCCCTTCGGTTTTAATTCCTTCTCAAATTCATTTACCATTTGTGGCTCGTTTGTTGCCTTCGCCTTTTCAAATAATTTTTTATATGTATCTTTATAACTTGGCAAAGATTTCTTCATCTTCTGAAACAGTTCATCCTCTTGCTTACTTAAATTAAAACCATCATCATATTCTTTTAATAAAGAATCATATTTTTTAAGATCCTTTTCAATATTATCAATTATTCCCTCTTTATTTGCCACTTCATTTTGTGATACCGTAATTAATTCTAATAAATTATATTCTAGTGAATTTTGTGTGCGAAGCATTCCTTCTAATAAAATTGCAGAATATTGATAATCATCTACTACAACCTCTGTATCATGCTTAATCTTATTAATAGAACTAATTGCTACACTGCTCATAATTACCATACCTAAAACTGCTAATGAAATAAGCGACAATAATTTATATTTCACTTTTAAATTTTGTAAAAAATACATTTTTCCACCTTTATTCCTTTATATATAGATTTTTAGAATTTTATAGCTTATTATTTACAAAATCGCAATAAAAAGCAATGATAAATATTCCCAATATCAAACTTATATCCCTATAAAAAAAGAAGTAGCTATCATGCTACTCCTTTTTGCTTTGTTTCTCATATTGTTCAAACGTATGAATTCTTTCAAAAATTGGTGGGTGCGTGTATAAGAAAAATTTTACTAACGCAGGCGGATTTACTTGGCTTAAACTTGTTTTTGATAAATATTGAAAAGTTTTCACACCAGATTTCCCGTCCTTCGTCATATTTAAAGCATATTGATCTGCGGCTCTTTCTTCTATACGTGAAACGTAGTTTGTTGCTGGTTGTGCTGCAAAAGAGAGTACAGAAGAAATTAAGAAAAATAAAGGTAAAATGGAGAAACATGCTACTTTTGAAATTTGCAATGTATCTCCCCATTTGCGAATACACATATTTATAATACGACTAATTAAAAACATACCTATAAACGATAGCAATACATAACTTGCAACGCCAAAATATATATGTTTCATAACATAATGCCCCATTTCATGAGCCATTATAAATAAAATCTCTTTATCTTTTAACTGCTTAAGCGTTGTATCCCACATTACAATACGGGCGTTAGGACCAATTCCTGTTACGTAAGCATTTAATGCATTCGTTTTTTCTGACATGTTTACTTCATATACGTGTTTAGCAGGAATGTCCGCTTTGTCTGCTATCGCTAAAATTTTCGTTTCTAATTCTTTATTTTTCAGCGTCGAGAAGTCGTTATAAAGCGGATCAATAACGACAGGCTGTATGAATGTTAAAAAGATTGTAAATGGAACAGAGAGCGCCCATCCTGCGAGCCACCATCTCTTCGGAAATTTACGGATAAGCCATAATAGAACGGTAACTACGATTAACATAGTCGCATAACTTTCCCAAAAACCGATAACATGATCTTTTATCCAGCTTTGTGTACTTTGTGTTGAAATGCCGTAATCAACGGACACTTTCCGGCCAATCCATTGCATCGGTAAGGCAAGCACTGTTGTCAATAATGATAAATAAAAGAAATAAATCGCAACTTGCAAAACACTTATTTTAGTCGTTTCCTTCGACCATTTCTCAAACTTTCTTGAAATACCTAGCACAAGTACAAATAATAAAATAATCCATTCAAGAGGCGTCGCTAAAAAGTATAGTAAATTTTTCACGCGCGAATAATCTTGGCTTAGCGTAAGCTCTCTAGCACTCATAAACGTTTCTGGATCTGCACTCGTTCCCTTATACATGTCCGGAATAAGTTCATGATTCCATCCAAATAAATACCAATATATAAGTAACGCAAATCCAACGTACAAAAAAAGCGACCAACCGATAACCTTCCTCACGCTATTCCCTCCTCTATGCTGCCTGTCTATTATTATTGTAAGTTCGTACACGCTAAATTAGAACAAGCTTATTATGTGAATTGCTCTGGATCTTTTTATTTACATAAAAAAACTCTTCTACATAAGAAGAGTTTTACCTATCTTTAAACACTTTCTTCGGTTCACAATCCGTACACTTACAAACCAACACGTACCCTACTTCCTTTTTAGATAAAATAAAAAGCCTCTTTAAGGAAGTACATCTATTAATAAACTAAAATCTTGTAAAGAGAAAGAACTATATTTCATAATACCCTGTACAGCTAAAAGTAAAACAAGACCGATCACACACATATAGTTAACGCTTTCTTCATTCTTTTTTTCAGTAACCACTCCACCACTTATACATAAAATCCCTAGCAAATGGAGCGCTAAATACATGAAAAAATAAGCTTCCTCCCAGCGCAAAATAACATTCACTGTCGTTATTAACACTAGACTAAGTAAAATCAAATAAAAAAACTTATTTGATGATATCGTTTCATTCATATAATTTTATACATCCCTTTCAAATTTCGAATTAATGATGTTTCAAAGCTATAAAGTAAATGCTTGTTTTCATACCATAAAACAAAAGGAAAGCCACCATTACTTTCTCGAATACTTTATGAATCCACATATACTTCTCTTCATTCTTTCTGAAGATGCGCTTCATCATTTCTTCTACAATTAGACCAAATATTAGTAAACCCCCGAACACAATAAGAAGAGAAATAATATTTTCTTTTAAATGAGTACTAGAAAATACGTAATACTCTGGAAACACAATCGTATCTACTACAGGTTGAAGCCAATGACAAACACTTCTATCACACATATCTGTAATAGACGTAGAATCTATAATGTCTTTTAATATTTTTTCAACCGT
Source organism: Bacillus sp. 7_6_55CFAA_CT2 (assembly GCF_000238655.1). Taxonomy (NCBI): domain Bacteria; kingdom Bacillati; phylum Bacillota; class Bacilli; order Caryophanales; family Bacillaceae; genus Bacillus; species Bacillus sp. 7_6_55CFAA_CT2. The sequence continues at coordinate 389,601 of NZ_JH414710.1, read as the reverse complement.
CTTCTTCATCTTATTTACTCCCGACTACATCTGAAAAGCTCTTTTTCTGCTCTGCATATATAACCGGCACTTCTTTACTCCAATATTTGCGATTAACAAATAAAAAGATAAGTACTAAGTTTAATCCTGTTATAAAAATAATAAGTCCAGGAAAGAATGTCGTATAATTTGAGAAATCGGCAAAACTCATAATTTTTTCTCTACTTATTAGAAAAGACGCACCTATTACAAATGCATTGTTTAACATATGTATTGCAATTGGCATGAGTAAACTTTTCGTACGAATATATACGATTGACAATACGATGCTGAATATGGCTGCACCGAGGAAATCAACATGTAACAACGCAAACAATATTGCTACAACGATGGTCGCTATGCTCGTTCCCCATTTTGTTGCAAAACGTTGAAGTAAAAATCCGCGAAAAACAAATTCCCCGATAATTGGTGCGATGAATACGACCCTAATGACTTGAGATACATATCCCCCAGTACTATCTACAATTGGTTCATGCAGGGCGTTCATAATAAAGTCCGGTGTAATCCATGCAAAACTATACATATACAAAATAAGATACCCGTAACTAAACATGCATAACATAACCGTAATGTATAAAACTTGTACCAAGTTAAATGTTTCATTTTTATTAACAAATAATGAAAATGAAATGTGGTGCTTTCTATACTCATAAGAAATCCATACCATCGGAAGGATATAGAATATAAGGATATTTATAAAAGAAGAATTTTGTATATGAAATATACTTGTTAGCAAATCGCCACTACTTCTCGCTATTAAAATTAATAGTGCAAATACAATTAAAAAATATCTAGCTCGCATCACTTGAAACGGGTTCACACTCATCTCCTCCCCTATGTTACTTTTATCATATCATTTGATTCTTAATTTTTTGCGAAAGAAAACCTTAAAATTTCCTTAAAAATTCCATAAGTTACAAAATGATGATATGATATTCGAGAAAATTAGGAGGGATGTTTATGTACCAAGCAAATATTTTACTCGTTGATGATGAAACAGCAATTTTACAATTACTAACTACCATTCTTGAAAAAGAAGGCTTTTCTCATATTACAACTGCAACATCAGCTGAAATGGCTTTATCTCTAACTAAGCAAAACAATTACGATTTAATTATTTTAGATGTAATGCTTCCTGGACAATCTGGTTTTGATATTTGTCCAATCATTCGCCAACAAACAGATTGTCCAATTTTCTTCCTATCAGCAAAAGCATCTGATTTAGATAAAATATCCGGATTTTCATACGGTGCAGATGATTATATTACGAAACCATTTAATCCATTAGAAGTAGTAGCACGTATGAAAGCACAGCTTCGGAGACATATGAAACAAACCGTACCACACGAACAAAAACCACACTCAATTTCATTTGGAAGATTTGAAATTGATCAGCACTCTGCAGAACTAACAGTAGATGGGCACATTGTCGAATGTTCTGCTCAACTCTTTCAACTACTACTCTTCTTTTGCGAGAATCCGAACTACGTATTTTCGAAAGAGGAAATATATGAAAAAGTTTGGGGAGCACCTGCCTATAATGGCGATGACAACACTGTTATGGTCCACATTCGAAAACTACGTGAAAAAATTGAACACGATCCAAGTAAACCAGAATATATAAAAACCGTTCGCGGGCTTGGTTATAAGTTCGTTACAAAGTAGGGTGACGATATGAATTTTAATAAACGACTTATTATTCAATTTATCATGCAACACATTTTTGTTTTAGTTACATTACTGATTGCTGTAGTAGCGGCTTTCACGTATTTAATTTTTCTTGTTACGAGTACTTCATACGAACCGAACATTCCAGATTCTGATAATTTTATGATTGCAAGATATATCTCTTCAGAAGATGGTGATATTTCGTTAAAAGCTGAAGTAAAAGACTTAATTAAAGAGAAAAATGATTGGATTCAAGTTGTGGAGGAAAACGGAAAAGTTCTCTATCACTTTAATACGCCTAGTGACGTGCCAACATCTTATACGAAAGCATCATTATTCTCGTATATACAGAATCATATAGAAAGCCCTTATACATTTAAATATTGGGAAATAGAATTAGAAGAAAAGAACGTACTTGTTATTTATGGCGGTATGTTAAAAAGCAATGTATTACTGAAAACGATCCAGAAAGAGCACCCTTCTGTATCTACAGATACGTTCACATTAACAGAAGAAGAAAAACAGTTACTTTCTAAAGAAAAGGCTACTCTTCAAATCTTTAATAGTGGCGGCGAAGAAGTATTCTCCTATCCAAATGGAAAGAAAAAAACGTTTTCTGCCATACAAGCTGCTCTTAACGCAAAAGAACCATGGAATCATAAAGAAAACACGTCTAGCTTTTACGATGCAAATAGTGGCAACCTTCTCGTTGTAACTGCAAAAAATGAGCACTACTATCCAGATGACGAAATTGAAGATGTATTTACTAAGAAGTTTCTCATCGGATGCGGATTAATCCTTCTTATCGTATTTGTTTATTTAGTCATTCTTTCTATTTGGTACGGTAATAAATTCGGAAAACCGTTATTACATGCGATGCGCTGGCTAAAAAATATCGCTGGTGGAAAGTATGAAGAACCTATTAGTAAAAAAGGAAAACCTGTCAGGTTCCGGCGATCTGGTAAAGAAAAATGGTCATTCCGTTTGTTTAGAGATGTAACAAGTTCACTAGAACACCTTTCTATTACACTCAAAAAAAATGATGCGATGAGGCAAGTCCTCCAGCAAACACGAGAAGAATGGATTACCGGTCTAACACACGACTTAAAAACACCACTTAGCTCTATATATGGCTACGCACTATTACTCGAATCGAATCAATATAACTGGACTGATCGTGATATTCAGCAATTTGGTAGTGTTATGAAAGAGAAATCTCAATATATGACGACATTAATTGATGATTTAAGCTTAACGTATCAATTAAAAAATAACAGCCTTCCTGCCCAACACGTAAACGTTGAAATCAATCAGTTCGTCCAAAAAGTATTATTGCAATTTATTAACAATCCAACACTTCAAAATCAAAATATTGAATTCGTACCGAGCTCAAATAAAATTCAATATTTCATTGAAGAAAAATGGTTCCAGCGTATTATCGAAAACTTACTAGTAAATGCTGTAAAACATAATAACGAAACAACTACTGTCATCGTAAAATTATCACAAAACGCTAATTCCTTTACACTCTCCATTTCAGATGATGGAAAAGGAATGGATGAAAAAACGAAAGAACTTCTATTCGAACGATATTACCGCGGAACAAACACAGAAGAAAGCAACATCGGAACTGGACTTGGCCTAGCCATTACAAAACAGCTCGTTCATGCTCATAACGGGACAATTTCCGTTGATAGTGCACTCGGAAAAGGAACGACGATTATTCTTGTGTTTCCGTTTCGTTCGTAGGAAAGACGCTATGTGGCGTCTTTTTTTCTTTTCTGGGAGAGTTTTGCGGTAATTGAAATTATGCAGATCGTTTTTTTGGGATGTTTTAGCGGTATATGAAATTATATCGGCGATTTTTTGAATATATCGGCGCAACTCGAATTATATCAGCGATTTTTTGAATATATCAGCGCAACTCGAATTATATCAGCGATTTTCTAGATATATCGACTTACCGACAAAAACCGACAATACTAACCTACTTCCCTACTATACAAAGTAAAAATAAAACTATTAACAAATACATTTCTAAACTGTTATACTATAAATAGAAGTATAAACTAACTAAGTTTTGCATAAAATGAAGTAGACGAGGTGCTTCCAACACCCCGTCACTGCAACTAATTACCGTAAGATGGAAGGTTGCAACTAAAGCTTATTTGCGCTTAGAAGACTTCCCACGCTTCGCAGGCAGACGGGTGGTCTTCTTTTTGCGCTTTTTTTGCCGTTAATTTCTTAAATCCCAAAACTATACCTTCTCTAGCTATAGTTTTTGTGATTTCCAACAAAATTTGCAAAAGAAATTCCATACGATTACACCTCCTTTCTTCACCAAATGAAGAAAGGGCATAACCTTCCACCCGCAATATTTAATTGCTATTTTATTTTACCATTTTCATATGTATTACAGATAAAACAATACAAATTTAACAATCCACTTATAAAAAAAGCGAACCATCTCCCAATGATTCGCTCTTACCTTATTATTTTTTCTTCACCGGTATCCAAAGCTCTACTTGTGCAAACTCACTTTTATCTTCGTGGCAACGCTCATCGTACAGTTCAAACTCTGTAACTCCGCAATGTTCATACCCTGAATGTGGGAACCATTCTGAGAATACTGCATTCCAAGTTTGGTGAATAGACGATACCATTTCTTTATGAGGAACTTTCGGCGTTGTAAATACTGCATATGTTGCTGCAGGGAAAGTACGCTTTGCAATTTCATTTGGTACATTTTCAAAGTCTGTAACTTCCATTCCGATAATATAAGTGAAGTCCCCTGTTTCTAAATTAAAATCAGTACATAATCCAAGCTCTACCCATTGGCTCGTATCTTTACGATTCGGAATCGTTGTTCCAAGATCTTTTTGTAAATATTCTTGCCAAAATGCTGGGATGTCTTGATGGTTTTTCCCTTCTTTACTTGTCGTCTTCAGTTCATAACCTACCATTAAAAATTCTGGTTTATTTACAATACGATATTCCATTTGTATGCCTCCTAAATACGGATTTAATTTTCTTTGCTTTACATTCACGCTGTAATACATCGGTGTTTCAATTTCTTGTTTTCGATATTCACTCGGTGTCATTTGAAATAATTTCTTAAAGGCTCTCGTGAACGTTTCGTGAGATTGAAAGCCATGCTCAAATGCGATATCAATAACTTTTTCATCCGTATGAGAAAGTTGATAAGCTGCCCGGGCTAACCTCCTCTTTCGAACATACTCCATTACTGTATCACCTACTAACGCCTGAAATACACGATGAAAATGCGACTCAGAAAAACCTGCAATACGTGCTAAATTACGCAGCGTCTGTTTTTCCATGACATCTTCCTCAATATAATCAATTGACCTTTGAATTTGTGTTTCATAGCTTTCCATCTCTGTTCACCCGCCTTATATGTATTATGATAAAAGAGAATCCTATCCAATTCTTGACGTTTTTTACTATATTTTTAAAAACAAATGTAACTTTTTGATATGTATTTCGTTGTTATGTATGAAGGGAGGGAAATGTAGTGAAACGCAAACAATCATTAGAAGACATTTACTCCAAGCACATGCAAGATTTATTTCGCTATCTTCTCTCCCTAACCGGAGATTCTCACTACGCGGAAGATCTCATGCAAGAAACGTTTTACCGCATGCTCATCCATATTGACTATTATAAAGGAGAAGAAATTAGGCCGTGGTTATTTACAATTGCCTACAACGCCTTTATCGATTGGTATCGAAAAGAAAAAAGATATAAAACAACGACAGTGGAAGAATTCCATTTACCAAACGTACCAAGTACAGAACACTCTTATTTTGTAAAACATGAGATTGCTAGTTGGTTAGACAGTTTATCTTCGCTTCCCCTTGAAAGACGAAATGTTCTACTATTACGAGATTACTACGGATTCTCGTATAAGGAAATAGCAGAGATGACTGGTCTCTCACTAGCGAAAGTGAAAATTGAATTACACAGGGGACGAAAAGAAACACAAGGCATAAAGGAGTGATTAGGATGGGTTGTACAAAGTTTAAAAAACTATGGGAGAAATACGAAAACGGAACGCTCACGCAGGATGAACAAGAGCGGTTAGAAAGTCATATTGAAACATGTGAAGAGTGTGACGATTACTTAGATGATTTGCTTTCAAAAAGTGAACCGATAAAGAAAAGACTACCACCACAAAATCTAAAAGTCCCGTTTTGGAAAATAAAATGGAAACAGCGTTGGCAAACCGTTAGTTTTGTCCTTGCTGTTTGTATAGCAATCTATTTTGTTGGTCATTTTGCATCTTCCTTTTACTTCTATTCGAACGAAATGAAAAACTTCCGGAAAGTGGATGATATACCAGCACTCGCAATAGAAGCAACAATGCCAAATAGTCGTTCCGCTGGAGGAAATACGAAGGTTAAACCTTTCTTTCGTACAGAAACTGAAATGGATTTATATAAAACGATCGGTAAAAAAGAATTTCCAATTGGTACAGTAACAATGCGTAGTTTCTTATCATCTGTAACTGTCACAAATCAATCTTGGGAAAACAGAGCCTATTCAAAAAAACTTTCCTTTGTTCATCCAAAAATTAAGGAAGAAGCTTCTTTGAAAGAATCATCTAAAAAAGTTTGGGATACACTTGGAAAGATACATGAGGGTACCGTTGCAGAATTAGCGATATCTTTCGATAAAGTTTACACTTTACAAGAAGTCGAATCCATTCTATATAGCGCATTTGAAGCACAAGAAATGCCACCAACTCCTTTATGGTACGCCTTAGACACAGGACAAGAAAGAATAAATGAAGACGATTTTCTCTTGCATAGCGGAGAAGTTATCGGATTTCGAGAACATATAAATCTTCCTGAAAATGAAACAAAAAAACTACACACAAAAGAAGATGAAGTAATCGAAATGATGCGCATTCTTTCTATAAATAAAGAAACTGTAAGTAAAACGACTTGGACTCGTGAAAAGGATCTGAACTTAGATAAGCGCTATCAGTATATAAAAGATAACGGCGTTAAAGTATACGGCATGGTCATTACTGGCCCGTCGAAAGAATTATTGAAATTACAAAACTCACCGAATGTGCGTTATGCGACTCTTGGGGATATTGAGGTTTGGAATTGGTTTGATCAGTGATGAGGAAAAGGAGAGCAAAGATATGCTCTCCTTTTTAATCCGAAATCACTTTCACATACATCCCTCTCAACGCTTTTTCATAAGCGACCTCGCTCATCTGTCTTATTTTTTCCGACACAACAGACGATGGAACAACTTCACCTTCACGAAATAATGGAGAATCAATGAGACGGACTTTATTTTTCTGATACAAATCATAATCGTTTCTATCTTCTTTTACTTTTACATTCGGATGAACTTTTCTTAATAAAGCATGTACTTCTGAATCAGTACATTGCTGCAATTTCGAAATAAGCTCCTCATCTTCAAGAAGAAAATCATCTGCATGAATAATCCTTTTATGAAGAGCTACCTTTAACGTTTTCGCTAACATATCATTTCCGTAAATATTCATTGGTTCCATAAAGAAATCGATTACTTCCTTGTAATACGTTTCTGTAAACCATTCCGCTATTTCGATATTTTGCAGAACCATTTCCCCCTTTACTTCGATGACATCCTCTAAAAAACTGTGAACTTCTTCTAAAGAAACATACCCATATGTATACATATCTCGTAACGTATAATCCACTCGATCTGCACATAATTCGGGCGCTGACCTTTCCAGTAACGTCCACTTCGAATCATCTAATAAAATATCTTCATAGTTATAACCATACTTCGCAAGGATCGCTGGAATTTCTGAGTTTTTCACAACAGAACTAAATATCTCTTCATGATAACTTTCATCTTCATTATCAAAAACGTAATCAATCACATGGGAAAAAGCAGTATGTGATACGTCATGTAGTAAACCAGCAATCTGTTCTTCTACTGAACCACCTAGTTTTTTCACTAATAACATAACACCAACTGAATGATCAAAGCGCGTTACATTCCATTTCTCGTTCATTAAGTAACTTGCGCCTGCTTGATGAATTCCCTTTAGTCTTTGCATAGACTTACTTGAAATTAATTCTTCTACTACTTGATCCACTTCAAATTCTCCGTATAGTACATCTGATATGATCACTTACAATCCCCCTTTATTTTAATCGAGTCTTATAATCTTATCTCTTTTATGAAATTAGCACCAACATAAATATTTATTGTTATTTGTTTTTATTTAAAAAAATAGAGAGCCATCAGCTCTCTATTTCATAACCCCTATTCAAATGTAACTTCTACCTGCACAATCTCCGACCTACTTCCAAGTCTAAGCGGTGGTCCCCAAAATCCAAATCCAGAAGAAACAATTGCGTGGAACGCGCCTTTTTGTGCGTATCCCCAGTCTAGCTCGTACATTCTTCTCGTTACAATATGATTGGGCGCCATTTGTCCGCGGTGTGTATGACCGGATAATAATAAATCTACACCTGCCGCTGCTGCTTGTTTCAACTCAAATGGCTGGTGATCCATTGCGATAACAGGCATCGATTTATCTACCGTACTCATTAATTGTTCAAAGCTTTGACGATCTCGCTCTGTTTTATCTCTTCTTCCAACGAGATAAAAGTCATCTTCAATTGTAATTACTTCATCTAAAAGAATACGAATATCAATCTTATCCATCTCTTGTAAAAACTCTGGAACCGCTCTACCGTAGTATTCATGGTTCCCTAAAACACCATATACGCCTAATGGTGCTTTCATTTGTTTCATGATTGGTCCCATATTCTTTTGAATGAACACACCTGGATGATCATCGATAATATCACCTGGTAGCAAAATAATATCGGGCTCCATCTCATTTACATGACGAACAAGTCTTTTTAAATGCGAAACGCCAGACAGTTTACCGAAATGCATATCAGAAGCCATCGCAATGCGTAAACTTTTACGCCCCTCTACCTTTTTCGGTATGTGCACCTCGTACTTTCTTACTACCGGGCTATACGCATTAAATACTCCATACGCAAAGATAAAGATAAATGCAGCTATCACAGCCGCCCCTGTCCAAATAATTGCCGCTTCTTTCTCTACTGAAAACTGTAAAAGAAAGACCATAATATTAGCTAATGGCAACAGCATAAGCGCATATTGTATAACCGCAAACCAAATCGAACCTATCGTTCGCAGAAATGGCAAAAACTTAAACACTTGCACGAGAATGTACGCATATGAAATAAATGCAACTATAAAAGCATAATATCCCCAAGATTCCCAGCCAAATACCGCATGAAGCCAAACCCATCCGTTCCAGCCAATGTAAAACATAAGTAGTGTGTATATAATTAATATGGTAAATATATTGAGATAACGAAGATTCTTCACAGCCAGCCTCCTTATTGATTTCTTCTATTATAACTTGTTATGCACTTATAACGTAAATATTAAGCGCTTCAATCTTCAGAATAAGAACATTGATAAACATATTGTCTTAAAATTTTTAAGAACGGCTGTAATGGACATTTTTGAGTCTTAAGTGTTGGATGAAATTCTATTATCTTTATCCTTCAAAACTCATCTATGCAATTATGCATAACCATCCATTCCGTTTTATTTTCATGTTACGATATAAATGTAATACGACATATATCGACAAAGATAAAAGGAAGTGATTGTATGAAACGTTCTAAAACATACTTAAAATGTTTAGCATTATCCGCTGTTTTTGCTAGTAGCGCTGTAACTCTTTCAACACCTGCTGCTTATGCTCAAACAACATCGCAAGTTGTAACAGATATCGGACAAAACGCAAAAACACATACGAGCTATAATACATTTAATAATGATCAAGCTGATAATATGACAATGTCTTTAAAGGTAACTTTTATCGATGACCCAAGCGCTGATAAACAGATTGCCGTTATTAATACAACTGGTAGTTTTCTAAAAGCAAATCCTACTATAAGTGATGCACCTATTGATAACTACCCAATCCCTGGCGCTAGTGCAACATTACATTATCCTTCACAATATGATGTTGCATTTAACCTTCAAGATAACAGCGCTCGTTTCTTTAACGTAGCACCTACAAATGCTGTAGAAGAAACGACTGTAACATCTAGCGTATCTTATCAACTTGGTGGCTCTGTTAAAGCTTCTGTAACGCCTAATGGCCCTAGCGGTGAAGCTGGTGCAACTGGTCAAGTCACTTGGTCTGACTCTGTAAGCTATAAACAAACTAGTTATAAAACAAATTTAATTGACCAAACGAACAAAAACGTAAAGTGGAACGTATTCTTTAACGGATATAACAATCAAAACTGGGGTATTTACACACGTGACTCCTATCATTCTTTATATGGAAACCAACTGTTCATGTACTCTCGCACATACCTATATGAATCTGATGCAAAAGGTAATTTAATACCGATGGATCAACTTCCAGCATTAACAAATAGCGGTTTCTCTCCTGGTATGATTGCTGTTGTTATCTCTGAAAAAAATACAGATCAATCTAACTTACAAGTCGCTTATACAAAACACGCCGATGACTACCAACTTCGTCCAGGCTTCACATTCGGAACTGCAAACTGGGTTGGAAACAACGTAAAAGACGTTGATCAAAAAACATTTAATAAATCATTTACACTAGATTGGAAGAATAAAAAGTTAGTAGAGAAAAAATAAGTAAAAAAACGAAGGGACTATTTAGACTCTTCGTTTTTTTACTTATTCATAATAAGATCCCGCGAGTAATACCGTCGCTATGAAATTCCATGATATATTTTTAGGCATCTCTTCACCTTTATTTTGAAAAGCATCCATTAAAATATCAATGCTTTCGTCACTTATAATCAATTTATCCCCTTTTATTTCCTTTTTATAAAAAGACATATTTCCTCTCCTTTACTCTCTTATACATATCCCTTGAAGACTCTCTTTTTCTTTCTATCACACTAAAACACGTACCACTTCTTCTAATAATAAACCCAACCACTCATCCAATTTGTTTCAAAACACTCTAATACATTCAGCCTTCTTTCCATAGTACTATTTCAACATTATACTCATTTTTTTAAATTGATAGGCTTCAACAATAGACTTAAAACTTATTAATTCTTTACATACAATATCTTTCATATACATCAAAAACCTCTCGTTTATTCTAAACATAAAAAATAAGCATCAAACTTCCTTAATATTAATAAGTTTGATGCTTACTCACAATTATTATTTAAAACATTTTTATCAAACCGTAGATAAACGATGTGGATCACAGAAAGTTTCTGTATCAATCTCTTTTTCCAGCCAAAGGTCAAAGAGCGCACTAATATCTCCATCTCCTTGTTCCATCATATACTCTTTTTCTGCTTGATGAATAGGTAATAACCAAAATAAATCAAGCTCCTTTTCTTCAAAAAACTCCATTAGCTCTGGAGACTCTCCTGCCTCAATAACTGCCGGGCTTACTAAAAGCACATTCATTGAAAAATCAGATTCAGCATCCGCATTAGAAATTGTATCCCCGTAATCAAATGAGGTTTCATCTATAAATGGATAATGTGCTAATCCAGCAAGCAAATCAATTATTTCATCATTTTAATTTGCATTTAACCAAATTAATTCTCCTTTAGCACCATTGATCATATATTCAGCTGACATCCCTAATGTCACATATGTCCATACTGGCCTATCTTCATTTTTCGGGAATTCTAAAACGTATAGCATTCCTTTTTTTAGAGCGGTATTATCTAATTCTACTCTTTTAGCTACTCTTTTAGCTCCTCTTTCACCCCAGGTATATTCAAGAATCTGACTAGGCTCTCCAAAATGTTCATAGTACTTTTTCTGAATGTCACTTAATTTATTTTTTCGAAAAAAATTCATTTATGCTCTACAACCCTCTTTCTACTATACAACCTTGTTATTAAAGATAGATTTCTTCTTTCCAACTACTGGATTTAGATTGAACTACTATTAGATTTTCACTTTCCCATTTTAATGTCCCTAAGAATCTAGAATATACCATTTCATTCCCTACCTCTTCCACCAATAGTTGATCTCGAATCTTTAATCCCTTTTCATCATACACTTCACATCGTAGTTGGAAACCTTTAACACGATGAATTCCTTTTAATATCGCTATCCTCTTACGGCTTGGGCTTTTCTTAGGTGTCTTCCCAACTAAAAATATTCCTTCATAGTTTTGCTTCACAATTTCATCTAAAGATTCCTCTATATACCCTTTCACAACAGATGATGAAAGAGTAGAGTTTTCTTCAAGTCCAGGGACAACATATTGGCGTACTAATTTGCAAAACTCTTTGTATTTCTCTTCAACTGAATTTAATGCTAAAAAGTCCATAAAATCATATGGAACATATATACGAATTTCACCCAAAGCTCTATTCACTTCATATGAAATATCAGTGTTTTCGTTAGCTAAACAAAAGACAGTTACTTTTTCAATCTCTCTTAATCCCATCTCAAACTCGCTAACTTTCTTTGAGAAAATTAGCTCAAAAATTCTAATTTCATGTACAAGCAAATAATGTTTTTTAGGACGTTTTTTTTCCAATCGTAAAACTTTACTTCAAGCAATATAATTCACTCCTTTAAATTTATCACCATGCATCGAGGACCTATGATACCTTTTATTAATTTATTAAACTGTACTCCTTTTTCATTCTACCTTATCTATATTTTTAATATGCTCTACTCACAACGCACACGGTGACATAACAGCCATAAATACATCACTTCTCTCACCTGGTGCTATATACACTCCTTCTGCATCTAAATATTCAATGGAAAAGGCTGCTAGCTCATACGCCATTTCTTGATCGCATTCAAAAAGTGGATTTATAAAAACCTCACTTCCTGTAATCTTTTGTAAATCTTTCAAACAGTTAGACTTACTTCTTGCATAATCAGCCACATTCTCATTAGCCCAAGACCACATCCAACTGTTACTCTTTTCAGACCAAGAACCTATAAAAACAACACTAAATTCAAGTAATACTTGACCATTTTTTTAAAACTGTAATATACATTGATCTTGATCATACCAATACTCATCAAAGTTATAGATATTATAATCTGAAATGAATTTTTGCTGTTTACTTTCTAATTTGTCATAACACATAACAAGATAATTTTCGAATTGTTCATCCGTCATTGCCAATTATCACACGCTCCCTTCCTTCAAGATCTCCGCTACAAACAATATATCTTACTCTCTCAAAACCTATATAAAGTGAAACTTTAATTAGCCCTTACCAATTGGGCTTTTACCAGTAGCCCCCGCCCACATATCATATACGTTTCTATCACTAAGATATCTTAATATATACAAAGAAAGAAGAACTTATATAAGCCCTTCTTTCTAAATCTTTTTCTATCCCTTCAGCACATCTGGATAATCACTTGATTTACCATTAAAGAAGTTCAATCCGATTTGCTCTTTCATTTGTTTTTCTAATAATAAAAACTCTTCTTCCTTCTTATTATCTAAAACTATTAATAGTCCCTTTTTTAGCAGAAAAGAATTAGACCACGAAAGGGATTGAAGCTTATCTTCCTCTATAAAATCAACAAATAATTTCCCGAAATAATTATATTCAAAGATTCCAGGTATTCTATTTTCTATTGAGCCTGTTATATGTTGTCTATATATGCTTCCCTCATCACTAATATATCCGTATATAGCCTTAAATTCTGATACCAACTTTTTAAATACCGCTACAATTTTATCCTTATATTTCAAAAAGACCTTGTTTGAAAAACCAATTACTAAATAGTTGACGGGTTTTTCTTTAGGACTCTCCCACCAATTTACCATCAGGGAAATACCTTTTCCTTTTCCCAGCATTCCACCTGCAGTACCTATCATCTCATCTAAATCAAAATCATAGCACCCTGGTTCAGCATGTGTCCACATTTCAACGGCTTTCTCCATAGAGAATTCTTTATTAATTGGTTCATATAGCGCAATCTTTTGAAACTCTATCCCAATCTCTTGAATCAGCTGAAAAAATATCTTTGCATATATTTCTGAACTAATATTTTCAGTTGTATAAATATTCATTTCTACCATAATAACCCTCTTTTGTATATTTATTATTTATTGTACGTATAATACTTATTTTTCCCATGTTTAACTTTTAGTGTTCCCTTAGAATTTCCCATTAATTTTTTTTATGGTTTGGATACTTTAGAGTGTTTAGAAATTATTAAATTAATACGCTTTCCTGCCTTCGCATAGTCTTTAAACTGCTGAGTCTTCAATATTCTTCGGACATCTTTAATTTCGATAATTCTACCTTTAGACAAACTATCAGGAATACGGCTATTTACCTTTTTAGTATTTTTCTGTAATCCAAGTTCTTTTAATACTTTCTTTTCAAAGCTTTTACCTATATACATAGTGTCCGCCTTTTTCACCCAATTTTTTAGCTGCATAACGAGCTATATGAGGGGCAGCCATTCTTACTCCAACTACTAGTTTTTTCCCACCAGTTATAACGAGAACTATGTGGATAAATCTAAATGAAATAAGGCTCTTACTTTGTCCATAAATCCACAAAGTAAGAGCCTTATTTTTTCTATTCACGACTTATTTTAAACTTGATTTCTCAGAGGAGTAGACAAAAACATCCATTTTAAAAAGGAAGTCAAAATTACTTTTAATGAATGTCATCCTTCTGATAATTCGAGAAAACTTTCTTTGATATCAAAAACTTGTAAAATATCCTCTTCTAACTTTAGTGCATTAAAATCAGACTTCGCCTTTTCCCCTAGTATTCTAATAGATTGAATAATGTTTTTTAGTATCAATATTTTCCTCGCGGAATAATTTGCCGTTGAAAATGTTTCATAGTCAATCCTTAATCGAAAGTCTGCTACTTTACTCTTCTTTTTAAAAAGCTTTCTTTCTTTAAAGAAACCCGCATCTTCATATTCCGGAGTTATGTTAACTACTATAGGGATTATAGCTATTTCTTCTACTTCGCTACCATAATTATTACTATTTAATTTTTCAAGGTCACTACTGATTTCTGAAATTATATTTATAAATTCCTCAGCAATGTCTCCTTCTAATTCACCACTTAAAAAAAATCTCATAATCACTCATCCTTTTCAATAATCGCTTTTATTTAGCGGGGGACGTTTCCCATTATTTTTCTTTTTATACGCTAAAATCTTTTGATGTTGCCATTGATGCATTTGTTTTTTTGTCCCCTTGGCTTCGATTTTCATATAAGCATTATGCTGCTTATAAAATTTTTGCGTATACCTTTTAGTTCCTTGTGTTGTCTCGCCATATTTTAATACTGCCTGAGTTTTTTTATCCCTTAAAGAATATCCTACCGCAGGCGCTTTTGTAGCATGCGAATTTTTATGGACTCCGCCTTTTGACTGTGGTTTTGGTTTTGGTTTTGGTTTTGCTTTTGCTTTTTTTCTACGCTCTTGTTCTTGCTTTATTAATTGTAAAAGAGCCTTAACCCCTCGATTTCCCTCTGGATCTATCAACATCATTGGATTATTATTCACATACGTATATCCATTCTGTGTCACAGGATCATCTGCATCACCTGGATCAGGGTCTACCGATAAGAACGCACCGTGGTCTGGATTATAGTAACGGGCGATCAAGTAATACATACCAATCTCTTTATCATACATATATCCCGCATATCCAAATGGATTGTCAGTCGCGATACCTTTGGTATCACTCTTTAATACATTCCCCCATGCATCGTATTCATACGTGGCTACAACTTCTCTATTTTGGTCCGTCATCGCAACTACGTCACCACGAGGGTTGTAATGATAGTATACCGTTTGACCATTCAATTTCATAGCCAAACGTACACCATCTACTGAATATACATATTGACGAAGGACTTTTCCACTTCCGTCTGTCTCATATAATGGATTGATACTATCTCCATCATAGAAATAACGTGTCACTTTTCCTTCTACATTCTTTTCAATACGACGATTATCCTCATCATACTTATAGGTCGCGAATGGAGTAGTTGCCCCTTGTTTTGTAATCGATACAAGTTGATCGTCTTCATTCCATGTATACTTATACTTCCCATCCGATGTACGATTTCCATTCGCATCATACGTTAACGATTCGTTTCCGAATTTTACAAGCTGATTTCCTTCATTGAATGTTGCCGCTATAGACTTTGTTTCTTTTCCATTCTCTACAACTTTCACACTTGTACGGTTTCCAAATCCGTCATATGTGTATGATTTACTTGTTCCGTTTGGTAATGCTTCATTTAATAGTTGGTTAATCGGGTCGTATACAAAGTTTGTTTCTGTTACTTTTCCGCCTGCACCTTCATGCTTAATCTTCGTACGGTTACCCGCTTGGTCATATTCATATCGTTCAGAAAGAAGAATACTGTTTGATGTACCTACTACTAAATCTTTAATTTTGTTCGCATGGTCATAGTTAAAGGTAGAACCTGAACCATTTCCGGCTGTATACGTACGAACATTTCCTTGATCATCATAGTCAAATCGATACGTTTGAGAACCGTCTGTCACACGAATGTTTTGATCTAACGTGTTGTAGTCATACGATACTTTATTTGTGTATCCACCTTGCGTAATTGTTTGTTCTTTTAGTTTTTCTGTCTTACTGTTTGCTTTATCGTGGTATGCCCAATCAATTTTTCCGCCTCGGCTATCTGTTGCGCTTGTGACGCGGTCAGCCTTATCGTATGTTTTCGTGCGTTCTACGCCGTTGACAAGATCTTTCACTTTCGTAACTTGTCCATTTTGATCACGTTCAAATGTAAATGAATCTTTTCCGTTGCGCTTTTCACCAATGACACGGTCTGCTGTATCATAAACAGATTCTAAAATGGATCCATTTGGCATTTTTGTTTTAATCTTGTTTGCATTTTCATCGTACGTATATTCAATACGACGGTTTAACGCATCGATATACACTGTATTTTTATTATCTACATCATATTCATATTTGTGTGTTTGTGTTTTCCCACCAAACATGACAGATTTCTCTGTTGTGTTTCCATTATGATCAAATACTCAATTAAAGAAATTGTAGAAGGAACTGATATATCACAAGGATCTCTCTATCGAACGAACAATCAAAGAAAATTTGAAGAAACACAGAGGTGACAAATTTCTATATTTTTACTTTATGGTCTATGACAGTAACCCTGTCACTCCCCAATTTACTTGGATAGCTTGATGTGCATGACGTGCTACCCCGTATATAAAAGAAACCGAAGTCTTGGCTCAGACTTCGGTTGTTCAACTTACAATGAATGACACCAATTACTAGTGGTCACATAATATTTAGTCATACATGTTTATTTATGGATATCTTTTAAGAAACCTCGCAACAAATCCACATAGTGTCTTCATTGATCTTACTAGTTATTTCTGTTAGCCTTCTTGAACTTATTATGTGTAGATGATTAAACAAATACCAATGAATACTGTTACTATACACAATATAATAGTTGTTGCTGTATCTAGCAAAATGCTTACGACCAGGAAAACTATTAGTTTAAGAGTAAAAGAAGGTCCTTTTTCTTTCCATTGTCGATAAATTTGTACCATTGCATAAATTAATGGAATCATACCACCTATAATCAGAATAATTCCTATTATTTTTTCCATGTCTCTCCTCCCGTTAAAGATTCGAATCAATAAATATAATATATAATTATACGTTCTCAAAATATATTCTTACATTTTTGAAGTTATTTATATCTGTAAAACTCTCTAATCAATTAACAATATTTTATTATCTTCTTTTTTTACTTATTTTTCTACTTATTTTTTTACTTGTTTTTTTACCTTTCTTTGCACCAAAGAGGAAAACCCCTACTCCATATCTAACTCCCCCTGAAATAGAACCACTTATTGCACCAGCATGCATTCCAAAAATCGTCCCACCTATTACTCCTACTTTACCGGCTGCTTGGTAGGTTGATGGTTTAACTCCCGTCATACCTAGTGAGGTAATGATCCCTCCTGTAGCTCCTCCAAATGCACCCCAGGTAATAGCTTTGGTTCTTATATGTTTTCCGACCCATTTCGAATCGTTTGGAAACACCTTCCTAAGTGTTTTCTTCACTGGCGCTGGAAGACGCTTAACAGTTCCTCGAACAAACTTTTTAATTGCATAATGTCCATCTGGATCCACCATCA
The DNA here is from genome assembly GCF_000238655.1 of Bacillus sp. 7_6_55CFAA_CT2. Classification (NCBI taxonomy): domain Bacteria; kingdom Bacillati; phylum Bacillota; class Bacilli; order Caryophanales; family Bacillaceae; genus Bacillus; species Bacillus sp. 7_6_55CFAA_CT2. The sequence goes on along the minus strand of NZ_JH414710.1, from coordinate 371,670 downwards.
TCACCGGATTATTATCACCATACGTATATCCATTCATGGTAATCGGGTCATCTTCATCACCCGGATCAGGGTCCACTGATAAGAACACACCATGCTCCGGACTATAGTAACGCGCAATTAGATAATACATACCAATTTCTTTATCATACATGTATCCCGCATATCCAAATGGGTTGTCTGCTGCGATACCTTTTGCGTCGCTCTTTAATACGTTACCCCATGCATCATATTCATACGTTGCTAAAACTTCTCTATTTTGATCTGTCATTGCGACTACATCACCGCGTGGGTTATAGTGGTAGTATAACGTTTGTCCTTTTGATTTCATCGCTAAGCGCGTGCCACTTGTTGAGTATACATATTGACGGAGTACAGTTCCACTACCATCTGTCTCATATAACGGATTAATGCTATCTCCATCATAGAAATAACGTGTTACTTGACCATTTACACTCTTTTCAATACGACGATTATCTTCATCATACTTATAAGTTGCGAATGCATTGCTCTCACCTTGTTTTGTAATAGCTACAATTTGGTCATCTTCATTCCATGTATACTTGTACTTTCCATCAGATGTACGATTTCCATTCGCATCATACGTTAACGATTCGTTCCCGAATTTTACAAGTTGATTTCCTTCATTGAATGTTGCTGCTATAGATTTTGTTTCTTTTCCATTCTCTACAACTTTCACACTTGTACGGTTTCCAAATCCATCATATGTGTATGATTTAGTTGTTCCGTTTGGTAATGCTTCATTTAATAGTTGGTTGATCGGGTCATATACAAAGTTTGTTTCCGTTACTTTTCCGCCCGCACCTTCATGTTTAATCTTCGTACGGTTACCCGCTTGGTCATATTCATATCGTTCAGAAAGTAGAATACTATTTGACGTACCTACTACTAAATCTTTAATTTTGTTCGCATGATCATAGTTGAAAGTAGAGCCTGAACCATTTCCAGCTGTATACGTACGAACATTGCCTTGATCGTCATAATCAAATCGATACGTTTGAGAACCGTCTGTCACACGAATGTTTTGATCTAACGTGTTGTAGTCATACGATACTTTATTTGTGTATCCGCCTTGCGTTACTGTTTGTTCTTTTAGTTTTTCTGTCTTACTGTTTGCTTTATCGTGATATGCCCAATCAATTTTTCCGCCTCGGCTATCTGTTGCACTTGTGACGCGGTCTGCCTTGTCGTATGTTTTTGTTCGTTCTACACCGTTGACATGGTCTTTCACTTTCGTAACTTGTCCATTTTGATCACGTTCAAATGTAAATGAATCTTTTCCGTTGCGCTTTTCACCAACGACGCGATCTGCTGTATCATATACAGATTCTAGAATAGAGCCGTTTGGCATTTTTGTTTTAATCTTGTTTGCATTTTCATCGTACGTATTTTCAATACGACGGTTTAACGCATCGATATATACTGTATTTTTATTATCTACATCATATTCATATTTGTGTGTTTGTGTTTTCCCACCAAACATGACAGATTTCTCTGTTGTGTTTCCATTATGATCATAACGATAATTTACAGAAGTACCATTTTTTAATGTAACCTTTGTTAATAGATTATCTTTGTTATAATCATATAGTTTTGTATTTCCTTTTTCATCTGTCTCGCTCTTTTTATTTCCTGATGCATCGTATGCGAATGTATTTTTCTGTCCTTCTTCATCATACGTCGCAACAACATTTCCATCGTTGTCGTACTCGTTTTTAATAAGAGCGTTTCCTTCTAATAGGCGTATATCATCAAACCAAACTTTTCCTTTATTCTCTCTTCTAAAGAGCATATAAACTTCCATACGTTTAATTGGTTTAGTGGCAGGGATTACAACCGCACTACGATTCCAATCATTTGTCCCACTTGGGAATTTCGCTTGGAAATTTTCCCCACTACCATCTTGATAATGTACATCTGCCCAAATAGAGTAATCTCGAGAGAGTTTATCTGGTGCAGTATTTTCTACATTTACTGATTTAGACATTCCTGTTAGCGTAATTGGTTCTGCTTTTTTCTGATTTATAGTGATATGCTTGCCATATCCTACATCTGAACCACCATATTGGCTACGCTCTAATACAATAGATGAATGTCCCGTAAAGCTCTCTTGCTGAGAAACATCTTTCGGATCACAGCTTGTTCCATCTCCTCTAATCCAACCTGGCATACAGCCATTTCCCGCCATATTTTCTAAACTACTATTTTCAATTGGGTTAAAGCTAGAAGAAACTTCACCTTTTTCTAGTTGAATCTTATCAAACCAGACTGAACCACTCGTAGCAGAACCGCCATTTTCTACTTGTAAATAGATTTTTACTTTTCTCGTTTGTTCTGTTGTTTTAAAAGTAACTTGACGGTTAACCCAATCCCTCGTTCCTTGAACTTTATTGTGACGAGTATCATGCCATCCACCATCTACACCAGCACCGTTTTCATTTAATAACTGTACATTGAAGAAAGCGGCACCATTGGCTAAATCCGTTTTCATCATACCACTTAACGTATACGTTGTATTTGGTTCTAACGTTACTTCTTGAATTGCAGCAATATAGCCCCAATCATTATTCGTTGCTTTTGTTGAAATTTTAAGTGATGATTCTCCGCCCAGACCACCTGGTGCTGATGTTGCATCTTTTGTAATAGCTCCGGAATTATTCACATTTACTGGTACCCATTTTTCCGTACCATTCATTTCAAAGCTTGGATTTTGAATCAGGTTTTCTCCTGTTCCCAGCTCTCTAGTTGTCGCAATTGGATTTCCAAACTGATCATACTGCATGAAAGATGATGTATTTGCTGCTTGGTCTGTTTCAGATACTTCTGTATTTGCAGCCTTATAAGCAACTGTTGTTTCACGATTTTCGTTATCTGTCGCTTTTATAAGCCCGTTGTCTTTATTGTACTCAAACTTTTCTGTTCCCATTTCATCAGTAACAGAAGTTACATTCCCATTACCATCATAGGTCGCTGTTTCTGTTTGATTTTTAGGAGTTGTTGTTTTTACTAAGTTATTTGCATTATATTCATATGTTGTTGTTAAATTTAGACGTCCGGAATCTTCAACTGTTTTGACTGGGTTTCCAGCATCGTTATACGTATAAACAGTTTTACGTCCTTTAGGATTCGTTAACGTAACTTCTTTCGTATCTGTATTATATGCTAATGTCGTAGCTTTTCCTAATGGGTCCGTTACTTTTACTAATCTATTATTCTCGTATGCATACGATGTTTTATATGGTTTGGCATCTGTATGTTGCGGATCATAAATAGATGTTAGTAATCCATTATCATATCCGTATTTATATACTTTTCCTTCTGGTGTTGTAGAAGAAACGAGTAAATCTCCATCATATTTAAATGTAATCGTTTTGCTATCTGGGCCGATTACTCTTGCTGCTTTTTTATTATTTCCATCATATTGTACGACTAACTCTTTACCAGAAGCGTTCTTTACTTTTGATAAACGGAATTCCCCATCATACTCATATGTCGTCGTATTTCCGTATTTATCTTTTGTATACTGGATACGACCTTGTGCATCTCCAGATTTATAGAAAGTAACCGTTTGGTCTTTATCTTTTATTTCATACCCGCCTGATACTTGTTTAATTTCTAAATATATACCAGTAGGGGCTTGATACGTATTATCTCCCGTTCTAGTAAAAGTAATATTTGCGCCATCGGCAGAAATTAATAGTAAGTTTCCGTTTCCTTCAGCCAAAATTCTTTCTTCTAATCTACTAGACCAACCCGTACCAAATAAACCTACTTTTTTACTTTGGCTATTATACGTTCTTTCCACTGATACATCCGGTCCGCGCCCAGATAACGTAATATCTTTCTCACTCATGATAAAGTTACCATTTGTAGCATTTACTTTACCATTTAGTACCGGAACTGATGCCCAGTAATCAAACATCCCTATAAACCCAAAGTCTTGAGCAAATTTAGGTACAAACTCATGCGAAATTTCACTTTCAGCATGTCCGGCTTTACTATACGCTGTTACACGGAACCAATAATTTTTAAAGCCAGCATAAATTCCGCCAGAATTCTTATACACAGGTGATGGATCAACTGCTAATTCTGCACCTTTTTTATCATGATGAAGTAAATATTGGCCTTTTGCAATTTCATCTTTCGTTGGCCAAATTTTCTCATTTTGCGTTGTCCAATTTGTTTTATTTCCTACATCGAACGCTTCGTAATCTTTTCCGTTATAAATCCAAACTTTATAGCCTGCAGCCGCTGGAACTGCATCCCACTTTAATGTGACATATCCTGTTTCTTTATCTGTCGCATTAATGTAGGCCGATCCATCTGGCTTTTTCACTTGTTCTAATGGAATAAATGGAACTATTTCATCTGAAAGTGGACTATCCCCAAACGGATACTCTGCTACAATACGAATCCAGTAGCTACTTCTTCCGCTATAATCCCCGTACGGACCTCCTGACTCGTAAGCATTTTTATATATTTGTCCTGGGTTAGTAGGCGCTTCTGCACCTTTTCCGTCATCATGTATCCAGTAACGCCCTTGTGCAATTTCTTCTGGCGTCGGGAATATTTTTTTATCTTTCGTCGTCCAGCTTGTCACATTCCCAACAGGAATATATTCATAGTCATATCCATTAAAAATGGCAACTTTATAACCTGTTGCTCCTGGAACTGCGTCCCATTGTACATTGAAGTGACCTGAACCACTCCCACTCCCATTTGAGTAAGCTTGTACTCTTGGCTTATTTGGTTTTGCGTAGGAATATTTCACTTCCAAGAATGGTGCATTCGTTCCATTTTCAGCTGCAATGAATTTCTTCCAATGGTTTTGACCATTACCATTTGCATGTAGCTTAAAGCCATTGTTTGGTCTCGCGCCTTCTACCCATGCTTTCACTGTATTCGTTACATTGAACTGGGCCCATTTTCCGCGGCCCACATCAGCGTGTGCAATGTTGTTAGAACCTGGTTTGTTATTCCAGTTTACACTTCCAACATTCCATCCACTTGTTACTTCATCTAACCAAACACCATTTGGTTGATTCGCATAATAATGCCAAACTGCATAGGCATGGAATGTTGCACTTTCAATCTTTGCACCCTTTAAGTTTGAAACATCTGGTTTAATAAATGAAAAATTAGTTCCAGATGCTCCATCATAATATCCAACTTTTAACGTATAAGCATTTTGACCTGAATCCCAAAGTTTTCCCCCTGAATAATTGACAGTTGGATACGCACTTGAAGCGTAAGCATTTTCAAAATTATCCAATTCAATTGAAGGATCTACATATACCGGATATTTTCGCTCTGGTGCTTGTAACCACTGCGGGTCTGCAGTAACAGTTAATGTATATGTTTTTTCATCTTTCTTCTCAATATTGTAGCGAACCGCATCTGACGTTACAGCCTCACCTGATTGCTGATCCACATTGGAATCATTCATATACGGTTTCGGCAATGTGAATACTTTTTCTTTTTTCTCATCTTGGAAGTCGATTGAACCATCTTCCTGTAAGCTAGGTGTTAAATCTGTTTCTAATGCAAATGTAAAAATGTGGTGTCCTGTATACTCACGTAATACAAAATCTTCTTTTACATTTTCATTGAATGTCGTACTCTTTAAATCAATATTTGGGAAGACCCCTTTATACCATACTGTATTATTTTCATGTGTTGCGGTTACTGGTGATGGCTTTATTTCACCTTTTTCACCATTTGCACTTATTAGTTTATACTGAATAGTATGATCTTTTACTTTAAATTGAACGTACTTTCCATCTTTTGTCGCTTTCTCAAACTCTGGTTCTAATGTTGTATTTTCCGTTACAATTTTTTCATTTGGTGCTTCTACTAATTTTGGTGAAACCTCTTCTAGCTTTCCATCTTTCTCTGCATGAATCGGTTCCGTATATACCCTCTTTGTAAAAGTACCATCATTGTTATCAAAAACCTTTTCGGTTTCCGTTCTTTCTTCTACAACCTCAGTCGGACTCGCCTGTGTTTTAGCCTTATCCTTCTTTAATTGATCTGGATGTGGAGCTGGTAATTCCTGCTCCTCTTTCTTTTCCACTTCTGGAGTTTGTTCTGAATTTGGAGATGGTGTAAACGGTGGTGCCGTTTCTGCCAACCCATTCAGTGGTATAGAAGTAACAATTAATGCAACTACGATAAGTTGTATTAAATACTGATACCACTTTCTTTGTTTCTTACCTTCCATAAACTCACCTCACTGAAATATTTTTAACATATATAATGTTACATATCAAAATTTATATAAACTAAAGAGTAAAGTAAATACAGTTTTAAAGTTTTGAAGATTTTGTGCACAAAATACGACAATTCAATAACAATTTTTAAAATATCATTACAGATAATTATTTCTGTTATATAATTTAAGATTACAATAATCACATCTATTATTATTTACTAACGACAGAATATGAACATGATTCAACTAAACTTTTACATTCACTTTTGTTCTAGTATTCCAATGAAGCTAATACATTGAGTTTCATTGGAATAGCATAAATGTGGGTCTTCTAATTGTAATAACTGTGTTTAAGAAAGTAAGAGAAATATCTTCATTACTACTCGTATCAAATAGTTGAACACGCTCCGCTATTATATATACAAACTTCCTACTACATTTCATATGAGAAAAAGTTATTACGATAAACAAAGAAAAGGTCTCCTAAAATATCTTTTAGGAGACCTTTTCTTCATTACACTTGCATCGCTTTCTCTCTCAATGCTCTTCTTAACAACTTACCAGTCGTATTCTTCGGTAATTCTATTAAAAACTCAATGCTTTTCGGCACTTTATATTTCGCTAAATGTAACGTACAGTAATGCATTAGTTCTTCTTCTGTTACGTTTGCTTGCTTCAAAACGACGTACGCTCGCACAGCTTCTCCTAAGTTTTCATCAGGAACACCGATTACGACAACTTCCGCTACTGATTCGTGCGTATATAATACTTCTTCTACTTCACGAGGGTATACGTTATAACCGCCAACTAAGACGATATCTTTTTTACGATCCACGATATAGAAGTAACCTTCTTCATCCATTTTCGCCAAGTCACCTGTATATAGCCAGCCGTCTTTCAATGTCGCAGCTGTATCTTCTGGTGCATTATAGTATCCTTTCATAACGTTAGGTCCGCGAACAATTAATTCACCGACTGCGCCGACAGGTACTTCTTCCCCAAGTTCATTTACAATTTTATTTTCTACATGCCAAATATTTGTGCCAATTGATCCTGGTTTCCGAGGACGATCTAGCGGATTGAAACAAGTAACTGGTGATGCTTCTGATAAACCGTATCCTTCTGAAACAATAACGTTAAAACGTTTTTCAAAGTTTTGCAGAAGAGCAACAGGCATCGATGCACCACCGGAAATACAAAGGCGAAGCGTCTTCACATCTTCTGCGCTTGCTTCTTCAAATAAATATAAATAATTGTACATCGTCGGTACGCCAGCAAAGATCGTTGGTTCGTACGTGCGACAAATACGGAATACTTCTTTCGGACTAAATTTCGGTAACATTAAAATCGTTGCCCCGTTCACAATCGGTGCATTTACCGCAACTGTTAAACAGAATACATGGAACATAGGCAGTGCCGCAACAACGCGGTCATCAGCCGTATATTGTAAATACGACGCCACATCGTTCGCATTACTATATAAATTTTTATGTGTTAACATAGCGCCTTTCGGTTTTCCAGTTGTGCCCGATGTGTATAGAATAACCGCTACATCTTCTTCATCTAGTTCAGGACCTTCGTAAGTTGTATCTCCAGTCCCCACAAAACTAGTAAACGTTTTCATTTTTTCGGTTTCTGTATGGTTAAAATCTGATGAGGTTTCGCATATGATGATGTTTTCTAATGAAGGAAGTCTTGTTGTAAGAGATTGTATAACAGGTAGAAGGACGTCGAGTACGATGATTGTTTTTACATCTCCATTTTGTAAAATATAATGCATTTCGTCTGCTGTATAAATTGGATTAACTGGAATAACAGTTGCTCCGGCTTTCATTGTTCCGTATAAACCGACCAAAAAATGTGGTGAGTTCCCAACAACTAATGCGACATTGTCCCCTTTTCCAATGCCCATTTCTGCTAAATTGCTAGAAAACCTTGTGACCATTTTGTTTAATTGGTCATATGAGACCGACTGATCCATAAATATATAAGCCGGTTTTTCCCCCTTCTTTTTTGCCGTTTCAGCCAAAGATTGAACGAGATTCACAAAAACCCCACCTTTATAAAATTTAGAATATTTAAAAATTCTAAATTAATTATATTAAAAGAAAATTAAAGTAGCAAGTGATATTCTATTAACTGCATATAGACAGATCACCTTCTCTTAGTTTACTTTGGAAAGATAAGGGAATTTTGTTCGCAAGTAATTTATGAAACTAGACCAGAAATCATTTTAGGATAATATGCATTCATCTTTTCTCTAAGTTTAGTAAGTTCCTCTTTATTTAACGTCGTATGCTCTCCGTGCAAGTTAAGAGCATCCGCTCCATCTTCATGAAAATAAACTGTAACATATAATGCCGGTAACCCTATATTGTCTTCATCTATTGATAAGACGACATCTGGTGTTTTATTAACAGTGCTGAATGTTTCATTTCTTTTCCACTTCTTATTTTGAAACATGTCTTGTATATCATGTATCTTTCGTTTGTTATCTGTATGCGTAAAATATATGACATTATCCTCCGCTGGTTTTCCGATAGACAAAATTGTACGACTTGAGGGCGATCCACTGCTACACGCTGTCATTCCGATAACTAAGCTGAGTAATAATACAACGTACATTACCCTTTTCATTTCGATCCGCCTCCTTTTGAATATATATATTCCTTTACGAGGGGCAAATGTCCTGTGATTTTATGTTTTGTGGTAAATGAAATTATATGAGCGATTTTTCAGTTATATCAGCGCAGCTCGATTTATATCGGCGATTTTCCAAATATATCAGCGCAACTCGGTTTATATCGGCGATTTTCCAAATATATCAGCGCAACTCAATTTATATCAGCGATTTTTCAGTTATATCGACTTACCGACAAAACCTGACAATCTACGCAAAAAAGAAAGAGGCTGCCCGTTATGGAAGCCTCCCTCATTTTTAGAAGAATAAATGTAAGAAATCTTCTGTTGTAATGTTACCGAAGTAGCGTGCGATATCTACGCCTTCTAAAGCTGCAGTGAATGCATCTTTATCGAACTGAACGCCTGTTAGACGCTCTTCGATATCATGAACATCTAGTGAACCGAAGAAGTCGCCGTAAATTTTACATTCTGTTACTGTTCCTTTTTTCACTTCAAGACGAACGTCAACTTGTCCAACTGGGAAGCGGTGTGAATGTTGTAAGTTGAACTTCGGTGATTTTCCGTAGTTCCAATCCCAATTTTGGTAACGTTCTTCAGAAAGTTTATGGATTGCTTTCCAATCCTCTTCTGTTAATTCATACGTTGGGATTTCTGTTTCTCCTTCGAAAATTGTTTCTAGAAGAAGTTGTCTAAACTCTTCTGTCGTCATTTCTTCGTTTAGGAACTCTGTAATGTTCGCAACGCGGCTACGGATTGACTTAATTCCTTTTGATTGAATCTTATCCATTTTTACTTTTAACGCTGATACGACGTGATCGATTTCAGAGTCAAATAGTAACGTACCGTGGCTGAACATACGACCTTTCGTTGCGAACTGTGCGTTACCTGAAATTTTTCTACCTTCAGCTAAAATGTCGTTACGACCACTTAGTTCTGCATTTACGCCTAATTTACTAAGCGCTTTCGTTACAGGTTCTGTAAATTTTTTGAAGTTGCTGAAACTGTCTCCATCATCTTTCGTAATAAAACTGAAGTTTAAGTTTCCTAAATCATGATATACTGCGCCTCCGCCTGATAGACGACGAACAACATGAATACCTTTTTCTTTTACGTAATCTGCATTAATTTCTTCTACTGTGTTTTGGTTTTTACCAATGATAATCGAAGGTTCGTTAATGTAGAACAGTAAATATGTTTCGTTAATATCTAAATTTTTCACACAATATTCTTCAATCGCTAAGTTTATTCTAGGATCTGTAATTCCTTTATTATCAATAAATAACATCGTATCACCTCATGAGTTCCATACGTAGCCACTATGCGCTAGCGTAATGTGGCCACTGAAAATTTGTTTTGCTTCTGTTACTAAATCAGATGGGTTGCCTGTATGCGGTAAGTGCGTTAATAAAAGTTCTTTTACATTTGCATCTTTTGCAATACTTGCTACTTCTGTACTATTCATATGCCCTGCTTTTGCAGCCTCTTGATGTGCATACATATTACACTCACAAATGAAAAGATCAGCATCTTTCGTGAATGGAATGAATTCAGGAATATAACTTGAATCAGCGCTGTATACTACAGCATCATCTCCAGCTGTAATACGCATCGCAAAGCATGTAACAGGATGAACAGTTTTTAAGAACGAAATCGAGAACGGTCCAACTTGAAGTGTTTCTTCTGGATTGTACGCGATTCCTTTCGTATGTGGTTCATGTGTTAAAGAATGGAATCCATTCTCGTCAAACGTATGACCGTATATTGGTAATTCCGGTAGTTGCCTTGTTGTCGCACTCGTAATTAATCTCGCATATTGCAATACCCCAATGTCCGCAACATGATCGTGATGATAGTGTGACAGTACAACTGCATCTATATGAGATGGTGTTATATATTTTTGAAGCTGTGCTAGTACACCACTACCACAGTCTACAAGTAAACGAAAACCATCGTGTTCAAACAAATACCCCGACGTTGCTTCTCCCGCTTCTGGAAAGCCGCCCCAAAAGCCGACAACAGTCATTTTCATATGTATCCATCCTTTCTAAAACCGAGTAGGAATGCAGTTTTTCTCCGTACTTGAGAAAGTTTTTTACTTACATCCTACATTGTTAACTATAATCCATTTCCTAAACTTTTTCATTAATTTTCAATTTTGTTATAAAACAGTTGTTGACTTTTATTTTTTGTACTAATACAATGATAGTAAGAAATGGAAATGGAGGGATTGACATGATCGATCAACCAATGGAGTTTTTCAGAAATTTACCGACGAAAACTTGTGCGCACTGCGGGAAAGAAATTGATGAGCAACACGAAGCATACCATAACAAATGTGATGATTGCGTTCACGAAGAATAGTAGTTTTTGAACATAAAAAAACCTAGCAGACATAGTCTACTAGGCTAATAACATCTTATCCTTCATCGTTGAACCTTTCACCAAGAGCTCCAGTTCAAACTCATACAATTCTTTTTTTCGATAATTTTTCGTATGGATTTTATCCATCATTAGGTCGACAACTTTTCGGGCCATTTCATCAATTGGCTGTTCAATTGTCGTAATACCTGGTTCTGTAATCTGCGATAATATTTGATTATCAAAACCGATAACAGCAAGATCATCTGGAATGCTCCAGTTATGGCGTTTCGCCTCTGAGATAATTCCAGCTGCTACCTCATCGCCTCCTGCCAAAATCGCGGTAGGATTTTTTTGTCCTTTAATACTTCATGGAATATTCGTTTTCCATCTTCCCAAGAGAAAGCGTTTTCAAGAAAGTCAATCGCTTCTACTTGGCGGCTCTTCTCAGTTATTGCACGTAAAAAGCCCATTTTTCGCTGCTGGCTAACGACTTTGGTTTCGTTACCACGGCAAAAAATAAGATTACGATATCCTTGATCTAACACATGCTTCGCAGCTATGTATGCTCCTTGCGCATGATCAAACTTCACTGTTGGAATATTTGCTTCCTCAATATATTCATTACACAACACGATTGGACCGTGCTGTAAATATGGCTCTACATCTTCCCACGGATTTTCTAGTGAACATAGAATAATCCCATCTACTTGTTTCGTAGATAATAATTGTAAATACTCCATCTCTTTTTCCGGTAAATATCTTGTTTGACAAATAATCAGTTTATATTTATGTTCAGAAGCAGCAATCTCGATTGCTTCAATAAATCTACTGAAGAAAGGATTTGTAATCCTTGGAACTAGCACCGCAATTGTTTCCGTTTTTTGTTTACGAAGCCTTCTCGCCGCAGAATTAGGAACGAAGCCTAAATGCTTCATTGCTAATTGAACCCTTTTTTTCTTCTCATCTGAAACATATGGATGATTATTAATCACCCTAGAAACCGTTGTCCTTGATAACCCTGCTAATTTCGCCACGTCCTCTATAGTCGACACGAAATTCTCCCCCTTTGCATGAAAACGTTTTCTTAAATTGATTATATAGTATATTATTGGAAACTGCAATATCGGTTGTTATGATTTTACTATATTAATATTATACATAGGTAAAAGTCTGTTAATGCATGGGCAATATACTGCTTTTAAAAATTTACGTTATGTACATTCCTTTTCTTAATACCATATATCCTTTATTCAATATAAAACCCCATCAATACGTCATCTCCATATGATCCATCTTCATACTTTATTTGCTTTCGTTGTCTTCCTTCTTCTACAAAACCCATACGTTTGTACACTTTAATTGCCCGATCATTAACAGAAACTACACCTAAGCAAATTTTCTCTAAACCTTTCTGCCCTTTCGCCCAACTAATAAGAAATTCAATTAATTTCGTACCGATGCCTTGATTACAATACGCCTCTTTAATCCCCATTCCCATTGTGCCTGCGTGTTGTAACCGTTCTAGTTCATATCGGTTGAAAAGTAAAAAGCCTACCACCTTATAATCTACTTCATACACAATATAAAGATTACCTTTCTCATTACTTTTCCGTATCTTTTCTCTTTCTGCATCAATATCATTCGGTAATTTCTTTGGAGATACTATGAAAAACTTTGTAGTATTTTCCGATAATATAATTTCTTTTCTAATGTTCATTATTGCTTCTGCATCAGCCTCTTTTGCTAATCGTATCATTGAATCACCTCGTACTTTTTCTTTTAAAAAATAATATTAAAACTATAAAACGTCCAATATGCAATATTGCATATTGAGAATCTTTTTACTCTTGATACAATATTCATACATCAAAATAAAAGGAATGTATGCAATGAATCCAATCTTAACAGCTGCAAAACAACTATTACATAAAGAAGAAAAGATTTTATCTACTTTAAAATGTTCACTTACTGGCTATATGATTACGCATAAAGTCCCGTATCCTGGCATGTTACTTGCTACTAATCAAAGACTTCTCTTTTTTAGCCAATATAAAAACACATTCATTGCCGAATTTGATTATGAAAAAATTCTATCCATAGAAACGAAGAGAAGAATCTTTGACAAAAAAATAATATTTTACTATGAAGATGAATATATAACGCTTGGATACATTACAAGTTCGAATGTTGAAGCGTTCATAGACTTACTACAAAGAAACAGCAAGACTAGCACAGGCTTATAATCAGCGGGGATCTCCTCGCTGATTCATTATTTTAACTCCTCCCACTTCGTCCAAACTTCTCTCCCGTTTATACGGTACATATTATCCTCTCTATCCATAAACCTATGTACAATAAATTCACGTCTAATTGTACAAAAATCATCATGATATTGTTTTATAAATGTATTAATTTCTTTTTCTGTATATTGATTTCCAGCATCTAACTTGCTAATTAAATGCTCTAACAATACTAGTTTCTTCTTCTTTTGACCTGGAATCGATTTTAAACGATCCTCTTTATCGAAAAAGTTATGAATGGTCGTATCACGGAATTTCATTTCACTTTCAGTCATTTTTTATCCTCCATCTACTTTTTTTCTTTATCTTTTCACTTAAAATATCAATAAAGTAATATCCACCCATTAACACATAATAGAACGTAAGTATTCCAAATGCATCTTTCATACTTGTATATACTTCTTTATCAAACAATATAGGTGAAAGGGCATAAACAAGAAAGATTATTAGCGGATTTACGATAAAATAATAAGTAAGATTGCCTTTCATCATATCAACTCCTCTACCCTATGTTTCTCTGTAAATTGTTGTAATTCCTTTTCTTTCGTTTCTATAGCTTTTAGAAAGACTTATAGATGAACTAAGGAAAAGATGCCCTCTATTAAAATAAAAAAGCACCAAAAAGGTGCTTTTATCTACGCTTCAACCGATTGATTTCCAACCACATTTTTAAATTTTCGTTTGTGCATCAAAGTTAAGGAAGCGATTGTTCCAAGTGATAATACAACGATAAAGATCATGAGCATTCCTATGTTTTGCCACATGAAGTCAAAGTCTCCACTCGATACGACTGCTTTCAATCCTGATACAGAGTATGTCATCGGTAACCAAGCATTGAATGGTTGTAAAAACTTCGGAATCAATTCTAGTGGGAATGTTCCGGCACTTGTTGTAAGCTGCATAATTAATGTGATGATGGCGATAAAACGGCCTGCATCACCAAATGCTGTTACTAAACATTGAATTAATGCGATAAAGGCTAAACTTGTAATGATGCTAAAGAGTATGAAGTATGGAATGCTTTGTACTTCTACACCTAATCCGAACAGTAATATAACATCTGCTACTATCGCTTGAATAATACCAACTGATAGTAAAACACCGAACTTACTAATAAACCAACTAAATCCTGATTTTGGAACGCCTACTGTATCACGTAATGGGTATACGATAGATAATAATAATGCCCCAACAAATAAACCGAGTGATAAGAAATACGGCGTAAATCCAGTTCCGTAGTTAGGAACTTCCGCCATTTTCTCTGTCTTCACTTTTACAGGACTTGCAAACATATCATACGTTTTATCCGTTCCTTTTACTTCCCCAGTTTTCTCTGCCCCTTCGCCAAGTTTCTCTGCAAGTTCACCTGAACCGTCGTTTACTTTTACGAGACCATCTGTTACTTTTCCTGAGCCATCTGCTAGTTTATTTACGCCGTCGATTAGCTGGATTGAGCCATTTGACATTTGATTTAGGCCACCATTTAGAGTACCTAAGCCCGTTGTTACTTGACCAGATCCATCTGCTAATTGATTTACGCCACCTGCCATTTGGTTTGCTCCTACAGATAATGTACCTAAACCGCCTGTTACTTTACTCGAGCCATCTGCTAATTGATTTACTCCACCTGCCATTTGGTTTGCTCCTGCAGATAATTGACCTAGGCCGCCTGTTACTTGACTTGAGCCATCTGCTAATTGATGTACACCACCTGCCATTTGATTTGCTCCTGCAGATAATGCACCTAAACCGCCTGTTACTTGACCAGACCCATCTGCTAATTGATTTACTCCTGCAGATAATGTTCCTAAACCACCTGTTACTTGGCTTGAGCCATCTGCTAATTTCGTTACACCTACAGATAATGTCCCTAAACCGCCTGTTACTTGACCAGACCCATCTGCTAATTTGGATACTCCTACAGATAATGTTCCTAAACCGCCTGTTACTTGACCAGACCCATCTGCTAATTGATTTACTCCTGCAGATAATTGACCTAATCCTGCTGTCACTTTTCCAGAGCCACTTTGCAATTGCGTTACTCCATCAATTAATTGAACTGATCCATCTTTTAATTTATCGGCACCTATTTTTGCATTATCTAATCCCTCACCAAATCCATGAAACTTACTAACAAATTCATTTTGTGCGCTCGTTAGTTTCTCAATAGCACCTGCTAGAGTTTTTATCCCTGCTGGATTTGGTAAGTTTTTTGCAACCCATTTGTTGTTTGATGTATTTCACCTTTTAATTGTTTCACTTCTTCATTTAATTTATTTGTTCCACCTGCTACTCCGGCAGCTTTTTGCTGAACTGTCGCTGTACTTTTTACAGCACTTGTTACGAATGGCTGTAACTGCTCTTGATATTCTTTTGGTAAACTTTCAATTTGCTTTTGTAAATTCGCTACCTCTTGTGCTGCATTTTTTGCATCTCCTGCTGTTGATTGTGTAAGTTCATTTAACTGATTTACATTCGCCCCAGCTCCATCTATTTTTTCATTTACTGTATTCAATATAGAAGGAACTTTCGACTGCATTTCCTCTAAGCCTGCAGCAGACTTTTGTACGTTACTATTTAACTCTTGCAATCCCTTTTGGATCGCTTGAGAACCTTCCTCTAATTGGCTTTGCCCTTCAACAAGTTTTCCCATACCATTTGATAGATCCGTTGTTCTTGTTTTTAATTCACCGGATTTACTTACTAATTTGTTCAAGCCACCGGTCACTTTCTCAGATCCATCACGCAACTCACCCGTTTTACTATTTAACGTATTTAAACCGTCTGTTACTTTGCCCGATCCGTCTACTAACTTCCCAATACCTGCATTGCTATTTAATGCATGTAAACCATCTGTTACTTTGCCTGATCCATCTACTAGTTTCCCAATACCTGCATTGCTATTTAATGCATGTAAACCATCTGTTACTTTGCCTGATCCATCTACTAATTTTCCGATACCTGCATTGCTATTTAATACGTGTAAACCATCTGTTACTTTGCCTGACCCATCTACTAATTTCCCTATACCTATCTGCATTTCACCTGTTTTGCTATTTAGTGTATTTAAACCATTTGTTACTTTGCCTGACCCATCTACTAATTTCCCTATACCTATCTGCATTTCACCTGTTTTGCTATTTAGCGTATTTAAACCATTTGTTACTTTGCCTGACCCATCTACTAATTTTCCGATACCTACCTGCATTTCACCTGTTTTACTATTTAGCACATTTAAACCGTTTGTTACTTTGCCTGATCCATCTACTAATTTATTAGATCCATCTGCTAATTTCTGAACTCCATCCTTCATCTCCCCAGATTTCCCTTGCAGTGTATGAAGGCCATCCGTCACTTTACTTGAACCATCATGCAGCTCACTTGATCCGTCGTGTAGTTTATTTGCTCCTTCCGCCCCATCTGCTAATCCTTTTGAGACGTCTTGAATGGAATCAAACATTTTCTCTGCATATGTTTTCGTTAACGTGCTTGCTACTTCACCTTTAATTTTTTCAATGGCTGTTCCGCCAATTTGTGAAGATAAGAAGTTCAAACTTTCGTTTGGAATATATTCTAAGTTTAATGGCTTCGGATCGTCTTTTAGTAACGTTGTAGCGTTACTTGAGAAGTCATCTGGAATGCGCACTAACATGTAATACTTTCTACCTTCCATTCCTTTCTTCGCTTCTTTTTCACTTACGAACTCCCATTTAAAACTTTTATTATCTTTTAAATTATCAACGAGCCCTTTTCCGACCTCAATTGGTTTCCCATCAAATACTGCGCCTTTATCTAAATTGACTACTGCAACTGGTAAGTCATCTAACTGTTTATACGGATCCCAAAAAGCCCACAAAAACATCCCTGCATATAAAATTGGTACGAATAAGACCGCAATAATTGGAATTAATATTTTTTTACTTTTTATAATTTCCGTGAACTCTTTCCGAAGTAACTGATTCCCTTTCATAATTTCTCCCCCTTTTATAAAATGACCAAAATGTTCATATAGTCATTTTTACCCAAACAAAAAGGCTATACTTGTTCATACATATGCCTTATCCCTGAATTTATTACTATGCAACTTTTTCTTATTATGATTATAATTTTTCTATATCCCCCCTTAACTTAAATATATGACCTTATTGTTCATTTGGTCATTTTTTATAAAATTAAAAGGATTATCTTAGTTTGACAATCCTTTTAGTAAATAAAGTTCAAATAACTCTGCAATTTTTTCTTTTTCTAGCGGTTCGTGATTTTTTTCCCAATCAAAAATAAGCGATACATATAGACGAAGCATAATAAATGCTGTAATTTCTGGATCACATTTGCTAATTTCACCTTTTTCAATCGCAATTTTTAAATACGATTGAATAACAGAAACGATTTCCACATCAACTTGTTGCATCACTTCTTGTACTTCTTTCGTTCCCATATCGCGCTCTTCTTGAATTAATTTAATCATGAGCTGATGTTCTTTTCTAAATTCCAAGATGCTATATAATGCTCTATGTACATTTTCAAAAAATGAAACATCTGAACGAATTGCACTTTCTGCAACTTGCTTCATTTCTGTAATTAAATTAGAAATAATTTCACCAAATAACTCTTCTTTATTTTTGAAAAAAGTATAAATCGTTCCTTTCCCTACATTCGCTAACTTCGCTACTTGATCCATCGTTGTTGCTTTATAACCGAACGCTGAAAAAGACTTTGTTGCAGCCTCAATAATAGAACGTTTTCGATCTATTGCCACATCATCACCTCCAAAAATGACCAATTGGATAATATAGTCAATCAGTACATCTTTGATATTACCACACGCTTACATTCTATACAAGTTCTCTTTTTATTATTTCCAGTATAAAAAAATTTCAGTCAGTGTATATCATACTTTCCATAGTTTATCAGAAGAAAAGAGAAAAGGAAAAGATGTTCTAGAGATATACAGCTAAACCTTACTTCACAACAACAAAATTCCTCTTTTTCAAATAATCAAATAAAAAAACAAGAAAATCTTTACAATTAATAGTAATATAGAAAATAGACAAGTTTATCAAAACAGTGGAGGCTTTTTCAGTCATGATGCGTGCACTTCGTTTAAATATAAAGCAAGCTTTTTGTAGTCGTATTTCTTTAATTATGATGCTTAGTGGATTCGTTCTTATTTGCATTTATCACTATTATTATGTAATTCGTTATTTAGGAAACGCAGCAAATGGTCCTATATCAACAGATTTAAAATGGATTGGATTTCGCGACAATGAAATGGATGTTTATTTATTATTAATGCCAGTTATTGCGAGTTTCCCCTTTAGTACAAGTTACAATTCGGATAAGTCCGATGGTTTTAAACCGTTTGTGAGTAAGGGGATTTCTATATTTCCTTATTCAGTAGCGAAATATATCGTTACTTTTTTTTGCGGAGGATTTCTTTATACACTTCCATTCATCTTATCGTTATTATTTTGCAAATTAACCATTCCAGACGGAACACCTACGGTTGGTTCAGGCATCATAAATGCTGATGGAATGTTCGCAAACCTATATTTTGATGCGCCTCTCACTTACATTGCTGTATATATCGGAATTAATTTTTTATTTGCAGGTTTAATGGCCCTTTTAGGACTTGCTGCATCTGTATGGTCACAAAAAGACTATATGGCAATTCTCTTTCCATTTGCAGCCGCCTCCATTCCGTACGTCCTGCTAAATACAATACTTCCTTCAATAGGCGGAGCACCTTTTCATTTATATGATCCGAAACAACCATTGCAAGGCATGTCACCATATATTTTAATGACGCAATGTGCTTTCTTCCTTTTCGTTAGCTTACTTATGTATATACAAGGAGTAAAGCGGGATAGAAAAAAATATAAAAGAAGACTGCAAAAAAGAGAGCGGTGTAGAAAAGCGTTTCAAGTATAATAAAACCCTAATTTCCTTACTATATTGGAAATTAGGGTTTATTTACTATTCACTTATGGCGTACCTGCCAACCCCCATAAAATAACAACCGCTACAAAATAAATCGCTTTAATACCTACAACTAAACATAATGAAACAATTGCATATTTACTTAATTCTCTTCTTGCACCTATTAAAGTGAAAATAACCGCCAAACTAAATGTTATATAAGAAGCTGCTGTATGTATTAAGTTATACGTAATATCTAGATTGCTTGTAAGTCCTGTTATATCAGCTACAAACTGAAGCATGACGATCGTACTAAAAAAAATTGCAAACTGATTCATTACCTTTCCATTTATTTGTAACTGCATTGTTGTCCTCCTTGTTAAAAACTGAATATTCAATCAATTTTATCATTAGATTACAAAAAAAGGAATCATCTCTTTATACTATTCTATAACGATGCAAAAAAAGAACGCTTAGTCACCTAAGCGTTCCCCACTTTAAGAAGCCTTCTTCAAATCAATTTGAGCAAGTACTGGGTCGTGGTCACTTACACGTCCGTGTTCTTTCATAATGTTTGAGTTTAAGTGTACTGGGTCTACAATTGTGTGCGGTGCGATGTTGTTTGTTACTAAAATATGATCTAACACTTGTGCATTTCCTTCATGAATGTACGTGTAACGATTCTCTTTCGGCACTGTGTTTAACATATCTTTTAAGATTGTTCCCTCTAGTGTTTTTAGTGGTTTAGAGAATTCGAAATCGTTCATATCACCTAACACAACAACTGGTGCATTTGTATTCTTTTTCTGAATTCCTTGCACGAAATAATTTACTTCTTGTGCTAACTGAATTCGTTTGTCTTCACTCTTTAATACGAGCGGCTGCACTTTTCCAAATGGCGTTGCATCTCCTAGTTTTGAGTTTAAGTGATTTGCAACGACAACAATGTTTTGTCCTTGGAACGTAAATTCTGCCGCTAGCGGTTTACGTGTACTTTCAAACAATGGATTTTCGTCTCCAATACGAACAACATTTTTATCAAGTAACTTCGGTACCGTCGCTAATTTCACGCGTGATGGATTATAGAAGAAGCCGACGCGAATATTCGCTCCTGGTGCTCCTCCGTCTTGATTATTGTTTGGAGCGATTTCTACATACTCATACTTCGGCCCACGAATTTCTAGAACTGCATCAATGATACGTTTTGCGCTTAATGACGCATCTGTTGTACCGTCATTAATTGATCCGTTATTATCTTGCATTTCCTCTACACCGATAATATCTGGCATTTTTAAGTTGTATTTAATAGAATACGCTAACGCTTTTACTTTTTCATCTGTTGTTTCTTTTTTATTCGCTGAGAAGTTTTCAATGTTATATGTAGCAACCGTTAACTTATCAAGACGTGGCTGAATATTTGCCCCTACTTGCTTAAATCCACCATCCACTACAGCTGGCAGTTCTGTTATTGGCGAAATACGGAAAGAACCGTAATCATATCCTACTACCCCTGTTATATCTCCAGTAAAAGTATCTCCTACTTTTGCTACATAATCGCGAGGTACTTTTACAGAAAGGCGCTCTGGGTTTAATTGATTTTCATCTAATAGAGGTGTGCCATATTGTGTTACTATTTTATCTCCACCATTTTTTACTGTTACATATAAATTTCCGTTTTTCTGAGGTGTAATAATTTTTGGTGTTGGCATCGTAACACGCATACCTTCTATACTTTCATAGAAGTCAATTGCATCTTCATTTGGATCAAATAAACCAAATGCATCATTATCAATAATCTGGTCCGGGATTTTCACACCGTTTTCCCCAAGTACAATCGGTGCTGGCAAAGATTGATCTTTTGCGATTACAGCAACGCGGCTCGCTTTAATTTCAGTCGTCGTTAAGTCTGTTTCAAATCGCTCTGCATATCCTGGTCCAACATATTCTTCTACTACTCCATCAACTTGAATAAGATCTCCTACTGCTACATTCGCATCTTTTTTATATACGTACATACCTTCTGAAGTAGCTGGATCATTATCTGGCTGATTACCTTCTATATAAAAGCCGTTTTTATCAAGCGCTGTGACAACGCCTTCCACATTGTTTACTTTCTTCCCGTTGTAAGGAGACATATGTGATTTCCCTTGAATGTCATGAATACGAACCTGTTCATTATTTACGATAATAAATGAAAATGTCGAAATTGCTGAAGGAGTAAGTCCTTCTTTTTCTGCGATTGCTTTCACTACACTATTTTCATTCACTACAATTTGTCCATTATAACGAACGCTTTTATTAGTAGGATTAGAGCCATCTAACGTATAGTAGATTGTTGCGTCTTCTGTATTCGTCGTTAATGTTACCGCTGTTCCTTTAGCAACTTCTCCACCGTTCGGTGAAGCTACTACATCGCTAACACGGTTTTGTCCTTCACCTTGAAACTTATAAGCTGTTACTGATTTTAGACCTGGGTTACTAAAATATAATTCAAGGGTCCCAGTCAAACTAACTTTCTTCCCGATATTTTCAGGGTGATCTTTTACATTCACTGCCGTTCTCACATCACCTTTCGGTAACTGAACGGGCATGATTTTGTCTGGATTCGTTTCGTTTGGCGAATCTGCAATTGCTACGTTTGTATCATCAAACTTAGCTGGATCCTTCGTATATTTAGAAGAACTTTGCGTATATCCAACAATATATCCTTCTACTATCCCCTTCGTTTTCCCTTGCTGCTTAAATACTTGAATTGCTTTTTCTACTGACATAGAAGCAGTTTCTTCTGCTTGCGCTAAAGTTCCAGTAAATGAAAGCAATAGCAAGAATGATAAAAAGACACTTAACAATTTCTTCACAGCCATTTTCCTCTCTCTATTTCATATTTTCTCAGCATTTCTATCATAACAAATGATTCGTTATATAGAACTATATTTCGACAAATTTTACAAAAGATTTATTTAATTTACAAGCTTTCAAACTATAATACAAAATAATAATTTTACACCTTCTACAAATACACTCTATAATGTTAGAGAGAGAAAACAGAAAATACCGACATTTAATTGGCATGTAAAATGGATTCATTTGAATAGGAGTGATTGGATGGAAGTGCAAACAGAAACATACCGCGCAGCTATGAATGGAACATTAGAACGTCATTTTTCAGATATGATTGCCGTTATACCAACTAGAATTACAATTGAGCAGTTAAAACAGCGACTAGAAACGATCGCTACTAAAGTTGATGATTTAAAAATTGTTTATAGTGATGAGACAAGCCTTATTGTTGAATTACATATGGGTGAAACAGTCATACCGTATGAACTGCATATTGATGAACCGAACGATCCAGAAGGATATAAAATGTACAATAGACAAGATGCTACAATCGTAGATCGTAATTTTGAAGATGCAGCTTTCGGCACTGAAATTTTCACTCGTACGCTATTTGTAGGCGATGTACTGGACTGCTTTTTCCAGCAGTTACAGTTCTTATGGAATCTCGCCCCAGATTTGTTATTTGTAATCGATTCAAGTGCAGCAATGAAAGTGATATCTAGAAGCTATATTGAATATCACGTTGAAAATGAATTATTACCTGACATTCCTGACTTATACGTTATTCATTCCGTTTATGAAGACGATAAAGACGGTGAGCCTACGCAATATTGGTTTCATACACATGGTCTTTTAAGAGCAGGCGTAACTGAAATAGAGTTAATTATTCCAAATCGCATTTCTTCCTACTACGGCATTAGCGATCTCTTTCAAACATTTGCTAATAATGCCGTTGAGAATGGACAAGTCCCTATGAATGAGCCTATCGTTATCGCGCATAGTCAGCAAGGTTCTATACATACAGTCGCTGTTCCGTGGGAAAAAGGATTATCTTATATAGGGCATAAAACGAGTATGGACCAATTATCTTCAATCGAAGATGAGGAAGTGAAACTACAACCAATAGATGCACAAAATACATTCTTAGGCGGAATGGATGCCCGAGATGAATACCATCAATCTCCATCCGTTCTCTTATTCAAATTTAATACTTCAGAAGAATATATTGAAAGTTTTTTCAAAGAACACGAGGAAGCTACAGGGCTCATGTTCTATAAAACAAATAGTGAAACCGATCGTATGGCTTACAATGCGAAAAATACTTTTGGGTATTTCAGCAACATTTTTCACATTGAACAATCAAATGAAGATTTTCGTTTCCTTGCTAAGTTTGGTGTCTCCTACGAAGAAGGAAAAAGTGAACATATGTGGTTTGAAATGCAAAACATTACGGAAGATTTCATTCAAGGAATACTCATTAATGAACCATATTTCATAGAAGATATGAGTGAAGGAAATAGTTATCATTTAGATTTTGATAACTTAACAGAGTGGGTTATTTATGCAGGAGATGCTGTTATAAAGCCAAATAACTTATATATGTTTATTGGCGAATAAGTATTTTATATAATAAACGAAACGCCTTCAATATGATTGAAGGCGTTTCTTATAATTTATTGTGCGATTAATTCAGCATCTATTACTTTCTCCAAATGAGATAATACACGCTTTGCAGCTTCCTCACCTTGATTAATACAGTCTGGAAGTCCAGCGCCAGCATAGGAGCTGCCTGCCAAGTATATACCTGGCAACTCTTTCTCCATAAATGTTGTGAGCTGTTTCATTCGCTCGTTATGGCCTACTGTATATTGAGGCATCGCTTCTTTCCAGCGACTTACGATTGTAAACTCTGGATCCTCTGTAATATCCATCGTCTTCTTTAAATCTTCTAGTACGAGCTGAACGAGTTCTTCTTCAGTTTGTTCTACAACCGCTTCATCACCAGCACGTCCAACGTAACAGCGAAGGAGTGTTTTTCCTTCTGGCGTTGTATGCGGCCATTTTTTATGCGTCCACGTACATGCTGTAATGGTGTAATCGCTATTTCGTGATACGACAAATCCTGTACCATTAATATCGCGCTGGATTGCAGACTTTTGGAAAGCAAGTGCCACATTCGCAACGGATGTGGATGGAATATTACGGAAGAAACGAAACTGCTTGTACTGAGCAAACATGGACGGCAATACTTTATGCGAAGTTGCCACTACGATGGCGTCCGCTTCTATTTCTTTTCCGTTACTAAGAGTAATTGTATAACCATCACCCTGTTTTGCAACTTTTTCAATGCGAGTTCCCTTTATTATCGTACCTTCATGCATCTTTGCTTCGAGAGATTTTACGATAGATTCTAAACCTGTTTTCACTGTTTGGAACATTCCCTTTTTCGGTTCAGCTTTCTCTTCTTTCGGAGCGAGCGTACGCATACCGAGTGAAATACTGCGATATTTCTGCTCAATCTGATACATTTGCGGGAATGTTGACATTAAGCTCATTTCATCAATATCCCCTGCATAAATACCCGATAGTAACGGTTCTATTAAGTTTTCAACCACTTCGTTTCCAAGACGATGTCTGAAAAATTGTCCGAGTGATTGGTCAGATACTGGCTTTGACCTCGGCATTAATAGATCAAAACCAGCTCTTAGTTTACCAATTGGGGAGAACAGCCCGGAAAATAGAAACGGCGTAATTTGCGTTGGAATTCCCATCATTGATCCATTCGGCATTTTATGTAACCGATTGTTTACGAGGATAAATGATTGACCGGCTTGATTATTTACAAGTTCATCGCCAAGACCTAATTCTTTCACTAATCTTGCTGCACTTTCTTTTCGTGCTAAGAAAGAATCCGGTCCGCGCTCAATTGTAAATCCATCTTTTCGAACGGTTTGAATTTTTCCGCCAAGTTTACCCGATGCTTCTATAAGTAATGTATCAATCGGCAAGTTTTTTTCATGAATATTTTTTTGTAAGTTATACATTGCTGTTAATCCAGTGATGCCTCCGCCGACGATCACAACTTTTTTCCTCAAGCAGGCTCCCCCTTTCTTCTTACAGTACAGATTCTTTTTTCTTTAATACAACATCTGTTAAACAATCAATAAATGCGTCCGATGCATTTGGCATTTCTGGACGATAATATTTCGCACCAATTTCATCCGTTACAACTTTACACTCAAAGTCGTTGTCATATAAAACTTCTAAATGTTCCGCAACAAATCCAACTGGTGCATATACGAATGAAGTATAACCGTGCTTTTCATTTAGTTCTCTCGTTAAATCTTGTACATCTGGACCAATCCAAGGATCTGGTGTGTTTCCTGCACTTTGCCAACCTACTGCATAGTTTGCTACTTCAGCTCCGCGCGCGATATAATCCGCTGTTTCATTTAATTGATCTGGATATGGATCGCCCATTGCAATAATTTTCTCTGGTAAGCTATGTGCAGATACGATTAATACTGCTTTTTCACGCTCTGCATCTGACATACCGTTATATATGCCTTTCACTGCATCAACCCAGTATTGGATGAATTTTGGCTCTTTATACCAGCTATCAATGCCGTGAATTGTTAAGTTTCCAAGTTTCTCAGCTTCTTCTTGTGCTCGTCCAACGTATGATTTCACGCTAAACGTAGAATAGTGAGGTGCAAGAACAAGTGCGATTGCATCTTGTATTCCGTCGTTATGCATATCTTTCACCGCATCTTCAATAAACGGTTCAATATGTTTTAAGCCAAGATACATATGGTACTCTACTTCATCTTGTACTTCATTTAAACGCTTCTCTAACTTCTTAGCTTGCTCTAATGTAATAGTAGCTAAAGGAGAAATACCACCAATTGCACGGTAACGCTCTGTTAAATCTTCTAGCATTTCAGGACTTGGCTTTCTTCCTCTGCGAATATGTGTATAGTAACGTTCAATATCTTCTTCTTTATATGGCGTTCCGTATGCCATTACAAGCAAACCAATTTTCTTTTTCATACAGCAATTCTCCTTTACTTCGCTAACTGCCCTTTAGAGTATTCATGAATAAATGTAGTTAAACGTTTTAATGTATCCGGATTTACTTCTGGGAATACACCGTGACCTAAGTTAAAGATATAACCCGGCTGTTTCATCCCTTGATCTAAAATACCTTTTACATGTTCTTCAATAACAGACCATGGTGCAAGTAAGAATGAAGGGTCCATATTACCTTGTACCGCCTTATGAACGCCACGTGCACGTGCTTCTTCAATCGGTAAGCGCCAGTCTAAGCCGACTACATCAAGCGGTAAGTCGTGCCACTCATTCACTAAGTGTGCAGCTCCTACGCCGTGCATAATCATCGGTACACCCATCTTACGAACTTCTGCAAAAATACGCTCCATTGCTGGTTTAATAAATACGCGATAATCTGCTACATTTACTGTTCCAACCCAAGAATCGAAAATTTGAACTGCTTTTGCTCCTGCGTTTATTTGCGCTTTTAAATATGTAATAACCATATCTGCTAGTTTATCCATTAAAGCGAACCAAGCTTTTGGCTCTGCATACATGAACGCTTTCGTATTATGGTAGTTACGAGATGGACCGCCTTCAATCATATAGCTCGCTAATGTAAATGGAGCTCCTGAAAAACCGATTAACGGTACGTCTAACATTTCTGTCGTTAATAAACGAATTGTATCTAGTATGTACGGTACGTCATCTTCTGGATTGATTTCCCCTAGTTTTTCTACGTCTTGTAAAGAACGGATTGGATTATCAATAACTGGGCCAATACCTGATTTAATTTCTACATCCACACCAATTGCAGGTAGTGGTGACATAATATCTTTATAAAGAATTGCTGCGTCTACGTTATACTGATCAACCGGCAATTTTGTAACGTAAGCACATAACTCTGGATTATGTGTAATTTCAAATAAAGAATACTTTTCTTTAATCTTTCTATATTCCGGCTGTGAACGACCTGCTTGACGCATATACCATGCTGGTACATAATCGGTACGTTCCCCCCTACATGCTTTTAAAAATGTCTCATTTATAGTTCTTACCAAGACCCTTGCTCCCTTCCTTACCAATGCTTCGAATACGTTCGATATTTATCTTTTTTTACTATACAGCTTGTAAAAACAAAATGCATAATATTATGTACGTTGTTCATTAAATTGACACAAACATTCTTAAAAACGCTTACTATTTTCACAACATTCTTATTATAACACAGAGAAAAACTATGGTTTAGCTACTTTTGACTTTTCTCCTTCACGATTCGTTTGTGTATTATATGGTACAACGTAAAAGCTCGGTTTTGAAAATATGTTAACGAACTTTTCCTCATATTCCCCAGCACCATTTACAGTGCTAACATGTGTATGAATTCCGTTCTCCACTCTATAGATTCGGTACATAATTCTGTTATCTGGAAGTGGCGTCCAACTTAATTTTGCTTTAAATAAACCGAAAGGGCTAAATGATAGTTTCATTTTTACATCTTCAATTTTGCGCAGTCGAATCGGAGCGCCGATTGTTTCCACACCTTCAGGCTTCATAAACTTCTCTTTATGTTCTACATTAGCCTTCGTTAAAATTTTCTTAAACAATTTTGTCGCAGATGCACTTTCTCCTTGCAACTGATGCTCCTTATCCGTACGGTCATAACCAATCCAAACAGCGCCTACTAAGTTAGGTGTATAGCCGACGAACCACATATCTCTTGCTCCCTTATCGTCATTTGGCAATGAAGTTGTACCCGTTTTTCCAGCTAACGCACCGTTATATACACCAGCTCTCGCTGTTCCTTCCTTCACAACTCCTTCTAACATTTTCGTCATATACCATGCTGTCTGCTTCGAGAAGATTTTCGTCTCTACTTTTGGAGATTCCCCAATGACTGCACCGTGTCTATTCAATACTTTATCAATAACGTGCGGCTCAATAATATTTCCATTTGCTAAAAATGAACGATACATTTTTACAAGATCAAATGTTGAAACGCCATTTTTTAGTCCCCCAAGCGCTGTACTTAAACCAGCATCTGCAATATGGACATTTCCTTTTTCTAAATATTGCTTTCCTTCTTCTACCCCTAACTCATTTAATAAAGAAACTGCCGGTACGTTTGCCGACTCTAAAATCGCATCATACATCGTCATTTCTTTTGAATACTCATGATTATAATTTCGAGGTTCATACCCTTCAAAAGAATTTCTTTCATTCGTTAATAAAGAATACGGATTATACTTTTTCGTTTCTAGTGCTGGTGCATAAACGATAAGTGGTTTTAAAACAGATCCGGGCTGCCTTTTGGCAAAAACACGATTAAATCCTCTCGGGACGTACTTTCTTCCCCCAATCGCCGCTTTAATCCCTCCCGTACGATTATCCATTAATAAGAAAGCACCTTGCGCCCCTTCTTCTTTCCCAGGAAAATTCCTTGCATCTTGAAACTGGTTATATGCTACCTTTTGAATCTTTTCATCCATAGGTACGACAAACGTATATCCTCCGCGAAGTACTTCTTGATGAGACAACCCGTATAAACGAGCGGCTTCATCTATGACCATATCAATATACGGCATATATGCAAGCTCATTCTCATCTAAATTTTTATATAGAGCAATTGTCTTCCCTTGATAACGAACGCTTTCTTCTGCAGTCAAATAGCCTTGTTTATGCATAAGTGACAATACTAGATCGCGGCGTTCCTTACTCTTCTCTGCAGAATAGTATGGTGAATATCCGTTTGGTGACTTCGGAAGGCCTGCAAGCATTGCCCCTTCCTCTACTGTTAAATCCTCAACATTTTTATTAAAATATAACTTTGCTGCTGCTTGAATACCGTAAGCCCCATGACCAAAATAAATATGATTCATATACATTTCAAGAATTTGTTGCTTCGTATATTTTTGCTCTAATTGAAGAGAAATTGCGACTTCCTTCAATTTGCGCGTAAATGTTTTTTCACGAGTTAAAAAGACGTTTTTAGCGAGTTGCTGCGTAATGGTACTACCGCCCTCTACCTTCTCTCTAGCTAACGTATCTTTATAAAGAGCACGGAATATAGACGGATAATCAATCCCTTGATGCTCATAAAAACGAGAATCTTCCACCGCAACAAACGCCTGCTGCACATACTTCGGAATTTGCTCGATCGGTACGAGGTCTCTATTTTCTACATATAATTTCGTAATTTCTTTCCCTTTCTGGTCAACGATACGTGATGAAGAGTGGAAAACGAGCTGCTTTTCATCCATCATATAGCCACCAGCTAACACGATAAGTTTATAGAGTACAATCGCTACTACGAACGTTGCGACGCCGCCTAATAAAGTCCACTTTACTTTCTTCATACATCGTCCTTCTTTCCAAATGATGGTACATTTATTATTTGAAAAAGAAGTATCTTTATGTATATAATCTTCGAAGTTTTTTAAGAGAGTTGATATAATAGAAACAAACTAGTAAGGGGGCATTAAAATGAAGGCTATTATTTCATACGAAACACCTCTAGAACAAGCACATTTCACTGACAAAAAATAATGAAAAAGATATGTTTTATAAAGAAAATACAGGAGAATTAGTAGAAGGTTCACTTCAGTATGACGTACTAGATGCTGTCGGTGAATTCAAAGGACAACCTGGCTATATCGTTTGTAACAACATTTCTGTAACAGACGAAGGTCGCTCTGTATTTGAAAACCGCTTTAAAAACCGCGCAGGCCTTATCGAAAACGAACCAGGATTCCAAGCGATCCGCGTTCTACGCCCATTAAGTAACGATACATATGTCATCTTAACGATGTGGGAAACAGAGCAAAACTTTAAAGACTGGACAGAATCACGTTCATTCGAAAACGCTCATAAAAAACGTCCCACGCAAGTAGAAGGAAAACCTCAGACTCAAGCGCATCCACATGCGGAACAGCAAAAGAGTATTTTCTCTCGCCCTTCTTTTGTGACTACTTTTGATGTGTTAGTTTAATTTTTTTGAGTTTGGATTTCGGAAACCACGGTATGTGAAATTATATCGGCGATTCTTCGAATATATCAGCGCAACTCGAATTATATCAGCGTTTTTCTGAATATATCAGCGCAACTCGAATTATATCAGCGATTCTTCGAATATATCGACTTATCGACAAATCATGACACAAAAAGGAAACACCATTACACACCGGTGTTTCCTTTTTCTTTGTACCAATTATATATACGAAGTGAATCTTTTTTTCTCATATGCTTTACTTCATAACCCCGCCCCGCTACCGCTACAAGAGTTGTACATAATTCATCCTTTCTTTGAAAATACGATTGATTATAACCTACTGCTTGAACATGTCTTCTTCGCATTATTCCTGTATATTTCGAAAAATTACGATATACAACCGTTAGTTGATTTTCTCTTAATTCATAACCGCCACTTTTATATCTAGCATACGCAAGTAACGAAAACACGATAAATAACGGTAAAATAAAAAACAACGCAATATATTGTTTTAAATATATACTTACGCTAACAATTAGAACTGTGAGTATGATACTTATTAACCAGCCCATAATGAAATAACGACGCAACGCTGTTTTTGGTAAGTGAGCGATCTCCGCTTCAATTTCATAAGGTAACTCTAAATCTGTGAGCAGGTGCTGTACATCTTTTTTCTTCATAAAAGGATGCAGCATCACTTCATTACTTGCTGCTCCAATACTGTGAATTGCTTCCACTTCAATAGCGCAATAACCAAATGGCTGGCGAAGCATACATTCTTTTACAGTAATCGCTTGAATTCGGTGCAATTTTAAGACAAACTCTTTCTTTTCAAATAACCCTTGAACGATACGAATTTCTTCCCCTTTTCGCTCAATTTTAAAGTTTGCATATTTCAACACATATCCAGCCGTGGAAATAATCCATGAAATTGCCATTAAAATTAATGCTATTACAATTAGTTTATAAACACCGTTTCCCATCACATACGCTTCTACTTTACTTGTGAATCCTTCAGGAAGAACAAAATCAAACTTTGTGTAAAGAAGTACCAGTCCAGAAAACACTAGTCCGAACCGACCAGATGTAATCGCTGCTGCTAAAACCTCTTTCGCTGTTAACTGATAAATCGTCTTGCTTTCTTCCTCTTCTATTTCTTCTTTTACAGTAGTTTCTTTCTTATGTAATAAAGAGATTAAATGTTTTGCCTCGTCTTCTTTAATACCAGCCAACATCACTTCTGGTTCACTACCACCACCCGCTACTTCTATATTTAACTTCATAAGTCCAAGCATCTGATAAATGACGTTAGAAGACGTACTAACATTTTGCACACGTTCTTTATTTAAATAACTTTCCTTCTTTACAAAAACACCGTGCTTTATATGTAAAATATTATTCTCAATCCAGTACACTTTAAAATACCATTTAATTGCTGAAAAAATAGCCATGATGAATAAAACAACCAGAAGGAAAAGATAAAATAAATACCAAGGTTCCACTTGTTCATCAGGTTTAAATAAAACAAGAATAATAAGTGGCAACAAACTCGCAACTCTAATACCTAACAATATCGTAATCGGATGTTGCCTCTTATACATCCTTATCACTCACTTTCGCAAGTTCTCCAATTTGTCTTTTTAGCTGTTCTGCTTCTTCTTTCGTTAAACCTGGAATACTATGAGAAGTTGCGGCTGTTGAAATGTGTAATTCTGCTAAATTATACTTTCTCATGATCGGCCCTTGCTCAATCGTTACGTGCTGCACACGGATCATCGGAATAAGTACGCGTTTTACAACGAACATTCCCTTTTGAATCTCAATCTCTTCTTCATTTAATCTGTAACTATAATAGCGCTGACGCAAATTTGGAAACACAAAATAATCAAGTGGAATAAATGTAATAGCTCCTGTTACTAATAGTCCAAACAACCAGCCCCACCAGTTAAAGTTAATCATAAAAAAGAAATACGCAATTACGACTGTTAGTATAACTGCCGCCCCAATTAAAGCGTGAATTCGCCACACTTTCAGCATATTAAAATGAATCTCTCTTTCTAACGGCTGCATCTCATCACTCCAATTCTATGAATTTATTACTTATATATTATCAAAAATAAGATTTCATATACATTTTTGTAAATTTATAGTCAAATAATAACATTTGAATCAAAAGCATATTAAAGAAAAACATACCTCAGTTTTGAAAATTATATATTATAAATATGAATTATATTATTGAACTAAAATAAACCTTACATGATTCATGTAAGGTTTATCGTTTTATACACAATATATTTCATTATTGTTGAGATATACTAGCATCGCTTTCAATTCGCTTTTCTTTTTGGCTCAGTTTTTTATCTTTAGATTTTTTTAATGTTAAAGTCATACCAATAAAAATAAAAAGAATTCCTGTTATTTGCATTAAAGTTGGACGGAATCCAGTAAGTACAGTATCTAATAATATTGCCACTGCCGGATCCAAAAAAACTAATATTGAGATTGTTTTTGTAGATAAATAGCGTAAACTATCAAAAAACAGATAATATACTATCCCTGTGTGAATAAAACCAGTAGCTATAATATATGTCCAATTACTTTGAGTGAGGCCACTAAAAGCATCTAAATCTATAAATGGTATTAAAAGAAATATCCCCAAGAATGTTTGTAAAAATGTCATTGCATACGCACTCATTTTGTTAATCCCTTTACCAAATAAAGTTGTAAATGCATAAAAGAGAGCTGCAAGAAATCCCCATATCATACCTGAAGACATTAATGAACCGACAGAGAAACTTCCATCGATACCAGCAATTAATAAAGCTCCTGCAAAACACACAATTATTGAAATGATAGATATGAATGTTAATTTTTCTTTAAAGACGATACTTCCAATTAACAGTACAATTACTGGTGCAAGATGATAAACCGAGATAGCAATTGTAACTGACATATTTTCAAAGGCTTTAAATAAGAAAACCCAATTAAATACTAAGAAAAAGCCACATATTAAAACTTGAATAACTTCTTTTCGTTCCCATTTATCTTGTTTATATTGCCCTGTAAGCAACCAGCATACACTTAAAAATATTGTCGCAAAAATACACCTTACAAACACTAATTCAAACGAAGGTAAGTTTGTTTGAACTGAAAAAAATCCAACTGATCCAAAGATAACCATTGATGCTATCATCTTTAAAGCCGGTACCGTTTTCTCTTGCTTAAAACTTTTTTGAAGCAAATTAATCCCCCTCCAATAAAAACTCGGTTTATAGTGAGAAAAACACCAGCCTAAAAAAGGACAGGTGCTTTTCCTCAAAAACACTCAATTATAAATTTTTCCCAGCAGTCCAACCACCATCAATTACAAAATTAGAACCAGTAATAAAGCGGGCCTGATCAGAAATCAAGTACTCAATACATGAAACAATATCCTGCGGCAACCCCCAAGTATCTAAAGATTGATTACTTTTTATCATAGACATCAAGGCTGTATTACTAAAGTATTCTTCTGTAAGTTCAGTTCTAATAACACCGGGAGAAATGCTATTCACCCTTATATTTTGCTTTCCAAATTCCATAGCCATCTGTTTAGTCAATCCGATTAAAGCATGCTTTGATGCAACATAAGCAGCTCGCTCTGGTTCAGCCATTAATCCAGAAACCGATGCTATATTCACAATACAACCTTTTATTTTCGATTCACACCATCGCTTAGCTACTTCCCTAGAAAGGATAAATGGGGCTACTAAATTTACATCAATTACTTTTTTAAACATATCATCGGATAAATGTAAAACAGGTGTTATCTCTCGAATACCAGCTGCATTTATTAATATATCAGGAGAAAGCTTTTCTAAATCTAATTGAGTAAAAAGATTATGAATCGCTTCGCTATTACTTAAATCAATTTGCACTACTTTCAAAGGCATATCTGTTTTCATATAATCTATTAAGTTATTATTATTAATATCAAGCGCTATTACATGAAATGATTTTTCTAAAAAGTATTTTATACAAGCATGACCTATACCGCTATTGGCTCCAGAAATCATAATTATTTTATTCTCTCTCATTTTGTCTCCTTATAAGAAAATGTTACTAATAAAATATCACGAAAAGCCTCCGTACTACATTCTGTTCCAAGTGGCGTTACGGCATGGAAGACCTTTTGTCCAAATACTAAAGTTTCTAAAGGCTCCTTCAAACTTATAAACTGATTAATTTCCCGAGGAGAATTAGCTATTAAATTATCTCCACCAATAGCTGTATTACTTAAATTCATAAGGTGTAAAAACACTACTGGTTCATCATCTTTATGTAACCAAATAGGTGAACTAAAAGATGGTCTTTCTTTAGTAGCTTTATATCTTACTTGATGTAAACCTATAATTAAGTCTTTACTTGTATCTATTATATTTGTTTTAAATGCAAATTCAGTATCAAAGCGCACGATATTTTGAATTAAAGGATTACATAAAAAGCTATCATTTATGCTATTGAACTGTCTAACTTTCCCGCCATCGTCATAGTTATATTCTTTAGATTGGAAGTAATCATTACTATTATCTAAAATATACTCTGGTGAATCAACATACTTTATATACCTTGAATAAGATCTAGCACGACATTCACCGTATGCATCATCTTCCAAATTATAATAATCTAACTGTGCTTGTGTTAATAGACGATGATTCTCTTCCTCTTGTAAAAAGATTTCATTTGAAATTTCAAGGAATCCTTTAGATTCAAATTCATGTACCTTTTCTTCTATGCTAAAGCCACTCATTTTACTAAGAACAAACGTCATTATAAAAACCTCCACACTATTGTATTTTTCTATCTCACCCTATGTTAGAAATGCAATAAGTAACCGAGATTCTTGCTTAATAAAATTAAAAATTATGATATTCGATTAATACACCAAATGAAATATACGTAATTCATTAAAATTATTTATTAAGCAATATTATATATCCTTTCGGGTATTTTTTCTAATTATCTGAAGATTTATCAACATTAGTCTTAATATTCAAAAATAAAGAAATAGATTTTTCAGAAAGATAAAACTGCGCGTATTGCAATTATTTATGTATATAACTTTTTTTAAAATTATATTTTAAATATAGCTAGTTTTTTATAAATTTTTTGATATAATTACATACGGGAAAAGGGAAGAACTTTGTCTTCCCTTGTGTTTTTATTTGCATCTAGTACTTTTGCTAGATGCTTTTTTTATGCTAAAAAAGGTATCCTCAAATACTTTGAGGATACCTTTTCACCTTTATTATCTCTGCTGTTTTCTACCTAATATGAGTAATCCAAAACTCATCATTACAAGAAGTGCTCCCATATATGGTTCCACAGGCATTTTCTGCCCTGTCTTCGGTAATTCTTTTTCAGGTTTCTCTGGATTCGGTGTCCCAGGCTTTTCTGGATCTGGTGTCCCAGGTTTTTCTGGATTCGGTGTTCCAGGCTTTTCTGGATTCGGTGTTCCAGGTTTCTCCGGATCTGGTGTCCCAGGTTTCTCCGGATTCGGTGTTCCAGGCTTTTCTGGATCTGGTGTTCCAGGTTTTTCTGGATCTGGTGTTCCAGGTTTTTCTGGATCTGGTGTTTCTGGGCCTGGTGGCGCTAAATGATTCAATTTGTTTAATACTTCTAATTGAACTGCATTTATCATTCCATTTGTAATTTCAAATGGAATTGGATTAGTTAATTTTTCATATCCTTTTGGTGCTTCTACTTCTACTAGTGTGTAGTTACCTACAGATAGATCTGTGATTTTTGCCTTTCCATCTTTATCTGTTGTTACTTTCACTACTACTTTTCCCTTTTCATCATGAACCTCAAACACAGCTCCTGATAAGACTTCCTTGCTTTCAGCGGCCATTTTTGTAATCTCCACTGAACCTTTGTCTAACTGTTCATTCTCTACTTTCAATGATAAGACTTTTGTCATACCTTTTGTAATTTCGAATGATACTGGTTCCGTTAACTTTTTGTAACCTGGTAAGCTCTTCGTCTCTACTAATTTGTATTTTCCTACTGATAGATCTGAAACGTTTGCTTTTCCTTCTTTATCCGTCGTTACTTTCGCAACTACTTTTCCTTTTGAGTCACGTACTTCAAATACAACATTTTCTAATGGTGCTTTACTGTCTTTATCTATTTTTGTGATTTCTACATTCCCCGTATCTACCATTTCATTTTCTACAGTGAACGCTAAAGATTTTGTCATACCTTTTGTAATTTCAAATGGTACAGGCTTTTCTAATTTTTTGTAGCCTGGTAAACTCTCTACTTCTACTAGCATGTACTTTCCTACTGATAAATCTGAAACTGTTGCTTTTCCAGCTTTATCTGTCGTTACTTTCGTTACTACCTTGCCTTTGTCGTCTTGTACTTCAAAGACTACACCTGCTAACGGTGCCTTATTATCTTTATCTATTTTTGTAATTTCTACATTTCCCGTATCTACCATTTCATTTTCTATGTTTAATGATAGAACTTCTGTCATACCCTTTTTAATTTCGAATGATACTGGCTCTGTTAGTTTTTTGTAGCCTGGTAAGCTCTCTTTCTCTACTAATTTGTACTTTCCTACAGATAAGTCTGAGATTTTTGCTTTACCATTTTTATCTGTTTTTACTTCCGTTACTACTTTTCCTTGTTCGTCTTGCACTTCGAAGACTACGTCTTCTAATACTTTTTGACTATCTTTATCCACTTTTGTGATTTCTACTGAGCCTTTGTCTACTAGTTCATTCTCTACTTTTAGTGATAAGACTTCTGTCATACCTTTTTTGATTTCAAATGATACTGGTTTCGCTAGTTTTTTATATCCTGGTAAGCTCTCTACCTCTACTAGCTTATATTTTCCTACTGATAAATCAGCAATCTTTGCTTTTCCTTCTTTATCTGTCGTTACTTTTGTTACTACTTTGCCTTTTTCATCTTGTACTTCGAAGACTACACCTGCTAATGCTTTTTGACTATCTTTATCTACTTTT
This sequence comes from Bacillus sp. 7_6_55CFAA_CT2, assembly GCF_000238655.1. Classification (NCBI taxonomy): domain Bacteria; kingdom Bacillati; phylum Bacillota; class Bacilli; order Caryophanales; family Bacillaceae; genus Bacillus; species Bacillus sp. 7_6_55CFAA_CT2. Next base: position 334,326 of record NZ_JH414710.1, on the reverse strand, counting down.
GTAATCTCTACTGAGCCTTTGTCTAACTGTTCATTCTCTACTTTTAATGATAAGACTTCTGTCATACCTTTTTTGATTTCGAATGATACTGGCTCTGTTAGTTTTTTGTAACCTGGTAAGCTTTCTTTCTCTACTAATTTGTACTTTCCTACAGATAAGTCTGAGATTTTTGCTTTACCATTTTTATCTGTTTTTACTTCCGTTACTACTTTTCCTTGTTCGTCTTGCACTTCGAAGACTACGTCTTCTAATACTTTTTGATTATCTTTATCTACTTTTGTGATTTCTACATTTCCCTTGTCTAACATTTCGTTTTCTACTGTTAAAGCAAGAGATTTTGTCATGCCTTTTTCAATTTGGAAAGTAATCGGATCTACTAATTGTTTATATCCTTTTGGTGCTTTTACTTCTACTAACTTGTATGTGCCGACTGATAAATTAGTAACTTGTACTTGTCCTTTTTTATCTGTCGTTATTTTAGCGACTACTTGTCCTGCTTCATCTTGAATTTCAAAGACTGCATCAGCTAAAGCATCTTTATTTTCTTTATCTACTTTTGTAATTTCTACATTTCCTGTATCCACTAATTCATTTTCTACTGTTAGCTTTAGCGCTGTTACTCTACCCTTTTCAATTTCAAATGAAATTGGCTTTTCTAGTGGTTTGTATCCTGCCGGTGTTTCTACTTCTACCAACTCATACTTCCCGATAGATAAATCTGAAACGTTTGCTTTTCCTTCTTTATCCGTTGTTACTTTCGCAACTACTTTCCCTTTTAAATCACGTACTTCAAATACAACATTTTCTAATGGTGCTTTACTATCTTTATCTATTTTTGTTATCTCGACATTCCCTGTATCCACCATTTCATTTTCTACTTTTAATGATAGTACTTCGGTCATGCCTTTTTTGATTTCAAATGATATTGGTTTTTCTAATTTTTTATAACCAGGTAAACTTTCTACCTCTACTAATTCATACTTTCCTACAAGTAAATCTGAAACATTTGCTTTTCCATCTTTATCTGTCGTTACTTTTGTAACTTCATTACCCTTTTCATCTTGGACGATGAATGTTACTCCCGCTAACGGTGCTTTATTATCTTTATCTATCTTTGTTATCTCTATATTTCCCGTATCTACCATTTCATTTTCTATTTTTAATGATAGAACTTCGGTCATGCCTTTTTTGATTTCAAATGATACTGGATCTGTTAGTTTCTTATAGCCTGGTAAACTTTCTTTCTCTACTAATTTGTACTTTCCTACTAATAGATCTGAGATTTTTGCTTTACCATCTTTATCTGTTTTTACTTCCTTTACTACTGTTCCAGCTTCATCTTGCACTTCAAAAACTACGCCTTTTAATGCTTTTTTGCTGTCTTTATCTATTTTTGTAATTTCTACTGAACCTTTATCTAACTGTTCATTTTCTACTTTCAACGATAGGACTGTTGTCATACCTTTTTTAATTTCGAATGATACTGAATCTGTTAGCTTTTTGTAGCCTGGTAAACTTTTCGTCTCTACTAATTTGTACTTCCCTACTGATAAATCAGAGATTTTTGCTTTACCATCTTTATCTGTTTTTACTTCTGTTACTACTTTTCCTTGCTCATCTTGCACTTCGAAGACTACGCCTTCTAATACTTTTTGACTATCTTTATCTATTTTTGTAATTTCTACTGAGCCTTTGTCTAACTGCTCGTTTTCTACTTTTATTGCTAAAGCTTTTGTCATACCTTTTTTTATTTCAAATGGTACTGGTTCTGTTAGCTTTTTATAACCTGGTAAGCTTTTCGTCTCTACTAATTTGTACTTTCCTACTGATAGATCTGAAACATTTGCTTTTCCATCTTTATCTGTTACTACTTTTCTTACTACTTCATCTTTCTCATCTTGGACTTCAAATTCGACACCCGCTAATACTGCTCCGTTTTCTTTGTCCACTTTTGTAATTTCTATATTACCTTTGTCTACCATTGCATTTTCCACTTGTATTGGGAATATGCCGTCCCCTGTTACACTTACTTCGAACTCTGTTTCTTTTAATTGGTAGCCTTCAGGCGCTTTCGTTTCTTTTAAAATATATTTTCCTAGTGCTAACGGTTTAGAGATTGCCTTACCATCTTTATCTGTAACAATATGTTCGACTACTACACCGTCTTTTACTATATCAAACTCTGCATTTGCTAATGGTTTTTCACCATTTTCCGAATCAATTTTCTTTATTTCAATTTGACCCTTTTGCACAGTATTTTTAATTTCAATTGTTTTTGTTTCTCCAGCTTGAAGTGTAACCTCTACTGGGCTTGTTAATTTTTGATATCCTTCTGGTGCTACTGTTTCATAAACTTTATACGTCCCAGGAGCTAAAGTTTGAGGTACTGAAAAACCTTTTTCGTCCGTTGTCAGTTTTGCAACAACTTCATTTGCACTATTTCGAACTTCAAATTCGGCACCTTTCAACCCTTTGTTCGGATTCTCAGAATCTATTTTATGAAGCGATACTGTACCATCTTTTGGAGCTTCAGGCGGTGTAATAGTTACTTCTTTTGATGTTAATGTTTTATCATCAAAATGTAATTCCGCTTTATTAGGAATCTTCTTCTCTACGTAAGAAGATAAGTCTGCATTATTTTTAATTTTCGCCTTGATACTAAGATTAATTATCTGGTCTTCATATGACTTATAATCAAAATTCTCACCAAACGTAAATGTTACTTCACTTCTTTGTTTATCTATATTTAACGTCCCTTTAGAAGTAATATCTTGGCCATTTTTATCATACACTTTTGCCTCTAATACTTCTAAAACATCTTCTAAATCATCACTAATTACCATAGATGTGTATTTAGGAGGATCGTTCGGTATATGTGTACCAACTTGGTATTGAATAACTTGATCCATTTGTGTTAGCTGCTCATTCTCTACAAGCTTGCCATTCTCATCAACTATATTTTTTTCAATGCTAGGTGGATTATTGTCACCTGAACCGGATCCTCCCCCACCACTCACAAATACTTGTCCTACTTTTTCTTCAGTTTTAATATTTTTACCTTCTAATTTCACAGTATTTTTATGAGGTTTTGCAGCAGGATTTGTAACCTTTGTTTTATATCTTAAAATATAGCCTTTTGAACTGTCTGGAAATTCAATTGTAAATCCAGTCTTTGTTGCATTTATTTTAATGTTAGATAAATTTGCTGGCTTAATATTTGTTGGTGCATAACCATCTTCAAATACAGCCTCTTCTAATACTACGCTGTCTGTAATTAACTCATGCCCAGGTCCTAATGTATCTGTTAATTTAAGATCTTGCATTTCTGTTCCAGTTGCATTTACATATACAAGCCAATCAGCAATAGACGGATCTTCTTGATTATAAGAACCCCATTTCAATAGATTTTCCGTATTGGGTTGTGGCTTCGGTCTCTCTGTCGTATTACTTACATTTACTTCTTTATTTACGATTTGACCATCAACGTTAAATTCTAATGGAATTTCTTTAACACCATCATATGCTTCTAGACCAAAGTAGAATTCTACGAATAAAGAACCTTTAATGTTGTTCTTTCCTTCTACGTAATCACCCATAGTACACGTTAATAGACCCTTTTTCATCTCACATGTACCAACTGTTTTTCCTTCAGCATCTTTTAAAGGAAAACTCATATTCATAAGGTCTTTTCGAAACTCTTTTGGCATATCAATTGTGAATTGATCTCCACTTTTTATTTTTTCTTTAGCTGACCACTTCACTTCTACTTTCATACCATCTGAGGCTTGATATGGTTCAGATGTCGTGCCATCAGTACGGGAAATATTAATTTCGTCCACTGGACTTTTCATAACAGCAGCTTGAATAACTGGAGCCCACACATTCAGCACTGAAAATAATACTAGAAAAACTAATGAAACCATTGAAATATGTCTTTTAGTACTTTTCATTTGCATAGTTCCCTCCTAAATTTTTATATTTATATAACAAAAAAAGATCGTCCGGTTGCATCAAAAATGTGCAACCAGACGATCTTAGTAACCAATATGTATTACCGTAGACTCTAAGCTTTGCGGCCTATCCTTTCGAATAGTGTGCTAAAAATATCTTTTATTCTTTTTTTGTTTCATTTTCCTCTTAAACCAAATATTACTATACCGTCTGGACGGTTATAATTCAATACTCTATAAAATTGTTCTATTTTTCTAATAAAAAAAATAATTCACCACTACATTAAAGAAGCAATGGTGAATTATTTTAAAATTATATAGTTCGCATATTCTATTTATATGAATTACTAATAAGAGCTTGAATTACTTTTTCTCTTAACTCGGGGCTTAGTCTTCCAACCCCTAAATATTCCGAATACCATAATCCATCTGCTGCTAATCTAATAATTGTTGCACAAACTGAATCTATCTCATCATTCTCTATATTCTTTTGCAGTTGCTGAAATGATTGTTGTAATGGCTCAAGTAATTCAGGTTTTAACATGAGTGCTGCCATCATACTGCTAGACAACTCTTCTGTTCTTCTCTCATTACTTAATCTTTCCTCTACAAAAGAGCGAACCCATCTCCCTTTCCTCTCTGAGTCTTCCGCTACTTTATTGTAAATGGCCCCTTCATAATCCTCTACCCCTCGGACTATCATACCTTCTATTAAAGCTTCTTTATTTGAAAAGTGATACAATAATCCACCTTTGCTTAAACCCGCCTCTTTTGCCACTGCTTCCAAGGTTAATTTAGCAACCCCTTTACATTGTACAATTTGAGAAGCGGCCGTCAAAATCTTTTGCCGCGTTATGCTTATACTCATTCCTTTTTAAAACCCCATTTCTACTAAATTTATATAAATACGAATCTTATTTTTAATATTGTTGATTACTACTAAGTATTTTCTTTATACAACAAAAGCTTCATTACCTTTGAATTTTTAGTTACTTATTCTATTAAAAATTTCCATATCATTCAATATGATAACATTAAATACACAAAGCTGACTATACATCTATACTTTTGTGTTTATTGAAAATATATCCATTAATAAAATTTACCGATTTATTCCTTCTTATTACTTTAAGACAGCATTAATTCTTTCAGCACTAAATAAAAAATGTTATTACTCCCATTAAATTGAGTAATAACATTCTACTTAACAAATTCGCTGCCAACTAGCATCCTTCACATCTTCACTAGTCGGTTTTCTAACTGATCCAATAAAGTGAAACTTTATATCCGCAACATGGACAGGTGTATTTCATTTTGTCACTCCATTATTAACTTGTTTTCCCATATATTCCGACTCACAAAGAATGTAACAGCACAAATCATAGTTATCCCCATGAAAAATGTATTAGAATCTTCATATGTAGTTGGAATGCCTACCGTTACGAAAACAATACTAAAAGCTAAAAATAGATATAATAATAAAGATATAATATAGCTTAGTTTAAATCGTAAAATGATACCTCTAAACAATAGCTCACCAAGTAGACAGCCACCTAAAATAATAGGTACTCCGAAATACAATGTAAGGACTCCCATTTGCGCAGTAGATTGAATTATCTTTCCAATTATGTTCGGCGAAACCAGCTCACTATCGTTTCCCATCCTATCATATAAATCAAGTGCTGTTGCTGAAATAAAGAAACTTAATATAGAAAATGAATACGGTATTAAAAATTTGCTCACTCTCATTCACCTCGCTTTTTTCTTTACATATATTATTCATTATTTCCTATCATTTTTACATAAAAAAATAACCCTCTATGATAAAACATAGAGGGTAGCATTTCTATATAAAAATCTATACCTTATCCTGAAGTGAATCCCGAAAATAGGACAAATATCAAAACACCTAAACCATCTGCTATCTGCTCCCTACATTCTTTAGGGTAGATAGTTTATATGTTTTATTAGAAAGTAGTGCCTTCTTTTTTATAATATTCTTTTGAAATCTCTTCATAAAATGCGGCTGATGTCGCGTAGAAATAAGGTGCTAACCATAAGAAACCGATTCCTACAGTAAGAATACTTAAAATGAACCAACCTAAGAAACTTAAGCATAGTAAAAAGTAATCCATTTTATGTCCATTCATCATATGACGACTCTCAGTAATCGCTTGATTCGCTGTATATTCTGGATGATCATTCAAAATAAAATATGTCATAGAATAAGAAAATGATTTAATAATACCTGGAATAATAAGAAGTAATGTCCATAGAGTCAAGTATACATAAATTAGTAAATATGTTAAAAACGACTTCATCAACTTACTTCCATCGCTAAACCATCTAAATATATGACCAATGCGAGCATCAGTCCCACGAATTGCATTTAAAACAAGATAATAGGCACCTATTGTTAATGGACCAATAACAAGCATTACTATAATACTTACTGTAAGTGAATCACTTGCTTCTTCCCAACCCCAAAATATCGAGAAAATACCTGTTGTTAGCATTTCAACAGCTCCAATAAGGATTCCAATTAATAAGGTTGCCCCTACCGCTAGTCCCCATCTTCCTTTTAATGCATCAAGTGCTTCTCTTTTCAACTGACTTATCATATATAACCTCCTAATACTATTTCCATTTTATTATACCATTTATATCAAAAATCCCACATATTTTCCTAAAACAGAAGCATATTACCTTTTTTCATACGTATTGATACATGTGTGCTGTAGTTGTACTAATATATGGATTAAACGACTCTTTTCCCTATAACAAAAAAGCCTGCCTTTCATAATAGGCAAGCTTTCTCAAGTTACATCTCATTTATTTTCTTCTTATACCAATCCTGCATTCTCTCCGCATCTTCTACTCTCGTATGCTCTATTTTATAACTAGATGATGCACTCGAAAACTTATACGTACATAAATCCGCACGGCGCTGGAAATATGATTGTGTCTTCTCCATTGATTGGACGTGTCTTCTTCTAATAAGTCCTGTATATTTTCCGACGCTACGATAGACAAGTGTAATTTGTTCTCCGTTAACACTGTAGCCATTTGTTTTAAATGTTGCGTAGCCAAGTGTAAAGATAAGGATTGCGAGCGGTAGTAATGCCCACATGATGTAATACTTTTCAAAGTATATGCTTATTCCAGTAAGCGGGATTGCGAGCATAGCAAAAAAGATAAAACTATCAATGAGATAGCGGCGCAATGCTGCTTTTGGTAACGAAGTAATACTTGCATTCAGTTCGTATGGTAATTGTAAATGCGCGAGTAATTGTTGCACTCGATCTTTTCGAATGATAGGATGCAGTGTAACTTTTTCTTCTTTCCCTTCACTTTGAATGACTTCTACTTGCACAGCACAATAACCGAACGGTTGGCGTAAAATGCCTTCTTTTATCGTAATCCCTTGAATGCGGTGCAATTTTAGTACGAGTTCTTTTCTCTCCAGTAACCCTTGCGAAATACGGACTTCATCATTTTTTCGATTCACTGTGAAGTTACCGTGTTTTAACGCGTAGCCAATTGTAGATATCATCCAAGAAACGACAAGTAAAATAGCTACCATGTAAATCCAGCCATATATATCGTGGTCCATTACATATGACGTCACACTATTTTTTATCCATTTCGGAATATACTCATCTACTTGGTGATAAACGAAAAAGATTAAAGAGAACAATACTCCAAATTGACCAGATGTAACAGACGCTATTAAAATCTCTTTCCACGTTAACTTGTACTCTGTCGTTTGTTTTTCCTCTGTAACAATTGCTTTTTCTACTGTATTTTCTGCTGCTTCGTCTAACGTTTTTTCTGCTTTCACTTCTGGAGTTGGCTCATTTAGCAAAGTAATAAGCTCCGTCGCCTCTTCTACCGTAATTCCAGCTAAGCTAACTTCTGCTTCATCGCCCCCGCCAGCTGTTTCAATCTGAATTTTTTTCAAACCGAGCATTTGGTATAGTACGTTAGAACTTGTATTAATTGTTTGAACACGTTCTTTATTTAAGTAGCTCTCCTTTTTCACAAAGAGACCTTGTTTCACATGTAATACGTTATTTTCGACCCAGTATACTTTGTAATACCAGCCTACGATAGCTGAAATAATTGTGATCAACGCAAAACCAATAGGAACTAAATACCAAAATGGAAACTTTCCCCTTAAGCTAAAAAGAAAAATAATGAGTGGTATAAAATCTGTTATTTTTAATTCTAGTAACATCGTGATTGGATGCTGCCTCTTATACATCCTCATCACTCACTTTCGCTAATTCTGCGATTTTCGTTTTCAACATTTCAGCTTCATACATCGTTAAACCTGGGATGCTATGAGAAGTTGCTGCTGTTGAAATGTGTAATTCTGCTAATCCGTATTTTCTCATAATTGGCCCTTGTTCAATCGTAACGTGCTGCACACGAATCATCGGTACTAATACGCGCTTTACGACGAAAAGACCATGCTGAATTTCAAGTTCTTCTTCATTTAGTTGGTAGCTGTAATAACGTTGACGTAGTTTCGGAAACGTAAAGTAATCAAACGGTGTATATACAATTGTTAATCCGATGAGCACATAGAAAATCCAAGCCCACCAATTAAACTTAATCATAAAGAAAAGATATGCCAAAATGACTATAATACTGATTCCTAGCTCAATTAAAGAACGCGCTTTCCACACCTTGACCATGTCAGGGTGAATTTCATTTTTCAATGGATCCATGTAACCACTCCAAATCTAGTAATCTAATATATGAATACTCTCAATCTATATTTTACGTAACTTTACAGAAAATTGAAATTCAATCTTCTTTCTTCTCAGGAATAAAATATCCGAACCAAAGTAGCCAAATGAAACCGATTAACTTCATCCAATTTCCATCCGCTTGAAAAGCTTCAATCATACCTGGTATTTTATAAACCCCAATAAATCCAAGAAAACCGAGCCACCAGTTTTTTTGCATTTTCATCTTTACTCCTCCTTCATGACGTTTTTCACATTTCGAATCCAAATTTCTTTATACTTTAACTGGAATCCCATGAGCATATAGTTGCTCATATTATCAATCACGAGTGCTAGCGTATGAGCATTTTCTTCCGTTTCATGTTGTGACACTACGTCAAGTCTTGCGCCTTTCTTCAATAAATCGTGGAAACCATTTAAGAAATCTTCTTGTATTTCAAATAAGCGTTTCTGATACTTTTCATTTCGCGATGCAGTTACGATAAATTCATTGATAACGCGTAATATCCCTTCTTGCCCTTCATATTCAGAGAGCATATGTAAACCATCAGCAATTAACTTTTCTGCAAAGTTTTCTTTCGTATATTGCTCTTTATCGAAATAACTCACGAAATGATATCCAGAGAAAATTTCTTCAAATAAAAAATCGATTAACGCTTCTTTAGAAGAAAAATGATAATAAATAGCCGGTTTTGAAATACCTACCTCTTTCGCAATCATGGAAAGACTCATCTTCTCAATGCCGTGTTCTGCTATAAGTTTAAATGAAGCCTCTACAATGTTTTGCGATGTTTGTAAATTCTTCGTCATACTGTACCTCACTTATTTTTACTTACCGTTCGGTAAGTAAATTATAAAACAAAACGAAATGATTTTCAATTTGGTTAGCACTACAGAAGGTATTTATTGGAAAATACAGAAAGTTATAAAGTAAAAGCAACATATAAGAATAAGGAGGATATCATATGGGACTTGGTGGTAATGGCGGTAGTGGTGGTAATGGCGGCGGTGAAGCGGGACAAGCTGGTAAGAGCGGATTTTCATTAATCATTGTACTTTTTATCGTATTGATTATAGCTGGAATTAGCTATATCGGACTTAGCTTCTAAGAAAAGGCGTCCTACGTTACACATGTAGGACGCCTTGTTTTTAATCTCTATTCAGCAATCGCATACGATAACAATTCATCGTCACTTCTCCAAGCCTTTGCAGTAATTGATAGTTCGCATATGCGCCGACTGGGGCACCGATTACTGGTACGAGCTGAAGCATTTTCGCTAAATCAATATAGTCTCGGTACTCTGTTTGGAACTTTTCCCAGTCCATATGATTTTCTTTTTCTGTATCCCACGTTTCGATTGCTTTCCATATTTCTTTTCTGTGATCGTCACTTGAAAAGGCAAGTTGGAAAACGTGAAGGATAAAAAGACGCTCTTCTTGTTTACTCGTATCAAATCCGTACAATGTCGCTGCATCGAATAAAAATTTAATTTTAATTGTAAGTAAAAGCGGAAAGTCAGCAAGACCGAGGAGAATACCACCAGCTCCAGTCCCTGCTCCTTCTGCCGCTGCTATTTTTTTGTACTCATCCATTTTTTTACGAACTTCATCGTCACGTCTTTGCAGTGACCATGTCGTCTCTTTTAGCTTCGGCTTTATAAAGTTTGACCCGGCGCTAATCGTTTGCACCATCATACGAATCGTCTCTGTTAGTACCTTTTGTACTTTCGCTGGAATGAGCTGTTGCACCTTCGTCTGCACTTTTTTGGAGAACCGTGTCATCATAGAAGAATCTTTCATAAATGTAGCTTTCCACTGCTCCAATTCTTTTATAACCTTCTCTTCGTATGTAATCATAGGTTCATTCCTTTCAATTTAAACGCTCAATGCGCTTCGCCCCGTATTGGTAAACGAAACCGATACTAAATAATATGCTTACGATAAGTAAAATTCCTGTCATCATGAAATCTTTCGTTGCTAGTGCAAATATAACTGTAAAGATTACGCTTCCGATGATTAGAATCGCGTTTAATAAAGCAAGAAAATCTTTCTTCTTCTCTTCTCCCCCTACTGGATACAAATCAAGCCAAATTTTCATGCGATGATGTTTCCATAAAGTTAATAGCTGATAACCGATTAAGTATAGGAAGATAAGGCTTACGATAAATCGTCCATATAAAAATGGAATGAAGTAAAGAATTACTCCGCCAAGAGCGAGCAGACGCACATATAATCCAAAATAATTACCAGATCTTAAAAACGTTCTCGTATATAAGTATAAATATGTACGCTTTTCGCCTATCATCGACAGAATGAAATCTAGCCATTTTCTGCGGGCTACTCTTTCTTTTAATGCTGGTACATCAACGAACATGTTCGCAATGCGGTACAGTAGCATCATCTTCTTACCTTCTTCGGAAATTAAATACTCCCAGTTTAGTGGCTTTCCTTTGACCATTTGATGCATGATAGCAAGGTATAACACCATGAGAAGGACGATTCCACCAATGAAAAGAACTGAAGTACGTTCTACAAGGAAATATACAAATAAACCGTTTAGGATAAAACGAATAAACCAATCAGCCCTTTGTATATTTTGATCTGTTAAAAATGACTTTTCCCACGCTACAAATAAATTCCACGCTTTTACAATGACAAATGCGAGTACGATCCATATGTAGCCAGCTCCTGTTTGCTTCATTTGTTGGAAGTATAACGGAGCAAGCGCAGCTGCTACGATTGCGATTATGTATAACTGAATCATAAATGTAAAAAGAAATGCCTTTGTGAAGTAAGGTTTTAACTTTTCTTCAACTGGCAGTAAGTAAACGAGATCCGCTTCTTTTAATAACGTTTGAATGGATCCAGCCGTTAACACGAGTCCAATTAATACTGCCATTGCGAGCGCAGTTGGAAACGAAGGTGTTAACGTTTGTAACCATTGCTGGTAATAATACGCTCCCGCACCGATGATGAACACGAAAATAAATTTCAAATGATCATTAAATACGTATTTACTATATGTACGAACTTCTTTTAGAAAGTGACGAAATCGTTCTTTCCATAACGCTGTGCTATTCATAATCTTCTTCCTTTGTTAGCGCGATGTAAATATCATCTAACGTTGCACCTGGCATATTAAACTGTGATTGCAGTTCAGATAGCGTTCCCTTCGCTCTTACTTCACCTTGATGCAAAATAATGAACGAATCACAATAACGCTCTGCCGTCGCTAAAATATGTGTGCTCATTAAAATACCGGCACCACTCTTTTTCATTTGGTCCATCATTTGAAGAAGGGATTGAATCGCTAACGGATCTAATCCAACGAAAGGTTCATCTACTATGTAAAGAGATGGCTCCACTAAAAATGCACTCATAATCATTACTTTTTGTTTCATTCCTTTTGAGAAATGAGATGGAAACCATTTTAAACGATTTTTCATACGAAACTCTTGTAGTAGTTGTCCTACACGTTCTTCATATTGTTTTTCATCAACGCCATACGCCATAGCTGTTAATTTCAAATGCTCTTCTAACGTTAATTCATCATATAATACTGGCGTTTCCGGAATGAATGAAAAGCTAGAACGGTACGCTGTCATATCATCACGAATTGTTTTCCCATTAATTGTGACAGTTCCTTTTTTCGGTTCCATTAAACCGATAATATGTTTAATCGTCGTACTTTTACCAGCTCCATTTAAACCGATTAAGCCGACAAGTTCGCCTTTATTAACAGAGAACGAAACGTCTTTTAATACAGGTCGTTTCGTATATCCTCCTGTAACATTTTCTACACGCAATAACTCGCTCATACGACACCACTTTCTTCATTAGTATTCATTCTATATTCATCTTACCAAAAATTATGCTGTACTACATAGTATCCATGTACTCAAAAAAATTTTTAAATTTATTAGCATATATTTTTCCGAAAGCGGACATCATAATTATTGAAGAAGGAACACATTGAAAAAGCAACCACCAATTGATGAGTACAACAACATAGTGAAGTCATCATGAAATGGGGTGTCCAAGTTGGACAATGAAATTTACACATAACCAGATCATTTGTTTCATTTTCGAAACGGGGTGTCTCTGAAAGAGCATATACTGTTTTAAAAAATAAACAATTTCATTTTAAAAAAGATTGCAATTCATTTCACTTGAAAATGGGGTGTCTACGGCAGAAACTTTAGCCGATTTACCGTGCATTTCTTAAATAAATGAGGTGTCTGCGAAACGTAAATTACGATAATGCTTTTTCAATCCCTCTTCAGAAAACAGGAAGCTGAGTCAGCTTCCTGTTTTTCGTGTTTGTTCTCTTATGTAATTATGGTAAAATACGGCTAAGGATATTTGAAAGGATGAGATCAATGAATCATACAGCAGACAATTGTATTTTTTGTAAAATCATTGACGGGCAAATCCCTTGCTCAAAAGTATACGAAGATGAACATGTGCTTGCATTTTTAGATATTAGTCAAGTAACAAAAGGACATACTCTTGTTATTCCAAAAGTTCACAAACAAGACATTTTTGCGTTAACGCCAGAAATCGCATCACACATTTTTTCTGTCGTTCCAAAAATCGCAAATGCGATTAAAGCAGAGTTTAATCCAGTTGGCTTTAACCTACTTAACAATAACGGTGAAAAAGCTGGACAAACTGTGTTCCACTTCCACCTTCATTTAATTCCACGCTACGGTGAAAAAGATGGTTTCGGTGCTGTTTGGAAATCACATCAAAATGAATACACTATGGAAAATTTACAAAACATCGCAAGTACAATTGCAAATAGTGTGAAATAATGACACTATAAGAAGGCGTAATACATAACAAGCCACTTCCCTGAAGTCATCAAATTCCGCATGGCTTGTTTCTTTACTTAAAATGCTCAGGGATGATTGTTTGTGCATAGCACATATAAGAAAGATATGCATATTTTTCCCATCATGAATACGAACAAAAAATAAGGAGGTCTCCTTTTATGTCAAAAGCTAAATCCTTTATTACAGGTGTTATTTGCGGCGGAGCAGTTGCTGGACTAGCTGTTCTTTTCTCAACTCCTTCTTCTGGTAAAGACATGCGCGGCAAGTTAAAAGAAAAAGGAAATGATATTAAAAAGACTTTAGCTGATATTACAGCTGATACGAAATTATTAAAGCGTCAAATTGTTGAAACTGCTTCAGAAGGTAAAGAAGTGTTTCAAGAATTAAAAGATGACATGCAAGACACGCTTTCTAACTGGAAGCAAGATATTTCTCAAAACAAGCGCCATATTGAGAAAGAAATTTTGGACATCCAAAAGTCAATTGAGAAACTACAAGAAGCTGTTCCAGAAAAAGCGTAAACAAATTCCTGCTTAGTTTTTTGCATATAACAAATATTTTTTATATAAATTGACCTTGACACGGCATATCGTATAGATATGCCGTGTTTTTATGCATTTACAATATATGTTATCACTTAACATGTAAGGACAACGTATGTATTCACGACTCATAAAACGCTTCCATAGTTATGCATGATTTGTATAGAATGTCATTTTTCCGAAAAATTTTCACAATTCTCACAAAAAGACTTTATTAATTTTTATTTTACTGGCATAATAGATAGTAATGAAAAAAGAATGTTAAAGTGGGTGAGTAAATGAAAAGTGGAGAAAAAGATTACTCGGTAAAAGAAGCGATGATTTTCAGCCAACGCATTGCTCAATTATCGAAAGCGTTATGGAAATGTGTAGAGAAAGATTGGCAGCAGTGGATTAAACCTTACGATTTAAATATTAATGAACATCATATTTTAACAATCGCTTATCATTTAAAAGGGGCTTCTATTTCTGAGATTGCTAAGTTTGGAGTTATGCACGTATCAACAGCGTTTAACTTCTCGAAAAAGCTGGAAGAACGCGGCTATCTTGTATTCTCGAAAAAGGAAGATGATAAACGAAATACGTACATTGAAATTACAGACAAAGGGGAAGAATTACTACTTCGCTTAATGGAAGAGTATGACCCTGAAAATAATTCAGTGTTTAATGGGGCTCTTGCACTTCGTAATTTTTATGGGAAGTTCCCAGAAAATATCGAACTGATTGCAATCCTGCGTAACATTTACGGACAAGACTTTATCGATATTTTTGAGAAATCATTAGAAGATATTGAAGAGAACTTTACAGAATCCGATCAAAAGTTAGTTAAGAAATAATCTCTTTATTTTTTCGCAATCATGCTTAAGAATTCATTCATAAGCGGCTTAAATAAACCTTGTTTTGCTAGCGCTTCCGCAGTTTCGTGTACTTCGAGCTGATGTGGAAGCGCTTTTTCAAATTGATCTAACAGCGCATCGAACAAAAGAAGCCCTTCTGCTTTCTCCACTACATATTGCTCGTTCAGTTTTTCACAAAGATTTAGTATACGTTCAATATCTTTTTTACGAGCTTTTTTCTTTATGATCAAAGAATAAAATGGACACTTCTCTTCATCAATCATTTTAAATAATAAGTCTACATAGTATTCAGCTTGTTCTAATCTTCTAACAACGTCCATTTTCTCCCTCACTTTCTAACACAAAGTCTTCTATTTCTGAATTTTGTAACACGAACAAAATATCGTGTGATACAATATATGTATATGTATTTTAGCCAAAAGGAGGTCTCGCCTCATGACACTTATAACAGTTGTTTTTGTCGCATTCGCACTTCTTGTTATATTTTACACGAATTTCATGACACATACACTGTGTGAACGAAAACAAATAGCTGCGAGCCGCCAGCCCGGTGTCTTTCGGGTTATTAATGTATGTATAACAATTTTATTAATTTCTAGTTATATAGAAATTATATTTCATGGAAAGTGAGGAAGGAAAGCCCCTTCCTCACTTTTTTCCTCTATAAGCAAATTATACCTACAATAACCAATAAAATAAACAGTACAAGTAATAAAATAAGTTGAGAATTCATCCCCATCCCCTCCTCTATTCTGTATATGCGGCATGCGCCCAATATGGCACACTTTCAAAATCTGACACGTGCTGGTTAATTTTTCTTTATCAATATGAAAACGGTTCGAAATATGATATATTAAATTTTGTACATATTGCTTATACTATAGAACAAAACATTCATCAAAACTTTATCCTCAGCCACGGTAAGCCCTGTTAAGCGCGCTTTACCAATATAAAAAAGCAAAAGTATCAGTGAGACTTAATCGGGCTCTTATGAATCAAAATTCATTGGTGTAGGATAAATTAAAAATACATAATAGTAGGAGTGTTTATTGAATGAAGAAAGCTATGCTTGCCTTAGCCGCAACAAGTGTAATCGCATTATCAGCATGTGGAACATCATCATCAGACAAAATTGTTACATCTAAAGCTGGTGACATTACAAAAGAAGAATTCTACGATCAAATGAAGACACAAGCTGGTAAACAAGTACTAAACAACATGGTTATGGAAAAAGTACTTATTAAAAACTACAAAGTTGAAGACAAAGATGTAGACAAAAAGTTCGATGAAATGAAAAAACAATACGGTGATCAATTCGATACACTATTAAAACAACAAGGTATTAAAGAAGAAACGATAAAAACTGGTGTGCGTGCTCAATTAGCTCAAGAAAAAGCGGTTGAACAATCGATTACTGATAAAGATGTAAAAGCAAAATTCGAGGATTATAAAAAAGAAATTAAAGCAAGTCATATCCTTGTAAAAGATGAAGAAACTGCTAAAAAGGTGAAAGATGAACTTGCTCAAGGTAAATCTTTCGAAGAATTAGCAAAACAATACTCTGAAGATACAGGCTCAAAAGAAAAAGGTGGCGACTTAGGATTCTTCGGACCAGGGAAAATGGTAAAAGAATTTGAAGAAGCAGCTCAAAAGTTGAAAAAAGGTGAAGTAAGCGAACCTGTAAAAACACAATTCGGTTACCATATCATCAAAGTAACTGATAATCACGCAGATGCAAATTTCGATAAAGCAAAAACTGATATTAAAAAATCACTAGTTCAAGAAAAAACACAAGATGCTCAATTTATGAACGATCTTATGATGAAAGAAATCAAAAAAGCTGACGTAAAAGTTGACGATAAAGATTTAAAAGATCTTTTCGAAGAGAAAAAAGCTGACGCTAAGAAAGACGAAAAGAAATAATGAAGTAAAAAAAGCTTGGGCTTCGGCCCGAGCTTTTTTTTATCTCCTCTTCTCCCGGTAGTTATATCTAGATTCGGTAAATGAAATTATATCGGCGATTTTTCAAATATATCGACCGCAACTCCAATTATATCGGCGATTTTCAAACTATATCAGCGCAACTCCAATTATATCAGCGATTTTCGAAATATATCGACTTACCGACAAAAAACGACAACAAGCGTGACTCCCTCTTCAAACACAAAAAAACCTTGATCCACGCCACGTAGAACCAAGGTTTATCTTATTATCATTGATTAAATGAAAAAACTATGTTAAATTAGAACAGAAACACGTTTCCCAAAACAAAAGGAACGTATTTATCCGTATCTTAATTGTACACCAAAATACATCTTCAGTCAACCTCTATTTTTCACTTTTAAAGGAGTGCTTACCGTATGAACAAAAAACTTGATCTAGAGCAAAAAAGATTGGATACCGTAATTGAAACAATTACGGAGCAAATTGATAAACTGGAAAACGAAACTGGCAGACGCCGAGCAGAAGTAATCAATATTCGTAAACACTTTTGGGATGATGTGAAAGTGAATACTGATACTTTCGATGATTATCTTGAAACAGTTATCAACTTAAGACAACAAGCTCAGTCACTAGCTGTCACACAAATTACCCATAAGCACACCTTTAATCGACTTGCCGCATTAAGACGTATGCATAAAGCACCTTATTTCGGACGAATTGATTTCAAAGAAGAAGGAGAATCTGCCGCGGATCAAATTTATATCGGCGTCGCTACACTTACTGATGCAAGCGGAGAAAACTTCCTTATATATGACTGGCGCGCACCTATTTCGAGTGTGTACTATGATTATCCACCAGGACCTGCTGAATACAGTACACCAGGCGGCGTAATCCACGGTAATGTGGAGAAAAAATTACAATACATTATTCAAAATGGCGAGATTGATTCTATGTTCGATACGAGCCTCACAATTGGTGATGAAATCTTGCAACAAGCGCTTGGAAAAGGTACGAACAAACATATGCAGAGCATCGTTGCTACGATTCAGCGCGAGCAAAATGAAATTATCCGCCACGATGAAGGCCGATTCCTTATCGTTCAAGGAGCTGCTGGTAGCGGTAAAACATCAGCTGCTCTGCAGCGAATCGCCTACTTACTATATAAATATCGCGAATGGCTAAAAGCAGATCAAATTATTCTCTTCTCTCCTAACTCTATGTTCAATAGCTACGTTTCTAACGTACTACCTGAACTTGGTGAAGAAAATATGCAGCAAGTTACATTCCAAGAATATTTGAATCATAGACTAAGTAAGTCATTTGAAGTTGAAGATCCTTATGAGCAATTAGAATATATGTTAACTGAAACGAATAGCCCTACCTATAAAACGAGAAATGCGAGCATCCGATTTAAAGCATCCACTCAATTTTTCGAGATGATTAGAGCGTACAGACAATCTCTTGAATCTTCAGGCATGCTATTTAGAGGAATGAAATTTAGAGGAAAACTGATTGTTTCTGCGAAAGAAATTACAGAACAATTTTACAATACCGACTCCTCCCTCCGCTTCCATAGTCGAATTGAGAAGTTAACGGATTGGCTAAATAAGCAAATAGATGCACTTGAAAAAGCAGAACTGAAAAAGCCTTGGGTAGAAGAAGAAATTGAATTACTTAGTAAAGATGAATACCAAAAAGCTTATAAATATTTGCAGAAAAAAGGAGAGTTTGACGACAACTCCTTTAATGATTTTGAAAAAGAAACGAGAGTACTTGGACGTATGATTGTCCGTAAAAAATTGAAGCCCCTTCGTAAAGGTGTTCAAACATTACGCTTTATCAATTTCACAGGCATATATAAACAACTCTTCACAGATGCATCATGGGTTACTGAGAAAAAACCGAAAGAGTGGGATGACATTTGCTCCTTAACAGTAAACATGCTTGATGAAGGAAAACTATATTACGAGGATGCGACTCCATTCTTACTTTTAAAAGAATTAATTGAAGGCTTCCAAACGAACAGATCGATTAAACACGTACTCGTAGACGAAGCGCAAGATTATTCTCCATTTCAGTTCGAGTTTTTAAAACGTCTCTTCCCTGCCGCAAGAATGACGGTACTCGGAGACTTTAACCAAGCGATATTTGCTCATGCGAGTGAAACGGTTAATTTCGATACACTTACAAATTTATACGGTCCAGACGAAACAAACGGCATTAACTTAACTCGTAGCTACCGCTCAACAAAACCGATTATTGAATTTACACGTGCTCTCGTACCGGAAGGCAAGAACATTCACGCCTTTGAACGTGACGGCGAGAAACCTACAGTGACGAAAGTAGCGAATGAGAGCGAACTGCACGAACGTATTACTGCCAAAGTTGCTGAACTACAAAAAGAGCAGCACAATACGATCGCAATTATATGTAAATCTGCAGCTGAAAGCGCAGCTGCATACGAAGCACTTAATCATATCGATAATATTAAACTCGTGAAGAGTAACTCAGCCGAGTATGAGCAAGGCATTGTCGTAATCCCTGCTTACTTAGCGAAAGGTATTGAATTTGATGCTGTTATTATTTACAATGCTTCTAAAGATGTGTACAGCGATAAGAGCGTACATAGATTGTTCTACACTGCTTGTACGCGAGCGATGCATGAATTGCACCTTTATAGTGTTGGCGAGGTTAGTCCTTTTGTGCTTGGGGCTGATTCGGAGAGTTTTGAGCTTATAATGAAAACACCTTGATGATCATCAAGGTGTTTTTCTCATTCTAAAAGGAATATCTTTACGTCGATATACACTTAGCACGATTCCCATTATAAATGCGTGAAATAGAGTTGGTATCAAGCCGTAACTAATAAAGGGTAATGATATAGAGACACGTGGTAATATCCCAAGAATCATGCCAACGTTATAAACGAAATGGAATACAAAAAGAGTTACTCCACCAACGAGGAGTAATTTACCATAACCATCATTTATTTTATAAGCTATATTCATTATTCTTACTGCAAAAAGAGACAAAATCAAGACAAGAACTAGCGCAAGCACATATCCATAATAGTAAGTCAAACTTGCAAATACAAAATCAGTATGAGTAGCAGGGATAGACTTTATATTTCCATATGTACCAAACCAACCTGCCGATGCCATTGCCTCTTTTAAACGTAAATACCATTGATCATGCGCTGGGTTTAAAAACCCTAAAATTCTAGCTATCCGGTATTCTTTTACGGCAGACCAGGAAAATAAATCCCTAATAATAAAGAAACAAATCGGTAACATTGTAATGAGCCAGGCCGTTTTCTTTCCTAGCTTACTCCACCAAAGCATAACAAATACCATCGTGATATAGATGAACAGTGGTAAAAGAGTTGATGTAGTTAGAAATAAATATAAAGAAAATAAATACAACATGAGAAGATGTATAAACTTTAATCTACTGTTATTGAAAAAAGAAGCCCAGGCTAGAAGGAAGAATGGTATTGTCATTAGACAGTCAATTATGATGGAACCAATTTTCATTAATGGCTCACCATTCAAAAAAGCAGTCGGAAAACACTTTATCATTAACAAGATAAGTACACCAATTGTATAAAACAGCCAACCGAGTCTCTCTAACTTCCGATAATCAAATAGCATCATCCCAATCGCTGTTGTAACACCGAGAATTACAAATATCACCTTATTCATTAATAAGTCAGCATGTCCAAGCGCTATAACTGGCAAAAATCCTAGCCCCATCGCAGCCACTAATAAACCAATTAAGAACCAATCAACCTTTGGCTTATGTAGTTTATTAAGTTCCTGGCCAAGCTTAATTGGACTTCCCATTTGTTCAACAGCCTTATCTTCAGCAACTTCCTCACTTAAGCCTTTCTCTATCCACATATTCTTCGTCTGTTTCAAGTGAAAGTCTAGTTCTGTTGCCACCAAGTCCTTTGCTTCTTTTGATTTAATATGGTTCGTAACTTCTTTTAAAAAACGCTCCCCTTTTTTGCTCAATTTTTTCTCACTCCTGTACTAATCCTTTTAATATAAATCGTGCCTTCGTAGCATTCTTCTCTGCCTTTCGCAGCATCTTGTTTCCTTTATCATTTAATTGATAATATTTAGCTCCCGCATGATCCCAGCTAGATTGGATAAAGCGATTCTGTTCTAGACGATGCAATAAAGTGTATAGAGATCCTTCATCACCTTCGAATTTTTGAATTCCTCTCCCCCGCAGTAACTGCATCAATTCATAACCTGTTTTTTCATTCATAAGAAGTTGCAACACTGCTAAAAGGATGTCTTCTTCCTTTTCGGACGATTGATTGATTTTTTCGTGCACCCGCTTTTGGTGCCGATCAGAAAAACTCAAATGTTTAAACGTTGTGTTCTCCATTGATTTTCGCAAGCCTTTTAATCGACCTTCCATTCGATTATTCCTCCAATCCTTCCTTCAAAAGCTCCTTCGCTTTTTTCAGTCTCGTTTTTATCGTGTTTTCCTTTACTTCTATTACTGTAGCAATCTCTTTAATTGATAATTCCTCATAATAAAATAGATAAATGACTTCTCGATATTTTATCGGTAAATTCATTACCGCAGAAGCCAACCTACTATCCTCAGCATTTTGAATAACTGTTTGTTCGACACTTTCTTTTTGACTCTCCATATACGTAAAGTCATCCTCTGTCACGATAACTTTTTTGTTATACCAACTTTTTATATAGTCCTTACATTGATTGATTGCAATTCTCCATAACCATGTTTTCACATTCGAATTCCCTTTATATGTATGAAGAGATTTATAGCATTTCACGAATATATCTTGCGTTACATCCTCCGCAACCTCTTTATTATTCACATACGAATACACAAGCTGCAGGACTTCTTGTCCATACTTGTTCATTATTTCGTCGATAAGGTCCTCCTTATCTTCTATTTCAAACGCTTCTATCGTTAATTCATCCACATCATTTCCTCCTTCCCATATATTAGACGACGCACTGTATGGAAAAGTTTTATAAATACATAAAAAAATACGGATGGTAATGTCCATACCGTTTTTTTATAAATATTTATTTACTTCTTGTCCCCTGACACTAATGTTCTGCTTAAAAACAGGAATTTTCATCCATATATCTTGTTCCCTATTTTAAAACATAATACAATGAATACGTAACTTAATAAGCTATAACTAGTAGGTGTGGCAATCATCTCTTCCATTTTGAAAAAAGGGGGGAGGTGATAATATAATCGCGATGTTTATAATTAAATTAGTGTATGGTATCCTAACCGGAGCTGGCGTTGTCATCGGTAGAAGATACGTTGGTCCGTGGCTAATTTCTGTATACAAAAAAGCGAGAACCACCCTGCTTCGTGGAAAAGGTAAGGGCGGTTCTCGGCTAAAACGTTAATGTAATTGTCTTATAACCGCACCTACTACCACCACAATAGCAAGTTAGGTTACACAAGGCAGAAGTTTCTCAGGCTTCTGTCTTTTTTATTTTATGCAAAATTCACACTACATACTCTATCATTATTGTAACACATTTTATTTATTTTTAGTCAAGAGAAAAACTACCTAAAGGGCTCCCCTTCAGGTAGTTCTCTATTTTACGCTAACGCAGCTAGACTTTTTCAAGTTCAGCTGTGCCGCTCTCATCATTTATAGCACCAATAAAGACGGATTATGTACCCGCTTCATAACAATGAGTAAACAAGGAACAACACCTATTACGAATATAAAAAATCCTCTCACTATATAGCACCTATGTTTTCAGCAATACTCTATTACCATCAAACTAAATTTGTATAATTTAAACTACAGAATAGCAAGCTAATTTTCAAATATCTTCTTGCGCATTATCCTAAATTTATTATCTATTTGTATCATGCTTATAAATAAAAGATATCCTACCGACGCACCGAGCATATTTATAGCAATCCGCCACACATCAAAAACATCAGACAAAGTTAGTAAATGTAATATCTCCCAAACAAGAAAGGTCATAACATACCACTTACGAGCTTTCTTATAGTTAGTCACTTTATTAATCAGCACTGGAACGAAAAATCCAAATGGAACTACTAATATTATATGTTGTAAAACACTTAACCAATAAGTTGAGTTTCCCCAAGGACCTGGATGTGCAATAAAATCTTTAACTTGCCAAAGTGTTATTCCAAAAAGTTGTAATAACGTTTCTAAATCAGATATATGTAAAAATTGCTGCCAAAATTCAATGGGATGATAGACAGTCCCACCTGTCAAACTGCGAACAGAGTCAAATGTAGAAGTTGAAATAAACGTTCCTAAAAAGACAATAAAACAAATGATTATATAAGGAATACATAAAATTTTTGATAATACCTTTAATGGTCTAGGAACTTCGTATACCGATTTATTAATCTCTACGCCAATAACTTTTGATTCTCCAAAACTTTGAATCGCTTTATAAATCGCTTCTTTTTCATTCATACCTTGTTCCATATATTCTTCTTTCAAGCTGTTCAAGTGATCATACATTTCTAGAAATAACTCATCCTGTTCAATATCACTAAGTTCTGAATAGGCTAAAATAGACTTAATATACTCATCAAATTCACTCATAAATAACTCCTTTCTGACAAGCTTGAATTAATGCTGTTACACTCTCCCAAGAATTCACTTTCTTCTGCAATTCTTTTTTCCCTTTATCTGTAATAGTATAGAATTTCCTTTTCATCCCATTCTCAGATTCATTCCAATAAGATTCAAGAAACTCCTTTTTCTCTAATCTCTTTAAAGCAGGATACAAAGTTCCCTGCCCCATACTATACAAATCTTCACTTGCATCCTTTAAACTTTGAGCTATTTCATATCCATATGTATCACGTTTTGCAATGATAGAAAGTAATAAAATATCTATACTTCCCTTCAAGATTTCTTTGTCCAACAATACCACCACCTTATATACATCGTATAACAACATATGTCGTTATGCAATATAGTTAGAAGAATATTCCATAAAAAAAGAACCACCTAAAGGCTCCCCTTCAGGTGGTTCTCTATTTTATGCTAACGCAGCTGCCTGTTCTTGTTGATCTACAGGAATAACAGCGTCTGTTAGTGCTTTTTCTAGTTCTGCTGTATATTTCATTTGTTCTTCTTTGCTCCAGCCTAGTTTCGCAGCCATGTAGTTGATTACTGCTTCTTTCCACTCGTATACCCAGTGGATGTTGAAGAATACAGCGCCTCTGCGGCGTACGAAGAAGTCAACTGGTTTTGCTGTCATTTCATAATCCATTGCGTATACAAGTGGGATTAGAACGTCAAGCGGCATGTTGTATTCTTTCGCTTCGTCTTTATGTTTTTTCGCTAGGTCAAATAGTACGTCAACGTTAGAACCGTAGAATTTCGCGAATTCTTCTGCTTGTGCTGTTGTTAAACCATATTTCGTACCTTCGCCAGCTTTTTTCGCAACGAATGCTGGGAATCCGTGTGAACCATCTACATGTCCACCAGAGATTGGCATATGTTTCGTGTCGCTCTTCGGATATGCGCTATGACCTTCTTTTTGTAGTAAGTTCGTTACGTAGTCTACTACCATTTCAGCCATTTTGCGGTATCCTGTTAATTTACCACCTGCGATTGTAATTAAACCAGATTCAGAAGTCCAAATTTCATCTTTACGAGAAATTTCAGATGCACTCTTACCTTCTTCATAAATTAACGGACGTACACCAGCCCAGCTTGATTCAATGTCTTTCTCTGTAATTTTCACGCTTGGGAACATGTAGTTAATCGCATTAATGATGTAGGTGCGATCTTCAGTTGTCATTTGTGGTACAGCTGCGTCTTTATCGTAGAACGTATCTGTTGTACCTACATAAGTTTTTCCGCCGCGAGGAATCGCGAACACCATACGTTTATCTGGTGTATCGAAGTAAATCGCTTGACCTAATGGGAAACGTTTTTGGTCAATTACTAAGTGAACACCTTTTGATAACTGAAGTACTTTTCCTTTTTTCGAGTTATCTTTTTCACGAAGTGTATCTACCCAAGGGCCAGCTGCGTTTACAATTTTCTTACCGTAAACTTCATATACTTCACCGTCTAGTAAATCGATTACACGTACACCGCATACTTTTCCATCTTTATATAAGAAACTGTCTACTTTTGCGTAGTTAACAGCTTTTGCGCCGTGCTCAATTGCTTCTTTCATTACTTCAATTGTAAGACGCGCATCATCTGTACGATATTCTACGTAGTAACCGCCGCCTTTTAATCCTTCTTTTTTTACAAGAGGCTCTTTGTTTAATGTTTCTTCACGGTTAAACATCTTTCTGCGCTCGCTTCGTTTTACACCTGCTAAGAAGTCGTATACACGAAGACCAATTGATGTACTAAATGATCCGAACGTACCACCTGTATGGAACGGAAGTAACATCCACTCTGGTGTTGTTACATGGGGACCGTTCTCATATACGATCGCACGCTCTTTACCCACCTCTGCTACCATTTTCACTTCAAGTTGTTTTAAATAACGTAGACCACCGTGTACAAGCTTCGTTGAACGACTTGATGTACCTGCTGCAAAGTCCTGCATTTCAAACACAATTGTTGATAACCCGCGTGTTGCTCCATCTAATGCAATACCAGAACCAGTAATACCTCCACCAATTACGATCACATCTAACTCTTGTTTATTTACTCCGTTTAATACGTCTTTACGTTGTTTACTTGAAAATTTCATGGTAATTCCTCCCTTTGATAACGAAAAAAGAGACCACAAACTCCGCTATAGATTTCGCCTCTATAGCGCGTTGTGGTCTCTCCAAATCTCCTACCGAATTATTAACTTGTCACCATTATAACACTGTTTATGATTATTTGAAAGCTTTTGTTGCTTCAATTGCTTTTTTCCATCCAGCATATAGCTCTTCGCTTGTTTTCGCTTCCATCGTTGGTTCAAAGCGTTTGTCCATATGCCACTGTTCTTTAATTTCATCTTGGTTTTTCCAATATCCAACCGCAAGACCAGCTAAGTATGCTGCACCTAGAGCCGTTGTTTCGTTGATCACTGGACGCTCTACAGGAACATCTAAAATATCACTTTGGAACTTCATTAAGAAGTTATTTTTAACTGCTCCGCCATCAACGCGTAATGTTTTCAGTTCAATACCTGAATCTGCTTCCATTGCGCATAATACATCTTTCGTTTGGTAAGCTAAAGATTCTAGCGTTGCACGAATGAAGTGCTCTTTCGTCGTACCGCGTGTTACACCAAACATAGCGCCGCGTACTTCACTATCCCAATAAGGTGTTCCTAGTCCAACGAATGCTGGTACAACGTATACACCATCAGTTGATTCAACGCGACTCGCATACACTTCACTCTCACTTGCATCTTTAAACATGCGCATTCCGTCACGTAACCACTGAATTGCAGAACCTGCTACGAAAATACTTCCTTCTAATGCGTAGTTTACTTTACCATCTATTCCCCATGCAATTGTTGTTAATAGACCATGCTCAGAAGCTACTGCTTTTTCACCTGTGTTCATTAACATGAAGCAACCAGTTCCGTAAGTATTTTTCGCCATACCTTCACCGAAACAAGCTTGTCCAAATAAAGCTGCTTGTTGGTCACCAGCTACACCTGCAATCGGTACATTTTGGCCGAAGAAGTGGTAATCAATTGTTTCTCCGTAAATTTCAGATGATGGACGTACTTCTGGAAGCATGCTCTTTGGTACTGTTAACATTTCTAGAAGCTCATCATCCCACTGTAAGTCGTGAATGTTAAACATTAACGTACGTGATGCATTTGAGTAATCTGTTACGTGTGCTTTACCACCAGATAGTTTCCATACAAGCCACGAATCAATTGTTCCGAATAATAGATCGCCGTTTTCTGCTTTCTCTCTTGCACCTTCAACATTATCTAAAATCCATTTTACTTTCGTACCAGAGAAGTATGCATCAATTAAAAGACCTGTTTTTTCGCGAACAATTTCGCTATAACCTTTTTCTTTTAACTCATCACAAATTTCAGCTGTTTGGCGAGATTGCCATACGATTGCGTTGTAAATTGGTTTACTAGTTGTTTTATCCCAGACAACCGTTGTTTCACGTTGGTTCGTAATACCGATACCAGCGATTTGTTCTGGTTTTACATCTGCTTCACTTAAGCAAGTTGCGATAACTGCTAAAATAGATCCCCAAATTTCTTGTGCATTATGCTCTACCCAGCCCGGCTTTGGAAAATGTTGTGTAAACTCTTTTTGAGCTGAATGAACAATTTCACCTTTTTTATTGAAAAGAATTGCGCGTGAGCTTGTTGTTCCTTGGTCTAATGAAAGAATATATTTTTTCATATCGGTTTCCCCCTTATGCTACTTTTCTACTATTTGTATTGCTTCCGCTTTTTTTACTTGTCATATAAGAGATTGCTAGTACAATCACAGTTGCGATAATCACATAAATAAGTGCTGAATTTTGCTTTCCTTCAAATACAACTTGATGGAATAAACCTGCAAGTGATCCACCTAAAATTGGACCAACTACTGGAATCCATGCATACTTCCAGTTTGAACCGCCTTTTCCTGCAATCGGAAGGAAGAAGTGTGCGATACGCGGACCTAAATCACGTGCTGGGTTAATTGCGTATCCTGTTGTCCCACCTAATGATAAACCAATACTTACAATTAAGAAACCTACGATAAATGGATTTAATCCATCTGCAAATTTATTTGCACCAATTGCTAATATACCAAATACTAAAACGAATGTTCCAATCATTTCACTTAAAAGGTTTGCAAATGTGTTCGGAATTGCTGGACCTGTTGCAAATACACCTAACTTTGTTCCTGGATCTTCTGTTTCTTTCCAGTGTGGTAAGTAATGTAAATATACGATAACTGCCCCGATAATTGCCCCAATCATTTGTGCTGCGATATAACCAGGTACGTCACTCCATGGGAACGCTCCCTTAAATGCTAATCCTATCGTTAAAGCTGGATTCAAATGTGCCCCACTAATTGATCCAACCGCATACGCTGCAACCGCTACTGCTAAGCCCCAGCCCATTGTAATAACAATCCAACCTGAATCTTTCGCAAACGATTTCTTTAAACTTACACCAGCACAAACGCCGCCACCAAGTACGATTAACAACGCAGTCCCTATTAACTCTCCTAAAAATGCTGACATAGTATCCCTCCACAATCAATTTAAACGCTTCCAAATGTGATAGAGGTAAAATGAATGGCCATTCGTTTTTGTCAAAAGAAAAAGACCCACAGCTTGCACGCTTCTATATAAATTTATATAGAAACAATGAAATGTGGATCTCTACTTTTCTCCGTCACGTTTATTAACTTGTCTATAATGTTAACCGTAAATGAAAGCGGTGTCAACGAAAAAATTCACATTTTCGTCACTTTTTTTGGTAATGTTTCCATAGTTCGCGTTTTGATGTCGTAATTGCTGTCGCACCAGCGTTTAAAGCTCTTTCCACATCTTCTACAGTACGAATAAAACCACCTGCTAAAATTGGTACACCAGTACGCTCTTTCACTTCAGCGATAACGTCCGTTAACGCTCCAGGAAGTACCTCAATATAATCCGGTTTCGTCTTATCTAAAAGATTGCAGCTCTTCTCCATCGCACTCGAATCGATTAAAAAGATGCGTTGTATTGCCACAACACCTTTTTGCTTCGCCTTCATAATAACGCTCGCCTTTGTTGAAAGTAACCCGTACGGTCTAAACTCCTGACATAAATATTCCGTCGCATGCCCATCACTCTGCAAACCATGAATTAAATCCACATGTAAAAATACCTTTTTACAATATTGCTTCGCAAGTGATATAACACTCTTCAATTGGCCGACATGAATATCTAAAATAACGATATATTCATACGAACTATGTAATAGCTTTTCCAAATCTTTAATTTGCCTCACTGCCGGCAAAATCTTCTGTTCATGAAATTCCATTCTAAATGTCCCCTTCTTTATGTCATCCTATCCTTTATAGTACACAATTTAAGTGAAAAGAACAGCTAGTGTTGGGGATTTCTTTCAAATCTTTCCTCTATTTATATATTTTCTTCAACTTATCGGAACCTATGCCACCTATAGTCATGAATGCAAGGGGCAAAAGATTCATTACATATGGCGCATCTGCTACAATTGTAATACTTGCTCCAGCAAACTTATTTAGCATCCATACAACGATTTTTGCAATAAACAAAAATACTCCTATCATAAATAGACTATCAAAAAACACCTTCCATTTTGGATACGCCAATTGCTTACTATCTTCAATTACTTTCTGCGTCAATTCTTCATCACCCCTTAGCAATTCATCAATTGTAATACCGAACAGATCACTTAAATGAATAATAATTTCAATGCTCGGATAGTTCTTTCCCGTCTCCCATTTCGAAACCGACTGCCTACTTACATGAATTTTTTCAGCCAAATCATGTTGCGACCAATTTCGTTTTTCTCGTTCTTCTTTTAAACGTTCGCTAAAAATCATACTGTGTTTATCACCTCTCTACGTCTAGTATGGACAAATACATAATGAAGAGTAAAGCGAGTTGTCGTTGCGTTAGCTGTGCAACTTGTGCGTTACACCTGAAAATAAAGCTATGTAGTATGTCGATTTCATATATTTTTCTTCTATAATAATTTCCCGAACAATAATACAACGAACAGATACTAGTTAAGACTAGATTAGGCATAAAAAATACGCCATCCCTTCTTATCAGTCTCCAGAAAGAATAACGCAAATTTTCATTTTTACTCATCATTTTTCGGACTATATGAAAACCCCGGATATTTCACAACAGGCCTCTTCTCCTTACGCAGGGAATCCATTACTTGCGGGCCAACATGTATATTACTCTCCACTATTTCTCTAGGAGTCAGTGCCATCCATTGATTTAACGATACATCTTCAAAACGATTACTTCTGAACATCTCTAAAAACCATAATGTTTCGGTACCTGTATTTTGAATATAATGCCCCGTCGCAAACGGTACATATCCGACATCGCCAGCTCTATAATCAAATGTACGAGCGGTACCATTTCCAAGAAACACAGTCATTCTCGCTTCCCCTGTCAAATAATATTGCCATTCATCATTATTCGGGTGCCAATGAAGTTCTCTCATTCCACCAGGCTCAACCTCAACGAGCGCTGCTGCGATTGTTTTGGAAATAGGAAAATTTGTAGAATCTACAATTCGAACGCTACCACCAGGCGTCTTAATCGGCTTTTGTTTTAACAATTCATGTTTAAATGTTAAAGGAACTTCTCCTTTCGGTGATTGAATTTCCTGACTTTCAAGCGAACCTGGCACCTCTCCTTGATAAATATAAACTTGATCTGAAGGGATAGAACAAAAAGCACTCTCAGGTACTCCGAAATTAGCCGACAACACTTCTTTTGGCGTATGCGCAAACCAATCAGAAATAGCTAAAGTAGATAAATCAGAAAAATGCCCATCATCGAAAACGAGTAGAAATTCACAATGTTCCAATCCTTGAATGGAATGCGGAATACCAGGCGGAAAATACCAAAGATCACCTGGTCCAACATCAGCAATAAAATTACGCCCATTTTGATCAACAGCCGTTATGCGCGCCCGTCCTAAAAGCATATACGCCCATTCCGCTTCTTTATGCCAATGTAGTTCTCGTACTCCACCGGCCGTTAAACTCATATTTACTCCCGCAATCGTCGTCGAAACCGGTAGTTCCCGAGCAGTAATCTCCCGAGACCACCCGCCTTGTTTCAAAATCATAGAAGTGTCCGAGAATGAAAACTTCAAGTTAGGAACTAACCCTGCATCCGTTATAGGCGGAACAAGCATATTCGGATTTTGAATATCCCGCATAACATTACGAGGTCCAGAATCAATCGCACCTGCTCCGTCGCTGCGGATTGGTTGTGGCACATTCCCTCCCGCTTCATTAACAGTACGTTTCTTCATGATTACACTCCTTTTTCATCCGATTAGTAAGTAAAAAGCCTCCATCATAGTGTATGAATTGGGCTTTAGATGGTTACAGTTACTATGGAGTTACATCATCTGCCTATCATTATCGTTTTGTTCATTTCTCAACTTATACTAGTATGCTTAGCGCTTAGGAAGACAAAAAATAAACTAGAACTAACAAAAAACCCTGTAAAATTTATTACAGAGTTTTTCACCAATTATTTATTGTTTTATATATCGAATACGAACATTATCGTCCATTTGATAAATTTGTAATGTGTTCCCATAACTAATTCCTAACTCTTCACTTGCACCAACTGCACCCACAAGTACCTCTTAAAATAATTTATTCTTAGTTGGTTTTACTACCGATACTCTTCGCTGCCTCTTCAAACAGTTTCGAACCTTCTTGTGCTTTACTTACTGATTGATGCATTTTACTTTCGTCTTCTTGATCTAATGCATCAAAGAGAAGTTGAAAACAATCCGCATACAGTTCCATCGACTGCTTTATCTTCGCCTGTTCTCCCTGTAACTCAGGAGGCGCTTGTAGATTCTTCAGTTTCGTTGCAGTTGCCTTTGCTCCACCTAAACTCAGTTGTACTTCACTTTTCTTTTGTTTGTATGATTTTACGTCTGAATCTGCTATTCCTTCAATTAATTTCATTGTATCTTCAATTTGAGTAGCACTATTTATGATATCTGCCTTGTACCTTTCAACATCTGAACCAGTTACCTTACCAGTTGAAAAACTAGAAGAAGTTGAATTATTTGAAGAAGAACTTGGTTGACTACTTGATGAACTACTGTTTGTACCTTCACCTTTCGCTACAGATAAGCTATCCTCTTTCTTGCTATCAGTTGACTTACTCTCTTTTTCAGAAGTCTTATTCTCTTTCTCTACCTTTTGCGTTTCTTCTTTCTTTGGCTCAGCTTTCTTACCATCAGTTTCAATTGTAATACAACCACTCAATAACATAACTGGTAACGCTAAACTTACTAATTTCTTTGCTTTCATGATTACTAATACCCCTTTATTTGTAAAATGTAGTGCAAACAAATTAATATACTTAACTAATAAATTTCCCCCGAATAATTTATTAAAATCTACTATCCATAGATTTCCTGTATATTCATAATCTTTCCACAGATATCATTTTACAAAGAATTACATATTTGGTCAAAGGGATTTATGTAGTCCTTAAAAGAAAATTTTAATCACAAAGAAAAGAAGCTAACAATAAATTGTTAACTTCTCAATCGAAAGTAAAATACTATCTTTCCTTATCTTCTAATATCTAGGTTGTGATTGAATATTTGTAAGATGAACATCATACATATCAATGATTTCAAGAAATCTATCAGCTTCACGGAAAACATGGTCTGCTAATAACGGATGAATGATACTCTTTATTTTACATTGCTCAATTAAATCACGTGCTGTTTTCTTAAAATCCCGAAGAGATGCAACCGACACACGATTTTGATCTAAAAATTGATCTAAAAGAGGGGCTGTTTGGGATTGTGGTTTCATAGATTCTAAGTCAATTGCTTGATACATCAATTCATCAAAATCATTGCTAAAATTCCGTGCTGTATCTACAAGCTTTCTTTCCGATGGATCAAGAAGATGGCCAATAAATTTAGCATGGTCTGCCATAATCCGTAAAAAGAAAACATTTTCTTTAATAATAGCATCAGGAAGCGCATCTAATTTACCTTCATTTAATTGTATTAAACGTTTTCTAAAATAATCAGCTTCCCTACTTGTATGGTCAACTAAAAGTGGAAAGTTATTTTGTCCTGGCAATTTACATGTGAGAATTAATCCTAAAATTTTTCGTTTAAATCCCCAAATATTAGTTGCGGCTTGTTGTACTTCTGCATTAAATCTTTTTATTTGCTCAGGATCTGTTTCATTTGTATAGGAATGCGCTATTTGTTCAATATGTTCAAACAATCGATAAAATTGATTCGCCTCTTCGATTAGTTGAGTATCCTCGCACCTAAATCCTAAACGAAGAAAAAAAGAATGCTCCTTCATGATTCTAGACCAAAAACGAATTTCATTTAATGAACGCTCAACAAACATTACAGATGTAACACCTGTATCCGGATGTAATGAAGTTTCATCCCTATGCATTGTTAATCCCCCCCCAGTAAAATCCCCACTAGTTCCATTCTTATGAGTAAAAAAATATATAAATACCATCAATAAAAGTTTATGATGACTCTCTTATACATGTAAAATTAAACTAATATAACCTTAGCTTGATGAACATATACTGCTCCCGCAGAAGAAAAAAAGCTACCACCGAGATATAAAATCCTACTAGGTGGTAACCTTTCAAAATTTCTATTAAAGCAATACCGAATCTTTATCACTTTCCTGATTACGTTTCTCACGCTCTTCTTCTAAACGCTTCATATATACTTCGCCTTCTTTTTCAATAAACTCATTATCCATATCTTGCTCTTTTTTCGAAGTATATAAAACCATGTAGCCACTTAGTACAATCCCGACAATCACAAGATACACCCACCATGGTAAAGTTTCCAAATCACTTCATTCCTTTCCTTAGACAAGCCTTATTAGTTTCACTTTATGAGGAAAGAAGTGGATTTATGCTTAAAATTTTTATTGTGGATGCTTCGCGAAAAATGCTTGTACATATTCCATAAACTCAATTGGTTCTTGACGAAACGGTGCGTGGTATCCTTTTTCAATAATATGAAACGTACTATTTGCAAATAGCCCATGATACAGTTCACCATTTTTCCAAGAAACGCTCTTATCGTGTCGTCCCCATATAATTAAAGTCGGCACCTTAATCTTATCGGCTTCCATCGCGATGCGGCGCTCTCTCATTTTCGTAAGCTGATCATAATGCTCTTTATCATCACGACTATTTTTCACTTCATTTTTATTATACTTCGTAATCTCGGTTACAGTTTGTAAGTCCGTCGATAGCGGTGGTACTTCATAACTTTCTTTTTGCTGGAAAGACTCTATCCCTGTAGCATCCGCCAAGATGAGATGCGTCACTGCATCCGGATATAAATACGCTAAATTGAGAGACATCTCTCCGCCCATTGAATGGCCGAGCACCGCAAACTGATCGTATCCGAGCTTCTTCATTAACTTATAATATAAATTCACTTGCGCAGGAAACGAATACTGAAAATCAATAGGTTTAGAAGAACGCCCAAACCCTAAAATATCAACCGCAATAATCGTATGGTCTCGCGCTAGTTCCGGATAAATATCACTAAACCCATCAGAAGAACCACCAAACCCATGCAACATAAGTAAAGGGGGTTTTCCCTCACCAATTTGTTTAAAATAAATCGTCTGTCCATCAATTTGCGCCATACTCTCTTTCGTATTCAGCTTCATCATAACAGTATCTTTCACTTCGCCAACCTTCGCAATCGGCTTCTCAACGAAGTTACAAATAATTAACAAAACGAGCACAATACCGCTAATCATATAAAACTTAAACCTTTTCAAAGTTCCCGTCTCCTTTCTCTTGTTGCTATTTAAAAGTTTTTACATTTTTTGGTTATTTTATGTTCTCTTTTTAATTGTAACTAATACAGTTACAATTATACTAAAAAAATATAACTCATTTCTATTACTAATGGTTATACTGCAACTATTATAGTTACATATTTAAAGTAAGTCAATTCTTTTCTCTACATGGCCTGAAAATAGAAAAAGGGACTTCATGTTGAAGTCCCTTTCTTTGTTATTATAGTTGGCTTACTCCGCCGCCGTCGCCTTTATTATCTGCTGGTGCTCCTCCTGTGTCGCCAATGTTAACGTAGTCTGGTCTTGCTGGTGCTCCACCCGTATCTCCTCGACTAGCGTATTGATTAGATTCAGTAGAGCTGTTTAATCCTATGGCTAAAGCCCCCAAAATTGCTAATCCCGCTATTAATTTGCTAAGTTTTTTCATTATTTCAAAGCTCCCTTTTCTAAATATTTTTTATTCGCCTTATTATTTATATAAAAATATTTACTTGCTTTGATATGATTACCTTCTTCATAAAATTGCATTGCTAATTTTTCACTGTATTCTTTTATACATTCTAACAGATTTTTACTTTCAAAATACGAAATGCTTTCTAATACAATTTTCTCCATTTCATTTGCATTAGAGCCCTTATTCAATTCTTCCAATATCATAAAACGATATTGAAATTCTTTATTTTTTAATTCGTTACATGTTTCAATTCCCATCGCAATATATTTTTGCGCTAACTCAATTTCACCCAATTTCCAATACTCTTCAGCCACTGTAAAAATCGCTTTATAATGTTTAGGTAATTTCTCAGCAACTTCAGAAGCATGACGAATGGCTAAATCAGATAGATTTTGAGTACCATATAACCAACCTAAATTGTTTCTAATCATCAGAACGTACTTTTTATGATTTAATCTTTGGAATACATCTAAAGCAATATTAAAACTTTCTTCAGCTAATTCAAATTGCTTTAATTCCACGCAACATAAACCATATATATTTTCACATAATGCAACATTAATTTGGTACTCAGGATGATTTATAAATTCTTCTTTCGCTTTTTGAATATGGTGAATAGCTTTCACTTCCTGGTATGTATGATAGTAAAATTCACCTAAACGATAATTAAATTCTGCTTTTTCACAAGGATTTTGAATATATTCTAATAATTTTTCTGCCTGTTCAAATTCTTTACTAGCTTCCTCATAATTTTCAACCATTCTAAAATAAAGCGCTTTAAACAAATGATAATAATAAGCTAGCAAACCTTCTTGCGGAACTTCAAAAGGTTCTACTTGATTAAAGTGACCTTCTTTAATCGAAACCCAATCATTCAAAACTTGATACCTAAAATTCAACAACGCATGATAAATCAATACATCCTGATCCACGTCCAACCCACTAATCTTACTTTCAATCTCCTCTTTCATTTCCGTGGCCTTCTCTATATTTTGCTGCAACATTACACGATACCAATCATCCAATAAGTGTTTCATTTGCTCCCGCGTTACTACATCTGCTCCCATACACTCGCATCCCCTTTTCTCCAAAATTACAAAATTAGGATTTTTATACAATTATCAAAATTGTATATTACCACTCCTTTTCTATGTATTGAAAAATAATTATCAGAAAATTAAATATTTTAATTAATTATACCAAACTTTTCCTTTTTAATAACTTGAGAAACAATTGTCAGAAAACTTAACAGGACAAATAAAAAGCAAGCAGTTCCAGCACTCCGCTAAAACTACCTGCTCTCCTACTTACTATCTCTATTTTTACTCTTTAATAAATTCCTTCGTACTTCTCACTGTATCAATTGGACGAACTAATTTTTCAATTTCTTCACGTTTTGGCTCTAGGAATGGAGGTAAAGATAATTTTTCGCCAAGTGTTTCGTATGGCTCATCTCCCATAAACCCTGGGCCGTCTGTTGCAAATTCAAATAAGATTTGTGGTGCAACTCTTGCGTATAATGATTCGAAGAAGTGACGGTTTACATAGCCAGATGAAGGAAGTCCAACGCTACTGATTCTCTCAATCCATTCTTCTAATACAGCGCGATCTTCTACACGGAATGCAGCATGGTGAACCGTACCAAAACCTTGTCGTGCTTCTGGAAGAACCGTATTATGTTCTACAATGACAGAAGCACCGTTTCCACCTTTATTCACTTCAAATAAATAGAATTCTCCTTCTTGCGCAACCTCTTTAAATAATAAAACTTTTTCTAACACTTCTTTGAAGAAACTAAAGTTTGCAATACGGATGAATACAGGCCCTAAACCAGTAATTGCATATTCTAATGGAACTGGTCCGTTTTGCCATGGTGTACCTGATTCAATCCCTTTATCAAGTTCATCTGAGATTAATTGATAGTGTTGGTCATCAAAGTCAACGAAAGAAAGAGTTTTCTTACCAAATTGCTCTTTAATTCCTGTATGTTCTACTTCAAGACGGTCAAAACGTTTCACCCAATATGCTAATGCTGCATCAGTTGGCACTCGGAATGAAGTTTTTGAAATTTCATTCGTACCGTGTACTCCTTTTGGAATACCTGGGAAGTCAAAGAATGTCATATCTGTTCCTGCACTACCTTTATCATCTGCAAAGAATAAATGATACGTTTGAATGTCATCTTGGTTTACTGTTTTCTTAACTAAACGCATTCCTAAAACGTGAGTGAAAAACTCATAGTTTTTTTCTGCACTACTTGTAATCGCTGTAACGTGGTGAATTCCTTTTAATTGGTTCATTTTATATTCCTCCAATGGTTTTTAATTTATATTTTCTCTCCTATTACTTCTCTTCAATAGGTGCTAAATTTGCTTCAATCTCTGCACGCTGATTTTCTAAGAACGGTGGTAAATCAAGTTTTTCTCCTAGATGTTCCACATCTCCATCAACTGTAAATCCTGGTCCATCTGTCGCAATTTCAAATAGGATTCCGTTTGATTCACGGAAATATAAGCTTTTAAAGTAGAAACGGTCAATGATTCCTGAAGAATGGAAGCCTCTTTGTTTCACTTGTTCTTCCCAATAGGCAAGCTCTGCATCGTTTTTCACGCGAATTGCTAAATGGTGGATGCTACCGCGGCCGGGCTTTTCAGTAGGACCATCTAAATATTTCACAACGATTTCTCCAAAAGCCTCTCCTTTAATGGACTGAAAAATTGCTTCCTCTTCGCTTCGGCTAACCTCTGTATAACCAAACATCTCTGTAAGTGTACTCGCCAGTTTATCAAGTCTACGCACTGTCATTTCCACTGAACCCATTCCTTGAATTTGATGCTTTGCAGGAACTTCTGATTTCTCCCAATTTTCCCAGTGCTCTACTTTTTCTCCGTTTGAAACGAGTAGTACTAAGCGAAGACCTTCAGCATCCTCAAATTGTAAAGCAGGACGATTTGCATATGTTGTCATCTCACTATGTTTCACATTAAATTTCTCAAATCGTTCTTTCCAGTAATGTAAGCTTTCCTCTGAAGGAACGAGTAATCCAATTCGAGTAATCGCATTTGTACCGCGATATGTTCTTCCTACTAAAGGAATTTCAAAAAATGATAACTCTGTACCCGGACTT
This sequence comes from Bacillus sp. 7_6_55CFAA_CT2, assembly GCF_000238655.1. Classification (NCBI taxonomy): domain Bacteria; kingdom Bacillati; phylum Bacillota; class Bacilli; order Caryophanales; family Bacillaceae; genus Bacillus; species Bacillus sp. 7_6_55CFAA_CT2. The sequence goes on along the minus strand of NZ_JH414710.1, from coordinate 296,340 downwards.
CCTGTTTTATCTCCGTAAAATAAATGGTACATTGACGGATCATCTTGGTTCACTGTCATTTTCACACGACGTAATCCAAGCACATTTTTATAAAAGTGATTATTTTCATTTGCATTTTTCGTAACCATTGAAATGTGATGATGCCCTTTAATTTTATACATTTTTAATTCCTCCGCTTCGTTTTACTAGTCAAGTGATGATAAAAAAATAATATGCTTTTTAGCTGTTCAATTTATTCTCATTATGTTTTTGTAAATTCATCTTAGTTTTTACTGCATAAGTTACTTTCGTTTTTAACTCAAAAACAACTGATTGTATGTTTTTCATATGGCTCAATTACTTTCGTTACTATCACTTTACAACTCAAGTGATTAAAAAGCAAGTATTTTATCTCGAATTCGAGATATTTTTTTATTAAATAACATTTTGGACTAAAAACACGAGAAATTCTTGGTTTGAGGACATTATAAAATTCATAAGTTGATGGATGTGAGATATCGCCAGCATTTTTGAAAAAAACACGCTAAGAGTATGCGAGATTTTATACAGTTTTTTCGTTAATCCAATAACAGACAAGAACCCTAAAACCGCACCAGAATAGGAATGTATAAAAAATTGCATAGATTGATAGAACAAAAAAAGGAGGTTCCCTTGTGAGATTAGGGTTCCTCCTTTTTTCTTGCTACCGATAATAGGACGTTATGTTAACTGATCATGTATAGGATATTCATATAGAAATTGTTTCTATCAATGCTGAATTATACAAAGAAGGAGGCATGATAATGAAAAAAGAACAATTAATATTAATTGCTAGTCTTACTCTTTTATTTCCTGTCCTTGAATTTTTCTTCCAGAAATATGATTACTTCAATTTTTACGCACATATAGGTATTATAGCCATTGCTGTATCAACTGTTGTATTCACACTCCATTATATAAAACAAATTTATTGGAAATTATCGATCGTATGAGGAAATTATGAAAGAATAGAATTTAATTGAATATGTTTTCTATTACCCGTTTCAAGCTTTTCCCCATACCTTTTACTGCCCATACTAGTTTAAGGAACACTTTAAAGATAGCATCCCATACGTGTTCATTAATAAAAAATTCGTATACTTTCTTTAACCACTCTTTCGGGGATTTACTCTTACGTTTAAACCTTTGCCAATGCGTTTCTTCACTAGTTTTCATAACTACCCCTTCTTTCTTAATCGAATATGCTTTCTATTAGAAGTTTTAACACCTCGCTATAATGATGAAAAGAACGAGGTTTATCATATCTGGCAATTTAATCACTCCTAATTTTAAATTAAATTCATTATATAACGATTTCTAAATTTTTAGTTAATTACTAGTGAGAATTAAGCAAAATTTAAACAAAAACACCTATGTTAGGCTTTAGTTACAGGTTTTCCCCCTATAAAATCAACTATTTGCGCCACCAACTATGGGGTACGCGAATTACTTTGATATTATCTTTGACGAACAAAATAACTCCTTTCGAAAAACAAATGAACTAATATTAATCAACTTCCAATATCGAGAATTATGTAAATAAGCTGCCCATATGGACAGCTTATTGTATTTTTTGCTTAACATATTTTTTCTGAAATGCTGGCGGTACTCAATTTAAAAGTTGATATGCCCCCATTCTAGTGGCAAGATATGTTTTATTAGTTCTTCGTTACACCCATGCGTACTTCTTAACTATTTTATTTCATTTTTAATAAAGTGAAACTTTAATCAGTGGGGGTTTTCTTCCCCCCACTGATTATCAGCCCTCACCAATCGGACTTTAATGACTTAACATTATGCTTATCTTGGGAGCAAGGTATTTTATCGGTGAGTGTATACAAACCATGTAATGCTTGCTGTTAATAATGCTGACGAAATCAAAGCTGTAAGAACACTATATGTTTGCCACATAAGTATTGTTGACCAATCGAAAGCGCAGCACAGTATACCCAGAGCAATCGTAGCGATCAGGAAAATAACTGTTACGGTTATTCTCTTTTTTGTCATTGGCTGTCGCTCATTCGTTCTCCTTCTGCGTAATCCTAAGAGAAATAGCAAAACGGCCAATAGGCAAAAAATAATTGTGATAGACGACAAAATGATATCCAAAAGCTGTGTGCCGCTTATTTCATATGACTGAGTTAGATTGCCTTCTAATATATCTTTAACTTTTAGTACCATGTTTGTATTGGTATTTGTGCCGTTGCTCAGCAAGGAGACGGCTGTTCGTTCATTTGGCAGTATGACTACTTCGGTTCTGAAATTTGGATTGCCCCCAGTGTGTTCTATAATCGTTTGTTCGGCATTTACGGACCAACCTGCCGCATAATACATACCGTTGACAGCCGAAACAGACATATCACCCCTATGTGATTTTTCGATAACCGTGTAAAATATTTCGGGTATGTCCTGCACGATACCCATCTGTATGCCCAGCCAACGAGCCATATCTTTTGTATTAGAAATGATGTAGCCTGCGGGTTTATTCCCAGCATAATCCGGAGCTTTAAATGGAGTTGTCATAAAAAAGGAAGAACGGTAGCCCTGTGCCAACTGTCCAGTAGCTTGAGCATCTTCTTTATAAACATACGTCTGGTGAAGACCTAGCGGCTGAAATACCTGTTCCTTCATAAAGTCTTCATAGCTTTGTCGCGACACAATCTCAATAACCAAACCCAATACGTCATAATTAACGGTTCCATAGTTATACTGTTCACCGGGAGGGAACGCCAATTCAGCATCAACGAGCATTTCCACAGTCTTTTGCAACATATCCGGTGTATTGCCTTGTGGAATATTTTGAAGATGCCTAATATTTGTTAGACCACTGGTATGGTGAAGAAAGTTATTTAGTGTAAGACTTTGCATATCAACAGGTTTCCCTTGATACTTTAATGTAAACCAAGGTAAATATTTTTGGACAGGGTCAGTCATTGAGAGCAGCCCTTGCTCTTCCAATAGCATAATACCCATACCGGTAAAAGCTTTACTGACCGAGGCTAACTCATAGAGTGTATTTTCACTTGCAGACAACCCCTTTTCACGGTCTGCATACCCTGAAGAAAAGTAGAACACTTCATCATCAGCAAGTATTGAGATTGACATTCCCGGCACACCTGATATACGACAGGCATCATCTAGCAACGCTTGTATTGCCGCAGATTGCGAATCTGACAACGCATAACTTTGTGTTGCGAATCCTGAGAATAATATAAATATCGTTAATACAAAAACATTAATCTTTTTCATAAACTCTCCCTTTTGGAAAAATTATAAGAGAATAATATAAATAACCTCCTTTTACAACTACGAAACTAATTTTTAATGTATCTTTCTATTCACCTATATAATATCAAATAATTGCGAATAGTTACACTTGAACGAACAGATGGATGTAATTTGAAACAACTTTAAAGAGCCTTGCTACGTAGAATGTAGTAAGGCTCTTAGCTTTTTAATAATCAAAATTCAATAACTTTATTATCATTATACAACAGCCCCACTAAGCGTATTAACACTTAATGAGGCCACTTTATTCACACTATTAATTATGGAACGTCGGTTTATAGAACGAACGATTATCAAGTGCAAAGACACGCTCTGTGTATTCACCTGGTTTTGTGCGTCCTAATGCGCGGTCCATCATGTTCATTTTTGCATCTAGGTTATCGATGTAGTGCAGAATTTCTGCTTCTTTTACTAATGGTGGTTTTGGGCTACCCCATTCTGCTTTTCCGTGGTGCGAAAGGACGATGTGTTGAAGAATTAATACTTCTTCTGCATCGATTTGCAATTCGTCTGCTGCTTTACCAATTTCGTTCACCATAATAGAAATGTGGCCTAGTAAATTTCCTTCTAACGTATACGTTGTAGAAATTGGGCCAGATAGTTCGATTACTTTACCAAGGTCATGTAAAATAACGCCTGCATATAGTAAGTCTTTATCTAACGATGGATATAGATTTGAGATAGCTTTCGCTAAATCAAGCATTGATACGACGTGATAAGCTAGTCCAGATACGAACTCGTGATGGTTCTTTGTCGCTGCTGGATAGTCTAAAAATTCGTTTTGATGCTTATTTAATAAATGTCTTGTTAGACGCTGAATGTTCGGGTTTCTCATTTCAAATATGTATTGCGTAATTTTCTCAACCATATCTTCTTTTTTCACTGGTGCTTTTTCTACGAAGTCTGAGATATCTGTTACTTCATTTTCATTCGCAACACGAATTTGTTTCACACGTAATTGAATACGTCCTTTGTAGTTTAAAATATCACCAGCTACTTTCACGATTGTTTCCGCTACATATTGTTTCTCAACTTCTGGTGATACGTCCCATAGCTTCGCTTCAATGTCTCCACTTGGATCTTGTAAGATTACTGTTAAAAATGGCTTTCCATTGCTTGCGATACCTTTTGTCGCTGTTTTAATTAACAAGAAAATATCGACTTGTTCACCAACTTCATATTCTGCAATTTTCTTTTTCATTCGAATTCCTCCACCAAATCAGTTACTTTTAGTATAGCACACTACAACTCATTTTCTTTACGCATATGTGTTAATTTTATAATCTGTTTTTCTGTAAAATACGCGAGTAAATGCGCATGACATGTAAAGAATATGACTTGTCTATCCTTTGCAATTTCCTTTATAAGTTCAATCGTTCGATTCGTCCTTACCGCATCAAAATGCACGAAACTATCATCAATAATGAATGGATAATCATGTTCGAATGTTTTCGCGAGTGCAAATCTCAGCGATAAATATAACTGCTCCGCTGTCGCTTGGCTTAGTTCATGACTGTAAAAACGCATACCGTCGTTACGTTCAACGATAAACGGTTCTGCCTCTGACGGTGAAAAGATTTTACTATAGCGTCCGCCTGTTAAATAGACGAAATACTCTTCTGATTTTTGTAAAATACGAGGAAGATGAACTTCATGATAATAGTGCTTCGTTTTCGTTAACACTGTCTTTGCGGCCGCATAAGCAGCCCACTTCTTCACTTGTTCACGCACTTGCGCTTTTTTCATTTCCCATTCATGCATTAAATCGCCGTACGTACTACCTTCTTCTAAATTCGCAATTTCCATACGATGTTTCGCAATACGCTCTGTCAATTCTTTCTCTTGCGCCAGACAATTTTGCACGACTGTCATTTCTCTCTTTAATTTCTCTTCATAACCATCAGCTTCATAATGTTCAGCTAATGATAAACTCGTTAAACGCTGTTCCAACAGATCAATTTGCGGTAATAAACGCCCCACTTGTTTCTCTGCATCCTCACGTTTTTCCGCCAGTTTACCTGCTTCTAAAAACATCTCTTCATCTGTAGACTCTGCAATATGCCATAAACCATCTCGTTCTATTAGTAATTGCTTTAATTGTTCTTGCATAAACTCATATTCTTCTTGCCATTCCGCCAGTTTTTCTTTTAACTGCTTACAAGTTTGGCGCTTCTCTTTCTCATTTTGCATACGGCTTTGTGCCTCGTGTAGCTTACTATACTCCGCACTACCGATAACAGTTTCTAGTTTATGTTCAAATTGCGAAATCATTTCATATAATGAAGATTTTCGCGTACCTTGCTTCTCTAACTCCCGATATAATTGCTGCATTTTTTCAATACGCTCAAACGCCGGCAATATGTGTGCATACGTATAAAATTCAGGAAACATATAGCGCGTTTTATATGCATCGACTTGTTCTCCCGCCTGGAACGTTTCTCTCTCCCATTCCTCATACGATGAAACGACTTTATCATACGCTCGTTCCAACTGCTGTAACTTATAAGACTCGCGCTCAAATAACTTCCGAATCTCTTCATCTTTTTCTAACTCATAGCGTACAGACATCGCTTCTTCACTTTGTCTCCCGCCGGCACTTTGCTGAAGAGTAAGAAGCTCTTCTTGTAATCCGCTTGATGAATCTTTATATAAAACAAGGGCGAGAACAATCCCTACAAATACGATGACACTAATAAATAAAAGCGGGCGATTGTCTATAAATAAGCTCGTGAATAAAATGCCTGTATTAATAAGGAGTAACAGAAGACAAACTCTTTGCCACTGCTTTTTCTTTTGCATAGCCGCTCCTGCTTTTTCCTCGTACTTGCGCTTCATTCTCTCTGCGCCCATACCGATAAACGCCGCATCTTGGAACGACTTCTCTTTCTCAGCTAACGCATTTCGCTCTTCATCCGCTAACATTTGTTGCTTAATCTGTCTTATATTCTCTTCTTGTTCTTCTAATTGCTCCTGCGCTACTTTAAAACGATCATCAAGCTGTGCTTTTTGCGTTTCTAATTCACGCGCCTTTTGCACTGTTTGCGTAATTAACTCTTTCGTTGCCAAACTCATATCAAACGACAGAACTGTTTCCTTTTCAAAAGTAGCACCAATTTGTTGCTCTAGTTCTGCCAGTTCTTCTTTTATATTCGTAATACTTCCTGTCAAATCACGCATTTCTTGGCGTGCATTTTCGTAAGACATATGCTGCATACGAAGTTCTTCTACATAACTTTCTTTTTGTAAAAACTCTTCATCTATTTGAATCGAGGCAATTTCCGATTGCACTGTCTCAATTTTCTTGTGGAGCGAATCAACTTGTAATTGAAGCGGCTCCATCTTCGCCTTAATTGCTTCATAACGCGCCATTCCGTTTACAGGAAACTGCCCGCTCTCGTTCTCTAACACTTTCTCGTGCGCACGCTTTTCAATAACGAGAGGCTCAAGCGCTGCTAATATTTCATAATCTTGCTTCCGCTTTTCTGCATTCTCTTTTTCCCCGCGAACAGAAGCAAGTTTCTCTTCACTTTCTTTTAACTGCTCCACTTGCTTTTCATACGTGCCAATTTTCCCTTGCCACTCTTTCATCTTCTCTTCCAGCTTCTTCATCTCTTGCAATGATACGTTAATTTCTGGTTTACGACCACTCGGCTTGAAGCGCTGGTCCATTTCTTTTTCTAGCTTTTTATCTAACTGCAATAGAGCATCACTTCCGACTGCACTTGCCGAAAATAAATAATTGCCAATATCCGCTTCGCCGAGCTGATGAATGTTTTGAAGGCCATGCATATCAAATGAAAAGACAGATTCAAATAAACTTTCATTCATCCCGCTTAATATATCGTTTAAAATTTCTTCTCCGCCCGTTTTCCCGTCTTCAAAATAAACGGTCACCTCGCCAGCTGCCGTCTTTGGCAATCGCTCAATTTTCAAACGACCGTACTGCTCTGTTTGCACAGTGATCGCACCGCCATACTTCCCGCCTTCTTTCGGCTCATAACGGCGCTGTCCTCTCGTCGGAAAACCGAATAAAATACTTTTCATAAATGAGCGAATTGTCGATTTCCCCGCTTCATTTTCACCGTATAACACTGTCAGCAAGGAAAGATCCATTTCCACATTTTCTAATTTTCCGTACCCATAAATATGGAGTTTTTCAATTCTCATTTTTTATCCCTCTCTTGCTGGAATAATTGTTCTAAAATAATATTTTCTGCTTCCTTTTGAATCTCTTTCTTCTCTTCTTCTGTAAAAGATTCAATACTATTACGCGCTACAGGAGATGTCCAAATAGTGCGCAATACTCCGTCCATATTAGTGAAAGCTTCTAACTCCTTTAGCACACTACCGATGAAATGATTTTCCGCTTTCAAACGTTCGATTTCCGCAAAAGAAACCGTCTCATTTTTCCACTTCATCGCATATACGAAATCTTTTCGCTCTTCTCCAGATGCTAAAATGTGAAAAATCTCTTCCACACGCTTTTCGTCGCGCAAATAAGGTGAAAGTGGGCCTTGTCCTGTAAATATGACAGTTAATAATGTCCCTTCTTCTTCTCTTCGGCATTCATTTATCGCACTTGATACGCTCGTCATAAGTTCATCAACCGTTTCAAGTCCATCGATACTCACTTCTATCTCATCCCACACAACATCCGCCGTATGGAAAAATGAACACTGCGATCCTTTTTTCGTAAGTTCAATAAGGTATGCACCCTTCTCGCCTGTTTCCTTACGATGACGACCTTGTATGTTCCCTGGATAAATAATGTATGGTTCTTCTGATAAAATTTCACGTTTATGTATATGGCCAAGAGCCCAATAATCAAACTGTTTTTCTTTCAACTCACGAATTTGAAACGGTGCATAGCGATTATGCTCTGCATCTCCTTCCACACTTCCGTGAAGCATACCAATATGAAAAGGCGCATCACTCATTTTCGTATACTGCGCTGTCATATTATCCGTTACCGCTTGCTGCAAATAACTAAAACCATAAATAGAAGCTAATAGCTCACCATTTTTATAAAATGATTTCTCTTCTACATAAGGCTCAGTAAATACATGAACATTTTCTGGAAACTCAATTGCTGCCCAGCTTCCCCCTAAATGATCATGGTTACCGTGAATAATAAAAACAGGGATATCGTATTGCGAAAGTCTCTTCATTTGCTCACGCACAAACACTTGCGCCCTCAAACTTCTCGTCTCCGCATCATACAAATCCCCAGCTAGTAATACGAAATCAACGCGCTCTTGAATCGCTTTATCAACAATACGCTCAAATGATTCAAACGTACTTTGCTTCATTCTCTCCCACACAGACTGCGCAACATTCATCTCCATCCCTTTAAACGGACTATCCAAATGCAAATCAGCCGCATGTATAAACTTTACTTGTTTCACAAATAACGATCCTTTCTATCTTTCAAAAGTTTCATTTTATCAAAATTTAAATCGCTGAAAACTAATAATTATCGAGAATAAAAATATTCTCGATAATTAAAGTTTCATTCTATTTTACCACGCAATGTCATATATTTCTTTGCATATTGTAGCGTTTTATGTCAAAATAATTATAAGATTCTGATTTTAATTATTGGAGGGAATTTTCATGGGAGTATACGTTCTAACAGTCTTTGAAAAAGATGGTTCAAAAGCATTAGACGAATCATTCGAGGCGGCAACTGAAAAAGAAGCAAAAGTAAAAGGTGAATCTATCTTACAAGAAAAAGGATTGTATGAAAAAACACATCGCTGTACATCTACTGCAGGTAAGCTCGTTTTATTCCAGCGCTAAAAAAAGAAGCGTCATCCGCTTCTTTTTCACTCTACTATATCTTCGTCACACCACGTAAACACCACATCTAGAATACGATTACCGATACGTACGCGTTTATTCCATTTACCTGTTTGGATCTGATGTTGCAATTCTGCTTTCATCTTTTCCGTCCAGTCGTGAATCGTTTCACTACCGTCGTACGGATATACGCTCGGAAACTCTTTCTGCAGTAGATGCAAGCTCTCTGCATCAAAATGAAAATGGAAGAAGTAGTTTGCTGTAAGCGATGGTTCTTGCAATCGTAAAAAATGATCATCAATTTGCTTTCTATTTCGATAGAAAGTAAAGATATTCACTTTACCGCTAGTAATTTGGTCAATTTGAATTTCGTGCTTCTCTATAATCACGTCTTCTCCACCTCGTTGTATACTATCTTTAGTATATATGTCTTTTGCAACAAAGTTAACCATTTTCGCGCGAAATTCATTTCCTTCATTATATTACCTGTACCTCCATATGCAATCAGAATAAATAAAACAAAGTTGAAGGGGAGCGATCACATGTATTTCGGAAGCAAAGGTTGGTATGTAAAAGAACTTAAAAAATTAGGTATCCGTACTTATGAAGGTAAAAAACTAGAATCGTATCGTACGCATGTGTTGTCTAGTTTACTTGAGAGAATGAAGAGAGCTTCGGCTTAATAGAATAGCAAGAAGTAAACCTGAATATTGGTAAATGATAAAAAACACCTCCTAAATTCGCATACTAAGTATGCAAATTAAATGGAGGTGTTTTTATCAGTCTCACTTTTTCAGGGGCGCTTCAGTTTTCATAAAATATTTTTTGTTTCCGTTGAAACGGATAAGTTTTAATCTCAGCTGTATCTAAATTTTCATTGAATAAATGAATAGCTATAATTTGTCTACAATCGTAAGTATGGTAATAATATGTTCCAGATTCCATACACATTGCACTCGTATAGATGGTATTATCTAATGTTCCGTCTTCTGTTATTACTGCCCCTTTAGGAACCTCACAATTTGATAAGATATGAAAAATAGCCGATATCCCCTCTTCTTCGTTCTCTATACCTTGAATGTTTTGTTTGCCATATGCTGCCCGTACAAATCTTGATGGCGGGGTAAAATCTCCAGGAAGTCCCATCGTTCCTGAACCTTGGCCAAAAGCACTTAATGGTACATCTCCCCACTCCGTTGGCGCAAATGGCTGCGATTTAAGTCCAATATATTGTCTTAAATTTTGTAAATGCCAATTAAACTCCGGACTATTAGTCATCACTCCTAATGGATTGTCATACATTTTTAGTCCATCAGTTGTCGGCTCAAGTACAATACAATCTCCCCATTTATCTGCTAAAATCCAATGTAGCGGCGGGGTAATTCCTAAAACTGGTAATGGTATATCTATAAGGGAAATGTTATCAACAGATTTTTTTAACTCTTCAACAGAATTAAATTGCGTGAGGCTCCAAGCCACAAAATCAAATGGCGCTAAATTCGTTTTATGGTTATCTATACTGTTACTATAAGTAGCGAATCCCGGGAAATAGAGAGTGGCACACGTCATACCAGCTTCATTTACTCCGTCCGCCATAATGACCCTTCCTTCATGATTAATTCCCATTCCGACAACAGCCTTTTTCGCTCGGATAGTTTCACCAGTTATATTGTTCCACTGATAACGCCGAGGAATGATTATTACTTCCTGATTCATATCTAATGTGAAATCCATTGTTCTCGCAAAAAGATGTTGGAAATTTTTAGTTTGTAACGTCAAACTAGTACACATGAAGAAATCCCCCCATTTTATAGTTATATACACATTTTATAAAATTCTGATAAATACGTAAATTAAAAACCCTATTTATCACTAACAAAGTAACCACCCAAACTAAAAATGCTATAATAAACCCAATCAAACTAAGGGGGCAAATTACTTTGCTTGGAACATGCATTCAATTTCATAAGTTTGGCAATCCAAAAGACGTATTACAAGTTGAATATAAAAATATAGAACCACTGAAAGATAATGAAGTTTTCGTCCGTATGCTAGTTAGACCGATTAATCCATCTGACTTAATTCCCATCACAGGAGCATACGCTCATAGAATTCCTTTACCTAACATACCTGGCTATGAAGGTGTTGGTATTGTAGAAAATGTTGGTGCTTTTGTTTCTCGAGAGCTTATCGGTAAACGAGTGTTACCTTTACGCGGGGAAGGTACTTGGCAAGAATATGTGAAGACATCAGCTGATTTTGTAGTCCCTATTCCTGATTCCATTGATGATTTCACAGCGGCACAAATGTATATTAATCCCCTTACGGCGTGGGTTACTTGTACAGAAACGTTAAACTTACAGCGTAATGACGTTTTATTAGTGAATGCTTGTGGGTCCGCTATTGGACATCTATTTGCGCAGTTATCCCAAATTTTAAATTTCCGATTAATTGCCGTTACAAGAAATAATAAGCATACAGAAGAATTACTGCGCCTTGGTGCTGCATATGTAGTTGATACTTCCACTGCTCCGCTTTATGAAACCGTTATGGAATTAACAAACGGGATTGGTGCGGATGCTGCGATTGATTCTATCGGAGGACCGGATGGAAATGAATTAGCTTTCTCCTTACGTCCAAACGGGCATTTTTTAACGATCGGTCTTCTATCAGGAATACAAGTGAACTGGGCCGAGATTGTCACAAAAGCAAAAGTACACGCAAACATATTTCATTTACGACATTGGAATAAAAATGTGTCAGCATATAAATGGCAGGAGACGTTTCGTCACTTAATTCGTCTAGTAGAAAATGAGCAATTACGTTTTATGAAAGTCCATTCTACATATGACTTAGCGGATGTGAAAACGGCGGTTGATGTTGTGCAATCTGCGGAGAAAACGAAAGGGAAAGTTTTTTTGACGGGTTACTGACTACAATTGAAGGAGTCTTTTTGATTGGCCATTTAAATAGACTAGATAGTACGTTTAGGAACACCTAATTGTAAGTATCTGGTATAATCCTATTAAAAGGTGAAAGGAGATTTTCACATGTGGCTAATCACGGCAATCGCGCCTGTTGTAATAGTTGGTGGAATTGTAGTATTTGTAATTAAAAGATTGGAACATAAATATAAGAACGGAAAATTAGGTAAGAAAAAATCTCAAAAAGCTCAACTGTTATTAGATAGTTTCATACCTATGGGAATGCTTGTCGGCTGTATGATTGGTTTGATTTCCGGTATGTTTCCCCCAGATTTCTCACTGTTTTCCATTAGTTTAGGGTCTGGAATAGGCTATTTATTTGGTTATTTCGCCTATGAAATTTATAGCAAGACAGGCAACAATTTTTCATAATCCAAAAAGAATAAGCGGAACAGTACATAATCGTCATATAAAATATGTACTGTCCTTTATTGTTGCATCAACATTATCACCTTACCTTCCACATCCTATACACCTTTTTTATTGACTTTCCTCTCCTCCCTCTTTTGTATATCCACTTTTTTATTTTCATTGGATCTATACCCATAGTAAAGTAGAGCACATGTAATAACTGAACCTACAATATATCCTAAAAAACACCCTAACCAAAACATAATGTAACCGCCTCTATTCATTATAAATTTTATGTAATACAACCCTTTACATGCTCAATCGTTTATTTCTATAAACTATACACTCTCGTTATTCATACCATTATTTCTCCCCTTACCTCAAATAACAATTTTTTTATTTATCATAAAGTTAACACTCTCGTTAAACAAATATAAAGATTGCTGTATTTCTTACTTTTCTCCTTGAAAACGATATATACTATATTTGAAATAAGCGGGTGCGTCTGCTTAGTATCTAAATTCCCGTGCAATACCCCCAATCCTAGCATCTTTTACAATAACGTTTTGCTTATTTTTTGTACTTATAATACGCCATCAACTCTTCTTCATTTTAACTTTAATCATGAAACAAAAAAATCCCCTCAAAGCATGAACTTTAAGGGGTGAGCCTGTTTTTTATTTACTTATATACGTACAGCTGTACCACTTACAGCAACCATTAACATTCCATCACGAACAACTTCGTAATCTACGTCAATACCAACGATAGCGTTCGCACCTTTTTGTTTTGCAAGTTCTTTCATTTCATCCATTGCGATATCACGAGCTTCTTTTAGCTTGCTTTCGTAAGAACCAGCACGACCACCGACAACATCACGAACGGAAGCGAATAAATCGCGGACAATATTTGCACCCATAATAGCTTCACCATTTACAATATCGATATACTCAATAATTTCTTTACCTTGAATTCCAGACGTTGTTGTTACAATCATGACTGACACTCTCCTAATAAGTTGTAGTTTTTTAATGCGCTTTCTTATGTCTTTATTATGACACAGAAAAAATATCTAATCTATTGAATTACCTTACAGGAGTGTGACAATTTTGTAAGAATAAAACCCCCATTATGTTCAATAAAGCGCTTTAACATTAGGATACATAAACGAGTCTCTATTTTCTTTCCAATCCTTTTCTACTTCTTTAAAAGTTGGTCGCCCTAATTCTTTATTATTTTCATGTTTACTAAACCATTTTTTCACATACTGATCTCCATTTTTACTTTGAACTGTGCAAAGGAAACTATTGCTACTATCCTTTAATATTTTTACAATCACGAATAGACACCTCTTCCCTTCTCAATATCATAATAGGACTTGATCTTTTACTATAAGCCCTTCCTCTCTTATAGTCATACGACTCCTCGGCCGCGCCAAAGTTGTAAGATCAAAAACGATATTCACTTTGTTTACATTTTATTTAAAGAAATCAGAGTTATAGGCATTATGCTTATCAAATATTTTATAGATTTCTAACTTATCATCTAATTTTGCATCTACTAAAATTAATATATTTCCATCGTAAATATATTCTTCATACTTTTTAGCATGGTCTTCAGGGATTCCTAAGCCGATAAATGCTCCTATTAAACTTCCAGCTCCTCCGCCAATACCAGCTCCTCCAATAGCTGCTGCGATTGGTCCTGCTGCTACAATTGGACCCATTCCAGAAACGGCAAGTATACCAAGACCTGTTAATAAACCACCGAGTCCGCCTGCTACTCCTCCAGCTACAAGCCCTGTCGCTGAAAAGATATCTGCTTTATGTGCAGTTTCGCTATTCACTTTTTCACCCGATTTTTCTTCCAGATGTTCAATTTCCTTTTGATCTTTCGCAATAGCTGAAATGTTATCTGCTGAGTATCCTTTTTCATTTAATTCATTAATAACGAGTGCCGCATCATCAATTGTTCTAAAAACACCTACTATTTTTCTATCTACATTCATAACTATTAACCTCCTAAAGTTTTATATAATGTATCTTTATTTTTCTTCATTTCTGTATACACTAATCTTTTTATTAACATAACCATTTACGAAAAAAGCGAATAGTAAAAGCACTACAAGTGAACTACTTAACAAGTAAATTAAATCAAATGTAATATTAATCATCATTTCATTCATGTATACCAGGCTCCTTTTTATTTAAAGTAAAAGTATATTTTGATAGACTAATCTACTAAACATAGACATCTTACAATTCATCTTCAGTTAATCTCTTTGTAGTATATGTATACCCTTCCTAACCTTTTCTAAACGTAAAAAACTATAATTATATTTTTTCTTATTTATATGTTTAACACTTTTTAAAACGGGTATGTTTATATTGTTATGCTTACTATATGGAAAGGAATATTACGATGAACGCCATTCACTCTACTACTATTTCTTATAATGAAACACCTACAATAACTCAGATTCATCATTTTTATGCTTTAATGACAACATTTCAAACGAATGTATTTATAAGTAAACACGGAACACTTACTTCTATTAAAAACTTAAGCACTCTAGTATCCTTTTTCCTTACTGTAAAAAAGAGAGATCTTGTATTATTTATTTTTGAAGGAATAGATGCAAAAAGAGCTTTAAGAACACTCTTCCCTTCTTAGAATATTTGTTATCCTCTATTCCCTCGTTTACTACCTTTCATATATGTTTTTATATTTCAAAATGATTTCCTCTATAAAAAAAGAACCCCCTAATACAATAGGGGGATTTCTAGTTTAGCCTTATGAAAACTGATATAATATATATTACGTTTTTCATTCTTTAAAATAGAAAAGTTTTAATAACCTTGAAGGTAGGAATTTTTAATGAACTCGAAAGCAAAATTTAGTATTCGTTACAAAATTATGGCTGGTTATTTAGTTATCATTTTGTTCTTACTTATTTCTTTCATTATGTTGAACAATGAGATTTCTAATTTACAAAAATCTCGTAATTTTATTATTGAGCACGATTTTAAAGTTCTCAATTTAACAAATCAAGTGGAGAAAGATTTACTAACAATTGAAAATAAAGCGAAAGGGTTTATCATTTCTAATAATCCAAATTACGTACAATCTCTTAATTCTGCGGAAAAGGATTACGAAAAGCATTATCAAGATCTTTTCTCATTATTAGAGGATAACCCATCTCAGCAAGAAAAATTAAAACAGATTAACGAAAATATTATTAGTTGGATAAATAAAGAGATTCACCCGTTAATTGCAAATCACAATAGTAATAACGTACAAGCAATCGACACGACTCAAATTCAATCACTACAATCGCAGCTAACTAACTTCCGTAGTGTAGAGGAACAACTAACGAAAAAAAGAGCAGCACAATTAGATACTGAAAATAATAAATTAGAGATTTGGTTATACAGCTTATTGTTCTTACTTTCTTGTATTTCTATTATCATTTCACTCTATATTTCGAATTCCATTACAAAAACGATTAAAAATAGTAATTCAAGCTATTAAATCCATTTCTTCTAAAGAAAAAATACACGGAAAGAATTCATGTAAACACACGTGATGAAATAAAAGATCTTGCTCATACAACGAATCACCTACTAGACGAAATATCGAAAAGAGAATGGTTACAAACGGAGCTTGCAGAATTAATTTTAATGTATCAAGGTGTATCTTCTATTGAGATGTTAGGTAAAAAAATTCTTAGTGGAATTATACAAAAAACGCAAACTTCTTGCGGTGCATTTTATGTACGTGAAGAATATGAAGAAACTGTCTACTATGTGAAAAAAGCTTCTTTCGCCGATCAAGGTGCTGATATTGGGAAACAATCCATTCAAATGGGTGAAGGTTTCATTGGACAGTCTGCCTTAGAAAAGAAAAGTTTTATTCTCAGGGATATACCCGAAGAGTTTCGTTATGTCACTAGCGGAGTATTAGAAATACGTCCTAAAAATCTATTAATCATCCCTATCTTATTTGAGGATGAAGTAATCGCAGTAATGGAGTTAGTAAGTGTAACTGAGATTTCAGATTTACATCAAGATTTAATTCAACAAACCGTTGATAATCTAGGTTTAACAATCCATAGCATTATGGGACGTATGCGAATTCAAACTCTTTTACATGAATCACAAGCAATGACAGAAGAGTTACAAGTTCAATCAGAAGAATTGCAAACGCAAGCGGAAGAACTACAAATGCAAGCAGAAGAATTACGAACAACGAATGAACAATTAGAGTCTAGAACGGAAGAGGCGGAGCAAAAGACAGCTGACTTACAAATTACTAAATCAGAATTAGAAGAAAAAGCAAGTGAGTTGTTGCGTAGTTCAAAATACAAATCTGAGTTCCTAGCAAATATGTCACATGAATTACGCACACCGTTAAATAGTATTTTACTATTATCTGAAATGTTAAGAGAAAATCATGATAACAATTTATCCGACGATGAGATTGAATTAGCAACTGTCATTCATTCATCAGGGAAAGACTTACTTACTTTAATTAATGACATACTCGATTTATCTAAAGTAGAAGCAGGCAAACTAGACATCATTTTTGAAGCAACGAACATAAGTGACATGGCAGCCAATATGCATCAAAACTTTTTACATATAGCTGCACAAAAAAATGTCGAATTTACTATTGAAGACAGTGATACGATTCCTGATCTGTTTTATACAGATGCAAAACGGATTGAGCAAATTATTAAAAACTTATTATCCAATGCATTTAAATTTACAGAAAAAGGATCCGTTTCTTTACATTTCGATTCGATAGAAACAAGTAATTTAAGTCATGATATGCAGTCTATAAGTAAAGATTGGATTACAATTTCAGTAAAAGATACTGGTATTGGTATCGCTAAAGAACAGCATCAACTTATTTTCGAAGCCTTTCAACAGGCAGATGGCGCAACGATTCGGAAGTATGGTGGTACAGGATTAGGTTTATCTATTTGTAAAGAGTTTGCTAGATTGTTAGGTGGTTGGATTACGTTAGAGAGTAATGTAGGAGAAGGTAGTACTTTCACGGTATATATTCCTAACCTTCCAAATGGATTACCAGATATACAGTTATCCAATTTAGAAGTCGCAGCAACGATAGAAGATGTTATTCCTGCTGAAGTTGTTGAAGAAACTATCGTTACTCCCGAAACAAATAACGTCTTCCAAGAGAAAACCATTTTAATTGTCGATGATGATCATCGAAATATATTTGCGTTACAAAACGCATTAAAAAAACAAAATGCCAACATTATTACTGCCCAAAACGGCTTAGAGTGTTTAGAAATACTAAAAAGTAATACAAATATTGACCTTATTTTAATGGATATTATGATGCCTAATATGGACGGTTATGAAACGATGGAAAATATCCGAATGAACTTAGGGTTAAGTGAAATACCTATTATCGCATTAACTGCTAAAGCAATGCCAAATGATAAGGAAAAATGTTTATCTGCTGGCGCTTCAGATTATATAAGTAAACCATTAAATCTACATCAACTCTATTCGGTAATGAGTGTATGGTTAATAAAATAAGTGAGGTTTAGTTGGAGTGGAAAATAAGTATTATAATTTTGATCCATCAGTAGATACAGATGAGCGCACGAACTTAGAAATTGAATTACTATTAGAAGCAGTATTTAAACTATCAGGATTTGATTTTCGCCAATATGCTCGCACATCTATTTATAGAAGAATTTGTAATAGAATGCAGCTCTCTAATATCCCTACCATTTCAAAATTAATTGAAAAAGTAATTCACGAGGAAGGGGTTTTAGAACAGTTATTAAATGATTTCTCGATTAATGTAACTGAAATGTTCCGTAACCCTGCCTTTTTTAAAGCGCTTAGAGAGCATGTTATTCCTGAATTAAAAAAGCAACCTGAAATTAGAATTTGGCATGCTGGATGCGCAACTGGTGAAGAAGTATTATCAATGTCCATCTTACTTCACGAGGAAGGATTAAGTGAAAAGTCGGTTATTTACGCAACAGATATGAATACAAATGTGTTAGAAAAAGCAAAACAAGCTATCCTCCCGTTAAATAAAATGCAAACTTATACGAAAAATTATTTACAAGCTGGCGGTACACAAGCATTTTCTAACTATTATTCAACAGATAATCGTTTTGCTTATTTTAATCCATCACTTTTACAAAACATTATTTTTGCACAGCATAATTTAGTAACTGATCAATCTTTTAACGAGTTTCATATTATACTTTGTCGTAACGTTTTAATTTACTTTACAAGTAAACTTCAAAATCAAGTGCAGCACCTATTTTATGAAAGTTTAAGTCACAATGGATTTCTATGTTTAGGAAATAAAGAAACTCTTCGTTTTTCAAATATAATGCCGCATTATACCCAATTTAATCCTAGCGAACAAATTTATCAAAAAATACAATAAAAAGCGTATGAAATCCTCT
>NZ_JH414710.1:200592-276711 GCF_000238655.1 Bacillus sp. 7_6_55CFAA_CT2 | reverse complement strand
CATACGCTTTTTTATTTCGCATTCGTTTGTATCATAATTAGACACATATCATCTGATTGCGCTTTCTTTTGTTCTTCCTTGTAAAACCCTTCTATCTCGCCTTCTAAATCTCCCCATTTTCTTTCTGTAAAAGTACGTAATTTCTCTTCAGCCTCAAATTCATCATTTGCAATTGCTTCAAGAACACCATCTGTAAACAATACGATTTGAGCGTTCTTCTCAAAAGGTATAACTGTCTTTTCAACTTTTATTTCATCAAAAAATCCTACCGCACAACTCCCGTGATTTAGTTCAACCATATTTATTTCATCAACTAAAACGTATCCAGAAGGATGCCCTGCATTTACATATTCAATCGTTCTCTTTTCTGTATCTACTACTAAATATACCGCTGTAAAATAATATGGAATATCGTCATTCTCATTATGTAAAAGAGTCATATATTTATTTAAGTCTTTAATGACAAGTTCTGGATCGATTAAAGATTTAATCGTTTCACGTAATACAGACGAAATAAACATACAAACTAATGAAGCAGATATACCATGTCCCATCACGTCTAATAATATAATACCGTAGCGGTTTTCATCGATTTTATACCAATAATACATATCTCCAGCTAATTTAAATGAAGGTAAGTAACTTGCTTCAATTTTTATATAATCTTCTCTTAATGGGCTACTTAATAAGTTTCTTTGTACTTGCGTAGCTAAATCTAATTCATTCCGAAGATTTTCTTCTTGTTCTTTATGCCAATTTAATTCCGATTTCAAGCGTAACGCTACACGCATACGTGCTAATAGTTCAACTTTATTTATAGGTTTCGTAATATAATCCATTGCCCCCATATCAAGAGCTTCGGCCAATTTATTGGCATCCTCTAAAGCTGTAACAAAAATAATAGGAATATCTTTAAACTTCTCCTCTTTTTGTAATCGCCTACAAACTTCAAGTCCATCAATTTCAGGCATCATAATATCTAATAGTATTAAATCAATTTCATTATACCTGGAAGAATCTTCTCCAAATTGAATGTATTCGAAAAGCTCTTGTGCAGAATTCAGCGATACAAGATCCTGATATCCGGCTTGTTTTAAAATTTTTTCAATTACAAAGATGTTAACCGGATTATCATCGACAATTAAAATGGACACAAGTTATTTCCCCTTTTCTTATTTAAAATGTAAATCTATTATCATTTTCTATTTTTCTAGTATTGCATACTCAGTTACAAAATGAAAATTTCCTACTCTAACATAATTTTTATACAGCAAAAGAACAAACCCCCAGAAATGAGAGTTTGTTCTTTCATTCTATAAATTTCCACTATTAATTTAACACCATTGCTTTGTCATTTAAAAGACGATCTAATTCTTCCATATGATTTGTTTCATCTGCAATCATATCTTCTAGTTTTACAACTAACTCTGTCATATTTAATTTTGCTGCTTGTTCTTTTCTCGTTTCATAACGCTTAATTGTCTCATATTCTGATTGTCTAGCGGACTCTAACATTTCTCTAACATCTTCTACTTGTTTCACTGGTAAAGGGATTGTAGTAGGTGTACCACCTAACGTTTTAATTTTCTCCGCTAAATATAGGGCATGTCCTTGTTCATCACTAATTTCAGATTCAAAGAAAGGTTTTAACACTTGTCTATATATACCAGAAACTGTAGCTGCATTATGGTTATACATAATAATTGCTGAGTATTCTCCTGCTAAATCTTCATTCAATCCTTCGATTAGTTCTTTCACATCGTGTGACATTTTTATATCTCCTCCTATACTTAATAACTACCCCTTTTCTCATGTTTTAAACATAATGATTTTAAATTTTTATGTATCTAAAAATGCTGCTTGCTTCAATTTACTTATCGCTTGTCTTTTAATACGAGAAACGTGCATTTGTGAAATACCTAACCGTTCCCCTGTATCTTTTTGATTTAAATTTTCTCCAAATATATAATGAATAACACTCTTTTCTGTGTCATTTAATACGTTGAAAATATCCTTTAAAACGAGACGCCTTTCTGTCTCTTCATATCCTTGCTCTACTTCACCTACAGATTCAATCCTCGCTACCGAACTGCCATCAGATGAATTTTCAACTACATCATCTAAGGAAGATACGCGATAATTATTTTTCGCATCCATAATTTCTAGCACTTCCTCTTCGGATAGTCCTAAATGATCTGCAATCTCTATAATCTTCGGTGAACGCTGGAAACGATCTGTTAGCTCCTCTATCGCAAGTTTAATCTTCCCGCCTAAATCTTTAATTCGCCTTGGAACGTGAATACCCCAAGTTTTATCACGTAAATATTTCTTTATTTCGCCTACTATTGTAGGTATTGCAAACGGCTCAAAAGCATTCCCTATCGAATAATCATACCTTCTTATTGCACCTAAGAGCCCTAACATTCCTACTTGTATAATATCTTCATGCATCGACCCACCTTTTGAATAGCGATATGCAATGGAGTATACAAGATTTTTATAGTGATTAACCAATCTTTCCTGTGCTTCATCACATTGGTTTTGTTGGAAGTCTGCAATTAGTTTAATAACGTCTTCTTTAGTAAGATTTGTAGGTTGAGATTGGATTTCCATCATTCTCCACCTGCTCTCTTTGTATATATTTTGTCATTAAAACTGTCATGCCCTCATCATGCATAATTTGTATATCATCCATTAACGTATTGATTAAATATAAACCTAAACCATTTTCCGGCAAATGTTCTACTGGTTTATTAATATCATACGGACCAACTTTACTTTTTAAACTATTAAAATCAAAGCTAACTCCATTATCCGCAGCCATAATTTCTAATCGATCTTCATATAAGCCAAAGACAATTGTAATTTCTCCAACGTCTTCTTTATATGCATGTTGTACAATGTTTGTACAAGCTTCACTAATAGCAATTTTCATATCTTCTATATCGTCATAAGCAAAGCCCATTCGATTCGCAACACCAGCCATTGTTAAACGAATAATAGCCACATATTCTGCTTTTGCAGGAATTTTCATTTCTATCTTTTCAAATCTCTCCATCATCCCTAGTCACCTTCTTTCTACTTTTTCAAAATCGGAATTCAAATTTAATATTTCTGTTAGCCCTGTAATATCAAATAATCTTTTTAGCCTTTTAGACACACCAATAAACTCTAGCTTTCCATCATTTTTCTTAATTGCTTTTAATAGAGCTATAAAAACGCCTAAACCAGTACTATCCATATAATCTACGTTATGAAAATCTACTACAATATGAACCTCTTTTTCGCTTGCAATAGGCATAATCTTATTTTTCAAATCTGATGCCGTATAAGCATCAATTTCACCATTAAGTTGTACTGTATAACCTACATCATTTTGCAAAATATTTATTGCCAAATTCATCATTTCCGCCCCCTTATCTCAAACTCTTACTATTTAATTACCCATAAAAATTAATTTTAAACATATTTTTTTATTTTCATTATAAATAAATTTTCTACACCTTTCTCGGCTTAACACTTAAATCGTACTAATAAATGTTTAAAACTTATAATTTTGTGTATGTATAATGTATAAACATTATTTTTAGGGGGATCTATCTATGGAAGAGCACAACTTTAAAAAGGGAGATTTTGTTCAATTTTCTTATCGACACGATCATGCTACAAAATTAATTGGTTCCATTATTAACATACTAACGAATACAATTGTAGTTGATATAGGTAATAGCGAGGACTTATCTCATATAGAGCCAAGGCAAGTCGTAAAAATAAATAATTGTGAAAAAGTAACGATGGTTTAATACATAATGAACACTCCCCCACTTAGCAAAGCTTGAAGTGGGGGTTTCTAACGTTTCGACCTAACGGACGATTAACGTCAGGGGAGTTAACACATTAGCGAGCTGTTTCACGCTTAACCCCTCTATCCCATTTGTCCATGCATTTGGGATTACTTTTCGTAAAATGTTAGCCGCAGCATTTACATCTGCATTAATTAAAGTTTTATTTGCTGAACGATATATGCCGCGCTTTATTCGTTTTCCTGAAAAAGTTGTATTTTGGTCATTTTCTCCATACGTTGGAATGAAGTCGTTATCCAGAAAACTTGCTTTCGATGTATATGATTCTTCAGTTACAACAACTTGAATGCCTACAGCATTTGCTTTGTATGTAATCATTTGAATCAGTAAACTATGTGGGATATGACAAAACGATTGGTTATTTCTTTTCACCACCTTCACTTACGTTTAGAAGTGGGAGTCCTCTCGAAAGGCATGATAGAAAGTGTAATTTTAATAAGCGGGGGCCTTCATCCCCCGCTTATTCCTATGCAGATTACATAAAAAAACATCCAATTATTTTAATCGGATGCTTTTTTATGTATATTTATCAGTTCATTAACTTTATAACTATATATAATAAACTTAAGATTACTATTTATTATCATACTTACGCTTTCCGCAGCATTCTAGAGAAGAATGTAACGATTAAAATAAAGACGATTGCACCTAATAACGCTGGAAGAATAAAGATGCCTCCCCATTCAGGACCCCAATGACCAAATAACGCACTACCTACCCAAGATCCGATTAATCCGGCAATCACGTTACCAACTATACCTAACGGAAAGTCTTTTCCTGTAATCATTCCAGCTAACGCACCAATAAGTCCACCTACAATACACGTAATAATAAGTCCCACAATTAAACCTCCTATATTCGTTTTATATTGGATTCATCAAGCTTTAGTATGTAACCAAAGCTTGATGAACATATATTATTCTTTATTATCTAATTCATCACTTATCTTTTGTTTCACTTTTCCGACTTTTTCTTTTATCGTTCCCTTCGTTTTTTCCCACTTCCCTTCATTTTTCAACTCTCTATCTTCTGTAACTTCACCAATTCCTTCTTTTACTTGTCCTTTTTTCTTTTCAACTTTACCTTTAACTTGTTCTTTTAGTCCGTTCTCACTCATATTTACAATCTCCTTTTCGTAATAGATTTATAGATTTACAGGATACAAATTTAAATAGAATACATGCATCTTCTTTCTTGTAACCATTCACCGACTCTTTCTAAATCCTTAACGAATAACAAGATTTTTCCTTCATCCAGCTTTTCTTCGTAGAAGTTCGCCTCTTCCTCATTAAGCCCTAACTCTTGCATCTTATTTCTTAACTGATCTCCTGTGTTTTGAAAGACGTTAATAATGCTTGTCCCAAGTCCCTCCTCTTTTATCCCAATTGTATTCACGTCTGCATTGTCTGCGATTCTATCTGTCCTCTCTTTCTCATGTGTTAATACGTAAATATCTTTTTGGTCTATCCCTTTCTTCACTAGATCATTCGCCGCATTCATGACCTCTTTCTCCGTAATAAATTCATATACAAAAGGTTTACTATACTTCGTTTCCATCTTTAACTTCCTCCTTTAAAATGAATTATTTGTTATATTATATGTAGTACACCCATTTTCGAAATGTTAAACATAAAATATGAAAAAAGTTATGTGAATTTTGATTTTAATAGAGAATGAACATCATCATTTACCACTTTAAAACATCTTCTCCTTACAATAACTACCTAAATTAACAGAAAATTGTTATAATTAAAATTGAGGAGGGATATTATGAAAAAAATCATATCTATATGCGCTCTAACCGCTTTATCTTTCACCTTAATAGGTTGTACAAGTACCTCGGCTACAGATAAAGCTTCACAAGTTAAGCAAGAACATACACAAAATACCTTTCAATTAAATTCCGCTAATATTACAGACATTGAAATACTGAAAACAACAAATCATACTACTTCCAAATCTCAAACAGATAATGAAAAAATGATACAATCTATCGTTTCAGCAGTTCAAAATGGAACACCTAAAACAATCACTTTAGATCAAAAAAAGAGAGAATCTGCACATTCTACTATTACTGTTACATATAAAGATGACTCAAAAGAAGAATTTCTTGTGTGGGCTGATAATAAGGAGCAAATTACGATTGCTAAAGATGAGAAGAAAGATAAGGTAGAAGGTGTGATAGTGAATATTAAAGATGCTAAAATAATGAAGGATTTCTTTTAAAATTCTAGTTAACGTTAAAAAAAGTAGGATTACATCCTACTTTTTTTTAATCATGCTCAATAAATAGACCTTTATAAAATCTATTTAAGGTCTAATTTTGCTAAATCATGTTGTAAAACATTGTTTCCTTCTTGTGGGTTAAATATGATTGCACTAAGACCAAAAACATTCGTAACAACATCTCTATCTTTCGGACGAATGATTCTTACTTCATAAGCAAAAAGTGCTGGAGGAAGAGCTGCTGAACGAAAAGTAACATATCGATTAGGTGGCAATGTTTGTGTTGAAGGGTCTATTAATGGTAACAATACCGGAGAACCAGATGACCAATCAAACATTTCAACTGTTACTCTACGAGTATCATCTGGATCAACATTCATAGCTTCAACAGTAAGAAATAACGTAGCGGAATGTCTACGTAATACACCCGTTGACAAAGTTTCATTGTGATGTTTATGACATCTTCCAGGAGGATGACCATAGCCATAGCTCATATCAATTCCCCCCTTTCATTTACAATTAAGGACAAGTATTCCTTATAATATATAATGCTAGTATTCTTTTAATGAAAGGTATAAAAGCGGATTTCTATCTATATTATTAGATATTTTATTTTTCATTTATTCGCTCTTAAAGAATAAAATGAAACTTTAATCAGCCCCCACCAATCCGGGTCTTACTATCCGAAAAATAGCGGCATAAATCTATTTTAAAAAGGACCTGCTCCATTTATTCGTAAAAAGCATAAAGTAAATGGAATCCGTTAAAACACATGAGTGAACCTTTGTTTTTCTCCTCCTATTTAAAGGAGGAACTATTATGGGCTTTGGTGGTAGTTGTGGCGGCTGTGGTTTCGCTGGAGGATTTGCTTTATTAGTTGTATTGTTTATTTTATTAATCATCGTTGGAGCTGCTTGCTTCTGCTAAAAACTATCGAAAGGACGCTCACGTGAGTGTCCTTTCTTCATGAAAAAAGCCCTACGCAATGTGCAGAGGTTCAAGTGTAACGAATACTTTAAAAATATAGTATTACATTCCCTCCTCCAAAATGAACTTCGATGCTATAAATTTCGTTTAAGTGCAATCTTAATATTTTAGTTTAATAGCAATATGGTGAAACTTTATTCCAAACAATATTGCCATTGCACCAAAGTAAAACAAACTGGACAACCTAGATTTCAAAAGGAAGACACCTTAAAGGTTGTCTTTTCTTTATAAGTAAAAAAACCCACCTATTTCCGTAGGCGGGCTTTTATCTTTATTACACAATATGAAAGTATACTCTCTTTTTCTTTGAAATTTTATGTAATTATACATATTCATGAAAATAGAAGAAGTGAAATTGTACGTTTAGATACAATTCGGCAACAAACTAACTGTTTTCTTGTACATTAATAGACAACTACTGCAAGAGTTATAGTTTTTATGTTTTCATTTATCTTTTTAATCAGATGAATGCTTTTTTTAGTACATAATAAAAAATATCCAGAAAAACTGTCACAAAATCCGTTTTTCTGGTTTCTCTATAATACAGGTATCAAATTGAAAGTGAGGTTTAAACGAACATGTTAACCATAGAAAATGAAGAAAGTCATGCTTCTGATATGACCTTTGAAGATTTATTTAAGCAGTACTATGCTTACGCTGTGAAACAAATCATCTGGATTGTTAAAGATCAATCTATCGCTGAAGAGTTAGCACAAGAAGTATTTTTACAATTATATCGTAGTGATTGGAAAGGAATTGAAAACATACCTGGATGGTTGATTAAATCTTCTACTTATGTAGCCTATAACCATTTTCGATCTGAAAAAAGGCAGCAAGCGAAGATTGATAAAGAAATACAATACCATGAAGTACAAAATGTTTCATCATTAGACGATGATTGGATAAGAAAAGAAGAAATTACAAAGGTCCAAACGATACTAAATAAAATGAATGATCGAGAACGAACCCTTTTACTCATGAAATTCTCTGGTTTTCAATATAAAGAAATTGCAGAAATACTTCAAACAGAAATATCTTCTATTGGAACATTATTAGTCAGAGCCAAAATGAAGTTTCGCAAGGTTTATAAACAAATAGAGGAGGCATAACAAATGAAATGTTATGATATCGGATTTATTCAAACATATATTGATGGAGAACTTTCTTATGATACAAGAAAAGAATTTACGAAGCACCTAGATACATGTGAAGCATGTCAAAATTTATTAGTAGAAATCAGTAAATTAAACAACTGGGAAAACATAATGCTAGATGAAGAATCTGCAAATTCACCAAAAGAAATTAAAATTGATGTAGAACAAGCATGGAAAACATTTGAAAGTCGTTCCAAGCTAGACAATGTTTCTCATATAAATCATAAAAAACAACAAAAGAAAGGACTATTTACAAACATGAGTAAAAAATCAAAACGTTTCATTTATACAGCAGTAGCTGGCGCAGCGCTTTTCACAACAGCAATGATTCCACAAGTACAAGTGGCGGCTACAAATGTTGCCTCATATTTTTCTAATGCAGTTACAAATGATGAAGTTGTCAATGAGGGAATAACAGATGAAAATGGTGTCGTACAAGATATGATGAAGAATGGTAAATATATTCCTATTGATGAAAAAATTACGGATCAAGGTATTACTGTACATCTCAAAGAATTATATATCTCAGATTTACGTATATCAGTTCATTATAGAATGGAAAAAGCTGATGGAAGTTTAGTACCATTTGAATTTGATACATCAGGATTAAAGCTCGCAAGTGATGGTAAAATTAATGGGCAACAAGAGGAAAACCCTGAGATTATAAATTACGGAAGACTATCATTTATCCATGATTCAGATGATCATCTTCCTTTTGAACTTATGGCAGCAGGTAAAAAATTAAATGATATAGGTATCCGTGATAACGATAGACCTGAAGGTGTTTCTACATTTGTTATAGTTAATGAAGGAAGAGACGAGTTTAAACAGCCCCTTACTTTAGATGTAAATATAACTAGAATTGGAACAGTAAATGGATCTTGGAAAGGTCAATTTAAAATTGATACTTCACATTTAATAAATGAAACGAATTAAAATGAAAAAAAGAATAGAACAATATGTATCTAATGCTCCGTTTCTATGTTGTCTTGTTTTTGTTACATTTATTTCTTATATAGTTTTTACTCTATCTTTTATTTATAATTTAAGTTTATAACCTTAAATCAATCATTTAAAACCATTACAAGAAAAAGACCTCTAAAAAAGTAGGGAAATACATAACCGATTTCTTAACATTTAAGGAATCGGTTATTTTGTATTTAAAATGCGTCTAGACGTACAATTTTCTTTTTATAAAAAAGAATAGACACCCTAAGGTGCCTTCCTCCGATTTGAACCATCTTAATTTTAATAATATGTATTGGACTTCCGTGCAGCGGTTAACAAGAAAATAATAGCATTGATGACACCTAAAAGTCCCTGCTTAATCCACATAGATAAT
The DNA here is from genome assembly GCF_000238655.1 of Bacillus sp. 7_6_55CFAA_CT2. NCBI lineage: Bacteria > Bacillati > Bacillota > Bacilli > Caryophanales > Bacillaceae > Bacillus > Bacillus sp. 7_6_55CFAA_CT2. Next base: position 267,139 of record NZ_JH414710.1, on the reverse strand, counting down.
GCAGCATTTGTGCCAATGGCTAGAAAAATAAGCCTTACTGTGTATCTATTGAATCTCAGTATAGACAACCTCCGGATGGGACTATATTTAAGGGAATTTCATTATTTTTTTGTTCCGTAAAACATTGTACTTCCTAGTGAAGAGAAATTCAGTTTTACTTCTATAACTCGCCCTGTTTCCACTCTTTATTATGGATATCTAATCCTTCTTGACCAAAGAAATGGAGAATAAATTCTTTTTCATCACTATCAATTTTTTTAGCTAGTTTAGATCCCTCCATACTTTGCTTTTTTCCTGAACGTAAATAATGAATTTCTTCAAAGTCTTTAACTACAGATTCGAACTCTCCATCATACCATTTGTTCAGAATAGATTCATATTTTGGTTTTTCATCATTATTAATAACATTTAAGTTGTTTTTTAAGTATTGAATGTTTTCTTTCGTCATTTGAAATCGTCCTACATCACGGGTACCGGAAACATGAAGATTATTCCCATTGAATGTGAGTTTTTGTAAAGACATATGTATCATCATATCATTTATAGTTTGCTCGTTTTGGATTTCACCAATCGACTGTGCTGCTTTAGAGAGTTCATCTTCACTTACTACATAACTATCTTTTTGCTGCTTTTGAATGGTTTGAACTTTCGGTTTTTCCTGAACCTTTTCTTCTTGTTTAGGTTTTGGTTCAATTGTAGTCTTCTCATTTGAGCTACAAGCAGCCATTCCCATAAGCAATGTACCGCATGTTAATACCATTAGTAACTTTCGGTTCATTTTTTTCCGCCTATCTGTATTAGTTATTTTAAACAGTTTTTTTAATGTAAGATTTCTCATCTCATAGTAGCAAAGAATTTATCTGTATATTGTCATGTTTTGTCGAAGAATAATAAAAAACAACCTAGATCCTATAGGATCTAGGTTGTTTTTAATACGTAAACGTAATCGTCACTAAAGAATACCCTTCTTTCGCATTGTACGGCTCCGCTTTATAAGAAACTCGGTTTGCCCCTTGCGGATAATCGATTTCGCCAATTACCTTTTTCACATCTTGTAGTGCACCATTCATTGATTGCTTGTATAACACTTCAATTTTCTCTGGTTTTGCACTATAGCGTTGCTGCATTTTATTTTTTAATTCAGTATAGTTATTTGCAATATATTCATTTCCTAGATAGTTTAACTTTGTATCTTTTAATATTTGCTGATATGCAGGCGTTTTCTTACTACCTGCCGCAATTTTATTTGTCAGTGTACTATAATAATTTGTTGTCGCTTGCGGATAGTCTCCGCGGTTCCACTCATGATTTTTTGCGATTTGTTCATCTGATAAATTGAAATACGAATACGTTACGCGGCCCTGCTCATCTGGAACCGGATCATCGAATGTTGTATCAAGGTGATACCATTTGTTTTCGATTTTCACTAAATTCCAAGCATGAGGTTGTCCGTCCCCAGTTCCTGTCACGAAATGATTTTCAATTCCTGCTTCTTTTAATAATTGATAAGTTAATAGTGCGTAACCTTGGCAAACCGCAGAACGATTTACAAGTGCTTCATATGCTGTGTAAGCTTTATAAGACGTATCATAAGAAACATGCTTTACTACGTAATCATGAATCGCCTTCACTTTTTCGTGATCATCCATTCCAACTTGAGTGATAGAAGAAACGATTGCTTTCGCTTGTTTCATGACATATTCCGTCTGTTCTTTCGTTTCACGATATGTAATCTTAAGCGTAAACGTATAATTTCCAGGTGATCCAGAAAGTCCATATGAAACATTCGATCTATTATTATTTGTATACTCATTTTTACTTGCCACTTCTTTATATGCGTTAAAAAGTGTATTCATCACTTCGTCTGTATTATTATTTTTCGTTTTATATGGCAGTGTAATATTTGTCTCGTATGTATTAATACGCTTTTGTACTTCCTCTTTAAACGCTGTTAATAATGCCGCATCCCCTGTATCTTTCACATCAGCATTTTTATACTTCAAAGTTTTATATAAAAACTGCGCATACTGTTCACGTGTTACTGTGCCATACGGTTCAAAATTCCCATTCCCTGTGCCATCTGCGATTCCATTTGACTGCACTGCACTAATTGCATTTTCTGCCCAAAATGGATTTGGAACATCCTTAAAGGTATGTTTTTGTTTTGCCGCAAGATGGAAAGCATTCGTAAGAATTTGTGCCATTTCCGCACGATTCACAGAAGCTTTCGGTCTAAATTGGCCATTTTCATCACCTTTAAAAACTCCTAAATTCGTTAAAGTTAATACCTCTTCTGGGAACATTGTAGAATTTTGATTAATATCACCGTAAGGATTTTTAAACGTAGATCCATCCTTTAATACGTAACGAGTTCCATCATTACTAAACGAACCGCCTTGTTTATTCGGTACTAACACTCGATAAATTAAAGCCGCAACTTGCTCCCTTGTCGCAACATCTCCAAAACCAAATATCCCATTTCCATAACCAGAAATAATATTCTTACTTGCTAAATCTTTAATCGCAGGATATGACCAATGTGATGTCGGCACATCAGAAAAAACACCCACTTCAGCAGCTTTCACATCACTGCCATTTGTATATAACAACGCACCACCAATAAGTGATAATGATGTAATTGATTTTAATAGTTTTGTGTACATAATGTCTTCTCCCAATACGTTCTCTATTTTTGTTGGTTTATGTCGAAAAATCTAAAAATATGACAAAATATATTATACAATTAAAAGTTTTTAAGGGATATATTAAATTTTAAAATATGCAAAAATTCATATTGTTATAAGGATTCATAGTAATATTATGTTATTTTACTTGCGAATATATAAATAAAAAAACGCTCATTTGAGCGTTTCATCTATATACCTAATAATTACTTTTTTCTACACTTCGAACTCTTCTTCTGTAATAATCCTTTGATCTAACAACTCTTTATACTCCAATATTTCTTTAGCCCCACGGCTCTCCATGCGTATATTGTATAACACTTTTTGTATTGACCTTTGCTTGGTCCGTTGAAAGGTTTACTCCATTTAGAAATAGTTCTATTGAATTTTTCACCACTAGCCACAAAAATATCTTATAATCTTTATATAATAAATTACAGTATTAGGGGTAGATAAAATGCCAGTTACACTCGAACTTATTCTTTTCATTCTTATAGCAATTAGTGCTGTTGGCTATTTAATAAAAGAATTTCAAAAAACTAGGAAACGAACACTTGGAATTTCACTAGAATTTTTAGTTCTTTTCTGGTCAATATGGAGAATATCAACTCTCATAATCTAATTTATAAAACATGAATTCCTTCGAATGAAGTGAAACTTTAATCAGTGGGAGTTTTATTCATCCCCCACTGATTATTAGTTAAACCAATCGGGATTTTACGGGATAAATTTACCAGTATTTTTACCACAACATTCATGTTAAAATCCCTTGTGAGTACGACATAACTCGACCTTATGAAGCTCCGCAGCTTTTATCGCGGAGCTTTTTTTATTTAAATTAACGCTTTTGTTCACTTTTTTGATACATTTACGAAACATTCATATGTTACTTTATATAAGTCCTTTTTTAAATCATATTCATTCTAGCAAAAAGTCCTAGTCCCCCTAGGACTTTTTGCATTCAAATAATGAATTGTCTTTTTTCTCAATAACCGAAGCTATTTAACGTGTTAAAATAATAATTGGACTGGCATCCAATACCATATTACAATGGAGCAAATCGCAAGAAGGCACCTTAGAGTGTCTTTTTTGTACATAAAAAAATCTTACCATCTTATAGAAACGATAAGCCCTTTAAAACAATAATTGCAACTATATTAACTTTACATTACATTAAGGTTAGAGAATGTTCTTATATTAATAAAGTGCTAAATAGTAGGTGAAAAAATGGAATTTAACGATTTGGGTATTACCATTAAAGAACTTAGAATTAAAAAAATATATCACAATCCGACTTATGTCACGGAATATGTTCACAAAGTCAAATTAGTAAGATCGAAAAAGGTGTGATTTATCCATCTAGCATATTGTTATATCAATTATCAGAAAGACTCGGTGTTGATCCAAATAGTATATTTGCACTAACTCAAAACAAGAAATTAAAATATACAGAAAATGTAAAATACGTAATGAGGGATTGCATAAGGCAACATCAATATAAAGAGCTTTATGAAATAGTAACAAGAGAAAAATACACAAATAATTTTCAAACAAAAGAAGATAAACAATTTCTAATATGGCATGAAGCAATTGCTATATATTGTGTGAATAACTCAACAAAAGTGGCTTTAACTCTTTTAAATAATGCACTAAAACTAACTGTAACCAATATTGATTTTTTATCAGAGAGAGAAATAGATATTCTACATACAATGGCTATACTTCATGCAGAAAACAAAGAATACAAAAAAAGTATTACTATCCTTAAAAGATGTTTAAATAATTTTAACAAATTAGATTTTCCTAGAGATAAAGAAATTAAATTGAAAATCATTTATAATTTAGCAAAAAATTTAAGTTACACATATCAATACGAAGAAGCAATAAAATACATTGATAAGGGTATCCAATTAGCTATTAATCTAAATACTTTTTACTTATTGGGTGAACTATACTATGGAAAAGGTTCAAATTTATTAAAGCTTAAACAATATAATGAAGAAGATGTTGCTAATAACATGAGAAAATCATTATTTATATTTGAATTAACAAAAAACGAAAAAAAATTACAAATAATTAAAGAAGAATATTTCGAAAACAAAAATAACCACTCATAATTTCATAAAAACTACTTACAAATCCTACAGAAAAAATCCTTATAGCTTTTAAACTTAGATCGATAATATTAAAATAATTTAAGCCGGCGGAAGGCACCTTTAGGTGTCTTTTCTTTATTTTTACAAGGACCTGCTCAATTAATTTTTAAAAACATAATAAGGAATATTGTTTTATTTATCTCATTTTCATTCATGCTATATATAAAATTCGTTAATAAACCCACCTCAAATACTAGTTCCTTTTATAAGCCGTTTTTTTGATGTAGATGACATTATTCTCAATACAATAGAATGAATTATTAGAACATACTTAGCAATATATATCAAAAAATAATATTAAGAAAACCCCTCCACCTTAAGGTAGAAGGGATCTTCTAATTTCTATTTCAAGCTACCCAAAATTTCTGTAAAGGTACCCTAAGCGCATGTGTATCTGGATATCCTAAACTTCTTTCACCAACTACCACTCCTCTGCCGAACGATCTTTCACCGATAGATTGTATGCCGTGAAGTGCTACTTGTAACATTTCAATTTAGATATACGACAGTAAAGAATACATTATCACAGTGTCAGCAAGCAAAAGTGTATTCTGCATTTCTGAAAACAGTAGATGGCAGATTGTGACCTACTGAATCTGCTAAGAAAGAATATACAAGAACATCCTTAACATCCTCTTTATTTCCACTAATGATGACATCAAGGAAATCTTCTATTTGAAATTCTGGAGTAAACAACACAATCTTAGTTGTTCTGTTTGGTTCTAAAGAAACAAAAGTACGAGAGATTTCAACTAATTCATTTTGAGTTGGGAAAAAGGTGTTTCGACTTCTCTTAACAGTTACCGTTACATTACTAGTATGGCAGCGTGAATCATTGTTTAACATAATGTTGAGAGCAGTTGGAATAATCCCATTTTCAGAAACTGGAACTCGAAACACTCCAGTAGATTTATGAGCCATATAATCAGATCCTTCCAAAATAAAATATATTTACAATATATTAAATGCAAAAAACGTTCATTTTGATATGGACAAATTATGTAATTAATATATTTATAATAACCCTTGGTATTACTAAGCCAATGTTTTAAAAAATTAACAAATAATTACCTCTGCAAATTTAGAAAATATCTACACTTTTTACAAACATTATTACAATTAGATAAACTAAAGCAATATCTCATTAACAAAGGGACTCCATAATTGGAGTCCCTTTGTTAATGAGATATTAAAAATGATCAGCATGTGAATATTGTATAATTTCTTCCTTTTTTAGAGCATGTTGTGTATCACCTGTATTGTTACTAAATGATAATACTATCACTAATCCTAACGTCGCTAATACAAGCTTCTTCATTATTTTAACGCCCCTTTGCTTAGTAGTTTTTGTTTCGCTTCGTAACATACATCGAAATAATCACTAACTTTTTCATGCTTATTCAATTTGCTGCGACAACATCATTTGATAAAAATCATTAAGTTGTTGCATAACTGCTTCATGCATTAAAATATTTGTGCTCATATCACTACGTCCTCCTCAACTACTTCCATCCCCCTAAATATTACCATTATTCTGTATATTATATAATAGTTCAACCTGCAATTGTAAATCGATAAAAAACAACAGAATATTCTGAAACAAGAGAAGGGATTGGCTAACAAATGGTTACTGTATAAAAAATAAAAAACTTGTGATATTGCTTTTATCATATTTGATCTTATATATGGTTCTGTTACAAAGTTTGCTAAGTTAATATAAACTCTAGAAAAAATGAATAAAGATCACCACAGCTGAGCTATCTTTAATCCGTATAATAATATAAACATTCTATTAATTCATATTATTAATAAAGAAATACTTAAATATTCCATTTTTTCTAAAAGTGTATTATACTGTAAATTGCTGAGGGACATATTTTAGTATTTTCTGGTAACTATTCAATTTGTTAGGTTGTTATTAGTATTACGGTAACGAAAACCTTATATTTCCCCTTGAAGATAAAGCATTAGCAGCAATTACATCGAGATATCATAATAATAATTATTTTTTTAACAATATCACGGAATTTTAATTCAGAAAATTCAAACCATTAAGCGATATAAAGTGCTAAATAAAATATTTAGACAATTGAAGTCCAACAACGATTAGAAGATATATATATATTAGAAAAGGAATTTTGGGAAATCTTATCCTATATAACTAATACATATAGCGTTGTATATTTAAATCAATAAATTTTTCGATAAGCTAGTTAAAAGATTATTGAATTTAATCTTTTAATAGAGTTAAAAAAATCAACTTTACATTCTAATTTAGAAATTATTAGGTGGTGTCAGTAGTGTTTGAGTATCTTTTAGTTAAAGCTTTATTTACTATTTTCTTAATTAGCCTAATCGTGTTAATCAGTGTAATATGGACTAAAATAGAAAAAATTCTGGACGAGACTGTATTTAAAAACGTTTCTGAAAAATCCAGATATGTAGTAACTATGGTAATTGTTATGGTGGGAGAATTTGTTCTCATAGTCATTACTTCATTAAATTGGAGAGCTTCAATTATTGACACACTCTTTTTTGGTAGTATTATTTTGTTCTGCTGTATATGGCTAATACCTTATTTTGTTAATCAACAACAAAACATCGCTAAAGTTATGGATAAGCATTTTAGTGGAGGGGTAGATTTAGGTGAAATTCAAGTTCATCGTGCGAAACTTTCTGCATTTAATTTAGGAAGTATTGTATTTTCTATAGTGGGAATTATTATACCTATTTGTTATTATTTTAAATACTTTTTATAACGGTTTATTGGTTCTGTTGGAAATTTTTTAAAGATATAGTAATAGGTGAGATTACAGATATTTATGTAGAAACAACTTAGATGTATAAGACAATCCATGTGAGCGAAAACAGTAAAATACCCTATAAGGTCTCTTTTACTTGTTATCAATTAAAAAATGGTACTAATTTCCAAAACTTCCACCAGGACTTCTTTTTAGCTGCCCTCCCACCACTATGAGAGGTAAGTGAAGGAAACCGATACAGCTTGTGCGTATGCAGTGCATTTTGGCCTGGGTCACAGTCTTTTAACGTGGTCGAACTACAGGGGGAGTAAGCATATTCCCGATGGATCCATTTCTATACTTCCATTATCTAGGGAAATCCCCCAGTATCCAAGACTAAATTTTACCCATACATCATTTTTTGATGTAGCTCTTGAAGATAAAAACTATTTAATTTTCAAGGAACAGTTATTAACTTAAAACTTATTATACGAGGAGGGTGTATCATGAAAAAAATATGCTTTGTATTAATTGTCGACGCTGGTATAAATTATGGTTCAATATTTTCTCTACCATTTTTAAGGAATCAGGATGATTTGAAGGAATATTTCTCTAAGTATTATGATGTTTCAATTAATTATATTAGGGATAAAAACTCAGTTGACTATTTGGTAGTTCCCAAACCGTGTCCAGCTTTTGATAATGAAAATAATCTTCCAATAATTGAAGTACCAGCAATCTTATTTATGGAAAAGAATTTTGAAAAAATAAAGACTTATATAGATAATTATTTTTCCAATAACTCATAAAGAAAATAAAAGTACAATAAAAAGAAGTCCGATAAAAAACGAGTGGTGTAGAATATTTCTATTAATCATTCGTTTTTTATTATATTTACATATATTTTTTAAAAGAGGATTATAGACGTTCTGAAAAAAATTAATTATAACAAGAACAGTGTTCGTGCTACTATCTACGGTTATTTTTTGTACTAAGTACCCCTTTAACTAACAAGACAACAAAAAATAATTAATATATTAAAGTGAATAATGTTACTATTTTTCAAACCTAATCTAGAAGACACCGGAATTCTTTCGGCTTCATATTCCTTCATCAGCTCAAAATCAGCCTGATTATTAACATCTAACTTTCGTAAATCTTACTTTTTGTCTATTTGACGTATCATATTTGAAACCTTCAAGCTGAAGCTACTTTCTTGCACCTTTTCAAAACCAAATTTAGGATAAAATTCTAACACCGTATCATTCGCGAATAAGTATATAAAATCATAATTCTTCTCGTATTTTTTAATAATATGATTCATTAATTTAGTCGCTAAACCTTGATGTCTATAATCCGGATGTGTCATCACTGTACCCAATTGAATTGCTTTATATTCCTTACCGTTAGAGATTACATTCATTTTATTAATAGATTTATTTGCGATGACTTTATCTCCATCCACATAAGAATAGCAAATATAGTTATCATTCCAACAGCCCCTGTCATACCATCCTTTAAAATCCAATTCAAATACATGTTTTGCAAGGTCATTAAAGCTTTCCTTATATTTTTCATTTTGCTTGTAGTCACTAATTAATTGATATTCATTCATGATAAATCCTCCATTTTTTATTATATTTTCCTAAAAAGAGTGTATATTTCTTACAACAATCTACTACTAAGTTTTCGTTAATCACCGCCTTATAATAGGTGTAACGGCATAGAAACATGCTTCCGAAATCAAAAAACGACAAAAAAAGACCACAAGAAGAAACATCTTCTCATGGTCAAATTTCTGTCTATTATAAATACACCTATCCCGAAAGAATAGATATCGTGAAATAACATGAAATTTTTTGATAAGATATAATGTCTTCTAACCGCTACTAGTAAAAGGGTATAACAAATAAAATCAAGGAATTATCCTTAATTTGACCTTTTACAGTATAAAATTCGTTTGAATTTTAATTAGCGATTAATAAGCTTCATCATATACAATCAAAACCTCTTTTCAATATAATTTCTTACTAAGAATATCTCCTTTGAAAACCGTTGTAAATGAAGACATAACAAAAAACAAGATTTATGTCCTTCTGTATCACCAAAATCGGTCTTTTTTGGTGATATAAAAAGACACATACTATTATTCTGGAAAACTACAGAATAATCCCTCCACCTTAAGGCAGAGGGACTTTCCAATTACTATTTCAAACTACCCGCAATCTCCGTAAAGATAACTCCAAGCGCATGTGCACCTGCATCAGGGTATCCTAAACTTCTTTCGCCAACTGTACCAGCGCGGCCCATGCGAGCTACGATTTCTTTCGTGTACTCTGCTCCTTTAACCGCTGCTTCTGCACCTTTTTCAAAGGCAGTTTTTACGTCTACTTCGTTTGAGGCGCTATCTAACCAAGAGTCTACACATGGAGCAAGTGCGTCAACAAGCGTTTTGTCACCAACTACTGCTCCTCTGCCGAATGATCTTTCACCGATCGATTGGATGCCTTGCAGTGCTGCTTGCAGTATTTCAGCGAATTCTTTCACTGTTAACTCACGCTTCTCGCCTGCTGCTTTACTAGCTGCGCGGAATGCACCGCCCCAAATTGGACCAGAAGCGCCGCCGCAATGTTCCATAATAATCATGGAGCAACCATCAAGGAATGATCCGATTGTTACGTTCTCTTGATCTACAATAGAATGCCACTCACGTTTTAATTGCTTAAATCCTTTTGCTACACTCATTCCGAAATCGCCGTCACCAGCGTGCGTGTCTAACTCACAGAATGGTACTTCATTTTTAATGATAATATCGCTCATTTTATCAACGAGATAAATCATGTTGTTTAATGTAATGACATTATCTTTAATAACAGCGTGTTCTTCTGCTGTTTCTAGTTCAAATGAAACTTCCTTCTCTTCTGTTTCTTCAAGTACATTTACATACTCTACACTTTCAACTGGTCCATCTACTTTAAACGCTGGTGTATTACATTCTTTTGATAGTAATGTTTTTAACTCATCATCTAATTTCATTACAGTTAAAGACATACCAGCCATATCGATACTCGTCATATAATTACCGACGAATACTCTATTAATTTTAATGTTTCTTGCAGCTAGTTCTCTCGTAACGGCGTTGTTAAATAAGTAAAGTTCCTGCAGTGGTGTTCCGCCAAAACCGTTAACTAGAAGTGCAATTTCTTCGCCATCTTTTACTCCTAAATCTTTTACAAGATCATTTGTCATACGGTTAGCTAATTCATCAGCCGACAACATTTTTTCACGTTTAATTCCTGGTTCGCCGTGAATACCTACGCCGTATTCCATTTCATCTTCCTCAAGTGTGAAAGTAGGTGATCCGCTCGCTGGAACTGTACAAGACGTTAACGCTAAACCGATTGTGCGCACGTTAGCCGCTGCTTTTTCTGCGACAGCTTTCACCGCTCCTAAATCCATACCTGCTTCCGCTGCTGCGCCGGCAATTTTATGAACTAAAATAACTCCTGCAACGCCGCGGCGTCCTACTGTATACAGACTATCTTCTACCGCAATATCATCGTCCACTTTTACGTAGTCGACTTCAATTCCATCTTCTGTCGCTAAATGCGCACCGTTTTTGAAATTCATAATATCGCCGCTATAATTTTTAATAATTAATAACGTACCTTTTTTACTAGCTGTTTCTTTAATTGCTTGGTATACCTGAATTTGTGAAGGAGAAGCAAAAACATCTCCGCACACCGCCGCATCTAACATTCCTTTTCCGACTAATCCTGCATGTGCCGGCTCATGGCCACTACCGCCGCCACTAATTAACGTTACTTTGTTTTCGTTCATTTCTTTCTTCTTAATAACTTTATATTTTTTCAAAAGTTCAAGCTCTGGGTGAGCCATAACCATTCCGTTACACATTTCCATTACTAATGTTTCTGGTTTGTTTATAATCTTTTTCATTGTGATTATCCCTCAATTCCTTTAATATATTGTGATATATTTGAAATCTTCTTCTTACTACTCATGTTAAAATGAAAGCGTTTTATAGTAAACGGACAAAATGGACAATCTGTCTAAAGACACCGCTCTCATTTATAGATAGGATTTTTATATTACTAACATTCTAGGGATGATTCAGATGACCTCTTCTATAATTTCTAAAAAGATAATCGCGAACTCATTGAAATATTTAATGGAAACAGAGTCGTTTCATAAAATATCAGTGAGTGATATTATGTTACACTGTCAAATGCGTAGGCAAACTTTTTATTATCATTTTAAAGATAAATTTGAACTATTAAGCTGGATTTATAGAGAAGAAACGAAAGAAAATATTATAGACTTTCTCGATTATGAAAAATGGGAAAACATTTTTGATTTATTATTTGATTACTTTTATGAAAATCAAAAATTTTACCGAAATGCTTTTAAAGTTATTGAGCAAAACTCGTTTAATCACTATTTATTTGAGCATACGAAAAACTTATATATGAAGATTATTGATGAACTATCTGTAAGCTGTGGATTCAGCCTTTCTGATGAGACAAAAAATACGATTGCCTCCTTTTATAGTCATGGCTTCGTTGGAACGATAAAAGATTGGATTGAAAGCAAGTGCGAAGTAGATCCTTCCATTATGTCTTCTCTTATGAAAAATATGATAAACAATCAATTACTACTATTACTTGAGCAATCAGCAAAGTAATTAAAGGGTGGCAAAAGCAATGAAAAAGATTATGAATGATGTACAAAATATCGTTCAAGATATGCTGCATGGCTTTTATTTTGAACATAACGACAAAGTAAATTACGACGAAACAAATAACATCATTTATGTAAAGGATATCGAAAAACTAAAGCAAAACGTCGCGATTATAAGCGGCGGTGGTAGCGGACATGAACCCGCTGATATTGGCTATGTAGGAAAAGGTATGCTTACAGCGGCAGTAAACGGCAGCATTTTCACTCCGCCTACAGTGGAACAAATTGTAGCGGCTACTCGCCTCATGCCAAAAGATAAAAGTATTTTATTCATCATTAAAAACTTTAAAGATGACGTTGAGAACTTTCTAGCGGCTGAGCAGATCGCTAAAGAAGAAGGAAGAAAAATTGACCATATCATCGTAAATGACGACGTTTCAATTGAAGATGATGCTTCTTTTAATAAAAGAAGACGCGGCGTCGCTGGTACTGTTTTCGTTCAAAAAATACTTGGTGCGGCTGCTCTTGAAGGTCATTCTTTAGAAAAACTAACAACACTTGGCCGTTCTATCACTGAAAACTTACACACATTAGGAGTTGCCCTTTCCCCTGCCAACGATCCAGTAAAAGGAAAAGCTTCATTCACATTAAACGAAGATGAAGTCTTTTATGGCGTTGGTATCCACGGCGAAAAAGGTTACCGTAAAGAAGCACTATCCTCTTCTGAAATATTAGCGATCGAACTAATGAACAAACTTAAAAGCATTTATCGCTGGAGAAAAGGAGACAACTTTGCCATCCTTATTAACGGACTCGGTGCAACGCCATTAATGGAACAATACATTTTCGCAAATGATATTCGCCGTTTGTGTGAACTGGAAGGATTGCAAGTTACATTCGTAAAAGTTGGTACACTGTTAACTTCTTTAGATATGAAAGGTGTTTCGCTTAGTTTGCTTAAGGTAGAGGATTTGGATTGGGTGAAGTGGTTGAAGGTGGATGTTAGAGTGGGTAATTGGTAAGTAAAAATTATGATGATAAAAGCCTTTAACTATAACAAGTTAAAGGCTTTTTACAAATTGAAATATCGCACGAGCGTTCAAAAGAAATTCGTAATTACCTCACTGGATGATTACAGGTCTTCCAAATAAAGCTGGATGATAAATTAACATTGCACCTACAAATGAACACACTAAACAAAAAACAGCCTCGTATTTTATGACTAAAGGAGAGTTCGTATCAAACTCTTTTTCCTCTCTTTTCAATATCAATTTAAATAACGCTGTATATAATACTTTATATAATACATACCCAACTATCGCCCCAAGGGTATTCGTAAATAAATCATCAATATCTGTAATTCTATTATTTAGTAATTGATTTAACTCAATTGCCAATGAAAAAAGGAATCCCGCGCATACGGTGTTTTTCATTTTTCTAAACTGCGGCCAAATAGTCGGTAATAGAAAGCCGAACGGCATAAACAGTACAATATTTAAAAGATACGTCGTACTACCTGCCGTATCAAATAGAGTCAAGTTGATTTGACTTACACGAATCCACGTTTCATATCTACTTATATCCCATACAGTCGCGATTTGCGTCACCTTATACACTAGCGAAAGATAGAATAGAAAAACATATACCCATAGAAAATGCCGAATAGATATGTTTCTTTTCGCTTTAAAATAAAATCCAATTTGAAACAAAACACAAAAAATTATAGTGAAAAAATACGTATACAAATAACTAATCAAAACTCCTGTATGCATGTGGAATCCCCTAACTTTACATTTTCATCTATTATTTTAGAATATAGTTTAAGAACCAGTACTTTGTTCATATATTTAATCTTCTACTTTGTCTTCGAATATAGGGGATATACTAAAAATAAAAAATCCCCACTCCTTCATTTTCAGTCTCCTCCTTGATGTAACTTGTTTATAGGATAGGAAAAACTTTTAAAATAAAAAGTAGGGTAAATATAAAATTTTTCTTAAATTTTATGTTAGTTTTTATTATTACTCTTATTAGGAATCCGCTATTCGTTGTTAGGTAACGCCATGCTTACACCTATAAAAGTATTGAATTACTGAAGAATTCTGTCCTCAATATAACAGCAGATTCACATCAAAAATGTAAATCCTCATTTCCTTCGTATTTTCCTTTATTAAGTCTTTTTCTTATGAATAATTCTGCCAAAATTAAATTAGGTACCCATGCTAACCAAGCAATAATAGCGTAACTAAGTTCAAACCGCTCTATTCCAAATAGAACGATAAACAACGGTAGCCAAATTCTTAATGTAACTGCTCCAAAGGTTAAAGAATAATTTCTAATCATCCAGTTCCGATGCTCTTTAATTTTTTTATTCTTAACTCTATGTAACGCTTGATATGCTGATGTTAGCCAAAATACAGATAACAAACCAAAGCCTAACTTCGCTACCAATCCTCCCGTAGCATAAAAGGATAGGTATAGTCCAGAAACGCCTCCTAATAATATACCAACCATGTAGATTCTCCCAACTATTCGATGACGGTTGATATTCCTCTCTCTAAATTTAGTGGATAATGTGAAAGGACCAATTACTAATGCTACTATACTAGTTGTAATATGTATAAATAGCATCATATACCAGAACGCACTTAATTTAGATCCAAACATAAGCTTCGCTTTTACAAGCCCTGTTTGAAATCCATCCATAATAGAATATTGGACAACAATATAACCAGATACTAAAAGAGCAAAAAAAGTGAATACAAACCAAATTTTTCTGTTCAAATTTTACTGCCTCCCCATTACATTCACGAAAATTAGATTATATATTACTGTTCATTCTCGGGAAAAATAGAAAAGCCTTCTAGCGAAATGAAGTGACCTCCGAAAAAGGGACATTTAATAGATTAAGATTTCCAAAAATAATGAATATATATGTTATATTGTTAGACGTACTGAAAAAGCTAAACAGTACAGCAATGGGGATTTTTCTAATGGATATGTTACAACAAGTAATAGATAAATTTAAAATGAGTAAACTCTCAAGTATATCATTCTATACTTGAGAGTTTACTCATCTATCCCTTCTCATCCCTCATACTGTAATACCCCAAATTAATAATAATCAAGAAATACCCACCCATAATTCCAGCTGCAAATGTCCACATGAATTCATGATGTTCAATTTCATACATAATAATCGCGCCGAGTATTGCGGCTGCGAACCGATTTATCATTCCGAGCATCGGTGCTTTTTCTTTTTTTACAATGCTATCTCCGAACTTTTCAATACGCCTTCCTAAAATCCAGGCGCAGTACATACTCACCAAAAGGCCAATGCTTATCGCGGCAAACTGGGCTCGAAAAGGTGTCACGAGCCCTCCCAATGACATTACACCTAGCAAACAATACATTTGTATGTTGAATGATCTTAATGCCATACGAATCATGTTATTCTCCTTTATCTTTCTCATTGTAATTCCGTATTATCAATCCAATCTTTCAGAATCCAAGCTTTCAGCTATATCTTTTTTAAAATGAGGAAATTTGATTTTGCTCACCATTAAATACGCGAGTACGCTTGTACCAAATGCCACGGAAACTGGATTATTTAGGCGACATAAAATGAGGAGACACATCGCCGCGAATGGAATGGGCATTCCGATGAATGTTGGGAGTTTGCTTTGCTGTGTGTTAAATCTCGCAAGCCGAAGCATTCCGCAAATACTGTAAGCGAGCGCGCATATCATCCCGATAGACTGCAAATCTTTTAACGAAGCATTATATGCAAGAATAGATGGTGCCACACCAAAAGTAACTAAATCCGCAAATGAGTCCAGCTCTCCACCAATTTCTGAAACAGAATCAAGTTTCCGAGCGATCATGCCATCAAACAAATCAAGGACCATACCTGTAATAATGAACATAACTGCACCGTACATATCGTCAACGAAAACAGCATGAATAGCCAAAAGCCCACACACAAAATTTGCTATCGTAATCATATTTGGTATGTAACTCATCACATGCTTCTCCTCCTTTCTACTAATTGCTTCATCTAAGTTCTTACTCATTACAATCAAGATCCTTCTGCTTTTCTTCCAATATCACTTTATTTATTTTCGTTAACGTCTCTGTCATTTGCTGCAACGCTTCAATATCAATTTTCGAGAAATACTTCTCAATTAATACATCATCTAACTTCGACAATTGCTCCATATACTTACTACCGTTTGGACCAAGTGTAAGGAAATACTCCCTTTTATTATTCGGATTCACTTGTTTTGAAATCATCTGTTGCTTTTCCAATTTCGATAAAACTTGGCTCACCGCACTTTTCGTTATATTAAACGTATTCGCAATGTTATTTGCTGTCGTGTTTTCATTTAAATGAATATGAAATAGCATGCTCTCTTGCTGTCCAGTAAGACCAAACTCATCCTTTAAATCTTGAAATAGTAAAATGTAGAGTTCCGTGTAGGCTCGATTCATTTCATTAATTACTTCTTTATATGATCTCGTCATAGCGTTCTTCCTCCAGTCACGCTTTTATATAGTTTAGTTAACTTAACTAAACTATATTATACCTTTATGTTCGTGTAAAGGGAAATATAGCTCCGGACTTTATTCACAATGAAAAAAGAAGACATCCATTAAGATGTCTCCTTTTCATGTTGAAAAATACTAACCGTTAATCAGCTGTTGCTTGAATTTATCTAAAACTTTCTTTCTCTCTTCATAATCTTCCGCATCAGCTTCTTCCCAAAGCTCAAGGTCAGCCCCTCGCTCAATTAATGCAATCGCATTGTTGCGAACTTCTTCTTGAAGACAACCTTTCTCCAATTGTATTGCCGCAAGACCAATGTATACTAAAGACATTACTTCTAAATCTTCCTCTATATCAAACTCATCTACATACTCTTCTAAAATGAGCTTAATTGCTTCTTCTACATTATTACCTTCTTCTATATATTCAATAAACTGCTCTTTCACATCACAAGTCGTATCATCATCAAATAATCCAGTTCCCCAAGCGCCCATATGCTACAGCTCCTTCTTTGTGCTTTTTTCATTCCTATTTCAATCTTAAATATAGTAAAAGTTCATTACAAGACTAGTTATATACATCATTATATTTTACAATTACTGTAGGTAACTTACATATTTCACCACATGTATCACTCTGAATAATCAAACATAAATATTGATAAAATTCCATATAGACCCATTAATGGTTAAAATGTTATAATAGAACTACCCTACATAGTTACTCATATTCAACTTGAGGAACTAGCGTCTTATTAAGCAATGCGCATAAATTAGATAAAAAAGACACTTTTTACAGTGTCTTTTTTATTTATATTCTCATGGAAAATATCTCTTTTATACACAAAATCTATTAACTGAAGAAGGAGACTATCATATGGAGCATCCTCTAGTAAGAGAACTACGTAACATACGTATATGCCTTATTATCTTGATCATTGTCATTGCATTTTGGGATCGTGAAAGAGTGGTAGAAATCAATGATCATGGCAGCAGTTCTGCCCCAAATATTAGCAATATGACCCAAATCGGTGAAAATACATTTGCACATAAAGATGACTTTGGTCAAATTAAAATATTTAAGTTTAACCCTGATACAAACGATATTTCACTCATTAAAGAATTTAATGCTGATGAATATTAATGAAATACAAAAGGACCTGCTCACATTCATGCGTCAAACATAAAGTAAATGGAATCCGTTAAAAAACACGAGTGACCCCTTGTTTTCCCCTCTTATTAAAGGAGGAACTATTATGGGATTTGGTGGTAGTTGCGGCGGAGGCTGCGGTTTTGCTGGAGGATTTGCATTATTAGTTGTGTTATTCATTTTATTAATCATCGTTGGAGCTTCTTGCTTCTGCTAACAAACTATTGGAAAAGACACTCTTATATGGGTGTCTTTTCTTTGTAAACGAAAGAGTATGAGAAGTGGAGCCTTTAGCCATAATTATGACTAAAGGCTTTTTGTATACAACTTAAAAAGGAGCTGACTTTATGGAGCATAATAAAAACGGGATGCTTGCTTTAATCGTTTTATTTGTAGGACTAGCATTTTTTGTTATCGGTATGGTTTATCATTTATGGGGAACGGTTTAAAAATAAATAATAATTCATTTAAGAAAAAGTACTCGTACGAGTACTTTTTTAAATGTCATATAAAAACATTCTAAACTTACTTACATGCATACAATCATCAATTATAGTTATATAATTGGGAAGGTTGTAAATTATCAATCTATATCTATATTGATTAGGAAAGGAGCTAAAAATGTTAGAAATCATTTTTGTTGCTGTATTACTTTTATCTAGTATCATTCCCATCTTTATCAAAAGGGGTTTGACGAAAAAAATGGAGTCCTTTTACTAATAAATTATGCATTATTATTTGCCACCATCATTGTAATTGGTGCAAACTGGCGTATGATTCCCGCCTATTTCTTATTGTTCGTTTTAACATTACAAGTTTTTTTGAAACCAAAAACTACAGCCGTTTCTAAAAAGTTAGTGATGAAAGTTTTAAAAGGTTTAGGAATTATCGTAACTGCTATCGCAATGTTTACATTACCTTTACTTTTTCCGATCATAACACTCCCGGAGCCTACTGGAAAATATACAGTAGGAACGAAAGCTTTTCATTTAATTGATACAAATCGAAAAGAAACAACTGTACCAAATAGTCAGGGAAATCGTGAGTTAATGATACAAGTATACTATCCTGCCACAAAAGGATCAGGGAAGCCTTCTGCCTATTTTGAGAACATAAACGAGCTGGCTGAACAATTGGCAGTAACAAACGGTGCTCCATATATCGTAACGACACATTTAGGGCTGACAAAAACACATTCTTATCAGAATGCTAAGCCACTTCAAGATAAAGAAAAATTCCCCCTCCTTTTATTCGGCCATGGGATGGGATTATATGGTCAACAAAATACATTCCAGTTAGAGGAATTAGCTAGTCAAGGCTATGTAGTAATCGCTCTTAATTTCACAGGATATGCAGCAACAACGATTTTTCCTAATGGAAACCGTGTAGACTCTATACCAATTGAATATACACCTACCGCCTTAAATACCATAGTTCAAAAATGGGAACAGGATACTACTTTTGTTTTAAATGAAGTAATAGAAGGCAATTTCGATAAAAGTTTTAAAACTATTGCAGACTTAATTGACTATGACAAAATTGGAATGTTCGGTCACTCTTTTGGTGGAGCAACTGCCGCACAAATGTTAGTGAAGGATACGCGTATTAAAGCTGCAATTGATATGGATGGCGGATTATATGGCGATCCACTACCTAAAGACGGTCCTCAAAAACCATTCATGTTGATGAATGCTGAAGCTACGATTCATTTTATGAAAGAGGCTGAGAATCCAAAGACAACCGGAATCCAAAATGAATTATTGGAAATAGTCTATTCAAGAAATAAAACTATTGAAAAACCGGGCGTGTACACAGTGGTAATTCCAAAAACAAACCATACTAGTTTTACAGATTTAGCAGCATTTTCACCTATTATTAATGAACCTGGCGAAGATGTAGCCACAAACTATAAACTGATTAATAAACTAGTAACTAACTTTTTCGATCAAACTTTAAAAGGCAAAAGCGAAAATCATTTAGAAGAAATTCAGAAACAATACCCTGAACTTCCTCTCATTAAACACAAATAACTATTTTCCTAGTTATGTAACCCCTCCTTATGCTTGAGGGGTTTCTACTTTAACACAATTATAAAAAGGCCCCATTATTGGGGCTCTTAAAAAATAATAAGAATAAATGAATTAAAACAAATAACAGACAACTAAAATATATATGCTTAACATTATATAATCTATATATTTATGTAAAATTATATAAATATATAGATTATTATACGCTATACTAAAATAGGAGTCGACAATCGTTATTTTCTTCTTATTTTTAAAGCAATATGGATATACCTTCTTAACTCATTTGGATTGGATAAGAAAAGAAGACAGCTTAATTGATGTCTTCTTTTTTTATAGTTTTATGAATTTTTTTGAGCAGATGCTCTCCAATCACGAAAAGATGTTGGGCGTCCAGAAAAAGCTCTTTGCTTTGTAACAGATGGTTTTTCTTCAGGAGTCATTGTTTTTTCTTTAAGCGTCGCTGGTTTTTCTTTAAGCGTCACTGATTTTTCTTCAAGAATGGTCACAGCTGTTTGCATTTTCTCTAACTGTTCTTTCAACAATTGTTGTTCAATCTTTAAATCCGTAAGTAAACGTAAAATCATCTCAGAATTAGCCATAAGATCCTCCTTCCCCCAATACACAGAATAAAATACAATATGTAGAAGACGAAATGCCGGTGACAAAAATAAGGTCGTCAACTCTTTTTAACTTCTAAAATCCTTTTATTTTTTTAAGGACCTGCTCCATTCATCCTTAAAAACATAAAGTAAATTAAATCCATTAATAAATGGTCTTTATGGAAGGAGGAGTTAATATGGGCTATGGCGGTAGTTGTGGTGGAGGCTGTGGTTTCGGCGGCGGATTTGCCTTACTTGTTGTGCTCTTCATCTTATTAATCATCGTTGGCGCTAGCTGTTGGGGCGGCGGATTCGGCTGCTAAGGAGAGGCACTCTTGAGAGTGTCTTTTTTTTAATATGTGACTCGTATACATATTAAAAAAAATTTCCGTTCTAGAAGTACTATAATATTAGCTTAACATGTCAGTTCCCCCTAATTAATAGGTGGTTCTAGCCTATAGAATTCTTTTAAATATAAAATGAAACTATATTTCTCAATGAATAAAACAATTTAACATGGTAAAATAATATTTGGATGGGAGTCCAATATATTATTAAAATTAAGATGGTTCAAGTCGAAGGAAGGCACCTTAGGGTGTCTTTTCTTTTTTATAAATAATTATAAATTAAAATTGCAAAGGATGCTTACTACTTACAAGGAACATTTTCTTCCGTACAACTATTTATTTATTTGAAACTAATTACTATTATAAATATAAAGAAGTTATGGATAAAGTAGTAAGGTAAATAAAACAAAATATAGATTTAATTCCTGTTTCTCAACGAGGTACCACCAGCATTTTCAAAAAAATACGCTAAGCAAAAAAAATAATCAGCTGTCCATATGGACAGCTGATTTACATCATTACATTTCTATTATTTATCTTACCACTTGTACAGATACTGGTTTCCACCCCTGATTTTCTACCCAATCAATATTAACCTTATATTTTTTATTATTTTGCTTATCTCGTACATTACCGTAGGCTTTATTATTACCATTATTCCCAATAAAATCGAAAATCAATTGGCTCTCTGGAACATCAACAGCATAAGAAATTGCTTTTTTCATCTCACTCCAATCTACTGTTCCTTCTTTAAATTTCATTTCAGGTTTTGCTCCTTGCTCGGTACCAATTGGCTTCCAAGAAGGATTAGTTTGAGAACCCTTTTCTTGAGATGCCGTTTTTTCTTCCTCATTATTTTCAGTTCCGTTCGTTTTTACCGATTTTTCTGTTTTTGATTTCTCTTCTAGCTGTGCTGCCTCTTTATCTTCATTTTTCTTTTCTTCTATCTTTGCTGCCTCTTTATCTTCATTTTTCTTCTCTTCTATCTTTGCTGTTTCTTTATCTTCAGTTTTCTTCTCTTCTATCTTTGCTGTTTCTTTATCTTCGGTTTTCTTTTCTTCTATCTTTGCTGTTTCTTTATCTTCAGTTTTCTTCTCTTCTATCTTTGTTACTTTCTTTTCTTGAGCAATTGCTTTCGTTGATGTATTAGAAGGGGTAAACAATTGGTATGTCACTATACCAACTGTCACTAATACCAAAGTAAATGCAATATTAAAAATTGCCTTTTGACGACGATTCTGTTGTTTTTCTTGAAATCTGCTTACTTGTCCCATTCTTCAAACCTCCGTGTTTACTTTCTCCTCTACTCTTTATGTATTATCCCTAAAATTCTTAATATTTTTATTAAACAATAGAAATAAACTACACTTTCCATACAGGATTTCATATCATAATAAAATTTGTGTTTTTTCAAGTATCTGACATATGTTATTCAAAATAGTTTAATACATTAAAAATTGATAAGCTTCTGCACTTAAGAAACCTTCAATTTTATTCAAAGGTGATTCCAATTATGTCCATATTAGATCTCCTGTAGAAAGCTTTTTAACAATTAAACCTCTTCTTCCCTTATTTATAATTTTTAAATTAAATTTCCCTCTATAGTATAATAAAGATGTTTCGTTTTCTAATGGGGTATGTCGTAAAATCAAAAGGGATTTTATCTCTTTTACCTTCTTTTCAGAGTAAATTTCACCACTAGGAAATTCTATTATTCCTAATGTAATCTTTAATTCGCTCTCATCGAAAGGCCACTCCTTATTAAGTTCCCTTATCTTTTGTATAAAGCTTCTTTTGGTTTGTCCTATATATAGCAATGTTACACTCTTAGCACATACTCTAGAGATTGCAAATATCCCCTTCTTAGAAGCTTCTTCCCTATTATAAAAATCATTTATACTATACATTCCATACCATTTAATATGTACTGTTTCTATGAATCTCACCTCATTTTTAGACAATATTATAATTTCTGAATGTTCAAATTATAGTGGGCGCATAGTCCTGATTACTTGAATTATAAATTGTGCTTTTCAATAATACATTTTATTATTACTAATTTCAATAATACAAAAAAAATACAATATTATAGTTTAATTACAAAACTTTATAAAAAAACAAAGTGATGTCGTACCAAATATTATATTTTTTCAATATCAGACTACCATGAACAAAAGTTAGAGAGTTATGGAATAAAATATAATTTGTATGTACATTTCTTTCAAAAGAAGTTTTGTAGTTTGCAACTGAATTAAAAAAACATAGATTTTTATGACTCTTTCGGAGATATACCAAAGTGAGATCTTTTATATGCACGTTACTATTACCGAACTAAATTTCGGTATAGTATTTTTTTGCAGCTCCTTGATTTTTCAACAAATACGTATAAAAAATCAATAGTAGGAAAATAAACTGCTGGCTAAAAGTTTACTTTCGATAAAATAAAAAAGGACCTACTCCATTCATTCTTAAAAACATAAAGTAAAGTGAACCCGTTAAAATACATGAATGGCCCTTAGTTTTAATCCTCTTACCTAAAGGAGGAACTATTATGGGCTATGGTGGTAGTTGCGGAGAAGGCTGTGGTTTTGCTGGAGGATTTGCTTTGCTTGTTGTACTCTTTATACTATTAATCATTATCGGATGCAGTTGCTTCTGCTAAAAAACTATTAGAAAGGACACTCTTATATGGGTGTCTTTTCTTTATGAAAAATATCTAACTATCAACCTTTTCCTTATGACTTCTAACATCAACAAAGGGTGATACAAACTATTACATATGTTTGTACCACCCTTTATTGATGCGGTTAAACTTCACAAGTGTTGAAGTTTTAGACTTCTCCCTTAGTGTACCCATATTATTAGAACATCCTGTAATCTGTAGACAAAATGTAGCTAATAAAAACAATATTAATAATTTCTTCAATAAATCCTCCTACATGCATAAAACACCATATGTTACAAAACAAACATAGCATTAACTCTTTATAAAAACAATATAATCCTCGTTCCTTAAGCTATCTCTTAACATAAGAGTACCGCTACATATTCATCAAGCTAAGATTTTAAAATATCCTCTACTTAAGGAATTTGTAAGTATCAAGTAAGAAAAACGAGAGCTTTGCTTCGTATAATCAAAATATAAAGTGAAGGAAAAAAGATTATTTTTGGGATTAATATGCATGTAACAAGAGAAGAAATCTACATTTTTTTAGAATAATAATATTAGTATGTCCAAGTTTTGGAGATTGCTTGCAAATATTTTGAAGTTTTCGCACCAGAATTCTAATTACCATACCTGTTTTGTACCAGCACATATTGGAGGTTGAAACATGAATAAAAAAAAGAAAATACAAAAATCAGTCCTTACCTTTACCCTACTCTTTTCTTTAGGCGTTTCATCTTTCCCGCTTACAACAACTATTCACGCAGATACACATGAGGAACAATCTGCTGAAAAGAAACTAGTCTCTTTAACGGAGCGTACATCATTATTTTTTGAATATCTCCAGCAAGGTAAGTATGCAGAGGCAATACAGTTGACGTCTGCTGCTTTTCAATCCAAGTTTACAGCAACCACATTACAAAACTGGTGGACACAAAGTGGTTGGAGCGGGATAAAAAGCATGGGAATCCCCGTGATAAAAGAACGAAACTTGGTCCATCAGACGGTGGAAATTCCAGCAGATACCGAAGGAACTACCATACCGCTACTCCTTAAATTCACACCTGGCGGGAAAGTAGATGAAATTGGAGAAAGGCCACCCGAGGAATCTTATACTATCCCGCATCCTAGCTATGATCAACCTGACTCCTATCAAGAACGTGAAATCGTCATTGGAAATTCTACCTATCCGTTACCAGCGACATTAACAGTTCCGAAACATAAGCGTGGTGAAAAACTGCCCGTAGTTGTTCTTGTTCATGGTGCTGGCATCCATGATCGCGATAGCACATATATGGGAACAAAAATCTTACGAGACATTGCGGTGGGCCTTTCATCCAACGGAATTGCAGTGTTGCGCTATGAAAAACGCACCTTAGAACATGCATTAAAGATGAGTACAGAACCTGTTACGTTAGACCGTGACACTACAGATGATGCTATATTTGCAGCAAAATCAGCAGCGCAGCAGGAAGGCATTGATCCAAATAATATTTTCATTCTTGGACATAGCCTAGGAGCTGGCACAATGCCACGTATACTAAGCAAAGCACCTTCCACACTTGTCCGAGGAAGCATCTTACTCGCACCACCTGCACGCCCTTTGACTGACATTGCTATTGATCATTCTCAATACCTTGGGGCGTCAAAGGAAGAAATCGATGAACTAAAAAGACAGGTCGCTTTTATTCAGGATCCTACTTTCAATCCTAATCATCCTCCAGCTGGCTACAATTTTGGGTCACCTCATTTTATGTATGATGTTTCTAGGTGGCGTCCAGTTGAAGAGGCAAAATCACGAAAAGAGCCTTTACTCATTCTGCAAGGAGCACGTGATTATCAAGTAACAGTAAAAGATGAATATACAAAATGGCAGAAAGGACTTTCAAACCGCGGGAATGTTCAGTTCAAAAAATATCCGAAATTGAATCATTTCTTCACGGAGGGTGACGGGGAATTAAGCCTCCCTAGTGAATATGAAATCCCTGCTAACGTTCCCGAATACGTCATCCAGGACATTATTACATGGGTTAACGAGACAAAAAAATAAGCAAACATCAAAAGCCTTCATGCAATCATTATTGCGTGAAGGCTTTTTGAAACTAGTGATTCAGAGATAGCTATTATTTTATATAATATTTGCCCCAAAACGAAAAATTAGAGTCTTTTATAGCAATGAAGTTCATTTTAAGAGCAACCTGTTCTGTGAGCTTAACGGTGATGGGCGGTACCCCTAGAATAAAGAAACAAGAGTAGTTAAAGAGACTACTCTTGTTTCTTTTCCTTCTCTTCTTTTTCAATTTCAGATACAGATTTTGCTGGTTTTTTAATCATTTTATCTAATTCCCCAGAACAACCAAACTTATCCTCAAATTTATCTGTAGTACTTATACTTGCATCAAACCATAATTCCTTATCATTATTTATATATCCTTCTACAGAAGGAACTCCCATTGGACTTACATCATTTTTTGTAAATGTAATCGATTTTACATCTTTAATATTATAGTGAATATATTTTTCTACTCGTTCTTTTTGCTCGTTCCAAAACTTTTCTTCAATTTCTTTTTGTTTTAAATATTCCATAGTAAAATATCCTCCTGCTATGATCACCACAGCAGATACAATCAAAATCATTACTTTCTTCATTGGAAATCTCCTTATAAAAAGCCTACCAATGTATTCTTCTTAAAATGGGATACAGAAAATAAGAGTAGTACAAAGACTACTCTTGTTTTTTTTCTTTCTCTTCTTTTTCGATTTCAGATACAGATTTTGCAGGTTTTTTTATCATTTCATCTAATTCTCCAGAACGCGTAAATTTATTTTCAAAGTTTTTAGTTGTACTTATACTAGCTATAAAATCTAATTCTTTATTATTGTTTATATAACCTTTTAATTTAGGGACTCCCGTAGGACTTACACCCTTTTCTATAAACGTAATAGATTTTACATCTTCAATATTATAATAAATATACTTTTCTACTCGTGCCTCTTGTACTTTCCAAAATTGTTCTTCTTTTTCTTTTTGTTTTAAGTATTCCATAGTAAAATATCCTCCTGCTATGAGTATCACAGCAGATATAACCAAAATCATTGCTTTCTTCATTGGAAATCTCCTTATAAAAAGCCTACCAATGTATTCTTCTTAAAATGGGATAGAGAAGACAAGAATAGTACAAAGACTACTCTTGTTTCTTTTCCTTCTCTTCTTTTTCAATTTCAGATACCGACTTATCAGGTTTTTTTATAAGTTTATCTAATTCCCCAGAACATCCAAAATCATCTTCAAAATTTTCCGTAGTACCTATACCAGTATCAAACCATAATGCCTTATCACCATTTATATAACCTCTTATATGAGGAACGCCCATTGGACTTACCTTATGTTCTCTAAATGTAATCGATTTTACATCTTTAATATTATAGTGAATATACTTTTCTACTCGTTCTTTTTGCTCGTTCCAAAACTTTTCTTCAATTTCTTTTTGTTTTAAATATTCCATAGTAAAATATCCTCCTGCTATGAGCACCACAGCAGATACAACCAAAATCATTACTTTCTTCATTGAACATCTCCTTATAAAAAACTTACCAATGCATTCTTCTTAAAAATGGGATACAGAAAATAAGAGTAGTGCAAAGACTACTCTTGTTTCTTTTCCTTCTCTTCTTTTTCAATTTCAGATACTGATTTTTCTAGGTTTTTTTACAAGTTCCCCTAATTTTCCAGAACGTGAAAGTTTATCTTCAAAATTCTTCGTAGTACTAATACTAGCTGAGAAATTCAATTCTTTATCATTATTTATATATCCATCCACAGAAGGAACTCCCATCGGATTTACTTCATGTTTTGTGAAGGTAATCGATTGCACATCTTTAATATTATAACGAATGTATTTCTCAATTCTTGTCTCTTGTTGTTTCCAAAACAGTCCCTCTTGTTCTTTTTTTGTAAGTATTCCATTCCTAAATAACCTCCTGTTATAATGAAAATTATGGATATTATAATAATTATTGCTTTTTTCATTCCTATTCCCCTTATCATTAAATATATTTAAAATATACCACGAAGTGAGTTGAGGCAGATGAATGAATTGAAAAAGAATACCATTGCGACAGATGAAGATTATTTTGAGCTTTCAAGTATGGTTTATAAAAAAGATTATTTGGAAGAAGGGAAAGAGATAAAAGGAATTGACGGTAAATTATGGAAGGTAATAGACACCTTCGATGCAGATCACACAAAGGTGAAAAATGGATTACAAGCAATCGCTGTAGTACCCGCAGATAAGTATAAATCTGGTAAAAAACAGTATGACGATGTAATCATTGCATACCGCGGTACTGAATTTGGTAGATTCGATGGAGATAAAACCACAGATATAGTTCAAATTACACTTGGACAGAAAAAGAACCTTGGTGTAGCAGGTGAAAAGGTACCGACATCATTTGATAGTGCAGTAGAATTTGCAGAAAAAATTAAGAAAAAATATAACCCTACATCTATTCACACTACCGGACATAGTAAAGGTGCTGCAGAAGCCCAATATGTAGCAGCAGAAATGAATTGTTATGCAACAACATATGCTGCACCAAATATTTATAGATTACTAAGTGATAAAGCAAAAAAACGAGTAGATGAAGGCGTAATGGAAAATAAAGTAGTAGATTATACTCATAAAGAAGATGCTGTAGGAAATTTCAATCAATTTGGAGCACCTATGATTGGTAAACAATTTACAACAAAAAGTAATGGAACAGATAGTATTCTCGCGGCTGTATTTATGGGACAACATCCAATGTCAACATTTCTAGAAATGTTCCACAATAATGGTAGTGTTCGACTAGAATTAGAACCAGATGATATCATTCGTCATGCAAAAGAGATACAAAAAATAAGCGATATATTACCTGATATTATTAGAAATATAGAAAGATTTCAACAACAAGAAGAAGAGGAAGTTGCGAAATTAAAGAGTCAATTGAAGCATGAGACAGGACCTGGAGGAAAATATCATCTGTTAGAAGAACATGAAGTAGATGAAGCAATTAGAGAGGTTGCAAAAATATCCCAAAACGGAAAAGACTATTTTCATGATATACAACTAGCAGAAGAACTAATTCATCTTTTACGGAAAAAACAAAAAGAATTGATTCATTTTGGAGATGATATTGCTTATGCAGCTAATTCATTACGAGATAAAGATAATCAATTAGGAACAAATTTTGAAGGACTGGCGGCGAGATAATATGATGGATTTTATAGGGGAAATTCAAAAAATAGAGAAAGAAATAGAAAAAGCTACAGTTGGTGCAGTTGGAACTATTATAGATGAGTTGCAAGCTGTTAAAAAGCAATTAGAAAAAGAAATGCAACAATCACTTTTAAAAACTGATGTAGCATTCAAAACAAATAGCATAGTAGCAAGCCAAAAACATGCCATTCAAAAAAACAAAGAAGCATTTCATGATGTATGCAAAAGTTTATCTGAACAAGGAATTGAATTAAACAAAAGTTTTGAAAGCAAAACAGGTAGTGCAATAAAAGAAACATTAAATAAACATCTCAATCAAATTCGAAATGAAATGATTTCTAAACAATATGATTTAATTAATAGTTGTGGAAAAAAATAAAAAATTTCTATTATTATTTTAATCTATATGTATTAGAAAAAGTCCCCTTATGTAGGACTTTTTCTAATACACGAATAGATGCTATATTATCAAGCATTGCTCCTGATTCCATTCTATGTAGCTTTAATTTCCTAAAAGCGAAATCTACAACAAGTTGAAGAGCCTCTATTGTATAGCCCTTAGCATTATGCTCCTTATCTAAAGTAAATCCCGTATAACAGCTTTGGAGGTCTCCCCTAACAATTTGAGTTAATGAAATGTCTCCGATCAGTTTATCATTTTCTCTTAAAAAGATTCCAAAAGGATTACTTGCCCTTCAGCTTTCTTTTTTCATACTTGTTCAAGACGTATTTTTTGATGTTATTTTGTATAAAAAACTTTTGCTATCAACCTGTTCGAAAAATTGATAAAGAATAAGAGATTGAAGGATGAAAACAGAAGACTACAAGGAAAACTGTATGAACAAATATAATGAAACAAGGCTCTTACTTTGTAGTGGTATCCACGAAGTAAAAGCCTTGTTTTTTCTACTCATTTTTTATATCAGTCTTGATTTTCCAATGGAAAGGCACAGAAAATCTACTACAGAAGTTGTGATACCTCTAGGATTAACAAATTCTTTAAATTTCTGTGTACTACGTACAAGCCCTCTACTTTTGGCATGTGCCTCTAATTCAGCTCGAACTTGTATTGTATCCGGAGCCATTCTTTCTAAAGCATGTTCAGAATATTTACGAACATTGATTTCAAGTTTTTAAAACTCATTTATTGTAACTGTAAAATGTGGCTTGAATTTTACTTCGATTTTTTTCTTTTCTTCTGTACCTAGAATGTATAGTGAATCATTACGAGTATATATTTCTTTCACTGATTCCATCTTGGTTTCTATGATACGTTTGTCTTCGTATAGCATTATTAATTCAACTGTTGCATCATAATAGAACATATTCATAACCAGTTCAAATCCAAGTTTATCAATTTTACTATATCGATACGCACCTGCACCTGGAATATAGTAATCTTCTGGTTCGCTTTCGAAAATTTCTAGTAACTCATACTTATCATGTTTAATATCCAATATTCCTCAACCTTTTTGTCATAGATTACTTACTATGCTATTCATTCTATTCTTTTTTCTTTGCGGGAACAACTGTGATAACGTCACCTTTATCATTTATAACTACGTAGCCTTCGTCTCTAACGTATTTCCAAGTACCAGGATTGTCTCCTGGTTTGCGAGTGCCCGTTTTTATAATATCTTCAACTACATTTGGAGTCATTCCTCGAGGATCAACTTTTTTTAATTCTTCCATGTATTTATCTGATCCGAATGTATACCCTTTTCTTTCAGCTCGCTCACGTGCTCGTTTTGTAAGCTCCGCTCGAACTTGAACTGTATCAGGTGCCATTCTTTCAAGTGCATGTTCAGAGTACTTACGTCCATCAATGACGCCGCCACCTCTTGGCATACTCCATCCAATCTCTTCAGTTACCTTTGATACTTTCCCTAAATCCTTCGCTTTTTGCTCTAACTCTCCATATTTACCAAATACTCGACCAATAACTTTAGGAGTGCCACCTACAACTGTAGAAACAGTTCCCCATACATAATCATTCGGCTCATATTTTCTGTCTGTGAAAAATTCTCTTCCATTTTATCTGGATCAACACGTACTTGCCTCAACTAATTTCCTTCACCTATATGTATAAAACTTCCAAATATAAGTATAGCAAATTGATAGAGTTGGTCCAGACATGATTCGTAAATGTGTACTTTTTAATATGTTAGCGGGCCCCATATTATTTAAATTAAGATGATTCAAGTCGGAGGAAGGCTCCTTAGGGTGTCTTTTCTTTATGAATAGAAAGCACGCCTATTTCCGTAGGTGTAGTAAATGATAACCCCTATTACCATTTATTTAAAATATTTCTAAGTTGATATTATATAATTTAGATATATTTAAATTGTATTTTTATTATATAAGTAGTGCAAAAGAAGTTAGACTTTGTTATCATGTTCTACGAATTAAAATTATTTCAAGGAGGATTTTTTGTGTTTGGTATATTAAAAAAACAATGTCGATTCAATAAAATGTCGGCAATATCGTTAGGGATTTTTGTGTTTTATATGATTTTAAAGCAACTTATCGCACTAGTTTATTTCATTAGTGATGAACAGTTTGGCGGGATGAGCATTTCGTTTGACGCAATTGATTTGTTAGTTGTTCTAATAATTTATTTTTATTATCGTAGATCTAAAGAGCCTTTTACAAATCAAAATAATTTTACGATGAGTTTGCCAAAAAGCTTACTTTTAGGTCTAGTACTAACTGTAGTATGTAAATCCCTACCGCTGTTACTAGCAGACTTTATAAGTTTTCATTCATCTAATCAAGTTGAATTAGAAAGCCAAGTAACGTTACCCATTTTAGTCTTCGCATTTTCTATTGCTCTAGTAGCACCCATTGGTGAAGAAATTGTCTATCGTGGTGTTATACAGCATGGAATTTTTAAAAATTCCTGGTTAGGTGTACTTGTTTCTTCAGCTATTTTTGCAGGTATGCATGTTAGTCTTCTTTCTTTAGAAACAATTCCATATTTCCTTTTGGGAATTGGTTTAGGTTGTACTTATAAGTTAACCGGGCGTTTATATGTGGGAATTATAATGCACATGATTAATAATTCGCTAGCAGTGATTGCTATTTATTATTTTTAACTAAAAGAATAAGAGAGAATATGCTACAGGTGAATATTAAGAAAATTAATTTGTTAATATCTTAACTCTATTTCAGACCGAACCGTCCGGTTTGAAATATTAATTCAAGTCAGAAGACACCTTTGGGTGTCTTTTTTTCTGCATTAAAAAGCCCACCTATTTTCCTAGGTAGGCCTTTTTTGATTTTGCATTAGCACGATGATATTATAACAAAACTCCTTAATCCTCAAACTCCCTGATTGTTCTTCTTTAATATACTTAAGATGATTCTATATATACTAGTCTAAAGTACGAGCAGCTGCATAGAATGATCCAGAACCACCATTTCTGTGAGTAACTTTAAGCTTATATTTACCTTTTGGAAGAGTATTGTACGTATTTGTAAAACCCTTTCCTGCTGCTAACGATCCAGAACCAATAACATTACCTTTTGAGTCTTTTAAAGACCAATCAAGTGTACCTTTAGTATTGTTTGTCATATGAACTCTCATATCTGCTTTTTTTACATGCTCGAACGATACTTCTCTTTCACCATTTATCAGACTGAAATCATCTTTAAGTATTTGGGTACGTTGGATAATTGGTGCTGAATTTTTAGTATTATCTACACCTTCTGTACTTGCTGATGTTGCTCCAATCCCTCCAGTTAATACGATACCAATTGTTAATGTTCCTACTACTAATTTCTTAAACATAATAAATCCCCCTTAAATATTTTTTATAACTTGCACCTTAAATGTATCACTTTTATATCTTTTGTAAATATTTTCAATTTGTAGAAATATTTATTTAATTATTAACAATATTGGGATTGCATTTTATCAAATGGAAAATAGAGGGATTTACAATGATATGTAATAATGCATAATAAATCAAGCGAATATCATGATATACTCTCAAAGAGCTGATACAAAATTTCTTTAGATTGGAAAACTAAAGTCTTATCTACCTAAAAGGAAGGTGCCTTATGGCGTCTTTTTTCTATTTTCAAAAGGACCTGCTCAATTAATTCTTAAAAACATAAGGTAAAGTGAACCCATTAAAATCCATGGAATGAACCCTAGTTTTACCCTCTAATCTAAAGGAGGCACTATTGTTATGGGATATGGTGGTAGTTGCGGCGAAGGCTGCGGTTTCGCTGGAGGATTCGCTTTATTAGTTGTATTGTTTATTTTATTAATCATTATCGGATGCAGTTGTTTCTGCTAAAAACTATTGGAAAAGGCACCCTTATATGGGCGCCTTTTTGTATATTAAAAACCTCCCTATTTCCGTAGGCAGGCTAAATGTGATTTTGCACAATTGAGTTATAGCAAAATCATTTATATTGAAAGTAATGAAAATTAACTTAGTAATCCTAATACCTTAATAATCTCAATTGTTTTATTATCTTTTATTTTAAAATAAAGCCTTTTCCCTATACGTTCACTAATTACAATATTTCCAAAGGCTAATTTACGCAAATGTTGTACAATCAAATCCTCTGTAATTCTTGTTTGCTTACTTAAATCAGAAACTGACAACGATCCATATGTAATCAATTTACAAACAATTGATAAGCGAGTAGAATTCCCTAATAACCCTAAAACTTTTATACTTTCGGTATAGAAACTAAAATCCATATGAAAAGCATGTAACAGATTTTCCAACCTCCTAAAATAAGATGAATATCAACCAAAATATCTTAACATAAAAACAGTAAAAAACACCCTAAAATATACCAAATATTCATTAAGAAAAATGATACTTGAATGGGAGTCCAATACATATTATTAAAATTAATGTGTATTGGACTTTCCATCCTCAATGAATGGAAAGTAGAGATGCTTCAATTATGTACCGATCTGGAGCGTCTCCTATATAGTCAAAAGGATAACAAGTTGTTAATGTTAATGTTGGCTCACTTTTTTCTACAATAACTGTTCGATCTTCTGAATCTGTTATCCAATGCTTGTTAATTTCATATGTATATGTTTTATTTTCATATTCCACGATAAGTTGGTCATTTTCCTTTAATTGACCAAGCTCGGTAAAAACAGTATCTCTATGTCCACTTAAAACTGTATGACCATTTCCAGATGGTGTAGTAGTTAAGTCACTAACAAACATACCTACACCCTTTTTTAGTACTTTATCATCAGCTCCCCAAAATATAGAGTATTTCTTTTGTATTTTAGGGATAATTAAATATGCTACTTTATCTCCTAACTGATGGTTTACCTTTGAAGCGGGAATTTGTACAGGTTCTTCTTGTAATGAAGTGTCAATCTTTGTCTCTGTTTGATTGATGTTTTGCGTTTCATTTTCTTTAGAAGGTGTGGAGGTCTCATATTGTTTAGCCTCGTTAGTTGTTAACGACTCTGCTGATTGTCTAGCATTATACCATTCTAGAAAATAATAGGAAAAGATAGTAAGTCCAATAACAGTTAAACATAAGCCTATCCATTGTTTTTTATTCACTTTTATCACTCCATTTGAAAACGACAGGATTTCTCCTGCCGTTTTAAGGAACTATTTTATGCGTTTGTCTTTTTACGACGGAACATTAATACAGAACCAGCTAATGCTAATCCTAAGCTTGCTAACATCATTGTAACACCGTTTGATGCTGTATTAGGTAATTTTTCACCTTGTTTTTTCGTTTCTTTTTTCACAACTGTATTAGTATTTTTCTTTGTTTCTTTTGCAGTTGTTTGAGGCTTAGTTTGTTCTTGTTTATTATTTGTTGTTTGGTTATTTTGTTTTGAATTCTCTTGCTTAGTGTTTTCTTGTTTAACAGGTTCTTGTTTAGTGTTTTCCTGTTTAGTATTTTCTTGTTTAGGTTGTTCTTGAGGTTTAGTAGTTTCTTTATTTTCTGTTGTAGTATTTGTGCTCTTTGGATATTTATAATCTTCACATGGAATGCCGTCTTTATCATTATCTAAACGGTGTGGATCATTTCCAACACCATATCCATTTTGATCCCAGAATGCTTGAGCATCTTGTTGACTTTTAAAATGACCACAGTTTTTTGTATCATTAGGACTCTTAGCTGCAAATGCAGAAGAACTGTACCCC
The DNA here is from genome assembly GCF_000238655.1 of Bacillus sp. 7_6_55CFAA_CT2. Taxonomy (NCBI): domain Bacteria; kingdom Bacillati; phylum Bacillota; class Bacilli; order Caryophanales; family Bacillaceae; genus Bacillus; species Bacillus sp. 7_6_55CFAA_CT2. The sequence continues at coordinate 232,114 of NZ_JH414710.1, read as the reverse complement.
ACTGTTAATAGTGTTACCGCTGTTGCTGAAGCTAATAATTTTTTCATAAATTTCTTTATCCCCCTAAATGGTATGTATTTACATTGAAATATTTTACATTTAAAAACCTGAAAATACAATAATAATTTGTAGATAAATGTAAGATTTCTAGATAATAATACCAAACTATTAATTCATATATTGTCATATTATGTCGAAAGAAAATAAAAAAAGAGCCAAAGCTCTCTTTAATAACTAATACTAACCATAGTCACTATTCTCACAGTAATATGAATATGTTGTTTGTTGGATAAATAATGGCCTTGATGAGGCGTTAACTGAAGTGGCATTTAACATCCTCAAATAAGAAAGTCCTTGTATCTCCCTGGTGTTAATCTAATTGTTTGTGGAGTTGTGGATTTAAATGTTCTACTAGTCAATGTGACGAACGCAGCAAATACAAAGCTAAAGCTCAAACTAAAACGAATAAGAGTCTTAGTGTGGTTAGTTGTAAAATTTTCAAATAGAGTAATTGTAGAGTTAGGTGGAATTTCAAGACTTGTAAGGTTAGTTTCTGATCCGAAAATTGTACAGGTCTCTATAAAACTGTTGGTAGAGTTTGAAGAGTTACATGATTATCTTTATTGGAATCAAAATAAACTTACACATCCAAACTATTGATAATAGCTAATATTTGATGATCTGTCCATTTGCCATTAATCCTTATATTTTCTTTCGCTATACCTTCTTTTTTAAACCCCACTTTTTCTAATACACGAATAGATGCTATATTATCAAGCATCGCTCCTGCTTCAATTCTATGTAGCTTTAATTCCCTAAAAGCAAAATCTACAACAAGTTGAAGAGCCTCTGTTGTATAGCCCTTTGCATTATGCTCCTTATCTAAAGTAAATCCCGTATAACAGCTTTGGAGGTCTCCCCTAACAATTTGAGTTAATGAAATGTCTCCGATAAGCTTATCATTTTCTCTTAAAAAGATTCCAAAAGGGTATACTTGCCCTTCAGCTGTCTTTTTTAGAGCTTGTTCAAGACGTATTTTTTGATGTTCTTCTGTATAAAAAACTTCTGGGAGCAATGGACAAACTCGTTGAAAAAATTCGCGATTTCTAATATGTAAGTTAGCTAACTCGTTAGCATCATCAGTTTTATAAAGCCGAATATAAATGTGCTTCCCTACTAGTTTCATAACATCCCTCCAACATTTTTATATGTCTAATGAGGCAAAAGTATACCGTATACTTTATACAGTTGGCTATTGTCAGGAATCATTTTGCACGAAAGAAAAGACACTCTATATGAGTGTCTTTTCCAATAGTTTTTAGCAGAAGCAAGAAGCTCCAACGATGATTAATAAAATGAATAACACAACTAATAAAGCAAAGCCTCCAGAAAAGCCACAACCGCCACAACTACCACCATAACCCATAATAGTTCCTCCTTTAGATAAGAGGGGAAAACTAAGGTTCACTCATGTATTTTAATGGATTCGTTTCATCTTATGTTTTTCCGCATTGATTGAGCAGGTCCTTTCGAAAACTATTCACATATTAACTATATTTTTAAAAATAAATAATTTAACTATATCAATAGATAGATAAATTAATATAATGTATTAATCCTAAAAGAAGGGAGGAATAGCCATGCAATTAGTTTGTTTTAAAATAGTAAGTGGTCAATATTTCTTATTTGTAGAAGGTATTCAAATTCCTGTACCAATTCCAGCAGTTGCTGCAGCTTTATTAATTGGTTTAGGAGTAATTCCACTTTGTTCTTAATGTAAAGAATTCGGACCATTCCTATCTTTCCATTGGAAAAGCCTCAAGTATATGAATACTTGAGGCTTTCTTTATATCAAAGAAAAAACACCTTACAGCGCTTGAAGATCTCCTGATTTAATTAATGCGGCCGTTACATCATCACCGAAAGTATTGAGACAGAATACTTGCTCGTCTACCTTATCCATCACTGTAGCTTCACCTATCACGCCACCTTGAAGTTTAATAAAATAGTTATGTTCTTCTACAATTTTACTAAAATCTCTATTTGCCCATCTTTCAGTAATTGCTAATAGCTCTTCTTTGTTCTTGAAATTGTTTCCGTTTAGAATATTTCTTACTTTCTCTGCATTCTTTTTGGACATAGGGGTTGCTCCCTTTCCTTCACACGCTTTTACTTTTTGATGAGTCATGCTATGCATAGCTGAAATAACTTCTTCTTCAGTAGAAGTTACTGTAATGTGAAGTTGTGCATTTGAACCTTTCACTTCTGCTTCATTCGATAGTATGTCTTCTTTATTAACCTCTGCAAAAACATGGTCCTCACCCTTAAGCGGGACTTCAGCAAACTGTAATATTCCATAAGTCATACCAGTTGCAAGTACTACTCCCCCTATAATAGATGCTAGCCAATACTTTAGCTTCTTATCCATCTTCATTTCCCCCGTCTTCGTTTACATATCTTAACTAAAGAATACCATATTTAATTCCTTTTTATTGAAGAGTCTCTAATTTCTACTATTTAAAAATATTCTCATCGTTTAATGTAATACGATATAATCATTTTATAATACAAAAAAACCCATATTCTCATTCCCTATTTTTTTGGAGGTGATTGTCTTGAATAAAAACATCAATCTACTTCTTCAAATAATAATTGGAATTATAATTATGATTGCACCTATTCTCCTAACAGGATCTATATACGATGTCACTAAATCATTTGGTGAACTATTAGTGGCAGAACTTATTATAAGAACACTTTCTCTCATTATTGGACTTTTAGTTATTAGCACAGCTTTGCATCGTTATTCTCAATAATTATTCATGTTCAAAAAATACAAATATTTTACATACCAATTCTTATGTATTAAGACATCAAAAACAAGTGTTACGAAAGAAATATAAAAAGACATCTTTACCTCTTAAAGATGTCTTTTTTATTTAAATCTTAATTCTCGTTCTGTAAAACCCTCGCTGCCTTTACTCCCTCTTTCTCTTCTTTTAAAAACAACGATACGATAAAAGCAACAATGATAAAGACTAACCCTAGTGCAAATGCACCTTGGAATCCAGACGTTAAACCATTTAACTTCTCTACTGGGTCCATTGGATTTGCGGAGCTTTCCATATAGCTAGCTGTTCCTGAAGACATTTTCGAAATAAAGATAGCCGTACCAATTGCGCCAGCTACTTGTTGCAGTGTGCTAAACAGTGCTGTTCCGTGCGGATATAAATCTGGTGTTAACTGATTTAAACCGTATGTTTGTGCCGTCATGACAAACATGAGTCCAACCATTAATACGCTATGCATAACAATAATTTGTACCATTGATGTATCAGGAGTAATACCTTTAAATAAGAACATTGCTATCCCCACTAACACAATACCGGGGACGATAATAACTTTCGGACTAAATTTATCAAATAGTTTACCTGCGATTGGTCCCATTATGGCGCTAATAACACTTCCCGGAAGCATGATGATTCCTGATTTAAAAGCTGTAACGAGTAAAACTGTTTGCAGGAACATCGGTAATAAAGTCATCGTTGAAAATAACGACATCATCACAATGACGATTAATCCAACTGATAATGTAAACATCGGGACTTTAAATGCGCGTAATTCTAAAATTGGATTCTCAATTTTTAATTGTCGGACGACAAAAATACATAATGAGATAAATCCAACAAGTAAAGCGCCATACACTTTCGTATCAGACCATCCTAAATCACCTGATGCACTAAAGCTATACACAAGTCCGCCAAATCCGAGTGTCGATAAAAGGATTGATGGGTAATCTACTTTTGGTCTTGTTAACTCTGAAACATTTTGAATGTACTTCATCCCAATCATAATTGAAATGATCACGATTGGAATAACAATGTAGAATAACCAGCGCCAATTTAATGAATCCACAATTACTCCAGATAATGTAGGACCAATTGCCGGAGCTGCCATCATCACAAGTGCGATTAATCCCATTGTCGCACCACGTTTTTCAGGTGGACAAATGATTAAAATTGTATTCATTAATAACGGTGTAATTAATCCCGTCGCTACTGCTTGGACGATACGGCCGACTAATAAAACAGAAAATGTCGGTGCGAATCCCGCAATTAATGTACCAGCTAAAAACGTTACCATAGCGATCAAAAACATTTGTCTTGTTGTGAGCCATTGCTGAAGTAACGCTGTAATTGGGACTAAAACCCCAACCACCAACATGTAAGCTGTAGAAAGCCATTGAATCGTTGAAGCTGTTACATCAAATTCTTTCATTAATACCGTTAACGCATTACCAAGTAATGTTTCATTTAATAATGCAACCATTGCCCCTAACAGTAATGCAATTAAAATAGGGGTATGTTTCATATTAGAAGTATCAACTTTGCCACTTGCTGGGCTCTTAGTTGTCATATTCATTTGCAAATTCTCCTCCTGTTTCTTACTAAAAAACTTTAAATACACCAGAACACATGTAATATAATATACATATGTAGATTAAAAAGGGAGAATCAATTTTCAGCCACTGTATATTTAATCTACAAAAAAGGAGAATTGTAGATGAACGATAATGAAAAACAAATTGATTTACGTATTAGACGTACACATAAATTACTATGGGATTCCTTATTTGAATTAATGACACAATCAAAACAGAAATATAGTACGATCACAATTAACCAAATATGTGACCGCGCGATGGTACACCGAACAACCTTTTATAAACACTTTGAAGATAAAGATGCTTTATTAGCATTTGGATTTAAACGATACAGCAAGATGATTGCTGAAATACCCGTTTCAGATCGATTAAGTAAACCATTTCAAGTAATGGAACAATTTCTACACCATGAAGAAATCGGTAAAATATTAGAAACGCAAATGTCTGATGAACAATTTATTAACCGGACACAGTATTTAAGTCACGAAACGAGAAAACAAGAAATAGAAGCGTTACATCAACTGCGCAAAAATCATACGATGCCAAATAATCTAATCATTGAATTTTATTCAGGGGCAATCACCTCATTAAGCGCATGGTGGTTTAAAAATGAAAGAAAAGTTTCTGCTGCTGAAATGGATAGGTATCTCCACCAACTTATTAACAGGGATATTTTTCAGTTTGAAGAGGAATAAGACTACACCTGTTCAATCATGCAATAAAGTGAAACTTTAATCAGTGGGGGGTTTTGTTCATCCCCCGCTGATTATCAGCCCTCACCAATCGGACTTTAACGGACAGCCCGACCCCCACCTAACTTCTTTGCTTCCACTGAATTTTGAGATGGGGGTCTTACTGCCCGTTAAAGCGGGATCAAATTGACCACAAAATAGGAATATGATATATTTTCCGTAGAATACTATATAAGTATGACATCAAATAAAATGGCATATAATAAAAAGAAGAGATGCGCTAACATCTCTTCCTTAACTGCTACCGTATAGGGTGGTGGTTATTACACGTTACTATTTTTTACGAAACCCACCCTTTTGCTTCCTACGGCGCAGAGTGGGTTTTTTGTTGTCCTTATCCAGAAGTTGCTTCCGCAAAAAATACGCTGAAACTTCACGTACAGTCGCTTTTACAAATTCTTTTACAAGGTCAAACAAAAACTCCATATTATCACCCCCTTTCCTTCCAAATGGAAAGAAGGGATAACCACCCACCCTCACAATATGCAGTTACATATATTTCATCAAATAATTGTAAAGATATTATGTAAACAAATGAAATTTCACATAGAAAAAAAGCCCTTCTAAACCGGGCTTTTCTATCACCATTATTTAGCGCTCTTCTTCAAATCCGAACTTTCTATAACTGAAAGCATATTCACCTTTTATTAAGACGGACCATAACCAATAAGATGAGCAATTATAACTGCTATTAAACCGATCGAGTATTCAATTAGAATTAAAGGAAGAATCCACCTTGCCCACCTTGTCCATGAAATTCCTGCAATTGCTAATCCAGCCATTAGCGTACCACCTGTTGGAAAAATAATATTTCCAATACCATCCGCGAATGAAAAGGATAATACAGCTGTTTGGCGTGTAATGTCCAATAAATCTGCAAGTGGCGCCATGATAGGCATTGTCAACATTGCATGACCACTACCTGATGCTAAAATAAAATGAATCGCTACTTGGAAGTTGTACATTCCAACAACACTTAAAAAAGGAGAAATATGTTCCATTCCTTCCGACACTTGATACAGTAGTGGGTCTATAATATGCCCTTGATTCAAGACAACTAAAATAGCGCGTGATACACCAATAATTAAAGCTCCCCCGATTAAAGATGCCGATCCTTGTGTAAAAGATTCTACTGTATCATCAAGAGATATCTTGCCAAGAATTGCAATGATTATAGTTAAAATAATAAATAAGGCTGCAATTTCTTTTATATACCACTCGTACTTAATAACACCAAATACAAGAATAATATAATTGATTAAAAAGGCCGTTAATATCCATTTATGTCTTTTTGTTAACTCTACTTTCGCTGTTAGTAGGCTGTCTTGCTTGTTTGTATCGAATTTTCCGTAAATTCCGCTTGCAGGATCCCTCTTTACTTTCATCGCATGACGATAAACGAATGTAACAGCAATTACATATATGACTACGAATAAAACGAGGCGGAACCCCATCCCCGAATACATAGGAAGACCCGCTATCCCTTGAGCCAGCCCAACTGTAAACGGATTCATAATTGCCGTTGTAAATCCGACGGACGCTCCTACTAGTACCATCGCAGTTCCTGTTATCGTATCAAATCCAACCGCAAGAGCTAGCGGAATAAATAGAGGCACATACACTAAAGCTTCCTCAGCCATCCCCATTAATGACCCGCCAAGTGCAAAGAACAGCATGATAATAGGAATCATTAACTTTTCACGGTTAGCGAGTTTTTTTGCCATCGTTGAAACAAGAGCCTCAACCGTACCAGATGCCTTTAATACACCAAAAAAACCTCCAATAATAAGAATAAAAAAGATAATATTAGCAGCTTCTACCATCCCTGTAGGAATAGATTTTACCGTATCAAAAAATCCAAGTGGCGTTGATTCAATCCATTTAAATGAATCTGGATCTACTGTTGTATACCCATTTTTTTCAATCTGTTCATATTTTCCGGCCGGCAATATATGTGTAATAACAGCCGCAATAATTAACAAGACAAGTAACATTGCAAATACGTTTATTTTCCATTCTTTTCTTTCCTTTTTTTCTTCTGGCTCGAATGAAACTGCCTTCTCTGATACTTGACTCATATACCAATCCCCTTTGCAATAAAATGAAACGTTGATCAATGGGGGTTTTGTTCATCCCCCCACTGATTATTACTTTTCCGGGCAGCTAGCAGTCTGGTTTCCCCACTACCATGACGTACCAAGCTATCCACCAATTCTTTTATTTATAACACGCTAGGATTTAACTACCTTTTTACTAATTTCATTTACAAATTGGTTAAATAAACGTTGCTGCAAGACATCCCTTTCCGACATCATTTCTGGATGCCATTGAACCGCTGCTACATAACGATGAGCCTTCGATTCAATAGCCTCTATTACACCATCAAAGGACCATGCACTCGCCTCAAAATCTTTCCCTAATGTTTTCACTGCTTGATGGTGAAAAGAATTAACCATTAAAGATTTTTGGCCAATAGCCTCATAAATTTTCCCCTCTTCCAGAAGATCTACGGAATGAGAGCCCTGCCATTTACGGAACTGTTCTCGAACATGGAAATATTCTGGCCCCATCTCGTGCTCTAAGTCTTGATAAAGAGTTCCACCAGCTGCAACATTTAACACTTGTAATCCTCGGCAAATTCCTAAAATAGGAATATCTTTTTCTAAAGCCTGCTTTGCCAGATTTAATTCAAAATTATCTCGTTCTTCCTCTACAGTACCTATATATGCTTTTGGAATATCACCGTAATAAACAGGATTGATGTCCGCGCCACCAGCCAATAACAATCCATCTAATTGATTAAGTGTGGACTCAATTTGATCAACTTCCTCAATTGGAAGTAGAACAACCGTTGCACCTGCTCGTTGAATTGAACGAATGTAGTCATAAGAAAAGATAGCCATATCTTGACCTGGTAGCCCTCGTAAGCCCTCCTTCCCTATTTCACTATGATCAATATAATACCCAGTAACACCAATTAGTGGTTTCATTTTCTCTCACCTCATAATTTAAATGGTTTCGTTGTCTTTCTCTGTTGAAATTGTATACTCTTAACCTCCCTTTTCTAGCAAGTGGTAAAGAATTAAATATGTAAATTACGACTCTACTCATTTCCCTATTTCTTTACACACCATTGATATAAGCAAATATCGTGCCAACATTAAAATTCAAACAATTATTTACACATATTTAAATATTTTGTCACTTTATCGGTGTTTACTATGTTGAAATGTATTATAATTGGTTATTAAATGGTTACATAATAACCATTTAATAACCAACTTTAGACCAATTCCATTCAACTAAAGAGGTGCTCTATGAACAAATTTGAAACTAACCACATTGTATTGATCACTGTTTTAAAAGAAACACGAAAAGCCCTACATCAACAACTAACGGAGATGGTAGGTGATCTCATAGATATCGAAAGTTTTTCTATAGAAGAAAGTATTCCAAAAGTATTTCATTCTACATTAATTGTATTACCGAATACATTTACGATAGAAACGGTGAAAGACTTTATTGGGGAAAACTGCGAAGTAATCATAGCAAAACGAACATTAAATTATGAAAACGTGGATCAGCTTTTATTTTTACCAGAAGGCACACAAGCTCTATATGTGAATGATAATCATGAAACAGTATACGAATCCATTGAAACGATGCGTCAATTAGGGCTGAACCACATTGAATATGTCCCATACTATCCTGGAAAAACGAATATACAAATGATCAAGCTCGCAATCACACCTGGCGAACTTGAAATTATCCCTGACTTTGTAGAAAAAGTAATTAATATTGGTCATAGATTAATAGATATTACTACAATCATGTCCATTCTAGATCGATTTCATTTAATGGAGGAATCAGGTAACCACGTTTCTGAAAGATACTATCGAAAAATAGTAGATTTAACAAAGAATTTAGCGAAAGCTCATCGACAACTTCATCAAGTTATTGATGGTGTTGGTGATGGCATACTAGCTATTGATTATGAAGGAAGAATTGTTGTCTTTAATGAATTCTTAGAAAGCATGCTGAAAATAAAAAGTAAAAACGCTATTGGTCATCCGATTGATGCCATTATTGATAATATTGATTTAGTAAACTTCATCCTTTCAAATAAGCAACAAGAAAGCGGAATATTTGTTGTAAACGGCTTGGATGTAATAGTGGAACGTCTACATATAAATGATCAATCAATTATTGTTACTTTTAGAAATGCCCTTAAGACTATCGGGTTTGAACGGAAATTGAGAAAAGAATTTATCAAAAAAGGTTATGTAGCAAAATACAACTTCCATAATATCGTTGGCATTAGCTCTACGATCCAAGACACGAAACAAATTGCCAAAAGGTTAGCTAAGACGGATTTAACTGTATTAATTGAAGGTGAAAGTGGTACCGGAAAAGAGTTGTTTGCAAGTGCTATTCACAATGCTTCCCAGCGAAATAGCGGCCCTTTTCTTGCTGTTAACTTCAGTGCTTTATCGGATGATTTAGTCGAGAGTGAATTATTTGGTTATGAAGACGGAGCGTTTACCGGAGCAAAAAAGGGCGGGAAAATGGGACTATTTGAACAAGCAAATGGTGGCACTATTTTTTTAGATGAGATTGGAGATATTAGTCTGAAACTTCAAGCACGACTCCTTCGAGTATTGCAGGAAAAAGAAATCATGCGTGTTGGCGGAAGCCAAATTATCCCGATAGACGTCCGAATTATTGCAGCAACCAATAAAGATCTACTGAAAATGATTCAAGAAAATATGTTTAGAGAAGATTTATACCATCGGCTTAAAGTACTCTTTATACACCTTCCCGAATTAAGGGCGCGCCGAAATGACATTGAATTATTGGCTAAACATTTTGTTGCGCTATCGGACCCTAAAGTCAAAATTGAACAAGAACTAATTGAAGAACTGCAAGGATATCCATGGTACGGAAATGTAAGAGAACTTAAAAATACGATAGATTATATGCTTGCTGTCCGTACCGGAAACCAAATAACAAAAAATGATTTACCTAATCAACATTACTTTCAAAAGCCTCCACCTAGCAAAACAGATAGCGACCAAGCCGAAAGTATAACACCCTTTTCTTCAAGTTCAAACGCTCTTGATCAAGAATCACTTTTCATCCTTACCCTTATCATGAATTATGAAGAAAAAGGAAAAGCAATCGGAAGAAGGATTATTTCTGAAAAGAGCCAAGAAGTCGAAATAAATTTATCTGAAGCACAAGTGAGACACCGATTGAACTTCCTGAAGATGAAAGGTTATGTGGAAATAAAAAGAGGGAGAGCTGGAATTCATTTAACAAGAAAAGGATTGGAGATTGTACGTAGTCTTTAGTCAAGGTTCGGATTTTCAGATACGTAGAGGCTGTTTTATAAACGGATGAAACCGGATTATAAAACAGCCTCTTTATTAATGAGCATTTTTCCCGATACTTCTTATATTCTATGTAGCTTACATAGTTAATCACTGTTGTGATGGTTCGTTGAATAAATTATCCCTTAACATTTTTCAATTGTAGTATTTGACCTTTTTCTACGTCCCTTGAAGAAAAGATGTTCAAAATCACTTACTGCACATAGTCATACAGATTTTTCGCTAACAATAAACAAGTTACTGTAATGAAAAGAGCACGAACATACCCGCTTCCTTTTTTTATAGCGAATTTGGATCCAACAATCCCTCCAGCAATTTGAGCAATCCCCATTATAAAACCATACACATAGTTTACTTGCCCTACATACATAAACATCAACAATGCACCAACATTACTTCCTAAATTAAGAAGCTTCGCATTACCTGCTGCTTTTAAAAAATCATACCCAATAAATAAAAGAGCGAACATTAAAAACGAACCTGTGCCAGGCCCTAGAAATCCATCATAAAAACCAATAGCAAAAATAAAAAAGGTAAAAATAATGACGTGTCGACCAGATAATTTCTTATGAGTAGAAATACTACCCCAATCCTTTTTGAATATCGTATAAATAGCGACTGCACCAAGCATTACCAACATCAATGGCTTCAGTACTTCTGGGTTCATTAAATGAACAGTCCATGCCCCTATTATGGAACCTATGAAAGTGAGCGGAACTAATTTAAACGCCGATTTCAAATCAAGATTACCAGAACGATAAAACACAATATTACTAGTTGCACTTCCCATTGTCGATGCTAGTTTATTCGTAGCTACTGCACTTGCTGGATTCAGTCCTGTAAATAATAAAGCTGGTAAAGCAATGAGTCCACCACCACCTACAACTGAATCAATAAATGCAGCTACAAATCCAAAAACAATCAAAATCATTAATACGGATGGGTCTAAATAAAAATCCATACTATTAACCTCCCCTTTAGTCACTATTCGAATAGTAACTAATAATTTGCTAAATGTAAATAGTTATTGTAACGTTGAAATATAAAAGCAAACATCGGAGGACGAAAAAAGTGGACTACATAGTGCAACAGCTTAAAAAAATTGGTTTCAATGAATATGAAGCTAAATCTTATGTATCTCTTGTTAAACAGGGGCCTGTCACAGCCTATCAAGTGAGTAAAGATTCGGGTGTCCCAAGAGCGCGAATTTATGAGATTTTAGGTAACCTTGTAGAAAAAGGAATTGTCATGAAAGAAGAAATAAATGACACCACCCGCTATTCACCTCTACCTGTTGAAATCTTTTTACAGAAGGCGCAATCAGAATGGCAGTCTACTTATGAAGGAATTAGTGATTCATTAAAGAAACTAGAAACTTCTGAGGAAAAAACGGATAATCGAGTAATTACTTTAAAAGACAATAAAACAATCATTAGCTATTGTCAGGCATTAATAAAAAAAGCAGAACGACGTATTGTCATTTCAATGTGGGATGAGATGTATGAAGCGTTAAAAGAAGATCTATCTGAAGTAGCTGATAAAGTTACAATACAAGGTATTACCCTGCATGTTGAAAATCCCATTAAAAATCTAGAAGCCCACCGCATAACACCTTATACAGAGACCTTGTCTACAGAACATTGGTTTATTGTATCGATAGATTCTAAAGAGATGATTTATGGACCATCACTTGAAGAGCGTAATATTGCTTTTTATACAGATGACCCCGTTCATATATACTTATTAGAGGATTACGTATGGCATGATGTTTTAGTAAATCGACTTGTCCGACGTAGCCAAGATGATTTGCAGCAATGGATTACTGCAGAGAGAAAGTCTTTCTTTATGGGGAAATGAGGAACATATTCAAGAGCAAACCAAAAGATTTGCGTATTAAACCTAACAACTTCTCCGTACAAAAATAGCCGACTATTATATAGTAAATATTCGGCTATTTTTGTATAAATTTATACAGACGCTGCCATTACCCCAGCGATTAATGAGATAAACGCTTCTCCCACTCTTTCACCTTTTCAATTGTTACATCTAATTTTTTAGCTATTTCTTCTACACTCATTCCTTTAAAGAGCATTCCAGCTGCCGAAAGTGCTTTATCAATTTCTTCTTGCTTCTCTTGCTCATATAAACGACCTACTTTTGTCATCCGTAACCACTCCTTTACTTTTTTATATGTCTTCTTCTATTTTATCATCCAATCTCCACAAACCGCCCAAACTCCTTCAAAAACCTCAGCTTAAAACTCCCCACAGGCCCGTTTCGATGCTTCGCCACATGAATCTCCGTCATCTCCTTCTGCTTCGTTTCCTTATCGTAATAATCCTCACGATACATAAGCATAATGACATCCGCATCTTGCTCAATTTGTCCCGTCTCTCTTAAATCAGATAATAGCGGACGCTTATCTTGCCGTGACTCTACAGAACGAGATAACTGTGATAACGCTACTACACAAACATTTAACTCACGTGCTAATACCTTAAGCTTACGAGAAATCTCACTAATCTCTTGAAATCTATTGCCCTTATGCTTCGGATCGCCCGTAATGAGCTGCAAATAATCTACAATGACTAAAAGCTTTTTATCACCGTGCTTCCGCTTTAACTTACGAGTTTGCATCCAAATATCTTGCACCGTAACACCTGCATTGTCGTAAATCTCAAATGGTAGTTCACCAATCTCCGCAAATGCCTTACTCACCTTCTCCCAGTCCTCTATCGCAAAACGATGCTTCGGATTTTTCAATCTGCCTCCTGACACTTCACCTACGCAAGACGCCATCCTTTTCAACAATTGCTTACTACTCATCTCTAACGAAAATAATCCAACCGCCGCTCCAGACTTCGCCGCATGCAGTCCAACATTTAGTGCAAACGCAGTCTTCCCCATAGAAGGGCGCGCACCAAGAACGACAAAATCACCTTCCTGCAATCCGCACGTCATTTTATTTAACGATGTATAACCAGTCTCAATACCAGTAATCTCTTTCGCATCTTGATGAAGCTCTTCATATAAATCAACTAACGCATCCTTCAAATCAAACTCACATACACAGTCCTTTTCCTCTAACTCACAAAGTGCCGTAATCGTCTCACCAATAATTTTCTCACTCTTCTCCGCAATAAGACGCTCCCCCATCTTGTGCCCGAGAACACCAGCCTGATACATTTTCCACGCACCTCGAACAAGCCCCTCATAATAAGAGAAGTTGGCAGTTGTAGGCACACCATCCATTAACCCTATAAAATACTCCATTCCCCCGATCCCCTCTAAAAACTTCGGATCTACCCGAGAAATGAATGTCACAAGATCAATCGGTTGCCCCTCGCCTTCCATCTTTCGCATTAACTGAAATATAGACTTATGTACTGGCATAGAAAAATACTGCTCCGTCAAACGGCACTCCTTAATAAGCTCTCCATCAATTAGTAGAGAACCTAACACCGTCTTCTCCGCCTCCACATTTTGAATACTCATGGCCGCCACCCGCGCTCCGCTAAAAAGCGCTGCAACTCTTCCTCTGACGGCGCATTCTTCTCCCACTCCTCACACCTCGCCAAAAACTCCTCCGTCTCCCCCGTACTAACAGACGACTCCTTCTTCCGAAAGCTCGCCGTATCCGCCTCAACCTCACACACTTTCGTAAAACCTTTCCCATGCCAACCTCTCAAAATGCCCTTCACATAAGCAATCGTTCGCTTATTATTCTCAAACGCAATTTGAAGAGCCTTCAGCACAAGCTCCTCTGACAAATCTTCCATCCACGCACTCAGTTCCTCTACAGTATGAGGAGACAAACTACCGAAATGCTGCTCATAAAAGGAAAACACACGACTTCCTGTTTCTTCCTCTATAACCTCTTCTTCCTCTGTCTCCTCGCAAACTGGCTCAACATCATCCACAGCTAAATCACTCGGCATACCGAAATGCGCTAAAAGCATAGGAACATTCAGCTCTTCCTCAGCGCACTTCTGAAGAAACATATGTACAAACTCCTTATTCTTCACACCCTTAAGCTCACGAAGCACGCACTTCTCCACATTCGTATTCGTCACCGGATTATAACGAAGCCAATTCAAAACGAATAACTCCCGAGTATCCGCATCATACAGAATCTTCCCATAAACAATGAAGCGCTGCACAAGCTTATCAACAGTCTCCCTGTTATAACCCGTCTCCATCTCAGCTAACCGCTTCGGAAAAGGAAAAATCCCACACTGCGTCGTCTTCGAACAAGTCAACAAGTACACATAAAAATACCGCTCCTCCGGCGTCAAATCCAAAACAAAATCATCCTGCCAAAAATTCACCTGCACAGTACGATACACCGCCATCAAAGTTCCTCCCGTCTCCGTTCAAAAGTAAAAGCCCCTTCATAATATATATGGGAGGATGGCAGGGTTTTTGGCGTATTATTTCAAATTTTTTTTCGACTCCTACTACGGTGTTTGTTGGTGTTTTTGTTTTGTTATGTTTTTTCTTAGTGATTTATTACTTGGTAGGGGCTTGTAAGGGGCTTAGGAGGGGCTAGTTATCGGTTTACTTCGATTAGAAAGACCCATCTCCACATTCTACTTAAACCAATTAAATGAATCCACAAATCTAATAAAAAACATATTAAATTCCAATAAAAAAGACCATATCAAAAGCATACTCCGATGTCATTTTGATACAGCCCCATCTATATTCGCTTAATAATTTTAGAAACATAAAGATATTAAAAATTTAATATACCTACAAAACATTACCGTCCTTTATATAATCATAGATCTTATTATCAATTGATTTCTCCATAATCATATTCATCGTAACAACAGGTAGTTCTTTTCCATTTTTATCTTTCATTTCAGTTTGTTCTACACTTGCTTTATCAGGTGTCGCTTTTCCTAAATAGTAAAAGTCGCTTCCCTCGTCATCATCTTTTTTCACAAAAATATGGACGTCAATATTATTTTCTTTAGCATCAATAATTGTTTGAACTTCCTTTGATTTTAATGTTCTATTACTTCTTGTATACCATTTAAGAACATCTTGATTAAGGAATTCATCACCGTAGTTCACACTGGATTCTACCTCATCATTTTTATGGTATGTGATAAATATTGGACAAGTATAGTACTTTGTCTTATAACCATACATAGTTGAGCTCTCGTCATTATGCCAATTTAAAAGTTTACACACATCTTTTCTTGAGTATTTTTTATATACAGTAAGGTTACTATCACACTCATAGTTTTTGCTCTTTTTCCTTGCACTTTTAATAATGTCCATAACCATACGCTTAAAGTATTGATTTTGTTCTAAGCTTTTTCGGATAGAATCATTAAACATATACATCTTATCGTCCTGTAAAGAGAGAATTGGCTTTTCTCCATATTTCTTTTGACTGTTTTGTGAGAAAAACTCTAATTCAAAAATTCGTTGTACTGAAGTAATCGTTTCATCATCTGTTAAGCAATTAGATTCTTCAAGTTGTTTTATATACTCATCCTTATCAACTTTTTCTTGCTTTAATAATAAGTCTAACAAAACGATTTCGTTTTTACGTTTTCCATTCAATACTTCCAATGAAAACATCGTTAAAACTTTATTTTCGTACTCTGTTAATGCAGGGACATCTTCTTTCATTTTCAATAAGAACTGATAATAGTTCGAATATCCTTCTGCAAGTACAACTGGATCAATAGAATGGTTTACTATAAAGTCATATAGATATGGAGTTCTTCCTATTCTATTTTTCAACTCAGCAAAAGCTTCCTTCAATACTTTCATTGCTGTTAAATTACTATTGTTAATCGCTTTAAAGATCTGCTTTTTCGCTATCTCTTCAAAGTTAACTGTTGAAATACCTTTAATATAACTCGTGTCATTTGTATATCTACGTATATTATCTTTATTTTGTGATCTATCTCCTGAAAGGGCAATCGGAATTAAATAGTTATTTTTATAGTTTCCAATAAAATCAATAATCGTAACAAAATCTTTCGAATCGTGTTTTCGAAGTCCACGCCCTAACTGCTGTATAAAGATAATGCTTGATTGAGTTTGTCTCAACATAACAACTTGGTTCACACTCGGAATATCAATACCTTCATTAAAAATATCTACTGTTAAAATATAATCCAGTATGCCATTTTCTAATTGATTCACCCGCAGTTCTCTTTCCTCTTGGGAATGATCGCCGGTTAATGCAAATGTGCGAAAACCTCTATTATTTAAGGCATGTGATAATTGTTCTGCCTCATCTTTTCGGCTGCAAAACATTAGTCCTGTTACTTTCTCACCAGAAAAACCATAATATTTTACTTTTTCAACTATATGATCTACTCGTTCTTCCGTAACAAGTTTAGATAAAACAGTAGTGTCATCTATCTTTTCACCATTATATTCAAAATCAGTTACTCCAAAATAATGGAAAGGACAAAGCATATCTTCTTCAAGTGCTTCTTGCAATCGAATTTCATAAGCAATGTTGTAATCAAATAGCTCATAAATATTAAAATTATCTGTACGTTCAGGTGTAGCGGTCATTCCCATTAAAAATTTCGGTTTAAAATAATCAATAACTCTATGATAAGAACCAGCACCTGCTTTATGAACTTCATCTATTAAAATATAATCAAATAACCCAGGATCAAATTGCTGTAAATTTTCTTCTTTTGAAATGGTTTGGATCGTCGCAAATAAATATTTAGCATTTATTTGTTTATTTGACCCTGATAAAATTCCAAAGTCCTCATCTATCCCACCAAGAACTTTTTGAAAATCGGATTTCGCTTTATTTAATATTTGCTCTCGGTGAACAATAAATAACATCCGTTTAGGTGCAAAATTTCTGACATCAAATGCTGAAAGATATGTCTTCCCCGTTCCTGTTGCAGAGATAACTAAGCCTTTTTCTTTTCCGGCGTCTCGAATAGCTTGTATTTCTTGTAACGCAGCTTGTTGCATTTTATTTGGGGTAATTTTCAAAGCTTCTTCAATTGAATTGTGATATTGACCAGGTAATTCTATAACTCGATCTAGTAACTTATTTTCTGCAGCTTGCTCATATATTGTTTCGTAATTTGCAATCAACTCTTCGGTTAATACTTGAGAATGCTCCCAAACTTCTTCAAATTGGTTTTTAAAATGCTGTACAATCTCTCCATCTTCATGCGATGTTAACTTAACGTTCCATTCATAGTTTACCTTCAAAGCATGTGCAGTTAGATTTGAACTACCGACAATTAATGAACAATGTGTTTTATTATCAAATATGTATCCCTTTGAATGAAAACCAGATAAATTTGTTAATCTTACTTCTACATTTTCAAGTTTCATTAACTCTCTAAACACTTTTGGTGTATTAAAGTTTAAGAATGTAGATGTTAATATACGTCCTTTAACCCCTTTTTGTTTAAGATCAAGGAAATGTGATTTTAAAGTCGCTAGCCCGCTTTCTGTAATAAAAGCTACTGAGAAAATAAAAGATGTACTATTTTCTAGCTCCTCCAATAATGAGCTTAAAACATTTTCATTTTTTTTCGTATTGTTTACTAATAATTTCGGCTTATATATTCCAGGATGATTATGTTTTTGATCAATAAACCCTTTATATAAAGACCCCTCTAATTTTTGAATAAAATTCTCCATATGATCACCATTTATGACAATTTTTTATATTAATTGTATTACTCACTGATTTAAAGTGCAAATTTATTACAAATATAAAAAACTATCCGTATAAAACGAATAGTTTTTTTCAAATTACTTTACAATCGATTCTTTTGATAATTTCTCAATAGTCGGGATATCCGCAGGTGCCCACTCTAAAGCTGCTAGTTCATTCGGATATAACCATTTAATTGCTACGTGCTCAGTTAGAACCGGACTTCCTTCAACAAGTTTACAATAGAAAGTTTTCAAATGAACAATACCAAAATCATACTCATAGGCTGTATAATCAATTTGCTCACCAATCTGCACGCTACAATGCATTTCTTCATCAATTTCACGCTTTAACGCCTCTTGAGGTGTTTCTCCCTCTTCTATTTTCCCACCTGGAAATTCCCACATAAGAGGTAGCGATTTAGATGGTCCTCTTTGTGCACATAAAATTTTCTCATCTTGAACAATTACTGCTCCAACAACATAAATATTTTTCTTCATTATGTCCTCCTTAAATCTCACAGAAACTCTATACTTTATGTTTCCACACTTTATAGACTGAAAAATGCCTTTTATATCTTTTAACGACTAATATATTTTTAATCAGTAAGGTAGATTTTATCTATCCCTATCTAGCCATTTTAATACAATTAGCCTAACACTCTCATCTCTTTTATATTATATAGAAGTAACTACAAAAATAAAGCCTGATTGAATACTTCCCTCTTAAGCCTCTTTTTTCACCATTTCCTCATACCTAAAATGACACTCCTCCAAAAACCCCCTACTCTCCCCACTATCCTTATAAAAACTCTCCCACCCCCGCTCCCTCAAAATCCCCTTCCAACTATCACTCTCAACCATCCTCTTAATCACACTATCCCAATAAGCAACCTCTTCCTCCGTCATATCTTTTGGGCCCATAATTCCTTTCCAGTGCTGGAAGATGACGTTGATTCCTTGTTCTTTCCATGTTGGGATTTCTGGTAGGCGGTCTAGCCGTTTTGGTGCGGATACGGCTAGTATTTTTATTTTGCCGGCTTTGTATTGTTTTTCGGCTTCGGATAGGGTCATGGTTGCGGCGCCTATTTGTTTGTTCGTTAGAGCATTTATGATTTTTCCTTTGTTTTCGTAGACGAAGAATTGTAGTTCGGCAGGGTTTATGCCGAAGGCTTTGCTTACTTGTACGAAGGATAGGTGATCGTCGTTTCCTAGGCCGGGGGCAACGCCGATTTTGAAGTTTTTCTTGTTTTGTTTTAGTTGTTTCATTAGTTCGTTTGCGTTTTCTATGTTTGAGTCTTTTGATACGACAACAACTTCCCAGTCCGATGCTAATGTTGCGAGTGGCGTGAAGTCTTTATATGTTAGTTTACTGTGGCCTAGTAGGTTGTTCGTTATGAGTAAGCTTGAGTTAATCGCCAGTACGTGACCGCCTTTTTGTTTCGTATATTTCCATCCGACATCACCACTGCCACCTACTTTGTTTGTAACTGTGATTGGTTTTGTGAAGATTTTTTCTTCTGTGAGCGTTTTTTGCATCGCCCGCGCTGTTAAGTCCCATCCTGCTCCTTGAACGTTTGGTGCAACGATTTCTACTTTGTCGATGTTCACTGTATTCGTATGGGATTTTTCCGAGGAACAACCAGCTATTACTACTGTCATGATCCATATAAATAGTAATAATCGTTTTTTCATAGCCCTCGTCCTATTCGGTACTTTCGTTCTGGTCGTCCGATAATGCCGTATGTGTATTCTACTGTGCATTCGTTTGTCGCTACTAAGTATTCTAAATATCTTCTTGCGGTTGTTCTGGAGGCCCCCATTTGTTCTCCCATTTCTTCTATTGTAATGCCCTCTTCGAATCCTTTTATAATCCCTTTCACTTTTTGCAGTGTTAACGGATCTACACCTGTCGGTAAATTTTTTATGTCTTGTGTTTGCGAAATGCCGAAGAAGTTATCGATGAGTGCTTGATTCACTTCATTGTTACTATGTAATAGTTGCTTCTTTCTTTTATAATCTTCAATTGTACGAACAAATTTTTCTAACGTGACCGGTTTTATAAGGTAGTTGCTTACGCCGTTTCGAATTGCTTTTTCTAACATGTGGTTTTCATTCGCCGCCGTTACCATAATGACGTCAACGCTTGGAAAGTCGGCATGAATTTTTGGTAATAAGTCTGTCCCAATTCCGTCTGGTAAATAATTATCTAATAGAAGTAAATCGATTTCTTCCTTTTGTAGTAGTTCTATCGTTTCTTTTGCATTTAATGCTTTTCCGATTACTTTTACATCCTTTATTTTTAATAAAAACTCCTCTTGAATTTGCGCGACGCGGAAATCATCTTCTGCAATTGCAACCTTCAACATATGTCCATCCCCCTGTTTGTTATGTACTTTCTTTCAATGTTTTCGGAAGGTAAATTGTAAAAATAGCTCCCCCATTTTTCTCGTTTTGAATTTCAATTGTTCCCCCTAGTAGATCTACCATTTCTTTCACGTTTGCTAGTCCGTAACCACGATCATTTCCTTTCGTTGAAAATCCTTTTTGAAAAATAGTCGTGATTTTTTCTGCCGGTATCCCTATCCCACTATCTATCACTTCAAACACAATATCGTGCCCAATATCCGTAACAAAGAAGGAAACACTCTTTTCCTCTCGTTCATTCACCGCATCAAATGCATTGTCGATTATGTTTCCAAGAATCGTAATAAGATGCGAAACCTTTATATGGTCTGGTAACGGATGAAGCGTGCTATCTCCTTCAATATGAAAATCGATTTTCTTTTCAGACGCTGTTGCGAGTTTTCCTAATAAAATAGCTTGTACTTTCGCATCGTGAATTTGATGGAATAAAATATGATTTTGGCTTTGATGAATATTAGATTCTTGCTGGATAAATTCAATCGCTTCTTTGTAATGCCCTAGCTGAAGTAACCCTGATAAGACGAACAGCTTATTTGTAAATTCATGTGTTTGAGCGCGTAAGTCCTCCGAATACTTTCTTACCTCAGATATTGTATTCACTAAATTTTGCAATTCTGTTTTATCTCTAAAACTACATACAACGCCTACCGTATTATTATTTTCGAGTATTGGTGTCCTATTTAAAATAAACACTTTATCTTGAAACGCGATTTCTTGATCGTTTTCTAGCACTCTTTCCATATTAAATTCCGGTAAAACTTTTGAAATGTGCTGCTGCATATAATCATCATTTACATGTAGCATCTCTTCTGCCGAGGTGTTCATCATCGTAATAAAACCATTTTGATCAATGGCGATAATCCCTTCTTTTATAGATAGTAGTATTGCGCTTCGTTCCCGGTATAGCGCTGCGATTTCATTCGGTTCCAAACCGAGTGTATCTTTCCGAATGCTACGCGCTAAAAGAATGCCTCCAACAATTCCAGCTAGTAATACAGCTAAGGAAAAGAGTACAATTTCTTTCGTTCTGCTCAGTATGTTAGATTCAATCCCTTTTATTAAAAACTCTACTGTCACAACACCTACGACTTGATCGTAGTCTCCGTTATGAACAATAATGGGTGCCTTTGCCATCAAAGCCGGACCACTTTCCCCATTTCCTTCGAGCGTATAGTATCCTCCAAAAGTAAGTGCTTCATAGTTATATGGATTGTTACTCTTTGTACCAATTAACTCCGAATTAGAATGGGAATACATCACCCCAAAGCGATCTTCTATAATGACATAATCTGCGCCAGCTTGCTCACGAACTTGTTCCGCAATAGATTGAATCGTACTTTTATGCTCGTTATTCTGAAAAGCATCTTTTATAGCTGGCATAAAAGAAAGCGACTTCGCTGTTTGCAGTGCTAACTGTTCCACTTGGCGCTTCGTATCAACGGACTGAATGTAAACAAATATTCCCGCTAATAGGAGAACGACAAATAAAATTAACGCGATAATTAAGCTTACTATTTTCGTTTGTAATGACACTTTGCGTGATTTTTTCATACCCCATACCCTTTGATAAAATATTCAAAACTATCAATCT
The DNA here is from genome assembly GCF_000238655.1 of Bacillus sp. 7_6_55CFAA_CT2. Taxonomy (NCBI): domain Bacteria; kingdom Bacillati; phylum Bacillota; class Bacilli; order Caryophanales; family Bacillaceae; genus Bacillus; species Bacillus sp. 7_6_55CFAA_CT2. The sequence goes on along the minus strand of NZ_JH414710.1, from coordinate 209,842 downwards.
CCTTTTTCTATTATTATGACAAAACGAATAATGAAGCAACTATTAAAACTCTCCATGTACATAAAGTACAAAAAGAATAAAATTGTCATAATATTGAGATTTCATTCTACAGACAGTACAATTCAACTATAATGAACACGCTTTCATAATTTTCATTTTATTTATAAGCACGAGGAGGAATTAGTATGGCTCAAGTAAAATCAAACCGAGTCCCCGGCAATATTTTCAAAGGTTCCGTCGGTAATTTAATTGAATGGTACGACTGGTACGTTTACTCTGCTTTCGCTGTTTACTTCTCAGCAGAGTTCTTTCCTAAAGGAGATCCAACGAGTCAGTTACTCAACACAGCAGCTATTTTCGCAGTTGGATTTTTAATGCGCCCTATCGGAAGTTTATTAATGGGACGCTATGCAGATCGGCACGGACGCCGGGCAGCATTAACGCTTTCGATTACGGTTATGGCCGGTGGTTCTTTCATTATCGCCTGTACCCCTAGTTACGAAAGTATCGGTATTATGGCACCAATTATTTTAGTTCTTGCCCGTTTACTACAAGGATTATCACTTGGCGGAGAGTACGGAACTTCTGCCACATATTTATCTGAAATGGCTAGTAGTGGTCGCCGCGGCTTTTATTCAAGTTTCCAATATGTAACGCTCGTTGCTGGGCAAATGGTTGCGTTAGGCGTTCAAATTGTTCTTCAGCAATTACTAAGCGAACCAGATATGAAAGCTTGGGGATGGCGCATTCCGTTCATTATTGGAGCGATGGGTGCAGTAGCTGTATTATGGCTTCGCCGCACGATGGATGAGTCGGAGCAGTTCGCAAACATAAAATCACAAAAACGCGAAAGCGCAGGAACCGTTCGCGCTCTTATGAAACACCCGAAAGCAGTATTAACAGTAGTCGGCCTAACATTAGGAGGCACTGTCGCATTCTATACGTACACAACATATTTACAAAAGTTCATGGTAAACACAGTCGGTCTTCCGAAAGAAGTTGTAAGCTGGATTAACTTTGTCGCACTACTTATTTTCGTCGTACTTCAACCAATTGCAGGACTACTATCCGATAAAATTGGAAGACGCCCACTATTAATGGCATTCGGTATTCTCGGAACATTACTAACAGCACCAATCTTCTTCTTTATGGAAAAAACGACAGAACCAATCGTAGCATTCTTACTCATGATGGTCGGTCTCATCATCGTTACTGGTTACACTTCTATTAACGCAATTGTAAAAGCAGAACTCTTCCCGACCGAAATTCGCGCACTAGGCGTAGGTTTACCATATGCACTAACCGTTGCGATATTCGGCGGAACAGCTGAGTTCATCGCATTATGGCTAAAGAGTATCGGAATGGAATCACTATTCTACTTCTACGTAGCCGGATGTATCGCGATAAGCTTTATTACGTATTGGCGTATGGCTGAGTCATCGAAGACTTCGCAGATTGAGGTGGAGCTTGGTGGTGGAGATAGTTTAGTTAATAATAAATCTAGTTAAAATTACGTATTCTATGTTCTTCGTTTACCTGAACTCGATGAATCTCTTTCTTGGCAGAGTAAAGATGTTGTTGGTGCTTTAGAGGTAAGATTAGGATTTACCATTGATGTAAAAGTAACTGTGAATGGAGCGCCACAATACAAAGTACATAACAGCAAGGGTAAAAGATACTATGTATCTATCAGCAATTGAAGCCTATTTGTATGTAAAGTAAGAGGTACAAAAGGGCATCCACTTAAATGATACTTTTTAATTTAAATCAACAAAAGAGACTGCAAATGTTAGGTCTCTTTTGTTAATCATTCTCCATATGTAACTTTCTCTTCACTTACTCCAAGCTAGATAACATGGTTCATTGAAATATTCAATCTTAAAGAAGGCTTGTTCTTCAAAAAATTCATTTCTTGCCCTCAGAATCTAGCAAAGTAGCTATTCAATAAATTTTTTCTCTGAATCCAAAAATTTATAAAACCTATTTAATAAATCTTCTTTCGTAGTTGGGGTATCTTGGGGCATATAAGTAATAAAACTTGTCATATCTTCAGGATAATCATGTCTATCATAAAACTCTGCAATTCTATTTAATAGTTCATCCTCATCAGTAATCTTTTCTTTTAACTTAGATAAGTAAACGAATCCGAGTTTACTTATCTCATTCTGTAATTCTTCACTATTTTCTTCTAGATTAGGAAAGTGGAAATCTTTAATTTCAAACAAAATTTTATCTAAATCACTAGAATCTATTCCCCAAACCAGTTCATTAACAAAAGCTTCATCATCACCGGCTTCCATTAGTTCCACCGCATAATCAGAAATGACATTCGGTTCGAAATATTTTTTATTTACACCGGTGTAAATAGTTTTCCAATCATACTTAAGACCTTTGTTCTTAAAATCTATTAAATCCATATAATTCTCCTTTTACTTTTTGGGAACTTGATTTGGTTTCCCTGTAACAGTACCATTTTCAATAAATCTTCTATGACTTACATTTCCATTTGGTTCAACAATCCACTCAAAGACACCTTTTTTACCACCGTTGCTTCCTTCTGTTTGGAAGAATATTCTACTAATACGATCTCCTCCTACTAATGGAAATTCATCAGCAAATCTTGAGTAATTATCAACAATCTCAGAAAAGCCATGTTCCTTAGGGACATGAGGAAACTCTTTTACTATGATAGGCTTTCCTTTTTCATCTCTTCCCCAAATAAGTTTTACTTCATCAATCTTTTCTCCACTTCCAACTCGCTTTCCATCAATAACAGGTTCCTCTAATTCCTCAATTACTTTTGGATTATCTCCGCTGGTTTTATTGCTGGTATTATCCATCCCTTTAGTAGCATTTTCCTCTTTATTAAGTTTACCATTCTCTTTAACTTTATTAATACGCTCACCAGAAGATGGAGAAGACTCGAATTTTTGAAGAGTATCCTTAGCATTTCGAATCGATTTATCCCAAACCAATCCACCATGTACAACAACACCAACACCAGCCGCTGTAGCAACTGCATCTAATGGAAGAACAATTGGTGATGCTAACCCACCACTTCCTACTTCTGCGACAAGTGTTAAGAAATTAGCCCCACCTACTAAAGATGTAGCCATGTTGCAAGAAATTTCAAATCACAGCACAACACAAATCACACTAAAATACATTGGTATCAACAAAGAAAAAAAGATAATATTCTTGATACATTTCAAATTTAATTTATTTAGAATTACTATTTTTTAATTATATTTTCGAAAAAACGTTAGATTATACATTTTTTCTTTGTTATATTTAAAGAATAATTGGAGTATTAAAATCAACTGATAGAGGTGTTTGCGTGGAATTATTTGAGTATTATAAAAAAAAGGGGAAGTTTAAGTGTTTAATTGGAACTGGGCTTTTTCTTTATGGATTAATTGGTATGTATAATACTTGGGGTAACATTAATTGGGGACCAGTAATCTTAATTATTATAGCTTCTCTTGTATTTTTTAGTATTGGATTTTGGCAATTAAGCAAAGGAAATTTACTAGAAAAAAATATAGTTAAAAATGATTTAACATTTTGGGATATTGATACTTATGTTTTGTTAGAATTACCCAGCAATAATAAACATTTAGGTTTATATACTCCTGATGGAAGATATGTAGCAGGAACAAAGATGATTTCTTCAACATTACCTATTTTAAAAAATAAAGAAGTTTTTGGATTAGAAGCAAGTGATGGAGAAATTCTTGCATACTTTCATAGTGAAATTGAAAATTATGATTGGGCTATTTATGATTCAAATTATAATTGTGTAGGTATGTTTAAAGAAAATATGATACAAGGATTTGGAATGGTACGTGGTTCTTTAATAAATGAAAAAGACATAAAACTTTCTGAGATAGAAGTTGAATTTGATTTTTTTGAAACATCTTTTCGTACAATAGATGATCGTATATTAATAAACTGTAAAAAAGGATATATGCCTTTAGAATGGAGTGAAAAATTCGGATTAAATGTACCTATTATTAAATTAGGTAATAATATTTCTAATGCTGAAAAGATATTTGGTTTAGGTATTCTTATTTATATTTTAGAAACTATTAAAGTAAGAAAAAGTAGGATTTTTAATGATTAGAATTAAATTATTATAAAATTTATTAAATGTTTTATTAAGAATCACCAAAAGTGAAAGTAGCTCTAAAATCAATTTTTATTGTATATTTTGGAGCTACTTTACGTTTACTTCTTAAAATTAATAAGCATGTATCACCAAAACCAACTAGAAATAGAATTGGCAAACAGGTAAAAATCAATTGCCATTTTTTATAGCTTTGTATGTATTTGAATTCCTTTTGCTTTCTCTTCTTTACCCTTCACACGTACAATTAAATCATATGATCCGGGTTTTGGCGCTTCAAAAGAAAGCAAACCTTCTTTTTGAGAAGTGACTTCTTCTTCATAAATGACCTTATCATCTTTTGTGACTTGCAATAAAATCGTACCTTCTTCAACTGCTGCCTCATAAGGAATTTCCACATTTCCTTTTTCAGCTTTAAGCGTTTGTAAATCGTAATACCCCTGCAAAGAACCAATTGTTAAAGTCGTTTCGCCATTTTTTTGAACCTTTGTGACTTTTGTTGCTGTATTACATGCGCTTAACAATACAACAAGAGTCAAAATGAGAAATGAACGAAGTAATTTCATAGAGAGTCCCCTTCCTTTAAATATATATGTCTTAACATTCATTCATTAACTATTTCAAAAACACTAACAGCTTAAAAAAATCACCGTGTTTCTTCAACTTCTTTTTTAAATAATTTTTGAAACTCTAATTCTGTTTCATTAATAAAACCAAGATGTAAAACACTAGAAATATCTTCATGATTCAAAAAGAAATTATACTCCGAAGAAATATTACCATGAGGAAAATAACAACATACATAATCCCATGTTCTTTTTGTTTCAGAATCCATCTGTTTTCTTCCATAAACCATTAATGGATGTTCCCAATCTTTAAACATTACAACAGAACCTATTGGAAGTAATTCTAACTCTAAATTTTGTACCATCTTAGTTTCCCCTTCTTAAAATAGCCTTTTTTATAATGAAATAAGTAATAGAAAACAACAAACAAGTACCAATTGTACCAAAAACTGCAACCGAAATGTTACCTGCTAATGTTTCATTTGGATCCAATGCATTAGGTAAAATTGTACCAAAAATTGCAATACAAGCTAATATAATCATAAGATATTTAAAATTTTTCACTTTTTTATTCATACTAATTATCTCCTTTATTCCTTAACACTAACTTCTAAACCAAATCCCCATAAACCTACACCAGGACCAAATGGTGCATGGAATTTGAATCCGCTTTTTCCAGCTTCAAAAGATCCCCCGAGTGTTCCAAGCGATGCTGATCCCCCAATTTGTAACTTTTTATCCATAAATGGAATAGGAATTTTTATAGCACTCTCATATTTTACTAGAGTAGCTTCAGCTCCTATATGTAAGTTTCCATTTTCCACATGAGCACCTAACTCTGCAGTAGCAAGCGCTACTTTAGCTTCAGCTCCTATTCCAAATCCTTTAATATTCTCTTGTTCTATTCCAGCTTGGGCTACTGTAAAACCAACCATAGGTCCATAGGTTTGTTCTCTCTTTTCTTTATCTTTTACATCAAATCTATCATAAGTACGAGAACTTACAAATGGCTCTGCTTCAAGTGTAAGACCTTTAATAAATATACCACCATATCCCTTTTCCTCAGTAAATGATTTTTCATACTTTTTACCATTTATTATACTACCAATTCCTTTTACAACTACTCCAGTAACTGTTGCTACTCCATTAGCTGTTTCCTCAGCTTTTTCCTTTACCTCTTTTGAATCCATCAAAAACCAATCATTTTTAACAGCTTCTTTTTCAATTTGAACAGCATGAACTTTATCTTCTGATTTTTTTTGAATAGCCACCGTCCATTCCATATTTAATTCTTTCACACTAAATATCCCTGTTAAAGCATTAAAACCTTTTCCACTTTGGACTTCCGCAAGACCTGCAGCAATACTCGCTGCTAATTGAATTGCTGTACTATAATTATTACTAGAGGTCTGATTGAATTGATACAAATGATCCAGCTTTTCTTGCAGTTTTTTCCTCATAACAATAAAAAGATTTACCATAGCATCCATACCCGGAATTGGCATAGCTTGATTGACAGCTTCCATACTTGTTTTCATTCGGTCAATTTCTCGAATTTGTTCTAACACTTCTTGTTCAATAACATCAGTTGAAGCTACCTGTGATTGAAATTGACTTGGAAAGGCATTATTCTGACGGATTAGTTCTTCACATAAGTAAATAATTCCTTGTGCTAGAGGACGAAAAGTTTGTACAAAAAATGATTTTGCACTGCTATACGTTTGCCCTTGTAACACAGTATCAATTGCAAAAGCATCAATCGACTGAATCGCTTGTTCCATACCTTGAATGGTGGCCGTACATACAGCATTCATACTTTGAGTTTGGTTCTGTACTTCTCCCAAATACATATTTAAACTCATGAATTAGCCTCCTTTACTAATTGTTGTTGCTGATATGAAAGGGCGTTTTCTAAATTACTAAGATCTCGTTTCTCTTTAAACAATGTTTCTTTTTTGTTTTCCAATTCAAATGTTACTTTTCGTTCAATATGTTGTGCATCTTGATACGTATTCATAAAAAACTGGGACATTTCTCTATCACCATGCCAAGTTCCTAAAATTCGTTCAAACAAACGACGATTTCGACTCCTACATTCATAAAAATCTGCTTCCGCTTGTTCCTGAGCTTGAATCGCGAATTGATTTCGGTCCTGTTCTTCAAATACATTTCGTAACTTTAGATTTAACTCTTTAATTTTATTTTCAATATCTCGACCCATCTTTTTCCTCCTACTATTTTACTTTACGTAGGTTGTCACATCAGCGAAAAGTATTGTGAAGTTCGTTATCCATTCTCTCAAATTCTTTAGCTACCGAATGAATATTATCAACCGCTTGCTGGAAGGCAGCGGAAAATTGTTTCGTCAAGTCTAAAACTTGCTGATTCGCTTCTTGTGATTTGAAATTAACAGACAACGTTGTACGCGCCGCCTTTGTTATAGAACGACTGGTTGCACTTTGAATCCTATCAGAGGCTGATCCCATTTTCGTAGCAATTTGCGTTGCTGTTTGTAAATTACTTTGAAATTGTCCCATTCTTTCAAACCCTTTCTATAAGTTTTCCAGACGCACCAAAGAAATCTCATTAAATATATATCCCTATCAATATCACTCGCTAGGCATGCAATCAAATGAGCCATACAATATAAGCTGTATGGCTCATTTGAAATACTTGTTATATAGAGTAAAACAATTTTTATTTCAAACCGAAATTACGTGATAATTCTTCATCATGAGAAGCAACAGCCTCTGCAGTTTTATTAAGCTGCATATTAATTTCTTGTAATAGCTGTGCAAAGTTTTGTACCTTTGGCTTTAATTGATTGAACTGTTGGTCAAAACCTTCAAAAGCACGTCCTTCCCATTCTCCTCTTAATTCATTTTGCAAGTTTTGTAGTTGACTTAAAATGTCCTCAATTTGATTTGCACCTTGTCCATATCGAGCCGCTTTCGATTTAAGCTCCTCTGGTGACATACGAATTTGTCCAGCCATTTTCATTTCCCCTTTAATACATAATGAGCAAAATATTTATTGGTTAATTTTACTAAACACATTATAATCTATTATTCTGAACTTTTAAACGTTTTATCTTTCTATTGAATATTAGAATATGAATATTCAATTCTAATCGTTAAATATCCTACTTTTTCTAGCTTTACAAGATTTCATGCAAAAAAGACCACCAAAAGGCAGTCCCTCAAAACTCAATCCCATCCCGCGCTCCACTACTTTCTCATACAAATAATTCGCAACGATAATATCTACTACAGCCAAACCAACTGATTTAAAAATAGTAATCTCTTCATCATTTTCGCGTCCGTTTTTCCCCCGCTTAGGATTTGTCCAAGTTCGGCGTGGAGATTGCTAGTTTTATCGAAATTTGAAAATTACCTGTTTCTAGATTCTATTCAATTAAGCAATCCTACAAATGCCTCTTCTTCCTCATCTATAAAACCTACAAATATAATTTCTTCGATATCCTCATGATTAAATACAAATGTATACTCAGGATTAATATATCCTTCTGAATAAAAACAGCCAATATAGTCATACATCACAAGTTCTTTAATCCTAAGTTTTTGTTTTCTTCCATAGTTATTTATGTGAATTCAGCTCGTTTTTTTGTTTTGGGTGAAAAAATTTTTTAACTTGATAGCAATGTGGTGCTACACCTATTAGGCAAATTCGACAAAGAAAAGATACCCAAAGGTGCCTTCCTCCCACTTGAACCATCTTAATTTTATTGTGTTGTTATTATATAAGAAAAGAAGACATCACTTAAGATGTCTTCTTTTCTTGTACACTTGGTGTTAAGAAGGTATTTATTGCTTAAAAACCATAAAAAAATATAACAATCATCGAGTAAACCTATTATAGCATCAATAAATAGAGTTTTTATATGCATTTTTACATATATATAGATTTATTTATGTTTTATCTATATAGTTAAATTGTCTGTTTCTTGTTTTAATTCGTTTGTTTATTTTGAGTGCTCCAGCAATGGAGCCTTTTTTATGCAATAAAACATTTTCTTAGCATTACTTAGTTGATCTATATTAACTTTATCCTCTTAAATTATATCTATATTTTACCAAACAATTATGTAGATAACCAGTTTTTTCTAATAATATAGTGAATTGATAATTTTAATGGTAGTTATTAATACTTACAGGAAAATTCAGTATGCAATGGAAACTGAGAAATCAAGAATTATAAAAAACTTATAGTATCTTTTGTAAAAGTATATTTATAATTTGTATATTAACATGTTATAATTTAATTTCTAAAACTACCAAAAAAGGACTGCCAGTAATGGTGGTCTTTTTTAAATTGGTAAGATTGTACTAGGTTGAGCAAAAAAATGGAACCGAAAAAGTTATTTCTAATGAGGATAGCCTTCTTATGATGAAGTTTCATTCAGTGAATCTGCAAGCAAACATAAAAGAAGGAAAAAATTACGATATTACTTTACGTGGATATAGAGTACCTATACTTTCATGGTTTCCAAATTTAGATGGTGCCGAACCACAAAATTAGCACTATTCTTTAATAAAAA
>NZ_JH414710.1:153798-200277 GCF_000238655.1 Bacillus sp. 7_6_55CFAA_CT2 | reverse complement strand
TTTTTATTAAAGAGCTATTTCGTATTAATTTGTGCCATCATTTAATATGCTATTTTTAAATGATTTCCAAATTTGATGACTAATTATCTAAATTTCTAAATTCTACAAAGCACTATCAATTAAACAATTATTAAATATATCTTCTCTCTAAAACATCGTATTATCATTAGCTGCTTCACTTGGAATCTCTTGAATTACATCCCAGTGTTCGACAATCTTTCCATCCTTGATACGAAATATATCCACTATAGCAACTCCCTTATCTTGAGAATTAGTACGAGAGTGTACATGAAGAGCAACTGTATCCCCTTCAGCTACTACACGTTTAATCTCTGCAGAGGAATTAGGATTTTTAACAAAATCCTCCTTAAAGAAATCCATGAAGGCTTTTCGTCCATCAGCAACAAAAGGATTATGTTGCTTATAATCTTCGCTAACATATTTAGGGATAATATCGATATTATGTTTGTTAAAAACTTCATTATAGAAATCAACTACCATCTTTTTATTCTTTTCATTTTCTTTTACTTCTTTTGATACAGAAGCGACATTTTCACTCTTTATTGAGTTCCCTTTGTTATTACCGTTGGAAGCTTGATATACCAAAGTCGAAACTACTCCTAAAATAAATACAGAAATAATTGCTATGATTAAACTTTTCTCTAATTTCATATATACCTACCTCTTCTACTTAAATAAGTTTTCTTCTATAAAAAGTTTGAAGAAGGAGAAACCTTCCCCAAAATGTAATATCAGGGGTAATGTTAGGAATTTCATTTATCCTAACCTCCCCCTATACAAGGCATATTAGAAACGATTAATTCTAACTTAATACCTCATTAACAGTTGCACTGTCCACAATTTGAATAAACTTCTTAACCTTATCGTTCTCATCAAACTTATAAAGGTGACAAAAATCTGCTACAAATGACTTCCCTGTAGCTTTATATGTTCCACTATATTTTCCATAAACGATAACAGTATTGTTATTAAAAGCATAAATTTCATCTTTAGCGCTATAGTCATCCCATTCTGTGCCAAGACGTTCATGTACGTTTTTCACTACTTCATCTGGACCTATATAAGTACCTGCATATGGAAACCCAGCAGCTTCTGTCCAAGATACATTTTCACTTAAATACGTTTTGAACGCATCCAATTTCCCTTCGCCAGTTAACACATACGTTTCATGTAATAGTTTTTGATATTTATTCATATCATTAACCCCAAGGCATTTCTTTTGTTACAACTTTTGCACTTAATTCTAATACACCTTTATTTGCATAGCCTGGATATGCTGCTTCAAGTTTTGCCACAAAATCTTTTGAAGTTCCACTTTCCTCAGAAGCTTGAACCGCCGTTCTTAGATAATCCATTGTCGCAGTAAGTGCTTGATTATTTAGGGATTTTTCGATTGATCCATGGCTAGGCACAATTATGTCAGCATGTAATGCTTGTAATACTTTCAAGTTCTCAATCCATGCCTCCATATCCGCTTTTGAGCTAGTATCCGCTAAGAATACATGTATTTCGTTAAATACATCGATACCACCAATTAATACTTTTAGTTCTTTATTAAATAGGCTAGTTCTGTAATGATCTAAGCCTACTAGTTCAAATGTTAACCCCTGAAAATCAATCGCTTTTTCTTTAAATACTTGAGGTAATACCACGTTACTTGGTGCATTTTCTCCAAGGACGTCTTTCCAAACTTTTAATTTCCCTAAGACAGAATGAACGATATGTTCAACAGTAGACTCTGTTGCATACGCTATAGCTTCTGGGTAAAAGGCTTTAATGCTCTCTAATCCAAAGTAGTAGTCTGGATCCCCATGAATAATAAAGATTTTATCTAGAGATAAGTTGTTTTTTTTCAAATACTCTACAATTTCTTTCGAATCAGACTGCGTAAATTTTGAGTTTATTAAAAATGCATGTCCTGCTTTCTCAACTAATGTTGCTGTGACCATAAAGCTTTTTTCGTCCGAACTAAACACCGTTAATTTCACATCTTTTTGATTTGTATCGATTGTTTTAAACATAGTATGTTATTCTCCTTTTGTTAAAGTTATTAACTAATCATCATATTTTTATCTTGTTCCGATAAAGTGAAACTTTAATCAGTGGGGGTTTTGTTCATCCCCCACTGATTATTAGTTGAACCAATCGGACTTTTACGGACAGTTGATCCCCCACCTAACTTCTTTGCTTCCACTGAATTTTGAGGTGGGGGTCTTACTGCCCGTTAAAGCGGGATAAAATCTCCCACTCCCATTTATCTGAAAGTGTAATAGTACTAGCGAATATTCCGGAGATGAATGTCAGATGGCCTAAGATAACATGTTTGCTACTATATCCTAAATTTTCTTAATATAAATTTTTAAAACGCGCTTCAATTTTATCCGGTGTCATTACGCCACCACCAATAGGAATAATTTGATTATCCTTTTGTAAAAGTAATGAAGGATAGCTATTAACATCAAGCTGTCGAACTTTATTGAAATCATTTTGGACATCTATTATTGTTTCTTGAGCGTTTAAACGTTCCAATACTTGTTCAGGGTCCAAACCATGCTCGATTGCAATTTTGCGATATGTTTCAGGATCACTCAGACTTTGGCCCTCATAATAAAATGCTTTTTGCATAGCCGAAGTGAATTCTAATAAACGGTCTGGCGCTAATGAGCGTAAAGCTGAAAAGCCAATTGCAGCATCTTTCGAATTCATTTTAAAAGTCCCTTCCTCCACCAATTTTTGATAGGAAGGACCAAATTCAGCACCTGTAAGTTGATTAATTCTTTTATTTCCTTCTTCTATATATGAGAAGTTTTTCATTGGTAAATTATCTAAAAATAGCCCTCCACATAAAACCGTTAATGGTACTTCAGTGTGGTTTTTGTAAAATCCTTTAATACTTTCTGAAAAGCCATAGCACCATCCACAATATGCATCCCATACGTAAATAAGATTATCTTGTTTCGTCTCCATTTAAATCTCCTACCTTTTTTTTATTATCCAGCTCAACTAAATTTTTGGTTTATATAGGTACATCTTTTTATACCTTGTTCTTTTTTAGATACCTTACTATATTTCCCAAAAACTAATATTTCCAAAGAAAGATCCACCAAGGTTTTTAACAAAAGATAACATTGCACCTTATTGCTCCGTAACAGAAAATACTAAAGCTTGGAATATGCATTGATTTGAATGTGTTAGTAACTTTCTACACCGGGTGGCAACGTATGGACCACCATCCTTAATTAAATATATAAATCATATTTTTAGCAGATATTAGTTGTAACTAAATTAATTACATCTTTATGTAACTATTTTAGTTACAACTAATATAGAAGTCAATTCTTTTTTTCGAAAACATTAAATTTCTACATTAATCTACAACCAATCCCACTCTTTAAAAAAATATATCAACGATTATTCGATTATATCGATCGTAACTCCGAATATATCAACGTTTCGACACAACATATCGATTTACCGACAAATTTCGAGCGCGTTATCTCCTAAACTAACAACCAATCCCACATCACGTTCACCTACAAAGAAAAAAAGCACCAGGTCCCCCCGATGCTTTCCCCCACTCTAAAACAAATGACAAGCCACCTGATGCCCCTTCGCAATCTCAACCATCTTCGGTACTTCCTGTGCGCATTTTTCAGTGGCGAATTTGCAGCGCGTTCTGAATTTGCAGCCGGATGGTGAGTTGAGTGGGCTTGGTACTTCTCCTTGCAAAATGATCCGTTCCTTGCCTATGTTTGTTGGATCTGGTTCTGGCATGGATGAGAGTAGTGCTTGTGTGTATGGATGTGCCGGTTTTGTGTATAGGTCTTCGCTGTCGGCAATTTCTACTATGTTTCCTAAGTACATGACCCCGATTCGGTCTGATATGTGTCTTACCATAGATAGGTCATGTGCGATGAATAAGTATGTGACACCTGTTTCTTCTTGTATGTCTTGCAGCATGTTTACGACTTGTGCTTGGACTGAGACATCGAGTGCTGAGATTGGTTCGTCACATAGAATGAAATCTGGTTTTACAGATAGTGCACGCGCGATGCTTATGCGCTGCCTTTGCCCCCCGCTAAATTCGTGCGGGTAGCGATATAAGTGTTCTTCTTTTAAGCCTACCTTTTTCAGAAGATCTAAAATGATTTCTTTTTGTTCTTCTTTTTCGTAAGAGCCGTGAATGTTCATTGGCTCGCTAATAATTTGGAATACGTTCATCGACGGATTTAATGATGCATATGGATCTTGGAAAATAATTTGCATTCGTTTTCTATATTCTTTTAGTTCACTTTCCTTTAAACTTGCGATGTCTGTTCCGTCGAATAAAACGTTACCTGAAGTGACATCGTGCAGGCGAATAATGCTTCTTCCTGTCGTTGATTTTCCGCAGCCCGATTCTCCTACTAACCCGAATGTTTCACCCTTTTTAATTGTGAAGCTTAAGTCATCGACTGCTTTTAATTGTTCCGTTTTTCTGCCCAATAGTCCTTTTTTAATAGGAAAATACTTTTTTAAGTTCCGAACTTCAATTAAGTTTTCTTCATGCATGTGATTCACCTACTGTCTTATCGTTTAACCAGCACATGGAACGTCTTTCGTTTCCAACTTCAAAATATGGCGGACATTCTTTTTCACAAATGTCCATCGCATGCGGGCAACGTTCTGCGAATGGGCATCCTTGTGGCGGGTTTAATAAGTTTGGCGTTACACCTTGAATTGGCGCGAGTCTTTCTTTTACGCCGTTCGATATTTTCGGCAGAGAGTTTAATAACCCTTTCGTATATGGATGATTCGGCGATTGGAAAATATCAAGTACAGGTCCTTCTTCCATAATAAGCCCGCCATACATAACGATAACGCGTGTACAGTTTTGTGCGACTATTCCTAAGTCATGCGTAATAAGAAGTAACGCCATGTTCGTTTCGTTTTTTAAGTTTTTCATTAAATCTAGTATTTGTGCTTGTATCGTTACATCAAGTGCTGTCGTCGGTTCGTCCGCAATGAGAAGGTCTGGGTTACAAGACATCGCCATTGCGATCATAACTCGCTGCTTCATACCCCCGCTTAGTTCATGCGGATATTGTTTCACCCTTTCTTCTGGTGAAGAAAGACCGACTTGTTTTAACAAGTTGACTGCAATTCGCTCTGCTTCTTTCTTTTTCACTTTTTGATGCCGTATAATTACTTCCGTCATTTGCTTTCCAATTTTCACGACTGGATTTAGCGCAGACATTGGATCTTGGGATATAAGTGAAATTTGATTTCCTCTAATAGAACGTAATTCTTTTTCAGATTTAGAAAGGATGTTTTCATTATGAAAAAGGATTTCGCCTTCTTTCACTTTCCCTGGTGATGTAACGAGAGACATAACAGACTTTGCCATCACACTCTTTCCGCTTCCAGATTCCCCAACGATACCAACTACTTCTCCTTTATTTAAACGAAATGTAACGCCGCGAACCGCTTCTACTTCTCCGCTTTCTATGAAAAAAGAAGTCTTTAAATTATTCACTTCTAATAGTTTTTCAGACACGTTTCTCACTCCTTTCACGTAACACTTTAGTTTTCATTTCCAGCTCCTTTTGGCGCGAATGCTTTCTTCAATGCTTCACCAATTACATTAAAACTAAGTACCGTTAAAAGGATAAGGAATCCTGGGAAGAGCGTTAAATACCAAGCTTCACCTATGTATCCTTGCGCATTGTTTAGCATACTGCCCCAAGAAGAATCTGGTTCTCTAATACCTAACCCTAAGAAGCTAAGTGATGATTCCATTAAAATCGATGTCGCAATTGTTAATGTCGCGGCGATAATAATGGTTGATAAAATGTTTGGAATGATATGTCTTACAATAATTGTGAGTGATTTTTGTCCTGATACTTTTGCATATAAAACGTACTCACGTTCTTTCACAGATAGCGTTTCTGCCCTTACAATACGAGCGGTGTCCATCCATGTTAGTAATCCAATAATAAGAACTAACGTCGTAATCCCTGGTTTTAAATAAGCATTTAATAACAGCATTAAGAAGAATGATGGAATGGACATAAGTACTTCAACAATTCGCATTAAGAAGTTGTCTAACTTTCCGCCAAAATATCCGCTAATTGTTCCGACTGCGGTTCCGATTGTAATAGAAACAACCATCGCTAGAAAACCGACCGCAAGTGAAACTCTTCCGCCATATAATGCCCTCGTTAAGTAATCCCTTCCGTAATCATCCGTGCCGAAAGGATGACTCATACTCGGTTCTTGTAAGCGATCTGGAATCGACATTTTGCTAGGATCGTATGGCGATACGAATGCAAAAATCGATGCAATTGTTAAAACCGCAAGGATAATCACTCCCATTAGTACAAACTTATTTTTCGTAAAACTACTTTTTATCGTTTGAAATCTCCTATTATTCATTCCAAATCACCCCCTCATTCGAATGCGCGGATCTACTACGCCATATAAAATATCAGCAATTAAATTACCGAGAATTAACATGAATGATGATAGTAATGTAATTGCCATAATAATTGGATAATCAAATCTAAAAATAGCATTTACCCCAAGTGAACCAAGTCCCGGCCATGAGAATACTGTTTCCGTAATAAACGCTCCGCCTACTAAACTCGGAATAGATAATCCGAAAATCGTGATAATCGGTATTAATACATTTCGAAGTACGTGATTAAATAAAACGGTTTTCTTTGAAGCACCGTACGCATATTGAATTTGTACATAGTCTTCTTCTAATTGCTGGATTGTACTTGAGCGAATATATCTCATATAAACAGAAACGTTTTGGAACGCAAGCACCATGCAAGGTAAAATGCCGTGCTGCACAATATCCCAGACGGAATCTTGACCGACTGTACGCATACCCATACTCGGAAGAAGGTTCAACTTTAAAGAGAATAAGTAAATTAATAGTAAAGCGAACCAAAAGACTGGCATGGAGATTCCCACATAAGAGATAAAGTTTACAACGCGATCAAAGATAGAATTCTTTTTCACACCTGTTAATAGTCCAAGCGGGATTGCGATTACAAATGAGACGAGTAAAGATGATCCCATTAACCCAATTGTCGCAGGTAACCTTTCTACAATAAGATCTAAAACAGGACGATGGTTTTGAAGTGAATAACCAAAGTTCCCTGTTACAATATTTTTCAACCATAAAATATACTGCATATAAATCGGTTGATCGAGCCCTAAACTTGTGCGAATACGCTCGACATCAATTGGACTCATATTCGGCGTGACAAAGTTTCGAACAGGATCGCCCGGTGCTAGTTTTATTAATAGAAAAGAAATAATAGAAATAACAAATAAAAGCGGAATTGCATTTAAAAGCCTCTTCCCAATTACTTTATACACAAACTTCCCCCCTCAAGCTAAAGAAGCTGATTTCCACCAGCTTCTTTACTGTTTGTTTCTTATTTCACTTCATAAATCTTAGATAAATCTTCAAACATTGTGACAGGAATTGCTTTTGCTTCTTTCAATCCATCAAACTTTTTATCTACTGCAATAACTGCTTTCGGATACGCAATTGGTAGATAAGGTAAGTCTTCTCTCGCTGTCTCTTGAATTTTATGGTATAGTTCTGCGCGTTTTGTTTTATCTGTTTCAACTGCAGCTTCTTCCCATAACTTATCGAAATCAGCGTTTTTATAACGCGCATAATTGTATTCAGCATTACTTAAGAATAAGCTCTTATATGAATCTGGCTCAGGTCCCATTATGTAACCACCGAATGTAATATCATATTCTTTATTCTCTTTATCTAAGCCTTTTTCACTTGCTGCACTAGCATCTAATGCATTCAGTTCAACTTCTAAGCCAACTTCTTGTAATTTTTGTTGTGTATAAAGCGCTAAGCTTTCCATAATTTTATTATTCGTTACATACATAACGCGTACTTTTTCTTTATCTTTCACGCCAGCTTTTGCTAATAAATCTTTCGCTTCTTTCTTATCATACTTATAATCTTTAATATCTTTTGCATAATACATAGCGTCTGGCGTTAAGATTGAATTTGCTGGTTCTGCAAATTGACTCGAAACGAATGCTGAGTTAATCATTTCTTTCTTATCTAACGCATGCGCAATTGCTTGGCGCACTTCTTTTTTCTTCATTAGATCTGTATTTTGGTTATAAGATAAGTAGAATAATCTACCTTCAGGGAATGTCACCATTGAGAAGTTCCCTGTACTATCTAATTTCTTAAAGTCTTGCGGCTCAATCATCTTCATGTTGATTTGACCATTTTGCAGTGAAACATTTGCTGTATTACGGTCTTTTACAACGCGGTATACGATAGAGTCTAACTTCGCTTTACCACCTACATAATCATCGAATCGATCTAATGCAACGTACTCATCTGATTTATATTCTTTAAACTTAAATGGACCTGATCCTACAGGCTGTAAGTTTTTCTTACTCTTCGCTAAATCTGCTTCCCCTTCAAATACATGCTTCGGAATTGGGAAGAAATCATTCATTACACCTTCAAAAGATGCACTTACTTGTGGTAAAACGAATTGAGTTGTTAACTCATCTACCTTTTTCACCTCAAGTGGCTTTCCTTTAAAAACAAAGTTTTCACGACTTGAGCTATTTTGTTTCTCATCTAAAATAGATTGGAATGTAAACGCAATATCGTCTGATGTAATTTTCTTACCATCATGCCATTTCAAATTATCCTTTAGTTTTAAAGTCCATGTTAATTGATCCTCTGAAGGCGTAAAGCTCTCAGCAAGAACAAACTTTTTCTTACCGTCTTCCATATGATACAGCGGTGCATATAAAGCTTGCTGCACGGTTAACGACACACGATCATTCGCATAAAGCGGATTCATCGTATCCGGATTATCGCTAACACCAATCGTTAACGTTCCTCCATCTTTCGGAGTCCCTGATTTACTAGTGCCCGCTTGCTTCGAATCTTTTTCCCCTGAACAAGCAGCTAATGCAATAAATAATAGTAGGACAAATGGTAATACAAACAACTTCTTCTTCATATTTCGACCCCTCTCGACTATTTACACCTATAAGAAAACTCGGGATTAATACCAAGTTTTCTTATAGGTTTTAAATTACCACTACCCGTATGTATTGTCAAACTTTTTCGCAAAGGTAGAAAGTTTGTAATCTATTCATGCATTCTTGCGATAAACTATATTTATGCGGAGGGGAAAATAAGTTAGAAAACTAGCAGCCTACAAAAAATCCCTCTTAAATGATTGTTATATAGGATCGAAAATGTAGAATGAAATTAAAGACAAAAAACACATTTAGGAGGTTATCATGACATTTGAGGAATTAAAAAAACAAACCAACAACCTCATGGGTTGAGTATGATGAAGATGGGGAATCTTTCACTGAAGAAAATATAAGCGCAACAAATACGGCCCTTGACACTTACATTAACAATTTACAGCAATTAGGTGAGAATCCAACCGAAGCCAAAGTCATGCAATTTGTTAAAGAGATAGTTATGAAATTAAATGAACTAAATATCGAACATGACTACTTTATCGAAACAATGAAAAGAGAAGATCTCTATGAATTTATCGATGCAGCTGCACGAATAGCTGGCTTAGAATCTGAGGAAGATATAACAGAGGAATAGCGGGAGTGGTAACAAAGGCTGCATTTACTCCTTCATAAAAATTCATCCCTTATTCTCCGATTGGAAAATAAGAGACGAACAAAGACAATCTACTTAGCTCCCTTAAGGTTTTAATAGTTTAATATTTGATTTTCAAGTTTGCCTTCACAAATTCCTTTTAACACTGATAATAAGAAAAACAGGCCGTAAAACGGGCGATCAATTTGATCATATAGGTCATACGCTTCGCCAAGTGGAACATCCGAATCATGTGGCTGTTCACCCCGTAACAATTACTAACAGCGCGTAGAAAACATTTGGATAAATAAGAAGCAAATCAATAATTAAAAGATTGTAACCCCTACTATAAGAAATACTATTATTACCAAAGGAAGAATGATAATCATAAAGGATATTATTATTGTTAATAATGCCTTCCATGCTGAAAATTGCTGTGCTTCTCCTAAACATTTTAAGGAAATAACGATTGTCCAAATTCCAATAACTATATCAATTATGGCAAAAATAAGAAACAAAATCGTTAAAGTTATGCTACTATCCATTTCCGGTGTCTCACTCGTAAAGTTTTCTATCCCAAACAAGAAAAATGAAGGCACCCAAACTAATATAAGAGAATAAACGTAAGGGATATAAGAATAGGCAACTGAGTAACGTGTTTTTTCAAAGGTACCTTGTCCACCAAGTTTTTTTGCCACCCAATTAAATAACGCTGGTAGCAAAAAATAATAAATTAAGAAAGCAACGAAGGTACCGAATATAACCATTGAGATTATTGAAACTGGACTACTTATTGAATCCCCCACATTTTTAGAAGATGCTCGATCTAAAGTCTGTACAAATGAGCCTAATAAAATGAGTAAAAACACATTCTTTGGTTTGGATATAAAAATTTCTTTCATTGTATCACGTGGTTTTGTCCAAATGGAGAACCAAGGATTAAGTGCACGTTTAAATTGATTTTCTGGAGTTTCCATATAAAAAACATTCCCCTTTCTTAAAATATATTAAATATAATTTCCCAATTATCCCAGTTATGTACATATAAATATTAAAGCATAAATAGTCGGTTATTTAAATGTAAATATTCAATCATTTAATTTCATCTGAAACTTAGGGGGAGTGCTCCTTAACAATTCCCTCCACATTGCTTTGCATTTTTAACTATGGGCTGAGTAGTTACTCTCATTTTGGAGTACCTTACATTCTTTAATACACGGGATAAACAGTTATAATCTTATCCTTAATAAGAACAAACCTAATTTTCATTCCTTCAGATGTTTTACCAGAATATAATCTTCCATTTATACCTCTTTTATTGCTATAAGCCTCGTGAATGGCTTCCATAAGAAGAGTGCAATTATATACTTGAAATGCAACAAATCCTCTTTAAAAGCCTATACGTATTTTCCCTCCATCTTCTATATGCTTCCGTAAATAATAATACTTATGGAGTTCTATAATCATATAAAACAAAACAAACGAAAACACTGTGCATGCAGACATAAATACAATTGCCCCCATCTGTTGTGTTGCAATGCTAAGAATTATATTAGCAATTAACTGCCCCGATCCCGCTGCAATAGCTGCTACTTTTACACCACCATTTCCTTTTGACGACTTTGATTTTTTTCTTGGTTCCTGAAGTTTTTCAATATGATTTTTATAAAAATAATACAAAGCAAAACCATACAAACCAACTGAAAAAATAAAATAGATGGGAGTTTGTAATTGTAACACTTCATAAGCATATTTTTGCGTTATAACCAATAATCCGACTGAACATATGGCGCCATATACTCCTCGAAATAGGGTGTATTGTAATTGTCGTTTCCGAGGGTTGATAGCAATCCATATCGCCCACAAATTTAAAAAAATAACTGGAGGAGTTACTATATATACATAGAGTAATCGAAAAGGATTCGCAAAAGCGGGCAACAGAATAAATATGTCCGCTCCCACAAGAACAAGGGCAATTATTTGGAATCTTATTTCATTTACAGGATAAAGAGCCATATAATATTCAAAAACTTTTTTATTAAAATCTGTATTTTTTTTCATGTTAATTAAACCACCCCGCTATTGTTGACCAAGCTTTTTTCGAACCTGTTTTCACCATCACCATCTAAATCAACATCCCATTTTACACCTTTTGTGAAATATTATTCCCTTCTCGAAAAGAAGATCAACCCATTAATAAGATCTAGACTTATCAAAAATCTCAAAAACCTGGAGACTTTTCCTGTATCGAATCTATTAGGACTCACACCATGCGCAAAACCTTCGGCTATTGGTTCTATAAACAAAAGACATTGCAATGTTGCAAGAAATCTTAAATCATAGCACACCACAGATTTTCACTTAAATATATTGGTATCACTAAATAAGAAAAAAGTAATATCTTAGTTACATTTCAAATTTTCAAAATAAAAAGGGCATACCCCTTTCGGAATTGCCCTTTACCTTAAGAGTATATGTCAGCTTATTATTTATTTCTTTTCACAAAATGATGAATCCCTTCAAAGATTACTTCTTTTAGAGCTTCTGCATAATCCGAATAACCTTGTTTCCCTGCAATTATTTCCAATAATCCCCTTACATTCCCATCAAGTATTATAGTAACTCCTGGCGTTAGTTCACCAGTTTCTTCATTCTTAAATGTTTCTTTTATCATAATTAATTTATTTTCTTCAATGACCTAATCCTCTCTAACTAAATAGCTTTTATTCTTATCTTCCCAGTATCTATATTCATAGGGTACTTTTTCATCAAATCGCTGTAAATACCCTCTCCAGTTATTCGGAATATATTCTTCAAAAGATATTGATTCCGGATAATTAGAATAAAAAATTAAACGCTCAAAATCTATTAGGAAACATGGATTATAATCATAATAGGCTTCTTCTCTATTAGTTCTTAGTTCCCTTAAAAATTCTAACCTAATATCTTCTGTAAATCTTTTATATTTTTCTATTCTTTCTAAAAAGTTAGCTATTGTAGTCTCATTTAAAATACTAATGCCTTTTCTTTCTTCTGGATATTCACTAGGAGAATAACCAGCTTGATTATAATCTAAACACCATAAATCCGATTCATTTATATACCAATTGAGCTTATTTTTATATTTTACACCCACTATAATATTTTCGGCGTATAAAGGCTTAATCATTTAACTCGTTCTCCTCTCTTACTTAATAAGTTTAGCATTTCGTCCATATTCTACCAACCACCGACTAGTGGGGTCAGGTAATTCGTATGCAATACCTTCAAATCCATATTTATCAAAAGTACCCTTGTCAACAATTTTAGGAGCTGTTCTACCTTCGTTAAGTGGATTAGTTTTATAATCCTTCTGAATAAAAACAGCCTATGTAGTTATACAGGTTCTTCAACCATAAGTAGTTGTTTTCTTCCGTAAATTACAACCTTTTTTGTCCATCCTTTTAAGAGAACAATAGAACCATTTGGTAAAAACTTTTCTTTAGAAAATTGCATAATTCCCCACCCTTGCTTTATCTAAATGTAATTCTATATTCATGATGTTGCTTCTCCCTTTTCTTTTCCGCATTCTTTACTGACTATAGGAGAACCACGATTATATACTTAAAATTCAATACAGACTCTTTAAATGGTTTCATGTGTTCTACCCCCATCTTCTATATGCTTCCTTAAATAATAATACCTATGGAGTTCCATAATGAAATGAAACAACATAAACGAAAGCATCGAGTATACACACATTAATACAATTGCTACCATCTTTTGTGTTGCAAAACCAAGACTGATATTAGCAATGAGTTGACCCAATCCTACAAAAGCCAATACTCCGAAACCAGAGTTTTTTTTCGATGACTTTGATTTTTTGATTGGTCTCTGAAGTTTTCTAATATGATTTTTATAATACTGATTCAAAGCAAAAATATACAAACCAACTGAAAAAACAAAATAGATGGGAGTTTGTAATCCTAACATTCCATATGCAAACTTTTGGGTTATAACTAATAATCCTACTGAACATACGATGCCAAATACCCCGCGAAATAGAATGTATTGTAATTGCCGCTTCCTAGGATTTATAACAATCCATATTGCCCATACATTTAAAAAAGCAACTGGTGGAACTATTATGTACATATATATCGGTTGAACAGGATTTGCAAAAGCAGGTAAAAACACAAATATATCTGCTATCCCAATCACAAGAGTAATTATAGTCGATCTTATATCATTTACAGCATAAAGAGCCATATAATATTCAAAAGCTTTCTTATTAAAATCTATACTTTTTTTCATGTTAATTACCCCCCCTGCTATTGTTCCAATCATTAAAAGTTTCATAGCTATTTATTCTCTTTTTTCTAAATTTATCCATAATATTATAAGCAACTATATTCCATATTAAAGAAAGTACGGTAACAAAAAGTACAGCTAAAGAAAAATAAATCCTATCCTTCCATGTATCATGTACAATCATGCCCAGTATAATCATTATTAACGCACCAACACATATAACTATTTTTGAAAATTTTTGCGTTCTATTATCTCGCTTCCTTCTCAAACTTAAATGAAACTCCTGTGGAATCTATAACCATACCCACCTATTATAATCTCACCTTTGACACTTCTATCATAATCACCTAATACATGTATATAATCAGGTGTCTTAATTTTAATAATTTCCGCTTCATATGTTTGCAATACTATTAACGTTTCAAATGTCTTTTTATACATTCCTTATTTAACCCCAAAACATTAAAATATGAATATTATAAAAATTAACTATCTACTTCCCATCAAAATTATGGTAATCCTATTAAACCTGGGGTTACCCCTTCTACCTTTGCCCATCCAAACGAGCACTCAACTAACATTTGATTCTTACACTTAATTTTTAATAAACCCTCTTCTTCTATCGTATTTATTTCAAAATAATCAATTATATTTTCTGTCCCTAAACCTTTTATTGTTAAATTATGAATAGTAAAGAAAGATATCTCTACATAAATTACATCCCACTTATTCCATCGCTTTGGCTTGTTTTCAACATTTTCCTTTGTCATCAATTGAATAACTAAAGTCGGACCATCTCTTTTAAGACGCACATCTAATAACTCTGATTCTTCCAAATTTGGTATTTTCCCAAAAATACTAATTAACGCTTGGGGATTTAAAAATTTAAATTGATCAATCATTTTTATACTCCCTATTTATTATTTCTCTTCTCAAAATAATAATGATCCTCCATACCATCTACCTGTCCTGTTCGTGTATTGTATTCAGGTCTTACATTATGATGCAGTGGATGATCTCCAACTCCACCTTCTCCAAACTTATGACCCTCTGAATGATCTTGATTCTCCTTTTACTTCATATGTAAATTCTCGAGTCATAATAGGCTGTTTATTATCATTTAATATCCTTTTACCATTACTATCTGTTAATGGTACCATTTTTTTACTAATCGGGTGTTGAAATCTAGGTATATTTAATTGTCTTTTAATTTCTTTTAAACTAGCCCCCTAGATTCATGAAAATTTTCCCCCTCAATCTTCTTAACTTGGGGATAATATTAAAAAGACTTATGCGTAATTCACATAAGTCTTACTTTTGTTACTCATAATTAATTATTATTTGTCTTCGCAATCACATAAGCTAGAAAACATTTCTTAAAATGATGAACCAATAATGCACACTCTACAAAATAGAATTGATATCTATTAAATATAATAATCAGGATTTCCTTCCATTTTTATTAAAAATTCTTCTAAAGAATCCGCTATTTTCGTTGAACCATAATATATAGGACATTGACCTAATTCATTTTCCTGCTTAAATTTAATTGTTAAAAAGCTAATCTCTGATACTTCAAAAAACACTAATGATTCATCATCATCTACATCATCTAGGTTGGGATTATATTCATAAATATCTTGTCTTAAACGAAAATCTACAATAGAAAATGGGTCCATGAATCTGTTAATAAGAGTCTTATTAGTCTTTAAAAATCCATAGCCAATTCCCTCATAAAAAAGCTTTAGTTCTTTTGGAAACTGCATTTTCAACAAACCTTCTGCTTCTGCTATCTCTTCTTTTGGTAAAGGATAAAAAATATATTTTTGTTTAGAACGGGCACTTCTGTCTACTACAACATATTCTTTCAAAAAATTAAACATATTTTTTACTCTCCCCTATTAAAGAAGGGTTATTTTTAACGCTTCCTCAAGCATTGTATTAAAATCATTATATGTGTTCATTACCGTACCTGATGGTTTATCAAGTTCTAGATAAGTACCGTCTGATAAGTTTTTACAGAACCATGCTATATTTGAATCTCCAAGGAAAAGATACTCTTTTTGAAATTCATTTTCATACCAAATCTCATTGGTTTCTATAAGCCCGCAAATTGATTCGTCCCTTTCTGTATCTAACAAATAAGAGTCAACTCCATAAAGTACTAGCCCGTTAAAATCTAATCCATTTACAGTTTTAAGAAACTCCTCACATTCAATCGGTAGGTCAACATTGAAACTCTTTTTCATGCGTTCTCTTAATTTCTTAACTTCACTATCTGTTGCTGGTGTATTCAGTTTATCATTAAAACTTTTCTCTATTTTTTCAATTTCTAAAATCAGATTTTTCCACATATAAATTTCACCATTGCTTCAGCTTGAATCAGTTCAAAAATTTCTTTTTCATTTCCCTCATAATTGTTTAACATTCTTAGAATTTCTAAAACCTTTGCATCCATGTCACTAACTCCTATCAATTATTTTAGGACTTTCTTTTACATGTTTGCTTCTGCAATCCTATACCTCTATAAATTCAAAACCTTTTAAATCACTTTCTAACACTGTATTTCTAAATTCATCTGATACAAAAACGGAAGGAATATGTAATATTTCATTTAAGTAAACTTTAAATATTGTTTGGTTCTTAACCATATTAGGTAAGAATGCGTATTTTTTGAAATCTATTACTAAGCCAGAACGTAGTTTCTTTAGTATAGCTTTCTCATAGTCAATAGCATCTATTACATTTAAAACGTTAATTATATAATACACTTCTCCTGTCACATCATGAATTAGGGGAAAAAATTCTACATTATCACCAAGTATAGACTCTAAGAATTTTTTAGCTTTCCCACTAACCATCGGTGTACCAACTTCTCCTCAAAAATGAGGCAAATCACTTTGATTTCCTTCTTCTACACATTTAATACGTATTTCTCCCCATGAATCAGATGCTTTTACTGCCGAGTCAATTTTTCCTTTAAAATACTTTTTAGAATCTTCTTCTAAATTCAATAGTTGAAAGGATTCATAGTCATCAAATGAACTCTTTAATTCCCAAATTTTCATTTTTACTCTCCTTTGTTATAGAACGACTGGTTGCACTTTGAATCCTATCAGAGGCTGATCCCATTTTCGTAGCAATTTTCGTTGCTGTTTGTAAATTACTTCGAAATTGTCTCATTCTTTCAAAAAGTTAAACATAATTTTTACTACCTCCTTACTAAAGAAGAGTTGGTTTCAATGCTTCCTCAAGCATTGTATTGAAATCATTATATGTTTCCATCACTGTACCAGATGGTTTATCAAGTTCTAAGTAAGTACCTTCGGATATGTTTTTACAAAACCATGCTATATCTGAATCTCCAAGGAAAAGGTACTCTTGTTGCCACTCATTCTCATACCAAATCTTATTATTTTCTAAAAGTCCATAAACTGTTTCATCTCTTTCTGTTTCTAGTAAAGAAGGGTCAACTCCATAAATTATCAGACCATCAAATTCGAAGCCATTTACAGTTCTAAGAAATTCCTCATACTCATTAGGTAAATCAATATTAAAGCTTTCTTTAACACGTTCTCTTAATCTTTGAACTTCAGTATCTTTTGCTGGTTTATTCAGTTTGAGGTTAAAACTTTTCATTGTTTTTTCAACTTCTAAAAGCGTATCTTTCCACATATAAAAACCTTCTTTCTCAATTTATTCCCCTTTAGGATAAATATTATATTTTGGTATAGGCCAATCTATATCAATACTATCTCCATGAGTTAAGTCTTTAGTTAGTGTTTTTTGTGTATTAGTAATAGCCTTATGATATGGATGATTTTGTATTAAAGTTAAATTTTCAAAGTCATTTGTCCCCCCATCATCTAAGGGGAGGTTATGATGTACTTGCCACCCTGATGGATTTTTTCCTTTTTTCATATTTTCTATTTCAAAATCTGGTATACCCGCTTTCTTAAGTTCAAGAATCTTCTCAGGATTAGTTGCCAAACTGTAAAGGAATTCCTTTTTTACAGTATTTTGAAAAACCTTTCTAAGTTTTGCAGCTTCTTCTCGAGTTCTCTTAGAGTAAGTAATTTCATCAACTTTAACATCTTTAAGAATTACATCTTCTCCATATAATTTACCAACAAAAATGTCACCATCCGTAGTCCTCTTAGTATATTGATAAGGTGATAGCTTATCCTTAGCTGTTTGATAAGTATCAATAAAGCTAGATTTTAAAGAACTTCCCCCAATACCAGCATAAGCAAAACGGTTTCCGATGTTTAAATTAAAATTATTTAATACGTTTATTGCATTTCTATATGTAGCAGAATTAGTTACTCTGGACATACCTTTTGTTAGATTTGCAGTAGTTGCTACCTTCGATACTTTACTTAATCCTTTATCACCAATAAGTCCTAATCCAACTTGTGTTAAAGCATAACTTCCCCATTTAGCACGACTTTCAGCATCTCCATTTATTACATCATTAATAAATGAATCTGACAATGCATTATACATGGTACTAAGGGTATCAATAGGGTGCAAAGCAGCGTTCCCCATGTTTTCCCACGTTTCCCAATCTCCTAAAGCTTTTATTCCGTCTATTGTATCGCTAACTGCTTGTCCCGTACCATCTACAATGCCGTCCCAAATTTTTTCACCAGTAGATTTTTCAGGTAGCTTACCACACATTTCACCTTCTTCAATTGAATTGGCAGCTTGTCGTGCCCTCTCTTCTGTAATTGCTTGAATTGAAGTTGTCCATTCCATATACAACCCTTGTGTACTAAATGTACCACTTGCAGGACTAAAACCTTTTCCACTTTGTACCTCTGCTAAACCTTGTGCGATACTAGCAGCTAGTTGGAGTGCTGTATCATAATTACTACTAGAAGTATAATTAAATTCATATAGATGTTCTAATTTTTCTTGCAGTTTTTGCCTCATAACAATAAAAAGATTTACCATGGCATCCATACCCGGCATTGGCATAGCTTGACTGATGGCTTCCATACTTGCTTTCATTCGGTCAATTTCTCGAATTTGTTCTAATATTTCTTGTTCAATTACATCTGTGGAAGCGACTTGTGATTGAAAGTCACTTGGAAAAGCATCGTTCTGACGAATTAACTCTTCACACAGATAAATGATTCCTTGTGCTAAACGACGAAAGGTTTGTACAAAAAATGCTTTTGCACTACTATATGTTTGCCCTTGTAACACAGTATCAGTTGCAAAAGCGTCAATCGACTGAATGGCTTGTTCCATACCTTGAATGGTGGCCGTACATACAGCATTCATACTTTGAGTTTGGTTTTGTACTTCTCCCAAATACATATTTAAACTCATGAATTAGCCTCCTTTACTAATTGTTGTTGCTGATATGAAAGGTCATTTTCTAGGTCACTAAGATCTCGTTTCTCTTTAAACAATGTTTCTTTTTGGCTTTCCAATTCAAATGTAAGTTTTCGTTCTATGTATTGTGCTTCTTGACGCATATCCATAAAAAACAATGACATTTCTCTATCTTTATGCCAAGTTTCTAAAATTCGATTAAATAAACGATTACTTCTATTTTTCCATTCATAAAAATTTCGTTCCACATGTTCCTGAGTTTGAATTGCAAATTGATTTCGATCCTGTTCTTCGAATACACTTTGTAGTTTTTGATTCAATTGATTAATTTGTTTTTCAGTATCTTGACTCATCTTTTCCCCCTACCCTTTTACTTTTATCAGATGGTCACATTAGCGAAAGGTATTATGAAGTTCATTATCCATTCTCTCAAACTCGTTAGATACCGAATGAATATTATCAACCGCTTGTTGAAAGGCGGCGGAAAATTGTTTCGCCAAGTCTAAAACTTGCTGATTCGCTTCTTGTGATTTGAAGTTAACAGACAACGTTGTACGCGTCGCCTTTGTTATAGAACGACTGGTTGCACTTTGAATCCTATCAGAGGCTGATCCCATCTTCGTAGCAATTTGCGTTGCTGTTTGTAAATTACTTTGAAATTGTCCCATTCTTTCAAATCCTTTCTATAAATTTTCCAAATGCATTAAAGAAATCTCATTATATATATCCCTATCAATATCACTCGCTCTAGGCATGCAATCAAATGAGCCATACAATATAAGCTGTATGGCTCATTTGAAATGCTTGTTATATAGGGTAAAACAATTTTTATTTCAAACCGAAATTACGTGATAATTCTTCATCATGAGAAGCAACAGCCTCTGCAGTTTTATTCAGCTGCATATTAATTTCTTGTAATAGCTGTGCAAAGTTTTGTACTTTTGGCTTTAATTCATTGAACTGTTGATCAAAACCTTCGAAAGCACGACCTTCCCATTCTCCTCTTAATTCATTTTGTAAGTTTTGTAGTTGACTTAAAATATCCTCAATTTGATTTGCACCTTGTCCATATCGAGCAGCTTTCGATTTAAGCTCCTCTGGTGACATGCGAATTTGTCCAGCCATTTTCATTTCCCCTTTCATACATAATGAGTAACATATAAATTGGTTATTTTTACTAAATAAAATTCATAATATTTTATTATGAATTTTTAAACATTTTATCTTTCTATTGAATATTAGAATATTAATATTCTATTTTTTTTGCTTTACAAAATTTTATGCAAAAAAAGAGGAGCCATCTCCTCTTCATAAATAATCACTATTTAATTTGTTCCTTATACTCACGGTTAACAACTACATACCATTTTCCTGTATCAAATTTTTCCTTATTAATCACGTAAACTTTACTTTCTCTCATTACCTCCCCTGGTTTTAATCCCTTAGTAATACTAGAGGTCTCGCCTTTTTCAACCGCATAACTACTAGCTGCCAACACATCACTTTGGTAAGCATTATCATTTTCATCCACTAAATCCACTGATGGTAAAACGGCTAATTTCATCGGTTCGTTTGTGATATTTTTCCCTTCTGCTTCTACAACAATAAAGACATGTCCATCTTCAGGTTTTTGGAATCCTATACTCTCTTTACCAACCTTATCTCTTTCTACAACTCTTTTTACAGTTACATCAAATTTAGGTGTATGAAAATCCTTGTTTACAGCATACTCTTTTTCTTTTATTTTTGATTTCTCTTTTGCTTGTTCTGTATTTTTCTGCTTTGTATTCTCTTTCGTTTGCGTCTCATCAGTCGTTTGCACTTTCTTTTCTTCTTGTTTAGAATTGGTTTCTTTAGATTCTGAAGAAGTTTTGTCGGATGTATTGCCACAACCAGATAAATTGAATACTAAAGCGCCACCTAAAATACATGTAGTAAATTTTTTCAACATCTCTTTTTATCCCCCAATAACACGATATATAAATTCCTTACTTATCATAGCAAAAAATATGATCTTAAATTGTTGTAATGTGTCGAATAATTAAGAATAATCAATTGCTTTTACGTAAAATAAGAAGACCATGAATAATTAACCTCGTAAAATGAGTAAAAAAACTAGCAGCTTACAGAAAACCCCTCTAAAATGATTGTTATATATGACCGAAAATGTAGAATGGGATTAAAGACAAAAAACACATTTAGGAGGTTATCATGACATTTGATGAACTGAAAAAAAACAAACCAACAACCCAATGGATTGAGAATGATGAAGATGGGGAATTTTTCACTGAAGAAAATATAAGTGCAACAAATAAAGTTCTTGATACTTACATAAATAATTTAGAGCAATTGGGAAAAAATCCAACTGAAGTTGAAATAATGCATGTTGTTAAAGAGGTTGTTCTTAACATAAATGAATTAAATGACGAACATGACTATTTTATCGAAACAATGGAAAGAGAAGATCTCTATGAATTTATCGATACAGCAGCAAGAATAGCTGGTCTAGAATCTGAAGAAGACATAACAGAAGAATGGCGTGAATGGTAAAAAGTTGCATCTCTAATAATTAGAGGTGCAACTTTTTTCATACACCAATTGAATGAATGATGTGATGTCTGCGCAGAATTCATATATTTCAACATAATATTAAAAGGCTTCAATTATAAATACTAGCACACCCATCCTGACAAAAAGACCACCAAAAGTCAGTCTCAAAATTCAATCTTATTCCCTACTCCTTGCTCCACCGCTCTCTCATACAAATACTTCGCAACAATAATATCTACTACTGCCAAACCAACCGATTTAAAAACAGTAATCTCTTCATCATTTTCGCGTCCGGCTTTTTCTCCGCTTATGATTTGACCAAGTTCAGCGTGAATGGCGTTTGCTTTGAATAGCCCTTCTTTTATTGGAACTTGAAGGTCTCCTGTTTCGTCTAGTGCTGCTTCTTTTGATTCGACTACTACTTTGTTTGCTTTAGCTATGGCGTGTGAGGGTAGTTCTTGCATGCTCGGTCTGAATGAGCCGACGGCGTTTACGTGGACGCCTTTTTGTAGTGTTTCTGAGAAGACTGGTGTGGATGCATTCGTAGTTGTGACGATGATGTCTGCTTCGCTTATTGCTTCATTTGCATTTGTGTGAACATATGCAGGTTTGTTGAATCTCTCTTGTATATATTCCGCAAATGCATACGCCTTTTCTTCTGTGCGATTGTATAAGATGACTTTTTCGATATCTCTAACCGCAAATATTGCTTCGGCAATTCCTTTCGCTTGTTCGCCCGTGCCGATAATGCATAAAGTTTTTGCGTTATGACGAGCTAAATATTTTGTCGCTACTCCTGATAAGGCGCCTGTTCGGATCATCGTTAAGTACGATCCTTCTAAAAGTGCGAGCGGTTCTCCCGTTTGAAAGTCTGATAGCATCACAATCCCGTTTATCGTTTTCTTTCCTATCTTTTTGTTCTCTGGGACTACTGTTACTACTTTTAAGCCAAGTGCCTCAAGCCCTTCCGCTACTGAGGGCATAATTAATGCCGTATTTTTCTCGTTCGCAAATGGCAATGAGCCTCGAATTGGTGTGATCGTTCTTTCTGCGGAAAATTCTTTTAAAGCAAGCGCCGCGTATTCAATGACTTCGTTCATATTTACTAAGTTTCGTTGTTCGTTCGCGCTTATGACTAGCATATCTTTCCACCTCCTCCTTCTATCCTAACAAAAATCCTCGATTCAAATCATCTCTCGGGTCTACAACGAACTGATGAAATCCTGTAATAAAGGCATTCCCCGTTACTTTTGGAACGACAGCTTCATATGTATCTACTGCGGTTACCGACAATACTTCCCCCTCGAATTTCCCGTCAGTAATGCATTCATGGACGAAAATTTCTCCCTTTTGTAAAGCATCTTTTCCAAAAAGAGTTGCGATTCTTGCGGAAGTTCCTGTACCGCAAGGAGAACGATCTATTTGCCCATCAGCAAAGATTGTTACATTTCGTAAAGTTGCGTCTTCTCCTTTCGGTTCATCTGAAAAGATAACGCCGTATATTCCTTTCAATCCTTCTTCAAGTGGATGTTTCACTTCCATTTTGCTCTCTATATAATGTTTAATTTTACCGCCCCACGTTTGAATAGCGGGCAAGTCTTTAAAATCAACTTTCAAACCAAATTCTTTACAGTCTACAACAGCGTAAAATGCTCCTCCAAACGCGATATCTACTTGAAATTCATAGTTATCTATTTTAATAGGAACGTCTTTTTTGTATACAAATGAAGGAACATTTTCAAATGATACAGATTCTACTTCACTCCCGTTATATTTTGCATACGCAATAACTTCTCCGGCTGGGCTATCAATAATGAACTTTTGTTTTTCACCCTTTACTTCAAACATGCCTGTTTCAATTCCAACTGTAATGACAGCAATAATGCCATGACCACACATCGTACTCCATCCTTCATTGTGCATAAATAAAACACCAAAATCAGCGTGGGCACTTGCTGGCGGTGTAATGATACAACCGTACATTCCGTGATGCCCCCTCGGTTCATACATAAGAACCTCACGAAGATGGTCCAAATGTTCCATGCAGTACGCGCGTCTTTCCAGCTGCGTTTCCCCTTTTATTTCTGGCACACCACCCGTAATAATTCGAAGCGGCTCCCCAGCTACGTGTGCATCAATCGTTGTATATATTTTACTAACCTTCATTTCTATCTCTCCCCTATACGTTGATACTCTTTTCATTGCAAATATCATGCCAACGCATAGGGTATAAATTTGTATACATTGTTTAAAAAAGCATACATTACTGTCTATTTT
This sequence comes from Bacillus sp. 7_6_55CFAA_CT2, assembly GCF_000238655.1. Lineage (NCBI taxonomy): Bacteria > Bacillati > Bacillota > Bacilli > Caryophanales > Bacillaceae > Bacillus > Bacillus sp. 7_6_55CFAA_CT2. Next base: position 176,171 of record NZ_JH414710.1, on the reverse strand, counting down.
TTTATACACTGTCCAGAGGCTATGTTATGGAGCCCCTTGATACAACCAGTCTTATTATTTTCACTGGAAAGTTACTTCTACCCCCAACATATACTGTTCAAAAGCAAAAAGGAAGTGATCCCATGTATTACGGAACAAAAGGCTGGTACGTAGCTGAACTAAAAAAATTAGGCGTACGCTATCATGAAGGACGAAAACTAGAAAGTTACCGCGGACACATCTTGCGCAATTTACTACTTGCACAACAAGAGAAATTAAAAGAACAGTAATATTCTAATGTAACGATATCGGCGATTCTCGGAATATATCAGCGATTTTTTAAATTTATCAGCGATTCAACACAATATATCAGCGATTTTTTAAATTTATCGGCGATTCGACATGCAATATCGACTTACCGACAAATTTCGCTAATTCATCTACCTAAACCACCAACCAATTACACATCAATACAAACAAAAAAGGTCACCCAAACGGGTGACCTTCCTTTCTTATTCACAAACAAGAATCTGTCTAGTAAATGATCCTTTTCTTGTAATACAGCGATCTGTAATTTCGAATCCTGCTTCATGGATCATGTCGTCCATTGTTTCCATCGTGACAACGACTACTTTTTTCGCGATGCGGCGTGCACTTGAGAGAATTGATAGCTGATCTTCTGGTGTGGCGTGCGTAAATAGGTCGTACGGCATATCGATAATGGCAACGTCGTAGTTCTCAGTAATTTCCTCGATTGGACCTTTTGTTACTGTTCCTTCAAATCCGAAATGCGCGATATTTTTTCTCGTTCCAAGAACTACAAGTGGATTTATATCTCTACCAACGATGTTAATCCCCATAGAAAGTGCTTCTACTACTACTGTTCCAATACCGCAGCACGGGTCAATTGCTCGTACTCCCTCTGGATTTGGTACAGCGATATTTGCAACTGATCTCGCAACACGTGTGCTAAGAGATGTCGAATAGCTATGCGGTTTTTTTATGTGATGATACCAAACTGGTTCGCTTTCTACATAGTGCCCGAAGTACCAGCGTCCTCCAAGAGGAACAATCCCGAATACACGCTCTGGATTACGAACATCCGCTTCTCCTTCAATATGCATGCCGAGGTCTCTTTCAATAAGACGTCTTTCTCCATATTCAATTTTATTCTCTCCAACGAGGTCATTGATTTTAACGAAGATAACTTTAAATGTCGCTCCCGCCAAATCAATTTGTTCCACTTGTTTTAAGATACTTTCTAAGTCGTCCCCTTCATACATAACTTCAACGCGCTCTTTTATAAACGCACTTCTACTCGGGTCAATTTTGACATCACTTTTTAAAATATTAACGTGGGACTCCATTCCAAAGAACGAGCGCATTTCCAAGTAACATAAAGCACGCTCCTCCTCACGAAATGCATACGTATATATACAGGCAGGTGTTTTACTATGATTATTCAATCTATTATCATCCTCTATCGTTTAAAATTGTTCTGATTACAATTACTCAAATACTTTTCTTTTGTATATAAAATTAAATGATATCATATGCCGGAAATAAAGAGAAACGTTAATAAATAAAAGAGACTGCCAATGGCAATCTCTTATTATTTATTAACGGAAAGAAGACACGTTGTTACCCATTTCTTCATAGTAATCTAAAATACCTTGATAAATTGCTTCCGCTGCACTTTGTCTCTGCGCTGGTGTAGCTATTTTATCTGCATCACTTTTATTATCTACAAATGCTAATTCTGCTAATACAGCTGGCATTGTATTTTCTCTAATTACGTATAAATCGCCTTTTTTCACACCACGATCTTTTGTTCCCAGTGCATCTACAAGACGTTCTTGAATTTTTTCTGCTAGTAAACGACTTTCTGATACGTTAGGATTTGTTCCTCTTGCTGTCGCTGATTCATAGTAAAACGTTTCTGTACCTTGCCCATTTTTACTTTCCGTACCATTACCATGGATACTTACAAAAATATCCCCATTATTTTTTTGAGCAAATTCTACACGTTTCTTTAAAGAATCAGAAGCACTTGTTCCTGGACGTGTATCATCTGTACGAGTGAATAACACAGTAAATGGTGTCTTTTTCTCAAATATCTTCTGTAATCGCAATGATACATCTAATACAGTTTCACTTTCTTTCTCATAATAACCTGGATTACCTGAATCAACTCCACCATGACCTGGATCAATGATAATCGCTTTGCCCTCTAAGAAGTTACCTTGCTTCACTGGATTTAATTGATTTTTATTAACCCATTGGAAACCAGCGCCCATGCGGATACGAATCCAGCTGCCGTTCTCTTCAATAACAGTTACTTGCTGTGCGTTATGTGTTCCCATTACTTTTGAAGAAGAAGAAGCTTCTGCATAAGTAGTGAATCCTTCATTAATAACTTCTGTTTTCTCTACTAAAGGTGTCCATTTATCACCTTTACTTGTTGCAATTTTGATCCATCCATCTCGCTCTTCTTTAATTTCAACCATTTGTGGATTATGCTGATTTGCACTAATCCCAGAACTTAATGATGGTGCGTGATATGTAATGAATTTTCTATCTATGTACATTTTCTTTGTTTCTACTGGACGATCACTATTCTTGCTAAATTTATCTGTTTGCGCAGTAAGTTGAGCTGCTTGTTCACGCGTAATAGAATCATTCGGTTTCCAGCCATCCTCTGTACCTAAAGAAAGTTTTAATTCTACTAAAATATTAACTTCTTCTTTACCCCAATGATTCTCTAAATCAGCAAATTTTGTAGGAACTGGTCCTGTTACTTTGCTTTTCAGATTATATGCTCTTACAAGCATAGCTGCCATTTCAGCACGAGTTACTTTTCCTTCAGGATCAAATACTCCTGGTTCTCGCCCTTTAATAATATTCTCTTTTTCCATGGCTGCAATAAATGAAGCTGCCCAACTATTTTTTGCATCATTATAAGACGGCTTTGCAATTGGATCTATTTTAGCACCAATTGCTGTTGCGATAATCTTTGCTGCCTGAGCGCGTGTTAAATTTCCGTATGGCATAAAGTTACCATCTGGCATACCGTTAATTACATTTCTCTCTACTAAATAATAAATTGCGTCTTTTGACCACGCACTATCTGAAACATCAGGAAATTTCTTCGTTTCTGCTAAACTACTAATTGGATGTGCTAGTAAATTTGCTGCTAATAAACCTGCGGCTATTGCTTTGTACTTCATGAAAAATAAATCTCCTCTCAAAACTTCATATTCATTCATTTTTTTAATCAAGCTAACTAAAAAATATTAACTATTAATTAATTCCTTTCATAGTGTATAACATTATATATCTATAGTAAATACGTTTCCGGCCGTATAACAAAAAACGCATATATATAACTTATAATGAATGTATATAAAAAACTTTAATCAGCCCTCACCAATCGGGCTTTTACGAGCAGCTCGCCTCCATCTAACTTTTTTGCTTTCGCTGAATTTTGAGGTAGGAGTCTTACTGCCCGGCAAATAGCGGGATAAAAAAGCGATTAGGACATGTCTCCTAATCGCTTTGCCAAATAAAAAGCTGATTAAAAATAATATCTTTAATCAGCTCTCTATTATCTATGAAATTATTCTTCAATTAAATTAGACATTACATATGCATACACTAATGCTTCTGTATGCGCAATAGAACTTTCATGCGTACGTTCAAATGCGTGGGAAGAATCAATACCCGCTCCAATTAACGCATGTTTCACATCAAATCCCGCGCGAATCGCAGCTGATGCATCAGATCCGTAGTACGGATAAATATCTACTTTATATTCAATATGATTCGTTTTCGCAAGCTCTACTAAATGTTTGCGCAGTGCATAATGATACGGGCCGCTAGAGTCTTTTGCACAAATAGATACTGTATATTCATCAGATGCTTGTCCATCACCTAACGCTCCCATATCAACTGCTAAGTATTCAACAGTTTCTTCTGGAATGTTAGAGTTACCACCGTATCCAATCTCTTCATTATTAGAAATTAAGAAATGCGTCGTATATGGTAATGTTACGTTTTCGTCTTGTAATCTTTTAATTAATTTTAATAAAATTGCAACACTTACTTTGTCATCTAAATGACGTGATTTTATGTATCCACTCTCTGTAATTTGAACGCGCGGATCAAATGAAACGAAGTCTCCTACTTCAATTCCTAATTCGCGTACTTCATCAGCTGAAAATACGCGCTCATCAATACGAACTTCAATATTTTTCTCATCGCGTTTTGCTTCACCTGCATCTTTATATACATGTACAGATGTTTGATGCATTAAAATCGTTCCTGTATATGTCTTGCCACTTGATGTTTCAATTTCGCAATATTCCCCTTCTACAGAGTTCCAGCGAAATCCACCAATCATAGAAAGACTCAGGCGACCGTCAGGCTTAATTTCTTTTACCATCGTACCTAACGTATCAACGTGTGCCGTTAATAAGCGGTGCTGCGCATCATTCTTCCCTTTTACCGTTAAAATAAGAGCTCCCTTATTATTACGTTTCGTTTCTACGTTCCACTCACTGACATAGTTTTCAATGAAATTAATAATTTTTGCTGTATTTCCAGATGGACTTGGAATAGAGACAAGCTCCTTAATCAGTTCCATCGTTTCTTTCGCATGATGTGCCATTGTCGTTTCCTCCTCATTTTCTCTACTATTCAGTATACAAAATTCGCCAGAAAACCTCTACTTATATGGCCTAATTTTCTAAATTGTAGTAAAATTCTTTTTAGTATACAAAAGGAGCCTTGAAATATGAATATATCAAAAAAATATATACACATTGCACTCATTTGGTTTTTAGCATCATTATTTTGTTTACAAATCTCTTATGCCGTTCATACTACTACTTCTATTACAATCGGCTGGATATTAACAGCTATCTTCTTCATTATTAGCTTCATTGCAACAAGAAAGCATAGCGTTACTCATTAACGCTATGCTTTTCCTATAAAACTATTCTTCTGAAACGTCTAATAAATAAATCCCTTTTTCAAATCCACCGCGCTCTATCTCTTTTTGCTTACGAAGGCGTTCTACATCTTCAATCGATGCACCTTCTGCACGTGCTAATGAGATGATAACTTCTAGCGCATCCGCAAGAGAATCTAGCGCATGTTCGCGTTCTTTCATAGAAGCAAATTCACGAATTTCTTCCGTTCCAATTTTCGCTAAAGCTTGTATGTATGCTTGCCCTGTTAATTTTTGTGCTGTATATGTTTTTCCAGACATTAAAATCTTCTCTGGAACACGATCTCTTACTAACTTGTTATATGCTGACATCATTCATCCTCCTATATTTAATAACATCCGAGCTCTGCTTTATAGAAAAACCATTTTTTCTTCACGCATGCACTTAACATATCAATTTCTGATTCATGTGCTCTTACAGGCGGAAAGAAATAATGCTCTGAGTTTTTTTCCTTACCATATAGAGTTTGGTACTCATCTGGAATCGCTTCTTTTTTCACATCTTTTTCTTTCGTCACCCCGTCAGAAAATGCAACACTTGGATGTCCCTTAAAAAATAACGCAGTCCGAACTGCCAAAGATGGTGTACTATGCAAAGCAGAATATGTAAGCAAAATAATAGTAATAACACCGATTATTTTCTTCATGTATTACTCCTAAAAAAAAAGTGCTAACACAATTATACTAAATTGTGTTAGCACTTTCTCCCCTTTATCCCGAATTAACGAGCTAATAATCAGTAAGGAATGGACAAAATCCTCACTTCACTTTATTCCCCTTTAAATGCTGGTAAACGTTTCTCTAAAAACGCAGCAATACCTTCTTTATGATCCGCTGTTTGTCTCATTGCATATTGACCACGCTTTTCTAATTGCAATGTTTGCTCTAAATTAGAGCGATTTACTTCACATAAAATTTGCTTCGTTTGAATCATTGCTTTAATCGGTTTTTGTGACCATTCATTAATTTTTTGTTTCACAGCCGTTTGGAAATCTTCGCCGATTACTTCATCAATTAAGCCGATATCAAGCGCTTCTGTCGCTGATAACTTCTTACCTTCCCAAATAATTTGCTTCGTCATATTTTCACCCACGCGCTTTTGAAGGAAGAAATGACCGCCTCCATCTGGAATTAAAGCGATTCCAATAAAGTTCATCGCAATAACAGATGATATATCCGCCATTACATAATCAGCTGTTAACGCAATACTTAACCCAAGACCTGCAGTTGGTCCATGAATTGCACTAATAACAAGCTTTGGCATCGTATATAACGTCACGACAACTTCAGAAATAGTATTCATAATGCCATCAAACTTACTTTCATCATTACTTGAAAGCATCGATTTAATATCCCCACCCGCAGAAAAACCACGGCCGTTCCCGCATAACACAACGATATGCGCAGAACTTTCCGCTACTTCTTTCAACTTTTGTAATAACTCTTTTAATGTCGGCTCATCTAACGCATTTAACACCTCTGGGCGATTGACCATAACCGTTGCAACGTGGCCTTCATATTTCACAACGACAGATTCTGTTTTACTTGTTATTTCCATTATATATACCCCTCTTTTCTCCATAAAGATTATACTTATATAATTATAGAAAACCACTGAAAAATCCTTCTTTTTTCTCAATTTTCTGTCTAATAATCTCGCAATTTGTACATTTACCGTATAAAACATACAATTCCGTTGAAAAATATAGAAATTAAAGTCGGTTTATCCATGCTTTTCATCTATTTACCATTACAATGAAATGGTGTATTCTTAAGTTTGATAAAAAACAAATATTGAAATTCATTCGCCTTACTATGTAAAAAAGGCTTTATACCCATCTTTTGGGTGTTGTAATAAAGGAATGAAGAACTGGAGGAACATATGGTTAATAAGTTGAAACAAACGGATAACTACTTCCCACATTTCCTATTGCTATTCATTGTGTTTCAACCAATTTTAGATTTATTAACATCTTTTTCAATCTATATACTACACATGAGCGCAACAGTTGGAGTTGTAGTCCGTTTCGCCTTTATGCTTCTTGCATTAGGGTACCTACTTCTTCATCACAAACAACAAGATGCGAAAAAGTACATCCTCTATTTATGCTTACTCGGGATCGCACTCGCAATCGGTCTTGTAAATAATATGATGGTTAAATCTCCAGTTTCATTTGGAGAAGAAGTTAAATTCATTTTAAAGAGCGTATATCCAATTGTGCTACTGTTTGGATATATTATCGCCTTTAAAGAGCTAAAAAATAAAGAGTATGTATTCCATAAAATCATTACATATTTCTTATATGCAACTTTAATTTTAAGCATTACAATGATCGTTGCAATGCAAACTGGAACGGATTTCCCAAGCTATCCTCACTCAAAAATCGGTTCAAGAGGTTGGTTCTTCGCTGGAAATGATTTAAGTTCTCTTTTCGCCATTATGTTCCCAATCATTGTCTTATATTCGATTCATAAAACAACTTCTTTCTCGAAAATATATTACTGGATTCCAACAATACTTGCGATGTATGCAAGTATTATGGTCGGAACGAAAGTCGGATATGGCGCAATTGTTATTACATTAGGCGTAGCACTTTTCTTCTCATTCATTGAATATATGATAAATCGTAAAAAAGAAGGAAAAGGATTCACACATATTGTAAATACCGTTGTTGTCGCAATTATACTAGGAGGTTTAATTGCTCTTACACCGCATACTCCTATCGCAAAAAATATGGGCATTCACATGCAAATATACGAATACAAAAAATCAGTGCAAGAAGAGAAAGATCGAAAAGAAGGAAAAGTAATTAAAGCAGATCCAGAAGATGCAAAAAAACATGCAAAAGGTGAACTTACAGATTCTGAAGTAAAAAGTTTAATTTACAGTGATCGCGACAAATTTTTAAAAACATACAAACAATACTATAAAGACGCACCGCTTTCACAAAAACTATTCGGAATGGGTTACGCTGGTAACTACACAGATAAAATTAAATTAATTGAAATGGACTTCCATGACCTATTTTTCGCATTTGGAATTGTCGGTTTCCTTATTTACTTAATACCTCTTCTATACTTTGGTATTAAATTATTTATCCGCATGATCACAAACTTTAAGAAAATCATGAAAGTAAAGTATATGCTATTAGCGAGCACACTCATTCTATCACTTGGCATTGGCTTTATGTCTGGCCACGTATTAACAGCGCCAGCCGTTAGTATTTTCTTCGTTGTTATACTCGCTTATATCATTGTTGATTTTGAAATTGAATAAAAAGAAGGTGCTACGAAATATTAGTAGCACCTTCTTTTTTATTTAATTAATGTTTTACGTATTCTAAACTTTCTTTTGCAATATACGCTTCTGTTACAGTAGGATTATCTGAAATAACTTTAACCCACGCTTTTCCATTTATTATCTCTTCACCAGTAACTGTGACAACTACATTTGTATTTAAACGATACAGTCGCTCATTTGATATACTAGGATTCTTTTTCACTTCCACGTTATTCATCACACGTGCAAGTTTGTACTTGTTGTATTCTTTTTTACCTAAATAAGAATCAAAACGGTTCATATGCCCCGCTACTTTTTTACCCCAGTTCGCATCAGATGCATATTTCGCATTTAAACCAGCAGCTTTATCACCTGTATATGTTGCTGTATAACGCCAATGTCCTGGATTTAAATATCCTTCATTCATGTATAATTTTGCTGCATGTTCAATACAATCTTCTTTTGAATTGAATGCTTCTCCGTTACCATACGGACTATCGTCTGTTGCTTTTAAACCAAATAAATTATTTTTGTCTTTTGCAAGAGCGCTTGTTCCATAATAACTTTCATGAATTGCTAATGAATATAAGAATAATGCATTTACATTATACTTGCTTTCTACTTCTTTAAATTTCTTTCCTAAACCAATTAATGGAGAGTCTGGTTTAATCGATTTCACATAACTATCTAGTTGTTCAGCTGTATAATCTGTTTTCGAACGTAATGATAAATAATTGAAATATTGATAGAAAGTTTCGTCTCCAAATGTCTTTCCATCTACACTATACATTTGCTGTCCTTGCTTCATGAAAGAAGGTGCCACACCATATCTAAATTCTGTATATCCAGGTGAACTTGTATTATATGTATAATATTTATGGTATAAATATCCATCTGATTTCACATAATAAGACGACTGTTTCATTTCATTTGTAGGAATTAAAGTGATTTCATTCTTCTTCACATAACCTGTTAAACCAGAAAGTTGAACTTTCACACGATCTTCGCCAACTTCTAACACTTTCAATTCTGTTCCATACTGAATATACGTATATACTGTTGACAAATTCTCATCATAAATATTAATGATGTTTTGCCCAGTTATTCTTTTCGCACTTGCAAAACCATCTTTAATCCATAAAAATTCGTTCTCGTATTTTACCGCATTCATACCTTTATTTTGAGCAGCCGTAACCGCTTCTTTATACGTATTATAGCGCTCTACTTCTTGCTCTGTTCCGTTTTCTCTTACATTTGTCACAACATATTTCTTAGTTTCTACAGGATTGCTATTTCCGTTTTTTTCAATCGTCTGAAGCATGCGATCCAACATAGCTGAAGCCATCCCTCTTGTAGCTGATAAATGTGGTCTAAATGTATTATCTTCTGGATACCCTTTAATAATTTGAGTAGCCACCATAACTTGTACATGCTCTTTATAGTTAATACTATCTTTATCAGTAAAGGTAAGCGGACTTACAGCTACTTTAATATTTTTATAGTCTAACGCTCGCTTTACCATTATCGACATTTCTTCACGTGTAATCACATCATTTGGTGAGAATGTCTCGTTCGTACGACCATTAATAATTTTTGCTCCATATGCTCTACTTACACCATCATATAAACCGTAAGTCTTCGGCACATCCTCGAAATTCGAATCAGCTTTCGGTAAATTTAAAGCCCTTGCTATGAATGTAGCAAACTCTGCTCTTGTTACTAATTTATCAGGCGCATATACATTGTCTCCATACCCCATTAAAACTCCTTTAGTAATAAGTGAGCGCATATTCGTCTCAAACATATGTCCTGTAATATCATCATTTGCCGCATAACTTGAAATAGGAGTTAAAAGTAATGATCCCGTTAATGCCACTGCTGTTATACCTTTTGAAAAAGTCTTCAAGGTTATCCTCCTCGTAATCTACGAATTTATTATCACAAATTTGATTATATAATAATCACAATCATTTTAGCATAATAAATAGGAATTAAAATAAAACGTTTTTTAATTAGAATTTTCATTAAATTCAAAACAAAAATAAAAGACACTTTACTTTTTTAATAAAGTGCCTTTTTCCATATGATCAATGAGTTTCTTTGTTGCCTGTTTGCCTTGCAACCGAAGCTCATCTATTGTCAATTGTAACTCTTGCTGCACAGTTCCTTGTTGCATTAATTGCTTTTTCGCAATTTCATATAAATACTCAGCACTCCATTCGCCATCCACACTTCCTATAACTGGCTGATTCACTTGACTTAAAAACGAATCAATTTTCGGATCGTATGAAATCCCGACCATTGGAGTTTTGGCTACGGCAGAAAAAACAAGTGCATGAAGACGCATACCAATTAGTAATGAACATTGTGATAAAATGAATATTTTCTCGTCGATATCCATTTTATATGGAAGCATATACGTCTCTTCTCCCATTAAGTCTACTACTTCACGCGAAGCTTTTTGATCAAATGGCTCATGCATTGGAACAAATAGAATTTGGTATCCTTCTTGCTTTAATTTTTTTAATGCCGCAGCTAATTTTTTTATATAATCTTCTTTTGCATTCCAATAACGCACACTAACCGCGATTACTTTTCCATGTATCGAATGCTTTTGCAACCAATCCGATTGTTTTGTCCGTTTCCATGTTAAAACAGGGTCTGGAACAATTTCAATATCGTTTTTTATGCCAAGTTCTTTTAAATATAAAAACGAATCCTCATCTCGAACTGATACATAGGAAGCTTTTGACAAGTTCCATTTTACTAATAGACGATTATACCCTTTTGTAATTGGACCTATTCCTTGTGAATAAATATAATACGGCTTTTTTAATAATCGAGCGAGTCCCATAATACCCGTATAATATAGAATACTCTTCGTACTTGTCTGATCTTGAAGAAGGCTCCCGCCACCGCTAATAACTCCATCACTGTTTTTTATCGCATCATAAACAGCTTTTATATCCCAGCGATCTACCGATTCTACACCATACATTTCCTTTGTATATTTAGAATCATTTGATAGTACTACTAGTTCTATATCCGGGTTCTCTTTACTTAACGATTCAATAATTGATTGTAGAATCGCCTCGTCTCCAACATTATAAAAACCATAATATCCTGATAAGACTAAACGCACCCTAAATCTCCTCCAAAACTAGGTAACCGTTTATTTCATCTAACATAAACTGGTACCCATTCCTTACCTAAACACTTGATACCCTACATAGTTTCCTCTTTATCAGTTCATATGAATTATAATAAAAAATTAAATTTCTATATTTATCTTTTCAAAAATGGTATTTTGTTTATTGATATCCATTTTAATTTCAAAGCACATACACCATACAAAATGGTTGTAATACTTAATGCTATACCACTGAATAATAACGTCATAATTCTTGAAGTTGTACCATCTATCACATTACATAATTCATACAATCCTAGTCCCAAAATACATGCTATTGCTAACACACCGAAAAAGCTTTTTAAATGAATAGAATAGGCAATATAGCTTCGAATATACAAATGATTTACAATACAAATCAATACGTAAGTAATTAGTGTACTATACGCTGCTCCATCTATGCCAAACTTCTGCACGAACATCATGTTTAACACGACTTTCACACAACTCGCACCAATAACAATCCATGCAGCTTGTGCAGAACGGTTAATGCCCTGTAAAACACCTATTGATAATACCATAACCGCAGTAAAATACGAACTGCCAATCATAACTGTTAACATACTACTGCCTTTTACATCTGTGAACAATCCGACATTTAACGGTACTGTTAATGCCATCAACCATATTGTTAACGGCGCTGTCAAAACATGCGCTAGTCGATTTGTATTTTGAATTGTTATTTTCGCCAAATTTATATCTCTTTTGGCCAATGCGGAAGTTAAGAGTGGTATTAACGGAAATACAATTGCACTTGCAAAAATAACAATTATTTGCGTGAATGCAAAACCGCGACTGTATATTCCAAATTGTTCTTGAATTTCTGTTGATGATCCTTGTAATACATGCGGTATTGTAAGCGAGTCTACTAAATTTAAAAGTGGCATTGATAAAGCTCCGATAGCGATTGGGATCGATACCCGCAATATCTTTTTGCCGTTTTCTCTTAAATCTCGGAGCGAATAGGAATTGCTTTTATTGTAGTATGGACTTCTATTATATTTTATACGCAAATATATAAGCGAACTAATAACTCCAAGAAAAGAGCCAACCATCGCACCACTAGTAATAACAGTATTACTCTTATCCCATGATACTAGTATGTAAGCAATTATTAACATAAAAAACACACGTACAAATTGCTCAATGACCTGTGATACCCCTGTTGGTTTCATATCACCGAAACCTTGAAAATACCCTCTATACACCGCCATGTATGGCGCAATGAGTAATGCTAATGAAGTAATAAGCAACGGCATTCTAGTTTCTTGTCCACCGAGCATATTCGCAATTTCAATAGAAAATAATACAATGACTAAACAGCCGAAAATGCCAAATGCTATCCCAATAATTGACGCTGATTTAAATAATTTCGCAATTTCCTTTTGCTTATTTTTTTCGTTCAACTCTGCAATTAGTTTCGAAATTGCAAGTGGAACTCCGGCTACTGATAATGTAAGAGCAATCATATATACAGGAAAAACAAGGCGAAAAATACCGAGCACTTCATCTCCTGCAATATTTTGTAATGGAATTTGAAAAAAACTACCAAGCAATTTTGACAAAAAAGTTGTAATGGTTAAAATTGCTGCTCCTTTTACAAATGTTTTATTCATATTTTTTCTCTTTTCTTTTATACATATACTCTCAAACATATTGTTTTAAGCGATAGGGATTCATTTTATCCCATTGGTTATCATAACAAATTTATTATAGGTTGAATACTTGGTTTTTTTTTCAAACTAGAAAAGCGAACCCATTTAAGCCTGTCTCTTCACAATATTTTTCTAATTCCTTCCATTATATATGTACACACTATAAGCGTTTCTGTTACGCCAAAAGAGCCCTTCCTCTCTGTCACTGCGATACATATTACTAAAAACATTATAAAAACATCCCACAACTCTACATTATAATTTATGTAAAATTGTGAGATATTCTAATTACTATCTAAACACTTAAGATTTTCAATTGCTCTTTCTGTTCATCGCTTGCCATTACTGCGATTGTTTTTTCAATACTCGGATGTACTTGCTCAAGCTTTACACTTGCTCCTACTTTATTTGATTGCTCAACAAAATTTAATAATGCCATAGCTCCTGATACATCCATATAACGCACATCTTTCATACGTAAAACAACCGGTGACTTCACATCTTGTAAAGTAGAGAAAATACGATCTACTGATAGGAAAGAGAGCGGCCCTTGAATTGTGTACGTTTCTTCTTTTTCTTTTACGATAGAAGTTTTACGTTCTTTACATTTCACCATATATATGATGAACGAAAGAATAATACCGAAGGCAACAGCAATCATTAAATCGAACTTCACCGTTACAATCATCGTTACGAGCATAACAACGACATCACCTTTAGGAGCGACATGCATCTTTTTCATGCTTCCCCAATCGAACATTCCAATACCAGTTAAAATTAAAATACCTGATAATACAGCAAGTGGAATATATTGTACGACCGAACCAAGACCCATAATAAAAATAAATAAGATAACACTATGCATACATGCCGAAAGTGCCGTTTTACCGCCACTTCTTATATTCACGATAGACCTTACAGTCGCACCTGCACCTGCTAATCCGCCAAACAATCCGCTCATCATATTACCGATACCTTGTCCAACGAGCTCTTTATTACTTTTATGACGTGTACCTGTCACATTATCCATTACGACCGATGTTAACAACGAGTCAATCGACCCTAACAAAGCAATACTAAGCGCTGGTAAAATAAGTGCTGCTATTCCTGTTCCACTTAAAGATGGAATATGAAGCGTAGGTATCGCTTCTGGAATAGTTCCAATCTTTTCAATTACTTTATTTAGTGAAAGATTTCCGATAATCGGTAACTTTACTGTAAGTCCTTCGAGTAGAGAAGAAAATAAAGGAAGCAAAGCTGTCACACCGACTAGTGCTACTAAACTAGACGGAATCGCCTTAATCCATTTACCAGAAACAATCATTACAATAATCGTTAACACAACAAGTAGAAAACTATTTTGTACGTGTTTTATTTCGCCTAAAATAATGATTAATGCAATACCATTCATAAATCCTGAAACGACAGGATACGGAATATATCGAACGTAAGAACCGAGCTTACATACACCGAATAAAATTTGAAATAATCCTGCCATCATAAAGGCAATAAAACTTGCCTCTAACCCGTGCGTCGCAATAACTCCTGTTGCAATAACGGTAATCGGTCCAGTTGGCCCTGTTACTTGCCCAGGTGTCCCGCCAAATAACGCTGCGAATAAACCTGCAAAAATCGCACCATACAATCCAACAAGCGCTCCCTCAGACGTTCCTGTCGCAGCAATACCAAACGCAATCGCAAGTGGTAACGCAACAATCGCAACAGTAAATCCTGCTAAACATTCCTTTGCTATTTTTTGAAACATAAAAAAACCACCTTTGTATAAAGTCCATGTTCCATTGTACACCTAAAAAGATACATTCGTTAGCTCACTTTTTACATTCTCGTGACGTAAACGTATTCAACGAAAAGTTTTCCCCTTATCTTTGGAAACAATTGCAACTATGCTATAATGAACAAATTAAATCTTTTACTATATACTTGGAGGCACTATGCTAACTTTTGAAGAAAAATTATCGATTATTGAATCTTTCCCAGAACTAGAAAGAAAGAACGTATCATTAAAACGTGTAAACTTCCACTTTGAAGAAAGTCGTTTAGATAAAAAGAACGTTGTATTTCATTTACACCCAAATGGAAATGGATTTGTATATGCAAGCGGTATTAAAGGTTATAAAACAGATGATAAAGGTATGGTTAACATCCGTGAGTTTTCAGCAGAGGAGTTACGTTCAGTAATTGAGAAATCAATTGACCTTCTATCACAAGAAGAGGTAGTAGCACCTGTAGAACCTGCGAAAGAAGAAGAATGGCAGAACGAAGATGGTCATATTCTTACTCTTATTTCAGAGGATGACATGTGGAACGTGTACGCTGGTGTAAACTTAGACGGTACATTCAACTCTTATCCAGAAGCTGCGGAATACCTTGATGAAGAAGGCTTTTCACGCAAATAAAAATAGAAACCTATTTCATTCAACGACTTTTATAGTAATCAAAGAAGACACTTAAGGTGTCTTTTTTTGTTATATAAACTCCTTTCTCACACTATCTCTACTAATTTTCATAAAATGATTCAGAGGAGGTTTATATGAATACAACTGCTAAATTAATAAATTGGAAAGAACATGGCGATATGATTATTCTAGAATGTGAATTAAATGGAAAACGCTTCGAGATATCAACATATAAACAAAGAATATATAATGCACACCTTTTATCAGATGACGTTTATATTCGTTTAGACTCATCTGATAATATAATTGGAATAAATATTTATAAAAAGTAAGAAAAGCCCCCTATTCCGTAGGCGGGCTTTATCTTTATCACACAATATCAGAGTATACTCTCTTTTTTTCATACAGTTTATGTAATTATACATATTCACCAAAAAATACACTAAATGAATATTACATGTAGTAAAATATAACTTGTGGGCACGTTCTATAAAGCAGATTCTTTTAAAAGGCGTAACATATCAATTATTATAGGGGATGTGGCGTCACTTCAATATTGATCTCAAATCTCTTGTCTTTTGTGAACTAACAATCTAGTGTATATAGACGATTCTGCTTTATAGTATGTGTTTACACTCATAACAAAGGGGTAATGGTAATACGGATAGATTCGTATGAAATGAAATGGTTCAAGTCGAAGAGAGGCACCTTAGGGTGCCTTTTCTTTTTGTATTACATCCACTTTGTTTTTCCACCTTATTTCAAATGCGCTAATTAACCTTCACCAAGAAGAAATGAGAATTAACAAAGATATTGTTTCTTCTGTTTAATATAGAAAAATGAAGGATACCCCATAGATATGGGGCATCCTTCATTTTTTATTTTTTCGCACCTTTCAACGACTCCCTCAGCACAAATTTCTGCAACTTCCCGCTCGCATTACGCGGAAGTTCATCTACAAATAAATAATGACGCGGACGTTTATAATCTGCTAGTTCATCACTTTCTTTGCAATACGTTTCTAAATCAGCTTCTGTTATTGTTTCATCTTTCTTCACAATAACTGCCACAACACGCTCTCCCCATAATTCGTCTGGCTCACCAAGTACCGCCACATCTAATATACCAGGATGACTATGAAGGAAATCTTCAATTTCACGAGGATAAATATTTACGCCACCGCTAATTACCATATCATCAACGCGATCAGCAACGAATAAATAACCGTCTTTATCAAAATAGCCTAGATCACCCGAATGATACCATCCTTTATACATCGATTTTTTATTCGCTTCTTCACGATTATGATAGCCAGCCATCATAGTTGGGCCGCGCAAAATAATTTCTCCCACTTCATAAGGAGGTAATACATCCTCTGGTTCTGCCGGTGCATCCTCGTTCGGTTTCACAATACGAACTTCATGGCTAAAGCATGGCGTGCCTGCTGAACCAGCTTTCGTAATTTGATCCTCCTCTACGAGAAACGCAACAACTGGCCCCATTTCTGTCATTCCGTATATTTGAACAAGATCAATATAAAGACGTTCTTTACATTCTTTTACTAACGCCGGTGCCATTGCTGCTCCGCCGTATATACCAATCTTCATCGAAGTTAAATCATACTGAGCTAAATCTTTTTGCAACAACATATTCCACATTGTCGGCGCTGCAAAGAACGTCGTAATCTTTTCTTCTTGAATCGTATGTAATACTGTTTCTGTATCAAAATGATGCAAAATAACATTCTTTCCGCCAACTTGAATGCGTGGTATGATTCCAGCGTTTAATTCACCACAGTGATATAAAGGCGCCACAACAAGCCCTACACTATCTCTATTATATTTAAGGAAATACGTACAAATCATACTATGCTCAGTCATTTCGCGATGACGATGTAATACGCCTTTCGGATGACCTGTCGTACCGCTCGTATAAAGCATTGAACAATAATCCATTTCATCAATTTCGATATTTACTTTCTCAGAAGATGCTGCATTCACTTTTTCATGGTAGGAGCTTGCATAGGAAGGTTTATCGTTTTCTATAGACCAAAAAGATGTATTTGGAAAATCTCTTTCAATTATAGCAACAGTTGACTCAACTGCTTTTTCAAAGACAACGACTTTCGAGGATGCGTCCTGAAGAATATAAGATACTTCTTTCGCCTTTAAGCGGAAATTAATCGGGTTAAAGATCGCTCCGATTTTCGCACAGGCTAAGTAAACGTTTACAAATTCACGGCAATTATATAAGTAAACAGATACCGTATCTCCCTTTCTTACTCCGTCTTCTAATAGAGCGTGCGCTGTTTTATTTATTTGTTCATCCCACTGTTTATACGTCCAGCGAATATTCTTTTCAGGTTCCACTAACGCCTCTTTATTCGGATACTTACCAACTGATAAATCAAAAATTCTCCCTATCGTCATGTACATGCCAACAATTTCCCCCTTTTCTCTTTCATAAATCTATCATTTCGTCCATAAGTAGACATTGTCCTTTAATGATTTGACTAATTTTTCTGATTATTATCGACATAGTTTTACATACGGTACCGCTAAACGGTAAATGAAATTATATCGGCGATTTTCCAGATATATCGACCGTAACTTGAAATATATCAGCGCAACTCGAATTATATCAGCGATTTTTCGAATATATCGACTTACCGACAAAAACTGACAAGATATAATCGGACCGCCCGTTACTGCAGGATAAAAAGAGGTTGTTCCAACTCGGAACAACCTCTTTCTTCTTATGCAAATAGCTCTTCTAAAATTTTCAGTTTATCTTCTGTATATTTCACAAAGCCATCGTTATATGATTTTGGATCTTTCGGATTTGCGAAGTGCGTAATTGCTCCCGTCTTCGGATGAACAAATTTACTTGATGCACCACAACCAAGTCCGATAATTGATTGTACTTCTTCC
The DNA here is from genome assembly GCF_000238655.1 of Bacillus sp. 7_6_55CFAA_CT2. Lineage (NCBI taxonomy): Bacteria > Bacillati > Bacillota > Bacilli > Caryophanales > Bacillaceae > Bacillus > Bacillus sp. 7_6_55CFAA_CT2. Next base: position 157,712 of record NZ_JH414710.1, on the reverse strand, counting down.
ATAATGACAATGTTGTAAATACTTTCTTGCGTCGGCATTGCATAACCAACGTTCTCTAAGTTACCTAAAATATTCTTTTGACGATATAGGTAATATGGTACGTAATTATGCTTTTGCGTCCACTCTTCTGCTTCGTGCATCATCGCTGTAATTTCTTCGCGACCTGCTACTTTATATTTACGTTTGTTTTGCGTCATTTCAGAAGCACGTTTAAATGATAACGTATGAACTGTTAATGATTCTGGCATTAACTTTTCTGTTTCATCTAACGTATGCTTGAAGATATCTAACCCTTCACCAGGAAGACCAATAATTAAGTCCATATTAATATTGTTCATTCCCATTTCACGAGCTAAATGGTATTTCTCAATTGTTTCTTCTACAGTATGATGACGTCCAATTGCTTTTAGTGTCTCTTGATGGTATGACTGCGGATTAATACTAATACGGTCAATGTTCCATTTATTTAACACTTCTAGCTTTGCTGGCGTAATTGTATCTGGGCGACCTGCCTCAACTGTTACTTCACGCACATTTTTCACATCTGGGAACGCTTCATACATTTCTTCATACAGCATATCCATCTCTTCTGCTGTAATACTTGTAGGTGTACCTCCGCCGTAATAAATCGTCGTAACTTTTACACCTTTTTCTTTTAAAAACTTACCAATTTCACGAACTTCATAATGTAAACCACCTAAGAACGAATCAACAGAGCCTTGGCGTCCATTAATCGCATAAGCCGGGAATGTACAATATGCACATTTCGTTGGGCAGAACGGAATACCGATATAAATACTTACTTCTTCTTTCAAACGGTATAAATCCGGAACAACTGCTAATTGGCAATCAACAATGCGCTGAAGAAGTTCAATTTTCTCTTCATGAATTAAATAACTTTCACGAAGCTCTTGATGCGCTTCTTCTTTTGACATACCATTTTGAAGCATTTTATGAAGAAGTTTCGTCGGACGTACTCCCGTTAAAATACCCCAGCTTTGTTCAATACCAGTTAACTGCTGAAGAACAGAAAGATATACATAAGAAACAACGTGTTTCACTTGCTTCATACGCTCTTTTTCATCTGTGAAAGCAGATAAATCTTTCGAGAATGTTTCTTCATACACATTTCCTGTGCTAACATCCGTTAATTGAGCGGATGCTTTCACATTATCCTCAATGTGTATATCAACGATAAGATTTGCTTCCTCTTGTTCAAATCCAATCGTACTATCTTCAAAAAATAAGCCGCCAATATTTTGTAGCGGACGTAAAAAACGATCATCTTGTAACGTTTTAATTGAAATTAACAACATTATCACCTTTTCATTTGCAAACTCTCTTTAGTTTACTTGAAGGGCGTTTACAGGTCAATACAGAAGGTTTTACCTGTTTCTCTTACATTTTTTCAAATAATTCTTTTTATGAATATCGCTCCTGTATATAGACATCATCATTTTCTCTTGTTAAAATTTATTAGTACTAAAATCGATACATAGTGAAAATACAATATAAAAAGGAGGAATGTTAACACTAGATTCCATAATCTAATGTGTTAAAAAAATATGAAAAAGAAATTTTATAGTGTTTTAACTCTCTCTCTTGCATTACAAACTGTTCTTGCACCTACTTATTCATTTGCAGAGAGTGCTGAAAAATCCGCTGAAGTATATACGGAAGATCAAGTTTTTAAAAGTATTAAAGAGCATGTTAATGAGCATAGTACTCATGAAGAAGATATCGAGGTTACTGGTCAATTCCTACTATACACTTCAAAAAAACATTCATTATATACCGCGAATGATTTAAAAAACAAATCGAATATCGAGATTACAGAACAAGTCGTAACGGCGACAAAGAAAAAAGGAAATGCTTATTACATAACGACGCCAACTGGCGCTGGATGGATAGATAACAATGATAATAGCTTAGAAGTTCAAGAGATTCATAAACTATCTAATCAAAAATTAATCGTAAAAGAAGAAGCTTCCATACATGCCCTTCCGTTCCAATCATTTAAAGAAGAAGGGAAACTACAGCCACAAGTCATAACTCCTACTGAACAAGCTGGAAATTGGTTTAAAGTCCAAATAAATGAAACAACAAAATGGATTTATGCACCTTCTGCTACATTTGAAGGTACAAAAGCTTCATTATTAAAAAACAGTCGTACTGCTAAAAATAGTTTATTGAGATCGCCAGAAGCTCTACAAACAAACAATATTTATGGCGTTACATTTAAAGAAATGATTGTCCCAAAAGGAAATGACGATATTCGCCCTGGCTACCCGATGGTACCTAAATATATTACGATTCACGAAACAGCTAATACAGCGAAGGGTGCCAATGCTCTAAATCATGCAAAATTCTTAGATAATCAAGCACGCGGAACAGCTGATCGCGCCGCATCTTGGCATTTCACAGTAGATGATAAAGAAATTTATCAACATCTTCCAGTAAATGAAGTTGGATGGCATGCTGGAAATAAAACTGGAAACTATGAATCTATCGGAATTGAAATTGCCGTTAATCAAGATGGAAACTATGAAAAAGCGGTAGAAAATGCCCGTAAATTGGCAGCTTATTTAATGAACGACTTAAATATTTCTCTAGATAAGGTCCAAAAACACCAATTTTGGTCAGGAAAAAACTGCCCTGCGTTTATGATTCAACGCGGACAATGGGATGCTTTCTTAAAAGGAACTGAAACATACTATAAGGAAAATCAAAAAAATCCCATAACTGATGACATTACAGGTGGATGGTATGAACAAGACATTCGTCAATTAGCAGCTAGAGGCATTATGCAAGGAGAAGGGAACGGCAAGTACTTCCCAGAACGTCTTGTAACGCGTGCTGAATTTGCTACACTAATTACTCGTGCTTTACAATTACCAAGTGGAAATGCTAATTTCACAGACTTAGAACAAGTACACCCATCGTTAAGAGACGGTATTAATCGTGCAGCAAGCGCAGGTATAATCCGCGGACGTGGTGATAATACATTTGATCCAAATACTACAATTACACGCGAAGAAGCTGTTATTATGATCGATCGTTCTCTAAAACACGCTGGTATTTTTGCAAAACAAGTTGAACTACCATTCGTAGACCAAAACTTAATTTACGCTAAAGAAGAAGTACAAAGAGTGTATGGATATGGAATTGTAAAAGGTAATGAATTTAATCAATTCGTACCAAAAGGACCATCACAACGTGCACACGCAGCTGCATTTATAAACAGAATGCTTAGCGTAATTGAAGCTTAAAATATTTATCTGTATTAATTTAAAAGGCATCAGAGATTGTATAATCTCTGATGCCTTTTATACATCTTTTAACTATTTTTAGCCATGAATCTTAAACGTATTCCTAGTAACAGAAGCATAAAACCGATGAATGGAACGTAATTCGTATTGTGTCCTGTAGCTGGAAGTTGTTGATTATTAGAAGAACCTTGTCCTTTTTCTGGTAAATTAGGTTTTTCTACTCCCTCACCTGGTTTTTCTGTTCCTTCACCCGGCTTCTCTGTTCCTTCACCTGGCTTCTCTGTTCCTTCACCTGGTTTTTCTGTTCCTTCACCTGGTTTTTCTGTTCCTTCACCTGGTTTTTCTGTTCCTTCACCTGGTTTTTCTGTTCCTTCACCTGGTTTTTCTGTTCCTTCACCTGGTTTTTCTGTTCCTTCACCTGGTTTTTCTGTTCCTTCACCTGGTTTTTCTGTTCCTTCACCTGGTTTTTCTGTTCCTTCACCTGGTTTTTCTGTTCCTTCACCTGGTTTTCTGTTCCTTCACCTGGTTTTCCGGACCTTTTCTGTATCTTTTATTTGTAATTTGAAGTTTACAAATTCAATTTTCATTAGAAATCGTAAATTTCATTTCCTTATCGGATAAAGTATATCCTTCTGGCGCTTGGAT
>NZ_JH414710.1:115092-153732 GCF_000238655.1 Bacillus sp. 7_6_55CFAA_CT2 | reverse complement strand
CCTGGTTTTCTGTTCCTTCTACCTGGTTTTCTGTTCCTTCACCTGGTTTTCTGTTCCTTCACCTGGTTTTTCTGTTCCTTCACCTGGTTTTTCTGTTCCTTCACCTGGTTTTTCTGTTCCTTCACCTGGTTTTTCTGTTCCTTCACCTGGTTTTTCTGTTCCTTCACCTGGTTTTTCTGTTCCTTCACCTGGTTTTTCTGTTCCTTCACCTGGTTTTTCCGGACCTTTTTCTGTATCTTTTTTATTTGTAATTTGAAGTTTTACAAATTCAATTTTTTCATTAGAAATCGTAAATTTCATTTCCTTATCGGATAAAGTATATCCTTCTGGCGCTTGGATTTCTTTTAAAGTGTAATCTCCTGGTTCTAACTTCTTAGAAGTCGCTTTACCGCTCTTGTTTGTTGTTAATGTGTCGATTTTTGTTCCGTCTTTCCAAATTTCAAACACTGCGCCTGCTAATATTTTATTTGTATTATTAGCGTCTACCTTTGTAATTTCTAATTGACCTGTAATTTCTTCTTTCACTTTTTCATTCATAACTTCTTGTTTTACTACTTCATTTGCTACAACGTTTACTTCTACTGTTACTTCTAACGCCTTATAACCTTCTGGCGCTTTTGTTTCCTCTAACGTGTACTTTCCTGGCACTAAGTTTTCGAATTTCACAACACCTTCTTTATTCGTTGTTTTCGCTTCTCCAACTACTTGACCAGCTTCGTTCTTTAATTTAAATTCTGCACCTGCTAGAACTGTTCCACTCTCTGCATCCTTTTTGATTACTTGTAAGCTTCCTAGTTCTTTCGCATTTTCTATTTGTACTTCTACTACTTTGTTTGCTTCCACAACGACTTCAATTTCTTCTTTTAACAATTTATATCCTTGTGGTGCTTTCGTTTCTTTTAATGTATACTTTCCTGGTTCTAATTTCTGTGAAACTACTTTACCAGTTTTATCTGTTCGTAACGTATCTACTTTTTTACCATCTTTATACACTTCGAATTCTGCATCTGATAATACTTTCGTTTTATCTTGAGCATCTACTTTTACGATTTCGAATTGCCCAAGGCTCTTACCGTTCGTTACTTTTACATCAATAACTTTTTCACCGTCAACTGTTACATGAATTATTTGTTTTGTTAACTCATAACCTTCTGGTGCTTTTGTTTCTTCTAACGTATATTCCCCTGGCACAAGTCCGTCTACTTTAACCGTTCCAGACTTATCTGTTGTAATTCCTTCTTTTACAACATTTCCTTTCGCATCTTTCAATGTAAATTCTGCGCCTGCTAAGCGTTTCGTTTGATCTTTATCATCCATTTTAATAATTTGTAGAGAACCTAAGATTTTTTCGTTTTCTGCCTCTACTTTTACTACTTCTTTCTCGTTTTGAATTGTTACTTTCCATTCTTTATTTGAAAGCTTGTAGCCCGCTGGTGCTTTCGTTTCTTTCACTGTGTATTCACCTAGCGGTAATTTTGGTGACATCACTTTTCCACTCTCATCTGTTTTCAGTTCCGCTACCTTTTTACCATCTTTATACACTTCGAATTCTGCACCTGATAACAATTCCGTTTTATCATTCGCATCTACTTTCACGATTTCGAATTGACCTGTTACTTTTTCATTCGTAACTTCTTGTTTTACTACTTCGTTCGCTACAACGTTTACTTCTACTGTTACTTCTAACGCCTTATAACCTTCCGGCGCTTTCGTTTCCTCTAACGTGTACTTTCCTGGCACTAAGTTTTCGAATTTTACAACACCGTCTTTATTCGTTGTTTTCGCTTCTCCAACTACTTGACCAGCTTCGTTCTTTAATTTAAATTCCGCACCTGCTAGAACTTTTCCACTTTCTGCATCCTTTTTGATTACTTGTAAGCTTCCTAGTTCTTTTGCATTTTCTATTTGTACTTCTACTACTTTGTCCGCTTCCACAACGACTTCAATTTCTTCTTTTAGCAATTTATATCCTTGTGGTGCTTTTGTTTCTTTTAATGTGTATGTTCCTGGTTCTAATTTCTGAGAAACTACTTTACCAGTTTTATCTGTTCGTAACGTATCTACTTTTTTACCATCTTTATACACTTCGAATTCTGCATCTGATAATACTTTCGTTTTATCTTCCGCATCTACTTTCACAATTTCAAATTGACCTGTTACTTTTTCGGGGATCTTTTTATTCACCACATCTACAGTCACTACTTTATTAGCCTCTACATTAACAGAAACTGAACTAGATGATAATTCATATCCTTTCGGTGCTTCTACTTCTTTTAATGTATAGCTTCCAACTGGAAGTTGTTTCGATAAGGCTTCACCTTTATCATCTGTAACAATTGTTTCCACAACTTTCCCATCTTTATCGATAACATCAAATTTTGCACCTGGTAGAAGTTGACCAGATTCACTATCTTTTTTCAATAATTTAAATTGGCCATTCTCTACTTTTTTCGTATTCTTCATAACAAGTTCAATTACGTTTGTATTATCAATTGTTATTTTGACTGGTGTATCAACTTTTATATATCCTTCTGGTGCATTTATTTCTTTTACAAAATAGTCACCAAGTGGTAAATCTTTAACTTCCGCAATACCCTTTTCGTTTGTTGTAACAGTAGCCACAACGTTATTATCTTTGTCTATAACATCAAATTTTGCGTCTTTTAAAACAATATTTTCATCTTTTTCATCAACTTTTTTAATTTGTAAATGTCCTTTTTCAACTGCTGGTTTATTCCACTTTGGCCAGTTAAATTTAAAGTTATGAACCTCAAAACCATCTCTTTGGTGTAATCCTCCAACATAGGCTTGTCCATTAATAGAACCACCTTTTGTTTCTACAACTGCATTAGGTGCAAACACACTACCTACTACACCATAACCTTTAGTTGTTATCTTTGTAGCATTAGGAAATACCCAAATTACCTTACTAGCTAACTCAGTAAAAGATGAATTAGGATCGTATGCTTGAGATGTATTAATTAAATCCGTCGCTATCCCAGTATTTCTTGTATCATACAAAATTGCACCGCCACCAAAACTCACTTCTTCTGCATCTGAATAAATAACAATAAAGTCTTTATTCTCTACATTCGGAAGAAAAACGTCTTTTACATCAAATGTTTTCTTTCCAGTTTGGCCTGAAGAGACATAAATATTAGGGTTATTTAAATCTTCACCGATGCCAAAGCTCATATTAGGTTTTGGCTTATCAGTCTGTAGTTTACTTGCATCCCCGATTACACCATCAACGTCTTTTCTAAATTCTTTAAACTTAGCATCAATCTCCGCTTGCTCTTTATAAGAGATACGGTCATATGATGTTTTCATTGCGCCATCTGGGTCACCGTCTTTTGTCATCGCCACTGTTCCATCTTGAATAATTACTTGTCCTGCTCCCGCTTTCGTAAATTGACCGCCTAGTAATAATGATGGATATCCTTCATCTACCCAAGTTGCTCCAGCTAAGTTATTTGCTCCAGTTGCAGCCGCTACGACTGTATAACTTGATGCGTTCATATTTTTCTGAACAGCCATCGCACCTTCAATATCCGCACTCGTTGCACTATGATCTCCAAAAATGATGGCATTGTAATAAGATACATCACCTAAACCTTTTAATTCTGTTGTAGCTGCCTCTGCTTTAAATGGTAAGTGGATTAAAAAATTCATACATATTAGTAATACAACTATTAAACTACTACTTAACTTTTTAATTTTTTGATTAAATGATTTCCTCAAGAAATTCATTCCCCCTTTTAAACTTCCTAAAACCACAAAAAGAAGTACATATCATATGTACCAAACCTTACTCACATTAACTTAAAATAATCCATTTAAATAAAACAAAGAAACACTACAACTACTTAATAAGATTGCTACAATTCATTTTTGAAATAATACGTGAACTAAACTGTCATGCGGAAATACTTTTACGTATGGGAGCCCAATAAAATTAATCTGAAGAATATTTCATGTGGTGTAACTATTTTGGCAACATCATTCACTTTACATTAGTTTTCTAAAGGATTCAAGTGAATTGTATAGATTTCATACACAATTCATATTTTAAAACGCTTTCACTGTTTTTAATAAGATAAACAAAAAAACGTAGCCAAAAAGCTACGTTTTTCTGTCATCGTTTCGGTGTATTTTTATGATTCTTCAAAAACGGAAGCGGGAATTGCTTACGGAAATGCTCTTTAATCATATACTCTACACCGTTTTCGCTATTTGAACGTGTAATCCAATCTGCTGCTTGCTTTAATTCTACAGGCGAGTTCCCCATTGCTACCCCAAGTCCCACGTTTTCAATAATCTCTAAATCTTCCATACTATCTCCAATCGCAACCATTTCATTTAGCGCAATATTTAAATGCTCTCCAAGCAATTGTAATCCACGTAACTTTGATACATTTTGCGGTAAAATTTCTATTCGTTTTGAATCACATTCAACATACTCTACATCTTGAAATGCTTTTCTTAATGTGTTCAGTCCTCTTTCTTTTTCACCTTTCGTTTGGAAAATAACATCAATTTTTGGCGCCGCTACCGGATGGTCACGAAGCGCATCACCTAACGAATCTACAAATTGAACTGGATAAAATAACGGGTCTGCACTTGATAATACAGTGCGCGCAATTAAGTTTGGTGTATTTCTCTCACGATTTCCGATTGAAAACCGTTCATGAGAAATACGTACGTTACAATCAAAGTGCTCTAACACTTGCACAATATTAAAAGTCTTCTCTTCAGATAATCTTCTTTGAACGTACGGCTTATCTAACGTTGCTGAAACGAAAGCACCACCATGTGTCACTAATATAGAATCTAATTTTAACGCCTTTGCTACTTTATGAGCGGATTGAAAATTACGACTCGTAAATAACGTAACGTATACATCTTTTCTTTTCACAAATTCAATTGTTTCTCGTAATCCTTTTGCAATTTTTCCATTGTTGTATAGTAGTGTCCCATCTATATTAAGAGCTAGTAAGCGATAAATCATGTCGCACTCCCCCTCTTCGCTGTTGTACTCTATCCATAATTTATGAAATAAATGTAGCAAATAGAACGAGTTAGAATTACTACTGAAAATTTGGTTTACTATATACATATACACTTAGCAAAGGAGATAGTACAATGCAGGCACCTCCTTCTTTTTATGAAGGCGACACGTTAGAAGTCGCAAAAAAATTACTCGGGCAAAAACTTGTTCATATTGTAGACGGAATAAAGCGAAGCGGAATCATTGTAGAAGTAGAAGCATATAAAGGCCCAGATGATAAGGCCGCACATAGTTACGGAGGCAGACGGACAGATCGCACAGAAGTTATGTTTGGTGCACCAGGGCATGCTTACGTATATTTAATTTACGGTATGTATCATTGCTTTAACGTTATTACAGCGCCAGTGGGCACCCCGCAAGGTGTTCTCATTCGAGCTCTTGAGCCGGTAGATGGAATAGAAGAAATAAAACTAGCGCGCTACAATAAGACCGAAATTACAAAAGCGCAGTACAAAAATTTAACGAACGGTCCTGGCAAACTATGCCGTGCACTTGGCATCACTTTAAAAGAACGCGGTGTATCGTTACAAAGTGATACGTTACATATTGAATTAGTTCCAAAAGAAGAACACATATCATTACAATATAAAATAACAGCAGGACCTCGTATTAATATCGACTATGCAGAAGAAGCTGTACATTATCCGTGGCGTTTTTATTATGAGGGACATCCGTTTGTTTCAAAGAAATAAACGATATCGACTTACCGACAAATAAAAGAAGACTGTTCCAAAGTGGAACAGTCTTCTCCTTTTACTCCGCACCTTCCGCAGTTGCAATATTATCCTCTAAGTTTTCTCTTGATAATTCAGCCGCCATAAAATCTGCTGTTTCTGGAAGTGCTAAATGCATATGAGCTTTTTGACAAATTTGGATCGTGCAGTTTTCTACAACATAGTCGAAAACATGTCCGCCTCCGCTTCTTTCATCATCAATGTAATGTAAGTGGAATCCAGCTACCCCAATACCTTGTGCGTAATCTGGTGTCCAAAATCCAGCAAGCGTACCTTCTGTATTTTCAAACGAAAAGATTGGTTGCGATTTCGTCACTTCAACGAGTGGTGTATACGGTTTTTCTTGTCTTGGAACAGTTCTCGTTCTTACTTCACGGAACGTACCGTCCATTCGAATAGCGTAAAATAAGTTTTTACTTGGCATTAATTCATGTAATACCGCTTCAACTTCTTCACGATTCATCGAACGCTCTACCGTATAACTCATTTCTTTTTCAAAAAACGTTACAGTTGCAAATGGCGTTGTTTCTTCTGGCTCTACTTTTTCCGCTGAACCGTCTGAACGTAAATGATAAAATCCATTATCAAATGCAATCATTTCACCGTCTAATTGATCAAATGTGCCGATGCCGAAATCACCATGTTTTTTCAAATCTTCAAAGCTAATCACACCATCATATACACCATCTAATAGCGCAAGCATTGTAGATGTTTGATATACTTCATTACTCATTTTCGTTTTTTTTGCATCAATATCAATTAATTGCGCAACAGTCATCTCAAATCTGCCTCCATTAGTTTAATTGGTTTGGTAATAACTTTTCACTTAATTTAATGTTGTCACGATAGTCAATTGGAATATCAATAATGACAGGGCCGTCTGCTGCTAGTGCTTCTTTCAATACCCCTTCTAATTCATCAGGCGTGTTAACACGAAGACCTAACGCCCCGAAACTTTCCGCATATTTAACAAGATCAACATCACCAAACTCTGTAGCTGATGTTCTGCCGTATTTCATCATTTGTTGGAATGCAACCATATCATATGTGCCGTCTCTCCAAACAAGATGGACGATTGGAGAATTTAAACGTACCGCCGTTTCTAACTCCATCGCTGAGAATAAGAAACCACCGTCACCTGATACGGAAACTACTTTTTTACCTGGTTCTACTAAAGTAGCAGCAATTGCCCAAGGAAGTGCAACACCTAACGTCTGCATACCGTTACTAAATAATAATCTACGTGGTTCATAAGAACGGAAACATCTCGCCATCCAAATAGAATGGGAACCGATGTCACATGTAACGGTTGTGTCGTCACTAATTAAAGAACGAAGTGTACGAATCACTTGAAGCGGATGTGTAACACCTTCTGAAGGACGATTTGGAACTTCTGCTTGTTCTGATAATTTCGCGCGTAATCGTTCTAACACTGCTTCTGATTTCGTACTTAACACAAGTTTCGGTAACTTTTCTGCGATGCTATTTACTGTTAAGGCAATATCACCAATTAATTCACGCTGTGGTTGGTAATCATGATCGATATCTGCTTGATGGTCATCAAGATGAATAATCGTTCTGTCTCCAAGTTTATTCCAGAACTTTGGATCATACTCAATTGGATCATAACCGATAGAAATAACAAGATCTGCCTCTTCTAGTAAAATATCACCTGGTTGGTTACGGAATAGTCCAACACGGCCGAAGAAATGATCTTCTAACTCACGTGAAATGGCACCAGCCGCTTGATATGTTTCAACGACAGGAAGTTCTGTATCCGCAATTAATTTACGAACGGCTTTCGTCACTTCATTTGTGCTCGCTCTCATACCGAGTAAAATAACTGGTAATTTCGCTGCTTTTATTTTATCTACTACATATGTAATATCATGTGTGGGAGCGATTCCAAGCTGTGGCTTAGAAAGCGCACCGATAGACTCTACAGTCGTTTCCGCAGTCATAACGTCTTGCGGCAGACTTACTAAAGTAGCGCCTGGATTTGTGGAAGTCGCACTTCGGAATGCATTCGATAGTGCTTCTGGCACATTATCAGGATGCTCTACTTCTACGCTATATTTTGTGATTGGTTCGAATAGTGCAGCATTATCCATAGATTGATGCGTACGTTTTAATCGATCTGTACGCGGAACTGCACCAGCTAAAGCAACAACGGGATCACTCTCCGCATTCGCAGTAACAAGACCTGTCGCTAAATTTGATGTCCCTGGTCCTGAAGTTACAAGACATACGCCCGGTTTCCCTGTTAATCTACCAATAGCAGCTGCCATAAATGCTGCGTTTTGTTCATGACGACAAACAATTAACTCTGGTCCTCTTTCTTGCAGTACATCAAATACAGAGTCAATCTTCGCTCCTGGAATACCGAAAACATGTGTAACACCTTGTTTAATTAAACAATCAACAACAAGATCTGCTCCTTTTGTTTTTGTCTTCACGTCGTTTGCTTTTACATCTGTACTCAAACTAATCATTCCTTTGTTTCATAATTTGTGTAATAAAGATTTTAATTTCACCTAGTTAATTAATGTGGTGAAGTATCATTTATCATTATATTACAAATGCATTATTTTTCCAACAATATGAATTCGACATTATTTTGACAAAATTCAAAGAATACGCTTACAACCTTTTGTTTATCTTAAAATAACATTTTTATATCTCTTCTAAAAATGCGCAAAAATATTTCCACCCATTTACATTATTAAAAATTTTATAGTACCTTGCAAAGAATAATAGCAAGTGATATATTTGTAAATAATGGAATAACCATTATTTGGAATATTTTTTATGATTTATATATACCCTTCAAAAGGTAGATATAGATTGTGCTGTTTAGAAAGAAGATAAGATTCTCAACTGTAATTCATCATTCTATAAAGGAAAGTGATTGTTATGAACAAAAATGAATTTTTGGAACAACTTAGTTCCTCTCTGCAGAATATGCCTAATTTAGAAAAGGAGGATATTATCTCGGAGTACGAAACTCATTTTATTAGTGGTAAACAAGATGGAATATCTGAAGAGGAAATTTCTAAAAAGCTAGGAAACCCTAAAACTATCGCTAAAGAACTTAATATTTCATATGTAATCAGTAAAGCTGACAAGAAACGCAGCCTAAAAAACATTATGACAGCACTGTTTTCTGTTATGAGCTTAAGTCTTTTAAACTTTATATTTATCATTATCGCCTTTTTCGTATTACTCTTTCTATTACCGCTTCTTCTAGCACTTATAATTGCTACACCGTTATTAATTATTTCACCTATATTATTAATAGGGTTAGGATTCTTTAAAGGGTTTCATCAAATCAGTTATTCCGATGTTTACAATGTATTCATAGCCTTTTGCATCGGCTTACTAATATCAGTCATATGTTATCAAATAATAAAACATCTATACGTAGCTTTAGTTAAATATTTGAAATGGAATGTAGCTATTTTGCAACGACACTAATGCAAAAGGAGATTAAGATGAAAAATTATATTTTATACCCATTCATGTTACTTACAATGTTATTTCTATCAGCTTGTTCAAACAGTGTACAGCCTAAGGAAAAAAATGATGTACAATCTATCAAAGATGTTGCTATTAAAGTTCCAGAAAATATATTTAGTTCCTCAAAGAAAAATGAAACTATTAGTGAAGACGAAATGAAACAAAATATAAAAAATTATATAGATTATAGTTGGGAGTTAGCTGAAAATATAATTCCTCTCGCTTCAACAAATTCTGATAAGAATTTCACTGAATCTGACCGAGAAAAATTACAAAAACTAATAGAGTTAGCGAAGCAAAATGATGCAAACTTCCATAATTTTATTAGTAACAATACAATCCCTGATGATTACAAAAAGCCTTCAAAAGAAATATATGAATTTATTTCATCGTCTACAGCACTTTCAGTAGAACTAGATCAAGAGTTGGACAAACTCGCCCAAGATGGTAACTTATTCAAGGCGAATTTTTCTTTTACGAAACGCCTTGAGAAAATAAATGGGAGGAAACAAAAAGAGATTGAAAAGTTTTTGAAAGAAAAAAATATTAAAACTTCAATTAACAGCAATAAAAAAATTAACCGATGTGTTACATATCCCTTTCAAAATAATCAATAAGAAATGGCTATTTTGAAAGGGAGCTTTTGTGATATAACTATTAAATTCCCTAAACAAAAAAGACGCTCCTAAACTAGGAGCGTCTTACACTATTATGCTTGTTGTTGCGCGCTATATAATTCTTCAAGTGGCTTCATGATAATTTTGTTAACGTCACCGATTACAACGTTTAGGCGTTGCTCAGTTTCCATTAATTTTGTAATTTTAGCATCTTGTTGAATGCGAGCTACAACTTCTTGTGCTTGTTGGTTGTCTTCTTCAGTGATTTCTTGGCCTTGCATCATTTTTTGTTGTAGGCTAAGTTGCATTGTACGGAACTCATCGAATAAGTTCTTTGAAGCTGTGTCAGCTTGAACTGCTGCGTAGCTCTCTTTTAAAGTTTTGAAGTCATCGTTTTCAGCGATTGCTTTTTGTAATTCATATGCAACATCATGAATGTTCTTTGTCATTTTATTTTTCCTCCTTTAGAAGGCTAGCGCTTTTCATACGCACTGCCTTTTCAGTGCATTTACATACGCACCTCTTCTTACCATATCAAACTATGCAAGAGATGTGAAGAAATTTCACTTTTATTTCTATGTACTCACCTTATTATCTAAGAAACAATAGTAACAATCCTTGTACGAGCCCGATTATTCCGCCTAATAACGCTCCTAAATACGTAATCATTTTTAATTCGTTTTTCGTAATAGACAGAACTAAGTCTTCTAATCTTTCTGTTGAGAATGTAGACACTTCTTGCTGGACAATTTCCGCAAGGTGTAGATTGTTTAGTATACTCTCTACGTTTTCTGTTCCCCACTTTAAGCCTTTCGTTACTGCACTTGGAACCACTTTTTCAATAATTGTTTCTCGAACTGGTTCACATACTTGCTGAACCGATTGATTTAAAAACTTACTCACTGTTTCCTCTACTTTAACTGCTGACAGCACGGAGCTTACAATCATTTCTTTCTCTACAAATGCTTCTAATTCTTTTACATCTCTTCCTTTTAACTTTTCCCACTCTTTTTGCAGTACGTCAGTTAAAAGCTGCTTTGTAGCATCTTGCCCTAAAAACTTAATAACTTCTGGCTGCACACGATCCACTAGACTCACATTTCCTAAAAACATCCCAACTAAGTTAAGTAGCGTTCCACGAGAAGCAAAGAAATCATCAATCATTTTTGAAAGACGCGCTTTCCCTTCTTCACTTTCAAAAAAGCTAATTCCTCGCTCTAAAATAAACGCCGAGGCATTCGGAATCGCATTCTCTATCTTTTCATGTACAGAATGAGGTAAAGCCTGTTCCCATGTATATGTATAATACTCTGCTAAAAATGCATGAATTTTTTCTGTAATCACATGTTCGATTTTTCGAGTTGCTTCTTCTTCTACATGTGCTACATTCCATTTTTCTAACATATATCGCAGTGATTGTTCATTCGTAATTACTTTATCCACTTCCACTTGCGCCCAGTGAATTAAACCTTTTTGAAACTCTTCATTTGTTAGCTTTTTTCCGATTCCTTCTGGTGTTAACAAATGTTCTACAACCATTTTTCCTAATTGAACAGCAAGTTCATCACGCCGCTTCGGAATTAACCCTGGTGTAAATGGAACTTGAAACTTTCCGATATAAATAGGACGATGAGGACGAAATAACATTTTTATCGCTAAATGATTCGTATATCCTCCAATAATTGCTCCGAGTCCTGTCGTCGTTAACATATTTAACCATATATTCATTACAATCAACCTTTCACTTCTCCAAAACTATAGCATATCATCATACGGACAAAAGTATAATGGTATAAAAACGTATTTGCAATATATAGCTTCGCCTATTATGCAAATAGTAGTAAAGGAGTGATTTCGTTGGTTCTCGGCCTTTTAACTTCTAAACTTCATTATGAGCAAACGTATTACACCGAAATCGCTAAACGCGCTCGGCTTTATCATAATGTCGTTGCCCAGTTTACGCCATTTTGTATTGATCCTAAAACAGACCTTGTTTCTGGTCTTATTTACGATACAGATACAGGAAAATGGAAAAAGCAAACATTCCCTATTCCTTCTTATATATATGATCGTTATTCTTTTCAAGAGGAAACAGACTTTGAAAAAGTAAAATCAATTATTCACTCTTTGCACAATCGTCCTTCCACTACCTTTTTAAATAACACACTTATTAATTCAAGTGAACTACATGATTTATTTCTCACTAATAAAAAACTGTCTCCTTATATACCAAAATTTGAAATTGCGACGATACAAAACATTTTCAAACTGTTGTTAAAAACTAAAGATATTATTATACGCCCCACTAATATACATTCTAAAGATAACTTATATCGAGTCGCTTACAAAAATAAAACGTTTCAGATCGATACAGTAAATGAAAAATACCATACTTCTATTCCAATCAAACGCACAGACGAATTTATATCTTGGTGTAAATCTAACATACGTTCATCACGTTACATAGCGCACATTATGCTACAACCACCAAATCAATTAACATATCCACTGCACATTCGAACCATTTTGCAAAAAAACAAAGAACAAACTTGGAATGTTATCGGTCAATTTATACAAAAAAGCTCATTTCCTAATCAGCTTTTACCCTCAACAACGGACGATGATTCATTGCATTCATTTTCAAAAATTAAATACGTACTATCTAGTACAGGTGTGCAACTATTGCACGACGCTTTACACGACATTATAAATGAAGTATTCCAAACACTAGATCAGTCTTATTCTTCGTTATTTGAACTAGAACTTTCCACAATTATGGATCAAAAAGGTGCAATCTGGCTTATGTATGTCAACACGATCCCTCCTTACGAACAATACATTCGTCATAGTGATTCATTAGCTGAAAAGATATTTCACGGACCACTTAAATTCAGTCGCTTTACACCATAATGAAAGGAGGTAAACCTATTTTGAAAGAACATATATATACATTAAATATTTCAGATGAACATCCAAATAGCATTACTTTACCTTACGTTTTTTCTATTACACCACCTATTACATCCCTCTCCTTCGGCATACGTCATATAGCAAGTGAAGAAGTAAAAATTCATTATTCCTTTACTCGCGAAATTATTATCGGAAAGCATATTGCCGAAAAACTTTTACTGCCTCAATCAACTACTATTCATGCATTCACACAAAACCAAACAATTATTTTCGGACCATTAATCGGCATTTTTACAACTGGCTTTAACGATGATTCTTCTAATCCTTTAGGAAATCGTTCAATTGCTCTCAGTGAGTTGTTAACACCACCATTCTCATTACGACCGTTCGTATTCGTCTTTGGCGTTCAACATATAAACTGGGAAGAAGAAACAATTGAAGGATATTTCTTTCGAGAGAAACAATGGATAAAGAAAAAGGTTCCTTTACCAAACGTCATTTACGATCGACTACCGAATCGACAAGCAGAAAATTACAAACCAATTGTCAGAGCAAAAAGAAAATTAGAACAAGACTACTCCATTCCATGGTTTAACCCAGGGTTTTTCAATAAATGGGAAGTTCATCAACATCTTATGAAAGACGAATCAATTAAACCCTTATTACCAAATACAGAAGCATTTCAGCATTTCGAACAAGTAGAACGGTTTCTTGGCACATATAAATCAGTGTACATGAAACCAATACACGGGAGCTTTGGTAGAAATATTCATCAAATATTTTATTCTCAAACAGAAAATTGCTACTACTGTCGTTATCGCGAAAATGAAGAAAACAAACTGAGAAAGTATCAATCATTAGAAACTCTTCTAAACCACGTATTAAAAGGGCATGATTTAAAAAAGTTTATCGTACAGCAAGGTATTTCGTTACTTCGCTTTGATGGTCAACCTGTTGATTTCCGCATTCATACAAATAAAAATCATTTCGGTAATTGGATAGTTAGTGCAATCGTCGCCAAAATCGCCGGCAAAGGCAGTTTAACAACGCACGTAAATAGCGGCGGTAATACAAAATTGCTACAAGAGCTTTTTCCAGATTCAACGAAGCAAGTTCAAATTGAAAATAAATTAAAACAAACAGCTCTGCAAATAAGTTATGCACTCGACGAGCAAGTAACTGGAAACATCGGTGAGATTGGTTTTGATATCGGTTTAGACACAAAGGAAAATCCGTGGTTATTTGAAGCCAACTCTAAACCTGGGCGAACTGTATTCCAAGATGCCAAATTAAAAGAACAAAGTGAACTGACACGCCAGTTATTTTACGAATATGCCATCTACTTAACTGAACATTCTTTACGTGATACAAAAGAAAAAATGTCCCAAATAAAATCCGGGACTTCATCAAACACCGAATGTATCCCTTCTCCTATGATTCACTCACAAATGCAAAAACAAAAACTTCCACCTAGATAATAAGGTGGAAGTTTTCTATTTACACAAGTTTTACTACAACCTCAGTTTCCACATTACATACTCCGCAATAAAAAATATGATTGCAATATTCATTTGAATTATTATGCGTTAAACCATCTACTGCACTTAATAATTCTTGATCCATATAGGCACTATAATCGTCTATATAATCTACAGACTTCCCATAATCTTGGAGTATACTTTGGCAATTTTGACAAGAATATGTTTGTGATTCTAATGCGTTGCAAAGCGGGCAAATTCCCATCATGATTCCTCCATACGTTATCGTTTAAAGCCTCTCTTTTTTAGAGTGAAGAGAGCACCACCTATCCGCGGTCACTCCATCTCTACTTAAAAATAGAACTATAAAGTTGCTACCGATCTCATTTTTATTTCAATGAATCCTATATAAGAAGCTAATAATTAGCCTACAAGTAGCAGGCTACAATGAGAAAATTATATTTAATATCTTCCTTAGTTTGGCCTGTTTTCTTAAAAATACAACGATTACTCTTATTTCATAATTTACGAAATCAATAAGTTTTTTTGACAAAATTTACAAATTATTATTTTGTATATCTTTCTAGGTAACATCCATACTATGAGTACAAACTTAATTACCGATGGATTAGCGCCAATCGGGGCGATAATCTGGTTCAACTCCAGCTAGTCCAACCAAAAAAACTTTTATAACTCTAAGGAGGATATATTCCTATGGCAAACCAAAATTCTTCAAATCAATTAGTAGTACCAGGTGCAACAGCTGCAATCGATCAAATGAAGTACGAAATCGCTCAAGAATTTGGTGTACAATTAGGAGCAGATTCTACGGCTCGCGCTAACGGTTCAGTTGGTGGAGAAATCACAAAACGTCTAGTTGCAATGGCTGAGCAAAGCCTTGGCGGATTCCACAAATAAATATATATGGCAAAAAGGTCTCAAGGCATATGCCTTGAGACCTTCCTTAATTTATTGCAACATTTGTAAAAACTTCTTCGTACGTTCTTCTTTTGGATTTGTAAATACTTCTTCTGGTGTACCTTGTTCGACAACGACACCACCATCCATGAAAATAACACGGTTCGCAATTTGATGTGCAAAACGCATTTCGTGCGTTACAATAACCATTGTCATGCCTTCTTTAGCAAGTTCTTTCATTACTTTCAGAACTTCTTGAACGAGTTCAGGATCAAGCGCTGACGTCGGCTCATCAAATAGTAACACTTCCGGCTCCATCGCAAGCGCGCGCGCAATTCCAACGCGCTGTTGCTGTCCGCCTGATAATTGGAACGGATATAAATCCACTTTATCTGCTAAACCAACTTTTTCAAGGAAATAGTGTGCTTTTTTCTTTGCTTCTTCTTTCCCCATCTTTTTCACTGTAACGAGCCCTTCCATTACATTTTGAAGTGCTGTTAAATGCGGGAATAAATTATGGTGCTGGAATACCATACCTGTTTGCGTACGAAGATTAACAATATCTTTCTTCGTTACTTTTTGAGAGAAGTTAAGCTCTTTATTACCGATACGAATATTACCAGCGTTTGGCGTTTCTAATACATTGAGACAACGTAAGAATGTCGTTTTACCAGATCCAGACGGACCAATAATAACAACAACCTCCCCCTTCTCAACTGTTAAATCTATATGCTTTAGTACGGTATTATCTCCGAAACTTTTTTGTAAGTGCTGAATTGAAATCATAAAAACAAAAACTCCTTTTGTAAAAGGATTATTTTAATGTGTAGCGTTCTGAACGCTTTTCTAACATCTGTTGTACGATTGATAATAAGAAACAAATAACCCAATAAATAAGACCTGCTTCAAAATAAACAATTAAAAACTCGTAGTTCATCGCCGCAATTTCCTGCGCTTTTCGGAACATTTCTGTTACTAAAATTAACGATGCTAACGAAGTATCTTTCACTAAGCTAATAAATGTATTCGAAAGCGGCGGGATTGATACGCGCGTTGCTTGTGGTAAAATAACACGTTTTAATGCTTGTGGATATGTCATCCCAATTGTATAAGCTGCTTCCCACTGCCCTTTCGGAATGGAAAGGATAGAAGCACGAATAATTTCAGATGCATATGCACCGACATTTAATGAAAATCCAACAACTGCTGCTGTATATGGCTCAACTTCAATATTAAGAGTTGGAAGACCATAGAAAATAATAAATAATTGTACAAGAAGTGGCGTTCCGCGAATGATAGATACATAGATACGAGCAATCCATTGTAAAATACGACTACCAGAAATACGTGCGAGCGCTGTTAACGTTGCCAGTATAATCCCGATAATAAATGTAATAAGCGTTAATGGAATTGTTGTAAAAACAGCTTCCTTCAGCATAGGCATGAAGGAAGTCTGCATAATATCTATCCAAGTAGACAATCGATCTGAAACCAATGCACTACTTAGATACATTTTCACCGAACCATTTTTTCGTTATTTTGTCATACGTACCGTCTTTTTTCATATCTTCTAACGCTTTATCTACTTCTTGTACAAGCTTATCGCTACCTTTACGGAATAAGAATCCACTTTCTGAAGCTTCTTTTTCAGTATCTACAATTTTAATTTTTGCATCTTTTTTCGTTTCTAAATAATTTAATACTGATAACTTATCATTAATTGTAAAATCAACGCGTCCTGAAGCTAATAATTCTGCCGCTTGGCTAAATCCTTCTACACCAATAATTTCCGCACCATTTTTCTTAGCGATATCTGCATAGTTACTCGTTAAAGATTGTGCTCCTTTTAATCCTTTTACATCAGCAAATGTAGCAGGCTTATCTTTATCTTTTGCAATAACTAATGCCGCTGAAGATGAAACGTATGGCTTAGAGAAATCGTATTTCTTTTGACGATCTTCACGAATACCAACTTCGTTTGCAACCATATCGAAACGTTTTGCATCAAGGCCAGCAAGTAAGCTATCCCATTGTGTTTCTTTAAATACAGGTTTTACACCTAAACGTTTTGCAACTTCTTCTGCTAATTCAACGTCAAATCCAGTTAATTTATTGCTTGAATCGTGGAACGTAAATGGTGGATATGTACCTTCTGTACCAATTACAAGTTCACCGCTTTGTTTAATCTTTTGTAACGCGTCTTGACTAGCTGTATCTTTTTTCTCTTCTTTACCGCAGCCGGCTACAATCCCGATCGCTAATGTAGTTACTGCAAGCACTGAAAATAATTTCTTCATGATAGTAATCCTCCAAGTATTCTGATAGGAATTTAAAAACTATATTGATTGTATGCAATCTTGAACAATTTTTCAATGAAAATGTTCTTATTTAGTTTATCCTTTTTCTTCATAATCAAACAAAAGGGAAAAATAACGCTACATACAAAAGATAAGTAACATTTTTTAATATAGCATTAATTGTAGGAAAGGTAAAATAATACTTCTTATTTAACTGCCCTGATTCACTAAAAAAAGAACTTGTGAAAATCACAAGTTCTCTCCCATACCTATTAAGCGCTCTGGTTCCCTTCCATTTGCGTTTTGTACATATCATAATAACGCCCGCGCTTTTTCATTAGCTCATCATGAGACCCTTTTTCTAAAATGGTTCCTCTATCAAGCACAATAATTTGATCTGCGCTTTTAATTGTTGAAAGGCGGTGAGCGATAATAAATGTCGTTCTTCCTTTTTTTACAACTTCTAGTGCTTGTTGAATCATCGCCTCTGTTTCTGTATCGATACTAGATGTCGCTTCATCTAAAATTAAAATGGCTGGGTCAAAAGCGAGCGCCCTAGCAAACGATATAAGCTGACGTTCTCCAGTGGAAAGCGTACTTCCCTTTTCTGTAATTTCTTCATTTATATTGTTCGCAAATCTTTCAGCACCAACATCACGCAATGCTTTTACGATGTGCTCTTTTGAAATTTTTTCATTTTCTAAACTTACATTAGATGCTACTGTTCCGCTAAATAAAAACGGATCTTGCAGTACAATTCCCATATGTTCACGAGTTGCTTGTTTCGGCATCTCTTTTACATCATGACCATCAATCGTAAGCTTTCCTTTTTCAAACTCGTAAAACTGAAAGAGTACGTTCATAATAGAACTTTTTCCTGATCCAGTATGACCGACAAGTGCCACGGTCTCCCCTTGTTTCGCTTCAAAAGAAATATTTTTTAACACTTCATCTTTCCCATTATAAGAAAACGATACATTATCAAACTTCACATTTCCTTGTAAGCGAGGCATACGCTCTTCTTCTACTGCTTCTCCTTTTTCCTCTAACAATTCAAAAACACGCTCTGATGCAACACGCGATTGTTCTAAGTTAGCAAGCTGATTCACCATATTTGTAATCGGTGAGAACAATCGTGTTAAATAATCAACGAACGCATACAGTATCCCTAGAGAAATGACGCCTGTAGCACTTAATGAAGCGCCACCGAAATACCAAATCACACCTGTGAAAGCGATATTTCTTAATACGGATACTAAATTATGAGAAGTTGCTGCATTTAAATTCAAAATTTTATTTTGATACTTAAAATAATCGCCATTTAATTCTTCAAACTCTTTTTTCGTTTCACGCTCTTGACGGAACGCTTGAATAATTGGCATCCCTTGAATGGATTCATTTACTGTTCCGTTAATATCAGATAAACGAGAGCGCATTTTATGATTGTATACAGACGCGTATTTTCTATAAAGAATCGCCCAAACAATTAAAATTGGGATAATTAATAAACATAATGAAGCGAGCTTCACATCTAATAAAAATAGCGCAGCAAATATCCCAATAATATAGATGATACTAGAAACGAATGTTGCCAGCACCGTTACATATAAATCACGAATGGCCTCTGTATCATTCGTCACACGCGAAACAATTTTCCCCGCCGGTAAATGATCAAAGTACCGAATTGGCAACGTTTGAATATGAGAAAAAACATCTTCCCTCATAATTTGAATAATTTTGTTCGCTGCCTTTTGCAAGAAGAACTGCTTTCCGTATGCAAATAATGATACGACTACTAATAAAGCAAAATAGCCACTACCAAGTAATAATAGACGGTTTATTTCTGGCTTATAAAATGCAAATACTTCTTCCTTTGTTAATGCTTTCGCTTTATAAACTTGCACCGCCTTACCATTTTGAACGGTAATCATATCCCCTTTTACAGTACGTGATCCTTCTACATTTACTTTATTCGGTACAAAATAATATTGAAAACCGACTTGCATCACGCGTACTTCTTTCCCTTTTTTCTCGCCTTGTTCAAAGCGATCACTTCGCTTATAAAAAGCCCCATTATATGAAACAGCATCTTCACTCTGTTCTGTTTCATACCAAGGTTTCTCTATCCCGACGATATGATCGTCAATCATCGTTTTAGCGACGAAAGGACCAGCAAGCTCTGCGATGACGAAAATAAATAACATTAACATCGCAGCAAAAATCGTCCCTTTCACTTTCATCGCGTATTGAAACAATCGTTTTGAAACGCTCATATTTTCACCCCACTATCCGCACTTTCACTTTCACCTTGTTGTCTTTCAAACTGTTCGGCATACCAGCCTCCCTTTTGGATAAGCTGAGCATGCGTACCTTCTTCTATAACTGCGCCTTCATCCATAACGAGAATCCAATCCGCATGTTGCACTGCTGATAAACGATGCGTCGTAATAATCGTCGTCTTTCCGCTTCTTTCCGTTCTTATATTTTCAATGATTGCTGCTTCCGTACGAGCATCTACAGCTGATAAAGAATCGTCCAAAATTAAAATTTCTGGATTTTGAATAACAGCTCTTGCAATCGAGATCCTTTGTTTTTGCCCTCCTGATAAAGAAACACCTTTCTCTCCAACGAGCGTTTCTAACCCTTCTGGTAAAAACTCTAAATCCTTTTTAAACGCAGCAATTTCAATTGCTTTCTCTAGTTCTTCTTCAGTCGCTTCCCTATTTCCGAATAAAATATTTTCTCGCGCTGTTTTTGAGAACAAAATATGCTCCTGCGGTACATAACCAATCCAGCCGAGTACATTTTCATTCGTCATTTTATCTAACGTCACATCAGAAACTGCAATATCTCCATCTCCAAGTGGATATTGACGAAGAAGCTGACGTACGAGCGTCGTTTTCCCGCTTCCTGTTTTTCCGACAACCCCAAGCGTCTCCCCTTGTTTTAAGGTAAACGAAACCTTTTTTAAATTTGTTTCAGTTGATGAAGGATATGAAAAGGTAACGTCATCAAACTGAATATAATCCGGCTCTTGCACAAGCTTTGGATGTTTCGGATCCTTTACATCTGGTTCATACGCTAACGTTTCATTCACACGGTCAAGCGAAGCATTTCCTCTTTGCATAACATTAATTAATTCACCAATTGCAAACATCGGCCAAATCATCATCCCTAAATACACGTTAAATGAAACAAGTTCACCAAGTGTTACCTTTGATTGAAATACAAGATATGCCCCGTACACTAAACCGATTAAATAACTAAGGCCAACAAGCATTTTCACAGTTGGTTGGAATAATGCGTCAATTCTCGCTACTTTCATATTTTTTTCGTAGACGTCATCTCCTAAGTGATGAAATCTTTCCTTGTCTGCATTCTCTTGTACGTATGCACGAATAACACGCACACCAGCGATTGATTCAAGCACTTTATCGTTCATATCACCAAACGCATCTTGCGCAACGGTAAATCTTTCATGCAATTTCTTTCCATATATATTCATCGCATACGCCATAATTGGAAGCGGAATAAGCGCTGCAAATGTAAGCTCCCAACTAATTGTAAATCCCATCATAAAGACAATCGTAAGCATATATAAACTCGAATCCACGAGCGTTAATATACCAAAACCAGCTGTCATAGCGATTGCTTTCAAATCATTTGTCGCTCTCGCCATTAAATCACCAGTACGATTTTTTTGATAAAAAGTCGGCGTCATCTTAAGTAAATGCCCCATAAATTTAGAGCGCATCGTTTTCTCAAGTACAAATGCACCTCCAAACAATTGATGTTGCCATACGAAAGTAAGACCATACCCAACGATTGTAACCCCTATTAAAATAAGAATAGATTGCATAATTGCTTCGTTCGATAACGTTCCTGTTTTTATATTATCTATCGTAACCCCTAACACTTTCGGGGGAATAACTTCAACTATATTTACAATTAAAAGAGCTCCAATGGCAATACTATATCTCTTCCAGTGCTCTTTAAAAAACCATTTTAACTTTAGTAATACTGATAACAATGTAACCTCTCCCTTCTCGTTCTCGTTTCCCTCTCATTTCTTTATCCACTATCCAGACCCATCACATTTACATTTCGTAACCCATACAATCTCATCACATTTTTCCACCTTCCAAAGTTTTTTATCGGAAACAAACAAGGGAAAATAAACAAAAAAAAGCATACCGCCGCTTGACGATATGCACAGGAATGCATAAAAAGCGTACGTTACGATATACGCAACGTACGCTTTTTATAAGACAAAGATGCCCTATATATCCGTACGGGTTGCGTAATGATATGAATGTTCTCTGCCATTTAACAGAGCTAAGCCCATTACATTTACGATTACAATCATTACGCACACCCCCTTCATTTATTTTCCATTTATAATCTTACAACTTTATTGAGTATTCTGTCAATTGTTTTTTCACACTTCAAATAAAAATATACGATACACCATTTTGAAATAAGAGAATGTTCTGTAAGAAAGGGCATACAAAATAAAAAAGGAATAAGAAATCGTTTTCACAAACATTTCATTTGAAAAATGTTATCAAACCCCCTACAATCACCTTATACTCACTCTTACAAGTTGCTATTTTAGGAGGACTAATCATGACAACTAGCAATACGTACAAATTTTATTTAAACGGAGAATGGAGAGAAAGCTCTTCAGGAGAAACAATCGAAATTCCATCTCCATACTTACACGAAGTAATTGGACAAGTACAAGCAATTACTCGCGGAGAAGTGGATGAAGCAATTGCATCTGCAAAAGAAGCTCAAAAATCATGGGCTGAAGCTTCCCTACAAGATCGCGCAAAATACTTATATAAATGGGCTGATGAGCTCGTAAATATGCAGGATGAAATTGCCGATATCATTATGAAAGAAGTCGGTAAAGGATATAAAGATGCGAAGAAAGAAGTTGTTCGTACAGCTGACTTCATTCGTTACACGATCGAAGAAGCTTTACATATGCACGGAGAAAGCATGATGGGCGATAGCTTCCCGGGCGGTACAAAATCTAAACTTGCGATCATCCAACGCGCACCACTTGGTGTTGTATTAGCAATCGCACCGTTTAACTACCCAGTAAACTTATCTGCTGCAAAACTTGCACCAGCATTAATTATGGGTAACGCTGTTATTTTCAAACCAGCAACTCAAGGTGCAATTAGCGGTATCAAAATGGTTGAAGCACTACATAAAGCTGGCCTTCCAAAAGGTCTTGTAAACGTAGCTACAGGACGCGGTTCTGTAATTGGTGACTACTTAGTAGAACACGAAGGCATCAATATGGTATCGTTCACAGGTGGTACAAACACAGGTAAACATTTAGCGAAAAAAGCTGCAATGATTCCACTTGTATTAGAACTTGGCGGGAAAGACCCTGGTATCGTTCGTGAAGATGCTGACTTACAAGATGCTGCAAACCATATCGTAAGCGGTGCATTCTCTTACTCTGGTCAACGTTGTACAGCTATTAAACGTGTACTTGTACACGAAAACGTAGCAGACGAGCTTGTTGACTTATTAAAAGCGCAAGTAGCGGAACTATCAGTTGGATCTCCAGAGCAAGATAGCACAATCGTTCCATTAATCGATGACAAGTCTGCTGACTTCGTTCAAGGTTTAGTTGACGACGCTGTTGAAAAAGGTGCTACGATCGTTATCGGTAACAAACGTGAGCGTAACTTAATTTACCCAACATTAATCGACCACGTAACAGAAGAAATGAAAGTTGCTTGGGAAGAGCCATTTGGCCCAATCCTTCCAATCATCCGCGTTTCTTCAGATGAGCAAGCAATTGAAATTGCTAACAAATCAGAGTTCGGCTTACAAGCAAGTGTCTTCACTAAAGACATTAACAAAGCATTTGCAATTGCTAACAAAATCGAAACTGGTTCTGTTCAAATTAACGGACGCACAGAACGTGGCCCTGACCACTTCCCATTCATCGGTGTAAAAGGTTCAGGTATGGGCGCACAAGGTATTCGTAAGAGCCTTGAGTCTATGACACGTGAGAAAGTAACAGTATTAAACTTAGTTTAATCTTATAAAAAGAAGCTGATCTATAAATAGATCAGCTTCTTTTCTATATAAATACTTCCGAAAAACGGAGTATTTCGTTCTATTTCCGATTTGGTTTTCCAAATCGAACTAAAACATGCCATAATAATTTTAATTCCTGAAGCACTTCTTCATAAGTTCCACGATCACTCCAAGATAATGGATTGCGTTTCAAATCCACTACAACAGAGCCAATTATATTTGCATCGATGCAATGATTCCGTGCAATGCGTCTTGCTAAAGATGGCATTTTTGAACCTCTAAAATCCATCGGAACTTCGTCTACCATAAGTACAAAACCGATGTGCCAATACAAATCAATCGCATACTTCAGGCAAATTTCTTCTAAAACTCTTCCTACATCCGTACCCTTAAATGAAGGATCTGCAACAAGCACCTCTACGTCTTCTTTAAGAGAAATCTCTCCATGAATTTGCGCTTCGATATAATGATTAAGATTACGGGCTGGCTCTTTATCTGCGAAATCTATAAACGGTCTTTCCAGGTTATCCAGCAAATGATGAATGAGTCTTGTTGGAGTCAAATTCCCTTCACCAATTGCAAATTCTCTTACAAATGTCTCTTCCAAAAGAGCAGCTAAAATCATATCAAACTCCTCATAAGTCCCCTTTTCTTTCGGATCTTGATGCGAATCTAAATACGTATATGTAGAGCGCGAAGAAACTTTTGGAGATAAGAGAAAATAACAGGATCCAAAACGCGGAGCCGGCCCATCTGGATGTAACATTAAATTTAGCGCTCCATATTTTGGCCGTTGATCATTCGTTACGCCTTCTAATTGATATGCCCCTCCAAATATTCTCTTTTCCCAAAGGTCACGTTCACCACCAGGATAAGCAGATACGCTTCCATTAGATAGCAATGTTTCAAACTGACTTTTATATATTCCTTGCTCAAACAGTGCTTCAGCAACACTTTTCATATTCGAATCTAGTCTGTCTGGATGAAAGTGTAAAGCAATCCTTGCATGAGATTTTAAATTAGCGACAGCTTCTTCAAATATTTCATCTGTAATATTAGACATTTTAAGTATATGATTAATCGTTCCTTTAGCCCCACGTTTTTCGTTCTCTGCATATTTTGAAATATACTCTAAAGCAAATAATTGAGATCTTAATAATTCCATAATCCAATCTCCCCTTTAATTGAACTGCCCTTAAACACTTCAATTAAAAGCTTATTCTTTCCTTCTTATGAAACGAACCTCATTTATTAAAAAAAGTAATTTACTAAATCTTAATTATGTATACACGCATTTTTCATAGGCAAATGTACACATTCTACAGAAATTTGATACCCTCGCCATCGCTCAGCGATATGTTCAAATGATAAAACAAATCC
This sequence comes from Bacillus sp. 7_6_55CFAA_CT2, assembly GCF_000238655.1. Lineage (NCBI taxonomy): Bacteria > Bacillati > Bacillota > Bacilli > Caryophanales > Bacillaceae > Bacillus > Bacillus sp. 7_6_55CFAA_CT2. The sequence continues at coordinate 128,748 of NZ_JH414710.1, read as the reverse complement.
CGTTGTAAAAAAGCGATGCTTCGGATTCAGATTGTCAGACAAAATTCCTTTGTGCTGTAAAATGGTACTTAACTCTATCGCTGTTTCTTCTGCAGAACTAATAATCGTTACATCTTCTCCTAACTCACTTTTAATCACAAACTCTTCTCTATAATCTGATTATTACTATATCCATTGACGTATAAAAATTCATTTGTTACTCTTAAAGACGTTAATTTAATATTTAAATCCTCATTCGTATCTCGGTGAGGTAGAGGTTGCAATCATTAAGAGTATCATTTCAGGAGATGTAGTGGCATTGATGAAGGAATGAGAAAGGAATGGTTGCCGAAGTAAGTCGTGTCCACCATGCACGCTTGCTGGGTCTGCATTTAATAAGTGCAGAACTGTCACAAACGTTTCGTTTGTGGAGAGCTATCGAGAGGTATGTCGTGGGTTTCTTATAAGATAGAAAGCATGTAGCGGCAGATTACGTGCTTTTTTTGTTTTGTTTGGGACTTCTCTTCCTGACTCAGGAAGACATACATATCTCCTCGCTTGACTTGGTTATACTAACTTTGGAGGTATTTTTCTATGCAACAAAAAAAATGGGGCTTTTGGGTACTAACAGCTTTCGTTGTCGGTAACATGGTTGGCGCTGGTATTTTCATGGTACCAAGTACGTTGGCACAAACAGCAAGCCCACTCGGTGTCACTTTAGCTTGGTTAACTACAGGGTTTGGTGTTTTAATGCTAGCTCTTGTTTTCGGTAATTTAGCAATTCGTCGTCCTGATTTAACGACAGGGCCACAAAGTCATGCATATGCTTTATTCTCAACACCAAAAAAGAAAAAAATGGCTGGCTTCAGTATGGTATGGGGATATTGGGTTGCAAACTGGGCAAGTAACGTTGCCATCATTACATCATTTGCGGGATATTTATCACTCTTCTTCCCAATTATGAAAGATACGCGACTACTATTTTCAATCGGCTCGTTTAACGTAGAAGTCGGAAAACTAATTACATTTACGATTTGTTCCATCTTACTTTGGGGAACTCATATTATATTAACAAACGGTGTAAGCGGAGCTGGAAAACTAAACTTCTTAGCAACAACAACGAAAGTAACTGGATTCCTTTTATTCATCGTCGTTACGTTATTTGCATTCGAAGCTTCTAAGTTTGGACAATGGTACACACCGATGATTGATAAATCAGGTGCATCACATGGTCTTCTTTCACAAGTAAATTTAGCTGCTCTTACAACGCTTTGGGCGTTTATCGGAATTGAATCAGCCGTTCTTTTATCAAACCGTGCTGTTTCTCCAAAAACGGTAAAACGTGCAACAGTTGCGGGATTACTTATTACAGTTGCGATTTACTTAGGAATCACAATTTTAACAATGGGTGTACTTCACGTTGATAAATTACAAGCTTCTGAACGTCCATTAGCAGATGCACTAAATGCTGCAATGGGTCATGGCGGCGGGAAACTGATGGCATTACTTGCTCTTACTTCCCTGTTCGGTTCTATCTTAGGCTGGATTTTATTAAGCTCAGAAGTACCTTATCAAGCAGCAAAAGAAGGTTTCTTCCCTTCCTTCTTCACGAAAACAAATAAAAAAGGAAGTCCAATTTACTCATTACGATTAACAAACATTATGTCGCAAGTATTCCTATTCTCAACATTATCAGGAACCATTGCGGAAGCTTATACATTCGTTATTACCGTATCAACACTGGCCTACCTCATTCCATATCTCGTTTCACCAATCTTCCAGTTAAAACTAGTCGCAACTGGTGAAACATATAAAAATGAAATGCGGGCAAGAATTACAGATGGCATAGTCGCAGTTATCGCACTTTGCTACGCACTATGGGTTATTAAAACTGGCGCATCCGATATAAAAACGTTCCTTCTCGGAATTGGTTTATTCGTAATTGGATTTGCTTTCTATCCATTAATGAATCGTGATCAGAAAAAAAATAACAAAAAGAAAAACGGGCAAGTTGCATAACGCAATTTGCCCGTTTTTTCTTTTGTAAAACATATATAATAGAACAAAGAGGTGAAAAACATGTCAATCGAATCGCTATGGAGCAGTCGCTTCCAACAACATATTCAAAATATCATTACATACTTTGCACGTATGATTAACGGTTTACTATATAGCTTTATCTTTATTTCATGCGTTGGTGCATATTATTATGCTCAGTTTCTAAAAGCATCTCCTTCTAAAGGAATATCTTTAATAATTATAACGATTGTACTTACATTCATTATAACGAGATGCCCTATCCGTACATTTATTCAGAAACCTGATGCTGTCTATTTACTAGCACTAGAAGAGAAATTAACATCTTATTTCAAAAAATCTCTTCTATACAATTACATCATTCAGCTTTTCCCATTGTTATTTACGTTCCTTATTCTCGTTCCACTTGCTATGCAATCATTACAATTAACTGTACCTTTTTTATGTACAATCTTTATCGTGTTAATGATTACGAAAGCCTGGAACATGTACATACATTGGATGTGGCGTGATAGTCACGAAAAAAATATATGGCTGATCATTCGTATTACTTGTAACGCCCTAATCATTTACATGCTGTTTTATTCCGCAAATGTTCTCATATTGGGCGGACTACTCTTACTACTTGCTTTCCTACTTCTATATACGAAAAAACAGCCTACAAAACGAATACCGTGGGATTACATAATTGAGCAAGAAGAAAAAATGAACGTTCGTTTTTATCAATTTGCTAGCATTTTCACAGATGTTCCGCAACTGAATAAACAAGTAAATAAAAGAAAATGGCTTACAAATTGGATTGAACCTTTATTACATAAAAAACGAGCAACTTTCTTCTACTTACATACACTAGCATTTTTACGTGGAAATGATTATTTCGGTATATATATTCGCTTAGGATTGATCGGTGCTTTCGCCTTATATTTCATACCAAATATATACGTAAAAGGTGCTATCACTTACATCGTTCTATATATGATCTCTATGCAGCTTCGTTCACTATGGAAATATTTTTCGGGAAATATTATTGTAGCATTATATCCAATCCATACTGAAGAAAGAATGAAACAATTTCTTAGCTTAATCTTTATATTGCTAAGTATTCAACTCATTGTATTTTCGAGTGTTATACTCATTGCTACAGGTCAATTTTTACATAGCCTTATCATTATGATTGTCGGGTTACTCTGGATCAAATTTATTATTGTACCAAAAACGAAGCAACGCGTTTCTTCGTTTTAACGAAAAGAAATATCTTAAACGCCAAGGAGAAAATAAATTATCCTTGGCTTTTTTATTTTGCTTCCTCAAACAAGAATCACTGAAACAACCGATATTTATGATTTTTACATACAAAAACGATAATACATGTTTACGACCTAATAAAAAGGGTATCTATTAATTAACAGAGTAAAGGAGGGGCCTATATTGTGAATAAAAAAACGGAACAATTGAAGCATCACGTTACTGACAATCAATGCAAACATGCTTTAACAACAAATCAAGGGGTAAAAATAGCTGAAGATGAATTTTCTTTAAAGATGGGCTTAAGAGGCCCAACCTTAATGGAGGATTTTCACTTTCGTGAGAAAATGACCCATTTTGATCACGAACGAATTCCCGAAAGGATTGTTCATGCACGCGGGGTTGGCGCTCATGGTTATTTTCAGCTTTATGAATCTTTAGAAACATATACGAAAGCAGATTTTCTTACTAATCCTTCAAAGAAAACACCTGTATTTGTACGGTTCTCAACCGTTCAAGGTTCTAAAGGATCCAACGACACAGTAAGAGATGTACGCGGATTCGCCACAAAATTTTATACAGATGAAGGAAACTATGATTTAGTGGGTAATAATATGCCAGTATTCTTTATCCAAGATGCTATTAAATTTCCTGATTTTGTCCATGCAGTTAAACCAGAACCACATAATGATATTCCTCAAGGAGCTAGCGCTCATGATACCTTTTGGGACTTTGTTGCGCATAATCCTGAGTCCACTCATATGGTCATGTGGCAAATGAGCGACCGAGCTATTCCGCGTAGTTTACGAATGATGGAAGGTTTTGGAGTTCACACATTTCGACTCATTAACGCAGAAGGAAAAGCCCATTTCGTAAAGTTTCACTGGAAACCTACCCTCGGGGTTCATTCATTAGTATGGGATGAAGCTCAAAAGATTGCCGGGAAAAATCCTGATTTTCATCGTCAAGATTTATACGAAGCAATTGAAAAAGGGGATTATCCTGAATGGGAGCTTGGATTACAGCTAATTCCAGAAGAAGATGAACATAAATTTGATTTTGATATTTTAGATCCAACGAAATTATGGCCAGAAGAAGAAGTTCCCGTAAAATTAGTTGGTAAAATGACACTGAACAAAAATGTTGATAACTTCTTTGCTGAAACAGAGCAGGTAGCTTTTCACCCTGGTCATGTCGTACCAGGTATTGATTTTTCAAATGACCCTCTTCTGCAAGGAAGATTATTCTCCTATACAGATACACAATTATCTCGTTTAGGGGGCCCTAATTTCCATCAAATTCCTATTAATCAGCCCGTATGTCCTTTTCATAATAATCAACGTGATGGCATGCATCAAATGCAGATTCATCGCGGTCAAACAAGCTATCATCCTAATGGATTAAATAACAATCAACCTGCAACCGTCCAAGCCGAACAAGGAGGATATGAACATTATCAAGAAAAGATTGATGGGCATAAAATTAGAGGTCGCAGTAAAAGCTTTCTTAACTTTTATTCTCAGGCTAAACTTTTCTACAATAGTATGAGCCCTATTGAAAAGCAGCACATAAAAGAAGCTTTTTGCTTTGAAGTTGGGAAGTGTAAATCAGACATGGTGAAGGCAAATGTAATTGCTCTTCTAAACCACGTCGATCGTCAATTAGCACAAGAAGTCGCTAACATTATTGGAGCTCCTTTACCTAAGGAAAATCACGAAGTAAATTCAGATGCAAAATCACCTGCACTAAGTATGTCCAATACTATTTTTAAATCTGATTCCAAAAATGTTGCAATTCTATTAAATGGTGACCCAAGCGTCTCACTTCTGTCCGAATGGATTCAAGCTTTTGTACAACACCGAATTAACTATAGCATCATAGATAATAAAATTTATCAGTTCAATGATTCCATTAAAGTAACTGACACTTATACAACAACAGACTCCTCCCTTTTTGATGCAGTATTAGTGTTTAGTAGTGAGTCTGTCATTCAACCCCCTGTTTTAGAATTTGCAGAAACTACTTTTAAACATTTTAAACCGATAGCTCATGTCCTTAGTAATCCTCATGCTTTGGACCATAGTAAGATTAAACTGGATGGAGCAGGAGTTTACAACTTAACAAATACTTCAATTGAATCATTTATAGAAGGCATTGCCCAAGGAAGATTCTGGAGCCGATAATATAATATAAGGAGCGGATTAGAATGAGTAAAAAAATTGCTATTTTAATAACGGATTATTTCGAGGATACAGAATACACAGAGCCAGTAGAAGCTTTTAAACAAAAGGGATATGAATTCACAACTATTGAAATGGAAAAAGGGAAAACGGTACACGGTAAGCAAGGAAAAAGTGAAGTCGTGATTGATAAAAGTATTGATGATGTTTCTCCAGAGAACTTTGATGCCCTCTTCATACCGGGTGGATTTTCTCCAGATATACTTCGTGCCGATGAACGTTTTGTTCGCTTTAGTAAAGCATTTATGGATGCGGAAAAACCTGTTTTCGCTATTTGTCACGGACCTCAGCTACTCATCACTGCACAAACACTTGAAGGACGCGATGTAACTGGATATAAATCTATTGAAGTCGATTTGAAAAATGCCGGCGGGAACTTTCATGACAAAGAGGTTGTCGTATGTCAAAATCAGCTAGTAACAAGTAGACAGCCAGAGGACATCCCAGCGTTTATTGAAGAATCGTTGCGTATATTAGGATAACTAATTGGGTTAACTAACCTTGTATTTACATGAAAATAATGAATCAACTGGTCGTTTACAGGAAATCCGACCACCACAAATAGCAAGATAAATAAAAAGAGGGGAATCCAAAAGTTCAGTTTTAATAATCTTTTGGATTCTCCTCTTTTCTCGCCCAAAAATTCCTTATCACTTTTCATAGGCAGTTCTCATATAGTGAAAATGACTATATAATTCCTATCCATAAGTTAAATAATGATTTCGCACATATATAAATACAAAAGATGGGAGCCCTATTTATGAATAACAATCCACCTTCAACGCCCCAAGACAACTCCGAAAACAATAGCCGTGATATCACACTGCAAACATTAAGGGTCATCGGACTCGTCGTCCTTATTAGTGGTTATATCCTCGTTGCGCTCTCTGAAGTAGGTGAGCTGAAAGTCTTATTAACAAACCCAAATAGCAATCCTGATTTAGCTGAAGTTGATCCGTTTTAAAAGCCATATGAAAAGCGATTTCTAGCATCGCTTTTCATATCGTTTTATCCAATCTGAGAAACCTCCCCCTCATACTTCTCTTTCCCTATCGCCTTCATAAATAGTAAAATACTGCTCATACCAACGATAAAGTACAGAGCACTCATGCCCCAAGATGCAATAAATGAACCTAGCATAACACCTAATGCCCCGTTCATTTTTGCAACTTGAAAGACCATTCCGTTAATCGCCATATAAGAACCTCTTGCCTCATTTGGCACCATATCTGCCATAATAGATTGACGCACTGGCACATACATCATCTCGCCTACCGTTTGGAAAAGCCCTGCAATTAATAAAATCCATAAGCTATTGCTCGTTCCGAGTATTGTAAATCCAATCGTGTAAATAAATAAGCCTACATATAAGATTTTCAAATCGTTGAAGCTTTTCAGCATTTTAATAAGAAGTGCTGAACATAACACAACTAAAATTGTATTCTCTGCAGAAATCCAGCTCAACATGCGAATCCCTGTTAAATCAAACGTAAAACCATTCCCGAATAAAAAGTGAACCGTTTCAAATTCCTTCTGCAAACGTACCCCTAAATAATTATTAATTTGAAACTCTAACGATAATGTACATATACTCGCTGCACAAAAAATTAAAAATGCTTTATCTTTCATCACGACTTTATAACTATCTGCCATATCTTTTAATACATTTTTCTTCTCCATCGTTTTTCGTGCTACATACACTTCTTCCATATACACAGCCATCACATATAAAGTCATAATGGCAACAAGCGTTAATACGATAAACAATTGTAGTCTATAGTTTTCAAATAGTAATCCTCCAAATATCGCTCCAATCGCAATCGATAAATTAATAGCCCAGTAATTAATGCTGTACATCACTTTTCGATTTTCAGGTGTACTCACATCAATTAACATCGCTTCTGTCGCAGGATTCATAAGTCCCGATCCTAAACTATTCACTAACATAAACACAAATGTTAACCACGGTGAGTCAACGTAATCCGAATTCGCAACTCCCATACAAGCAATGGAAATGACTTGTATACTTTGACCGATAATCATAACCTTTTTACGCCCAAGCCGGTCTCCAACATATCCACCGTATAAACCAATTACTAATGAAGCTATGACATTAATAAGTAGTAACGCACCAGCAATCGCACTACCTAACTTTACGGAAAAATAAATCGCCATAAATGGAAAAATCATCGTAGACACAGTACGTGTTAAAAACGATGTTATAATTCTAATTTTTATATTTCGATGCATACTCCAAAATCCCATTGTTTCCCCTCCTTATGCTTACTTATTTTACTTTGAAAAAAAGGAAGAAAAAGGTTAGAATATTCTAAAGAGTTTCCCCTTTTATGATAGAAGGAAGTGTATATATGAAAATTATGGACTATTACATTAGACTAAGACTACATGCACAAGATCAACAACATATGCGAAATAGCTTACAAGAATTAGCGGATGTTTTATATTGCAGTACGAAAAACGTAAAGATTTTATTAAAGAAAATGAGCGAGGAGCAATTAATTAGCTGGACTCCAGGGCGAGGCCGCGGAAATAAAACGGAAATTCTATTTATACATAATTTCGTAGAAGCGATTGAGTCCTATACAGATGAACTGTTAGCCCAAGAAAAATTAAAAGATATCTTTCTTCTTTTAAAAGAACCCCTCCCCCTCGCACTTCAAAAAAAGATAGAAAATAAACTACATCATCATTTTGGATACGAACCCTCAAATGATATGTACGACGTATTAAAGATTCCTATATCGAGAAAGATATTCCCATTAGATCCAGCTTTTGTGGCTGTAACTACAGAGAGTCATCTTACGAGTCAAATTTTTGATACGTTAGTTGTCTATAACGATGTTACTGAAAAAATGGAGCCTCACATTGCGCATACATGGGAATTAAGTGAAGATGGACTTACGTGGACCTTTTATTTACGAAAAGATATATATTTTCACAATGAATCAATTTTAACTTCTAAAGATGTACAGTTTTCATTTGAAAGACTAAAGCAAGTTCAATCCCCTTTCGAATGGTTAACAGAAGAAATTGTTCAAATTGAAACACCATCACCACTGCAAATTCGATTCCATTTAGCAAAACCAAATTTATTTTTCTTACACTATGTAAGTTCAATGCAGCTCGCAATTTTACCGCGTGATACGAGTATTCAAAATCATCATTATATAGGTACTGGACCTTTCAAACTTGCTCATTACTCTGAAGATAATATCGTACTCGAAGCGTTCACCCATTATTTTAAAGAGCGCGCATTATTAGACCGTATTGAATTTTGGGGTATTCCTGACCATGTGCAAATAGATGCTGATTATGAACTACCAAACGAAGAGGAAAATGAAAGGCATGATATACAAATAGAAGAAATAGGTTGTATTTATGCTAGCTTCAACTTTACAAAACCTGGTCCTCATCACGACATTTACTTTCGAAAAGCTTGGAGAGAACTATATGATGTTGAAATGATACTTCGTAACATAGAGGGTAGACGGACAATTGCTGCATCAAGCTTTTTCCCTGATAGAAGCCGCCTTGCAACAAGAAGATCCTACTCTTTAGAAAAGGCAAAAGAGTATTTGAAAAAGAGTACATATAATGGAGAAACGATACATATTTACTTCTTCGCATTTAAAGATAGTGCAAATGATGCATATTTCTTAAAAGAACGATGTGCAAGTTTAGGTATACAAGTAGAGCTTCACCCATTTCCCGTTTCAGATTATATGAATCGCTCTATTGATAAACATGCTGATATTATTTTCATGGGAGAAGTATTTGCTGCCAATCATGAAATTGCATTCTTAAATGTATTTAAAAATAGAAGTTGCTTCGTAAATCGGTTCATGGACCCGCACTACGAAAAACAAATTAACTGTTTACTAGATACATTTTTATTAGAAGAAAATAAAGAAAAGCGCTATGAACTCATGTATGAGATTGAAGAGTTTTTACAAGCAGAACACATCATTTTATTTAACTATCACGTTCTAAAAAGAAAAACATACCCTTCTTCTTTAAAAAACGTAACAATTGATTCATTCGGTTGGGCAAATTTTGCGAAGTTATGGATACAGCCATCCACGTATTAACATGCAAGTTTTTATAAAAGGAGAAAAACCATGAAACGCACCCTAGAAAAAAGACTTTCTTATCTATACACAGGTGAGTTATTTTCAGTCATTACTTTTATTTTCACAAGTTACTTACTTAATTATGCTTATCCTACGTTACATTTATATTCCCTATATTCTTTTTGGGTCTCATTTCTTCTTTTAGAGTTTATCTTATTACAAGGAGTAATTTACTGGTACGTAAAGTGGAAACGACTAAAAAAAGAGAAAACATCTGTTACGCCCATTAGGATGATTCAATATTTAAAAATACTTAAAAAGATAAATATAGCATTCATTATTACGGGATTTATTACGTTTATTATTGATTTTATAATTTGGTATCCTCACTTACCTTTAGGTGGGCTATCATTCACTCTATTTATTTATATTTTTGCATTACTTGAGTACATTAACTATTATCATACTCAGCTTTCATACGATAACATCTCTGATATAAAACATTTAATCAAATCAAAAAAACTAAAACAGTCCTGTATAAGTAAAGATTTTAAACGTATTTCGTGAAAGAGAAGGTACTACCTCCTTAGTAGTACCTTCTTCACATACTATTATTTAATTACTCCATCTAAGTGATCTTTCAAGTTCAATAAAAACTTCTCTATATCCGGATTCTTCACCACATCATAACAAGCAAAACTCTTTAACGGACTCATACCGAGAAACTTTTGCACGCGATGTAAATGACTAAGCGCTGATTCTAAACTTTCTCCTTCAAAGAACTTTGTCTTATCTCCAAATGCTTTTTCAGGTGCATTCCAAGTTGTAGAGAACATATACTCTTTCTCTTTTAATAAACCACCTGTTCCATATTCATCTGCACCTTTAAAGAACAAACCGTATTCATATACTTCATCCATATACGTTTTAAATAAGCCTGGAACACTAAACCAGTAAATTGGTGTTTGATAAATCACAACATCAGCCCATAAAAACTTATCTTGTTCTTCTTTAATATTGTAACCATCTTGAATCGTTGTTGTTTTCACATGATGATTCTCGCCTAATACAGTAACCATATAATCTACTAACGTTTTATTTAATCGTCCTTCCTTTGTACCGTATTTTTCATGTCCATTTATAATAAATATATTTTTCATCGTTTTTCTCTCCCCTATATGATCTACTCTTCAGCTATTAAGCCAAGTTGCTGCTGTAGTGTAAGATTATCTTCTAAATGCCAATCGTCTGTTATCTTTCCGTCTTTCACATGTAAAATATCAATTGCAAAAAAATTAATTTTCTTACCATTATGCGTTCCTGTAAAAGAAAGACGGGCCGTTACTTTATCACCAACAACTAATAAGTCTTCAATCTCGCAATATATATCAGGCACAACTTTACGAAAATTTTGCGCTGCAAACTTTAATCCTTCAATGCCTTGTGGTCGCCCTTTCGGCAATGTATTATCGAAGAAATCTTTAGTAACAATCTGCGGAATAAGTTCCTCCTTACCTGTATCCCAAAATGCATAAAAACGCTGCGCCGCATGAACCATTTCTGTCGCTTCTTTTTTACTTAGTGAGGGATCAATTGTCATTGCTTTTGGCTTTGGCATTTCTTTTAATAACTGAACTTCAGTTTTTTGTTCCACACCACATGCTACAAGCACAATACAAATAACAAACAAACTAAGAAATCCAAGTAACTTTTTTGTCCCCATGGAAATCACCACCTCCTTATATAAATCCTTTTTGTTTCGTATTGCTATTGTATATGCACTAACTTCCTTTATGGAAGTAGTGATATTTTTTTCATATAGTTACCAAAAGTATAGTTTTGTGATACTATAAAGCAAATTCATCTAAAAAAATTTTATGGAGGCTAGTTCCATGAGCAATATAGATCCAGTTGAATTAACGAAAGGTTTACCGGGCATACCTTGTCCTATCGCTAAAACACTTGATGTAATTAGTACAAAATGGACATTTTTAATCATTCGTGATCTTCTTATCGAAGGAACATTACGCTTTAGTGATTTACAAAAATCAATGGATGGGATTAGTCCAAAAACATTATCGCTTCGACTAAAGGAATTAGAATCTCAAGGCATTATAACGAGAAAAGTATATCCAGAAGTTCCGCCTCGTGTAGAGTACACATTAACGGATAAAGGAAAGCAATTAGAGGGGATTTTTATTGAATTAAAACGGTTTGGATTAAGCTTATAAAACAAAAAAGCCTTACCGTTAAAGTGAAGTGAACCCGAATAGTGGTACATGAAAAAATAAGAGTTCATTACCCCGAAGAAGTAAAGTGGAAAGTGATTGAAATGAAAAAGGATGGGTATTCCAATTGGACCATTATAGAGAAACTCGGAATTAAAAATGTTTCCCAAATTAAGATATAGATGAAATGGTATCGTACAGATCAAACGTATCAGTTTCAACAACCTGTAGGAAAACAATATTCTTATGGAAAAAGACCAAAAGAGCTCAGTGAATTAGAATAGCTACGTATAGAAAATAAACACCTAAAAACAAAATTACTTGTATGGGGAAATTATCTAGAAATCGAAAGGGGCTGAAATCAGAAACTGTAGTTACTTTATGGAAAAATTTAAAAACAAAAATAACAGTAAAAGAATTGCGTAACGTATTAGAATTACCCCGTTCCATATTTTATCGCTCATTACAACGAACGGAAGATCTGAAAGATGATATAGGGGTACAGACACATCGCCATCAAGCTAACAGAACAGATTGTCCCTAAACGAAAATTTTGTAGCTTTTTTAGCACGGAAGTTCATTATTATCGTTTTTTATGTTTCTTAACTTGATAGAGGTGTGGTGGATCCCTTTTTTAGAAGTAAATACTTCTAACACCTTGTAGTATTTGAAGATCAATTTTATCTGCTTTTGTCCTTTGAATTATAAAATCTAATCCATTTTTAGTATTGTCCGCATATTTAGGCATTGCTTCAAGTGTATCTGTCAATGGTTTGGTGAAATCGTCCCAGTGTATTGGAATAACAAGCTTCGGTTGTACTTTTCGTACAGCTTGCTCGTAATACATATTTTGGAAATTACTTTCCCGCTTTCCTAATCCCCCTATTCCTAAAAACAGGACATCAGCTCGAATATCATCTAATACACCTTCTATATAGTTAGCACTTGGTTTAACAAGGAAAGTTTTATTATTATACGTAATCAAGTAATCATATGAAGAGTCTTCATGATAATCTAGTGCTTTAGTTGGTTGTTTAAGTGGCTTTTTTATTTTTTCTCCCTCATCAAAGGTTGGTGAATGTTTCGATGGAAGGACAGTAACAGTAAAATCACCAAACTTCATAGCCTTATTTACTTCATATACAGACATCTGGTTCTTATTTATATCACCACCAATACCTATATTAATTGCTGACTCTGAACCATATACATGTGTTCCAGTTCGTTTAGCTATGTAAGCTAAATCAAACGCATGATCATAATGTGTATGTGCAATAAACAATCCCTTAAGTTTATTATTATCAGCCCCTATTTGATTAAAAATTTTATCTACAGTATCTTCGTCTGTTTTTATATTGCTGAACAACATTTTTAGTAAGGATGGCCTAGAAATAAAACCATCAATCATTAATTGTGTATTTCCATCATCAAATAGTAAAGATGATGTTCCTAAAAATGTGACCTTTACCTCACCTTGATTCAATACTTTTTGTGTTGTTTTTGGAGCATAATACTCCTTGTATTGTTGAATATCTGCTGAAGGTGTTAAAAACTTGTAATAAACGAAAATAGAAGTGATTATTACTAGTACTGGTAATCCTATAAAAAACACCTTTAATTTTTTTCTTAATGTGTATTTCAAAAAACATTCTCCTTTCTAGACAAAAGATATTATTATTTGACTGTGCTAAATCCTCCTACTTGAGGTTACCACAAAGTATCTATAAAATTTAAAAAACACCATCCTTTCCTATGATTCTACAGAAAGAATAGCGTATTTTTTCATTTTAGGAGGAATTTTGTTTTGTTAGCTTGATAGCGATGTGGCGGTACCCC
>NZ_JH414710.1:84062-114126 GCF_000238655.1 Bacillus sp. 7_6_55CFAA_CT2 | reverse complement strand
ATGTTTAAAATGCGAGAACTCCTATTACGTAAAAAACAGAAAGAACTAAGTGAATATAAAGCAATGTATATAATTAAGGATTATTTTTCACTTTTTTACCAAGCATTACACAAAAACACCCAAGAATTATCAAAGGTTCTCCTTCGTCTGTTTAACCTCCTACAGCACAACGGACGAAAATCTCATCGGTACGAGAAAAAGACAGTCTTTGATATTTTGGGTGTTGTTTATGAGTATACCACTTCTAATCCTCAGGTAGCATAGTAAAAAATTGAAACCTGTCAGGGTTTATTTGATATGCCTACTTTTATAAAATCTATAAAAGATAATAAAAAATTATATAAAAAAAACACATTTTGTTTGAAAATATCCCTTAAGTTGATGGATGTGTGGCGGTACCCCATATAGAAAAAACCGATTCCCTACACGTTAAGGATATCGGCTTTTGTTCATTCCATTATTCTTTAGAACTTGATAGGTTGTATTTCCTAATTTTATTACGCAATATCAAAAGAATTTATTATTTATACACAATTCTAAAATACGAATTAACAGTTAATATATAATATCCAAAATAGATTATGCAATATGCAATAGAACTAATGGAAATAGGAATCATAATACTGTATATAGGCATGTTGTTTATTATTGGTAAAGCAAATAAGCTATGAGTAAGTCCGACTATTATAGGTGAAATAAAACTAAAGCTAACTTGGTTAGAAATTGACTTTCTTACTTCTTTTTTCGTAACACCTACCTTACGAAGAACCTCATAGTATTTCTGATTAGCATGTGCTTCAGATAGTTGTTTATAATAAATAATAGAACCCGTTGCTAGTACAAATATAATTCCTAAAAAGCTTCCAATAAATAATGTAACTCCATACAGTTGCATAAAATCTTCATTTGTTTCAGATTGCCCTACATAATATCCTGATACAACTGTACTAACAGCCGTTAAAGCTGTGGCACTTAAGATAGCAATAGTCGCAAGTAATTTGGCATTTCCTTTTACTCGATATAACAACTGTGAAATATTTAGTATATTCATACCGTTAAAATAGATATTGCTCTTACTTTTAATTTTCTTTAATACAATAACTGTATAAGACGTGAATAGACAGTAGGTTGCAAGAACAATCGCAATCAAAATACATAACGGGATTATTTTAGGATCCATTAGCGGACGCATAGGGTCCTCAGGGTTCTGCACAAATTTTACGACTTCGCGAAAAAAGAATGCTAAAACATAACCAAAGCCAATTAAAATAAGACCTATATATGCCAAATATTTAGATCCTTTTGGCATACTCTCTCCTTTATGATTCGCTTGGAACATTTCAATTAATGGAAATTGATAAATTAAGCGCGAGTTTTTCCAAGCTGTATATAATAGAATCGATAAAAAAACAATAATTGTGTCTATTATGGCCTTTATAGATAACTCGAACGTAATTGGCACATTTAATTTCATCAAACTCATTAGAAGTTCTAAAAATAACTTAAAACTTATACTGCCAATCAATATCCCAACTATTAAAGCTACGCCCCCCATTATTAATGTTTCACAAAATAACATCGTACCAATTTGTTTTTTAGTAATACCTAGTAAAGAATATAACCCTATCTCTTTTTTACGTTTTCTTATAAAAAAATTAGTAGAGTAAATAATAAATATGGCTATAAAAATAATGAGTATCACTTTTGAAGACTGAAGAACACTATTAATCATTACATTATTAAGCATTTCTTTTTTTATTTGCGTACTATATCGAAGTGACGCGAATATAAAATAAATCAGCATACTCGACGCTAAAGATACAAAATAAAGTATATACTCCTTAAAATTTCGCCTTATATTTCGTTGAACGATTTCAATTAAAGTCATTTATTTTAACCTCCTAAAAACTATTTCTACAAAATATACATTGTTTTAATCACACATTATGTTATAAATGGCCATATTAGATAAGATCATCAGCCTTATCTTCAGAAATGGAAGACATTACATCAATGACTTGTTGGAAGAATTGCTTACGTGTTAATTCTCCACGGTGTAATTCTTTATATAATTCACCATCTTTAATCATAATCACTCGTTTACAATAACTTGCCGCAAACGCATCATGCGTTACCATTAATATGGTTGAGTTATCATATTCATTTAATGACTTCATACTTTCTAATAAATCCGTTGCTGATTTAGAGTCAAGCGCCCCAGTTGGCTCATCCCCAAAAATCATACTCGGATTCGTAACCATGGCACGTGATGCTGCGCAGCGTTGTTTCTGTCCCCCAGATACTTGATATGGGTATTGACTTAAGATATGATCCATGCCAAACTTCTTAGAGATTTCAAGAACAAGCCGATCAATTTCACTAACCTTCACCTTTGATAAAGCGAGAGGCAATGCGATATTTTCTTTGACCGTTAACGTATCTAATAAGTTATAATCTTGAAAAATAAAACCTAAATGATTGCGCCGAAATAATGCCAACGTATCATCACTCATTTTTACAATATCTTTTCCATCTATTAAAATCTCACCACTCGTCACATGATCAATTGTTGAAAGAACATTTAATAGAGTTGTCTTACCTGAACCAGAAGGGCCCATAATCCCAACAAATTCTCCTTCTTGTACTTGTAAGTTAATCCCTTTTAACGCTTCAAATGTATTTCCACCTGTGTCATATACTTTTTTAATATTTTTTGCTTCTAGCACTGTTTTCATTTTATATTCCTCTCTCCTCTTAGTATTTACAGCCAAGAAATCTATATAAAATTAGAGTTAAGATTGTTTAGATTTTTGCTTATACCATGAAAATCCTTATTTCCAAAAAGAGTAAATACCCATATGGGTATTTACTCTTTTCTAGAATATCTTATCTTTCACCTACAACTATTATTCATATCGTAGACAATCAATTGGGTCTAGTTTAGCTGCTTTATTTGCTGGAAGTATACCAGAGACAATGCCAATCAATATAGATATTCCAACAGATAGTAGACCTAGATTTACTGAAATAACAAGTGGCCATCCACCTACGATTGCCGATACCCAAGCAAAGAAAATACCTAACACAAAACCAATTACTCCACCTAATGCTGTTAAAATACAAGCTTCAATAAGAAATTGCATTAATATTTCCCTTCTCGTTGCACCAAGTGCTTTTCGAACACCTATTTCACGTGTACGCTCTGTAACAGATACAAGCATGATATTCATCACACCAATACCACCTACGATTAAAGAGATTCCAGCAACACCAGTGAATACCATTTTCATCGTATCTAATGATTCTTCTACGACCAAATCGTTTTTTGTCTCATCCTCTACTGTAAATAGATGCTCAAATTCTGGTGGTTTCAATCCATTTAATACAGATACAGCTTGTTTCCCTACAATTTCTCGCTCGCTAGAAGAAGATAACTTAATGGTCACTGCATTATATTCCTCAACACCTGAGATCAACGGTGCATTGTCAACCGAGGTATATCCTGCATACACATTTGATTGCCATATATTATCATATTTGTACACCCCGACAATATTATATGGTTTTCCTTTTATATCTATATATAAATCATTTTCCCATGTATCATATAGTTTTTTAAATAGAGCTTCACTGATAATCAAAACAGGAATTGGTTTTTCCAGCTCAGTCTCTGTTAACTCACGCCCATGTATCATTCGTAGTTTGTGATCCTGCATAAAATTACCTGTTCCCACATTTAAATTAAGAGAAGCTTCTTTTGAACCTACATATGCTTTTACGTCCATATTCACATGTGGGTACACATCCTTTACACCTGGTATTACTTCTAATTGCTTTACCATATCTGGTGTAATCTTCGCTATTTCCAGCGGAAAATCTGGGTTGATATACTCTATATTAATTTCATCCATATGGCGGCTCTCTTCAATCTCTTTTTGCATCTTTGCAGTATTTCCATCCCCCGTTGCGAGAATTGTAATAATCGCACTGATTCCAATAATAATTCCCAGCATCGTTAAAATAGATCTCATTTTATGGGCAAAGATAGAAGAGATAGCCATACGTATATTTTCATGTATATTCAATTTTATTCTCTCCAATCCTGAACAATGTTTCCGTCACGAATAACGATTTGACGTGCTGCGGCTTCCCCGATTTCACGATCGTGAGTAATCATAATAATCGTTGAACCTTGCTTGTTTAATTCATAAAATAGATTTACAATTTGTTCACTTGTTTTCGTATCTAGTGCACCTGTTGGTTCATCTGCCAAAATAAATTTCGGGTTATTTACAATTGCGCGTGCAACTGCAACGCGTTGTTTTTGTCCACCTGACAATTCATTTGGAAAGTGGGTATCGCGATCAGCTAAACCAACTTTTGTTAAGGCTGCTAATGAACGCTCTTGTCTTTCCTTTTTATCGACTCCCGCATAAATAAGTGGTAATTCAATGTTTTGCAACGCTGTAAGTCGTGGCAGTAACATGAAGTTTTGAAATACGAATCCAATCTCTTTATTACGAACATGCGCAAGCTCGGTTTCAGACATGTTTGAAATATTTTGTCCAGCTAATTCATAGGAACCTGTCGTAGGCTTATCTAAACACCCAATAATATTCATTAATGTTGATTTACCAGAACCAGAAGGCCCCATGATAGAAGTGAAATCTCCCTGATTTAGCGTTACATCAATTCCGTGCAATATTTGAATGGATTCTTCACCATTTTGAAAAGATTTTGTAATGCCTTGTAAATTAATCATTGCGTGGCAACCTCCATACCATCTTTTAGATTTACAGTAGGTCTAGAGATAATTTTTTCTCCTTTTTTCACTCCGGAAATTTTTGCTTCATTACTTGTTTCAAATTCAACCGTAACAACTTGTTCTTTTGCTTTTCCGTCTTTTACAACAAAGACAACGTTTTTATCACCTTTTTTTAAAATACTGGTCTTTGGAATGACTGTACCCTTTGCTTCGCCTGATTTAGTTTCTACGTATACGTGGAAACCATTTTGTAAGCCTTCACTATTGTCTAACGTCACAGTAAATGGATAACTAGAAACTGTTTTGTTTTCATCCATACTTTTTAATGGTGTAGAACCAATTTCTGTTACTTTTCCTGTCCATGTTTTACCCGCTACAGTTTTTGATGAAACTGTTATTTCTTGTCCAATTTTTACATTAGCAAGTTCAAATTCAGACATTTGACCTGCTACTTTAAATGGACCTGCATGGCGAAGTGTAATTCCGCTCATACCGTTTCTTTCATTAGAAGCTGTAATAATATCATCAATTACACCGTCAGCAGGACTCATAACAGAAAGTGTGTTTACTTTCTCTTTTGCTACTTTAATCATTTCATCCGCTTTTTCTACTTCAAACTTCTTCATTTCAAGCTGTGATTCTAATTGTTGAATTTCAATCTCTGACGCTTTTACTGCTTCTGCAGGAAGACCAGCATTTTTATCTTTTTGTAGCTTTTGTTTTGCTGCATCAATTTGTTTTTGTTGTAATGTTACTTCTTTTTGTGCAATTTTCTTTTGCATTTCCACTTCTGTTACACCTTGTTTAACAGTTGGATCATTGTATTTAAACAGAAGCTGTCCTTTCTTTACTTCATCGCCTTTTTTAACAGCTAGTTCATTCGTACCTTTTGTTGGATCAAATGAAATGATCTCCATTCCATTTGGAATCACTTCACCAGCAAACTTTTGCTGATTTTCGATTTGTTTTTCTAGTACTTCAGATGTTTTATAGGTCATAACTGGTTCAGAACTTCCGGCAAAATTCATATAAGCCCCAGCTCCTATACCAACTGTTAATACACCAACAATGACTACCTTATTTACTGTCTTCATATTATCCTCACTATTTCTTGTACTTTATTTTTGGAGACCATTATTTCCGTTTGTATAATTAGTTAACATTTTTAGAAATTATATATAAATTAGATTTCAAAGTATTAACATATCTCTTTTAAAATCAAATTGTGATAAAAATCTAGGCGTATACTTTTCGCAATATAAAAAGCCCCACCTTTTATTAGTAATTTCTCTTTGGCCTAACCTATAAATAGGATAGAAGAAATTAATTAAATAAAAAGTGGGGTAATAATTAAATATTTATTAAATTTTTCAATTCTCTTCTTTTGGTAATCTCACTTCAAAAATTGTTCTCACTACATTACTTTCTGCAGAAATCTTCCCATTATGTTTCTCAACAATATTTTTAGCAATAAATAATCCAAGACCCGTACTATTTTTCTGTACTGTTCTTGCTTTATCACCTGTATAAAACATATCAAAAAGATAAGGTAACTCTTCTTCTGGTATACTTTCTCCATAATTAATAATCTGTACAACAACGTCTCCATCTTCAATGTATCCATTCATATCAACAAACTTCCCATTATTTCCATATCGAACCGCATTTGTTAGAAGATTTTCAAATACTCGTGCTAACAAATTCCCGTCACCGTTGATAGTTAAATTTGGTGCAACATGTAATCTAGCCTCTAATTGATTTTTCTCTAATAATGGATATAATTCCAAATCTAATTGCACGAGCAATTCACTTATATTAATGTTTTTTTATCTATTTGTTGTACACCATAGTTCATTCGTGTAATTTCAAATAACTCATCAATTAAACTTTCAAGTCGTTGTGATTTTGCGAATGCAATTGTAGAATAATATTTAATTTGTTCCGCAGTTAAGTTTTTCTCATTGAGAATTAAATCTAAATAACCTAGGACAGATGTTAATGGTGTTCTTAAATCATGAGCTAAGTTAACAACAAGTTGATCTTTACTACTTTCTGCAAAGTCTCCTCGTTCAACCGCCTCTTTTAATTTTTCACTTGCAATATTAATTGCGCGTGCAATATCGCTGAATTCATCATTTGATGAAATATAAACTTTATGTGTGAAATCTCCTTTAGAGAGATGATGAATGCCATTAGAAATTTCATCAAAATACCTTAAATAAGGTTTCGTTAAAAAGAAAAAGAATAAAATAGATAGCAAAGTGAAGGAAAGGAAAGAGAAATAAATACTTCCCCCAACCACTCTATTTGCTACATAGTCTTCATGACTAACCATCATTCTAAAAGAGAAACCTAATGTTTTATAAATTATATATGTTCCGAAAGCTGCTAACATCATACTTAGTGCAAACAAGGCAATCATTTTAAACCTAAAACTTTTTACTATTTTAGCCATTGAAAGTATAACCTACTCCCCATATCGTTTTTATTAACTTGTTCTTCCTTTTATCTTCTCCAAGTTTCTTTCGTAAAGTACGAATATGCACCGTAACTGTATTATTGTTATCATCATAATAATCATTTGTCCATATCTGCTGAAAAATATTTTCAAGGCTATATACTTTTTTCGGATGACTTGCCAATAAATATAAAATATCAAACTCTTTTGGTGTCAAATCAATTCGTTCTCCGTATACATGTACCGTTCTTTTCTCAAAATCAATGACAACGCCTCCAGCCTCTAAAACAGATGTTTCTTCTACTTTCGGTTGATTTAACGTAAGAAATCGGCGAAGTTGAGCATTCACACGTGCAACTAATTCAATTGGTGTAAAAGGTTTCGTCATATAATCATCTGCACCTAGTACAAGACCCGTCACTTTATCAAAATCAGATGTTTTCGCACTTAAGAAAATAATTGGCATATTTTGTTTAGTACGGATTTGACGCGTCACCTCATAACCATCCATTTTTGGCATCATGATGTCTAAAACCACTAAATCAATTGCCTGCGATTGAATAATTTCAATTGCGGCTTCTCCATCAGTTGCTTTTACAACCTGGTATCCTTCTTTTTTTAAATGTATTTCAATTAATTCAGCAATCTTCAAGTCATCATCAGCTATTAGAATTGTAATCGGCTTCATTTTATCCTACCTCTTCTTTTTCTTCCTTATATTCAAATAAAAAATTGATTACTCTATTAATTTCATCTGCAAAATTACTAATGTGTAATTCATTCTTTTTGAAAATAGTTTGAATTCCTATCATTCCCTTAAAAAGACAAATTCTTTTAGTATTTTTTGAATGGCTATAAAATTCCACGTTTCTACATTGAAATCTTATCATTTTCAGAAGGAAAGTGCAGAATGTCTCTAATAAAGCATATTTTTAAATACCTTACTAGCATCATTCTAATATTTTCCCTCATTGAAAATGTAGCTCCATTATGAATAGAACTTATCGCATACAGCCAAGTTTGGAATAAAGTATCATTGACTAGATAACAAGCAAAACCAGCTTGTATTCCATTACATACATATCAAATATATATAATATCTAGATTGCTTTTTAGCCATACATCTAAAGTTCCTTTATCAATCCATAGTTTCTTCTATAATTTTGAAGGCATCCTACTTTGTTTTTTTATACGTACATACTTTTTCTACCCATGGAAAATAAATTGTTAATTTGTCTTTATCTTGTACCATTTTTTGTTTTTGAGTAAAATTGTTTCCATAATCAATATTTATCCATTCATTATCAAGCCAAGTGTATGTCCCTGCATTTTTATATTCATTTGCTATTTTTTGAGTATGCATCTCTATTAACCATATAGTTTTCTTTTTTTTATTTTCTGGATTAACTTCGATTTTCTTATCAAACTGGTAAGAAACAGGACAAGTAGTGTCATTATCCGCTAATCTCCAATTCCCATTCAATTCTTTACCGCTACATCCAATTAGCAATAAACTAAAGCTAATTGGAACAATTAACTTTTTTATTTTTTTCATTATACATTTACCTTTCATTATCACTTTTTTATCTAATGCGTAGCTCAGTACAATTCCTTCTTTAACAGAAAGGTATTATATGAATTCCAACATGTATAAGATAGAGAAAATTAATTAAATAAAATGTAGGGCAAATATAAAATTTTCATTAAATTTTTAAACTCTTTGCATTTTGCAATCTTATTTTAAATATTGCTCTTATTTCATTACTTCCAGCAAGCCTTGTTCACTTATGCTATTTAAAGATACCTTTAAGCAAAATAAATGTGCTTAAAAATATCTTCCTATAAAAGATTAATTACTTTTAAGATTTAAATATTAAAACAGATTATTGGGAAATCAATATTAGTTTGTAGAGGTATAATTATGGTAGAAAATGTAAAGAGATAATTTTATATGTAAAATATTCACACAAGAAATTTATCCAAGGTAGAAAAATAGTGAAATAATAGGAGTTAAGTTTATGAAACTATTAAAACTGAAGAAAAATACTTTTATAAAATAGTGAAAGAATATGAAGCACACAAAGTAACAACTAACCTATAACGAATTAGAATCGAAAATTTCTTAGAGTAGAAAAATCGGCTTTTTTTATGTCAAAATTTGCTTAGCGTATACTTTCGTTAAAATGCGGGTGGTATCCCATTTAGAAGAGAAAGTAAAGGACGTCGAAAAAAAGAAATATATCAATGGTGCGGAACCAATGGTAGCCCCTGATCGATTGGAGTGCCAATTCAATACATCCAGGTTTACGGATGTGACGTATCTCTTATTAGGAGAGCGTACCTTATATTTATCAACGATCATGGATGCCCTTAATCGCGAAATTATTAGTTGTGTCATCAACGAATTACAAACACTGACATTAGCGACGAAGACATTGAAACAAGCAATGAGAGGGTGAAAAGTAAAAAATGTCATCCTTCACTCATATCAAGGAAGTATTTATACTGCGAAGGAATTTCAAGCGTATGCCAAACAAAACGGCATCATCACCAGCATGTCCCGTAAAAGAAATTGCCATGATAATGCCGTCATGGAAAGCTTCTTTGGCCATTTAAAAAGTGAAGCTTTCGATTCACAAAAGATAACAAAAGTATCCAAACTGTGCGAAAGATTGTGCTAGAATACATTCATCACTACAATTATGTGAAAATTCAATGAAAATCAAACCACCTATCCCCTAAAGAATTTAGGGAACAGATGGTTTAGGTGTTTTGATATGTGTCCCGTTGTCGGGGGTCACTTTACCTCACGTCGTAAGGGGTTTTATTACTTCGCAAAACTTTCAGCCAACTGTTTCTCTCTCCACATAAATGTAATAGCGAGACCAACTATTAAAACAACGCCTGAAAATGCATATGGATAATGAATATTCATATCAAATAATATTCCGCCCATCGCTGGTCCTGCGATATTTCCTAAACTCGTATAAGTCGAGTTCATACCAGCGACGAATCCTTGCTCTTTTCCGGCTGCTTTTGATAAAAATGTCGTTAAAGCTGGACGAAGTAAATCAAATGCTAAGAAAATGAAGCAAGTAACGAGAAGTACAATCCAATAATTAAAGACTACAGTTGAGACGAATGCTAATACTGCACCTACAATTAAACATATTTGAATTAACACTTTCTCACCGAACATTTCTACCAATTTGCCAAACATAAATACTTGCACAACTACCCCAAAGATTGAACTAATTGTAATAATTGCTGCGATATCTTTCGGCGAGAAGCCAAATTTATGATCAGAGAACAAGCTAAACACTGTTTCATACGCTGATAATCCGAATGCGAGTACAAATACGATAATAAATGCAATTGCATACATTGGATGTAATGATTTCTTTAAATCACCAATAAAACTTGATTCCTTCGTATTAGAAGAAATCTCTGCAAGTTCTTCTTTCGTTAACGGTTCTTTTAAAATAAAGATCGAAATCACACATGCTATAAAAGCAATTACTGCTGCAACGAAAAACGGCACACGTATACCGTATTCTGCAATAAATCCGCCGATTCCAGGACCTATAATGAATCCAGTACTAATAGCCGCAGATAAGTATCCCATCGCCTTTGGACGTTCCTGAATAGATGTAATATCCGCAACATACGCCGTAACACCAGGCATAATAAAAGCAGCACTAATTCCGCCTAATACCCTTGCTACATAAAGCATCCATACATCTTTTCCTAATCCAAAAAGAAGCTCTGAAACACCAAAAATAAATAATCCAATGATTATCATTTTCTTTCTACCGTAAAGATCAACCCACCGGCCTGTAATAGGTGAAGTAATGAGCTGTGCCATTGCAAACACTGCAACGAGATATCCCATCGTCTTCCCTGTTAAATGCATATCATTCATAAAGGACGGCATAACCGGAATGATTAATCCAATCCCTAGAAAAGCGATAAATATATTACTCAAAAGAATGACCAATACCATCTTTTGTTCTTTTATCGGTTTCTTCACTTTTTAACACCTCTTCCCGTAAGTTCCTCTCAAAAAATAATGCCCAAGAAGCTTTTTCTTTATCCTTCTATTTGTGGGCTAGTCATGAGTAGAGATGCCCCCCTACTCGTTAGAATTTCACACTATCCTTCCACACATACATACGTATTAGATGAATGACTATCATTCAGTTTTCCTCAAAAATGAACCTACCTTTTCAGACAGGTTCATCTCACTATTTCTTTATATGTAGTGCATGTGTTAAAAAATCTAGTACTTCTGCCTTTTGCAAATCGACTTGCTCATCATCTTTATGATCATATAAATACACTTGTTCCGCTGCTGATTCAACAAGAGCGATAAATAACTTCGCTGTTCGCTCTGCGTGAACCGAATCACGAATTTCACCGGCTTCTTTTGCCTCATTTAAAAATTCACTTAGCCACATATAAAGGGGCTCATACACAGCTTCCCATTCTTTTATATGTTCTGTAGATGCAAGACCAGCATACATTAAAGCCTGTATTTCACGATATTCAGCTATAAAGTGAAACACCGCATCTATTACTTGCGTCACTTTACTTGAGAAAGGCGCATCGTTTTGCACTTTTTCTTTCACTGCAAGTATCATCTTTTCAACCATCACTTCTGCTATTGCAGGCATAACAGATAACTTAGAAGGAAAATATAAATAGAAAGTTCCTTGCGCAATGCCAGCTAATTTCACGATATCAGAAATCTTCGTTTTTTCGACGCCCTTTTCCTGAAACACTTCAATAGCTGCATAGACAATTTTCTCTTTTTTATTCATCATCTAAACCCTTTCACACGCATATTGAATGACTGTCACTCATTTTATAAGATAATCGATTGTACTGTCAATGATAGTGAACTCTAAGAGGAAATCATTTTTTATAATAAAATCTCCTAATGAACAATTAGGAGATAAAAATACAATATATCTTTAAGAAAGTGCCTTTAATCCTGTCACTCCACATACAATAAGAAACACACTAATGATACGCGCTTTACTTTTCGACTCACCAAACAAGAACATGTTTAACAAAACTGCACCTGCTGTTCCGATACCAATCCAAACCGCATACGCGACACTTACTTGTAAAAATAAGAAGGAAGTATACAAAAATGCGAAGGATGTAGCAAACCCACCTATATAAATCGCACCATTGGCTAATGTCTTATCTTTACTATACATTTTAAGTCCTATCACACCGACTATTTCACTAATTGCAGCACAAAATACGAAAAACCAACCCATTTTTAAGCAGCTCCTTCCACAGTTTCTTCTTTATTGTCAGCTAACTTTAAACCGATAACGCCGGCTACTACCATAAGAATGAAGAATAGTTTGCCTGCGCTGAAACTTCCACCGAAAAGAAATACATCCATTAAGAAAGTACCTACCGTACCAGCTCCAGCGAAAATAGCATATACAGTTCCTGTTGCAAGATGTTCACACGCTTTAGAAAGGAAGTGAAAATCAACAGCGATAACTCCTAAAATAATAATCCAATGCCACCAAGTATTAGCCGTATTAAAACCAAACACCCAAAAAATTTCAAAGATACATGTTAATATGACATATAACCAAGCTCTATTTTTCATACCTCTCACCTCTTATGACTGACTATCAGTCATTTTTGTTTTAAAAAATATACTCTTTCATCAATACTATATAAAAACAACTATCATCCTCATTTACCATTGTATTTGTTCATTTCTAAGCTAAATGCATCCTGTCACATAAAAAAATGACTGAATGTCATTCATATGTATTGTACATGAACATTTTAAAAATTGTCAATGCCGAAAGTTTATTTAAAATTTCTTTCATCCGATTTGTATATTTCCTAATAATCTGTCAATAATGCTAGTAACATAATATTTTCTCCACTCCCCCTTGGAGAGATCCCTTGAATGGAGCAGTTAGCTTTTGCTAGCTGCTCTTTTTTATTTGCCAACACACTATGAGATCAAATCCATGTTTATCCTATAACTAAGGAGCGGATTTTGTTTTCTATTTATTTTCCAAAGAGGCCTTGTATGCAATAATTTTATTCTCAAGCATCTTCTCTGTAACCTCTAAGTTTTCTCTTTGAATCTGAATAGATTTCCTATGATCTTCTAGGAGCTGTAAACGAGCTTCTGTTGTATGCGCCCCTTCTGTATATAATCTAGCGTATTCTCTTATTTTCGCTATTGGCATTTGCGTTTGTTTTAATTTCATTACAAACTGCAACCACTTTATATGTGACTCTTCGTAAAGTCGATTTCCATTTGTATCACGATTTGCAATCAATATATTTTCCTTTTCATAATAACGTAGTGTATGTGTGCTCAATCCTAATAATTTTGCTACCTCACTAATTGTATACATACTAAACTCCCTCCACATGCTTATCCTTATATATTTTATGAACGTATCAAATTTATAAAAAACATTTGACTTAGAGTATACTCTAACAAATACAATCTAACCATAAATGAATTTGAATTTAGGGGGATTTTATATGAAATATACGGTTATTACTGGTGCAAGTTCCGGAATTGGTTATGAAGCAGCTTTAGCATTTGCATCTCGCGGGAAAAATTTAGTACTTGTAGCTCGAAGACAAGAAGAATTAGATGGATTAAAATTGAAAATTAACGAAATGCATCCAGAGTTGGATGTTGTCATTCGACGAACTGATTTATCTGTTACTGAAGATGTTTATAAACTTTATGAAAGCCTACAAGCTTTTCAAATTGAAACGTGGATTAATAACGCAGGTTTTGGTAATTTCGCCTCAATTGCCGAACAAAATTTAAATAAAATCGAGACGATGTTGCATGTCAATATAGAAGCACTAACAATACTCTCTTCTCTTTTCGTTAGAGATTATTCAATGGTTGATGGAACACAGCTTATTAACGTTTCATCGGGCGGCGGATACACGATTGTTGCTGATGCTGTTACGTATTGCGCTACGAAATTCTATGTAAGTGCATTTACAGAAGGGCTGTCTCACGAACTGAAAGAACAAGGCGCAAAACTGCAAGCAAAAGTTTTAGCTCCTGCTGCAACTGAAACAGAATTTGCGAAGCGTTCATTTGATATTGATGAATTCCAATACGATAATGTTGTACCAAAATTCCACACTGCAAAACAAATGGCACAATTTATGCTCGACCTTTATGATAATGATAAAGTTGTAGGAATTGTCGACGGTTTAACGTATAACTATGAACTTAAAGATCCACTTTATAATTTTGCCGTAAGACAAACGAATTCAAATTCTTAATAACCTATCCATTTCTTATGGAAATATATATTCCCACTATATATGTAAATAATAGTGGGAACTTTTTCCCTATAAATTTTTCATCCAACATACCGCACCATCGCCACTTCATCACAATAATCCATCTTTGGGCAATGTCTACAATCAATCCATACTTTCTCTGGCAACGTTTCTTTATTTACAAAATCAAATCCACACTTTTGAAAAAATACTGTTTCATATGTTAAGGAAATTACTCTTCTTACATTTATTTTCGTAGCTTCCTCCATTACATGATTTACGAGCATACGCCCTATTCCTTTCCCTGCATATGTATGCAAAACTACTAACGATCGTATTTCTGCAAGATCTTCCCCTAATACATGCAATCCAGCAACTCCAACAATTCTCTCATCTTCTTTCATAACATATAAACATTGCAAATATTGATAAAGAGATAAAAGAGAACGTGGTAAAACAACTCCCTCTTTTGCATAAACCTCAATAAGACTATAAATTTCTTTCACATCACTCGTCACCGCATTACAGATTTTCATATTACATCCCCTTGCCCTCGATATTAATATTTATAACTTTAAATGAATTTTAATTCATAATTTTATATAATAATACAGCTCTCTTTTCTCCTCGTCAATCACTTTATACAAACAAAAAACCAAGCAATCTAATCGATGCTCGGTTCCTCATCTCGTATCGGCAATACTGTTGAATATTTAATTTCACGAAGTGCCAAACTCGTCTGTATACGTGTAATACCAAGCTTATTCAGCTTTCTAATAAACTGCTCCAGTTCTTTACGATCACGATTTGCAACTTTTAATAAATAATCGTACTCTCCTGTTAAACAGTGACATTCTAACACTTCCGGCATCGATTCTAATTCTTTCTCCAACACTTCTAACTTGTCAAATTGATGAATATTCGTACTCATAAAAATAAAGCATAATAAATCAAACCCAAGCTTTTCTTGATTTAAAATCGCAACTTGCTTATCGATGAACCCTTCCCCATCTAACCTTTTTATTCTTGCATGCATCGCAGCCGGTGATAAATTAACGCGACGTGCCAGCTCTGCATTACTTACTTGTGAATCCTTCTGCAATATATCTAAAATTTGTACATCCAAATCATCCAACACTTTAATAACAGACGACTCCATTACAATTCCCCCTTTTTTCTTACCGATGATTATTCGAAAAAACACCTTATACCTTACGCGAAACTGAATATCATTCCGTATATATCACTCATAACTAAAGATTTTATCGAGTTTTCACCATTATACAAAAGAATATATTACACAATAAAGAAAAATGCTAAAATTATTTACAATAAGTATTGATTACAAAAAAGGGGATTTTATCATGCCTTATTTTTACGTCTTTTTACTATTACTAACGAGCTTATTATGGGGAGGAAATTTCGTCGTTGGAAAATCACTCGTCGATCATGCATCGCCGATGACACTGACAAATTTAAGATGGATGATTGCGATTGTTTGTTTATTACCAATGGTATGGTTTAAAGAAAAGAAAATCCTTCCACCACGTACCGCAATACTTCCTTTAATATTGATGGGAATTTCAGGGGTCGCTCTTTTTAACATCTTTCAATTTTTAGCATTAGAAAAAACATCCGCTACGAATGTAGGTCTTATCTCTACTTTGAATGCAATTTCAATCGCATTATTTTCAGTATTATTTCTAAAAGAAAAAGTAAATACACTTCAAATCCTATCCATGATTCTTTCATTCTTCGGGGTTATCCTCGTCCTATTAAAAGGTGATTTCTCGCTTTTATTTTCACTACATTTTAATAGCGGTGATTTATGGATGATTGCAGCAGTTTGTATTTGGGGAATCTATTCTGTTTGCAGTAAATGGGCAACAAAAACAACTACACCACTTATGGCAACGTTGTACTCTGGTATTTTCGGCGTTATTTTATTACTACCGTTTAACATAGGTAGCTTCACTGTTTCAAATATAAATACTTCTTTCATCACATCACTTTTATATACTGGGCTTATTTCGACAGTTCTTTGTATGGTATTTTGGAATATTGGTGTACAAAAATTAGGCGCAACTACATCAGGTATTTTTCTAAACTTCAATCCAATCTTCACAGCCATTTTAGCATTCATATTCCTCGGAGAAGAATTAACGTGGATACAAATTTTAGGGACAATTGTCGTTGTAACAGGATGTTATTTATTTTCTCATTTCAAAACTGTTGCCGTTCAGCCAACTAGACCTTTAATACGAAAACATTCTTAATGAAAAAACATTCTTAATGAAAAAACATCGTCATCTAGGTTGGCGATGTTTTTATTTACTCTTCATTTCTCTTATATACTGCTTTTCCTCTTCTGGCGATAAACGTTCCGTCGCCTTGCCAGTATCTCCACCTTGAAGGCTCCATAAAAAGTTATGCTCCTCAACAGTTTGAGAAAAATCTCCTTTTTCCCATCTATTTATAATAGAAAATAACTTCATTTTATATTGAAAACCTGTACTATTTTCAATATCTCTTTTTACATTAGAAATCTCCTTTTTTGTCATCTCTACAAATCCCCATTTTTCAGAGGATTTTACCTTTTGGTGCACCATTTTATGCATAGTAGAAATAATTTCACCTTCACTAATTTGCGGGACCTCTTCTGCAGCTTTCTTCTCTTTTTCGTTTGTCGCTCGCTCGGTTTGAATATTTTTATTTTCTTTTTCCACATATGCAAGCAATTTCTTTCCGCCAACTATAGACGAGAAAATTACTATAATTGTAATGCATATACCTACGATCCATTTAAAAAGCATTATCTCTTCATCGCTTCCTTAACAATATAACTATCTACATATTGCTTAAACTTCACGATTTTTCCGTTCTCAAGTTGCCATACATGAACAAATTCTGCTTCAAATGATTTTCCTGTTTCTTTATAAACTCCAGAATACATACCTTCAGCAATAATTACATCTTTTCCGCTTACTTCATGATATGTATTTACACTTGCTTTATAATCATCCCATTCTGATCCTAAACGGCTAAATACATTTTCCATTATAGCTTCTACGCCTGTATATGTTCCGCCATACGGGAAACCTTCTGCCTCTGTCCATTCCACTTTTTCAGAGAGGGCTTCTGCTAAATGCTTTGCATTCGAAAAAGCTGATCCTTCATACGTGCTTTGAATAATTTCTAAATTTGATTTAGGCATATTACTTCCTCCCGTTTATTTATTTTTACACAAGAAGTAACTAATGCAGTTACATCTCGTGTAAAAAATATTTAAATTGTTTCATTCGTAATTCATCAGTTGTAATCATTACAGTTACAATAATTCTTCAAGTCAACAATTTATAAATAAAATTTACTTCGTTTTCATTACTTTCTCTTTTAAGAAACGATCTACATATCCTTCTGCTTTTACTACGAATAAATACGCACCCATTGATAATAATGCAAGATCTAATTCATATCCTGGATTCTTTCCATCTCCTAATAAACCTGCTGCTCCATTTACCTTTACGATAGCTCCAGCTAAAATAAGAGCGAATAACAATCCTACATATCGTACACCTAAACCGATAATTAATAATATACCACCAACTAATTCAACTGTTGCTACGCCGTATGCAAGGCCACCTGGTAAACCGATGCTTGTAAACCATCCTGCTACGTTATCGATACCTGATTGAAACTTTGCTAAACCGTGTGCAAAGAACGTAACTCCTAACACGATACGAATAATTAAATTCCCAATATATTGATTCATTTTGAACTCTCCTTTTTGTTTTGTTATGGTGAACTTTTATTTACAAGTCAAAACAATACGGTATTTTATTTCATTCGTCAAATACTTTTTTAAAGAAAACAAAAAACATTATCCGTTTTACGGATAATGTTTTCTTACAAAATAGCGCTAATTCAAGCTTTTATTCTATCGCATAGAAAAAATTGAAACATTTTTCCAGCACCAATATAAGGCAGTAAAGACACGTCCTCTTCTACAACCATTCCAACAACATTCACTTTCTCATCTACAGATAAATCATTTATGGCAACTTGCATCTCCCCTGCATATCTACCATACAATTCATTATCAATTGTAATACTCCCTTTCTTTCTTACAATTGTATGCATCGGCTTTATCACCACTCTATTTCCTTCCCTTAATTCTACAGATCGAATAACATCACGAGCCGGATCTAGTCTATTTGTATGCACTTGCTCTACCACTTTTAATACTTCTTTATCAGTTATAAATGATTTGTAACGCAATGGAATAATCCCTCTACTTGCACTAGCTACTTCTTGCATACTTTTTAAACTTGCGCTTATATCTCCAATCAATACTTTATCAACACCACAATCTTGAACAAGTTCTAAGTACGCTTCAAGTGGGCGCATATTACGATGTTTTTCTAACGTTGGTAACCCTTCATATAACGGCCCTCGTTTTTCCGCATCTCCTGGAATAAATGCCATTGTCTTTATTCCGCACTTCTGTAAATATTGATTTTGTTTTTGTAAGAAAGACTTTGCTAGTCCTGTCTCTGGGCGCGGGTAAAAATTATGCCATGCTTCTACATTCTCTACTCTTATATGTTCTGCAAGTAATTCTTTCCAAAATGATTTTGTAATCGTACTCGCATTTAAAGCTACTTTCATCTTATAAGATACGCTTGCAATTTCTTTTGGCGCAATGCCGTAATCCATTCTTAAACCGGTAATGCCCCAGTTCAATAACTCTTCCACATTTTCATATGTTAGCCCTAAATGGTGTAACGATTTTGGAGAAACATCAACCATTAGCTCCATTTCACGTGCAAGAGCTTGTCTCCCTAATATTTGAATTAACTCTTTATACGTATTTGGATCATCTTCTGGAATGTGCAGTGATGTAAAAATAGATGTAAACCCATTTTCCTTCGCTACTTTTAACCACTCTTCTTGTTTCTCTACTCGTTCTTTTGAAAGATAAATGGAAACTCCGATCATATAAATCTCCCTTTCTATTAATAGAAAAAGAGAAAGGAATCCCTTTCTCTATATGTTTTCTGCCATTTCTTCTTTAAATCCGAAGAAGTACGTAAAGATAAATCCGAAAGCATATGCAATTACTAAACCTAAGAAATATAGTAAATATTTATTGTCAGCAATTAACGGAATTAAAGATAGCCCTGATACGCCAATTCCAAGTGAAGCCGTTTGCATAACTGCTTGGAATGCACCACCGACAGCCGCTCCTAAACAAGCAGTAATAAACGGTTTCCCAAGTGGTAATGTAACCCCGTATAATAGCGGCTCACCAATTCCTAAAAAGCCAACTGGCAATCCACCTTTAATTACATTTCGAAGTCGTTTGTTTTTTGTTTTCACATAAATCGCAATTGCTGCGCCCACTTGGCCAGCACCAGCCATTGCAAGTACTGGTAATAAAGGTGTTACGTGTGTTTGATTAATAAATTCCATATGAATTGGTGTTAAACCGTGATGCAATCCGACCATAACGAGAGGTAAAAATGTTCCCGCAAGTACTGCGCCAGCAAATGCTCCGCCAATATTTAAAATAGCATTAATTCCGCTCGTAATACCATCTGATAAGAAACCTGCTAATGGCTGAATGGCTAACATCGTTACGATACTTACAACTAATACAGTAATGAGTGGTGTCACGATAATATCAACTGCATTCGGCACTGCTTTTCGAACTTGTCTTTCCACTACAACCATAAGCCATGCTGCAAAAATAACTGCGAATAATCCGCCCCGTCCGGGCACTAATGCTTCACCAAACAATTTTACGTTTGCCATCGCCGGGTTGAAAATTAAAATACCAGCAATTGCCCCAAGAACCGGTGTCCCGCCGAACTCTTTCGCTGTATTCCAACCAACTAAAATTCCTAAGAATGTAAAGATACCGCCGCCAATGAGTAGTAACATTTGTAACCACGTTGCATTTGGATCAGCACCAGCGTTTTTCGCAAAGTTAGCAACCCCGTTTATAATTCCTGACGCAACAAGTCCTGGAATTAACGGAATGAAAATACTTCCTATTTTTCGTAAAAAGTTTTTCACCGGTGTATTATTTTTCTTCTTAATCTCTGATTTCATCTCTTGCCCAATATCTTCAAGGTGATGATCTGCTACCTCACCAATTCGTAGTCCTGTTAAGCCTTCCATTTCAGCTGCTACTTTATTTACTGTTCCTGGACCAACGACAACTTGAAGCGTCTCATCTTCTATAACACCCATAACACCTTCAACCTTTTTCAAAAGGTCCATGTTTACTTTACTTTCATCATGAAGCGTTAATCGTAGTCTCGTCATACAATGAGCAATACTACGAATATTTTTTATTCCTCCAAGTTGCTCCGAAATTTCCTTGGCCATTCTCTCTTCTTTCTTCATAATAGAATCCCCCTCCCTATTATTTTATAGTGCTTTCTTCACAAACCCTTTTGCGCATTTTAGTTTCTCCAGTGCTTCCCCATATTCGCACTGCAACAACACCATAACAATGGCAGCTTTTACGTTACGTTCTGCCTTTTCATAATACTCTGCCGCTACTTCATAACTAGCGCCTGTTGCTTCCACAATAATTCGTTTTGACCGTTCTACTAACTTTTCATTTGTGGATTGAACATCTACCATTAAGTTTTTATATACTTTTCCTACACCAATCATCGAAGCTGTTGAAATCATATTCAACACTAATTTTTGTGCTGTACCAGCTTTTAAACGCGTTGATCCTGTTAATATTTCTGCACCTGTCTCTACTTCCACATTTAACTTTGCATATTTACTTATTTCAGCATTTTTATTACAAGAAATACTCGCTGTACTCGCTCCTACGCTCTGTGCGTATTTCAAGCCGCCAATTACGTAAGGAGTTCTGCCACTTGCAGCAATTCCAATCACTGTATCTTTCTCATTTAATCCAATACTTTTTAAATCTTCTTCTGCTAACTCTTCGCGATCTTCAGCACCTTCCACCGCTTTAGTAAACGCTTTCAATCCACCTGCTATAAATCCTTGCACCATTTTATCATCCGTGCCAAATGTCGGCGGACATTCCACTGCATCTAGAATACCTAAACGACCACTCGTACCAGCACCAATGTAAATTAAACGTCCCTCTTCTTCAAAAGATTTAATAACAGTCTGTACAACCTTTTCAATTTGTTCTATCTCTTTTTCAACTGCTAACGCAACAGTTCGATCTTCTTCATTCATACTTTGCAACACTTCTTTTATGCTCATCTCATCCAAATTCATTGTTTTCTCATTACGATGTTCTGTCGATAAATTTTCTAACATATTGCCACCCTCTTTGAAATTATATTTCACACTTTTATTATAACTTTAAGAAACTAAAAATCAATGACTCTTTCTTATTTTATGAAATAAAATTTCACGACATGACATATTTTTGTCAAAGATCATAAAGTGAAACTTTAATCAGTGGGGGTTTTGTTCATCCCCACTGATTATTAGCCCGCACCAATCGGGCATTAACGGGCAGTTGCTCCCCACCTAACTTTCTTTGCTTCCGCTGAATTTTGAAGTGAGGGTCTTACTGCACGGCAAATAGCGGGATAAAAAAAGATGAGTCTCCTCATCTTTTCTTCTACTTTAACTTCCGTAACCGCAATGCTTCTTCTCGCGTCTCCATAAATTGATTCAATACTTTATTACCAATTCGATTGAAAGTAATCACATATAAAGCATCGATCATATTCAATTGCGTCATTCTCGAAGCAATACTCGCAATACGATGATCTTGTTCTACATCTGGCATACAAAGGCGAATATCCGCTTCTTTATATAACGGTGACGATTGATCTAGTTTCGTAATTCCAATAACAGTTGCACCTTGCCTCTTTGCATACTGCGCCATTTCAAGCACATCTTTCGTTCGACCAGATGTTGAAATCGCAACAAATATATCGCCTTCTTTTAAATTCGTCACAAGCGGCAACATCATATGAAAATCAGATAGCATCATCGCTGTAAATCCGAGCCTTGTAAATTTATAAGCTCCGTCCATCGCCGGAGTAGCTGATCCGCCTACTCCATAAAAGATAATTTTATCGGCATTTACAATACGATCTGCAGCTTTTTCAAGTTCTTTTTTATCTATCGCCGTCACGCTCGCCTCAATTGCAGCTTTATTCACATAAGTAACTTTATTAAATAAATCATACGGTCCATCTTCTGTATTCATCACTGAAAAATCGTTAATATTATAATCAGCAATCGTTAATTCACGAACGAGTGCTATCTTAAATGCTTTAAAACTTCCGATTCCAATCGATTTACAAAAGCGAACGACACTCGCTTCACTTGCGCCTGCATTCGTTGACACTTCTTTCGTCGTTAAATTCGGTACAATCTCTGCATTCTCCATTATGTACATGGCAACCTTCTTCTCAGCTGGTGAAAATTGATCCATATTACTTTCAATTTTAAATAGTAATGTTGAAGCTTTCACTATTTAACCTCCACTTCTTACGGTTGCGTTCACTTATTTTCCCTTGCTTCAAGAAGGTAATAACCATCATCGCCAGGAGGATGAAACACATTTACAATGCGATTCCCTTTTTGATAAACAGTTCTTTCCCCTTCTGTCCACTTCTTTTCCCAACCGTTCATCCAAATCGCAACATCAGGTAAAAAAGCAGTATATTTCAGCTTCTGACCGTACTCACCATCTGCTTCTTCCGAAAAAATAGAAACCGGAAAATCTTTCACTTTTGATTCTTTCCATGCAGTAAATGGTATACATACTGCAATAAGTACGATTACACCGATAACCTTCTCCTTCGTAATCTTCACACTTCCCTCTCCTTGTCATATCACATACATAGATTTTACCATAATTACAAACCCTTCATGCTATATGATCATTGCTTTTAGGAATAAAAAAAGAGCTTACCTACATCAGATAAGCCCTTCCTCTCTATACAAAATATTTCTTCAAAAGTGGCGGTGTAATAATCGTCGTCAATATAACAACAATAACAATCGCTGTGAAATTTTCTTTCGCTAATAAATTCGCCGTAAGTCCATTTGCAGCGATGATAAGCGCTACTTCACCACGTGATACCATCCCCGCACCAATACTAATAGAAGATTGGAGATTAAATCCTGTCAGTCTCGCTCCTAAACCTGATCCAATTAACTTTGTGAAAATTGCAATGAGAGTCATAATAATAATGAACCAAAGCTGGCTTCCAATCCCTTGAAATGTAATTTCCATTCCGATGCTTACGAAGAATACTGGAACAAATATTGCATAAGCAATCGGTTCAATTTTATGTTCCACCTCATGCTTATACTCTGTTTGAGAAATAGCAATTCCTGCTGCAAATGCTCCAATAATGCCTGCAATTCCCATCATTTCACTGTAATAAGAAAAAGAGAAGCAAATAATAAGAGCCGCGCTAATTAACGCTTCTGTTACACGAAGCGGGACAAGCATTTTCATAATCCAAGGAACGACTTTCCATGCAATAAAAACAATACTTACAAAGAAAATAATTTTCTTTACGATAACAAGTGTTATATTCACATCTTGCGTTCCTAAAAAACTCATAACAAATGCTAATAAAATAACGACAATGACATCATCAAATACGGCGGCACCTAAAATTGTTGTACTTTCTCTCGTATTCATTTTTCCTAAATCACGTAGCGTCTGCACCGTAATACTAACCGATGTCGCGCAAAGTAATAACCCTAAAAAAATGGCATGGGATTGTATTAATCCAAACAGCAACCCTGTTACATAACCACCGATGAAAGGAAAAATAATTCCACCAGCCGCTACTGCAAATGACGATTTCAAATTCCGATTTAACTCTTCTAAATCCGTTTCAAGTCCCGCCATAAACATAAGTAACAAAACACCAATCTCACTCAGTTCATCAATCAGTTCAGAACTATTAATAATACCGAGTACAGCCGGACCGATAATAATACCGACAATTAACTTACCAAGTACAGAAGGCTGACCAAGTCTCACACTAATGTCACCAGCTAATTTCGTACAAAGTAAAATGACGACAAGTTCAAAATAAAATAACATAGCATCTGCTCCTACTTTAACTTTAATCAGTGGGTCGTTAACCCTCGTCCATTTCTGCAAGTAGTTTCCCCTATTGATCCGCATTTTATTTGTCATATTTTTATTTGACAAAATATTCTGAATTATATTAAGATTAATCCAGCAATTTTAAAAAACTACATACCATAACTGCACCTCCACTTACTTACTCTTTTTTAATGGGCTCATACTATAGTCGCAGTTATGGAAATGAAAAAACGGGGGGAGAGAGTCCAAAGTGAAGTCATTATTACGAAAAAAAGCGCTTAGTACTGAGTCACCAAAGCAACTAGATAGAACATTAACTGCACTCGATTTAACGTTTTTAGGAATCGGCGCCGTAATTGGGACAGGGATCTTTGTATTAACAGGTATTGTTGCAGCAAAACATTCTGGTCCTGGTATTATGCTATCATTCCTTATTGCTGCATTTACTTGTGCTTGTGTAGCCTTTTGTTATGCTGAATTTGCTTCTTCTATTCCTGTCTCAGGAAGTGTGTATACTTACGCATACATGACAGTCGGAGAAGTCGTCGCCTTCATCGTCGGATGGTGTTTAATGCTCGAATATTTACTTGCCGTTGCAGCAGTAGCTGTCGGTTGGTCTGGTTATTTACAATCATTACTACAAGGTTTCAATATACACCTGCCCGCCATAATCGCCTCGGCCCCTGGCGTAGGAAAAGGTGGCCTCATCGATTTACCCGCTGTTTGTATTTTACTAATCATTACTGGTCTTTTAAGCTTCGGTATACGCGAAAGCGCTCGCATTAATAATATTATGGTTCTTATCAAGCTAGCAGTTATTATCGCTTTTATCGTAGCAGGCGCAAAATATGTAAAACCTGAAAACTGGACACCGTTCATTCCATTCGGATACGACGGTATTATTACTGGCGCTGCCACTGTGTTTTTCGCCTTTTTAGGTTTTGATGCAATCGCAACCGCTGCGGAAGAAACGAAAAAACCACAGCGTGATTTACCAATTGGTATTATTGGTTCCCTTCTTATTTGTACTATTTTATATATGATTGTATCTTTCGTTTTAACAGGTATGGTTCCTTATACACAATTAGACGTTTCTGATCCAGTTGCATTTGCATTGCACTTCGTTGGTGAAGATGCAATTGCAGGACTACTCGCTGTTGGAGCGATGACTGGAATGACGACCGTCCTCCTAGTCGTGATGTATGGACAAGTTCGCGTTTCGTATGCGATGAGCCGTGACGGTCTACTTCCAAAAGCGTTAGCACGTGTAAATAAAAGAGTAAAAATCCCTTTATTAAATACATGGATTACTGGCGTCGTTGCCGCTTTATTAGCAGGCCTTTTAGACTTACATTTGCTAGCGAATTTAGTAAACATCGGCACATTAACAGCCTTTACATTCGTTTGCTGCGCAGTACTTATTTTACGAAAAACACACCCTGACTTAAAACGTGGATTCCGTACACCTTTCGTACCTGTATTACCAGTTGTCGCGATTCTTTGCTGCTTATATTTAATGATCAATTTGTCTAAAACAACATGGATTAGCTTTGCAGTTTGGCTTATAGTCGGCTTATGCTTCTATTTCTTCTACTCTAGGAAACATAGTCATTTAGCTACCGAAAAAACAGATGATGAACAGAAAAAAGCATAACAAAATAGCTCGCCGATAAAACGGCGAGCTATCTTTCTGTACTATTATATTTTTTCGTTAACGATTGTAAAATGAAAAATATGCCGATGCAAGCTGTAAACCATGCCCAATTTCCTATTGGTTTCGAATATTTGACCATTCCAATACCCACAAGCACTAAGAAAATAGTCACCTGATATATGAGCTTCCACTTTTGCATATATTCCCTCCTTTACTTCGTCCCCTTCTTTTTCTTCTTCCAGGCATTCAAACTATCAAAGAAGAAGTTAATAAATAACGTTCCTAATCCTGCTAATAAAAACGTCATTAAGAATAAAACCCAAATACTTTTATCTTTTAATAAATAATATCCTACAAGGAGCACAACCGCGATCCATACATATTCAAGAATTCTTTTTAGCTTTTTCTGTTCCAAATTATTCGCTCCTTCTTTCTATGCTACTTTTAGTATAACAAAAAACAAGCCTATCATGATAAGCTTCTTTTCTTCTCTCTTATTTGTTCATACTTTTTTCAACAAGTGAAATCGCATACTCTAATGTACGATTCATCGTTTCTACCTGTGCATCTTTTACTTGCATATCTTGTAATACAGCTTCTGCAACTGTAATTTTTTGTTGCAATGATTTCACTGAACCATCTGTTACATTTACAGCTTGCGCTTTCTTCACTACTGCTTTTGCAGATTCAATATTGATCTGTAATTTTTCTTTCGTTGTTTTTGGTTGTTCTTCTGCCACTTTTGATTGTACGAATGTTACATTAGCTGATTTTAATTCGTTATATGTTTGAATAATTTGTTCCCCAGTACTTCCTACATTTTCAAATGCTTGCTTTGCAATGTTATAGCTTTTCTCTAATTCTTGAAAGGCTTCCTTTGAATATTGACCTGGCTTATCACCAAATTCATACGTACTAACTAACACTTCTTTTACTTTTCCAAGCTCTTCAAATAACGCATTTACTTGCTCTAACTTTGTGCGGTTAGAAAACTCATTGTACGCCGCTAATACTTCTGAAGAACTTAACGCTTTACTATATAATTTCGCAAGCGCGATTTGTCCATTTAACGGAATACCACCATTTCCGTTACTATCAGGATCCGCTCCAAATGCAAATGGTACGTTTGGGTTATAAACTTTTCCTTGAGCTGACTGACTGTTTACTTTTTTACCATCTACGTAAATTGCCACTTCGTTTCCGTTATATGTTCCTGTTAAATGATACGTTTTGTTCGCTTCTAATTGAACGCCAACACGTTTGTAGCTACCGCCAATGTGAGCCCATAATTCAACATATCCACTTCCTGTAGACTCAAAACCAATTCCGCCGCTCTCTGTATTTTGCAAAATACCTTGTCCGCGAATTTCATTCATTGAAAATACAGTTTCTAACGTAAACGTATTTGCTATTTTCTCTTTTTGTGCTGCTGAAAATGGAAGGTATCCAAATGTATTTGCTTTTCCGTTTAACTTCATAGCATTCTTCTTCAATGCTTTATCATATTCAATAACCACATTGC
Source organism: Bacillus sp. 7_6_55CFAA_CT2 (assembly GCF_000238655.1). Lineage (NCBI taxonomy): Bacteria > Bacillati > Bacillota > Bacilli > Caryophanales > Bacillaceae > Bacillus > Bacillus sp. 7_6_55CFAA_CT2. The sequence goes on along the minus strand of NZ_JH414710.1, from coordinate 86,320 downwards.
CCTTCACATCACCTTTTGTACCAAATGGTGAATTGTCTTTAAATGTACCATCTCCAAAGTTTACATCAAAAACATCAGCTTTTGGTACTTTCACATTCGGGTCAATATTATCTTTTTTCGTAGTAATTTCCGCAGTTAACGGCTGTGCGGTTTCATTGCCAAATGAATCAATCGCAACTACTTCAAGTGTATATGCTTTCCCGCCATCTAACCCTGCAAGCGTAAACGTAAGATCTTTCGGCACTGGATCACGATAAAACTCTGAGAATGCTAACAATTTATTTTTTATTTCACCCGTTTGCTTATCTCTAGCCTGCACACGGTAAGAGTGAACAAGGAGGTTGTCCAATGCTTGCGGGAATGTTACTGTTGCCGCATTTTCTGTTACATTTGATACAGCAAGCTTTGCATCTTTAGCAAAGTAAGGCTTTTCTTTATCACGATCTTCTACATGTGTAAATGTTTCTTTCTTTGCTGGTAATTTAATTTTCCAAGGCTCGCCTGTCCAAGAATTCGTATGGAAATCACGGCGATTAATCGTCACTTCTTCTTCATCTACTTCTACTAATAAACCTTGGCTTAACGTACTAGCTCCTGGCGGGATATTCCCTTGTACTTTACCACCTTCAACTTCCATATAACTTACTGAAGATGTACCAACTGATGTAAAGTCTTTTTGATGTATCGATCTCGGATCATCTAACGGATAATGTGAATGACCTGAAAACGTAATAACTTGTGGATATTCTTTTAACACTGCATTAATTTTTGCGCTATCTTGTGTTCCCCATTCTTGGCTACCATATACTGTATCTTTAATATGTTGATGTAAAAATACAAAAATCGGTTTTTCTGGATCATCTTTTTGCGCTTTTGCCATTTCTTCTTTTAACCAATTAATTTGCTTGTCCGAATAATAACCATGTGTTGTTCCATTCTCTGGAGACATAACAAGGAAGTGATAACCTTTTACCACTTTATGATAATAAATTGATTCCATACCTGTTTTTTCTAAGAAACGCTTCTGCGCACCTTCTACAGATAAACCGTTCCAATAATCATGGTTACCGAGAGAATTCATTCGCACGGCATCTTTATTTGCATTTTCATTATACACTTGCATGAAACGATCATATTGCTGCACTGATCCTGTATCTGTGAAATCACCTACAATAACAAACGCATCTTGCTTTGGTGCTAATATATTAAACTGTTCAATCGCTCTTTTCCAGCGAAACGTATCATCCGTTCCACTATTTTTAATATGCACATCACTTACAACCGGAAAAACTATCTTCTTCTCACTTGATGCCTTTTCTTGCTTTTTCTCTTCCGCCTTGACTGATGTACTCCACGGAAATGATACGAATGCTAATACAAAAACCATTAATAATCCAATAAGGCCTTTTACTTTTCTTAAAGCATTTCTGTCCACGTGAATCCTCCTCATAATAATTGATTCATTACAAGGGCTATTTTATCTAATATATGTTAATGTCGTTTAAATAACAAATGAACTTTATTAGATTTTTGTAAATATACAGTTAATTAGAAATTAAGTCCAACATTCCTCGTACTATGGTATACAACCACCTTTTGTCTAAAAGAGTCTAATCATTCTTTTCCTATGACCATTTACATATAATCTTTTCTATAACACTAATGATAAGTTAAGGTTTAAGCCTATTAGACAATCTTAATTTTTAATATTTCCTTCTTTTTTTAACACACCGGCCATGCTTCTACATTTAATAATAGTAACAGATAACTTAAAAGGAGGGGTTGTATTGAAGAACAAAAAAAATATTGGCTGTTTCGCTCCTTTATCTATCATTTGTCCAAATCCCTGTCCACCGCCCTCTCCTCCAAATCCAAATTACGAACTAGTAACAAATGAATTTGCTGGAAATTTCCTTATAACGAATAACATTATTTCCTCTGCCAAACATAAATCACAGCCAATAATACTGTGGCAAAGTGATGCAATACTACTTATATCAGGTACCGTCTCGGTTTATAATAGTACTAGCAGCACAGAAGCGGTTACAATTCAAATCGTTGGAACAGTAACTAATATTTTCACTGTTTTTCCTGGTAATACAATATCTTACACAGGAAAAGACTTACAATCTGTCAGTATTATTAATATAGAAAGTAGTCCTTCATTATATTTAGAAGGTAAGTACTGTTGCGAATTTACACGTCGCTTCTAAAATACCGATTTCATAAAAAAAGCATACCATTTACGGTATGCTTTT
>NZ_JH414710.1:0-83747 GCF_000238655.1 Bacillus sp. 7_6_55CFAA_CT2 | reverse complement strand
TTTTTTATGAAATCGGATAACGTACAGTAATACAAAACTCTCCTTGATTAACAGTTGTTCCTGTCGTAGTAATTCGAACAGTCGTAAAATATCGTACAGTGAAAGTACCACTACTTTGCGGCTGTACAGTAATTGTATCAATTACTGTAGCACCAACTAAAAAATCAACTGTAATCGGGTTCGCACCTACATCATATTTCACGTAACCTGAACCATATACTTCTTGCGTGATATTATTTGTATATACAATTTGAGTACCAGCACCTGTAATAGACCAGTCTGTACATACTTGGTCTTGCACAAGTGTTTTATTAGAACAACAAGACAAACTGGAACTTCTCATTCCCATTTCGATCCTCTCCTATTCTGCTATGAAAGTGGATAACGTGTTGTAATACAAAATTCTCCCTGATACGTTCCAGCAGGTGTTGCAGGTAACACAACTTGTATACTATCAAAGCGACGATACGTAAAAGCAATACTCGTTCCTGGGTTTAATGTTTGTGTATCAATTGTACCTCCAGCAGAATCAAGCGCTTCTACAGTAATTGGGCCTGGTCCAACATCATATTTAACAAAACCAGTACCAACTACGTTTTGGTTAATATTATTTGTATAAAGAACATTATCAATTGCTGTTGCAACTACAGTAGCAGACCACGGACTACACACTTTATCTTGCACATAATTTTTATCTGGACAACAAGTTAATGCTGACCCTGAGCATTCACAAGACATAGTTGTTTCCCCTCTCTCTTTTATATTCCCTATATGTGTATGTCCCCCAGAGTCTTTTGCCTGTACTATTCATCTATTTTCAAAAAATATTCATATGACTAGATAGATTCCGTTTTGTTTCTTTTTTTCATATATTTATAGACAAAGATGCTAGCCACGATAAGAATAACGCCACCTAATATCGGTAGCATATATTGTCCAACAACGTCCGCTGCTTTTTCCCAATGCGGACCTAATTTCATTCCAAAATAAACATACAAAGTCGTTAACGGGAACATTGCTACAAATGTATATATACTAAATTTCCATATGTTCATTTTCGCCATACCACACGGAACAGAAATAAGCGTTCGAACCCCTGGTACAAAGCGTCCAACAAATGCTACAACTGGTCCATATTTCTCAAAGAAATCATCTGCTTTTTGAATTTGTTCTTCTTTAATAAAGAAGTATTTTCCGTATTTTATTAATAGCGGACGACCACCATAATAACCAAGTGCGTATAACGTTAACGGTCCTGTCGTTCCGCCAAGTGTTCCAGCTAATACAGCTAGCCAAAAATTCATATCTCCCTCGTATACCCAATACCCAACCATAGGCAAAACGACTTCTGCCGGAATAAATTCGAAAGTTAAAGCCAATACAACTCCAAAATAAGAAAACTGCTTTAAAAACTCGATTATATCTAAAATCATTTGCTCCATATTTTAACTCCTATCCTACGTTTACGTTATGCTTTTCTTGTAATTGAACTGGCGCCATTTTTACAATTCGGTTCAAAATGAATAACACAATTCCAATATCATCTAAAATACCGATAAACGGTAGGAAGTCTGGAATTAAATCAAGCGGCATCGCAACATAACCAACTAAAAAAGCAACAGATAAAATTTTCTTCTTTATTGAAACCTCTTTTGAAGTAAAAAAGTCAAATAGGAATGGAACAAATCGGCGAACATGAAATACAACTCTTAATCTACTAATAAGTTTTTTCATTTTTATATCTCCTCTCTTTGTATACGAAAAGGACCCTACCAAATATGGTAAGGGTCCTCAAAAAGACAGAAAGGGGCCTTTACCATTGCTGGTAAAGGTCTCACTAACAACGAAACGTTGCCAATAAAGCCGAGGGTTTCTCCCTGTAATGACGACTTTACTGTAATAAGTTACTCCCCTTTATACACAATTTTATACACTCACATTAAAATATTTCAGAGGGCTTGTCAATATATTTTATATCCCAATCCCTTTCGTAAAAAACAAAAAACGTATAGGAAATTTCTTACTATCTCATAATATACATAATCATTTTTGAACGAAAGGAGATGTTTCATTTGCATACCGTCTGGAAAGGTGCACTTTCACTTGGACTATTAAATATAGGAATTAAACTATACAGTGCCGTAGAAGAAAACGATATAAAATTTTTAAGCCTCCATAAAGAATGTTTAACACCTATTAAATATAAAAAATTTGCTCCTGATTGTACGGATGAAGAAATTGATGATAACGATATTGTAAAAGCCTATGAATACGCACCTCATAAATATATTATTATGGATGAAAAAGAATTAGCTGAATTACAACAAGCTCATGAACCACGATCCATTCGTATTATATCTTTTGTCCAAAATAACGAAATCGATTCTGTTCTTTATGATCGCTCTTATTTTATAGGTCCTACCCCAGGACATGAAAAATCGTATTTATTATTAAAAGAAGCTCTTGAACGTACAAATAAACTTGGGCTTATTCATATTTCTATTAGAAAAAAACAACATTTAGCTATTATCCGTAACTTTGAGGATGGTCTTATGTTGCAAACTATTCACTACCCTAATGAAATTCGCGCTATAACAAATACACCTAACTTACCAAGTAACGAAAATTATCCGATTCAAAAACAAGAACTCACAGCAGCAATCAATTTAATCCACCATCTTACAAATCCTTTTGAACAAGAGATGTATACAGATGAGTATAAAGAAGCCCTTACCGAACTAATCGAAAACAAAATTGAACAGCAGGAAAAAACCGAAACAATCTCTCCAGCTCCGAACATCATTAATATTATGGAGACATTACAGGCAAGCATTGAACAAGCAAAAATAAAAAGAGACAATAAAACAGAAAAAGAGGCCAAATAAAATTGACCTCTTTTTCTTTAAAGCGGATTACATTTCGGCATTTCAAGTCCAGACGATTGAGCTAGTTTTAATAAGTAGTAACATTCTTCTCTTGCCATATGATCTGCCATTCTAGCTGATAATGCACTTAATACTTCATGAGATAACTCGAGCTCTTCCACTTCATGTAAAAAATGCGAAAATAATTTCAATTCAAGTGAAACATCTTTCGTAAACTTCTTTAATGCAGGAAAATGATGCAGCTCTGTCCGTAAATACCCTGTCATTTCAACTGCCTTTAAGTAAAATTGTTCAAAATGCTTCGTAAATTCTTCGCTTTTCTCTTTCAATCTTTTTTCAACAAGATCTAATCCACCAGAAATAGAGCCTGCATGACCAGCCGCATCCGTTAACCAAACGAGATGATAATGTAATTCATGAAAAACAGGCGGAACTTCCCCTTTCTTCAAAAACTCTAAAACTGTTATATACTCTTCCACTTCGTTTACCATATGATTAATAAAAGTTGGCGTAAAATGAATAGTAATTTTCCCTTCCAGCTGTTTCTGTATAATATTTAATTTAAACGCCCGAATCTCCTTAGCGGCTTGTTCTGCCTCTTTTGAAAATGCCATCAGATTCACATTCCGAACTTTATTTAACAAATTCGTAAATGTTTCAACAAAGTAAGTAGCTTTTTTTATATCCTCTTTTTCCTTCGGAGCTAATGCATCCAGTAAAAATTGTGCATGATCAGTAAGTACCTTTAACCAAAATTGATGCTCAAACAACGCACTTTCTTCATAATTTCTCTCCACTAAATCCCCTCCGTCTATTCATCCTTCTCTATCACTTGAAGTTTATATCCATCCGGGTCTTGTACCACAATACTCTTCTCACTTTTGTTTTCTGTATATGCGATTTTATAAAATACTAACCTCTTCTTTACATTCCCTATGTTAGAAATTGAAAACGTTAGAACATCAACTGAGTCCGTAACACTCTTCTCACGCCCGCCCAAACTGCGATTCATCACAAAACTAATTCTCGTTGAATCAGTATCATACCAAACCCCTGTAATATCTAATTGCGGCCTTTCTGAACTAGGTGTTATCCCTAAAATCCCTTCATAAAAATACAGAGTTTCCTTTAAGTTCTTTACTTCCAATACAATGAATTGTTTCACAGTCTCCACATTCATTCCCCCCGTACCTATTACTTTTTTATATGTGTCATAAATGCTCATTATGTCTGAATACAATACGTAGTAATGAACATGTAAGGAGGTTTATTCGTGAATAAATATATGAGATCATTCGTGCCCTATCATAGCCCTCTCGATCCTTGTCCTCCTATCGGAAAAAAATATTATTCTACTCCTCCTAATTTATTTTTAGGCTTTCAACCGCCAAACTTGCCGCAATTCACACCAAAAGAAGCACTACAAAAAGGGACTTTATGGCCTGTTTTTTATGACTATTATGAAAATCCTTATAAAAAAGGGCGGTGACTACTGACGTGAATCAATCGCTACCAGAAGAATACTATCAGCTTTTACTGGAGCTTCAAGAATTAGACTTTGTACTAGTTGAACTCACTCTTTATTTAGATACACATCCAGATGACACCGCTGCGATTAATCAATTTAATGATTTTTCCTATAAACGGAGAGTATTAAAACAAAAGATGGAAGAAAAATACGGACCACTCCAACAGTTTGGAAATAGCTATTCTAATGCCCCTTGGGAATGGAGCAAAGGTCCTTGGCCATGGCAAATATAAAGGAGAGAAACTATGTGGATTTATGAAAAGAAATTACAATACCCAGTTAAAGTGGGAACTTGCAATCCCGCACTTGCAAAATTATTAATCGAGCAATACGGTGGTGCAGATGGAGAATTAGCTGCTGCACTACGTTACTTAAATCAACGTTATACAATTCCTGATAAAGTCATTGGCCTACTTACTGATATTGGTACAGAAGAATTTGCTCACCTTGAAATGATTGCTACAATGGTTTATAAGCTGACGAAAGATGCGACCCCTGAACAAATGAAAGCTGCTGGTCTTGACCCTCATTACGCTGATCATGACAGTGCTCTTCATTACCATAACGCTGCTGGTGTTCCATTTACTGCAACCTATATACAGGCTAAAGGTGATCCAATTGCCGATCTATACGAGGATATTGCAGCTGAAGAAAAAGCACGCGCAACATATCAATGGCTCATTAACTTATCAGATGATCCAGATATAAATGACAGCCTACGCTTCTTACGTGAACGAGAAATTGTCCATTCACAACGTTTCCGAGAAGCAGTTGAAATTTTAAAAGAAGAACGCGATAAAAAAATATTTTTTTAAAACACGTATCCTAGCGATATGTGTTTTTTTATGTTAAAAGTTAAATCCTTCCTATTAAACATATAAATAGTATATTTATTCGATTTAATGCATTATTTTTTAATATTTTCAAAATTCCCTATTGCTTTCTAGTCATCAGACCTTTAAAATAATAACAGTTACTCGACAAATTATTTGAATTTTCGACAAAAACACTCATTAGGAGGATTTTCTTTATATGCATACAACTTTAAAACCAGCGCAAATACTTTCGATTAGTTTATTACTATTCGCAGTTTTCTTCGGTGCTGGTAATATGATTTTCCCGCCCCTTCTCGGTCTTTCTTCCGGAGAAAATATGTGGGTTTCCATTACAGGGTTTATTATTACAGACGTCGGTTTATCTTTACTTGCTATCGTTGCTGTTGCCCTTGCTGGTGGTAGTTTTAACACTTTAGCGAGCCGTGTTCATCCAAAATTCGCAGCAGTATTCGCTATCATTATTTATCTTTCAATCGGCCCACTATTTGTTATTCCACGAACTGGATCTGTATCTTATGAAATCGGGATTGCACCACTTTTCCCAGATCAATGGTATTCTATGTTAGTTTTTAGTGCGATTTTCTTTACAGTCGTTTACTTCTTATCATTAAATCCATCCAAGCTAGTAGATCATATCGGTAAAATATTAACGCCAATTTTACTTGTAATTATTGCAATTATGGCAACAAAAGCGATTCTTTCACCAGGGACGTTTGCAGAACCTATCGGTGACTATAAAGACATCCCGTTTTTCAAAGGATTTCTTGAAGGATTTTTAACGTTAGATGCAATTGGCGCTCTCGTACTATCAACAATTGTTGTAAATGCAATTCGTCAAAACGGTATACAAGAGAAGAAATCTATCGCGAAATATACAATCATTTGCGGAAGTATCGCTGCTCTATTCTTAACAATTGTTTACTTCTTACTCGGTTATATCGGAGCTTCAAACGGAAACTTAGGGCAATTCGAAAACGGTGGTCAACTATTAGCTACTGTTATGTATCAATTCTTTGGGACAAGCGGTAATATTTTATTAAGTATCGCCATTATCTTCGCTTGTTTAACAACGGCAATTGGCGTTGTAAGTGCATTTGCAAATTACTTCACAACAGTGCTAACAAATGTTTCATACAAAAAGCTTGTGCTATACGTTTGTATCTTTAGTTTCGTTATTTCAAACTTAGGATTAAGCTTATTAATTAAAATCACACTACCTGTATTAATTATTTTGTACCCAATTACAATCATTTTAATTTTCGTATCATTTATCGATAAATATACGAAACGTAAACCTTCTGTCTACATCGGAGCGATGATCGCAGCATTTATTATTAGCTGTATTCACGCACTTGATAATGTGGAAATGATACCAGATTTTATCGCTAATATCGTACACACCATTCCTTTTTATAACTTAGGAATTGGCTGGATCATTCCAGCAATAATCGGTGGTATAATTGGATACTTTATTCCGCAAACAGAAGCTGCAGGTGAAGTTTCTACAAAATAAAGAAAAGAAGCAAGCATGAAATCCATGCTTGCTTCTTCTTTCTCTTCACATCGTATGCTTAAAAGTAAATAACTCTTCTTTTGACTGCACAACAGATTGTTCCTCTTCTACAACATCCTTCTTTAGCTCTCCGCCTAACCTTACTTTCAACATCGCCTCTTCTATACTTTTCACAATCATATTTCCTGAAAAAATAGTAAGCCCAAAAAATGTAATTGGGACGAGAGGAATCCATGGATGCACTGTTAATGATCTAAAGTATACTCCAATTAAACCTGACCATTCATGCGTATAAGATTCCACCTCTTTTATAGGTCCACCAAACGTAACAGTCCCACCAAAGAACACTTCAAGTAATCCTAAGTGCAGTAAAATAGTAAGGCTCTGCGTAAACTGTTGAAGAAATACGAGTATAAAAGTCATATAGAGATGCGGAAAAAGATGTTTTATAACAATACGTCTTCTCGATCCGCCTAATATGCGCGCGGCATCAACAAATTCTTCCGTTCGCAATTTACGAACTTCCTTCGCAACATACAGTGCAATAACTGGCATTACAAGCAGTACAAGTAATACCACTTGAAACGAAGCCCTTTCAAAAAAGGTTGTTGTCTCCTCTCCGCTTCCAAATGCATTTGCAGATTGAAGAAAAAAATACGCAATCATAACTGTCGGAATAACTGTAAAACTATCAAAGAAAGCCTCAATTTTTGAAAATCCTCTTTTTATATACGTTCCGAGTACGACACCGAAAAACACACCTATTACCATTCTAAGTGCCGCAATTAAAATAGATATACCAATCGTCCACTTCGCGCCCTCAATGACTAAATGTAACAGGTCATACCCTTTCCGGTCTGTCCCGAGTAAAAATTGGAATGAAGGTGGAAACGGTGGCACTTGTGGATTTTCATCCGCATCATATTGCAATGTAACTTGTCTAATATGTCCATCATTCCATAACGTATTTCCGATGCTCAAAAGAACTAATAGGAGAAGAAACCCAATGCTTATCCAAAATCTTTTATCACGTTTTATATACGTCCACATATTATAATCTCTCCTTCATCGCAGCCGGAATGAGATAATGAAACAATTTAAATAAAATAAAAATCGGAATATATATAAGAAGCACACTAACGATGAAAACCTCAACTCTAATACCAAAATACGATTTCAAAAACATAAAAATACCACCCGTATTAAAAATCCATTCTATAATATATAAATTAGATAACATAAAAAAGATATTCGTTTTTGCAAAGAATAATGTACTAAGCAACACATTTCGTAAAATATGACGATTTAAAATATGAAAGCGCCCCAGCCCTTTCGCCTTAGCAAATAGTACATAATCTTTTTCTAGTTCATTTTCAAAACGAAGCACGACCATTTTTACAAACATAATCGTAGTCGGGATGCTCAAACACAATATTGGCAACCCCCTAATCGACTCGCCTCCAATTGAAGCAATTTGAAAAGGTAAAAAACCTGTTTGTTTAAAAAACCATACAACTAAAATTTGTGATACTAAAATAAGAAGAATATCTGGAATGGATTCTAGGAAGATAAGAAATGATTTAATTCGATGTTGTATACGCGGTGAACTACTCATAATTACATAAACGATACAAAATGCTACAAATAATGAAATAAAAAAAGCAGCCAAAAAAATAATAATCGTTTCTTTATAATGGACGAACAGCTGCGGAAATAAAAATTTACCTTTCACATATTGCAAATTGGAAATATCCATTAAGTTCACAAACACTTCTTTTAAACTCTGTATGTACTCTGATGCATGCAGCTCAAATCCATAAAATAATTTCGGCAGTGCTCCTAAACAAATAATCCCCAAAATCGAAATAAGAAATTGAATCGTCACTTCCATCCCATTCAAAAATACCTTTTTGACCATTTTCGCCCTTCTCTCTCTATAATTTACCTCTTAATTTTATTCTTAATTTTCTGAATTGTAAATATTTTAAAGGCAAAAAATCACTAGGCTATGATCCTAGTGATTCTTTATGCGCATGCCTTTCTCTTTTCGCAAACGGCATATACAAAATGAAACATCCAATAAGCGCAGCTATTTCTAATGAAATAATATAGTAAGGATGCGGCCCTAACATATCGAGTAATGAAGCTGTTTCTGGCTTATGAGCTAAAAACATATAATTACCACCTGTTTTGTAATTCACAAACGAAACAAGCGGAATCAATATGTTTAAAAATATCATCGTACGCTTAATAGATTGCAAGGTCGGTCTATAGCCTTCCACCCAAGTCATAAAGAGTGGTGCCCAAATAAGCAATACATGCGCGATAAAATATTCAATGAAACGAAAATGCGGAAAAGCATATTGCAAATTTGGTGTTAAAATGGCTTGTGATGCACCAATAACTCCCGTAAAAAATACAATCTCATATATTCGATAACTTTTCGTTACAATCATAATCGACGCTAACAACAAACTAATTGTACATAACTCAAACGGTAATGAAGTAGCTAGCTCAAAAATCCCCGCTTTCCACTCCCACATATGAAGCCCAATTTCACTACCTATAAATAAAAATGCAATCGCATATCGAACCGTTATATTCCACTCATTTTGACGTAATAAATCTTGGTATTGATACAGAAAAAATATCCCCACCAACATAATAAATAATATAATGGCATGTTGCCTTGAGTATGGAATAAACGGTTTTAATGGATGCGCACTAAAATAAGCTTCCATCTTCCTTCCTCCTCTCCTTCATACAATATTATTGTAAGAAAGAAACAACGAGTCAATTCATTTGCTTACAATAGGACAACCTCCACCTTACATTTACATATTCATACCTTACAAAACTGTAAGGTTATTGTAAGCTAAAACGATTTGTCAGATTCTTCACCTCTTCTATACTTAATGTAGATACTAAAACGAACGAAAAGGTGATAAATAGATGAAGAAGAAAAATAAAGTGTTAATTACTAGTGTAGTAGCAATCGGAATTGCAGCTGGATCATACTTTGCATTTGCTGGGGGCGGTTCCGAAGTAGCAATGGCATATAGCGGATATAAAGTAACTGAAAAACAAATCCAAAACGCGCAAAAATTTGGTGGCGAAGTTATTCCAAATGGAATTGAAACTATTTCATTCGATCCAACAAAAGGAACATATGAATTAGCTGTAAAAAAAGGCGATGAAGTGAAAAAAGGTCAGCTTCTATTTAAATACAATGACCCGACTGCTAAACAAGGTGTAACAGAAGCAGAAATGCAAAAGAAAATCGCCCAAAAAGAAGTAACGTTGTTCCAAAAACAAATTGATGCGGCGAAACAAAAATTACAAAAAGATAAAAATGCAGGCCTTCCTGCTGAAGCATTAAAAGCATCAGAAGCTGAAGTTGGGCAATTAGAATCACAACTTGAAATGAAAAAGTTTGAAGTTGAAAAAGCTGATGAAATGATTAAAGCAGCAAAAGAGAAAGTAAACACTCTTTCTGTAACAAGTCCTGCTGATGGAGTAATTGATGATATCGTGAAAACTGCTGACGAAAAAACAGGTATGAGCGGGGTTACTCTTCGTCACGCTGGTCAATTTAAGGTAAAAGGTCAACTTTCTGAATATGAGCTTGCTAGTATGAAAGTTGGGCAAGAAGTAACTGTTTCATCAAAAACTGTCGCTGGTAAGACTTGGACAGGAAAAGTAACAGAAATCGGTTCTACACCATTAAAGAGCATGGATGAAAATAAAACTGTTTCTAACTATCAATTCACTGTCACATTAGATAATAGTGACGAATTACAAAACGGCTTCCACGTTTACGTAACAAGTAAATCTGGCGAAGCAACTGGTACAATTGTTCCGAAAAGCAGTATCGTGAAAAAAGGTGATAAAAATGTTGTCTTCGTTGTAAAAGACGGTAAGGCGAAAGAACAAGCAGTTACTGTTGAATTCGAGACTGATAGCGAAGCAAAAGTTTCTGGAGTGAAAAAAGGAGAGGAAATTATCTCTAAACCTGAAAAAGACTTAAAAGATGGTATGGAGGTTGTCGCCCAGTGATTAACTTAAAAGGCATCACGAAATCCTTCCAAAATGGTGCAGAATCCGTTCAAATATTACACGGAATTGACGTAACACTGAACCAAGGAGAATTCACTTCTATTATGGGACCTTCTGGTTCTGGTAAATCAACATTAATGAACATTATCGGTTGCTTAGATAAACCGACGACAGGTACGTACGAACTAGCCGGTCAAAATATTTCAAACATGACTGAAACAGAACTTGCACACGTACGTAATAAAGAGATCGGATTCGTATTCCAAAACTTCATGTTATTACCGAGACTTACAGCGCTTCAAAATGTAGAACTACCTCTTATTTACGCTGGAGTCGATAAAAAAGAAAGACGCGAGCGCTCATTAGCTGCTTTAACAAAAGTCGGTTTAGCTGATCGCGCTACTCACTTACCGAACGAATTATCAGGTGGACAAAAGCAGCGTGTCGCTGTTGCACGTGCAATCGTAAATAACCCAAAGTTCATTTTAGCCGATGAACCGACGGGGGCACTTGATACGAAAACGAGTACACAAATTATGGACCTCTTTTACGAATTAAATAAACAAGGCTCAACAATTATTATGATTACCCATGACCGTGAAATCGGGGAAGCTGCAGCACGTCAAATTGTAATTCGTGACGGAAATATCGTCCAAGATTGGAGAGGTTAATTTTGAATACGAGTGAAAATATACGCATGGCCCTTTCCTCTATCTTTGCTCATAAAATGCGTTCTATTTTAACGATGTTAGGTATTATTATCGGTATTAGTGCCATTATTACTATCATTTCAATGGGTGATGGTACAAACGCAAAGTTTAAAAAAGAATTAGGCCAAGGAAAAGATAACGAAGTAACGATTTACTACAACAATCCTGATTACGGAACAGATAGTGCCAAAATCACACCTGATATGCTAAACCGTCTGCAAACTGTACCAGGCGTTAAAGATGTGTATCCAGACGTAAGTATGAAAGTAAAAGCATCTGCTGGTTCAAAAGATGTAAATCTTGATTTAAAAGGTGGAACAGGCGCCTTTATGACAGATTCGAAAATAAAATTAGTTCACGGTCGTGAATTAAATGACAGTGAACTAAACCAAGCAATCCCTGCTGTTATATTAAATGAAGAAGCTTTCAACAAATTATTTAGTAGTGGTTGGGAATCAAATCAATACACAGATATAAAAGGAAAGCCGTATAAAATAGTTGGTGTATACGAAACGAAAAACGACTTTGGAATGCCTATGCCTGAAGGTTATACATCACTTGAAAATGCGCCTGTCATTTCAGGAGTAAATGAGTATGACTCTGTAAGATTAACAATGACCTCTCCGACAGAACGTAAAAGTGTAGAAAAACAAGCCGTTTCTGTCTTAAACGAAATGAAAGCTCCTAAATTTGAGCACAAATTCGAAGCACAAGACTTAGGTGAATTTACGAAACAACTAGACGAATCAATCGGTATGATGAAAATGGTATTTGGTGGTATTGCTGCTATCTCCTTACTTGTTGGTGGTATCGGTGTAATGAACATTATGCTCGTATCTGTAACAGAACGTACACGTGAGATTGGTATTCGTAAAGCACTTGGTGCAACACGTGGTAAAGTATTAACACAATTCTTAATCGAATCTTGTATTTTAACAGGACTTGGTGGTTTCATCGGATTCATGCTCGGTATTTTCTTCGCTTGGATCGTCTCAATCTTTGCTGGATGGCCACTCGTTGTCTCAAAAGAACTTGGACTTCTTGCAGTAGGTATCTCCATGTTAATCGGTATTATATTCGGTTTACTACCAGCTAACAAAGCTGCCAAACTGGATCCAATTGAATGTTTACGATATGAATAAACAAAAACGTAGGAGTTTACACTCCTACGTTTTTTATTTATCTACTAAATTGAGTTTCTTCTATTATATATGTTCCACGTTACAACTATCATTCTAATACTCTTCATTATTTATAGGTACTAAGGCTATTATCTAATTCTATTATTGCAAAAATACTATGTAACAGACGAAAATCAAGGCGTAATTTTTTCCATACTTCGACTGATTTTGTAACAATTATACCGATATTTTATTAAATTTCACCTCATTTATATATTTTCACGCCTAAAAAGATTATCGTTTTATAACTAATTTTCCATTCAAACAGTAAAATATGCTACTTCCGTAACGCTATAGATATCACTTAGAAATATTACTGTAATATTATTAACGTTACAGTAATTGAAATACTACTCATTTTGTGTTTCATATGCCCTGATACGCCAAAAAACAACAAGGAAGCGCTATCAGGATATTTATGGAATTGTTACAGAATATTAATGCCCCGTTACGAAAGCTTTGTAATTTTATGTTTTTCGCAAATAAGAAAATAATGGTTGCTATAATGAGGTCAACGAAAACAAATGCAATGGAGGCTATTATGAAAAAATTTATGGGTATAGCAACAGCAGCGGTTTTTGGTCTTGGGATTTTCACAACATCTGCTAAAGCAGAAACAATCGTAACGACTGACGTACTAAACGTACGAGAAAACCCAACTACTGAATCAAAAGTTGTAGGAAAATTATTAGATGGATATAAAGTAAATGTTTTACATACAGAAAATGGTTGGTCAAAAGTTCAATTGAATAGCGGTAAAGAAGCTTTCATAAGCGCTGACTATACAAAAGACACTTACTACGTAACAGCAAACGTATTAAACGTACGTGCTGGAGCAAACACAGACTCAGAGATTCTTGGTAAGTTGAAAAAAGATGATATAATTGAAACAACACACCAAGTACAAAATGATTGGATTCAATTTGAATATAACGGAAAAACAGCTTATGTTCATGTTCCTTACTTAACAGGTAAAGCACCAGTTAAAGTTCAACCAGTAGCTAAAGTTGAAAAAACGACTACAGTTCAAGATACAGCTAAAGTTCGTGAAGCTGCTAAAGCTCAGGAAGTAGCTGAAACTCAAGCAAAAGCTAAAGCTCAAGAAGCAACTAAAGCTCGCGAAGCAGCTGAAGCTCAAGCAGAAGTTAAAGCTCAAGAAGCAGCTAAAGCTCGTGAAGCTGCTAAGGCTCAAGAAGCAGCTAAAGCTCAGGCAGATGCTGAAGCTCAAGCAGAAGTTAAAGCTCAAGAGGCGGCTAAAGCTCGTGAAGCAGCTAAAGCTCAAGCAGATGCTGAAGCTCAAGCAGCGGCTAAGGCTCAAGAAGCAGCCAAAGCTCGTGAAGCGGCTAAAGCTCAAGAAGCTAAGGCTCAAGAAGCAGCTGAAGCTCGTGAAGCTGCTAAAGCTCAAGAAGCAGCTAAAGCTCGTGAAGCTGCTAAAGCTCAAAAACCAGCTACACAACAACCTGTTGCAAAAGAAACTGAAACAAGTGCACCATCATCTTCTCGTGAGTTACGTGTTGTAGCAACAGCTTACACAGCAGATCCACTTGAAAATGGTTATAAAGCAGGCGACCAAGTAAAATCAGCTTTAGGTCATAACTTAACAGCTAATCCAAACATGAAACTTATTGCAGTTGATCCAAGTGTAATTCCATTAGGTTCAAAAGTATGGGTTGAAGGTTACGGAGTAGCAATCGCTGGTGATACTGGTGGAGCTATTAAAGGTAATAAAATCGACGTTTTAATGCCAGATAAAGGTACATCAAGTAGCTGGGGACGTAAAACAGTTACAGTTAAAGTATTAAACTAGTTAGTAAAAAAGAGTCAGTCTCATCGTTGAGGCTGGCTCTTTTTTTATGATTCTTACATTCTTTCTTTCTCTTGAAAGTAAGTAATATTGTCTCGAAGCCACTTCCTCTCCGACACAAACAAGTTTCCACGTTTTTTATACACTTTATCAAATATCTTTAAAACTTCTTCATGATTAGCAAACTTATGTAAGAAACGAAGAGCAATGATAATCTCTGCTTCATCCGTAGGCTCTGCTTCATTTTTCCGTCTTCTAGCAACAATTTTATTCACACGTTCGCAAATTGGTCTCATTGCCATTTCGTCGCCATACGTATAAATAGCTCGAACAGCTTCATATTTCACCATCACATTTCTATCCTGTAAAGCTTCAATATAAACTATTTGTAAGTCCGATCCCCCTATTTTTGCTAACACCTCAATAACAGTTGAACGAACATAGGCACTATTACTATATAAAAGCTTTGTTAACGGCAGAATCGATTGATTTGTTCCAATCTCAAGCAAGGTATAACAAATATTTGTAATCTCATCTTTATTTTCTTGAGTATCCAGCAACTTTAGTAAAGCACTCTCCGCTTCTAATGATTTACATAACTTTAAGGAAGAAACTGCCCAAAAACGAACACTATCGTTTTTATGGTAAATATACGGAATAATTTTATTTGTATCACTTACTTCTGGCAGTGTATAAATATTACTAAGCAGTTCACTTAACAAAGTCGGGTTTTGTTCACATTCCAAACAATCTATAAGATAATCAGCAATACTGATCTCTTTCGTATTAATAGCAAGTTTCGTCATTACATAATACATATCTTTCTTCATTGCTATTTTTTTTGCTTTGGTTACCTTCTGCTGTAAATAAGGAAACGTTAATAGGTCATCTAGCTCTTTTGCTTCATCATAAGCACGATGCCTAACCTCTGTATCTTCATCAGCCATCCGCCTTAATAAACCATCTATATACTCTTCCATCTCCTTCGCTCCCGTCAAAATCAAATCTATCTCTTTGCATTCTATATACGATAGACTACTATATCAACAGAAAAAAGAGAATGCCACAGCATCCTCTCCTTCTCTTCCCTATTCCACACAAGTAAACTGCGTCCAAGCTCCTACATAATCTAGTAAGAATAACTCCTCTTCCGCAATTGTACCGACGATATTTTTCCGTTCATCTATCGGCATTTCTTTCAGAATGATTTGCAGTTCACCTTTATACTTACCAAATGAATTGTTTCCAATTACAACTTGCCCTCTTTCCTGCAGCACACTTTCGCGCACTGGGAAGTCATAGTCTTTGTACTTTTTACGCACTTCTGTAGAACGTACCATATATTCTGTTATGTCACCGCGCCTTACATGTAATTCTTGCAGCGTGGCTCTCTTTTCTACTTCAGTCGCTTCGTCTACAAAGTGTACCTTTAGCTGTAACATGTAGCGATTTAAGTTTCCTAGTTTCTCTAACTCTTCCTCACTCGCATAAGCATTTCCGATAATGACATCATCGATTAGCCCTGTTGCCCATAAATGCTTCGCTTGTACTTCAATTGGTAAATTACGATGCTCTTCTAACGTACATAATCCGTCGTTAATATCCCATGGACCGATGTTTGCGGCATGTGATGTAATAAAAGCTGCACTGCGAATACCATGCTTTTTAAAGCGTTCACTACAGCGAATGAAATAATCGTACGGAAGACCAGTGAATTTTTGCGGATAAAAATTATGGCAACCAATTAAAGCTGATTTATTCGCTTGATGCGAAAGAATATTTTCTAAGTACGCAATATCGTTACTTACATTTAACTCAATTTTTAAACCGTACGGATTATTCGTCATTTTCGCTTCAGTTAACCCGTCGAAGCCTACATCTAAACGAATACCGTCTGCGCCTAACTCCGCGAAGAATGATAAATCGCTATAACTAATACCAAGCTGATCAAACACAGCCGGAGCTACATCTAAACGAATACCGTCTGCGCCTAACTCCGCGAAGAATGATAAATCGCTATAACTAATACCAAGCTGATCAAACACAGCCGGAGCTACATCTAAAATAACTTCCATATTGTTATCTTTTGCGTGATTGATAATCTCTTTAAATTCAGCTACAATTTCTTCTTTCGGACGATTCACAGATAACAAACAAGTAAATATTCTTGAAAAACCATGTCGTGCCGCTGCGGAAATATAAGCCATATCTTTTTCTTTCGTTGAATGTTCTGGGTAAAGTGAAATTCCTAATTTACGCTCCATGCTTTTGCATCTCCTTCACACGTTGTATTAATGCCATGCTCGTAAATCTATATTTTGCAGATAAACACGTTGCACATAAAATTGTCGGTACAATAATTACGTACGGTGATTGCAATCCTAACATTACATATGCACCCATTGAACAACCGATAAATAAAACTGATACTAATAGTAACACTAATAAAGATTTACTTTGTACCCATTTCGAATAATGGGCAATACACTGTCCGACCACGAATGTAATTAAGATGATAATTGCTCCGAGCATTCTGTTTTCTCCTCTCCTGCTAATTGTTGTTTCTCATACATTTTGAAGAATGGATAGTAAATAACGAACGAGATAACAAAGTTAACAAGTACAAGTACACCAGCCATAATTGTCCAGTCCGTACTAATCACCGCTGCAATTGGTGCTAACATCGTAAATGGCAGTTTCGCCATCATAAGTGGAATCATACCTGAAACAACTGCGAAATATGATACTGTCGTTGTCACTAACGGTGTAATAACGAACGGAATAATTAAGATTGGGTTCATTACAATTGGTGCACCGAAAATAATTGGTTCGTTAATATTGAATAAGCCTGGCACGAATGATAATCTACCTAACTCTTTTAAGAACTTAGATTTAGAGAACATAAACATAATAACTAAAGCTAACGTTGAGCCTGATCCGCCAATCCATACGAACCATTGAATGAACTGCTCTGTAAATAAGTTTGGTAACTGATGTGCATTTCCTGTAGCCGTGAATACTTCCATATTTTCAAGAATTGCTGAATCCCACATCGGACGAATAATTGGTCCTAAAATCGCTGGTCCATGTATACCGAATGACCAGAAAAACACGATTAAGAATACTGTTAATAAACCACCGAATAAATTATTTCCTACTAATACTGATTTTAATGGTGCGATTAAATATGTAATTGTTGTATTTACATCGAATTTCAAACCGTAGCGAATGCCCCAGAATAAAAGAATAACTGCTAATGTTGGAATTAATGCTGCAAACGAATTTGAAACTGCTGGTGGTACACTATCTGGTAATTTAATCGAGATATTATGCTTAATCATAAAATGATAAATTTCTACTGCAATTAATGCTGTAACAATTGCGCCAAATAAAGACGTTGCACTTAATGTTCCTACTGAAATATATCTACCTGCATCAATAACACCTGGTACAGCTTTCGTAATTTGAATTGGTTCAACTGATGCTAGTAAAAAGGCGAGTACAGATAATAACCCTGCACTTAACTGATTGAGCTGATAAAAGTTCGCGAGCGAAGCCCCTACACCAAACGCTGCGTATAATGCCATTAGTCCTACTGTAAATCGAAATGGAATATCTAAAATATGGCGAAACGGTGCAATCCATTCCATATATGCATCAATTGGTAAATTTAAAAAGATAACGAAAAATGATCCGACGATCGTTAACGGTAATGTAGAAATAACCCCGTTTCGAATTGCTAATAAATGTCGTTGTCCTGCAATCTTTTGCGTTGTTGGCATAATCTTTTGTTCCATAAAACTCATAAACCCATTCATCAATAGCCCTCCTCTTTCTCTCTACTATAAAAGAATGAAATAAACTTTATAACATTATAATGTTTATATTTAAAAAGATATAATTATGCTAAAACTAATTGTTCTGCTTGCTTAAGCACTTTCAAACCATCACACATACCATAATCTCGTTGGTCTATAATCGCAACTGGTATGTTGTATGAGTTCGCAAGAAACTCTACAGCTGGAAATAAATATTTCACTTGTGGACCGATTAAAACGACATCTGCTTCCTTTATTTCAAGTTTCACAAGTTCTGAATCAACCGCCTTAATTTTATAATTCTTCCCCTGTTTCTTTGCCTCTTCTTGCATTTTTCTTACGACCATACTCGT
This sequence comes from Bacillus sp. 7_6_55CFAA_CT2, assembly GCF_000238655.1. NCBI lineage: Bacteria > Bacillati > Bacillota > Bacilli > Caryophanales > Bacillaceae > Bacillus > Bacillus sp. 7_6_55CFAA_CT2. Next base: position 65,063 of record NZ_JH414710.1, on the reverse strand, counting down.
TGACATACCTGCTGCACAACATAATAAAATGTACATCTTATACGGTCACTTTCTCTTCTACTCGTTTATGAAGAGCAATAAATTCTTCAGCCAGTTCTTTCACTGTAATTGCATTCATTAAATGATCTTGTGCGTGCACTAACAGTAAACTAATTTCTGCATGATTTCCTCTTGCCTCTTCTTGAATTAAATCCGTTTGAATACGGTGCGCTGCTGAAATTTCCTCACTAGCAAGTTTCATCTTTTCACCGGCATTCCCGAAATCTCCTTGTCTTGCAAAAGCAATTGCTTCAAGCGCCGCGCTTCTCGCATTGCCACCATGTAAAATTAACGCAAATGGAGTTTGCATATCAGCCATTTTAAATTCCCCCAAGCTATATGTTTTCTATATTTTTATCTTATTATGAAAACGCATACAATTAAACATAAAAAACTTCCGTTATGTAACGGAAGTTTTTATATACTTTTTCAAAATGATAATAAAATCTCTTGAAAATCTTCAATTACCTCGGTCTGAGTAAGTTTCTCTATCGTAGTTTGACTAGACATAATATCATATAAAAAATCATAAAGCCTTTGCAAATCTTCATTATTATTGCGCTTTACACTAAATAAAATAATTACTTGTACTTTTTTATCTCCCCAATCAACAGCCTTTTCAAGTGTGCAAAACATCAGAAAAGTTTCCTCACTTAATAACTGCATCGGATGCGGGATTGCAACTGAATTCCCAACCGCTGTCGGAGACGTATTTTCTCTTTCTATAACAGAAGCATAAAAGTTTTCTGGTACATAGCGTTTCTCAGCAGCTTTCTCACATAAAAACTGAATAACATCCTCTTTCGTAGAAGCATTATGATTTAAAAAGATTAAATCTTCCTTAATATAAGGCTGCACACTAGTATTCACATGCGTAAACAACCGCTGACCAATCGATTTAATCTCTTTATCATCAAATATTGAATTCACTTTTATAACTGGAACAGGCAAGCCACTCGGTATATGAATCGTACTAATAATACAATCTATTTTTTCTTTATAAAGATCTTCTACTTTCAATTGATAATAGCCTGTAATACCTACAATCTCTAATTTATCTCGGAACTGTGATAAAATTTTATATTTTAATAGTTGTGCACTTCCTTGACCAGTCGCACAAACTAATAAGCATCTTTTCTTTTGATTTTGCTCCTGCAAACGGCTCATCGCTCCGCCGAAGTGAATTGCAATATAACCAATTTCACTTTCAGGGATCGATTCACCCGTATATTCACCAATGATATCTCCAACAAGAACCGCAATTTCAAAAGCATACGGATAATTCTTTTTCACTTCTGCCAAAAGAGGATTTCTCGTATTTAACTTATACTTCAAACGATTTAATAACGTTTTTAAATGAATACCAAATCCAAATAATAATTCTTCATCATAATAAAAAATAAGATTCCGTTCTTCCGCTACTTTAAAAAGAATATGTTGCATAAATGCATATATATCTTTCCCTAATAGCTCTTCTACATTTTCATAGCGATCTCTCGTTGTAACAGCAGTACTTAATAAATGCATCGTCACATATAATACTTCTTCTTCTGGAAATGAAAATTTCAACTCTTTCTCTAAATCTCCTAAAATCTGCTTCGCAATTGTATATTCTTTCTTTAGTATAAGTTCTGATTGCTCCGCATGCAGTCCTTTCATATAATGTTGACTTTGACAACGCTTTAATGCGATTGCAATATGAATGACTAAATTATCAATTTCTATATCAGATAAATATATTGTTCCGCCTTCAATATACTTTAATATAATTGAACGAATGAGTGATATATGAGGTAGCGATAAATATGTCTCCGTCTGCTCAAATTGCTCATGAAACGGAGTATGATCATAACGCGGTAAACCATATTGTGATAAACAAGAACGAATATTAAATTCCTCTCCAACAATACGTATACCATAATACGGTCTCTTCTCAATTTGTAATTCATAGCAACCACATATATCTGTAACATCTTTCATAATTAAATTGACCGTTGATTTGCTCACATACATCTCTTCCGCTAATTCTGAAAGCTTCACATATCCCTCTGTCATTAAAACACGCTGCAGAATGTACGCTATTCTTTCTTCATAAGAAGTTGGGATCTTTTCCGTCTGTTTTTGAAATAGACTCACACAAAAGTCTTCAAATTTCTTCTTTTGTATAATTTCTAATTCGTACCCATTCCCTCTTTGCGATTCGATTTTCGCTCCGTTTTCTTCCAATATATCATTTAATAATTTTATATCCTTTTGAATCGTCTTCGTTGATACATGTAAACGGCCTGCTAAAAAAGCTCGATTTAACATCGATTTCTCTTCTAAAAATTCCTCTAAAATAGAAATTAATCGCTGATGCACCTTTGTCATAGCTCTTCCTCTCGCTCTTTATATATAAAGGGGGAAAAGCTGCTGAAATCAGTAGTTTTTCCCCTTTATATTCTCTCTATTTCTTTAATGTAAATCCGAATTTATCCCATGCTTGTAAATAGTCTAGTAAGAAAATCTCTTCTTCTACAATTCGACCAACTACATTTGTTTTTCCTGTATTCACCATATCTTTTAATGCAATTTGTAATTCGCCTTTATACTGGCCATATTGTTCATTATCAATTAATAAATCTCCACGCTTAATTTCGCGCGTATTATGAGGTTTAAATTCTTCTTTTTTATATTTCACACGACTTTGTGTAGAACGAATCATATATTCAGATACATCTCCGCGATAAAAATGTGGTTCGTCTAATACGATAATTCTTTCTAGTTCTGTCGTTGTATCATATATTTCTATATCAAATGTTTGTTTCTCTTTATTTAATGCACCTAGTGCTTGTAATTCTTCTTCTGACGCATATGCGTTTGCAATAATAACATCATCAATTAATTCAGTCGCGAATAAATGCTTCGCCTGTGTTGTCATCGGTAATTCACGATGCTGCTCTAATGTACATAACCCTTCTGTTACTGGCCAAGGTCCGTATGTTGCATCAAATGATGAAATAAAAGCTGCCGTTCTCATACCGTAATCTTTAAATTGTTTCGAGCATTTAATGAAATGATCGTATGATAATCCTGAATAACGATGCGGATAAAAATTATGACAACCAATTAAATTTTCACGATTTGGTCTATGACTCATAATGTTATCTACATACTTCGTACCATTACTCATATTAATCTCAATTTTCAAACCATACGGATTATAAGTCATAATTGATTCTTCTAATCCTGAGAAACCAACATCTAAACGAATACCGTACGCACCTAATTCATGGAAGAATGATAAATCATTATACGAAATACCTAATTGTTCAAAAACAGATGGACTAATATCAACTAATACTTGGAACCCTAATGCATTCGCATGAGAGATCGTTTCTTTAAATTCTTCTATAATTTTCTCTTTTTCTCCATCCACAGATAATAAACATGTGAACACACGTGTAAATCCATATTTACTTGCTAATGTTAAATACTCCTTATCTTTCTCTACTGTTGAATGTTCTGGATAAATAGAAATACCTAATCGTCTCATATGTACACGCCTCTTTCTTCATCATATTGTAAACCTTTTCAAATATATGTAGTAAAAAAGTATATATCCCCTTCTTGTTCACTACTCTTTTGAATCCGCTTTCTTTAAAGAAAAAACAATTTCTATCATTCTTAACACCTACAAGTCTATACATCTATACTTTACATCTTTTTTTCATAGTTGTGTAGCTTTTACACAAATTTGTCAGTTTTTCATCTTAAAAATTGTTATCCGTTTTCAAGACACCTTCCTTGACTGTTGCATTGACCAATACATATACTCGAAAGAAAAGAGAAAATTTTATATAGGGGATGAATATATGGGAGAAGCAATACTCGTAAAACGAGAACCGTTATGGACAAAAGAGTTTGTTGCTTTAATTTTTGCAAACTTATGTATGTTTTTAGGGTTTCAAATGTTAATTCCAACCTTACCTGTTTATGTGAAAGAAATTGGTGGCACAAGTTCCAATATCGGATTTGTTGTCGGCATGTTTACCGTTGCGGCACTTTTTGTTAGACCGCTAACTGGGAACGCCTTGCAAAAATTCAATAAAAAAATCATTTTAATGATCGGCACTGCTATCTGTTTACTCGCTATGGGCAGTTACCTTTTCGCCTCAACTATCTTTCTCTTGCTTGCTGTTCGTATTTTACACGGAGCTGGTTTCGGTATTACAACGACTACATATGGAACTGTCGTTTCTGATTTAATTCCCTCAGCTCGCCGCGGAGAAGGCATGGGATATTTTGGCCTTTCTGGAACAATTGCAATGGCCCTCGGTCCACTTATCGGACTATGGCTTATGCAAACATATAACTTCACAATTCTTTTTTTATGTGCATTATCGTGCACAATTGTTTCATTAATATTAACGAAACTACTTCAAATCCAAAAATCGAAACAGCCTCCACAACAATCATCTAGTACTTTTCTCGATGGATTTATTGAGCGTAAAGCTTTACTTCCTTCATTATTAATATTATGTATTACATTAATGTACGGAGGAATCGGAAGTTTTATCACTCTATTTGCTACAGAAGTCGGCATAGCTGATATTAGTCTCTTCTTTTTATGTAACGCACTAGCAATCGCTGTAACTCGTCCATTCTCTGGAAAGCTATATGATGCGAAAGGCCATACATTCGTCATCATTCCGGGAGTTATTATAACTTTTACAGGCATTATTTTATTGTCGTATACGACGACAATTCCGAGCTTAATTATTGCTGCAGCATGTTACGGAAGTGGTTTTGGAGCGATCCAACCTGCACTACAAGCATGGATGATTGACCGCGTAGCACCGCATCGACGCGGCGTAGCAACGGCTACATTCTTCTCCGCATTTGACCTTGGAATCGGCGCTGGAGCGATTATATTTGGATTTATTGCTCATTTTACAAACTATGCAACTGTATATCGTTACTCCTCTCTATTACTTATTGCTTTTCTCTTCATTTACATTACAAGCATAAGAAAACAAAAGCATGGCGATAAAAACACGGAAAAAGCTGCTGGATAATTCAGTGGCTTTTTTATCGTGTTAAAAGAATTATTTCCCCTCGTTTTGCTGTTATAAAACTACATGCATTTTCCTACATATTTTTTTAACTTTCATCAAAAAATATACGATGAACTCGCAGACGCTTTCCTTGATATTCAAATGAAAAACACTATTCTAAAGAGTGTGATTTTTTTACAAAATTAAGATTTACACATGATGAAAACCAATAAAATACAGCTGTTTCTTTAAGGTATTGTAAACTTTTCTACCCTTTGTAAATTTAGTGTAAATTTTACTAGCAAACCGTTTACAGTGACTCAAGGTTCAGTTAATAATTACATCGTACATGAAATTTAAGGAGTGGAATGCGTGGAATATAATGTTCAAGATATGATCTTCCAGTTCATTGGTGGATTAGGTATTTTCTTATTCGGGATTAAATACATGGGCGATGGACTGCAACAAGCAGCTGGAGATCGTCTTCGTGATATTCTAGATCGTTTTACAACAAACCCACTCATGGGTGTACTAGCAGGTATGTTAGTTACGGTATTAATCCAATCCAGTTCAGGAACAACCGCTTTAACAGTCGGACTTGTAAGTGCAGGATTTATGACATTAAGACAAGCAATCGGTGTTATTATGGGTGCAAACATCGGTACGACAGTTACTGCATTTATTATCGGAATTAAAATCGGAGAATACGCTCTCCCAATTATGGCAGTTGGAGCTATCTTATTATTCTTCTTTAAAAATAAAAAAGTACATTCTTTAGGTCAAGTTATATTCGGCTTTGGTATGTTATTCTTCGGTTTGGAATTAATGAGCACAGGTATGAAACCTCTTCGCTCTTTAGAATCCTTCCAAGAATTAACGGTTAGTATGAGTGATAATCCAATTTTAGGAGTTGTTGTCGGTACAGTCTTTACTTTAATTGTACAAAGTTCAAGTGCAACTATCGGTATTTTACAAGAACTATTCGGTCAAGGTGCAATCGATTTACAAGCTGCCCTTCCTGTATTATTCGGTGATAACATCGGTACAACAATTACAGCTGTATTAGCAGCAATCGGTACTTCTATTGCCGCAAGACGTGCAGCATTAGTTCACGTTATCTTTAATATCGTCGGTACAATTATATTTACGATTTTATTAGTACCATTTACAAGCTTAATTCAATATTTCCAAACATCATTAAACTTAAATCCAGAAATGACAATTGCATTTGCACACGGAACATTTAACGTAACAAATGCAGTTATTCAATTCCCATTTATCGCTGTATTAGCATGGATTGTAACAAAACTTATTCGCGGCGAAGATTCTGCTATTGATTTCAAACCGCAGCATTTAAACCCAATTTTTATTGAGCAATCTCCAGCTATCGCTTTAACAGAAGCTCAAAAAGAAATTATCCGTATGGCTGAGTTTTCATTACATGGATTAAAAGAAGCAAACCAATTTTTAAATACACAAGACAAAAAACACGCTGACATGGCTACTCAATTAGAAGGAGCTATTAACAATTTAGATAAAAAAATTACCGAGTATTTAGTTTTACTATCAGAAAAGCCGCTTTCGCCTACGGATTCTGAAAAACATTCCGTTTTAGCAGGTGTTGTTGGAGATATTGAACGTGTCGGTGATCATGTAGAAAACCTTGTAGAACTTGTAGATTTCCAAATTTCAAACCGTGTTTCACTATCAGACGAAGCACTAGCTGAATTAAATGAAATGCTGGAATTAACAATTTCAACACTACAAGACTCAGTTGAAGCTTTAACAAACTTCGATACTGAACTAGCTCAAACTGTTATTGCTAAAGAACGCAAAATCGACCAAATGGAACGTGTTCTTCGTAAACGTCACGTATTACGTCTAAACGAACGCAGCTGTTCAGGTGATGCAAGTATCATCTTCGTCGATATGGTAAGTAACTTAGAGCGCATTGGCGATCACGCTGTAAATATCGCTGACGGTGTTTTAGGCGAACAAGGAAAAATCAATTTAAAACAATCATTATAATAAGAAAGAGACGCTAACGTAAGCGTCTCTTTCTTATTATATTTTAACAACTGTTCTTCCTTTTAACTTTCCTTGCAATATAAGTGTAAACTTCTCCTCTAATTCTTCTAATGTACATTCTCCTGTATAAGATCTTAACTCTTTATTACTCCATTCATTTGCTAAGAGCGTCCACACATCACTTCTCACATCTGCTGGACATTGCACAGAATCTATCCCTAAAAGGCTTATGCCTCGTAAAATAAACGGATATACCGTTGTTTGTAATTCCTGGCCTGCCACATTACCGCATGTCGTTACACAACCACCATACTTTACTGTTTTTAAAGCTGTTTCTAACATACGTCCACCTACAGTATCAATAACTCCGGCGTATATCCCTTTTAACATCGGTCTTCCTGATTCATCATTCAATTCCGCGCGATGAATCACTTTTTTCGCTCCTAGACGTAGTAGCATATCTTTCTCTTCCATTTTCCCTGTCGCTCCTACTACGTTAAACCCTAACTTACTTAATATACTAACAGCTACACTGCCTACGCCGCCTGTAGCACCCGTTACTAAAACATCTCCCATATTAGGCTTGATTCCTGCCCCAATAAGCTTATATACCGACAACGCCGCAGTAAAACCTGCTGTCCCATACATCATACTTTCCTTTAATGACATTCCTTCTGGTAAAGGCACGACCCAAGATGATGGCACGCGAATATATTCTCCGAAACCACCAGAGGTATTCATACCTAAGTCATATCCCGTTACAATAACTTGATCTCCTGCTTTAATGGTAGCATCTTCACTACTCACAACTACTCCTGCAGCATCAATTCCTGGCGTATGAGGATATGTTCTCGTAACACCTTTATTACCAGTAGCTGAAAGAGCATCTTTATAATTTAATGAAGAATAATGAACTTGTATGAATACGTCTCCCTCAGGTAAACTACTTACTTCTCTCTCAACAACTTTTCTTACAAACTGATGATTTTCCTTTTCGTTCACAACGATTGCTCGGAATGATGTATGATTCATTATGCTCTCTCCTTTATCCGTCAAATTCTTCTTTATTATATAGAAGAAATAAGTAAGCTTACTCATTTCTTCTTGGCTATATTTCAACAAATCTTACTTCCCTATCACTTTCTCATAATATATATTTTCATTTCTACTAAAAGCCCTTATACTTATTCTACATCTGACAAATAATATATAGAAAATCTGACTTTTTATAAATATATTGAATTTTTACGAAATGTAAATGTTTTGTAATGTTTTTTTTCGCTAAATTTCATTATAATAAGTGGATATGAGTGTCGTATTTCAATCCAAATGAAGGAGTACAGGAAATGGAGCAAAACCCATCTTTGCAAGAAAATACACGCAATAAACCGAAAAAAAATAAGAAAAAAATAAAAATTATTATAAGCGCTATACTATTCGTTTTATTAATAGGCGGCGGTTATACTTGGTTTTTAGTAAATAAAGCATCTTCTGCTGTTCGAAATGCCGCACACGATTTAGCACGCGGTGATAAATCTGATTTACGTGATAAGGCTGTAAAACCTATTACAAACAATGTCTCTGTTTTAATAATGGGTGTCGATGAAAGCGATGTCCGTGGAAGAGAATATGGTGAAGCTATAAGAACAGACGCGCTTTTACTTGCAACATTTAATAAAGATAGCAAAACTGTTAAACTATTAAGTATCCCACGTGACACATATACTTATATTCCAATAGAAAAGAAAAAAGATAAAATTACACACGCTCATGCATTCGGTTCTGCTAAAAACGGAAAAAATGGTGGACCACAAGCAAGCATTGATGCAGTTGAAAAATTAATGAATGTTCCTGTCGATTATTTTGTAAAATTCAACTTTAAATCATTTATAAAAATCGTCGATGACTTGGGCGGTGTTGAAGTTGATGTACCAGTTGAATTTACTGAGCAAGATAGCAATGATAATGCTGAGGCTATTCATCTAGAAAAAGGTGTTCAAAAGCTAAATGGCGAAGAAGCTCTTGCTCTTGCTAGAACAAGGCACATCGATAGTGATGCAATGCGTGGACAACGTCAACAACTCGTTATCGAGGCTATTTTAAAGAAACTAACAAGTGTTGGTTCTGTAACAAAAGTTGGCAACATCATTGATGATATTAACGGACAATTCGTTACAAACTTAACATTTGATGATATGCTTTCATTCTATAAATATGGATCGGATTCGGAAATTGAGAAATTACAAATCCAAGGTGATGATTGCTACATGGCAAAAGGTGACGATACTTGTAGCAAATCTGCTGGTGGTGGTCGAACTTACTACTACAATCCAGATAAAAAAGAATTAGCTAATGTTACAAATGAACTTCGTACTCATCTTGGGCTACCTGCATATACAAAGTCTGACTCAAACTCTGATTCGAAAAAGACAAAAGAATCTAAGTCTGAAAATTCAAGTGAACGCGAATCAAATAACAATGAAGTGAAAAATAAGAACAAAAATAGCAGTGAAGATACAGAAACATCGTCTAATGACAATGAATAATATAGAAGCGGTTCTCTATGGAGGTAGAGAACCGCTTCTTTATATTCTTCCAAATACAAAAATCAGAACTTTCTAACTATCTTTTTTAATATTTTTAAATTATAATAAATAGTAGCAATCTATTCCAATTATCAGGGGGCTCATACATATGAAAGCTGCAGTAAAACATAACATCTCAGATTTTAAAGACTACTTAAAATCTAACGATATATACATGGAAGAAAATATAGATGAAAATGATGGCTCTGTTCATTTTTCAGTAGGATTAGAGACTGAAGCTGGCGCAAAGATTCAACTTATCGCTGCTTTCCAAAACGAACATCCTACGGTGGATATATACTGCTTCAATGTTGCTCACGTGCCTGATGCAACATCAACAAATGATATTTTACATGTCATCAATGAATTAAATACATCTTATCGCTTTGCAAAATTCACATTAAATAAGCAAAATGCAATTGATATTTCAACATCTCTTGCATTCTCAGAACCAAACTTTAATCCAGCACTTGTCTTTGAACATACGAGAATGCTATATAAATTAGCAAATGACGAATAATAAAAACTTAATGAAAGTTATTTGGACATAAAGTAAAACTATAATCCGTTAGGTTTACGGGCAATAAATAAAAGGATGGGCTGTAAGCAGCACCATCCTTTTATTTTGATATCATATCGATCCACATTTTAACAGCAGTGCCTACAATTAAAGTGGACAATACATATTGCAGTACTTTTTGATTTAGCCTCTTCCCGACTCGTGCTCCAAGTGGCGCAGCAAATATACTGGCAACCGCAATAATTAGAGCTGGAATGATAACTACTTGCCCAGTAACCATTTTTCCTGTAGTAATCCCTATTGAGGAAATAAACGTAATAGCGATAGATGTTGCGATCGTCATGCGCAGTGGTAATTTTAAAATAACTAGCATAATGGGAACTAAAAGGAACGAACCTCCAGCTCCTATAATGCCTGAAGCTCCCCCTACAACGAACGCTAACAAGCTTGCTAACCATTTATTATACTTCACATCTCCACTATTATTTTGTTTCGGTACAAACATCATAATAGCTGCAATTGTAGCTAATGCTGCATAAACAACATTGACTGTATGTTCCTCTAATATGTTAGCACCGAAACTCCCTATGAAGCTTCCTATTAATATACTAGCTCCCATATACATAACTAACGTTTTATTCATGTCATTACTTTTCCGGTATGCCCAAGCGCCTGCAAAAGTTGCAAAGAATACTTGTACCGCTGTAATACCGCTCACTTCATGTGATGTATAGCCAGAAAATCCCAGCAATACCGGAATGTATAAGATCATCGGATAATTAATAATCGCACCGCCAATTCCAACCATTCCTGATATAAACGATCCTATAAATCCAATTATAAAAAGTAATACGACTAAGCTCATCTTACATCCCCTCCCTTCTAGAAAGAAGATGAATTAAATGAATAAGTTTACATTCCCATCCGAAGCATCTGCTAAATAAGCTCCTACTCCTGCAAACTCTACCCCTTCCATAATCTCTTCCTCTTTTAACCCTAATAAATCTACTGTCATTTGACAAGCGACAAGTTTAATCCCCTGTTCTTTCGCCAAATCGATTAAATCTGGTAAAGGCATCGCATTATGTTTTTTCATAATACCTTTAATCATCTTTGGTCCCATACCTGCAAAATTCATTTTTGATAATCCCATCTTATCCGCACCGCGTGGCATCATTTTTCCAAACACTTTTTCTATAAAAGTTTTCTTTACCTTCACATGCTCATCTTTCCTTAAAGCATTTAATCCCCAAAAAGTATGAAAAATAGTTACCTCTTGATCATACGCCGCTGCACCATTTGCAATAATATAAGCAGCCATTGCTTTATCATAATCTCCGCTAAATAAAACGATTGTTGTTTTCTTCTGTTGTTCCATGTTGTTCTCCCTCCGATTACCTATAGGGGTATTTTATCATTTATAAAAAGGCTCAAATCATGTATCTCTGTACTATACGACTTTACCTTCCCATGCTAACATACCACCTACCATATTAATTGCTTGAAAACCGTAGCTCTCTAAAAACTGAACTGCTCGTGCACTTCTTCCGCCAGAACGACAAACGATAATATACTCTTTCTTTTTATCCAACTCATGCATACGAAACTCTAATAGTCCTAGTGGAATATTACACGCTTCTGGAATTTTCCCTTCGGCTACTTCTTCTACTTCACGTACGTCCACGATATTTACTGCTTCTTTACGTAACAATTTTTCTTCCAATTCTTTTACTGTCATTTCTTTCATTTTAAATTCCCTCCTCACAAACCATTCATACCGCCTGAAACATTGATAACGTGCTGAAATCCTAATTTCTTTAATACCTTTGCTGCTTGCTTACTTCTCATCCCGCTCTGACAAATAACAATTACTTCCTTATTTTTATCTAACTGATTTGCCTTACTCGCTAACTCATTTAGTGGGATATTTTGAAACCCTTTCATATGATTCCCTCTATACTCACCTACTGTACGTACATCGATAAATTGTTTATTCTTTTGCCCCATCATACGTTTTAAATCTTTTCCTGAAATATTTTTTACTCCTCTAACTGGTAAGAAGCGAGAAATAATAAACCACGATACAAGTACAATTAAGATTACATTCAATATTGTCTTTACATCCATAAAACTATTTAAACTCCTTCTATGCCTTTTTCCCGTCCAAATATATACTATAGCTTTGAATATGGAACCCTTTCTTTCTTAAAAAACGAACACTTAAATTCCGATCCACTTTATTATGAACAATAAGATGCAAAGGCTTATTTGGTATTTCATGATAATACCGTTTTAAATACGCATACGGTATACACATAATTCTAGAAGTGTTATCACTGTGACTCTCTGTATAATTGCGTACATCTACAACAACACTTTCCATTTTCCTTACTTGTTCTAACGAAATATATGCAACATTTAAAACCGGAATGTAACGTTTTACTAAACTTCCTAGCATCGATACTATTAGAGATATAACTATATAAGACATATATGATTATCCTCTTTACTTTCAATAATAAGCAGAGGATGTAATCTTCCACTTATTATTGAACCGCTATGCTTTCTTGATCCAGAACTTTAATTCACCAGATTCTTCCGTGTGTTTTAACACTTCATGACCGCCTTTTTGTGACCATGCTGGAATATCTTTAATCGCACCTTTATCTGTTAAGTGTACTTCTAACACTTCTCCTGATTGTAATGCTTCCATTGCTTTCTTTGTTTTTACAATTGGCATTGGACATGCTAATCCTTTTACATCTAATACTTCTTTCACTTTCATCTTATATACCTCCTATTTTTATTACATTTGAAATCGAATTAATTATGAATAGCACAACGGTTTGGACCAATCTCCATTTCACGCTCTTCGTCTTGACTTGGATTTAATCGCCCCATATTTGTTTGACGAATTTCTTGATATGCATTCGGTTGAGGTGGTAAATTCTCCGTTACAACTTTACGAAACTCTCCCTCATCCTCAATATTTAACCCTGCATTATACGCAAATAAATCTTTTAATTTAGCACTAACGATACCACTCTCGTCCATTTCACTTATTTTTGAATAATGAGCCGGTAACACAACTAAGTTTTGAGATAGTTCTTTATATCTGCTATACAAAGTAGTACGTAAATAACTTACCCAATCTTCAGCTTTCCCAGCAAGGTCTGGACGCCCAATTGAATCTACAAATAAAATATCACCTGATAATAAATAGGAATCATCTACAATAAATGACGTACTTCCAATCGTATGCCCCGGTGAGTATAATGCATCAATTTCAATTTTAGTACCCCCCACCGTAATAACAGATCCTTCAACAAGTGGTTTATATGAGAACACCACTTCCTCTGCATCTTTTGGCGGTAACCAATACGTACCACCTACTTTTTCCGCTAACTTACGTCCGCCAGAAATATGGTCTGCATGTAAATGTGTATCCATTACATTCGTAATCGTAACGCCATGCTCTTTCGCAAACTCTTCGTACGCTTCAACTGTTCTTACTGCATCAATAACTGCTGCTTCACCGTTTGAAATAACCATATATGATAAGCAACCTTTTCCAAGACGGTTAAACTGATACATACTTCCGCCATCTTTTAAATCTCCCACTTTTATAGGCTTTACATATTCACTCCAAGTCTTCATACCACCAGATAAATAGTAAATATTTTCTAATCCAGCCTCTGTTAATTGCTCTGCTACAAATATAGAAGACCCTTCTTTTGCACATACTACTAAAACATCTTTATCTTTAGGTAGTTCACTGACAATATGATCTACACCCTCTAATAAATCAAAGTACGGCACATTCATTGAAGTAACTTCTTTTCCTTCAATTTTCCAACCTTCATAATCCGCCTCATTACGAACATCTAAAATAAACAACTCTCCGAATAAAACTTTCTCTGCAACATCTTTTGCTTGTAATGCTTTAACATTCATCTCATTACCCCCGTAGGTATATTTTTATTTAAAAAATTTTATTTTTCCACATTCCCTTTCCACTCTAACATGCCTGGGATGACATTTTTCACATTTGCATAACCTTTCTCTTTCAACATGTGACAAGCTACATCACTACGGTTACCAGTTCGACAAACGACGTAAATTTGCTTCGTCTGATCTAATTCCGCACTACCAAGTTCGCCTAATGGAACTGAAATAGCCGATGGAATATGACCAAAAGCGAATTCCGCCGCTTCACGAACATCTACTATAATACACTCTTCACCACTTAATACTATCTCTTCCAATTCAGCATTCGTAATTGTATGAGGATATTTCACTATTTCATTCATTTCATGCTCATTTGCTTTTCTAACGTAATGCATCAATACATCACCTTCTTGTTTCGTCCCTATATATTGATGACCTACTTTACTCGCCCAACTTTGTATATCTACAGTAGATCCTTTATCTGTTGCCTGAACTTCAATCACTTGCCCTGACGTCAATCCTTCCATCGCCTTCTTCGTTTTCACAATCGGCATCGGACAAGCCAACCCTTTACAATCTAAACTCATATCCACTTTTATACTCATAATTGATTCCTCCACAACTTATATACATATACCTGTAGGGGTATAATAAAATGTTTTTGAAAATCTGTCAACAATTATGTCTGACAGATTATCGGCTTTTTACAAGTAATTGAACAGCTTCTTTAATTAACTCTTCATTTGAACCATTACCACTTTCAAACTGTTCACGCAAACATTGCTCTAAATTTGTCCCAACAACAAGTCCAATTGTACGATCAAGTGCAGAACGAGATGCCGTTAACTGTGTAATAACCTCTCGGCAATCTTTTCCTTCTTCCATCATACGAAGTACACCACGAACTTGACCTTCAATACGTTTCAATCTATTTTTCATATCTTGATTATATTCCATTCTATAATCACCTCATTACCATTATGTCACTATTTATAACCTATGACAATATATTATACCCTATAGGGTATTTTGTAAACCCCTATTTTTAATATTTATCTTATATGTTCACAAAACAAGAAGTGAAACCTTAGTATATAGGCTTTCATCTTCCACCAAATTTTGAAGTGGAAGATGAAAAAATATTAATATACAACACGTTCTGGTACTACTGTTCCGTATAATTTAAAGCCACCATCTAAGTTCTTTACCTTATATCCTTTTTCCATTAACATGCGCGCTGCAACATACCCTCTCATACCAAGTTGGCAAGTGATATATATTTCTTTGTCCATTGGCACTTCATCCAATCGATCACGTAATTCATCTAACGGAATATTAATAGAGCCTTTAATCATTCCTTGTTTTAGTTCATTCGGCTCCCGAACATCTATAAGATATCCACCATTGTCAACAATACGATCTATTTCATGCCATTGCACTGTGTCCACAAAACCATCTACTATATTACTTGCCACATACCCCACCATGTTTACTGGGTCTTTTGCAGAAGAATAGGGCGGGGCATATGATAATTCTAAATCCGGCAAATCGATTACAGTTAAGTTTGCCTTCATTGCCGTTGCGATAACATCAATACGCTTATCTACACCGTCACGCCCTAACGCCTGCGCTCCATAAATTTTTCCGCTTTCTTTATTAAAAATTAATTTTATTAGCACTGGCGTAGCATTCGGATAATATCCCGCATGCGAATTCGCCTGCACATGTACTACCTCATAGGGTATATTTAATCGTTTTAATATTTTCTCATTTACGCCCGTCGCAGCAACTGTTAAATCAAAAACTTTAGCCACAGAAGTTCCCATCGTACCTTTATATAAAGAATCTGTATGGCCATGAATAATATCTGCTAACATGCGACCTTGACGATTAGCTGGCCACGCTAAAGGAATCATCGTTTCTGTTTCTGTAACAAAATCTTTCACTTCAATCGCATCACCAATTGCATATATGTGCGGGTCCGACGTTTGAAAACGCTCATCTACCTTTATCGTTCCTTTAACTCCTAGTGCTAACCCTGCATCCTTCGCTAAACTACTCTCTGGTTGCACACCAATTGCTAAAATAATCATATCTGTCTTTATGATTGAACCACTTTTTAAACGTACAACAGTCCCGTGCTCTTCTAACGCATCTACACCGTCTTCTAAAACAAGCTCAACATTGTGATTTCTCATATGTTCATGTACGTATGCTGCCATTTCATAATCGATTGGTGGCATTACTTGATTCGCCATCTCTACAAGAGTAACATCAATTCCTCGTTCTCTTAAATTCTCAACCATTTCCACTCCAATAAATCCTCCACCAATAACCGTCGCATGACGTGGTTTCTTCTCATCAATATACGCTTTTATACGATCTGTATCAGATACATTTCGTAACGTAAACAACGCCTTCGCTTCTTCAATGCCCGGAATAGGTGGAACAATTGGTTTCGCCCCTGGTGAAAGAATCAAAACATCATATTCCTCGTTATATGTTTCATCTGTAGTTACATTCTTTATCGTAATTGTTTTCTCTTCTTTATTAATCTTTACAACTTCACTCAATACACGTATATCTAGATTAAAGCGCTTTGACATTCTTTCAACAGTTTGTACTAATAACTTTTGTCTTTCTGTAATAACACCGCCAATATAGTATGGTAAGCCACAATTTGCAAATGAAATATATTCACCGCGCTCCACCATAATAATTTCATCTTCTTCACTTAAACGACGAAGCCTTGCAGCTACTGATGCCCCGCCAGCAACTCCGCCTACTACAACTATCTTTCTGGACATATTTCAAACCTCCATGTTATTTATTATTTAATTTTTTCATGTATCACACAAAAACCTATACCTGTATGGGTATATAATAGAGTATGAAAAATTTAATTTCAATCAATATGTCTTTCTTTCACAAATTTGAAACAAAAAAGAACTTAGATATTTCCAAGTTCTTTTTCATATAGTTCTGTTCTATAACTTTCTTTACTATTACATCAATACCTAAAGATGGTGTAGTATGAGGGAATACTTGTTTTAGATAACTGAACTACACCTACATTTAAATTTCCAAACTCAATAGTTTCACTTGAAGTTGAATATATTTCGCTTAAAATTCTTAAATACCACAATCTAAGAAAATGAATCCAAATGGATTTACTATATTTATTCAGACCATCTTTTAATATTATTAAACACATTGTCTGTTATCCGATTTCCAAAATTCATATTTTTATTTCCTCTTGTATGAATGGCTATTATTTTGATACCTGTATCAAAATAATGATATACAGGTGATCCACTTTGCCCTTCATAAGTATCAATCTTGTATGTTAGTCTGCTAGGATTAACACCTTCAATTGGACCATAATCTCTCCACATTGTGTAACGTTCATTTCCTATTTTATCAGCTGGATATCCAGGAATCACCGCAAGTAAACCTTTTGGTGATTCTACATAGGTAGTTCTATATCCAAACCAACCCGTATAATCTCCTGGAGACCCATTTAATTTAATCGTTCCATAATCATAATTTGAATTTTCGTTATCAGTCCATCCACTTACCGAGTAAAGTTTTGTTCCTTTATAAGGTAAATACGGTGCTTGTCCTCCATTACGTCCTGGAGTTACAATAATATTTGTCGCCCATCCACCAATTTCTTTATTGTAAATACAATGTCCAGCTGTCAGCACTGTATCTTTACTAATTAGTGCTCCTGTACATCCATAAATTTCTCCACTATTATACTGAGTTGCTATATGGACTACAGCACTATACGGATATGAAGTTGTATCATTAACCCGTATTCGATCATCTATTCCTATAACAGAATAGGTAAGAATGTTAGGTGAATAATTTAACTTCGTATTTTCTAAGAAGGCTCCCCAATCTTCCCCACCATGTTTACGCCCTTCAAATGAAGGTGAAACAAGATCTTCTCCCCTTCGATCATTACTATACAAAGATTGTTCTTGAAAAAGTACACGTTCTCCCTCATTTGAAACTGATGTCCACGGTACATCTTCTGCATACACCTTCTGATTCACCAAAAATACTGTACAAAAAAGATAAAAAGAACACCAAAACTATAAAGAGCCAACCTACATCTTATAGAAATAAAGCTATCCAACATAACTTACCTCCTATACAAATGATAGCGAACAATTGAAGATCCCTTTATAAATTCTAGTTTTTCTTTTTTTAGAAGTCAATGTAATTAATAATGATTATCATTATTGATTACATTGACTTAACAAAATCAAACAATAAGTCATATTCTTTACTCTGCGTTCAAAAACCTGTCTCATTAAAGTTTCACCATATTACATAAATCCATAACCTTTTTCACAATCAACTCCGCAGTATTCTCTCCCGGTGGCATTAACAAATTTGTAACTGTTCCATACACAATAGGACTTAATTCTACTTCATATCCGCCATATGCATATTCGTCTTTTGTCGGTAAATAACCAAGATATCCGTTCATATATCCACCAAAGAAAGCCAATTCATTTTGAAGGCTCTCTTTCATTGCTAAGGCAGTTTCTGAAAAAGGTTCCATCGGTATACCTGAAAACATACCATCATTAACTTGAAACAGTTGAACTTCTAAATCTATACGTAACTTCCGAATACCTTGCCTATATTTCTCTAATACGATAGCAAGCCATTCATCCGTATTCACGCCCCACTGCTTCTCGGCTAATCGAGCCATGCTTCGTATCTCATCAATTTCAGGAATATCCTTCAACTTCATTTGCATCATACTTGAAACTGTCCTTAATTTTACAATTGGACTATATGTAACTGTTGGTAACATCGTTAATACATGTCCACTAAGTATGTAAGCCATTTGTTTTAACGCTTCCCTTGAACCGCGATATTTCGCATTCACATTTCCAGCGGCACCTTGAACAATAATAACAAGGCAGTTCACTATCTGCTCTAGAATCTCTCTCGTTATTCCAGGATAATCTGCTGATAATTCATCGCTATCACCTTTTAAAACATTCGGATGCGCAGTACAAAATACTATAATCCCAGATAGCTCCTTCGTTTCAGCATTTCTGATTGCTAACATACCAATTCGCTTATCTACAACACCATCTATATTTGTTCCCATCTTCGCTCTTCCATCAGATGTTCTCTCTCTTCGATTTACCCCAATATCACCTGTCGTAACACCCCAGCCAACTTCACATAGCTTCAAATTGTTATTCGCAGTAACAGCACCATGTACTACATTATTTGCTAAAATCATTTTATACGACTGCACTAGCGGATCATCACCGACTGTCTCTGGACCGGAATGCGTATGAGTATAAACAACCGTTATTCGCTCAAATGGAACATGAAGCCTACTTGCTACTCGCTCACGAATCATATTCGTATCTTCTACTAACATTCCAATATTATCAATACTTATAAACACAGTTTTCATTTCATCTTTTTCAAATACAAAAACTGTCCCATAAATACGCTCTTCAATATTATTTATTCCTGTCTCTCTATGATATCCGACAAAATCAATACCGACTGGCGGCGTAATATCAACCTTACATACCCCTACTTTGCTCATTTTAATCGCTCCATTTCTCTATATAACTCCCTTTTTTCAAGAATAGCATATTTGACCTTGTTCCAAATAAAAAAGAACGGACACAGTATCCTATGTCCGTTCTTCCCCTCACACATACTTCCGATGCACCATCTTTCCATCATAAGAAAACACAACACCCTTACTCTCCACAATTGACTCCATATGCACCGTTCTTCCCCATAGTTGATGAAGATATGGTAATACTTTTTCTAAGTATTTTAAATCGAGCTCGATTCCTTCGTAGCTATGTTTAATATATAATTCTCCGTTCTTTAAGTAGTCTCCATCTTCTACTACTAAATACGGGAACCCACCATTTGTCCGCATATTTACGAGTTGATCACGCACATTTTCCCATTCTTTATCTATTACTTTATATTCTTTTCCTTGGCGCTGGAATAAGTACATATCTTCTCGCATAACAAGATCTTTATTTAAGTAGTTTCTTAGGAACGATACGTCCCATTCAATTTCGCGTACTTCAAACATTTTGTCACGGCCAGATCCTGGTTTTACGCCCCGTCGCTTCATTTCTTCAGTCGGATTGTTGTACCGTTCTTCAATATCTTCAAAGATTTTAATACCGAGGTAGTATGGATTAATACTTGTTTTTGATGGCTGTACAACACCTGCATTTAATTTCGCAAATTCAATTGCTTCATCAGAGGTTAAGTCCATTTCACGAAGTATGCGTTGATGCCAGTAGGACGCCCAGCCTTCGTTCATGATTTTCGTTTCAAGCTGCGGCCAAAAATATAACATTTCTTCGCGCATCATCGTTAATATATCACGCTGCCAATCTTCTAACTCACGGCTATATTCTTCAATAAAGAGAAGTAAATCCTTCTCTGGTTGCGGTGGGATTTTCTTCTTTTTACGTATATTAGAGCGCTCTTGTTTTTTATTTCGGTTATCTAAATTCCATAAATCATCGTATTGCGATACCTTTTTCTTTTCTACTTCTTCCTCTTCTAAATCATCAATACTCCATGCGAGCTTCGGACGCATAAGCGACGGATCAATATGCTCTTGAATGGCAAGTACTGCATCTAAAAATGTTTCTACCTCTGCTTTTCCGTACTTATGCTCATACGCTTTCACACGGTCCGCTGTTGCGGCCATACTCTCTACCATATCTCGCTTCGTATTTGAAAAACGAATATTATTTTTGAAGAAGTCACAGTGTGCTAAAACGTGCGCTACAATTAATTTGTTTTGAATTAAAGAGTTCGTATCTAATAAAAAGGCGTAACATGGATCAGAGTTAATAACGAGTTCGTATATTTTACTAAGTCCTAAATCGTATTGTAATTTCATTCTGAAAAATTGTTTTCCAAAACTCCAATGTGAAAACCTTGTCGGCATCCCATATGCACCAAATGTATAAATAATTTCCGCTGGACATATTTCATAACGCATCGGATAAAAATCAAGCCCAAATCCAGTCGCAATTTCCGTAATTTCCGCAATCGCATATTGCAGTGCTTTATCGTCACTTGCTCTCATTATTTTCCCTCCTTACACTTTCCCTTAAGAAAGTGTATGATGAAGAACAAGCTTTCATGAGGATTGATTGCATAATAAAAAGACACCCCCGCAAAAACGAGAATGTCTCATCTATTAACCTTCAATAATCTCCATCTTCTCCGTAATCGGTGTACGAGCTTTTCCTTCTGGTGCTTTATCGAAATAGCCAAGGTGAAGAATTCCAACGATGCGTTGACCTCTTGTTAAACCAAGTCCTTCTATAAATAATGGATTGTAGTTTAATCCGCCTGATTTCCAAACACAACCTAATCCGCGTTCCCAAGCAAGAAGTTGGAAGTTTTGCATGAATGCACATGTTGCAGCATAATCTTCGTCACGCTGAATTTGACGCGGATCTTCATTTATATATACAACGATTTGTGCAGGCGTGCTTAAAAAACGATCTGATAAAATTTTACCGCGTTTCGCTCTTTCTTCTTCCGTGAAAGAGTTTAATACTGCATCTACTAATTTCTTGCGGCCTTCTCCGATGTATAGTTTACAATTCCATGGTTCACGGTGCTTATGATTTGGTGCCCATGTTGCATCGTTTAATAGTTCAATTAATAAATCTTTTTCTACTGCTTTGTCTGTAAATGTACGAACAGAGCGTCTTTCTTTAATCACATTAGCGATGGAAGTATATGTAGTCATATTTTTCTCTCCCTTATTTTTATCTATATGTATAAGTTTATCGTCATCATTGATATTGATTTTCAATTTCGATTATACCTTAGTTTTTTACTATTAATCAATGTTTTATGTTGGAAAACTTCTAAAAACGTCATTTCATACTGTGAATAAAAAAACTTGATTTGTTCACAAGTATTTCACATTTTATGGAAATGATATGTGTACAGTTTTCTACATTATCCATCTAGGAGGAGTTTACATGTACAAAAAAATCGCTGTTTGTATGACTATGGCAGCATTATTATGCGGGATATCTACTTTCCCCGCTTCCGCTGCCACACCAAAAGAAGTAACAATGCATCACCATAACCCAATTTTAGAAGAAGAAATGCAATCGCTAGAAAAACTCGGCTATAACAAACATGAAATTTGGAAAGCTGCTCATATTGCAAGAATTAGTAATAAAGAAATAAAAGATGTTTTAGCTTACTATAAGCAAAATAAATCTTGGGAGAAAACAGCCGAGCATTTCGGTGTAGATCCAAGTAAGCTGAAAAAGCATCATATGAATAAAGAAACAAAGCAAGCACTGCTACAACAGTTAGCAACTATGCAAAAATCTACACCGGATCAGCTAAAGCAAAAAATGAAAGAATATAACATCAAATTGCGTCATCTTACTGTGTTAACAATCATCTCTCAAAAAAGCAATACCCCTCTTGATGATGTATTAAAGATGAAAAAAGATGGAATGGACATTAAACAAATTGCCGAAAAATTAAATGTAAAAAGAGAAGATATACGAGCGGAAATGATGAAATTAGTGAAGTCTATTAAAGAACAAAAAACAAATTAAACAGCTAAAAAGGAAGAGACATTCACTACTCTTCCTTTTCTTTATGAACTTTCAATTTTTAAGTATAAATTCCCGTCTTTCCCAAAAACTAACACAAGTAAATGATGTAAGTTAGGGGTGAGAAAATGTTCGGTTTATCATCTAAGAAATCAAAAAAGACTAATACAAAAACACTTTGTTCTATTCCAGAATTTATACAAACCATGAAAGAATCAAGCGATTTTGTCTCTTATAACATACTTAAAGATGAAACGTTGTGCTTGTTTTATTATAAATCTGTCGTGGAAGCACTTATTATTAAACAATTCATTTTAACTCCTATAAAAAAGGAATCGGAACAAATCCAAAACATCTCTGATTTATGTAATATTATCTCTATTGAAGACATTATTACCTCCCCTTCTATTGATGATATTCGTGAAAAATTATTAGGTGGATATATTTTAATACGCTTAAAAAACAATTCGAATCCTGATCAATATGCTTTAATTCGTGCCGAAAGTACTGTTTTAGGAAAACGATTATATAACGATACAGAAAATGAGTATAGCGTAATCGGGCCTAAAATCGGTTTCGTTGAAAACCTTGATACAAATATCCACTTATTACGCCGAAATATCGTAACGGAGCAACTCATTTTTAAAGAAGTTACCGTCGGATCTATATCAAAAACGAAAGTAGCAGTTGCTTATATAGAAGGAATTACAAATGAACAATTTGTCAACACCGCAATTCAACGGTTAGAAAACATTGACTTTGATGTCCCATTTGATGCAACTATGATTGAGCAATTTATTAGCGATAATAGCAATTCACCTTTTCCTGTTCTATTACCTACAGAACGATTAGATCGAGCTGTATTTGCATTAATTAACGGGGAAGTTTTAATTTTAACAGATGGCTCTCCATATGCTTTATCAGGACCAACAACGTTACTGGATTTTTTCATTTCACCAGAAGATTATTATTTACCGTGGATGATTGGATCGTTCTTTCGTATTATTCGTTTTTTCGGAGCTATATTTTCTCTTTTTTCCTCCGCTATTTATACAGCGGCTTTAACATATCATTATCAAATGATTCCTGCTGATTTACTAGGTCCTATTATTTTCTCGAGAGCTAACGTACCTTTCCCTCCTATTCTAGAAGCACTCTTTTTAGAAATTACAATTGAATTGCTTCGTGAAGCAGGAGCACGTTTACCAACGAAAGTCGGACAAACGATTGGGATTGTTGGGGGGATTGTAATTGGACAAGCATCTGTTGAAGCAGCTTTAACAAGTACAATTTTATTAATTGCAGTTGCTTTATCCGCCCTTGCATCTTTCACAACACCGACCGTAAAGATGTCTTCTACTATCCGGTTGTTACGCTTTCCGCTTATTCTCTTAGCCGGTGCATTCGGAGGATTAGGCCTCGCTGTCGGATTTGTATTTATTTTAGCTCATTTAATTAAATTAAAATCACTTGGATCACCTTATTTATTACCTTTATATCCATTTCGTGGTTTAGGTACAGCAGAAGGTTTTCTTCGATTACCATTTAGCCAAACGGCTCAAAGACCTTCTTTTCTTAGACCAAAATCAAAATGGCGCTACAATCCAAACAAATCGAAGCAAAAACGTGATGGTGAGAATGAATGAAGAAAATTTTATTGCACCTTATCATTATCTTCTTCGTTTTACAAACTGGCTGTACACAAACGTATATAGTAGATGCACAGCGTATTATTCATATTGCTGGATTTGACATCACAAAAAACAAAAAATTCCAAGGAACTATTCTATTCCCAGAGTACACACATGGTGTAAAGTCTAAGCCAGAGACTCAAACAACATCTGCCCGTTCACTTGAAACAATTGCTTCACGATTGAATGCGAAATCTCCTCACAATGTTGTTGTAGGTCAAATGCGTGTCGTCCTATTTGGAAAGGCTCTAGGAGAACGCGGAATGAGAGAGATTATTACTAACTTACAACGTGACCCAAATATCGGGCGTGATGTACAACTAGCCATTGTAGATGGATCTGCTGAAGAGCTTTTAAATTACGGGAAAAAAATGGGTCTTTATATATTGCTGATTTACTCGAGCAAAATATAAGAAATGAGAACATTCCACAAACTGAATTAAACATTTTTTTATATAATTATTACTCTTCTGTATGTGATGCCTATGTTCCTTATATTAAAATGGACGATAATCATTCTGTCGCTGTCAAAGGACTTGCCTTTTTAAAAGGCGATAAAGTCGTCATGTATACGGATAAAAGACATTCTGTTTTAGCAAAATTACTTATTAATCCTACGAAAAATGGACGTTACGAAGCAGCAATAAAAAAGGATAAACATAAAGGTATGGTTGTGATACAAAACTTAGCTGGGGAAAATAAGTATGATATAGATCAAACTGGTGACATACCAAAAGTAAAAATCCATTTAAAATTAAATGGATTAATTAAAAACTCTCCTAATTGGATTGATTTAAGAAAAGAAACAAATATCAACTATATAAAAAAACAAATTGAACGAAATGTCGAAAAAGACTGTGAAGATTTAATAAAACAATTTCAAGAAAAAGAAATTGACCCGTTAGGAATACGGGATGAAATTAGAAGCCATACGAGAAAATGGAATATAAAACAAATTCGAAATATGTATAAAAATGTAGCGGTGGATATAAATTTAGATCTTAATATTGTACAATCTGGAATCGGAGAATAGTGAGGTGAAATAAGCAATGAATACAATGAATAAAACAAAGACAGTATCTCCATATTTTGCATTTATTTTATTGCATTCTCTCCAGATTGGTATAGGAATTCTCGGATATCAACGTGTAATTTTGAAAAATGCAGGTTATGATGCTTGGATTTCTCTTATTATTGCGGGGATTGCAACTCATATTGTACTGTTTTGTATGTTAAAAATGCTTGAAAAAGACGGAGATTTAATTAGCATTCATACAACAACCTTCGGAAAATGGGTTGGCTCTATATTTTCTGTAATTTTCACTCTTTATTGCTTATTATTTTGCCTTACTGTTCTTCGTACATATATGGAAGTGATACAAGTTTGGATTTTCCCTACCATTAAGTTATGGAAACTTACGCTTATGTTTTTATTAGTCACTTACTACATTATAAAAGGTGGCTTCCGTTCTGTGACAGGGATATGTTTTTGGGGTATTGTTCTTCCTATTTTCGTTGTATTCTTTTTAATCTATCCAATGAAATATGCTCATTTCCGTAATATTTTACCTATTTTTACACATTCACCTTTTGACATGCTTATATCTGCAAAACACTCTGCATTGGAATTTCTAGGGTTTGAAACAATTCTTATCTTTTATCCCTTTATTGAAAAAGGAAAATCTTTAAAGCGATGGGCCCATGCTGGAATTGCTTTTAGCACCTTAATTTATGTAGTTTTAGCTATCGTATCTTTTATGTATTACAGCGAGGGACAATTAAACCGTACTATTTGGCCTACTTTAACGATGTTAAAAATAATTAAAGTTCCTTTTATTCAGCGCTTTGAATATATTATTATTTTCGTTTGGTTTTTAATTATTTTACCAAACCTTTGCTTAACCATTTGGTCATCATGTCAAACGATGAAGCGTTCCTTTCATATTTCATTTAAATTTACATTACCGTTTTTTATTTTCATCATATTTTCAGCTTCTCTACTTTTCACAAACCGTGAAAGTATCAACACATTAAATACCGTACTATCTCAAGCGGGTTTATATATTGTATACGCTTATATCCCGATTTTATTTTTGTTTCATTCACTAAGATGGCACTTCAAAAATCGTTCAAAAAAAACTTCTCCCTAGGTGTCCCTTAGTCTGATACAATTTGATTAATACATTTGTAAAGGGGACAAGCGAATGAAAAAGTATGTATTTTCTTTACTTGCAGTACTAAGCTTAATTCTTGCTGGATGCGGAAGTACAGGTACAAATGACCAAAAATCTTCTGAATCAAAAAAAGAAGAACATGACCACGCATCGCACACTCAGCAAGCTGACATTCAAGAGAAAACAAAAGGAGTCGACACACTTCCAACCTTCCTAGATAAGCTTGATCCACAAATGAAAGATATCTACACCGTCGCTGGACAAAATGCAGAGCTATTAGATTGGATTCCATGCTATTGTGGTTGCGGTGAAAGTGTAGGACATAAAAATAATAAAAACTGCTTTATTCGTGAAATTAAAAAGAATGGTGAAGTTGTTTGGGACTCCCATGCAACGACTTGCGTCAATTGCCTAGAAATCGCAGTTGAATCTGCTTCCATGAAACAAAAAGGAAAATCAACGCTTGAAATTCGCAACTATATCGATAATAAATACAAGGAAGGCTATGGCAAACCAACACCTACGCCAATGCCAAAAGCTTAAAAACGAGGAAACTCCTCGTTTTTTCTTTTCATTCACTTTTTTTCTTAACAAATTCTTTCAAGTGTATTTCCCCTTACTTATCACACACTATATATAACTCTCGGTAAGGAGGGTACACAGTGCAAACATATAACGACTATGATAAAGCTCTCTATTACACGTATTGCTGTAATTGGGATAAATTACTCGTTCTCATGGTTCAAACGAACGATCAATTATTTTCTAAGCGTATTGAGCATTTTTTACACGCTTATCAATACAGCAAGGAACTGCCAGAAGTTGATAAACAATTGCAGCTCCTATTTCAATATATTGACCACGCATCCCAAAAGTCGCATGTAGAAGAAGTAGAACAAATTCAAATGTAAACTATAGCGCTATTCTCTTCCGGAGAATGGCGCTTTTTTTAAATTTTTATATCAATAAAAGTTTCTCCTCATAAAACTTTTATTGATAAACATATTTTTTCTTTCTTTTCCATACCACTTCATACTATAATTTAGTATGTAACTATTATAAGAGAGGTATAAAATATGGGACGAGAAAAAAAGCAAGAATATGCTTTACTTACCGCATGGGGAGCTTCTTTTATCGCTACACTGGGAAGTCTTTATTTTTCCGAAATCATGAAATTTGAGCCTTGTGTACTTTGTTGGTATCAACGTATTTTTATGTATCCATTCGTTTTATGGCTCGGTATCGCTGTAGCAAAAAAAGATTATCGCATCGCAAGTTATTCTTTACCAATTGCAAGTATTGGTGCTTGTATTTCTTTATATCACTATGCAATTCAAAAAGTCCCAGCGTTTTCAGCTGCTGGAGCAGCTTGCGGTCGTGTACCCTGCACCGGAGAATTTATAAACTGGTTTGGTTTTATTACAATCCCGTTTTTAGCACTTATCGGCTTTATTACAATCGCTGTTTGTAGCTTTATTGTCATCAAAAACAAATAAGGAGATGAAAGAATGAAAAAAATGCTTATATTTGGTGGTATTATTATCGCCTTGTTTGCGGCAATTTTCGCTGTAACACAAATGGAAGAAAAAAACGCTTCAACTAGCCAAAAGATTGATAATCCTACTGAAAGTAAGACAAACGGTCCTGACTACTACACAAATAAAATCTCTCTTTCAGATCTTCAAAAGAACTTAAAAGAGAAAAAAGAAGAAACAGTATACTTTTATCAAACATCTTGCGTTCATTGCCAAAAATTATCTCCTGTCCTAGTGCCAATGGCTAAAGACTTAAACGTTGATATGAAAGTTATGGATATTGAAAAATTAGATGCTCCTTGGGATGAATATAAAATTCAAGGAACACCAACAATCATTCATTTTAAAGATGGCAAAGAAGTGAGCCGTATTAGCGGTGAACAGCCGAAAGATAAATTAAAAGAATGGCTTGAGCAAACGAAAAAGTAACGAGAAAAGGAAACTCCTTCTACACATGAAATGGGTGTAAAATCCCACACTAATGTATAAGGAGGGGGTTTTATGCCAGAAGTAAGATGTTCTGTTTCCAACTGTTCTTTTTGGGGACAAGGTAACTTTTGTCAAGCAAGTGCGATCATCGTTCAGCCTGATGCAGATGAAACTGGTCAAACTGAAAATGATTCATATACAGCTGCTGTTTTAACAAACGAGACGCTAGAAAGTTCTGTAGCAACGAGTGTAGAAACTTGTTGTCATACATTTAAGCCTAGATATTAACAATTATTCCACCTCATATACGTGAGGTGGTTTTTTCTTTCTCTCTTCTTGTTTACGTCATCTCTAATTCTCCCTATAATAAAGTTAACTTTTATGAATACGAAGGTGAAATACTATGGCTAAAACAATTGCAGATATCGCCAAATTGGCTGGCGTTGCAAAAAGCACAGTCTCTCGTTACTTAAACGGCGGATATGTAAGTGATAAAACAAAACTTAAAATCGAAGGTATTATTCAGGAAACAAATTTCTCTCCCAATACATTTGCTCAAAGTTTAAAAGCAAAAACAACAAATTTAATTGGTGTCATCATCCCCCGATTAGACTCCTTCGCTACAATGAAAACACTTATCGGGATCGATAAAACATTACAGGAAAATAACTATCAAATGCTTGTAGCAAATGCAAATCAAACAACCGAAACTGAAATACAAGCAATTGAAAACTTTATAAAACAAAAGGTAGCTGGCATTATTTTATTAACAAAAACATTAACGAATGAACATCAAAAAATTATGGCTAATTCAAACATCCCTATTTTATTCGTCGGGCAAGAATATAAAGATCAATATTGCCTCGTTCACGATGATTATGATGCAGCTTATGAGTTAGGGGCATACGTTTTATCCCAAGGCCATCGACATATTGCCTATTTAGGGATAGAAAAAGATGATATTTCTGTTGGAATACATCGAAAAAATGGTTTTCAAAAAGCAATTGAAAATTTAGAACCGACTTGCAACGTTTCATATTACGAAACAACTTTCCGCATAGAAGATGCCATGAAACAAGTACAACATATTTTAGATAATAATCGCCCAACTCTTATCGTATGTGCTACAGATAACATCGCTCTTGGCGCAATGAAAGTCATTCACTCCCACTCCCTTTCTGTACCAGGTGATATTTCTGTAACAGGATTCGGTGGATATGATATTTCAGAAATGGTACACCCTAGTTTAACGACAATTGCGTTTGACTATGAGTATGCTGGAAAGCTTGCTGCCACTTCTCTTTCACAGCTTGTTGAAAACAAAACTATACCAAAAATATTACACTCTCGTTATACATTAAAAATCCAAGAAAGCGTTGACAAAATATAAAGGCGCTCTATAATAAAATTAAAACCGGTTCCACATTTTAAAAACAGGATTTTCAACATCATTTCCCTGTTTTTTATTTTAACTCGTTACGGAACCGGTTCCATAAAAGAGAATTTATAGTAAGGGGGAATTTTTATGGATATGAAGCAAATTGCAACTCAAGTAATACAGAACATTGGTGGAAAGGAAAACATTGTTCGTGCCACACATTGCGCGACTCGCCTTCGTCTTATATTAAAGGATGATACGAAAATAAACTCTGCAGAAATCGAAAGCATCGATGGAGTAAAAGGTGCTTTCGCAACGACCGAGCAATATCAAATTATTTTTGGAACTGGCATAGTAAACAAAGTATATGATGAATTCTCAAAACTAATTGGAATAGCCGAACTAGATTCTACAACATCAAACGATATACCTAAGAAAAAAATGAACCCTATCGCCCGCCTAGCAAAGACACTATCTAATATTTTTGTTCCAATTATTCCAGCTATCGTCGCAAGCGGTTTACTTATGGGTCTACTCGGAATGTTGAAAGCGTTTAAATTAGTTCCTGGAGATCACTCACTTATCCAATTACTTGATATGTTCTCAAGTGCAGCTTTCATTATTTTACCTATTTTAATTGGAGTTAGTGCCGCTAAAGAATTTGGTGGTAACATTTTCTTAGGTGCAGTTGTTGGTGGTATATTAACTCACCCAAGCTTAACAAATCCTTGGACTCTTTCAAATGCAAAACCAACTGTTTTACATTTCTTTGGTATGGATATTGATATGATTGGCTATCAAGGTACTGTTTTACCTATTTTATTATGCGTATATGTTATGAGTACAATTGAAAAAGAACTTCGAAAACGTGTTCCGAACTCTTTAGATTTATTAGTTACACCATTCTTAACAATTATTATAACTGGCTTTTTATCACTTATTATTATCGGACCAATTGGATATAAAATCGGTGACGGCATTACGTACCTTTTAAATACAATCTATCAATTTGCAGGACCAGTAGCTGGACTTATATTCGGCGGATTGTATTCAACAATCGTTCTTACTGGCTTACACCATAGCTTCCACGCTATTGAAGCAGGCTTACTCGCAAATAAAGATATCGGTGTCAATTTCTTACTCCCTATTTGGTCAATGGCGAACGTTGCACAGGGCGGTGCTACTTTAGCTGTCTATTTCAAAACAAAAAACAAAAAAACGAAAGAAATTGCAATTCCGGCCGCAGCTTCAGCATTTTTAGGAATTACAGAACCAGCTATTTTTGGTGTCAATTTAAAACTTGGTAAACCATTTATTGCAGCAGCTATTGGCGGCGCAAGTGGCGGCGCTTACGTTGTTTGGATGCAAGTGGCGGCTAATGCATACGGTTTAACAGGTATTCCGATGCTTACAATTGTTGCACCTCTTGGCATGATGAACATGATTCACTATATAATTGGTTTCGCTATTGCAGTTATCACTGCTTTTGTTGCCACATTCATTTTATATAAAGAAAGTAAATAATAACGGGGTGAAAACCTATGTCAAAATATAAAACAATACTGCAATCTAATAAAGACGAATTACATTCTTTATATGAAATTGCAAACCAAGATTCATGGAAACCAATTTATCATATCCACCCACCATTTGGATTAATGAATGATCCTAACGGTGTATCCTACTACAATGATGAATATCACGTTTTTTATCAGTGGTATCCATTTGGTCCCATTCATGGAATAAAGCATTGGGGGCATGTGAAGTCAAAAGACCTTATTAACTGGGAGCGTATGCCTGTAGC
The DNA here is from genome assembly GCF_000238655.1 of Bacillus sp. 7_6_55CFAA_CT2. Taxonomy (NCBI): domain Bacteria; kingdom Bacillati; phylum Bacillota; class Bacilli; order Caryophanales; family Bacillaceae; genus Bacillus; species Bacillus sp. 7_6_55CFAA_CT2. Next base: position 33,269 of record NZ_JH414710.1, on the reverse strand, counting down.
CATCATCCCTACTGAAAGCTATGAATCACACGGTGCATATTCTGGTAGTGCTATCGTAAAAGATGGCCTTCTTCATTTACTTTATACAGGGAATATAAAAAAGCCTAATGATTCCCGTGATGCAAAACAATGTATGGCAACAATGGATTCACAATATACGGTGACGAAATATAGTAATAATCCTGTTATTGATATAATTCCTGACGGATATACAAAACATGTACGTGATCCAAAAGTCTGGAAACATAATGATATGTACTATATGTTACTCGGTGCCCAACGTGAAAATAAAACAGGAACTCTATTACTATACAAATCACAAGACCTATACAATTGGCATTTCCAAGGTGAAATTACAACAAATTTAAAAGAATTCGGATTTATGTGGGAATGCCCCGATTACTTCCAATTATCAGGGAAAGATGTACTTCTCTTTTCACCGCAAGGAATTGAAAAAGACGGCGAAAACTTTCACAATATATACAATGTCGTTTATGCCATAGGCCATTTCGATATTAAAAATTTATATTTCCATGTTGATTCCTATTACGAAGCTGATAAAGGATTCGATTTTTATGCCCCTCAAACTTTAGAAGACTCTACTAGTCGTCGCCTATTGTTTGCTTGGGCAGGATCAAGTGAAATCACATATCCTTCTGATGATTATATGTGGGCTCATTGCCTAACACTTCCACGTGAATTAACATTAGAAGATAACATCTTAAAACAAAAACCAGTTTCAGAATTAACAAAACTACGAACAACAAAAAAAGAAATTTCAGGAGATATAACAGCTGGATTAAATGTATTATCAACGCTTGATGATAAAGGCTCCTATGAATTAATTGTTACACTTAAAACAGAAGATGCAAAGCGTTTTGGGCTTTCTCTCTTCCACAATGAGGAGGAATGTTTCCCCATTACATTTAATCGGGCACAAGGTACTATTTCTATAGACAGGGGCAACTTCTACCATCAATTTGGCGGAGAATATGGATTTGAACGCTGTAAAAAAATCGATATTCAAGATACGATAGAACTACAAATATTTGTAGATAAAAGCATCGTGGAAATTTTCTTATACGATGGTTCAACAGTCTTTACGTCCCGAGTTTTTCCTCGAAAAGACATGAAACATCATATCGCAATCTTTTCAGATGCAAAACTAAACTTTATCATCACACAATATAAGCTGAAAAGAGGGATTGTATGAGAAATGTCTTTTGTATAGGTGAACTATTAATTGATTTTGTGTGCCGAAATACTAACGTTTCTTTAGTAAACGGTTCAGATTTCGAAAAAAAAGCTGGTGGAGCACCCGCTAACGTTGCTGCTGCGATTACAAAATTAGGTGGACACGCTACATTTATGGGGCAAGTAGGAAATGACCCATTTGGTGAGTTTCTTGAACAAACTTTACAGCGTGCGCAAGTCGATACATCCATGCTCATAAAAGATAAACAAACAACACTTGCATTCGTATCCATCGATCAAGATGGGGAACGTGATTTTACTTTTATGCGTGGTGCAGATGGTGAATATCAATTCAATAGCATTGATTTATCAAAAATACAAACGAATGATTTAATACATTTCGGTTCAGCGACAGCTTTACTATCAAGCCCATTAAAAGAAACGTATTTTCAGTTGTTACAATATGCGAAAGATAACGGCCATTTTATTTCTTTTGATCCAAATTATCGAAGTGCACTCATTACAAATACAGAACAATTCTCTCAAGATTGTCTAACCTTTATAAAACATGCACACTTCGTAAAAGTAAGTCAAGAGGAAGCTACTATGCTCTCTAAAGAGAGTGATTTACAACAAGCTGCACTCAAATTATTAAATTATGGCGCAAAAGTAGTAGCTATTACACTTGGAAAAGACGGTACACTTCTTGCGACAAATGAAGGTCAAACCATTGTCTCTTCTATTTCCATTCAACAAGTCGATACAACTGGTGCTGGTGATGCTTTCGTTGGAGCAATGTTATATCAGATTGCCCAAAGTGAACATACACTTTCATATCATTTCAAAGACTTAACAGCGTTTATCTCCTTTGCAAATAAAGTAGGTGCTATCACATGTACAAATTACGGTGCAATTGCCTCTCTTCCATCATTAACAGATATAAAAGCATACGATTAATCGTATGCTTTTTTACATTCCCCTCCAAAAATCATGCATAATAAAAAAGTACAAAATAACGAGAACGGCCGTCCCGCATAAGGTAATGCGCCGATATATACTCTTCTCTCCTTCCCTCGCTTTCACAAACGCCCAAATAAATCCGAAGAACAATATTAAATCAACATATGGAACATAAAAAGAAAAGACGAGAAACGCATATAAATACACGATAAATAAACAGGTCGTTACTAAAAAAACTTTAAACGCAAATTCACTTTTCATAATATAACCGCCCCCTATCTGTACTGTATTATATTCAGCAAAATACAATAGTTGCAGTTAAACTCCAAGTATAAATAAGCTACCGTCTATAATACGGTAGCCATTACGGAACATTGTATTTTCGTTGATATATATTACTTAAAATCGAAGAAGGAATTTGCTCGTAACGAATTTTCTCTCCTGTTTCATCTATAATATACGAATTGTTTCCTATATAATATATTCCATCTTTTCGTTTTGAGTACACTGGATATCTTTCATTTGGCAATACCGTTTTCACTTTCGTTAACTGTCCATTTGGTTCTTGCCAATATATATCCGCGCGGTCTACTAGCGTTAGTACTCCAATTTGTTCTTCTTCTATTTTTCGACCATTCCAGCTCACAACGCGATAACCAAGCTTATTCGCTTCATATTCGGGGCTCGTATGAAAACGAGAAATGATTACTTTTGTTTGTAATTGTACTCTGTCATATAACCATTGTATATCCCTGTCATGCATGCGAATACAACCATTTGATTCCCTACTTCCAATCGTCCATTCCCGATTTGTCCCGTGAATCGCATATTCATTCTTATCTAGTCCAAGCCACCTCGTACCGAGAGGATTATTCGGTGCACCCCCAGGTATTTTTTTTCGATGGTATTCTTTATTTTTAAATTTAGTTATAATACAAAAGTTACCTTCAGGCGTAGGTGTACGATCTCTTCCAGTCGTTACTGGAAATGTTTTTGTATAATTTCCATTCTCAAAAAAAGACAACTGATTTGTCGTAAGATTCACTAATATTAAATGATCTGTATTAGCAAAAGCACTAACCGGTAGGATGAAAAATAATAGTATGACGAAACATAACTTTTTCAGCTATATCCCCCCCTAGCGCTCACTATAATAAGTGGAGTTAATATTACTTTGCTCTTATAAATGAAAACTATCCATTTACAATAACGCCCCCATTTACATGTATCATTTGTCCAGTAACATAAGAAGAATCACCAGACGCTAAATATACGTATGCCGGCGCTAACTCATATGGTTGACCAGGCCTTTGCATTGGGACATTGCTCCCAAACTGAGAGACTTTCTTCTCATCAAAGCTCGATGGAATAAGCGGTGTCCAAATCGGTCCTGGTGCAACACCATTTACCCGAATCCCTTTTTGCACTAACGATTGAGAAAGTGATCTTGTAAAAGCTACGATTGCTCCTTTCGTTGCGGAATAATCAATTAACGTTTCATTTCCTTCATATGCAACGATAGATGCCGTATTTATAATGACATCCCCTTTCTTCAAATGAGAAAGGGCTGCTTTCGTAACGTGAAAATAAGAAAAAATATTAATACGAAATGTTTTTTCTAGCTGTTCTGCTGTAATATACTCTAGCCCTTGCTGCGGATATTGCTGTGCAACGTTATTCACTAAAATATTTAAACTACCTAACTGCCGGGCGGTCTCTTCCACAATATCTTTACAATGCTGTTCATTACTCAAATCCCCCGGCAACAATACACACTTTACACCTTCTTTTTCAACACGTTGTTTCGTCTCTTTTGCATCTTCTTCCCCATCTAAATAAGCAATCGCAACATTTGCTCCTTCTTTTGCAAAAGCGATGGAAACTGCTCGTCCAATTCCGCTATCTCCTCCCGTAATTAACACATTCTTCCCTTTTAACTTTTCACTTCCTTTATAATTTGGATCTTCAAACTGTGGTAGAGGATTCATTAATGATTCAATACCAGGCTGCTTATTTTGATGTTGCGCAGGCATTGTTATAAAGTTTTTTTGCTGTGGCATAGCTGCTTTCAACTCCTTTTCCTTAGCATGTGCACAATAAAAAGCTGAAATTCACACATCGGTTTACGATTAATATTCGAATTTAAGACACAAAATATGAATTGTTATAAACTTTTTATGCAAAACTATTGCAAAATAGATAAAAAACGAATATTATATATAACTGTTGTGAAAATTATTCGTAAACAGAAAGGATGTTTATATGTTTAACCTTTCAAAACATAAAACTTCTATTAAAACTGAAATTATGGCAGGTATTATTACCTTCTTAACAATGGCATATATCATTGTCGTAAACCCTGTTATCCTTGGAGATGCAGGTGTTCCATTTGAACAAGCATTTACAGCAACAATTATTGCTGCTGTTGTCGGAACATTATTTATGGCAATCTTTACAAACTTACCAATCGCAATCGCGCCAGGTATGGGATTAAATGCTTACTTCTCTTACTCTGTTGTAAAAGCACATGAAGGCATGACTTTCGCAATTGCATTCTCTGCTGTATTCGTAGCAGGTATGATTTTAATTTTGCTATCATTTACATCTTTCCGTACAAAATTAATGGAAGCAATTCCTGAAAACTTAAAACATGCAATTACTGCTGGTATCGGGTTATTTATCGCCTTTATCGGTTTACGATTAACTGGTATCGTTACAAAAAATGATGCAAACTTAGTTGGACTTGGTGATCTTCACTCTGCTCCAGTTCTACTAGCATTAGCTGGACTTGGAATTACTATTATCCTTATGTCTTTAAATGTAAATGGCGCACTATTTATCGGTATGCTATTAACTGGTATTATCGCTTTCCTCACAGGACAATTAACATTCTCAAACGGTGTTACATCAATGCCTGGATTACCAGAAGGAATTATCGTTTCAAATCCAATTACTGCTGTATCTGACGTAATTAACTATGGATTATACGGCGTTGTATTTTCATTCTTCCTTGTTACATTATTTGATACAACAGGTACATTACTTGGGGTAGCTCAACAAGGTGGATTTATGAAAGACGGAAAACTCCCAAAAGCTGGACGAGCTCTTCTATCTGACTCATTCTCAGCAACTATTGGTTCTATGTTCGGAACGACACCATCAACAGCTTACATTGAATCATCTGCTGGTGTTGCAGCTGGTGGTCGTACTGGTTTAACAACTGTTACAGTAGCTGTTCTATTCGCACTAGCAGCATTCTTCGGACCATTAGTAAGTGCTGTCTCTGGTGTATCAGCTATTACTGCTCCATCATTAATTATCGTTGGTAGTCTTATGATGGGTTCAGTTCGCCACATTGATTGGGACGCATTTGATGAAGCATTCCCAGCATTTTTAGTAATCTTAAGCATGCCTCTTACATCAAGTATCGCAACAGGTATCGCACTTGGATTTATTTCATATCCACTTATGAAAGTGGCAAAAGGTAAATTCCGTGCTGTTCACCCACTTGTATATGTATTTGGAATTTTGTTTGCTTATCAATTGATATTCTTACCACATTAAAAAAGTAGAGCATCGAAATCCGATGCTCTACTTTTCTTTTACAACAATTATTCAAAATATGAAGAAGGTTATAACCTTTTAATACTTCTCTTCTACCTTTAATTCTTTACTATACTTTTGAATGAAAACTGATGAAATAACCATTACTATGCCCACACTAAAACCAATAAGTTGATCTATTAACATTTCATCATGAATAAACCAGCGAAGTAAAAATACGCTACCAAAAATAAACATCATAATAAACCCAATATGCCTAAGTCCTTTATAGACATTTTCCATATGTATCACCTCTTCACATAACATTATCCATATTATACCATACAACCATCAAGTAACCGTATCGTCCTCTGACAATATGCAGCTACCTTTTGATCATGTGTAACAACTAGCACTGTTTTTCCTTCTTTATTAATCTCTTGTAAAATACTCATAATTTTCTCCCCATTTTCTTGATCAAGAGCACCAGTCGGTTCATCAGCAAGTATAATTTTTGTATCTTGTGCTAAAGCCCTTGCTATTGCTGTTCTTTGCTGTTCTCCTCCTGATAACTCGTAAGGATATTTGTTAATATGCCTCTCAAGCCCTACCATTTTCAGCATTTTTTTTGATATTTGCATACGTTTCTTATGAGAAATTCTTCTATATATAAGCGGAAGCATTACATTGTCAACAACTGTATAATCATCTAATAGCGAAAAGTTCTGAAACACAAATCCAACTTCCGTGTTTCTATACTTATGATAATTTGACTTGAATGTACTCGTATCCATTCCATCTAAAAAATACTTTCCAGTAGAGGGGCTATCAATTAAACCAATAATGTTAAGCAAGGTTGATTTCCCAGAACCAGATGGTCCCATAATGGCTATCATTTCGCCTTTTTCTATTGTAAGATTAATATCTTGTAAAGCACTAAAATTACTCTTTCCATATCCCTTAGCCACATTTGCGAGCTGAATCATTTATAACACCTCTTTCATATATGTATTTTTTATTTTTAGTACATTGAAATAAATGATTGCATATATAACGAGGATCATTACAAGTGATAAAGCACCTATAACAACCAATGATTCTATAGAGACTTTTAACGTTCCAAAGAAAGATACTATACTATTTTCTAGCCCTTTCTGAATTTCAATTACTCCGCTATTCTCCCATTGAAAATACATTATGCCTATACATATCGCTAAAACGAATAGCAACATATACTCAATAATAAATGGAAGACATATTTGAAAAGTGCTTGCACCTAACGCTGATTTAATAGAAATACTTTTACGCTCCATATAAAGTGCTGCCATTGATGTTAATACAATAGATAGAAATGAAAAAAATAAGACTGTACCGCTTAATAATAAGGGGTATGACATATTATCAATACCTTGTTTTTCGTTTTCTAACAATTTATTCGGATTTGTAACATAATACGAATAACCCTTACCTTCTGTTACCTTTAATACTTTCTTTTGAAGTTCATTTATATTTATCTTCTCATTTGTTTCTATAATTAACCCATTGTATAAAAGTTCTACACTATAGAACTCTATTTCTTCTGTTCCAATTGGTAAAATCGCCATGTCATCTAATAATGTAATACGATTATCCGATATTTCACCACTTCGAGGATATGTAAATGGTGAATTTTTTTCTAAAAAGCCAATTACTTTTAGCTTCATTTTTCCAGATGGTATAACATCACCAATAGATACCTTTTCTATATAATTAGCCCCTAATATAACAGGTCTAATATCAAATACTGATTTATGAAATTCCGATTCCTCAAAATATCTTCCTTGTGAAATTCGTATACGAAAGTACTTATTAATATCCTTATCAACAATAAGAGTCTTTATCGTTCCATTTTCTTTTTTTAAACTAAGTGAATAGTTACGGAACAGATAATTAGTTTTATTTGTTATTGGTATCATATTAGATAACCCTTGCATGAAATATTGATAATCATTTTTCGCTTTTTCTTCGCTAAACAAGGTTATATCTTGCGTCGCATAAAGTTCATAGAAATTTTTATGAGTCGATAAATTATTTGCTACCGTCATCATTTTTCGATATCCCGAAAGATTACTAACAAATTCTATTGCTGAAGAAAATGCAATAATTAAAGAAATTACTATAATCAAACTTGGTAACAACCGTTTTTTCACAGACCGTATAGAATCAAATATAAAAAACATGAAGACCTCCTACGTTCTTAAATGTTTTCCGGGATATATATTTATAATGTGCTTGATTGGAATTACAGTAACAAAAATTGTAAGAAAAATTATAAAAACAACATTGTATATCAATACATATAGTGTTAACGGTTTTACTAAGTATGTCTGAAAATAAGTATGAATTGTTCCCGAAAATATTTCTAACGTAATAAAAACTAAGAACATCGCTGCTAGAGAAATAAACAAAATTTGAATATATAGTTCGCAGTAAATAGATATATTAGAGGCACCTACTGCTTTTTTTAATGAAATCTCTCTTTCTTTTTTATAAATCCAAAATAAAACCGCAGAAATGCCAGAAACAATTGCAACAAGAATAAATTTATAATAATACTTATTTGCTGGATCTATATGTGTCACATGTAGTTCTTGAAGATCTCGTTCATTCAGTATTTGAACATCTCCCGAAAGCACTTCTTTACTCCTACCCATAAACTTTTTTATTTCGTTATGAATAGATGATGTAGGATTAACAACTGTTAATTGTAATTGTTTACTCGCGATAATACCTTTTTTAGATATAGTAGGTAAGTTTTGAAGTGGAACGTATATGCCTGCTACACCGACGTCACTGTCTTTTCTTGATATAGTTCCTATTTTTTTATATGTATCATCAAATTCATATAACTCCTCTACATTCGTTTGATCGCCAACAACCATATCGTTTACATTTTCACGATGAAAATATTGTCCTTCAGAAATATATGGCTTCCAATAATAATCATCTTTTAAATTCACAGCTATGATCTTTGTTGCCCCTGAACTATTTAATGCTTTTAAATGCTCTACATAAATATCACTTTTAACGAAAGTATCTTGTATGAAAGGAATTATCTCTTCCAATTCAGTTGCATTCGCTATCGGAATAGTTAAAACTTGGTTCTTCTCTGGAAAACCGATTTGAAAAGCAGATATAAAGTTTCGTTTAGACTCTGTTAAAAGTGCGGCTATTGATATAGAAAGAAAAGAAATAAAAAATGACATAAGGAGAATTAAGAAAAACAGTTTATTGCTTTTTATATTTTTAAAAGCTAGGTACATGTCTGTGCTCCTTTTAAATAAGAAGGAGATGATGAACATCCCCTTCTCCTTATCTAAATATTTATAAAGACAACTGTTTAATGCTTTTTACCACTGTAATCGTAAGTTACCATTACTATCAAAAGTACCTTTGTGTGTATCTTCTTGATAGTCATTATTCTCATTTGCATAATGCTCCGAGTATAGTCCTTTTGCACCAAAGGCGTTATATGCTGCACCATTACTCACAGTTGCGTTTAATGCTCTTCCAGATTCATGGGATCCTAATTTGTCTGAAGCGCTTTCAATATATGAATTATTTCCATTTGATTTAATAAAAGAAATTGCTACTGAACAACGAGATGCATTTTGATTCGTAGTAGTTTGAGCTCTGTAAGATAGTAGGTTACCGCTTTTGTGACCGCTTAGAGTTGGATAGAATGCACTTGTTGAGATTGATGTTGCTAATAATACTAAAGTCGTAATTGAAAAAACTTTTCCTTTCATTAACAATCACCTCATAAATTTAATAGTTTAGTAGCGCTACATCATTATAATATCCTTCAAATAAATTCTCCTCAACAAGAAACCCCGATGTTTTACAAACTCTTTAAACACTTAAACATTCATACATTTTTAAAAAGTAACGTATAAATAGCAATATAAAAAAGCTGCGGAGAAACTCTTCTCCGCAGCCTAATACTTATTTTTGCAAGAACGCCTTTAAATCTGCAAACTGTCTCTTTGCATCTTCATAGCCTTGCTCGTATAAATTTTGTAGTTTTGCTTTATCTTTTTCCATACGATCTACTTGAAGCGGCACTTCTGGGCGAATAACAAATAAATTACCAGCTTGCTCTTCTTTTTCAATATAGTGAAGTGTTTCATTATACACTTCATAACGATTGAGCATCGTGTTAACAAGATTCGGATATTTTTTATAAGCTTTTCCTGCAATCCATCCGAATTTTGATTTTTTCTTCGCGTAACCATGATTTCTCGTTAAAATAACGACTGATTTTTCAAATCCATCTTCCTGTGCTTTACGAACTGGAATTGGATCAGAAATCCCGCCATCTAATAACTGCTTACCACGATAATTTACTACCGGTGCAATGAAAGGCAATGAACTAGACGCTTGTAATAAATTTAGCGCATCATCATTCGTTCCTTCTTTTTCAAAATAAACTGATTGTCCTGTTTCACAATCCGTCGTTCCTACAAGGAAACGTTCCGGGCTATTAAAGTATGTTTCAAAATCAAACGGAACATGCTTTTCTGGGATTTCATGAAAAATGAAATCCATATCAAATAACTGCCGTTTTCTCCATAAGTTTTTATACGATAAATATTTCGGATGTGATGCATAATCAATATTGACCGTTTTATTTCTATTTCTTTGTCTGGAAAGATACGACGCTGCATGACAAGCACCAGCTGATACACCGATTACATATGGAAAATATAAATCTTGTTCCATAAAGTATTCTAATATCCCGCCCGTGTACACACCACGCATACCGCCGCCTTCTAATACTAACCCCGTATTTTCAAGCATGTTACTCTCTCCTCTATATATATTGACTCTTTAATTATTCACCATGTTAAGTATCTTTTTCTATTATATATGAGTTCTTTCAGAAATTATATTTAAAAGACTTGAGAAAAAGGAGTTTTTTCTTCCAATTATATTTCCAAATGATCGGAGACATCCTTTATAAACCTTTGAATAAAGTCTTGCTCTTCTTTCGTATATCCATCTAAAAGTAACAACCACTTTTCTTCAGCTTGCTTATGCAATTTTTCATGAGCTTTATATATTTCATTCCCACTTTCCGTTAAGCGGAAGAAGATTTCTTTTTGATTATCTAACATTTGCATCTTCTCAACGAATTGCTTTTGAAACAACTTTGTACAAATTTTAGAGATTGCTCCCTTCGTCATGCCCATTTCTGTCGTAATTGCCGTTACATTCATCAAACCATTTTTTCCGATACATTCGATTACATGTAACTCAGATAAAGACATACTACTTACACCTGTCTCACGAAGAAACTTCTCGTTTTGTCGTTTTAAATGTTCTTCTTTTTTATGCAAAAGTGTACGAATGTCCGACAGTATTTCCATTTGCTTCGTTGCATGCTTCAATCCGTTCGCCTCCTAAGTTTCCGAAGAAACAATTTAACTATATACCATTTTAAAATTATTTTTTCATCTTTACAAGTGAGAAAATCATGTTAAAATAAATTTAGTTTCCTAGGAAACTAAATTACAAGGGGGTTAACAAGATGAAAAAATCTAAACTAAATTTCATTTTATATGTTATCTGTATTAGTGCCTTATTCGGTTCCTTCGCTCAAAATATTTACACACCTATCTTACCGATGATTCAAAATTCTTTTCATACTTCTCTTTATCTTGTAAATGTAACAGTTTCACTTTTTACATTCGTTCTTGCGATTATGCAGCTCATATATGGCCCTTTAATTGATACAAAAGGGAGAAAATCTGTCCTTATTCCTAGTTTAATTATTAGTACGATTGCTTCAATCGGATGTGCTTTTTCGGCAAACATTTATTTATTTCTCTTTTTTAGAGCTGTTCAAGCTATAGGAATAGCGGCTATACCTGTAGTTTCAGCAACGATTATCGGCGATTTATTTGAAGGAAAAGAACGCGGAGAAGCGATGAGCCTATACCAAATGTTACTTGCCCTCGCACCTGCAATGGCTCCTCTCATAGGTGGTTATCTTGGCAGTATAAATGGTCACTTATCTGTATTTCTCTTTTTATCTACACTTGGCATTATCTTATTAATGATAAACATTTCACTACTTCCAGAAACAAAGCCAAATGTAATTAAGCAGTCTAAAGCACAAAAGAATTACTCTCTTATCTTAAAAAATAAAACTGGATTTTCTATTACTCTTATTGGCTTCATTCAATTTTGTATTTACTTTTGCTTTCTCGTTTTTTTACCGAGTATTTTAACAAATTCATTTCATTTAACTGTAAATAAAATTGGTCTTATGTTTGTACCAATGTCTCTTTCTATCATGCTAGGAAGTTTTTGCTACAAGTTTTTGCAAAAACGCCTCACAACAAAGCAAGCTTTATTTATTACGAGTTTCTTCAATATTATATGTGTCGTTTTATTCTCTTTCACATATAGCATCAATATCCCCTTCATCATTATCGTTACATCTTTGTACGGTTTTAGTATGGGACTTTCTATGCCAACTCACACTACTTTATTAACAGAAGAATTCATACAAGAGCGTGCAACAGCTATCGGTATATACAACTTCATCCGCTATCTTGGTATGGGTACAGGGCCACTTATAGGTGGATTTCTTTTATTTAACCAAAATTACTTTTGGATTTTCTTCCTAGGCGCAATTATGTTTTTACTTGTAATCTTATATGCAATGAAAATGCTAAGTTTTCATGCTGTACAAAAATTAAAATAGAGCCCCCAAAATGTCGGCTCTATTTTACCCTCTTTGATCCGCAACAATATGAATATCAATATACTTTGTTTGTCTCATAATTTCATTTACAATAGAGCCTTTTCGTATTTCTTCCCACCTTGTTCTTGCAGATTGTCCAAGTAAAATTTGCGTCACTTGTAATCTTCTTGCGACTTCAATAATAACATCCGCTGGTTTTCTCCCTTTCGCCTCTTCTAATACAAAACTCGCATCAAATTGATTGGTTAACGATTTCCACTCTTCAATCGTCTGCTTTTTTCCAGCTGAAATAGAATCTATATTTTCCCTCTCAACGTTTAATACGTACAATTCAGCATTTAACCGATCAGCCATGCGCCATCCCCGTCTTATTAATTTCTCCGCTGTTGAACTGTATTGTACACAAACGAGAATTTTTTCTTTTACGCCAATTGGTTCTATTACTGTTTGGCTAATTTTCTCGTCCATATCATCAGCAACTTCTCGAAGTGATAATTCCCTAAGTGCTCCTAAATTATTAAGTGTAAAGAAGTTTTGTAAGCTTTGCTGAATTTTTTCTTCTTTATATATCTTTCCGTCTATTAGTCTCTTCCTTAATACCTCAGGCGTTGCATCAACGAGCTGAATTTCATTTGCTTTTTGTAAAATAAAATCTGGAATTCGTTCTCTTACTTTTACATTCGTAATTTGAGCTACAATATCATGAACACTTTCTAAATGTTGAATATTAAAAGCTGATAATACCGATATACCAGCCTCTAACAATTCCTGCACATCCATATAACGTTTCTTATATTTAGAACCAGGAACATTACTATGAGCAAGTTCATCCACTACGACTACTTGCGGCGCGCGTTTTTTTATTCCTTCCACATCAAGCTCATAAAATACCTTTCCTTTATACTGTATTTCTTTTAAAGGAACTTTTTCTAAATCAGCAATTGCTTCTTCCGTCTCTTTTCTTCCATGCGTTTCAATTAAACCAATTACAATATCAATTCCATCTTTTTTCATTTCTCTTGCATCAAAGAGCATTTTATAACTTTTTCCTACGCCTGGAGCTGCTCCGACATATAGCTTTAACTTTCCGCGATTTTGCTGACGAATATATTCTAAATATTCCTCTGGCGTTCGCCTTTGAAACTTCGGTTCATAATCATCTGCATACAAAATAAACACTACCTTTCATTCGAAACAACGTTACCTCAATCCATTAGATTGAGGTAGCACTGTTACTATTTCAGTAGTTTCTGTAATTCTAAATTTAACTTTAAAACGTTCACGCGATCTTCTCCAAATAAACCAAGTGCTGCACCTTCTGTTTGATCTTTAATCAACTGATCCAGCGATTCTTTCGGGATTCTCGTTAATTTCGAGATGCGCTCTACCTGTACGGAAGCCGCCTTTGGACTAATATCCGGATCTAGCCCTGAACCTGAATTTGTCATTAAATCTATCGGTACTTCTGTGACTGGAACAGTGGGATTTTTTTCCTTCCAGTCCGCAATACTTTTCTCTACTCGCTTTGCTAAATCTGGATTAGATGGTGCATAGTTATTTGAACCAGATGCTTCAGCCTTATATTCAATACTAGAAACACGCCCTTGAAAATAACGTGGATCCGTGAAGTTTTGACCAATTAATTTAGAACCAATCACTTCATTTTTATCATTATATATTAGACTTCCATCCGCATTATCCTTCATCACTGCTTGTGCAATACCAGTAACAATAAGTGGGTATACAAGTCCACACAATACTAGAAATGTAAAAGTAATACGGATAATTGGTGATAGTATACTTTGTTTCTTCTCCATCTTTTTCCCCTCTTCCTTATATAAACAAGCCGACAATCATATCAATTACCTTAATTCCAATGAACGGAACGATAACTCCACCAAGCCCATAAATAAGTAAGTTTCGGCTAAGCAATGCATTAGAACTCATCGGTTTATATGCAATACCTTTCATCGCTAACGGAATGAGTAATGGAATAATAACAGCGTTAAATATTAATGCTGATAAAATCGCTGACAGTGGTGATGTTAATTTCATAATGTTCAATGCTTCCATTTGCGGAATCGCAAGTGTAAACATTGCTGGAATGATTGCAAAATATTTCGCTATATCATTCGCAATACTAAACGTCGTTAAAGCACCTCGCGTCATTAATAATTGCTTACCGATTCCTACAACCTCAATAATTTTCGTTGGATTCGAGTCTAGATCAATCATGTTGGCCGCTTCTTTCGCTGCTGTCGTACCACTGTTCATCGCTAATCCAACGTCGGCCTGCGCTAATGCCGGAGCATCATTTGTACCATCACCTGTCATCGCTACAAGTTTCCCTTTATCTTGCTCTGCTTTAATAACAGCAATTTTATCTTCCGGTTTACACTCAGCAACGAATTCATCTACTCCAGCTTCTTTTGCAATCGTTGCTGCCGTTAACGGATTATCACCTGTACACATAACCGTTTTAATCCCCATTTGGCGTAACTGTTCAAAACGCTCACGCATACCCGGTTTTACTGTATCCTTTAAATAAATTAAACCGTAAATACGATTATCTACTGCAACTACAAGTGGTGTTCCGCCCTCTTTTGAAATTAAGTCTGCTTTTTGATTTACATCTTTCGGAATTATTCCGCCTTGTGACTCAACCCATTCAATAACGGCACCTACAGCACCTTTTCTCACTTTCGTTCCGTCTTGTAAATCAACACCACTCATTCTCGTTTCTGCTTTAAACGGAACAAACTCACCTTGTTCTGCAAGTTCTCTATTATATGATATAGATTTTCCCTGCACATACTCGATAACAGATCGACCTTCTGGTGTTTCATCTAAAACAGAACTAATAGCGGCCCACTTTCCAACTTGCTCAATCGTTTCATTTCCTACAGGTAATAATGTATGAGCCATTCGATTCCCAAAAGTAATCGTACCTGTTTTATCTAAAATAATTGTATTAATATCGCCCGCAGCTTCTACTGCTTTCCCTGACATCGCTAACACGTTAAATTTTGTCACCCGGTCCATCCCAGCAATACCAATCGCTGATAGCAAACCACCAATTGTCGTTGGAATTAAACAAACTAATAATGCAACTAGCACAGCAGTATCAATTTGAAACCCTAAATAATTTGTAAAAATCGGCAACGTCACAACGACGATCAAGAAAATAAGAGTTAAGCTCGTTAATACTGTATTTAAAGCAATCTCATTCGGCGTTTTTTGACGAGCAGCTCCTTCTACTAAAGAAATCATTTTGTCGATAAATGATTCACCAGGATTACTCGTAATGACAATTGTAATTTCATCACTTACGACCATCGTTCCACCTGTTACGGAACAAAAATCACCGCCTGCTTCTTTTATAACAGGAGCTGATTCCCCTGTAATTGCAGATTCATCTACAGATGCTAATCCTTTGATTACTTCGCCATCATTCGGAATCATTTCTCCTTGTTTTACGATAACAACGTCACCTTTTGTAAGATCAGTTGCTGAAACTTGGACAATGTCTCCATTTTCTTTTACAATATTTGCAAACACATCTTTCTTCGACTGCTTTAAAGAATCGGCTTGCGCTTTACCACGACCTTCTGCTAATGCTTCTGCAAAATTCGCAAATAAAACTGTAAATAATAGAATGAGAGAAACTGTTATATTAAACCAACCTGGTATACTACTAGAACTACTTGGAAGAAAAGATAAAATGAACGTAATGATAAATCCAATTTCCACAACGAACATAATCGGATTCTTTATCATGACTTTCGGATTCAATTTCGCAACGGATTGCTTCATCGCATGTGTTACGATATCACGATCCATCGTTTTCGCTTGTCTAACTTCATCTTCTACAGCATGTATTTGTGACTCATTTAATTGTTTTTCTTTTACTACTACCGGTCTCATCATTTACCCTCCATTACTTCAATGTAAGAAATTCTGCAATTGGACCGAGTACTAACATCGGGAAGAATGTTAATGCACCGACAATTACAATTGTTCCGATGAAGATGCCACCAAATAAACTATTATCTGTACGGAACGTTCCGACTGTTTCTGGCACTACCGTTTTTTCTTTCAGCGAAGCTGCCACTGCTAGCATCGTAATTAAACTGAAGTAGCGTCCTAAAAACATAACTAAACCAGTCGTAATATTCCAAAACGGTGTATTATCTCCTAATCCTTCAAATCCAGATCCGTTATTCGCAGCTGACGATGTATATTCATATACAACTTGCGTTAAACCATGAAAACCGGAATGAGAGATAGCATCCGTCCCTAAATTTGTTGAAAGAGCTAATGCCGAAAATCCTAAAATGAGCAATGGATGAAATAAAATCGTGACCGCGATTAATTTCATTTCCTTACCTTCAATCTTTTTACCTAAAAACTCTGGTGTCCGTCCAACCATTAACCCAGATATAAACACCGCGATAATTGCATACATAATAATGTTTACAAAGCCTGCTCCAACGCCGCCATACACTGTATTTAACATCATATTTACAAGTGGAACTAGACCGCCAATTGGTGTTAACGTATCATGCATCGTATTAACAGCCCCAGTTTCAGCAGCTGTCGTTACTGTTGCGTATAGTGAAGAAAATACTGTTCCAAATCGTACTTCTTTCCCTTCTGTACTTCCTTGTACATGTTCGATACTCATTCCATTTAATGCCGGGTTCCCGTTTAGTTCAGATGTCGTAATCGTTATAAACCCTAGTAAAAATACCATAAATAGTGACACGAAAAGGATGCGACCTTGTTTTTTATTTCCTACCATTCGTCCGTACGTAAATGGAAGTGCTGTTGGTAATAACATCATAAGCATCATTTGCAAAATATTACTCATTTGTCCTGGATTTTCAAAAGGATGCGTAGAGTTTGCTCCGAAAAATCCACCGCCGTTATTTCCAAGTTCCTTAATGGAAACAAATGATGCAACTGGTCCACGTAATATACTTTGCTTTGCACCTTCAATCGTTTGTGCTGTAACCGCTCCATCTAACGTTTGCGGTACGCCAAGTGCGACAAAAACTAGTGCCGCAATAAATGCGATAGGAAGAAACACTCTCGTTAACGCTCTCGTAAAATCAACGAAAAAGTTACCAAGTTCTTTTCCAGCAAGTCCTCTTATAAAAGCCATAACGAGCGCCAATGTCGTTGCTGGTGCCGCAAACATTAAAAATGTAATCCCGATTAATTGTGATAAATAGGATAAACCATTTTCACCGCTATAATGCTGTAAGTTTGTATCAGCCATAAAACTAATCGCTGTATTAAAAGCGAGCGTAGGCTCCATCCCTTCAATATGCGCTGGATTTAGCGGCAACACACCTTGTAATCTGAAAATGAAATATACAATAACAATCATAAATCCGTTGAGTAAAACTAATGATAATGCGTACTGTTTCCACGTTTGATTGTATTCTTTTACACCCGTAATTTTAAAAATAAGTTTTTCAAAAGGCCCGAATACTTTATCTAGCATTTTGCTACCTTGAAAAGCTTTTTCTAAATAAATCCCCATTGGCTTTGCTACTAAAATAAACAAGAGCATTGTAATAATGACTGCAACCCAAATCATAATGAATGATTCCCCCCTAATTAAAACTTCTCTGGATTTAATAATGCATACACTAAATACACTGTAATTGCTGCGACAATAACTGATAAGACAATCATCATGATTGCTTTCCTTCTTTCACAACTTTATCTGACCAACTTGCAAGACTTGCCATTGATGCAACTAATAAAATAAAAATCCCGACCATTACAACATCTAACATAGCTATCCCTCGCTTTGTTTTTGTTAAAATTTACCATCTGAATATTAAAAAAGAACACTGAGCTCTACTCAGTGTTCAAAAAATGAACAACAAAAAGTAAACCTCCTCTCTAAACGCTTACGAGGTTAGCTGTCGGATTCGGGCCTAAAGAGTAGCCCTACTTTCAAAACTGAAAGATTCACCCCAAGTGACGATGCACAAAATTGGTTCCCCCGCTCCATTTCTGGAACTCAGCGATTTTAGGTTTTTTTGGAAATTTTATGAATGATTTATGAGAGTAAATATACTCCTCTATATTTCACTTGTAAAGGGGTAAATTACTGAAAATAATAATATTTACATTCATTTAAACGCTTACATTGAAGATTATTACTATTATTTCATCTATTTTCTTTATTTCTCTTCTCTTTTCTTAAAAATGACCTTTTAAATATGAAATAAAAAGAGCGAATGAGATGAAGTGCATAGCTTGTTGCACTCAGCATTCGCTCTTTTTATTCAACCTTTATTCTCCTCGTAAAAATGCACGTAAATTTCTCCCGCGAATATAAACTTGTGTCAATTCTGCATGTAGCTGCTCATACTCGGTAATATCCACCTCTAAATACAAAGCATCTTTTGATGGTAATATAATATACGGCCCTGGAAAAAGGGGATCGATCTGAACCAATTCTTGAACTCGCTCTACCGATACTGCCCAACGATTTGCTATATCTCCAAGTAATAATACCTTCATCATTTCTCCCCCCGCCCTATTACAAAAAATAAAAAAGAAATATTATCACAATTTGTAAACACGACAAACTTAGCTCCAATTGTTTCATAGAGCCTCGCTGGATATCGTTTATTCCTTGTAACAACAGTAATAGGTGCTTGAAAAGAAAAGCGAATGTGTTCTGTAGAAAAAACTAACGATTGGAAGCTCATCCCCTAGTAAAATCACCTTCTTAATACACTCACAAATACTAGTAAAGTCCTGCTCCTTACTGCAGCTATAAGTCCAATCAAACCCACAATTCCTAACTTCAGCCGCTATCTCTTCATTTGCTGTAAAAATAATTAACTCATGTTGAAATGATACTAGATCTCTTAAACTATCTACCTTACTTTCTTCTCCAACACAAATAAGTGTTAGTTCCATGTACCTCATCCTCCTTAGTATAAAAGAAATCAAACATAGATTGATATTCTCCTATACTAATCAGATCGATGAAGTGATGTATCCATCATGGCACCGTCCTCTCTCAAGACGCTTACGAAGTTAGCTGTCGGATTCGGACTTTGAGAGTAGCCCTACTTTCAAACTTGAAAGATTCACCCCTAGTGCCTACGCACAAATTGGTTCCTCCGCTCCATAATTGGACTCAGCGTTTACAAAAAATGTATTCTGGCTGATATATTACTCCTGTATTTTGAAAAAGTAAACAGAAAAAAAGCCAGTTATAAAACTGGCTTTTCACTTACCTATGCACGCGTTCTATTCACTTTATATGCAAAATGATTCGTCGGTCCATGGCCACTACCAATATTCAATGGCTCTTCAATTGCTATACTAATAAATCGTTTTGCTTCTTGAACAGCATCTTGAATTGAGTATCCTTTCGCAAGTCCTGCTGTAACCGCTGAAGCAAATGTACACCCACTTCCATGCGTTTGCTTTGAAGGAATTCGCTCGCTTCTAAACTCAATAAATTCTTCTCCATCAAAGAGGAAATCAATTACTTCATTACCTTGATATTCTGCATGTCCGCCCTTCATAAGCACATATTTAGCACCTAATTCGTGCAATACTTTTGCAGCTTCCTTACTATCTTCAACATTATGAATCTCCATCCCAGTTAACACTTCTGCTTCTGGGACATTCGGTGTTATAACAGTTGCTACTGGTAATAAATATTCTTTTAATGCTTGAACTGCTTCTTGCTGTAATAATGATGCACCGCCTTTTGCAATCATAACGGGATCTAACACAATATTATTCCAGCCAAACTTTTTAATTTGTTCTGCAACAATTTGAATTATTTCACTACTAAATAACATTCCTAGTTTCACTGCATCTGGTGTTAAATCCGTACCAATTGAATTCAACTGTTCTGTAATACCTTCTAACGGAACAGGATATACCCCTTGAACGCCAAGCGTGTTTTGAGCAGTAATCGCCGTAATAGCCGTCATTCCGTATACACCAAGCTCTTGGAATGTTTTTAAATCTGCCTGAATTCCAGCACCGCCGCCGCTATCAGACCCTGCAATTGTTAAAGCTTTATTCACTTTCATCCCACTCATCCTTTTCTATCCAAAATAGCGATGATAAATCGTTTTTGCTTCGCTTATATCTTTCGTTCCATGTACGAGCACACGGCCATCTTTAAAGGCGACTAACCTCTTGTCTTCAATAGAAAATGATAGTAAATATGGATTTATATTTAAATCATTCACACGACCTTCCAACAACTCTTTATATTGTTCAAAATTTATTTCATCTTTATGAGGTGGTCTAATTTGAACTGTATTTCGCCCGCATAAAACTACTGTTTTTGATATGTTCTCTTTATTTAAATACGGATATAATGCATTCTCTCCGCATGAAGGACAATTATGCTGGCGAAGCTTTTGCACATTCATACATGAATACTCATTCTTCCACATATCAAACGATACAAGCCCATCTCGAAGTGATTCGTAATCTTCTACTAACAGTTTAAGAGCTTCTGTTACTTGATGAGAAACGACAAGAGATACAGCAGGTGATATAATACCCGCTGTATCACATGTTGCCCCGCCAAGCGGAATCGACTGTAATAAACATGATAAACATGGTGTTTTACTAGGAAGGATTGTGTAAGAAAGACCGTAACTACCTACACATGCACCGTAAATCCATGGAATAGAATATTTTTGTGCTATATCATTCACAATAAAGCGTGTTTCAAAATTATCAGTCGCATCAATAATTACATCAACATTTGTAACAAGTTCTTCTAGCTCTTCAGCTGTTACATCTTGAACGAGAGCTTCTATTGTTACATCACTATTAATCTCTTCTAAACGTTTTTTAGCCGCTATAGCTTTTGGAAGATTATTCTTTACGTCGCTCTCTGCATACAATTGTTGTCTTTGTAAATTACTCCAATCTACATAATCACGGTCAACAATTGTTATCTTGCCAACACCTGCTCTTACAAACATCTCTGCATTTGCACTACCTAATGCACCTGCACCGATAATAAGCACATGCTTTTCTCTTATCTTTTGCTGTCCTTCTTCTCCAATTGGAGAAAATAGTTCTTGGCGAGAATATCGATTATTCAACTACGCTCATTCCTTCTAAAGGACTACTTGCAGTTGCACAACGCTTGCGTGCAATACGACCTGCTTCAAATCCTAAACGGCCTGCTTCAATACTTAATTTCATTGCTTGTGCCATTTTAATAGGATCTTTTGCTCCTGATACAGCTGTATTTAATAACACGCCATCTGCTCCTAATTCCATTGCAAATGCTGCATCAGCTGGGCTACCAATACCGGCATCAACGATAACTGGTACTGTTGCTTGTTCAATAATGAAGCTCAAATTTAATGGATTTACAATACCAAGTCCTGATCCGATTGGAGATGCTCCTGGCATAATCGCATGCACGCCAAGCTCTTGTAATTTACGTGCTAATACAACATCATCAGATGTATACGGAAGTACGATAAATCCTTCTTCCAGTAACATTTCAGATGCCTTTAACGTTTCTACCGGATCAGGTAATAACGTTCTATCATCACCAATAACTTCTACCTTTATCATGTCACAAAGCCCAGAGGCTTTTGCTAATTTTGCAATACGAACAGCCTCTTCAGCGTTTTTTGCTCCTGCTGTATTTGGTAATAACGTATATTTTTTCACATCAAGTTTCTCTAATAAATTAGGTTGCTTTGCATCAAAGATATCCATACGACGTACTGCAAACGTTAAAATTTCAG
Organism: Bacillus sp. 7_6_55CFAA_CT2; assembly: GCF_000238655.1. NCBI lineage: Bacteria > Bacillati > Bacillota > Bacilli > Caryophanales > Bacillaceae > Bacillus > Bacillus sp. 7_6_55CFAA_CT2. The sequence continues at coordinate 11,042 of NZ_JH414710.1, read as the reverse complement.
CTTCAGAAACGTCAATTGCCTTTTGCTGTACGTCAAAATCAGGGAATTTACCTGTTCCTAATAAAAGTCTAGAATGAAATGAAAATGGTCCAATGTTTAACATAATCAACCGCCTCCTACGAAAGTTACAATCTCAATTTGGTCTCCATCAAAAACAGATGTATCTGTATGATCATCTTTTTGTAAAATATCTTTATTACGCTCTACTACAACAATTCTGTTATCTAACTCTAAATGTGTAAGTAGCTCAGCTACTGTTTTTACACTCGCTGGCACTTCAATTTGGTTACCATTAATTTTTAAATTCAAACTTCCATCCCCTTTCTAAACGCTTCTAGAAAGCAATGAATCTAGCAAATGATTCTCTTGCTTTCCTTCTATTAAATCGGCCATATATTGACCAGAAATAGGACTTAATAAAATACCGTTTCGATAATGGCCCGTGCAAGCATATAAACCTTTTATTTCTTCATGCTCTCCCATATAAGGAGCTTCATGATTCGATTGTGGTCGTAATCCTGCCCACGTGCTTTCCCATTCTGCTTCTTTTAAAGCTGGCAATATTGTATAAGCACGCTCTAATATAGAAGTTATACTTTCTGGCTGCACAGTTTTATTGAACGTATGTGGCTTCATTGTTGCCCCAATTACGTAACGTCCACCGCGCTTTGGAGTAATGTAAAATCTTTCTTGAAAAATAGGTGCTTTTAAAAGTTGTTTTCTACTTCTTACCGCAACCACTTCTCCTTTAACTGGATATGTACCCCAATCACGGTGAAAATAACCTAGTAACTTCGTGCTCCATGAACCACCTGCAATAACGACTTTCTCACATGTGACAATACCTTCACTTGTAATAACTCCAGTCACTTTATTATTTTCAATACGGATATCAAATACTTCTGCCTGTTCATATATATCAGCACCGGAAATTGCCGCAGAATGTGCGAATGCTTTCGTAAGCTCTGGTGCAATAACATGACCGTCTTTCGGATAATATACTGCTCCTATAATAGATTCGGATAGATATGGCTCTTTTTCCCGCACATGGTCTCCCGTTAGAAAATAAGAATCTTCACCTGTTTTCTGCTGCCAATCCATAATGTGAAGAATTCTTTCCTTCTCATCTGCATTTTGAGCAATACGATAAATTCCTTTTTCTTCATATCCAATATCAATACCCGTCTTTTCACGTAAAACTGCTGCAAGTTGTGGAAATATAGCACGGCTTTCTCTAGCAAGTTCAAATAGCGGATCATACGCATCCCATTCTGCCTGAACACCAAGTAAACCAGCAGCTGCTTTGGAAGCTTCCGATGCAATACTTCGCTTCTCCACAATCGCTACTTTATGTCCTCTTTCTGCTAGAAAATGTGCAACTGAACTGCCAATTACACCACCACCAATAATCGCTACATCATACTTCTCACACATGTTTTTCCGCCCACTTTCTTATTGATTCCTTATAAGATTTCGCTTTGCTATACGGGTTACTACTACTTACAATTCCAGACATAACTGCTATACCACTTACACCGTTAGTAAGAACATCCACTGTGTTTTCTGGGGTAATTCCTCCAATTGCTGTAATCGGTATAGATAAACACCTTGCAATGTCTGAAATTTCTTCAAGCCCTCTCGCTGGCACACCTTTTTTACAATCTGTCGGAAATACATGGCCATAAACGAGTGAATCCGCTCCATTTTTAAAAGCTACTATTGCTTCATCTAGCGAATGCACAGAATAACCGACATGCAAATACGAAAACTTTTCTTTCACTGACTTTACATCTGTACTTCGATATCCTAGTTGAACACGAGGTATATTTAATAAAATTGCAATATCAATTCGATCGTTTATGACAATTTTAGAAGCCGGAAAGCCCTCCATTAATAGACTTTCCACACCTTCATATAATTCCTTCGTACTCTTCTCACGCTCACGAATATGCAAATAATCAATCTCACTCTCAATTTGCATCGCTACATCCACTAACTCTTCGAATGGCATATGGCCATTTGAGATTACGTGGAGCTCATTTTTCATATTCATTCGCCTACTTTAAAATATTTTCGAATAGTTCATCGGCTGGGACGGTTTCTTTCGTCATTCCTTTGTCCTTCAGCCACTTATTTTGTTTCTCCCAAGATTCTTTTGAATCTGATAAGAATGGCTCATCTTTCGTTTCCATCTTCTCTAATAAAATTTTCATACTTTCCTTTTCAACTTCTGGCACAAGTGGGAAGTTTTCTTTTTCTTGATGATTTAATAAAATATTCAATGCTTCATCGGGGTTTTTCTTCATGAAATCATAGCCCTTTTTCGTACCACGTAAGAAAGCTTGCAACGCTTCTTTATCTTTTTTCAACGTTTTATCACCTGTTACAAACACAAGCTCATGGTAGTTTGGTACTCCGTAATCAGCTGGATTAAAGTACGCTGGTTCATGGCCTTCATGACGCATAACAGGTACTTCATGGTTAATGTATGCCCCTGTTACCGCATCTACTTTCTTCGTAATTAATGCTGGTACTAAATCAAATCCAACATCAACTACTTTCACTGTATCAGGATTACCACCAGCTTCTTTTACCATCGTTTTTAAATACATCTCACTTAAAGGTGTTCCAGAGTATCCTACTGTTTTTCCTTCTAAATCTTTCGGTGATTGAATGCCCGCTGATTTCAGTGATACAACATGATTTAATGGTGAACGTACGACAGCTCCAATTGATTTCACTGGAATTTGCTCATTCGCTCTCGCCATAACAACATCTGGCTGATAATACAAGCCAACTGTTACCTTCCCTGCTGCTGCCAGCGTTAATGGATCAGTCGGATTAGAAGGGAATTTAATATTTACCTTTACACCTTCTTCTTTAAAGTATCCTTTTTCAATTGCTGCATAGATAAAGCTATGTACCGCATTTGGATACCAATCTAACATGACTGTTATTTCTTTCTCTTTTTTACTTTTGTCTGATGCTGAATTACTCGAACATCCTGCAATTATTGCAATTAATAATGTAAACACAAAGATGCGCTTTAAAAATTTCATGAATACTTCCTCCAACTAATGAATTTCTTTTCTAATATGGAAATAATTACGACGAAGAAAATAGCTAATAATGATAACAATACAATAGGTGCAAATACGCCAGCTCCATCTAACTGCGTCATCATTCTCTTACTGAAATATCCAAGCCCAGCTTGTGCACCGAGCCATTCTCCAATTGCTGCTCCGATAACACTAAGCGGAACTGCAATTTTTAAAGCTGAGAAAAAATAAGGAAGAGCAGACGGCAACTTTAATTTAAGAAAAATATCTCTTTTTGTTGCTCCATATGTAACTAAGAGCTCCTCCCATTCTTTTTTCGTACTACGCAGTCCATCATACGTATTGACCGCAATTGGGAAAAACGTAATTAAAACTGTGACAACAACCTTACTCCAAATTGTGTATCCAAACCATAAAACAAATAGCGGAGCAAGCGCAGTAATCGGAATCGTTTGTGAAGCAACTAATAATGGATAAAATGCTCTTTCCATCCATGTACTCGCATTCATTAACATCGCTAGCCCTACACCTAATACGATAGAAATAACAACACCTATTAAAACGACGTATAACGTTGCAGGTAAATGAACCGTAAATAATATGTCTTTTAGTTTCCATATCTTCATTACAATCGCAGACGGTGACGGTAAAATGTACATCTCATCTACAATTCTTGCTCCTATTTCCCACACAGCTAGTAAAATACTAGAAAGTGTAATAGCAGGAACTAATTCTTTCAATCGGTTCATCACACAAGTACCTGCCTTTGTAACATACTAAGAAGCTCATCTTTCAGCGCTAATACTTCCGGTTTATATAAATCTTTTCGTGTTCTGTTATGATCAAGTGGTACAATCCGCTCAGTCAAAGTCGTTATCGGCTGCTGTTCCACTACTAAAACTCGGTTCGAAAGAAATAACGCTTCTTCAACATCATGAGTAATGAATAAAATTGTTTTTTCCCACTCTTGCCATTGTTCAAACAGCCATTCTTGCAAAGAGGCCTTCGTTAAAGCATCTAACGCACTAAATGGTTCATCTAACAGCAATATTTCCCCGCCTGTTAATAATGTTCGAATAAAAGATACGCGTTGCCTCATACCACCAGATAAATCTTTCGGATGTTTTGTCTCATATCCTTGTAAACCAAATTTATATAACAGTTCCTTTGCCTTTACTTGTGCTTCTTTCTTTTGTACACCTTGGCACTCTAGCGGCAGAGCAGCATTCTCAATAATTGTTCTCCACGGCAAAAGCATATCTTTTTGCGGCATATATCCTACAGGATGGTGCTTTGTTTCTGTCAGTTCTATCTTTCCAATACTTACCTTCTCTAGGCCTGTAATAAGGCGAAATAAAGTACTTTTCCCACATCCACTCGGTCCGATAATACTGACAAACTCTTTCTCATGTATAGAAGCATTTAATTCATGGATGATTGGTTTCTCATCGTAATGAAAAGAAACATTATGAAACTGTAGTATGTTCTTGCTCCTCAAATCCCCACATCTCCTTACGATAGGACATATCCCAGAATAAATATTCAAATCGACTGGAATATAAGAAAATCTCCTCTAATCTTTCTAGTTCTGTCTCAGACTTTCCAACTGCCATTTTATTTAATAAATCTATTAACCAAATACACAGATTACCGTATTCTTCCGAACTATATCCTTGAATCCACTCACCAAAAAACTCATGATCTCTTGCTCCAGGAATATCATTTAAACGCTTTCCAATTTCCCAATAGCTCCACATACATGGAAGAAGCGCTGCTATTAATTCCGCAAGTGTGCCATTTTGAGATACAGACATCATGTAATTTGTATAAGCTAAATTTTTAGCAGATGGTTTCGCAGACTCTATCTCCTCTATAGAAATTCCAAGTCTTTTTGCATATTGTTTATGGATTGTCATTTCGCCATTTAATATTCCATCAATTTGTTCAGCGAACTTTCCCATTACTTGTGGATTCGTTGCTTTTACAACACCAATCGCATATAACTTTGCATAATCTAGCAGATATAAATAATCTTGAATAATATAATACTGGAATTTATCTTTTTCTAACGTGCCATCTCCCATACCCACTACAAACGGATGATTATGACTCATCTCCCAAACCGGTTGCACAGTTTCTAATAATCTATCGCAAAATTTCATTTCTCTATCCCCTTTCAATATATGTATCTAAATAAAAAACCACTTCTATATATAAGAAGTGGTTACAGCAAATAAAGTTATACATTTATTCGATGTTCCACTTCCCTTCGCTAGTATTACCTAGATCAGGTGTTGTAAGGGTTAAGGATTATTCCTCTCTCAGCAAATCAAGCACCCCTAGTGGTTTCAATATGAAATTTTTAAATAAAAAAGCCCCGTTTCTATACGCAAAGAAACGGGGACTCATTGTTAGTGTCCGAATTGCTTCCCTACGCTAGCATAATCTAGATCAGGTAATAAAAAGGATCAAAGGCTTACGGCCTACTCTCAGCTGGCAACACCAGCTCTCCTAGCAAACTATAAAATTATCACTGTCAGTATAACACCCTAATAAGACATCATCAACTTTTTTAATTTTCTTAATTATCAACATAATATCAAAGTTATACAATACATACATTCTATTTTAGAAAATAAAACCCCAATTAATTGCATAAGAAGGAATCATTATCCTCAAAAAATTTATTTTTATATTGATTTCATATTACATTTATGTGAATACACCCACTATATTATATCTTTATACTATAATAAAATTACAACTATACAACTAGAGGAGGTCTCTATTCCATGAATATGAAAGCTACTGCTTTAACAGCAACTACTGTAGCGATTGCTTCTTTACTTCCTTCTATGGGTGAAACAAATGTACAAAAAGCAAACGCTGAACAATTATCTAATATTAAAACTGGGTATGTCAAAGTCGATCAAGTAGCATTACATACAGAAGATAACGTAAAAAGCACATCAATTGATACAATTCGCTTTAATACAAAAGTGAACATCCTTGAAACAACTAATGAGTGGTATAAAGTATCTGTTCATAATAAAGTAGGTTATGTACAAAAAGATGCTATTTTACTAAAAAACAAACTTCATTCTAATGATCAATACATCGTTAATGCTAATGCATTAAACGTTCGCTCTGAACCTAATTTAGAATCTTCCATTTTAGATGTATTACCAAATGGCAAGTTTATTACCGTTCAAGAAGATCAAGGCGAATGGTATAAAATATCGCATAATGGCCAAACAGGTTACGTACAAAAAGCATTCATCTCTAATGGTTCACAACCCTTAGTAAAAGGAATCACCGTTCAAAGTAATACAAAATATACTGTTGCAACACCTAATCTAAATGTACGTAGCAACGCTAGTACAAGTAGCGCTCTACTCGGTTCATTACAAAACGGTACACAAGTACAAGTAGTAGAAACTGTAGGAACTTGGTATAAAATTCGTTTTGGCACAGGATACGGATATGTAGCAAAACACTATGTAGTACAAAATCAACCACAAGCTAAAACAGATCAACCTTCATCAATTCCAGCTGCTTTCAAATTCCCTGCTCAAGGAAGAATTAGCTCAACCTTTGATATACGCTGGGAACAAATGCATTATGGTATAGATATTGCCGCTCCAGGAAACGTCTCTATCCAAGCTGCTGCTGCAGGTAAAGTTGTGAAATCTTATTATTCAGCTAGCTATGGCAATGTTGTTTTCATTGCGCATCAAATCAATGGGAAATTATATACAACTGTTTATGCTCATATGAAGGATCGCACTGTACAAGCTGGTGATCAAGTACAAACTGGACAATTAATAGGTCATATGGGAAACACAGGTCATTCATACGGGCAACATCTTCATTTTGAATTACATAATGGAGAATGGAATTTTGAAAAAACAAATGCAGTAAATCCACTGCCATATTTAGTTAGGTAAATTGTATGCCACGCAATATACCTCTTATAATTGAATACGTAGCCTTTTTAGGTTTAATCTGCTGTTTAATCATTTACAATACAAACATTGTATTTTTATCTATTATTATTGCTTTTGTTGCATTAGAAATTATGATGGAATCATTTCAAGTGCAACTAAAACAAAAAATTGCCCATATTTATAATGCTATTTTTCTTTTGAGTGCTCTCATAACAAATATAATTAGTAATGGCTTTTATTTATCTACTGTATTTCCAGTATTCTTTATGGCTGTTTTATTATTTGTAGCTAGATATATTAATGTCCCTTATAAACAAAAACAAGAACAAGAAGCTTAGAAAGAGGAGACACTGTGTACCAATCTTTCAAAGATACTCCAATAAAATACATATTGAATTTGTATAAGAAAGCCAATACTTTTTTTGGTATACAAGGAAGTTATACTGAACAACTTCTCCTATATGGAATGTTGTTTCTTGTCTTAATCACTTTCTCCTTGTTTTACTAACAAAAAAGGATCTCACATAAACTGGAGATCCTTTTTAATTTATATTAATTTTTCATATCGAAAATATTGTTTATCCACAAGCATATTTTTCATAAATAAAGCTCAGATTATATTTTTTCTCTAAGCTCATTCGTTGTTCGTCATCGCACCAATAGAAAAGAATATCATGAATCGTTGCGTAACGCTTATTTTTAAGAAATAGCCTAAAGAATGATGGTAAACAATCATGTAATTGTATAAATATATAATTGCGTAGTGTTTCTTCTTTATATTCAATTCCCTTACAAATATACAGTAATTCTTCACAATAATATGCATGCTGTGGAACTTGTATCATTTCGAAAAATGGCACATAAGATAGTAGCTTTCCAATAAAATGACCGTATCGATCCATTACTCCTATCGTCATATGCTCCATCATTTCTTTCATCACATATAAATAATCATCTACATGCGTTGTCTTTAATGGGTCTAAGCGATCGGAAATTTGAGATAATACAGCTCTTTGACATGCTAAAACTGCCTGACTAGGTCCATAATATGATAGGAAATCTGTACACTTACGATATTTACGTAATAAATCATGTGTATACAAATCATATACAAAAGTATTACAATACATTGCTAAACTCATCATATCACTATTTAATTGCTCTTTTGATAATGATTTCGCTCTCTTGCACATATAAAAGAATGTAAATTCCAATACTTCTTTATGAGATAATAAATGTTTACAATCGGTTATACACTTCTCATTAAATTTAACTCTATCCCAAATTTCAATATCCCTATCTGTCAATTCACCTATACGATATTTAATAATTAAATAATTTAAAGCAACTGATTGCGTCAAAAGATCCCATGTTTCATATTCCAATGAAGTATGAACAAACTCAGCTAATCCTTGCGCTATCATAAAATCATTTGCCTCTTCATACCAACCAATCTCTTGGCATAAGCGAAGAATACGCACTAAAGTTGGAATTTCATCTTTATGAAACTGCGGTAATTTCTTTGCTTTATTCATGCCATATACGATAAATGCCGCTAAATTTTCTTCTTTATAAAATTCTTTTTCTTTCCATACTAATATAGTTCGTTCTTTCCCCTCACCTTTTGGGTGACAAGGTACAAGCAAAGAAAATAATTCAGCGAAATTATTTGGTTCTATATATGTATCTGTAACCAAATTCCAATTTGGATCGCCCTGTACAGCCTTCATATAATTCCCCTTCCCTTTTCATCTATGTAGGAAATATTAATTTATTATCGCACCACTAAAAATTAATATTGTTATATTCAAAATCTCTCATAATACTTATATCTATCAGTATATCATCTTTTCTCTTATTAAAAATGAAGAATAACAAATTAAAAAAAACTGTCGAAATTATTAACCGTATCCTTATTATATAATGTCTCAGATACATCACGCTAACATATTAGTTTAATCCATATATGCTAGAATAATGTATCTGAACTTTATATATAATTTAGCTCTTTATGAGTGACCATTAGACTCTCGGTTAATAAAAGTTTCAATTTACTCTGTATGCTCTGAGATTTCGCTCAAGGCAAATCCAGCTTGATCATCTGCTGATTCCCTTATAGCTAAATCTCCTAGTGCTAACATGCCAATAAGTTGACCACTATCAACTACTGGTAATCGTCTAATTTGATGCTGTGCCATTAGCTCTGTAGCTTTTTCAATAGAATCATCTGGAGAAACTGAGATAATATTTGTTGTCATTACATTTGTAATTTTATTAGATCCAGGATGTTTTTCAGCAATCCCTCGAACGACTAAATCACGATCAGTAACAAGCCCAACAACTTGCTCATTTTCAACAACAGGAATTAATCCAACTGATTCTTCCTTCATTTTAACAGCTGCCTCATATACATTGTCTAGCGGTGTACAATGTACAATATGGGTACTCATTAAGTCTCTAACTCGTGTCATTATTTATTTCCTCCTTTTTATACATACCATAGCTTTTCCAAAATTCCTTTATTTATTTCTGGAAAGTAACGTAATAAAAAGGATTAACAAAATAAAAAAGAGCCAGCATAATGCTGACTCTTTTTTGTATGACCCGTACGGGATTCGAACCCGTGTTACCGCCGTGAAAGGGCGGTGTCTTAACCACTTGACCAACGGGCCATGGCTCCGCAGGTAGGACTCGAACCTACGACCGATCGGTTAACAGCCGATAGCTCTACCACTGAGCTACTGCGGAATAATATATGGTGGGCCTAAATGGACTCGAACCATCGACCTCACGCTTATCAGGCGTGCGCTCTAACCAGCTGAGCTATAGGCCCATATACTTTACAGGGGCAGTAGGAATCGAACCCACACTGGAGGTTTTGGAGACCTCAGTTCTACCTTTAAACTATGCCCCTAAATGATGCCGGCTAGAGGACTTGAACCCCCAACCTACTGATTACAAGTCAGTTGCTCTACCAATTGAGCTAAGCCGGCATAAAAAAAATGGTGGCTCGGGACGGAATCGAACCGCCGACACGAGGATTTTCAGTCCTCTGCTCTACCGACTGAGCTACCGAGCCAACATAAATGGCGGTCCCGACCGGGGTCGAACCGGCGATCTCCTGCGTGACAGGCAGGCATGTTAACCACTACACCACGGGACCATTTGGTTGCGGGGACAGGATTTGAACCTGCGACCTTCGGGTTATGAGCCCGACGAGCTACCGTGCTGCTCCACCCCGCGACAATATAAAGTTTTAAAAAATGGAGGAGGTAGAGGGATTCGAACCCCCGCGCGACTCTCGCCGCCTGTCGGTTTTCAAGACCGATCCCTTCAGCCGAACTTGGGTATACCTCCATGAAGGAAAAACAAATATTTTATTATTATATGTCTAAACCATTAAAGAAAAAATGGAGGAGGTAGAGGGATTCGAACCCCCGCGCGATTCTCACCGCCTGTCGGTTTTCAAGACCGATCCCTTCAGCCGAACTTGGGTATACCTCCGAGACATATATTAAATAAAGTGGAGCCTAGCGGGATCGAACCGCTGACCTCCTGCGTGCAAGGCAGGCGCTCTCCCAGCTGAGCTAAGGCCCCATGTTTTTTGGGAATATCGGGAAGACAGGATTTGAACCTGCGACCCCCTGGTCCCAAACCAGGTGCTCTACCAAGCTGAGCCACTTCCCGTTAATAAAAGCGCGCCCGAGAGGAGTCGAACCCCTAACCTCTTGATCCGTAGTCAAACGCTCTATCCAATTGAGCTACGGGCGCATATGGTGCCGAGGGCGGGGGTCGAACCCGCACGGTGGTCACCCACCGCAGGATTTTAAGTCCTGTGCGTCTGCCTGTTCCGCCACCCCGGCATGTCATATTGAAAATTGGAGCGGAAGACGGGATTCGAACCCGCGACCCCAACCTTGGCAAGGTTGTATTCTACCACTGAACTACTTCCGCAAGACATGTATGAGTTTATTTATTAAAGTGCGGGTGAAGGGAGTCGAACCCCACGCCAAAGGCGCTAGATCCTAAGTCTAGT
>NZ_JH414709.1:1256712-1261627 GCF_000238655.1 Bacillus sp. 7_6_55CFAA_CT2 | reverse complement strand
GAACATGAATGCAAATGAAGTCATTGCCAATCGTGCTCTTGAATTATTAGGAATGGAAAAGGGAGACTATCATTATATTAGTCCAAATAGTCATGTAAATATGGCCCAATCAACAAATGATGCATTCCCAACGGCGATTCATATCGCAACGTTAAATGCATTAGAAGGCTTATTACAAACGATGGGTTATATGCATGATGTATTTGAATTAAAAGCAGAACAGTTTGACCATGTTATTAAAATGGGTCGTACACATTTACAAGATGCTGTGCCAATTCGCCTTGGACAAGAGTTTAAAGCATACTCACGTGTACTTGAACGTGATATGAAACGAATTCAACAATCGCGTCAACATTTATATGAAGTAAATATGGGGGCAACTGCAGTTGGTACAGGCTTAAATGCAGATCCAGAATATATTGAAGCAGTTGTAAAACATTTAGCTGCAATTAGTGAATTACCGCTTGTTGGTGCAGAAGATTTAGTAGATGCGACGCAAAATACGGATGCTTATACTGAAGTATCTGCAGCGCTTAAAGTATGTATGATGAATATGTCTAAAATTGCGAATGACCTTCGCTTAATGGCATCAGGTCCGCGTGTTGGTTTAGCGGAAATTATGTTACCAGCTCGTCAACCAGGTTCATCTATTATGCCAGGGAAAGTAAACCCTGTTATGCCAGAAGTAATTAATCAAATTGCGTTCCAAGTAATTGGTAATGACCATACAATTTGCCTTGCTTCAGAAGCAGGACAATTAGAATTAAACGTTATGGAACCAGTACTTGTTTTCAACTTACTTCAATCGATTAGCATTATGAATAACGGTTTCCGTGCCTTTACAGATAATTGCTTAAAAGGAATTGAAGCGAATGAAGATCGCTTAAAAGAGTATGTTGAGAAAAGTGTAGGAATTATTACAGCCGTGAACCCTCATATCGGTTATGAAGCAGCAGCTCGCGTTGCGAAAGAAGCAATTGCAACAGGCCAATCCGTTCGAGAACTTTGTGTGAAAAATGGTGTATTGTCACAAGAAGACCTAGAGTTAATTCTAGATCCATTCGAAATGACACACCCAGGGATTGCAGGAGCAATTCTTTTAAAGAAAAATTAAAAGAAGAGGGGGGACAAGTCCCTCCTCTTTGTTTACAATATATGGATGTTATACGTGAATAGAGGTAGGGAGATTATAAGTAAGTATACAGTGGCGTTTAATGGTTCATAGAAACAACATTAAGAGGAGTAGAAATATGATCAACACCACTTTTAAATAAAGAGGATTTATTAAAATATCCTATCATGTTAACAACAAGTTTACATGAATCTTTATAAAGCATTATGACCAACCATGAATAAATAGTTGGCCATAATGACCTTAAAGATCCATATCTTTTAATCCAGGACTATGCTCATTTGGCATTTCAGGAAGTTCTGGTACAGGAAAACCTTTTGGCGGGTCAGTTACTGCTAATGTTCCTTTGTTTCTACTTGGTGATTCACCTTGGAATATTTCTCCCATTCTTGTTGGATCTAAACTAAAATTAAATTGTGCGTTATGGAATCCCATGTCTACATACTTTCTGCACTCTGGGTATTTATTAATATCATAGTTGGGCACAGGGAAGAGTTTCCCCCATTCAACACCCAATGTCTCTAAAGCTTTTGCGAAAGCATTTTGATGTGCATTATCACGTACAATTAAAAATGCAAGTGTTTCTCTAAAAGTTTGATTGGAACTCATTTCATAAATTCTAGTTTTTTGAAGTACACCTGTAGATTCGAGTACTACGTTATCTAATAAATCGCTAATTAAGTTTCCATGACTATATACCCAAGAGCCATTCCATGGGTTGCCAGCTGCATCAACAGGCAATGAACTTTGAGCACCTACAATAAAGTGGTGAGGATTTGCATGTTTAACTGCTTCATCAAGTGGTGCTGTGTCAATACCAGCATTTCCTGGCGTAGGTTCACCAGATCCAGTTAATAGTTGATTAATTGTATGTTGTACAAGTTCTACATGGCTTATTTCCTCTAAAAAAACACCTCGAAGTAAATCACGATATTGCTTCTCTTTACCTCTAAAATTTGAGCTTTGGAAGAAGTATTGCATCATTGTACGCATTTCGCCATAATGCCCGCCTAATATTTCTTGTAAAACTTTTGCAGCAGCTGGGTCTGGTTTATCCGGCTTAATCATATTAATTATTTCTTCTTTATAATAAAACATGAAGGACACCTCTTTTTAAGTTAGTTAACATTGTTATCGTGTCCGCTAGTTGGTTACTTAATACTTAAATTCATTTTTTTACCAATAAATCGTTACCTTAAAATGCAAAGTCTTTTGAAATAACTCTTTTCAATGTGAGATGAAAGTGAGGGAATAGCTACTTAGCATGTAATAAAAAAAGATAAGATTATGGAGTGCAATCTTACCTTTTTATAAAGAATAACAAATTGTATCTTCAAGGTTTCAAAATGACTTTTATACAATCATCTTCACGATTATTAAAAATTTGATAACCGTAGCTTGCTTCTTCAAGGGGGATTTTGTGTGTAATAATTTCCTTTGGATCGAATTCTTTGTTTATTATTTTTTCAAATAGTTCTGGCATAAAATGAATAACAGGTGCTTGTCCCATTTTAAGATTAATATTTCTAACCCAAAATGCCCCGAGTGGGAATGCATTATAATTGCCACCATAAACACCAGTCATTTGAACCGTTCCATATTTTCTTACGGCTTTCGTAGCAATTTGAATAGGGCCGAGAGTTCCACCTTGTAATTTCAATTTTTGTTCTAGAAATTCTAGTGGTGATTTTTTTCCATCCATGCCTACGCAATCAATGACTACATCGGCGCCGCCATGTGTGATTTCCTTTAAATGTTCTCCCATATCAGGGAACTTTGTAAACTCAAATACCTCAACGTTATTAATCTTTTTTGCATAATTCATCCGATAATCTAAGTAATCGACTGCAATTACACGTTTAGCGCCTTGCATCCAAGCAAATTTTTGTGTCATTAATCCAACAGGTCCACAACCAAGGACGATAACAGTATCACCTGGCTTAACGCCTGCATTTATTACACTCCAATAGGCTGTAGGTAAAACATCTGATAAAAATAGTAGGGATTCATCTTCAAGCTCGCATGATTCCGGTATAACAAATGGAGTAAAATTTCCAAATGGAACTTTTAAATATTCTGCTTGTCCGCCTGGATGATTACCAAATTTCTCCGTATAACCAAAGTATCCACCAGAATCGTAATGAGGGTTTGAGTTATCACATTGACTTTCCATTTCATGTTGGCAATAGAAACAATGTCCACAAGAAACGTTGAAGGGGATGACAACACGATCGCCTTTTTTCACTTTAGTGACATCTGGCCCGACTTCTTCAACGATTCCCATTGGTTCATGGCCGATAATGTATCCTTGAGGTAAGGGCATGTTACCTTGATATAAATGTAAATCAGAACCGCAAATAGCGGTTGAAGTAATCCTTACAATAATATCATCTTTTTTCTCTAACTTTGCATCATCAACTTGTTTAACTTGTACTTGATTTGGTCCTTGATAGGTTACAGCTTTCATCTCATATCTCCTTTTGAATTATGTCTCAAAACATAATTTTATTTAATCTCTTGTTGAAATAGAAATCTTTCTTTTATTTACTAAAGGGAATTAGGAAGTATACATAGTGTTGTTATGAAAGTATGTTATATCAGTTATTCTTTCTTATATGTTTTGCCCTACTTTAAGAAAAAAATCAATTTTTATTCATAAACTAATTTCCATAAAAAGGATAATTATTTTTTCATAATTTGTAACATATTAAAAACATCGGAGGTGAAATAATATGGCAAACAATAATAGTGGAAATCGTAATGAATTGTTAGTTCGAGGCGCTGAACAGGCTCTTGATCAAATGAAATATGAAATTGCACAAGAGTTTGGTGTACAACTTGGTGCAGATACAACAGCTCGTGCAAACGGATCTGTTGGTGGTGAAATTACAAAACGTTTAGTAGCAATGGCTGAACAACAACTTGGTGGTAGAGCTAATCGCTAAGTGAATTAGTGTAAAATATAGCAGATATGTAAATCAATTTCTTTTGTGTATTCATAAAAATAAAAAACCTTATATTAAACAGATTCTCACTCAAAGATTATTGATAATCTTCTTTCATAATCTTTGAGTATTTAATTTGTAAACGACTTTCCTAAACAATAAACACGCAGTGTTGGAAAGGTGTTTTCCATGCATAGTAGAAAATCTTTTGCAGGAAAAAGTATACTTAAAAATTTCATTTCAATATTGAAATCAATATTTATTATGATATTTTCGAAAGGTAGGAATTTAAAAATGGGTATATTAAGTGGAAATCCTCAAAATGAACCGTTACATTACGGTGAAGTATTTGACATTTGGAGCTATCTTCTTGCTGCACAGGGGGCAATTGCAAGTCATCAAGTATTTATGAATCATACAGGTGATGAAGATTTGAAGAAGTTTTTAGAAGGCTTAATTGAAAATGATATGAATTCGGAAATAGAAGAATTAAAAGCTCTTTTAAAGATTAATGGTGTAGCATTACCGCCTGCTCCTCCAGAACGACCAGTTGCATCTATTGAAGATATTCCTCCGGGAGCGCGTATTAATGATGTTGAAATTGCTGCTGCTGTTTCTGCAGGGCTAGCAGCTGGACTTGTGACATGTAGTCAAGTGATGGGAAAATGCCTTCGCGAAGATGTAGGGATGTTATTTGGCCAATTTCATATGAAAAAAGCGCAGGCAGGTGTAACTTTGCTACGTTTAAGTAAGAAAAAAGGATGGGTAGTTCCACCTCCGTTACATGTAAGAAATTCAGATCAAGCTTAATAAACAAAAATAAAAAAGTGGCATTGGC
>NZ_JH414709.1:1248422-1255958 GCF_000238655.1 Bacillus sp. 7_6_55CFAA_CT2 | reverse complement strand
TTTTTTAGATGTATCCTCAAGCTTGGATTTATTTATTGTGGAAGAATCTATATATTCATCTGATATTTCCATAGCATATTTATCATGATGAATATGCTTGCGATTTTTTAATTCATCGTCGTTACGTAGCACTAGCCTCTTCATATAAATATGGAAGAAAACTTCTGTTCCACCAATAATTAAAGCGGCTATAAATGAAGAAAGTCCAATGTTACGAGTAGCATCTAAATTAGTAAACAAGGATGTTAGTAACCAAGTTCCGAAAAAGCTTAAGCCGAAATCTGCCATTGTAGCAATCATATTTCCGTATTTAGGTAAAATGAAGAGGTCTCCGATTAAATAGGCAGCTCCCGTAAGAAAAAGAGAAATTAGTAATACTCTAGGAATTGAAATGCCTTGAAAGATACTGAGCATGATTAGCAATACTGCAGTTATCGCTGTGTATTTAATTAATAAGGCAACAATATGTTTCATCATTTTCCTCCATTGTTTAAACGTATATGAAATACAATATTTCATTAAAAACGGATTATGCTTTTATATAGCGTAACCCGTTTTAATCACCCCTTAATGGTAAGAAGTACAACCTGGGTAAGAAGCAGGCTTATACTATGGATAGTATTTGCGGAATATCGAGCTTTATTCATAAAGGGTAGTTCCATTCTTATAATAGAGATGTTGCCTAAGTACAGTGTTTTTTCATATTAAACTTAATATTCGTTGGTGTTTTGATTCATTAATATAAAAATAAACAAAGTATTTCCGCATTTAATGCATCTTTTTATTTATATATTTTCCGTAATCAGGTACAGCAATTTTATCAAATTCTTGAACGAGTGTTTTGAGGCTTGTTGATAGCAATTCACCTGACATTGGTATCCCATGTCCAGTAATAGCGACTAGAGGCTTTAATTCTTCTAATTTAATGACTGATTCTTTAGCTGCTTTCCAATCTGTTGTTAAATAACGAGGGGGTCCGCTTATTTCCTGTTCTTGAGTTATTACTTTATACAGATACTCCTGTTTCACTGTAACAAAAGCGTCCCCAGCAATTAAAGTTCGGTCTTTCTCTCTGAATAATGAAATATGCCCAGGAGTATGCCCTGATGTATGAATCCATCTAAACTCTGGCATATGGGGAACAGTTCCATCGGTAGGTAGTGCTTTTACGCTATTTCCTAAATCAATCGGTTCATTAGGGAACAGGGGAGACATTTTCGCTACCATACCACCTTCAACTGTAGGGTCTGGTTCTGGATAGCTTTGTTGTCCAGTCAAAAACGGTATCTCCATTTGATGGGCATAGACTGGAACATCCCAATATTTAATGAGTTCAATTATTCCTCCAACATGATCAAAATGCCCATGAGTTAAAATAATTGCTTTTGGGCGACTATTGGTACCAAATCGATCTTCAGCGATAGAGATAATTTCATTTGCACATTTAGGCATTCCAGCATCAACTAAAACAAAATCATTGGTCTGAGGATTTCCAACAAAGCATATATTGACGATTTGAATCGTGTAACAAAATAAATCAGGTAATACTTCGAGGCCATGACCACTTTCAATTGAAGTTGCTGGAATAAACTTATAATCACTTCCATAATTCATCTCATTGTCCACTTTTTATCCCCCTTACTATATGTTCATACGACATTATAGTTCCCTAATTTCTCAAATCCATTTTGGAGGATTTGAGAAAAGAATGAGTGGGGGGATTAAAAAAGCAATAATTTACTCCTAGAATTAAGATGGAGACATATCAATTTATATAAAGTGCAAACAAAAAATATTGATTGTAAAGTCGTAGTTTCTACTATTATTTTGAGTTTAAGTGTATATCTTTTAAGAGGATATACCAAGTTCTTTTATTTTGATAATTACTTGAAACTTGAATAGGGAAAACATGATCAAGCCCCCATTCTAATTCGTTTATTTCATTTTCAAGTCCTGTTGGATAGAGTAAAAGAATCTTAAAATTATTTTTAACAATATTTGATAAAACGGTTTGTAATTCTAGTGCTTCAGTCAAGTTTCCGCCCCATCTAACAAATAAAATGGATTGTGAATGATGAATTTTTTCGTAAAAGTTATCAATTCTTCGATCTAATTTTTGTTTAAAATCATGGTATGTGATGAACCAATCTTCATTTGGAATAACAGGGAAATCATGATAAGATGTTACGTTATATTTTGTGTCTTTTATAATATGAGAAAAAACAGGTTGTATCACACCATCATTAAACACAATATTTTGTTCCTGCATTGCGTGCATGTTTTTTAAATCCATAAAGTCTATAAAATTATTTTTCAATAATGTGTTGATAGAAGAAAGATTCGGTGATTCAAACCAATCTAGAGGACCTGAATATTTCCGCAGCCTATATTTTTTTAGATGAATAGCGGTATAACAATTTTCCCCTAAACTAATAACATCATCATAAATTCCTTGAAGTTTTTTCATTTCCAATACAATCATCCTTTTTTTGGAAAGTGGGAGAACTAATTCATTATAAATAATATATGTATGTATAAAACCTCCTGTGAAAAGGCTCACAGGAGGTTAAACTAAAGCGTATTTCGAGTTATATACTATTTGTCGAGGTAAGAATTGTGTGTGATAATTAATGGCGTTTTATAAAAAAGGAGAAAAACAGAAGTACATTGAAGTTAGTTGTGAATAAATTATAATTTAAAATTGAGCGGAAATAAGGAGCCCCAGTTACTTCATTATGCAACTGGGGCATTTTTTAATCTCTTCCTAACTTAATTATATCATGTAAATCAAGTTCGAAATAGACTGTTTCTTCTCATTTACTACTGTTACAATCAAGTACACATGCAAAGTAAGGAGAGATGTTACATGAGTTCTTTCGTTCTCGATTTTCAGGAAATAGAAAAAACGCAGCTTTTTCTCGTCGGTGGAAAAGGATTGAATTTAGGGGAGTTAACAAACATTCAAGGTATACAAGTACCCGAAGGTTTTTGTGTTACAACGGTAGGATATGAAAAGGCTATCGAGCAAAATGAAGAGCTTCAAACTTTGTTGCAGCAGCTAACAAAGTTGAAAATGGAAGAGCGTGCTCAAATTGGTGAAATGAGTAAGAAGATTAGAGAAGTCATTATGGCAGTAGAAATCCCTACTGATGTAGTGGAAGCAGTAGCTCATTATCTCTCGCGTTTTGGAAATGAACATGCGTATGCCGTGCGTTCGAGTGCTACGGCTGAAGATTTACCGTATGCTTCATTTGCAGGTCAACAAGATACGTATTTAAATATTATCGGAGAAGAAGCGATTTTACAGCATGTAAGAAAGTGCTGGGCGTCTTTATTTACAGAGCGAGCAGTTACGTACCGCATGCAAAATGGTTTTGAACATAATCAAGTTTCTATATGTGTTGTCATTCAAAAAATGGTTTTCCCTGAGGCTTCAGGGATTTTATTTACTGCGGATCCGATTACTTCGAATAGGAAGGTGTTGTCAATCGATGCCAGCTTTGGACTTGGCGAGGCGCTAGTATCTGGATTGGTTTCTGCCGATAATTATAAGGTAAAAGAAGATGAAATCGTCGAAAAGGTCATCGCAACGAAAAAATTAGCCATCTATGGACGAAAAGAAGGCGGAACAGAGAGAAAGAAAATTGCTCCTAATCAGCAAAAAGTTCAAACACTTACTGAACAACAGATTTTACAACTAGCAAGTATCGGAAGACAGATTGAAGCTTATTTTGGTTGTCCGCAAGATATTGAATGGTGTTTAGCCCATAATACATTTTATATTGTCCAAAGTCGCCCCATTACGACTTTATATCCAATTCCTGAAGAAAATGATGGGGGAAATCATGTATATATATCAGTTGGCCATCAACAAATGATGACTGATGCGATGAAACCACTTGGGTTATCTTTTTTCCTGTTAACGACTAATGCTCCTATGCGTAAAGCGGGAGGACGGCTGTTTGTTGATGCTACGCAACAATTAGCTTCACCTGCTAGCAGAAATTACTTAATAAACACTTTAGGAAAATCAGATCCACTCGTAAGAGATGCATTAACGACTATAATCGAGCGAGATAATTTTATTAAATTATTACCAGATGATGAAAAAGGGAAGAGTGTTGGTAAAAGTGTGCCACCTGCAAATTCTCAACCGGAAATTGAAAATGATCCGGCAATCGTTACAAATTTAATACAGAATAGTCAAGCATCACTTGAAGAGTTAAAACAAAATATGCAACTGAAATCAGGAGTGGACGTACTTGATTTTATTTTGGAAGATATTCAGCAATTAAAGAAAGTATTGTTTAACCCGCAAAGTATCGCTGTCATTATGGCTGGTATGAATGCTTCAACATGGATAAATGAAAAGATGGAGCAATGGCTAGGCGAAAAAAATGCAGCAGACACGCTTTCTCAATCCGTACAAAATAATATTACATCTGAAATGGGTTTAGCATTAATGGATGTCGCTGATGTGATTCGGCCGTACGAAGAAGTTATTACGTATTTACAACATGTAGAAGATGATAGCTTTTTAAATGAACTAGTTCAGTTTAAAGGTGGAGAAGAAGCTCGAGATGCTATTCTAACTTTTCTAAATAAATACGGAATGAGATGTAGCGGAGAAATAGATATTACGAAAACGCGCTGGAGTGAAAAGCCAACTACAATTATCCCGATGATTTTAAATAATATAAGAGATTTTGAATATGGTGCGAGTAAGCGGAAATTTGAAGAAGGACTGCAAGAAGCTTTGAAAAAAGAAGAAGAGTTAGTAGATCGATTACAGCACTTATCGGGTGGAAAACAAAAAGTAGAAGAAACGAAGCGAATGATTCGTAATATCCGTAATTTTATCGGCTATCGTGAATATCCAAAATACGGTATGATTAATCGTTATTTCATATATAAGCAAGCGTTACTGAAAGAAGCTGAGAAACTTGTGCAGAGCGGTGTCATTCGTGAAGTGGATGATATATACTATTTAACTTTTGAAGAACTTCACGAAGTAGTCTGCACGAATAAACTAGATTACGAACTGATACAAAAACAAAAAAATGATTACAAATTATATGAAAAACTAACGCCTCCTCGTATAATGACGTCCGATGGAGAAATCATTACAGGTAAATATAAACGAGAAAACCTCCCAGCTGACGCGATTGTAGGTCTGCCTGTTTCGTCTGGAGTAGTTGAGGGGAGAGCTCGCGTTATTTTAAACATGGAAGAAGCGAATTTAGAAGAGGGTGATATATTAGTTACAGCTTTTACTGATCCGGGCTGGACACCATTGTTTGTGTCTATAAAAGGGTTAGTCACTGAAGTTGGCGGACTTATGACCCACGGAGCAGTAATTGCACGTGAATATGGATTACCGGCAGTTGTTGGAGTAGAGAATGCTACGAAATTAATAAAAGACGGACAACGAATTCGGGTACATGGAACAGAAGGGTATATTGAAGTGTTGTAATGAAATAAAAGAACATCCGCTATTATAGTGGATGTTCTTTTATTATATAGCTGACTTATTTCTTTAAGCCAGCCGCATAAAAAGGTCCATGAACTGCGATTGTTGATAAAAAGTGAGCAATCTCCTCAGGTGTTTCTTTTTGTCCATTATTTAACCATTGCTGGATGACACCTATATGTGCAGATGCCATATAAGAAGTTAAGTATTCGCTTGGAACAAGTAAATTCTCTTTATTAATGAGAGGACCATTCGTATCTTCAAATAATGTTTTCCACATAAAGTCTTTCAGTTTTGTTTGGAAAGATAAATCTCCTTTCGGACTTAGTACAGCTTTCATAAAATCACTATTTTCATTTAGAAATTCAAGAATAGAAGTGATAAGTATAAATGGCATTGTTGGAGAAGGATTTGATCCAAGGTCAGCAATAACTTCAGGGAATTTCTGTTTTGCAATGTTAGAAAACTCGTACATAATGTCTTCTTGGCATTTTGTCATTAAATCAAATTTATCTTGATAATGCGTATAGAAAGTACCGCGATTAATGTTTGCTTTCGTTGTAATATCTTTCACTGTAATGGCGTCAAAACCTTTTTCTTCAATTAGCTCCACCAATGCATTTCGTATAGCAGTTTTCGTACGAACAACACGTAAATCTAAATTACTATCGCGCAAAGCATGTCCCTCCTTAATTTTACACAACACATTTAGAAAATGTGTCTTATAACCAACACATTCACGATTTTTGATTATTGTATAAGGTTCAACTTGAACATATAATTCAAAATAATAATAAACAACACGTTGTTTATTATTATAAATCAAATTAAAGGAGGAGAAAAGAAAATGTTTAAAAATAAACTTTTATTGTTATCACCAGTTCTTGCACTACTTGTTGTTTTTATTTTTTCATTAACATTATTTCCAACTGTTCAACCGCAGCCGAAAAACTTGCCAATTGCAATTGTAAATGAGGATCAAGGTGTAGAAATTCCAAATCAATCGAAAATGAATATGGGGCAAACAATTGTTGATACGGTGAAAAAATCATCGAAATCAGATGAAGAACCTGCGGTAAAGTGGGTAGAAGTGAAGAATAAGGAAGCAGTTCAAAAAGGTTTAAATAACCAAGAGTATTATGCAGCGTTAGTCATTCCGAAAGACTTTAGCACAAAACAAGCATCATTACGAACGCCACAGCCATCTTCTCCAGAGATAGAAATATTTATAAATCAAGGAATGAATACAGCAGCATCAACTATGGCTGGGCAAATGTTAAATGTAATCGTTGATAATATGAACAATACTGTTCGCGCGCAAGTATTAGAAGGATATAAGGAAAAAGGAGGTACATTAACAACAGATCAAGCTGCGAAATTAGTAACACCTATTGTAAAGAACGTGAAAAATATGAATGAGGTCGGCAAAAATAGTGCGAACGGTAACTCACCAATATCATTGTTCCAGCCGTTATGGATTGCAAGTTTAGCTAGTGCAGCGATTATTTTTATTGCGATTAGTAAAATGCCAGTAAGCTCAAGAAAAGAAAACTTTCTGTTAAAAGTAAACCAAATCGTAACAGGAGCTATTGCGACACTTGTAATTGGATTTGGTCTTACATGGATTGCGGATGGGATGGTAGGGTTAAATATTTCGAACTTCACGGATACAGCTCTATTCTTATCCATTACTTCTTTTAGTTTCTTCTTAATGATATTTGCGGTACTTTCATTGGTTGGGCTAAAAGGAATCGGTTTATTCGCTTTATTACTATTCTTCGGGGCGCCGTTACTATCATTAGCACCTGAGATGTTGTCTCCGTTTTATCAAGACTGGGTTTACTCATGGTTACCAATGAAATTTATGATTGAAGGCCTAAGAGAAATCTTCTTCTTCGGAAAAGGGTTAAGTTGGAATACTCCTGTTACTGTACTCGTTTGGATTGGTATAGTAAGTATGGTTACTATATTAGCAACTGCATTCAAACGTAGTGTAGTAAAAGGGCATAAAACAGAATTGAACGCTTAAAAAAAGCCGTTCTACTAATTAGTAGAACGGACGTTTT
>NZ_JH414709.1:1150430-1248402 GCF_000238655.1 Bacillus sp. 7_6_55CFAA_CT2 | reverse complement strand
TAGTAGAGAGCTTTTTTTTGATGAAATCTATAAGCTGAAGAATGAATATTTGCTGATAATAAAGTTTGTTAATTTTTCTGGCTTTTCCTCAATGTAAACACCTAATTGTTGAAAAGTGTTATGTTTAGAATTAAGTCGGGATCTCTAAAGGTCACGTACATTCCAGACAATCTCACCACGTTCGTCATCCCACGTACTGTGATGACGCTTAAATCCTATCTTTTCTAGTACCCGGAGGGAAGCGATATTCCAAGCACCTACAGTCGACCAAAGTCTTTGGCGCCCAGTAGCAATTGCAGCGTCCAGTACAACGGCTGCTGCCTCAGTCGCATAACCTTTTCCATGAGCGCTGCGGAACAATTCGTATGCAATCTCCGGCTCTTCAAGTGTGGAACGACCGATAATCAAGCCACAGTATCCAATAAAATCGCCTTCGTCTCGCCTACGAATAGTGAGAAGGGAAATGCCATTTTCGTCTGCTTTCTTGCGCATCTCAATAAGCCGGCTACGAACGGAATTAAGGGCTGGCATGTCCACACCACGTTCGCCAATTAATTTTCTCATCCAAACTGAATCGGATTCCTCCCACATACTCAGGTCAAGTCGTTCGGTTTTTAGCTGGAACTCCATAGTTTTAAATAAAGATGGCATAGCGGAACCTCCTAGTTATGTCACTGAATTCATAATAGCTTCGCACCGCATCATGTTGAACTTCTCGTTGATTCGCGAATGTATTTTCCCACTCCCGCGAGAGTTTATAGCCACAGTATACAATAGTGTTATTTTTATGCATAAGTAATTCTTTTGCAAAATAGACCCTTTTCTCAAACTTTTCTTTCATTCTAAAGCCGTCCCGTTATATACACAGGCTCCTACTATTTCTAAATGCATAAAATGGTAAGCGAAAGTATGGGGGGATACGATGTATAATTCAAATTATTATGATTGTTATAGGCAAAATGATAAGTTGATTAGTGATATTGAAAAAGCTATAAATGGAGAGTATAGCGCCATAAGCTGCTATGCAAAATTAGCGAATATGGCTCCAAGTCAAGCAGAGAAAAAACAAATTCTTGAAATTCGTAATGATGAAATAAAACATTTTCATCACTTTGTACAAATTTATACGAATTTAACTGGCAGGCAGCCGAAACCACAGATTACCGAAGACTGTCCGAATACCTACTTACAAGGATTAGAGTTCGCTATACAAGATGAGCAAAAGACAGTAGATTTTTATTTGGAAATTTCAGATGAGACATCGGATGCACATCTGAAAGATTTGTTACGGAGAATAGCTGCGGATGAACAAAATCATGCGGTATGGTTTTTATATTATTTTGTGAAGTCGAAGTGAGCATTAAGAATGACTGATGTGGTGAATATATTAGAAGTTATTTTAAAGCGCAGTGCAACAATTGCATGAAAAACTTAATAAGCATAAAGAAACCGTTTCATAAGTAGTGGGACGGTTTTTTTTCGCGGTGAAATACAAGTTACATAGATATCGACAAAATATGGTAATTTAATTTGGTATATAATGTATGAAATGAAAACGAAAATAAATAAGCTAGGAGCAAATAAATGAAAAGAGGAATTACAGTAGATATTCCAAATGAATATGATAATTTACTTTGGAAAGTGTTAAAGCCAATTGATATTTCTTCATATGATTGGTGGGTAGGGAGTGAGGAGTCATACTTAATAGCACGTGGTGGATTGGATGAGGCATTATTTCCAGAAGGACCAAGTATAGTGGAAGGATCAGATTTGAAAATATTATTTAAAGACAATATATATTATGTTATTTTTGCAGATTTAAAAGCGTATTCAAAAGGAGAGGAAGTAGTAGATATTGAAACATATGAAGCATTTAAAGAGAGTAAGTGTGAATTAGTTTTACTAGTTGCGGATTGTACATACGTCACAATTTACGCTAAAGATCAAAAACAGATTGAATTGATGTATGAAAACGCAAGGAATCAAGGTTATTATGTTGAATACGTTACCGACGAAAATGACGGTAGAACGCGTTTATCAGTATGATAGCGATAGGAAAGGGGAACAGCGATATGGAGAGAAATACAGTTAAAGAATATACAATTCGAACTGCTACTGAAGAGGAAAGCGATAGCATTATTACTCTATTAAAAGAAGTAGCACAATGGCTACAATATAAAGAAGTGGATCAGTGGCAGTATCTTTTAGGAGAGGAAGCTACGGCTGAAATACTAGAATGTATAAGAGAGAAATATACATATGTTGTTCTGAAAGAAGATGAAATAGTTGGTACGGTTACAGTTTCTCCTAAACAAAATGAATGGGATGAACATATTTTTGGTAAAGAGGAAGTTTCTAATTCATTATATATTCATAGATTTGCGGTGAAACGGAAGTATAAGGGGAACGGAATTGGAGAATGGATTTTACAGTGGATAGAAGAGAATGTACAACATGACAAAGAGTATTTGAAGTTAGATTGCGTGGGGCATAATCGTACGTTGAATGATTTTTATAAGAAAAATAATTTTGAATATGTTGGAAGTACGGATGGGCTTAGTAAGTTTCAAAAGAAAAGAAGAATGTGAATGCATCCAATTAACGTAAGTTTAGTTGAAAAGTTAATACAGGAACAGTTTCCCGAATGGGCCCATTTAGAAGTGAAACCTGTAAAGTTTAGTGGGCATGATAATAGGACGTTTCACTTAGGGTATGAGATGAGTGTAAGATTGCCAAGTGATGCGGCATATGCACCGCAAGTAGAGAAAGAAAATAGTTGGCTTCCTATATTAAGTAAGAGACTTTCTTTACCAATTTCTACACCAATTGCGAAAGGAAATCCGTCTGAAGCGTATCCATTGCCTTGGTCTATTAATAAGTGGATAGAGGGAGAAACAGTTACGAAACAAAATGTTCGTGATTTAAATGAATTTGCGGCGGACTTAGGATCCTTTTTAGTAGAATTGCAATCTATTAATGCGAGTAACGGCCCTTTAGCTGGAGCACATAATTTTTACAGGGGCGGACTTATATCGGTATATGATAAAGAGGCGAGAGGTGCGATCGAAAATAATAAGGACGTTTTTGATGAAATCGTATTAAAGCATCTTTGGGATTTAGCACTTCAGTCAACGTGGGAGCGTAAACCAGTTTGGGTTCATGGGGATGTTGCACCTGGAAACTTACTCGTTAAGGACGGAAAGCTTTGTGCTGTAATTGATTTTGGTATTTTAGGTGTAGGAGATCCTGCTTGTGATGCGGCGATGGCATGGACTTTTTTTGATAAGAATAGCAGAAACGTATTTAAAGAAGTATTGCGCATAGATGAAGAAACGTGGAATAGAGCAAGAGGATGGGCACTTTGGAAGGCGTTAATTACATATGATACGAATAGGGATAGTAATGAAAAAGTAGCAGAAGAATCGTATCGTATCATTCAAGTGATTGTGGATGATTATGAGAGGTAATAGAAAAGCCTATTTTAAAATAGGCTTTTTCATACGATTAAATAGTAGAAATGGAAAGAAGGAATATAACATAATTATACAGAATATTTAGATAATAGGAGGTGTCGAATTTTGAGTGAAATTGAATTAAAGAGTAATGTAATTAAGACAGGGAGAGAGAAGGGAATTATTCTTCGGTTTATACTTGCTAGTCTTGTTGGGGTGTTTATGTTTTTCGTTCCTGTTACGATAAACGGTGCATCGTCTATTATGATTGATCATATCGTATCGTGGATTAGGGCTTCGGTTCCAGGCATAGTACCTTATTATGCATTATTTGTTATGGCAATTGGTGCGATTTATCCATTTTATACGAAGAAATGGAATGCATCTATCGTAGACATTTGTTTTTCTATTTTAAAAGTAGTTGGCGTTGTTTTTGGCATATTATATTGTTTAAAAGTAGGACCAGCTTGGTTCTTTGCGCCAGATGTTGGTCCGTTTTTGTATGAGAAGCTAGTCATATCAGTAAGTTTGCTCGTTCCAATTGGCTCGGCGTTTTTAGCGTTATTAGTCGGATATGGATTGCTTGAATTTATCGGTACATTTTGTCGGCCAATTATGAGGCCATTATGGAATACGCCGGGGAGATCGGCAATCGACGCAGTTGCGTCCTTCGTTGGAAGTTATTCGCTTGCTCTCCTTATTACGAATCGCGTGTATAAAGAAGGAAAGTATACGACAAAAGAAGCGGCGATTATCGCTACAGGATTTTCTACAGTATCCGCTACATTTATGATCATCATCGCAAAAACATTAGATATTATGCATTTATGGAATGTTTATTTTTGGACTACACTTGTTGTAACATTCATCGTGACTGCTATCACCGTAAGAATCCCACCCCTTAGTAGAAAACCAGATACATATGTAACAGAAGAAGGGTTCCCAGAGCCTGTTTATAAAGAGAAAATGTTAGAACGTGCTTGGGAAGATGCGTTAGAAGTATCAAAATCTGCACCGAGCATTATGAAAAATATTGCAGTGAATTTAAAAGATGGATTTATTATGACGATGGGAATTTTACCATCTATTATGTCAGTAGGATTAATTGGTATCGTCTTAGCGAAGTTCACGCCAATATTTGATTGGATTAGTTATATTTTCTATCCATTTACATGGCTATTACAATTACCAGAAGCAGACTTAGCCGCTAAAGCCGCATCAGTTGGTATTGCAGAAATGTTTTTACCGTCATTATTAGTAGTAAGTGCACCAATTGTGACAAAGTTTGTTATTGCAGTTGTTTCCGTATCATCTATTTTGTTTTTCTCCGCTTCCATTCCTTGTATATTATCAACAGATATTCCATTAAAAGTATCTGAACTTATTATTTTATATGTGCAGAGAACGATTTTAACGTTACTTATTATTACGCCGATTGCTTATTTATTGCTTTAAAATTTTAATAAGGTAAAGTTATAAAAAAGAAGCCGTCTGTAAAAAGAGGGCTTTTTTTGTTTAAAAGCGGGATATTCTTATTTATTTTTCGTATACGACGTAACGCTTCTTAAGAAGATTCCTAGTCCCGCAAAAAAGAACCCTAAGCATAATAAGCTGCCTGGCGTTCCCCAAGTAATTTGATCTAGCATTTTTTATCCCCTCCCGTTTATCATTATATAGAATTTATTGGAAATTATCAAAAAATTATTTTTTTAAGGGTTACTGATGGGGCTTCCTACCTTATACGAGAAGAATATATTTGAAAAGAATTCTTTTCGTTATATTTTCTTATTCTTATAATACGTTTTTGATTCTTATGATATAGTAACAGCAAAGGGGGCTTAAAAATGGAAATTATTCACGAAAGAGCAAAGTTGCGGTTAATGGATAATACTGATGTCGAAACTTTGTTTTCGATTGTAGAAGGAAATCAGGATATTTGGGCGTATTTAATCTCTAAAATGGATAGTGTGCAAGATATGCAACAATACGTTCAAAAAGCGATAAAGGGCTACGGAAGAGGTAATCAAATACCTTTCGTAACCGTAGATCAACAGTCGAATAAGATTGTAGGAAGTACACGTTTATATAATATTTCAGTAGAAGATAAGACAGTTGAGTTAGGGCAAACGTGGTATCATCCGAGTGTACAACGTACGAGTATAAATACAGAGTGTAAGTATATGCTTCTCCAGTATGCTTTTGAAAAACTGCATATGCTGAGAGTGCAAATTAAGACGGATGCAAGAAATGAAAAAGCACAACGAGCAATTGAAAGATTAGGCGCAGTAAAAGAAGGTGTGCTTAGAAATGAAAGAAAATTACCGAATGGTTATGTGAGAGATGCGGTGGTGTACAGTATTATCTCGAGTGAATGGCCAGGCGTAAAAGAACAATTGTTAGAAAAATTAGAGTTATATAAAGAAAAGTTATAATTCGTGTTTTGAAAGGTATATTGTTCGTGAGACATGAAAAATATACCTTTTTTCTTACAAAATGCTACTTTATTTTAATTCCTTTTGTTTCATCGTTCCCTTCTGAGAAAAAATTCGTTACAATGTAGTTGTATGGTAATAAACTTATGAATTTAAAAAATGTAATGAAAACCGCAAATGAAAATGAATTGATAATCCTCAATTTTAAATGAAAACCCTTTTATACATAAATAACAAGTAAAGTTCCTTCTTTTAAATAAACTCAAACAAAACGATTTGATATAAATGTTTTTATAGAAGTATGGATGATGTACGGAGGCAATTACAAATGAAAGAAAATAAGAAGAGTAAGAAAAGACGAATCTTTCAAGTATTTTTACTAATGATTTGTTCTGCTATTTTATATGTAAGTTATGCAGCTTACGATATTTGGAGTTATCGTTTTAAAGCAAACGATGACGTGAAAACGGATGCTGGTATCGTACTAGGAGCAGCTTCATGGAACGGAAAACCATCTCCTGTATTTAAAGAAAGAATTAATCATGCGATTTCTTTATATAAGAAAGGAAATATTAAAAAGATTATTTTTACAGGTGGTACAAAGTTCGAGGCAGAACTTGAGGAAGCACGTACTGCAAGAGTATATGCAATGAAACAAGGTGTAAAAGAGGAAGATATTTTAATTGAAACTAAATCCCTTTTCACTGAAGAAAATTTAAAAAATGCGAAGCAAGTTGGAATAGAGAACGGAATACGCACATACACGATTGTAAGTGATCCACTTCATATGAAACGCGCAATGAGAATTGCAAAACATATTAATATTGAAGCGTATGCTTCACCAACGCCGACATCAGCATATAAAACGTTAGACACAGAAATTCCATTCTTCTTTAAAGAATTATTCTCGTATATTGGATATGTAACCTCTTTGCCATTAAAGGCATTGAAGGGAGATTAACATAAGAAAAGAACCTATCCTTAAATAGGAACTTTTCTTATTAGTCAAAAACATTGTATTTTTATCGGAATAGTGAAACAATAGAGAGGTAGCTTCATATAATCATAATGAAAAAGTGAGCGGTTGATGAATCGAACATAAAGGAGATTATAGTATGGCACTCTCATTTGTTGAAACAGAAGAACAATCTTTCATTATTGCACAAATAAATAAATTGATTCCGAAGTTCATGGAAAGGGAGCATCAGCTAAGTGAATTAGGATCATTTCCGTATGAAAATATAAATGATTTGAAAGATATCGGATATACGAAATTAACGTTACCGAAGGAATTTGGTGGTAGTGCGATTTCTTTATATGACTTTGTTTTATTTCAAGAGAAAATCGCGGAAGGCTGCGGAGCTACTGCATTATCGATTGGCTGGCATCTTGGCATTGTGAAAGAGCTAGCGGAAAATCGCTCTTGGAATGATGAGATGTTCAAATGGTTTTGCGAAGAAGTACGTAATGGTGCGCTCTTTAACAGGGCAGCAACAGAACCGAAAACAGGGAGTCCGACGCGTGGCGGCAAACCAGAAACAATAGCGGTTCAACAAGGCGAGAAGTGGGTTATAAATGGAAGAAAAACTTTTACAACGATGGCACCAGTACTTGATTATTTTATTATTTCAGCAAGTATGGAAGGCCAAGAAGAAGTTGGTGAGTTTGTTATTCCAAGAAATACACTCGGTGTATCTATTGAAGAAACGTGGGATAGCGTTGCAATGCGAGGGACTGCTAGCCACGACCTTGTCTTACAAAATGTAGAGATAGAAAGTCGCTTTTTTACAGATATAAAAGGCGGGAAAGTAAAACAAAAGGGTGTTGGCTGGTTGCTACATATACCAGCATGTTATTTAGGAATTGCACAATCAGCAAGAAATTATGCAGTTCAATTTGCGGAATCATACAAGCCAAACAGTTTAAACCATTCTATTAGTTTATTGCCGAATGTTAGAAGAGTAGTTGGAGAATTAGAACTCGAGCTTATGCAAGCTCGCGTCTTTTTATATCAAATTGCGAAAAAGTACGATGAGGCAGAAGATAAACTATCACTGCAAGCAGAATTAGCAGCCGTGAAATATGCTGTAACAAATGCGGCGATATCTATAGTGGATAAATCGATGCGCATCGTAGGAGCAAAAAGTTTATCAGAAAAAAATCCGCTCCATCGTTACTATTTAAACGTCAGAGCAGGACTGCATAATCCACCGATGGATGATGCAACATTGTCTATGTTGGCGAATGCGGCGTTTCGGTCGTAGTTTTTAAAGCTTACATTTTATTGTTTATGGATATTATAGTTGTTTTGAAAGCACGGGTTTGATTAGTAATCAAACCCGTGCTTTTTATGTGTATGAAGTACTTAGTTGAGGTGTAGGTTTTTAATATAAATGATTATCATGGTTTTTTAATTGTTTCTTGTTGAAAAATTCTTATTGTAATGCCAGTTTGGAGGCTGTATAAACATTTTTCGTATTTAATCCCAAATTAATGGTCTTTCTAAGTTTACCATTCGTAAATATTGTAAAAATTGACCTGCATGGACCGCATCATGATAGGCGATTCGTAATAGCATATCGCCTAAATATCGTTGATAGCCAACATCGCTTCTATCAATAAGTCTTGAATCTAGCTCCGCTATGCTTATTAATTGAATATATTCTATGAAGTCAGTAAAGTATGATTGTGCCAATTCAATTTCTTTTTTTACACAAGTAATTGGCTCGTCATCATACGGGATACGTATGTCGTTTATTGAACCGTTGTTTTTTATAATCATATGGTAGTAAAAAGTTGAACTCCATACATGACGAATCATCTCACCAAAAGACATAGCCTCAGGATTAGGCTTCCAATTAAGAAAATTATCGGGAAGAGAATTCCATAATTTTTCTGAGCGCCTTCTCGTTTCTTTTAAATTTAATATACTAAGATCAATTGCATTCATAATAAATTCTCCTTTACTATTAAACTTAAAATAATTGTATCAATTTAATAGTTAGGGTATCATCGAAATATGAATGTATATCCGAATATCTCATATATAGCTAAACTAATCGCTGAACCTACAAGAGCAATCATATTAGATTGTCTAATGAATAATCAGGCACTACCTGCTAGTGAATTGGCTTATATGGCAAAAGTGTCACATCCAACAATTAGTTCGCATCTTTCTAAATTAGTAGAAGGGAATTTACTTACAGTTGAACAACATGGTAGACATCGTTACTATCGACTTGCTAATCAAGAAGTTGCAGAAGTGCTTGAAAAGTTAGGGACAATTGCACCAACAGTTCAAGTTCGCTCTTTAAAACAATCAAGCCAACTAAAACAAATTCGTTATGCTCGAACTTGTTATGATCATCTTGCAGGCAAACTCGGTGTAGAGATAACTGAAAAATTACTAGATAGGCAATTTATAATTTTAGAGGGTGGAGAATACATTGTAACGGAACAAGGTAAGCAATGGCTTCTGAATTTTGGAATAAATATTGAAACGGCAGATATAAAGAGGAGAGTATTTGCAAAACCTTGTCTTGATTGGAGTGAAAGACGCTACCATATTTCTGGTTGGTTAGGATCTGCAATAGCAAAACTATTTTTTGAACAGGAATGGATTACAAAAACGGATAAGAATCGGGCTGTCCATCTTACAAAGAAAGGTGTAAAGTTATTGGAAGATCAATTAGGCATTGATATGAAAACTGAGGAAAGAAAAGCTTGAAATTAGAAAAGTCCGTCAAAATGACGGGTTTTTTCATTGTGGTAGGAGTGTACATGAATAATAGGATGTTACCAATAATTGTTGCCAATAAAAAAATCTTTCTTTTCATTCTTCTTTTTTAAGTTTTAAAGGAGAAAGCTAGGCTTCTTATTTTTACTAATGTTATAATAAGAAAAAAGCACGAAAAGAGGTCATCTCATGCTAGAGGTTATTGCAACATGTTTAGAAGATGTAAAACGAATTGAAAGCGCTGGCGGGAAGCGGATTGAATTAATTTCATCTTATACAGAAGGTGGTTTAACACCGAGTTATGCTTTTATAAAAAAAGCGGTAGAAGCGGTAAGTATACCAATTCATGTTATGATTCGTCCGCATGCGAAGTCTTTTACATATACGGAAGAAGAAATTGAAATGATGAAAGAAGATATTATAGTTGCACAGAAGTTAGGAGCAGCTGGTGTAGTATTAGGCGTATTAAATGAACGAAATGAAGTGGATGAAGAGAAATTAGCGGACTTACTATCTGTTGTAGATGGAATAAATGTAACGTACCACCGTGCGATAGATGATATAGAAAATCCAGTAGAAGCGATGAGAACTTTAAAGAAGTTTCATAAAGTGACTCACGTTTTAACTTCAGGTGGACAAGGAAATATAGTAGAGAATATTCCGGTGCTTACAGAAATGCAAAAGGTAAGCGATGGTCAAATTCAGCTTGTAGCTGGAGCTGGCGTGACGAAAGAAAATATAAAGCGATTGCTAGATGAAACTGGAATCACGCAGGCGCATGTCGGTACAGCGGTAAGAGAAGGAAAATCATGTTTTTCTGAAATAGATCCTAATTTAGTACAAGAATTAGTTGAAATAATAAAATAAGTGCTTAAGAAAGAGGAGAAACGATGAAGGAAAATACGAAGAAAGAATTATTCTCTTGGGCTAAAACGATAGGTTTTACCCTTGTATTAATTGCTATTATTCGCGGTGTTTTATTTACACCTTCTTTAGTGCAAGGTGAATCAATGATGCCCACTTTAAAAAATAACGAACGAGTTCTCGTGAATAAGATTGGTTATAGTATAAGTGGATTAGATCGCTTTGATATTATCGTCTTCCACGGAAAAGAAGGATACGATTTAGTAAAACGAGTAATTGGTTTGCCAGGCGATACAGTTGAGTATAAAAATGATGTTTTATATGTAAACGGAAAAGCGATGGAAGAACCATATTTAAAAAAGTTTAAAGAAAAAGCAGTAGGTCGTGTATTAACTCCAGACTTTACGTTAGAACAAATCACTGGGAAAACGAAAGTGCCAGAAGGCCAAGTATTTGTTTTAGGGGATAATCGTGAAGTTTCTAAGGATGGTCGCATGTTTGGCTTTATTTCAGAAGATGAAATTGTCGGAAAAGGACAAGCTGTTTTCTGGCCGTTGGAACAAGTAAGAGCGTTATAAAGTGTGGTGAAGTATGGGAGAGATATTCTTCCATACTTTTTTATTTGCTTAAAATCTATTGATTGAATTGAAGGAATATTTTATAATTTTAAATTATATGTTTGTTTCGAAAAATGGAATTTAAGTTCCGTAATTTGGAACGAAAGGGAGATAGAATGAGTATAAATAAAACGGCAGTTAAGACAATGGATATTTTAGAGTTGTTTTATGAGCATGAAGAGCTAAGTTTAACTGAGATGGTTCGGCTTACAAATATGCCGAAAACATCTGTTTATCGTTTAATTGGCTCGTTAGAAGAGATGGCGTTTTTACAAAAAAACGAAAAGGGGAAATATCGTTTAGGGGTCGTATTTTTACGGTTCGGTCAACTTGTTTCACAACGATTATCAGTAAGAAATATAGCAATTCCTTATATGAAAGAACTTAGAGATAGTTTAGGACAGGCAGTTAATTTAATAATTCAAGATGATAATGAGGCAATTTACGTTGAAAAGATGGAGGGTGTTCAGCCGGTACGCGTGTATACGGCGGTTGGAAGAAGAGCACCGCTTTATGCTGGTGCATGTCCAAGAATTTTACTATCGTATTTCTCTGAGGAAGAGAAACTGAGATACATAGAGGAAGTGGATTTAAAACAGTTTGCAGATGGAACAATCGTGGATAAGGAACAATTGTTAGAAGTGTTGCAAATGGCAAAAAAGGAAGGCTACACAATTAGTTATTCTGAGTTAGAAAATCATACAGCCGCGATAGCAGCACCCATTTTCGCGAGCGATGGAACGGTTGTAGCAGGCATTAGTATTTCAGGATTAGCAATTGAGTACAGCGAAAGTAACATTTCATATTTTATTGCGAAGGTGAAAGAAACAGCGCATCGCATTTCGAAAGAACTCGGCTTTTTGGCATAGAAAGAGGGAGTAGGATGAAATTTTCTGCGTTAGGGGATCAAGCAATTATTGTTACATTTGGTGAAGAAATTAAGATGGGTATATATGAGAAAGTACAGCGGTTATTTAAAGCACTGCAGCAACATCCGTTTGCAGGAATGATAGAGTGCGTTCCGTCGTTTACTTCATTAGCTGTTTACTACAATGTATACGAAGTATGGAAGGGAAATGAGAGAAGTGAAAGGTCACATGATTACGTTCGCCAGTATATAAAGGAGCTGTGTGATTCTTATAAAGAAGAAGTAAAACAGGATGTGAAACATATTTCTATACCAGTGTGCTACGGGGGAGAATATGGACCAGATTTAGAAGAAGTCGCGCATTATCACGGTTTACAAGTAGAAGATGTGATTCGAATACATAGTGAAACTACATATTTTGTATATATGCTAGGTTTTACACCAGGGTTCCCGTATTTAGGAGGACTTTCAAAAGAATTAGAAACACCTAGAAAAGAAAAACCACGGTTACAAATCTCTCCTGGTTCAGTAGGTATTGGCGGAAATCAAACAGGTATTTATCCGCTTGAAACACCAGGTGGATGGAATATTATCGGCCGAACACCTATTACTCTATTTAATCCGAAAGAAGAAATGCCAACATATATTCAAAGTGGTATGTATTTACGATTTATCCCGATAACGAAGGAAGAGTACGTATCACTTGAGGGGGCTAAAGAATGGATGTAGAAGTTTTGCATGCAGGAATGTTTACAACAGTCCAAGATTTAGGGCGATCTTATTATCAACAGTTTGGTGTACCTGTTGGGGGTGCTATGGATAAAAATGCGCTTAGGCTCATCAATATGTTAGTCGGTAATGAAGAGAATGAAGCAGGATTAGAAATGACGATTTTAGGTCCTAAATTGTTAATAAAGAAAACGACTTTACTCGCAATTGGTGGGGTTGATATGGAACCGTTGTTAAATGGAGAACGTATCCCATTATGGCGTCCCATTTTAGCGGAAGAAGGTAGTATGCTTTGTTTTGGAAAAGTGAAAAGTGGTTGTAGAGCGTATGTGACTTTTGCGGGTGGTATACATATTGAGCGTACAATGGAAAGCAAAAGTACGTACATACGTGCTGCGATTGGTGGTATAGAAGGAAGAATGCTGAAAAAAGGAGATTGTTTTCAAATTGGTACGTACTCAGAAATGGCGAATCGTTTCATTCAAGACTTACAAAAAGATGAGCGAATAAAAACGAAATGGGTAATTAGCAACAGCGTACTACCAAAGTATAAGAAACATCCTAAGTTGCGTGTCATAACTGACTTTGAATACGATCAATTTACCGAAGAAAGTAGAAAGGCATTTTTTACGAAAGAGTATAAGGTATCTAATTATGCTGACCGTATGGGCTACAGGGTTGAGGGAGAAGTTTTAAATAGGATTGAAGAAAAAGAGATTTTATCGAGTCCTGTTACATTTGGAACCATTCAAGTTCCTAATGGTGGACAGCCGATTATATTAATGGCAGATAGGCAAACGACAGGTGGCTATCCGAGAATGGGAAATATCATTTCAGTAGATTTACCTCTTCTTGCCCAGCTAAAGCCGGGGGACTATGTTTCTTTTGAGAAAATTACGCTTGAAGAAGCGGAACAATTGTACATAGAACAAGAAGTAAATATGAATCTATTAAAGAAATTCATTGCTTTACGAAGCTGAAATTAGGAGGGAAATAATGTGAAGACAATCGATTTAAACTGTGATTTAGGAGAAAGTTTTGGCGCTTATAAAATGGGGAATGATGATGAAATTCTTCCATTCGTATCCTCTATAAATGTTGCTTGTGGTTTTCATGCAGGTGATCCGTCTGTTATGCGGCAAACGATTGAAAAGGCAATGCAACATAACGTAGCAATAGGGGCACACCCCGGATTTCCAGATTTAATTGGATTTGGTAGAAGGAACATGAATGTTTCAGCAAGTGAAGTATACGATTATGTTTTATATCAAATTGGTGCATTAGACGGTTTTGTAAAAGTGGCTGGCGGGAAGATGCATCATGTGAAACCGCACGGTGCTCTATATAATATGGCGGCAACTAATCCGGAAATTGCAGATGCAATTGCAAAGGCAATTTATCATATAAATCCAAGTCTATTACTTTACGGATTAGCAAATAGCGTGGCATTTATACAGGCTGCAGAAAAATACAAAGTAACTCTCGTACAAGAGGCTTTTGCGGATCGTACATATAAGCAAGATGGTACATTAACGAGCCGTACAGAAGAAAATGCACTTATAAAAGATGAAGACGAAGCGATAAAGCAAGTACTTCAAATGGTGAAAGAAGGCCATGTAAATTCGATCAATGGAGAGAAAGTAGCAGTTCAGGCGCAAACGATTTGTTTACACGGTGATGGGGAAAAAGCAGTACAATTTGCAGAAAGAATATACAGAACATTCGAACTCAATGAAATTTCTATTTGTGCACCGAAATAAAAAATGAGAGGAAGTGCTAGAAATGATTAAATTAATTGGGATACTACTTGTTGCAGTGGGCTTTTTATTTAGATTAAATACACTTTTAGTAGTTATGGTTGCAGGTATTGTTACTGGTATGGTTTCAGGGTTAAGTTTTTATGATGTGATCAGCATGTTCGGTAAATTTTTCATAGAAAATAGATATATGTCTATGCCAATTATATTAACTTTACCGGTAATCGGAATTTTAGAGCGTTACGGTTTAAAAGAAAGAGCAGAAGCACTTATAACGAAATCAAAAGGAGCAACAACTGGAAGAGTATTAATGTCATATTTTACGATAAGAGAATCATTAGCAGCACTAGGGCTTAATATTGGTGGGCATGCGCAAACAGTAAGGCCGCTCGTTGCACCGATGGCAGAAGGGGCCGCGCAAGGTAAATACGGTAAACTTCCTGAAAAATTAAGAGAAAAGATTAAAGCAAACGCAGCTGCTGCGGAAAATACAGCTTGGTTTTTCGGAGAAGATATTTTCATCGCAACTGGTGCTATTTTATTAATGAAAGGATTCTTCGATTCAGTAGGTATGCATGTCGGTGTATGGGATATGGCACTTTGGGGCATTCCGACAGCAATATCTGCACTTATTGTAAGCTGGATTAGATTTAGAAGGTTTGATAAATATATAGAGAAAACAATGAAGGCAGAAGGAAAAGAAGAGAAGGAGGCAATCTAATATGAACATCATCACAATGGATACAATCTATTATGTATTAGGGATAATTGTTGCTTTTATCGCTGTTCGTATCGCATTCGATCGTGAACATCCAAACAGATTCGGTTCTAGTTTATTTTGGGCATTGTTTGCAGTTACATTTTTATTTGGAAATGTAATTCCTTCGTTTTACGTTGGCTGTATCGTGCTCGCTATGGTCGTTTTAGCCTCGCTAAATAAAGTGACAAAATCAGAGGAAAAAGAAGTTCCAGTACAAGAACGTGTAAAACATGCTGAGAAATTAAAAAATAAAATTTTTATGCCTGCACTATTAATTCCTATTTTTACAATTATCGGTACGTTGACGTTAGGGAAAATTAAATGGGGAAATGTCTCTCTTGTTGATCCAGATAAAGTAACTTTAGTTGCATTAGCGCTTGGTGCATTACTCGCATTTGTCGCGGCGATGCGTATTACAAAATCGAAAATAACAACGCCTGTTCAAGAAGGAAGCAGACTATTACAAGCTGTCGGCTGGGCTGTTATTTTACCACAAATGTTAGCGGCACTTGGCGGTATTTTTGCGAAGTCGGGCGTTGGACAAGTCGTTTCTGATTTAGTCGGACAAGTGTTACCGACAGAGTATCCGTTCGTTGCTGTTATGGCGTACTGTTTAGGCATGATGCTATTTACAGTCGTAATGGGAAATGCATTCGCAGCGTTTGCTGTTATTACTGGCGGAATTGGCTTACCTTTAATAGTTCAAATGCACGGCGGAAACCCAGCAATTATGGCAGCACTCGGTATGTTTGCTGGATATTGCGGAACACTGCTTACGCCAATGGCAGCAAACTTTAATATCGTACCTGCGATGCTTTTAGAGCTAAAGGATAAAAATGCGGTTATTAAAGCGCAAGTACCAATTGCTCTTTCAATTTTTATCATAAATATGTTTATTATGTACGGCCTTGTATATCGTTTTTAATTAGGAGGATAAAACTATGAAAACAGTATTATTAACAGGGTTTGATCCGTTTGGCGGAGAAAATATCAATCCAGCTTGGGAAGTAGCAAAAGGTTTGCATGAAAAAACAATTGGAGAATACAAGATAATAAGCAAACAAATACCAACTGTATTTCATAAATCAATAAGCGTATTAAAAGAGTATATAGAAGAACTAGCGCCGGAAATTATTATATGTATCGGACAAGCTGGGGGCAGACCAGATATTACGATAGAACGTGTCGCAATTAATATTGATGATGCAAGAATTGCTGATAATGAAGGGAATCAGCCAGTAGATGTACCGGTTGTAGAAGAAGGAGCGATTGCGTATTGGTCTACACTTCCGATGAAAGCAATCGTAAAAAAACTTCGCGAAGAGGGCATACCGTCATCTGTTTCACAGACGGCAGGCACATTCGTTTGTAATCACTTATTCTATGGACTTATGCATGAACTAGAGAAACATGATAAGAAAATAAAAGGCGGATTCATTCACATTCCGTTCTTACCAGAACAAGCGATTAATTATCCAGGGCAATCGAGTATGTCACTTTCTACTATTCGTAAGGGGATAGAATTGGCAATCGAAGTAACGACGACAGTTGAAGTAGATATTGTAGAGGTTGGGGGCGCAACGCATTAAGTAAAATGAATTGTACAACACCTCCTGTAAACAACTGGTATAATAAGAATAGGAAAATACATAGAGGTGATTTTTGTGCAACAATTTGAAGAAGTACGTTCAATTCTAGAAAAAGCGAAGAAAATTACAGTATTAACAGGCGCTGGTGCAAGTACGGAAAGTGGTATTCCAGATTTTCGTTCAGCAAATGGATTATATGCTGATGCGAATGTGGAGATGTACTTATCAAGAGGGTACTATAACCGAAGTCCGAAAGAATTTTGGAAGCATTATAAAGAAATCTTTCAAATTAATACGTTCCATCAATATAAACCAAATCGTGGCCATCGCTTTTTAGCTGAGCTAGAAGAACAAGGGAAAGATATTACGATTTTAACGCAAAATATTGACGGTTTACATCAATTAGGTGGCAGTAAGCATGTCATCGATTTACATGGAACACTTCAAACAGCACATTGTCCAAAATGTAAATCAGGCTATGATTTACAGTATATGATTAATCATGAAGTGCCGCGCTGTCAGAAGTGTAATTTCATTTTAAATCCAGACGTTG
This sequence comes from Bacillus sp. 7_6_55CFAA_CT2, assembly GCF_000238655.1. NCBI lineage: Bacteria > Bacillati > Bacillota > Bacilli > Caryophanales > Bacillaceae > Bacillus > Bacillus sp. 7_6_55CFAA_CT2. Next base: position 1,231,045 of record NZ_JH414709.1, on the reverse strand, counting down.
TTTTATACGGAGATACATTGCCGCAATATCAAAATGCAATCAAACGTTTATATGAAACAGATGTGCTTATCGTTATGGGAACGTCACTAAAAGTACAGCCTGTCGCTTCATTCCCGCAAATTGCAAAGAGGGAAGTAGGAGCAACAACTATTTTAGTAAATGAAGAGTTAACAGGACAGGAATATAACTTTGATTTTGTTTTTCAAAATAAAATTGGTGAGTTTGTTGAAGAGGTATCTTTAATGAAATAAGTTATCGAAAAAACTGAGGTAGATACCTCAGTTTTTTATTTGAGTATTCGCTGTTTTAAGCCATATGAAAACATTTTGATAATGTAGTAACAACACCTCTATAATTTATAAAAAATTGTTTCATAGGTAAAATAGCAGAGTAAGAAGTAATATTATCTTTAGTGAATACACAATCGTCATAAAGTAAGCTAATATGTAGCTGTTGTAAAGGCTCTATTTCGTTTTGCTTTAAGTATAAAACTAAGTCATTATAAAGTTGTTCACTATAATTACTTACGGAACATTCTATTGAAAGCTGACCTACTATGCTAGTCCACCATACTTTAAAGCTACATATTAATTCTTTAAATGATTCCTCATCACATAAATTAGCGTCAAAAAGTTTCTTATAAAATATATGATTCTCCTCGTGGAAAATTTGTAAATCATATCTGTCGTTAGCAGTTTGCTTACGAAGAGTCAGCCATAATTCTTTGAAATTTGTTTCAAAGTCACTTGAGAAATGTAATGTTTTTGCTATGTAAGGAAAACGTAAATTTCCTTTTTTCTCTTTTTGGTTGAGATACATATTTTGAATGTAGATCATAAAGTTTAAACAATGTGGCGTTTTAGTATGTATGATAAACGAATCTGTCATTTTGGTTCTCTCCTTAAGTAATGTCTTTTATAAATTTATTTCTTTAGTATACAAAGAAATGTAAACTAATGGTATAAAAATAAATTTGCCCCATTTTTCTTTTAGAATAATATTCATGTTATTTTGCATTCAGGGAATGGTAATAAATAGGATATAAAAATAAAAAACTGAAAATTAAATCTTTTATTTCTTTTATAATTAATATAAAATTCTATATATATCATATAAATAAATTTGATACATAATGACTTTGCGTAGAAATGTTAATAGAATGAAGCGAGGGAGCGAAATGAGACAGAAAAAGGAGCAGAAAAAACTATCGAAAAAGAAAAAGACTCATATTCCATTTCGGTTAAATGTACTATTTTTTATTGTCTTTCTTTTATTTTCAGCTATTATAATTCAATTAGGTAAAGTACAAATCATTGATGGAGAAACGTATAGAAATGAAGTAAATAAAAAGGAAGATGTAACGGTAAGCACTCCCGTTCCTAGAGGGAAAATGTTTGATCGGCAAGGTCACGTTATTGTAAATAATAAACCATTGCGAACCGTTACATATACGAAAATGAGAGGAGTAGACTCGAAAGAAGTTTTACAAGTAGCAAGAGATTTAGCTAAGCTAATTGAAATGTCGCAAGAGGACATAGACAAGTTAACAGAAACAGATAAAAAGGATTTTTGGATGCAGTTAAATGAAAAGCGGGCAGCAGCGAAAGTAACGAAAGAAGATGAGAGTAAATTTAGAAAGCAGGAGATAGAAGGGAAAGAATTAGATAAAAAAGTTGAAGAGTTACGTAGGGAAAGAATTACACAAGAAGAATTAAGTGAACTTTCAAAAGAAGACCTAGAAGTACTAGCCATTAAAAGCAAAATGAATGCGGGATATAAAATGACGCCGCAAATCGTTAAAAAAGATGTAAGTCAAAATGAATATGCTGTCGTTAGTGAAAGGTTGGCAAGTTTACCGGGGGTAGATACAACAGTAGATTGGGAACGTGAATACCCAAATGATAAAATACTGCGCTCTATACTAGGTAGCGTTTCTAATGAAAATGAAGGGTTGCCAAGAGAACAATTAGATTATTATTTAGTTCGTGATTATAATCGAAACGACCGTATTGGTAAAAGTTACATCGAAAAACAATACGAAGATGCACTACACGGAACGAAAGAACAGTCTAAAAATATTACGGATAAAGCAGGGAAGATTGTTCGAACAGAAAAAGTGACTGAAGGAAAAAGTGGAAATAACTTGATGTTAACAGTCGATATGGATTTACAGAAAAGAGTAGAGGGAAGCCTTGAAAAGAATTTACGAGCCTTTCATGCTGCAGAGCCGATGATGGATCGTGCGTTCGTAGTAATGATGAATCCGAAAAACGGTCAAATTTTATCAATGGCAGGAAAGAAAATTGTAAATAAAGATGGCGGTATGCAAATAGAAGATTATGCATTAGGAACGATGACAAGTTCTTATGAGTTAGGGTCAACTGTAAAAGGTGCTACTTTATTAACTGGATATCAAACAGAAGCGATTAAGCCGTATACACATTTCTTTGATGCACCAATGTATTTTAAAGGAAGTTCTAAGCCGAAGAAATCGTGGAAAGAATTTGGGGATATTGATGATTTAAGAGCTTTGCAAGTGTCATCGAACGTTTATATGTTTAATACGGCTTTAAAAATGGCAGGCATTAATTATGTCCCAAACAATCCATTAGACATTAAACAAGAAACATTTAATAAAATGCGCTACTATTTTAGACAATTTGGCCTAGGTGTGTCGACTGGTATTGACCTGCCAAATGAATCAATTGGTCAAGTAGGTAGAACTGATAACATACCCGGATTTTTACTTGATTACGCGATTGGACAGTATGATACATATACGCCGCTTCAGCTTGCACAATATATTTCAACCATTGCAAATGGCGGTTACCGAATGAAACCACAAATTGTACAAGAAGTTAGAGAGCAACCGAATAGACCAGAGGATGTAGGAAAAGTCGTTCGGTCGATTGAACCAGTTGTATTAAATCGAGTGGATATGGACACTTCGTACATTAATCATGTAAAAGAAGGATTTAGAAGGGTTTTTCAAGAAGCTGACGGAACAGGTACCGGAACGTTTAAAGGTCTACCATATAAACCAGCGGGAAAAACAGGAACAGCTGAGACAGTATATGGTGGAGAAAGTGATATTGGAAGAGATGAGAACAACAACCGAAAAAAATGTTATAATTTAACTCTTGCCGGTTATGCACCATATGATGCTGATCCGGAAGTAGCTTTTTCAGTTGTTGTACCATGGGTGAATGATGATAAATCAGGAATTAATTCTGCGATTGGTAAAGAAATTTTGGATGCGTATTTTGAGTTAAAAACAAATAGATCAAATGCAAATTCAATTCCAGTAGAACAACCGAACAAGGCACAGTAAAAATAGTATCACTGCATGGAAACATATTGTGCAGTGATATATTTTTTGAGTTAAAAAGCGCTTTATAAGGTGGGAATGGATATGAAAAAGGAGATTAAGAGAGGCTGGGGCAAGTACATACTATTTATATTGGTGATAGTCATAGGCTACCATTCTTTTACTTTATGTAAGGTGGAAGGGGAATCGATGCAGCCGACTTTATATGAAGAAGATTACGTATTTGTAAATAAAGCAGTAGTACGTCTTTCTAATTTACAACACGGAGAAATTGTCATTATAAAGGAAGCGGATGAATCGAAATATTATGTGAAACGTGTAATAGGGCTTCCTGGTGATGTAATTAACATAACGAACGGAAAGGTATATGTGAACGATAAAAAGCAAGAAGAACCATATACAAACAAAGATTTATTTAACAACACACAAGTGTTTTATAACTTTCAAAAGACAAAAATTCCGCCAAATAAGTTATTTGTAATGGGAGATAACCGCGAAGTAAGTAGAGATAGTCGAAATGGCTTAGGATATATTGAAGAAGATAACATAATTGGCAAGGTGGAATTTGTATATTATCCTTTTTCAAAAATGAAAATAATAGAATAAGTGGGAGAGGAGCAAAACCCCACTTATTAAAGTTTCACTTTATTTTCTTTAAAAAACCTTTTGGATTAAATGATATGAAAAATTTATGTTTAGACTCGTCGATTATGAAGTTATTATTTTTAGTTAAAAACTCATCCACAGCCTCCATCGGGCCAGGACCCCAATCGGGAAGAAGCGGATGTCCATTAATGGAGGTATCTTCTACAATCATATAACTGCCAGTAGTGACGATAGATTTATATAGTAATAGTTCTTTGGATACATGCTCTTTACTATGATCAGAATCTAAAATAACTAAAACCACATCATCAGGTTTGCGCATGCTTACTATTGTTTGGATGGCCTGCACAGAAACAGAAGATGCTGTTAAATACGTAATCCGATTATGTGATGGTCGATTTGGCTGCGGAGTTATATCGATAGTAAGTACGTGACCTTTTCCAATTAAATCTAACATAGAAGCTAAATACAGTGCACTACCACCGTGAAAAGTCCCGCATTCAATAATTAAATCGGGCTTTAATTCATAAATGATTTCTTGATACAAAAAGAGATCAGAGGGAAGTTTACAGATTGGAACCCCGAACCAGTGTGTATCGTTTAACCATACGAGGCTGTTGTAATATTGGTTTAGAAATTCATTGTTTATATTATCGATTTTAAATTCTCCTTTCTAAAAAGGATTCTCTCGTTTGACGTAAAGTGTTTACGCATGAAAGTTGTACTATATATTATGTAGTAAGGAATTGTAAGGCGAGTGTTTTTACTTGAAAATAAGCCAAATAACTCATGTGGAAAATGAAAGGAAATGATCGTATGTACAAATACACAATTTGCTTTATTAGAAAAAGCGATAAAATACTGCTATTAAATAGAAATAAAAAGCCGAATATGGGGATGTGGAATGGTGTTGGAGGAAAAATAGAAGATAATGAAACGCCATACGAAGGAATAATTAGAGAAACATTTGAGGAAACGGGCATAGAACTTTCAAGTGTAACGTATAAAGGGACTGTTGATTTTAAAGGTAAAGATGAGCCCAAGGCTAGTGAAGGAATGTATGTGTTCGTTGCTGATTTGCCAGATGGAATGCAAATGAATACACCATTACGTACGGCTGAAGGTCTATTAGAATGGAAAGAAATTGATTGGATATTAGATGGTGATAATAGAGGAGTAGTTAGCAATTTACCAAAATACTTACCGACAGTATTAACAGAAGAAAATAAGTTAGAACATATGTTTACGTATGATGACCGGAATATTATTCATTACACAACTGCATGTTTGACAGAAGATGATGCGAACAAGCGATATGAAAAACAACTCATTTCTCAATAGAAGAGGAAAGTGAAAAATCACGTTTTTGCTCTTATCATATATGCGAGGTGATTATATGTTTCAGAAATACAATTCATTGGTCATAATTGTAATATGCATGATATAACTTTTCTTATTATGAAAGAGTAGAGAACATATGTAAACGGAGCAAAAAGGAGGTGGCTTTGCCACCTCTTTTTGTTAGCTACAAATCGCCTTAATCATAAAACGATGTTGCTTCACATCAAAATAACCTTTTTGTAAGATGATTTCATGTATACGATATAATTCCTCACAATATCTTTCAACAGTAAAATCAGGAATTTGCCACGGAATTGCTTTTAAATAATAGACGATAGCGCCAATGTCATAAAAGCGTTGGAAAGGGAATTCCTCTTTTGCATCTAAGATAGTAAATCCATTTTGCTTTAACTCACTGCATGCGGTTTCGAGAGACCAACTTGCAAATTCGCCATTTAGTGGTGAGCCAAACTGCTCATTAAGTTCCGCGCAATCAAGACCGCCAACTTGTTGTGTAAGAAAAACGCCACTTGGAGAAAGAATTCTGTTTACCTCAGAAGCAGCATACGATTCATGTTGATTTATAATTAAATTAAATTGACCATCTTGAAATGGCAAAGCAGTATCATCGGTCACTTCTACAACGGTAACCCCTAAAGGCTCTAATTTCTTTCGAGCAATTGGCACATTTGGAGCGTAGCCCTCAGTAGCGAATATAGTTGACGGGAACGGTTGTAACATAGATAAAAACTCTCCGCCGCCAGTACCCATATCGAGCATTGATTCTGCACGTTGCATAAGCTGAAAAGCAGTACTGCCGTATGACCACGATAAAGGCTCGCTCTTCATTCGACCTGTTTCTGAAATGAAAGAAAAATCCCAGCCGCTAAAATGTGTATTTGCACTTTCTAATAAAGTTAAAAATAATGGATCACGTTTCATAATTATGTCCTCCTATTTTTTTAATGGATGATATGATGAGAAAAGAAAAAGGGAGGACCTCTTATTAAAGTGGAACGGTTTTATGTTTCGTGTTCGAATAGATTCATATAAAGTTACTCCTTGTGAGAATTGTTATTTATATATTCGGGTTAATTGAGTGAAAATCCTTTGAGGGTATAAAAGAAGGCAGTTGTTTAATGAAAAAATAAATTGAGTTATCTAATTTTATAGTGTAATTGTTCATCCATACGCATAAAAAAATTATTCTCTCCATAAAATAGTAAAATTATATTGGAGGTTTAATTATGAAAAAATTTAGTGTATTTTCAATAACATTGATGAATTTTGGAATGTTATTATTTGGATTAAATAGGATAATAGATAGCTATTCTGAGCCTATTATCCTATTAGGGTATATTTCTTTTTTAATTGGAGTGGTTCTGAGTATTATAGCGATTGCTAGACGTGAAGATGGAAGATTAAAATTCATATCACTTATCTCTTTCTTTGTTCTCCTGTTTTTCATTACTTGGTTTGAGTCGTTTCAGGTACTACGAATTATTACTTGGCTAAAAAATATCTATTAAAATTTAAATTGTTGGTAAAAATGGGAAACCTTAAATTTAGGTTTCTTTTTATTATGTTCGATTATCAATATTAAAACTTATTAGAGCTATTAATAAAAGAAATAGATATATAAACCGAGTGTAAAAATATTTTAATTCTTTGAAAACATTCAGCGATTTAGTATTCTTTATATATGGAATATTTTGTTTATGCGAAAAGAGGGCAAGGTGCTATATGAAAAGAATGAAAAATGTAATGTTAGTATTGTTATGTTTCTTATGTTTAAGTGGGTGTAATTATAAAGATGACGATCAGGTGAAAAAACATGTGAAAAAAAAGCACGGAATTGATGTGATTGTAACACATTGGGGTGCTATAAACGAAGGGAATATGGGGCATACATATCATACTGTTCAAGCAAAAAATAACAAAAATATTCAATTTAGAGTAGAGGTAGATGGCTTCTTATATTCAAGAATAAAAGGTGATGAATATCAATACGGAAAAAAAACATATGAGGAATATAAGAAATTTAAACCAATGCTAGAAGAAATTAAAAAATTAGGTTACGTGGAACCTGAAAATAAAAATGTTTTTCAATATATAGTGGATGATGATATAGAGGAGAAACCAACGGATAAGTTATTATTAACTTTAAAAACGAGTGACAAGATTGATTACAGTCAATTTGAATCAAAAGAATTAGATCGTTTATATGCTCTAATCCAATTCATTCAGAAGAGTAATAGAAAGATAACAACACTTGAAATTGAGGATTATAATGGTGAATCTATAGGCTTACCTTTTCAAAATGTGCAAAAAGCTATAACGAAAGAAGAACTGTTTTTAACAATGAAAAACACAGTAAGCGGTTATTGGACATATTTGGTTCAAACTGAAACAAAAGTAGGCGTAAGGTTAAATGAAATTCAAAATGATCGTTTTGAAATTGAGGATATTACTTGTCCACACCCGAAAGACGGCAATTGTCTAGAGTATGAATTGACATTAGTTTTCAATGACAGTGAGATAAAATATAGAAATGATCCATATGTAATAGATGATTTGAGAAAGGTAGTCACTATTCTTAAAGAAGAACTATATAATAAGGAATTTAACATATATTTAAGGAACAAGGATGGAACAAGTTATTCACTCTGGCTATCATCCGAAACAATTAAGGAAAGTAATAACATAGAAGAGTTAGTAAAATAATGATATAAAGAAGAAATTTAAAGTACTTTTTATGTTTGTTATTTCTGTATTCAAAAGGAAAACCGCTTATGCTTCATTTTTGAAGCATAAGCGGTTTTGTTTAAAATACTTAAAAAGAAAAATTTTTTGGTAAAGTACCACTTTTTATTACTGTTCTTAGTCCATGTTTTATAATCCAAGGATTAATAGGATGCTGTTTATCACGTAATTGCTGTAACCACTGAAAAACGAGTTCTTTATCTTCTTTCGTAATATCGTTAATATGATTGGCTACAGATTTTTGAACATATTTAGAAGGGTCATTCATTAATGGTTCAAGAAGCTGTAAATTGTACTTAAAATCATCTTTTAGAGCTCCTATTTTTTTAGCCCAAGGAAGCCTTGGTCTTGTACCTTCAGAAACTAATCTTCTAATGTGGCTGTTTTCGTCATAAATCCACTGTTGTAATATATTTAGTGTGTCTTCATGGTATGTTTCAAGAAAAGGCCGAATGGCATATTCAGCAGTATTTCTTTTCGTTATTTCATACATGGCGTTGAATGAGGTTTCAAAGTCGTTAAGTCCATATTTTTCAACGTATTTTGCAAGAGGCATGTACATATATCCGTTTGTAAATGTGCCTACTTCTGTTGTATTTTCTGGGCCTAATGTTTTTAGTAATATATGTATTGCTTCATTAAAATCTTTTTGTAATGCATTATGTAATTCATCTGCTATTACTTCAATACGCTGCTTTAACTCTAAATTTTCAACTTTACATGTTACGGAAGATACAAAGTTTCTTTTAGAGAAAGTGGGATCGTGTTTACAAATAGAATCAGCCATTTTTTCTGCTAATTTTTCGTTAAATAAAAATTTTAACGGAACATATTTACCCATTTTTTCACCTCGGTGGTCAAATGAAAACAATTTTTATTTTTTAATCGACAATCCATAAACTAACGTCTCACTCGGAGTCGTAATACTAAAACCTGTCGTCTTATAATCAAGTTTCACCGTATCACCAGTGTAGTCTTTCGTGAATGAATCCATTTGTACGATAAGATCTGCATCTTCACATACAACATCATCTGCGTTATATGTATCCCAAATTAAATCGACATCAACGAAAATACTACAAGAGTTTGTCATTGTCCCTCTAATGCGAATGATCTTTTTGTCTTCACGTTCTAATCTATGTATAGCTGCTTTTGCTTCATCAGTAATGCGAATGTTCATTGTATCCCAACCTTTAATTATATTTCTTCTATTATGGCAAAAACAGGAGCAATAGGGAAGCAAAGAGGTTTGCAACAAAAAACGAGCAAACAAATTTGTTTGCTCGTTTCACTTTATTTTAGTTCACATTTATCAAGTGGAATCACTTTTGTTTTTTTCGTAAATTTATATCCTAACCATAGTACTAAGAAGAGTGGTAAACCGATGTAAGAAACGAGTACGCCGTTCCAGTCGATTGATTCACCCATAAATGCGCCATAGTTTTGTCCTAAAATTACGATAATACAAAGAGTAAATGCGAAGAGTGGACCGAATGGGAACCATTTTGCTCTATATGGTAAGTCATTTAAATCTTTTCCTTGTGCGATATATGCTTTACGGAAACGGTAATGACTAATTGCAATGCCAACCCATGCGATAAAACCAGACATTCCGGATGCGTTTAATAACCAAATGTATACAACACCGTCACCGAATAAAGAAGCAATGAAAGCAATACTACCGACAATCGATGTTACGATTAACGCGTTAACAGGTACACCGCGGCTATCTAATTTACCAAGAAATTTTGGTGCTTTTCCTTGGCGAGCTAAATCCCAAAGCATACGAGTTGATGCATACATACCAGAGTTACCAGCAGATAGTACAGCAGTTAAAATAACAGCGTTCATAACAGAAGCTGCAAAGGCAACGCCCGCTTTTTCGAAAATAAGTGTAAATGGACTTACTGTTACATCACTTGCGGCAAGACTTTCAGTTGTATAAGGAATTAATAAACCGATAACGAGAATCGCAAGGATATAGAATAAAAGAATACGCCAAAAGATCGAACGAATTGCTTTCGGGATATTACGTTCTGGATCAGAAGTTTCACCAGCAGCTACCCCAAGTAATTCAGTTCCTTGGAAGGAGAAACCAGCTGCCATAAATACACCGATAATTGCCATGATACCACCGTTAAATGGTGCATCAGCAACAGTGAAGTTTTTGAAGCCAACAGTTTCGCCCCCCATAATTCCGAAAATCATCATAAAGCCGACAATTAAAAAGATAATAATTGTAACTACTTTAATAAGTGCGAACCAATATTCAGATTCACCAAACCCTTTAACAGATAAATAGTTTAAAAGGAAAATAATAGCTAAACATAATCCGCTCCAAATAAGAGAAGGGGTATCTGGGAACCAAAATTTCATAATTAATGTTACGGCCGCTAGTTCTGCCGCAATTGTAATCGCCCAGTTATACCAATAGTTCCATCCAAGTGCAAAACCAAGTGATGGATCAACAAATTTTGTTGCATACGTACTAAAAGATCCAGTAACAGGCATGTAAGCTGCAAGTTCAGCTAAGCTTGTCATTAAGAAATATACCATAATTCCAATTGCGGCGTATGCGATTAATGCGCCGCCAGGACCAGCTGAATGAATGACACCACCGCTGGCAAGAAATAGTCCGGTACCAATTGTACCGCCGAGAGAAATCATCGTAAGGTGACGCGATTTTAATCCGCGTTTTAATTCACCTTGTCCTTGTGTAGTTTGCGTTTTAGAGGTAGATTGATTTGTTGCGCTATTCATGTTCAACACTCCTTTTCTTGTAGGTTAGGAAGGAGCGGGGGAGAAAAATACAAAAAACCGCCAAAGGAATTTGGCGGAACGTTTCACAAATAACCACCCCATCATACCCTTCCGTTAAGATAGCACCCCACGTTTACACGGTAATTTTGTAAACGTGACAGTTCTGTTCCTTTCGGAGACAGCCCCAGCTCATATTTCCAGAGAAGAAATATAAACTTCGGCAACTTTTCCTTTCAAACGGAGTCAGCTGACATTCTCTGTGTCTCGTCCGTCGTACTCTTAAAAGTCGCAACCTCTACCTCATCGGATTGATGAGGATTTATATATTGCTAAGATTTTTAATATATGGCAATTGTAATGACTTTCTGAATATATTGCAAGATATTTTGTTAGGAAAAGTCAAAAAATATCGGTTATTGTATAGGAAACGCTTGCAAAACTCCACCCGAACCTACTATTATGTAGCAATAAGCAAAGAAAAAATTGTTATACAAATGTTTCGCAAAAAATATTGAAAAACCCTCTAAATAAAAAGAAAATTCAGAAAAATATAATTCGACATTCATGATAAAGTCATATTATTTGTTATAATTAGAGTAACGTTTAAGCAAAAAGGGGAAATCAAAATGAAATTAGAAACAGAAAGGCTCTATATAGTGCCGTGTACAGAAGAGAGTATTCAAGTTGCTAACGAGCAAGGATATAATAGCGGTCCGCATATTGTAGGGCATGTAGAGAATGTGAAACAAGATGAGGCTTTATTACCATGGGGGGCGTGGTATGTTCTTCGGAAAGAAGATGATAGCGTTTTAGGTGATATTGGATTTAAAGGGAAACCAAACGAGGATCAAACAGTAGAAATTGGCTATGGATTCATTGAGAAATATTGGAATCAGGGCTATGCAACAGAAGCTGTAAAAGAACTAATCGATTGGGCTTTCAAAACAGGTGAGGTAGAAACAATAATTGCAGAGACACTTCTAGATAATTATAGTTCGATGCGTGTTTTAGAAAAGTTACATATGAAGAGAGTAAATGCTACAGAAACGATGATTAATTGGAAAATAGAAAAATAAAAAATACCGCTCTAAATTGAGCGGTATTTTTTATAGTTATGGTAGCATTTGCTTCTGATCATTTGGATACTCAGCCGTTGATGCGTTAGGACGATTGGAATGATTTCGAACAGCAATGAAAATAGAAATAATAACGACAAGACCAACTGCAACGTAAGAAAGTGAAATAACAGTTGGATCCACTTTAAATGTAGTAAGCAGTGTACGAATATTTGTAAAGATAATAAGACCGCCAACTAATACGCCAAGTAAATGTGGTGGAACGATGCGGACTAACCATGCAGCAATTGGAGCTGCGACAATACCGCCGAGCATTAAGGCAAATACCCAAACCCAGCTTACTTGTTCCCAGCCAAGTGAAATGAAAAAGCCGATTGTTGCAGCGAGTGAAACAGGAAATTCACTCGTATCTACAGATCCAATAACTTTTCTAGCTTCATTTCCTCTTGCTAGAAGAACAGGTGTCGTAATGGGCCCCCAACCACCGCCACCAGTTGAATCAACGAATCCAGCGAATAAACCAAGCGGCACAAGTTGTTTTGCAGACATACGCTTATTTGAAGTGACAATTTGTTTTTGAATGATGAATCGTAATAAAATATAAACCCCTAAAGTAAATAAAAATACGGAAATGTATGGTTTGATTACATCTCCGGGCAAATTACTTAAAAAACATGCCCCAACAAATGCGCCGATTGCCCCAGGTAATGTAAGCCTGGAAACTGTATATTTATCAACGTTTCCAAATTTGATATGAGATGCGCCGGAAGCTGCAGTTGTAACGACTTCAGCTAAATGAACTGATGCAGATGCAACAGCTGGTGCAATACCAAACATTAATAATAAAGAGGAAGACGTTACTCCATACGCCATTCCAAGTGCTCCATCGATCAATTGAGCGAAAAATCCAATAATAGCAAAGACAATTAATTTCTGCATAAATAATCCCCCTGTAATAATAAATGAAAAAGACACTTTTCCCGTATGAGAAAAGTGCCTTTGGTTTTTCCAATCAGCAATAATTAAATTTGTTTCATTATAATACATATTAATCGTATAAATCAACTAGGTTTTAAAGTTTTTGAATTGAATGAAAGAAAAATAAAATATACAATAAAAGGATGGAGAGAAAGGGGAGAAAGACATGTTACGATTTGATCATCTCGTTCACGCAGTTCATGGTACACCGGAGGAAGCGGCAAAACAAATGCAGGAACTTGGATTTCATACTGTATTAGGCGGAGAGCATACGAATTGGGGTACTTGGAATAGTTTAAGTTATTTTGATTTATCATATATTGAATTTTTAGCAGTTCAACATGAAGAAAAAGCGAAAGAAGCAGAAAATCCATTAGTACAAGAAACAGTGGTGAAACTACAAAATGGAGAAGGAATGCTACAAATCGCGATCCGAACAGATGCAATTGAGGAGCTAGCAGTTAACTTTAATAAGTACGGCTTACATACGATAGGGCCATTTGAAGGGAAACGTATGAGAAAAGATGGCCGACTTTTAGAATGGAAAATGTTATTCGTTAAGCAAGAAGAGAACGGACCGAAATTACCTTTCTTTATACAGTGGAATGAAACGGACGAAGAAAGAAGAAACGATTTACGTAACAGTGGGACGATTACTGAACATAAAAACAAAGTGCAACAAATTGAAACGATTCATTACGCAGTAAAAAATGTTCGAGAAACAGTACGGAAATGGAAAGAAGTAATGGAGCTATCTACAAGCTTAGTTGTGAAAAATGAAAAATGGAATGCTGAGTGTCAAAGTGTAGTATTTGGAGATATTCATGTGCAGTTTTGTGAACCGATTGGAGAAGGGCTAGTACTAGAACATTTGAATAAGAATGGCGAAAATCCATTTGCAGTAGAGTTTAAAGGTGGAAATAAACGACAACATGAAGTGCTAGGTAGTTTGTACATATATTAATAGAGGTGAACGTTGTGGAAGAAATACTTAGAGAGATAGAGAGAATACTAGAATGGCCTCGTATTGCAACGTGTACAGCTATTTCAAAAGGTTTTTCACATGAAGAGAAGTATAAAATTGAATTAAAGAATCAAGAAACCTATTTTGTAAAAGTATGTGATGCTGTTCATTTTGAACGTAAACAAGAAGAATATACGTATATGAAACAATTAGAGTCATTACATATTCCAACACCCAAGTTAATTCATTTCATAATAATTGAGAAATTAAATAAATGTGTTCAAGTATTTGAATGGACCCGAGGTATAAATGGTGAAGAAGGTTTAACGAAGTTATCGGTGGAAGAACAGTATATGGCAGGAAGAAAAGCAGGGGAAGTATTAAAGAGGATTCACTCAATTGAAAGAGAAAGTGCAAGTAATAAATGGGAAACATCTAGATGGAATAAATACGAAAGATACATAGAGGCACTAACAGATTACGAGGTGAATTTTCTGGATTTGAAGCCAGTATTAACCTTTGTAGAAAATCATAAAGATTTATTGGAAAATCGTCCAATAAGATTTTTACATGATGACTTCCATCCAGCAAATAGCATGATTCATAATAAGGAATTTATCGTTATCGATTTTGGTGGATATGATTTTGGTGATCCAATACACGATTTTTACTATAAGAATAAGTAAACCATTTGCGGTTGGACAAGTTCACGGTTATTTCGGAGCGAACCATCGCTTCATTTTTGGAAACTGTATACATTGTACGTCGCGATGACATTCCCAGCGGATATCGTTTGGACGAATCGAAGTACACCGCATTTAGTAGATGATATGAAGGAAAGATTAAATGGAATTTTAGAAGATCATAATCATTTTTCATCTTATATTCCAAAATGGTATCAATCAAGCGAATTTAATAAATAAAGGAGTAATTTATATGGATAAAATAGCAGTAATTTCAGATATTCACGGTAATATTCAAGCATTAGAATCCGTGTTGAATGATATTAAATTAAGAGGGATCGAGCGCATTATTTGCCTTGGAGATTTAGTAGGAAAAGGACCTCATTCCAGTGAAGCAATTGAAATCATTCGTAAACAATGTGAAGTAGTCGTAATGGGAAACTGGGATGATTTTATTACAAAGCCGACTGAATTTGAAGCATTGAAATGGCATCAAAAACAATTATCGGAAGAACAAAATGACTATTTAAGAAACTTACCATTTTCAATCGAGTTTTATATGAGTGGGAAATTCATTCGTATGTTTCACGCTTCACCGAGAAGTTTATATGAAAGAATTCAACCACACGCTTCAAGAGAAGAACGTATTAGTATGTTCGAAAATAGTGATCTGACGGAAAATATAGAAGGGGAAAGAAAACCAGATGTCGTTTGTTACGGTGACGTTCACCAAGCGTTCGTTCAAAATTTCAGAGGGAAAACGTTATGTAATGCCGGTAGCGTAGGAAACCCGCTTGAAATAACGCAAGCTTCCTATTTAATATTTGAAGGGACTTACAATGAAAAAGAAGCAGCGAGCTTTTCTATTCAACTTGTACGAGTACCGTATGATATTGAATTAGCTATCAGACTAGCAGAAGAACTCGAAATGCCAGAAATTGAAGAATACAAACAAGAATTACGGACTGCTTTATATCGAGGGTTTAAGGGAAAGTAAGCTAATAATATATCAACGATTTTTCAAATATATCTATCATAACTTAAAATATATCAATGATTTTTTCGAGATATCAGCGATTCGAGAAAGGATATCAATTTACTGACAAATAGTGACATGAATTATTATCTATAATTATATTATGTCAACTAATTATAAAGGAAGATATCATGAACCGAAAACAACGAATCAAAGAAATTGCAGATCATATTGTAAAGCTAAACTTAACCCATCCAATAAGAGTTGGAGTAAGCGGTATTACAGCCTCAGGAAAAACAACATTTGCAAACGAACTAGCGGAAGAAATAAAAAAACGAGGATTACCAGTAACACGCGCCAGCATTGATGATTTTCATAATCCAAGAGTGATTCGCTATGCAAAAGGAAAAGAATCTGCAAGAGGGTATTATGAAGATGCACACGATTATACAGCTTTCAAAGAAAGATTATTAATGCCTTTAGGACCTAACGGGAATTTACAATATGAAACGATTTCTCATAACTTAATAACGGATATGCCTGTACATAATGAGCCGCTATTGGCCACGAAAAATATGATATTAATAGTAGATGGAACGTTTCTATTGAAAAAAGACGTTGCGCATTTATTTGATTACAAAATCTTTGTAGATACAAATTTTGAGATTGCGAGAAAACGTGGTGCTAAGCGGGAAACTGAAGCTTTTGGAAGTTATGAAGAAGCAGAGAAGATGTTTTTAAACAGATATCATGCTGCCTGTAAGATGTATATAGATGAGCATAATCCGAAAGAAATTGCAGATGTTTTATTTGAAAATAGTAAATTTGATGATCCAGTAGTTCTATTTAAAAGACATTAATACAGTTTATATAGGGGGAATGAACATTTGTTTAGTTGGTTTCAAAAAAATAATAAAGTGAATGAAGAGAAGGATGGACAATATTTAGAAATCAAAAATGAACAGATAAATGAACAGTTAAAACAAAAAATAATGGAACTAGAGAGTATAAGTGAAGACATTTGCAGTAAGTATCAAAAAATATATGAAGAACGTTTTGCGCAAAATGGTAAATTAAATTTGAAGCTGTCAATTAAAAGAGATATAGACGGTGATGAATTAGAAGAACTAACATCTAAGAATTGTTTAGAGTATGAATATAGATCAGAAATTAATTTTGAATATGATGCTTTAAAATCATGGGAAGTCTGTACTATTTCGCTTTGGTATTATTACCAAGGATATCGAAAAAGTAGTAGCATAGGAACACTTTATAGCGGAACGATTAATGAATTAGAAGAAGAAGTTAAAGCAACATTGGAAGAACTGTTACATAGTGAAGATAATTAATGATTCCATTTTATATTGCGTTAAGAATGGGTTTAATTTTATGATACTAATAGGGAATAATTTAGGAAGAGAAATTTAAAGGGGATAAAAAAATGACAGAAGTACTAGAACTAAAAGAAGAACTACTACAAATTAAAAATAATAATTATGCTGTACCAGAAGACGTAGATGCATATCCATATGCGCAGTGGATGCTAGATTATATCGGATCACCTGATGCTGAATTACGTGATGATTTAATTTATAGTACGCTTCACACATGGATTACAAATGATGTATTTAGACAAAAAGAGTTAAGAGGATTAATGTTACAAGCAATTAGTCCTGATTATTTATTTTATAAAATTGGTGAAAAGGGAACAGACTCTGTATTTAAACGTGCATTCTCCGTATTAATTCCACCACTTATTTTATCTGTTCATGAAAGGGAACCGTTGTTATCCGAAGAACAACTGTACAGTGTAGCAGAACAAGTGCTGGAATATGTATATTTAGAAGAAGATGTAAGGGGCTATGTAGAAGGGAAAGGCTGGGCGCACTCTACTGCACATGCAGCAGATGCACTCGATGCTTTAGCACGTACAATCCAAAATCGTGAGTTCTCATATGCAATACTAGCTGCCGTTCGTCAGAAGGTCCGCTTACATGACTACGTATACATTCACTTTGAGGATGAGAGATTAGTAGCACCAATTATGTCGTTACGTAACCAAAATCTTTTAACTGAAGAAGAGTGGAGCAATTGGTTACATAGTATAGCAATTGTTGAAGACATCCCGCATCCTCAATATGATATTTTAGTACAAAATATTAGAGCTTTCTTAAGAAGTTTATATTTCAGAGCTTTAGAGACAGAGGGTAGTACAGCCTTTACAGATGATATATTGGAGACTTTGAAGGGTTTGCGTAGGTATTAAAAATTCGTTTTTCTAACAGAAAAGTACATAAAACCAACACCTCCCAACCATACTAATAAAATGTTTTGGAGGTGAGTTTAATGGACAAAAAAGACTTTGAAAAAGTATATAATGATTATTTACATCAAGTGGAAGAGCAAGCTCAATTTGAAATAGCTCAGGAAGTTACTTCAGGAGCAGAACAAATTGTTGCTGTTCGTAAAAATGATGAAGGTGATTTGATTGCTTTTAAAACAAGTAGCGGGAGAGAGTTAGATTATATGACTGCTCTTAGTGAAGCAAAATCAGGGAAGTTAGCTCATGTGGACGTATTTCATAAGTATGGCAGAGATATTATACGTAGTGAACCGGATGGAATAAAAGAAAATAACTTTGATAATTTACCTTCATTTTAAACGGGTAAACCTCAAGAAGAGAATGTTCATTACGATATTCTCTTCTTTGTTTTACGAAGTTTTCCTTGCAAATAGACGATTCATTTTTAAAGTGCGATCATACTTTTAAAGAGCTCTCTAAATTTCTCTTTATCTTCTGCTGTAAATGGTTTCGGTCCCTTTGTACGTTTACCACTTTTTCGAACCATTGCACTTAAATATCGTGTTTGTAACAATTGTTCAATGTTATCATTCGTATACTTATAGCCTTTATGGTGTAGAACGATACAGCCTTTTGCTAAAGCGAGCGAAGCAAGACCGTAATCTTGTGTTACGATTAAATCTTCTTTTTTTGCTAACTGCATAATTCGGTAATCTGCAGCATCTGCTCCGGAATCAACATATATTGTTTCCACACCTTTAGGTTGCTGAGCATTAGAATAATGAGAAAAGCTAGTAACGAGGGTTACAGGGATTTCTGCATTCGTAGCTTCAAAAATAATTACATCTTTTACAGGACAAGCATCTGCATCAACGTAAATTTTCATTTTTACCACTCCTATAAAGTGAAACTTTAATCAGTGGGGGGTTCATCCTCCACTGATTATTAGTTGAACCAATCGGGCATTTACGGGCAGTTAATCTCCCACCTAACTTCTTTGTTACAGCTGAATTTTGAGCTGGGAGTTTTATTGCCCGTTAATGCGGGGTAACTAGGTTCGTGTTGATAATAATGGTAGATTTTTCTTTTGTCAAACGATAGGGCTTTATGTAAAGTTATTTTTCACAAACCAAAATAGCCTCCCGCAAACGAGAAATACCTTCCTCAATTTGATCAATATCCACTTTTCCATAAGATAAACGAATATAACCATCTTTCGCGCCGAAAATACTACCAGGCATAAAAGCAATTTCTTGTTTTAAGCTTTGCATAATGAGTTGTTTTTCGTTTATCGGTTCTTTTAATTTTCCCCATATGTAAATACCACCAGTAGGGTTTGAAAAAGAGATTTTATCATGAAGTTGCTCGTTTAGAGCACGAACAATAACGTCTCTTTTTTCTGCTAGTTGTTTTCGTAACGGTACGATATGCGACTGAAATGGTACAGTTTCGAAAAACTGCTGCATAAGCCACTGCGGGAATATGCTCATACCTAATTCCATTTGGTGCCGTGCGTCGGATAATCTTTCTACTACAGATTGCGGAGCAACGAGCCAGCCGACTCGTAATCCTGGCGCAATCATTTTAGATAAAGAATGTACATAAATGACAGTTCCGTTTTCATCAATTGATTTTAAAGTAGGACAAGGTTGTTTCTTTTCTAGCGTAAGTAAACTGGACGGATCATCTTCAACGATCGCAATTCGTAAGTCTGCACAAAGTGATAATAGTTTTTTTCTACGGTTTGGATGAAGCATCGTTCCCGTAGGATTTTGGAAGTTTGGATTTAAAAAGATCATTTTAATACGATGCTTTCTATATAATTCTTGCACATCGTCTGGATTAATACCATGTTCATCAACAGGTAACGGGAAAATACGAATACCTGCTGATTGGAATAGCGGTAAGGAATAACAGTGCGATGGACTTTCGAAAGCGACGGCATCACCTGGATTTAATAAACATTGCACGATAAGGTGTAAGGCTTGCTGTGCGCCAGATGTAATCATAATGGATTGTTCAGTCGCTTCCACTTTTAAATATTCCTTCATATATTTTACGACCGCTTGTCTCAGCGGGAGATAGCCTTGTGGATGATCGTAACTTAATGAATGTGTTAACGGTTGTTCTCGTAAAATTGTTTGTAGTTGATCGTGTGGGTAGAGATTACAACCGAGTTCTCCGTTTGCGAAATCAATAATATTTTCATTTTGTTGTACTTCTGCCCGAATATGGCGAAGTAACGGTAAGTTTGGTAAGAACGTACCGCCTTCTACGAAATTTCTCCAGTTCGGCGTTAATGTTGGAGAAACGCCCCACATATGTGTACTTACACGTGTACCTTTACCAGTCGTACTTTCTACAATTCCCATAGCACGTAGTTCGTTATAAGCAGTCGTTACTGTACTTCGGTTTACATTTAACTGTGTAGCTAATTTTCGTTCGGAAGGTAGGAAGCTTCCTGGAGGAAGTTCTCCATATGTAATACGTTTTTCAATAAAGTCAACAACTTGCTGATAAATGGGGATTTTACTGTCGTTATCTAGCTTCCATTCCATACAAACGCCTCCGCATCTCTTATATACATTCAGTATAACAAATTGGCTGGGTAAAAAAACAGCCAATTGGACGGTGTTATATCCAGCCAATTTTACTATGCTAAATATGGAAGGGGAGATTCGGATGAAACGATGGCAAATGGAATGGCTCCTAGTATCTGTTGCATTAGTATGGGGAGCAAATTATACAATAGGAAAGTATGGCGTGGCATATATGTCATCCATTCAATTTAATAGTTTACGATTTTTAGTAGCATCACCGGTATTATTACTTATTACTTTTATGATGGAACGCTCATTACGTATTGAAAGAAAAGATTGGTTACGATTAGTAGCAGTCGGCATCGTTGGAACGACAATGTATCAAACGATGTTTATGCTATCTGTGAAATATACTTCAGCAACGAACGCTTCATTATTAATTGCAATGTCACCTATTTTTACAGGGATATTAGCAGTATTGCATAAACAAGAACGTTTTTCGATGAAAGTACAAATTGGCTCAATCGTAGCGTTTATTGGTGCAGCATTCGTTTTATTAACAGGACATACAGGAGGAGCTACTTACGAGTATGCGTGGCTCGGAAATATAATTGGATTAGTCGCAGCAATTGCGTGGGGATGGTATCCAATTTTAGCGCAACCACTCATTACAAAATACTCCGCAATGAGAGTTACATCATGGTCTACTTTAATTGGAATTGGACCTCTCGTTATATACTGTTTACTCAATGTAAGCACACTAACGTGGCCAGTAGATATGCCAAGCTGGGGATCACTAGCATATTCAATCGTCTTTGCGACCATATTCGGACTTGCAATGTGGTATGTCGGTATTAGTAAAATAGGCTCAACGAAAGTAATGGTTTATATGTATCTTGTGCCATTGTTTGCAGTGATCTTTGCGGCTGTAACAATAGGGGAGCAAATGAATATGATGCAACTAGTTGGCGGGCTTATTATCTTCATCGGTTTATATGTTGTAAAAAAAGGTGGAATGAAAAAGCCTGCTCTCAATTTGAAAAAAGTAAGTTAACAGTAAAAATGATCTCTTTCATATAGAAGGAGATCATTTTTGTTTTCGTATTAAAAGCGCTTGTTCAACAGCCCATTTTTGATGATCGTGAATGAGAAGTTCTACAGCAAGTAAAGGAGACATCCACCTTAGAACATGATCATCCTCACAGTTTGCAGTTTGTTTCTGTAACATATTTGCAATGTAAAAGAACCCAACATTCAAATAATATGTATCTTCCTTTTCTGCATAAAAATATCGAGCTGCATTACCGATATATTGATTAATTTCAATCGCCCATCCTAATTCCTCTAGTAGTTCACGGAGCAAACAATCTTCTTTTGTTTCATTACCTTCCATACCGCCACCTGGTAAAAAATAACGGTCTCCTTTTTGGATAACAGCAATCATTGAAGAAGATAAATGGAAAATAATCGCATAACAACTAGGTCTTAATACATAATGAACAGTAGATTTTTTCGAACCAAATGTGAGTTTTGAAATCATAAAACACAACCTTTCTCTATAAAATACATAAAAGGGATAATAAGGTAAAAATAATTGTATAAGTATAATCTTACGAGATTGGAGTGATAACAAAATGATAAATCGAAAGTGTACGCGCTGTAAAGAAATTACAGGTACATTGCACGGTGGTAAAAAAATTAAGGAAGAATTTCTATGTGAGGACTGTTTGCAAAAAGGAATTGCAAGCGGAGAAATCGAATTATCACAAGTGGAACAAGGAAAAACCTCGTATCTTTCTATAAAGATATTAAAAATAACGAGTGTTATTTATTTAATAGTATCAATTATAACTGCTTTTTCTGCTGGAGCATTTATACAAGATCCAGGGCTTGGTGGAATATCTTTTTCAATAACAGGTACAGTTGGTGTTATGATAATTGGATCCATATTCCAGTCTGTTCTTGTATTTTGCGGGATATGGGTATTCATCCTATTAGTAGAAACAGTCATTAAAATTTATGAAAAAATGAAGTGAGTGAGAGGGAGAAACATATGCGAGTAAGAAATATCCAAGGGGAAGATTATGTAAAGATTCATTCAGTTTTAAATGATTGGTGGGGCGGGAGAGACATGGTTGCCATGTTGCCAAAACTGTTTTTTGTTCACTTTCAAGAAACGAGTTTTATCATTGAAGAAGAGGGCGAAACGTTAGGTTTCTTATGCGGATTTTTTTCACAAACATATAAAGATGAAGCATACGTTCATTTTATCGGTGTAAATCCGAAGTATAGAAGAAGAGGAATCGCATCGACATTGTATTCTTATTTCTTTGATGTCGCTCGTGCAAATAATCGTAAAGTTGTAAAAGCAATTACGTCACCAACTAATAAAAAGTCGATACAGTTTCATCAAGAAATCGGTTTTCGAATTGAGGCTGGGGATGATGAGGTAGAGGGTGTATCGGTACATACAAATTATGATGGAAATGGCGGGAGTAGAGTTTTATTTTTGAAACATGTGTAGTGAAATAAGCTTTACCTAAACGCACTGAGTTAAATGTATATCAAAACGTTATCCGTTGCATAAAGAATGACTGATTTTGTTAGCTTGATAGAGGGTAGTATGATAGTCGAAATGAATTTCCGTAAAAAATTTCATCTAAAAAAGAGGGATCTATATGAAATTTGAAAGAGATAGATATTTTTTACAGATGGCATTGGAAGAAGCTGAAATGGCATTAAAAGAAAATACATATCCAGTAGGAGCAGTTATTGTTGATGGAAATAATAATGTCATTGCAAGAGGAAGAAATAGAGTGCATCCACAAAAAGACATAACAGCTCACGCAGAGATAGACGCTATTCGCAATGCAGGGGAAGCAATGTTTGATGCAAAAATAAAAAATGAGAAGTTTACTATTTATAGCACGTTGGAACCGTGTCCAATGTGTACAGGGGGTATTTTATTCGCAAAAATACAGAGAGTAGTCTGGTTACTAAATGATGACTTAGGTTTTGGTGGATATAAAAAGATAAAAAATGCTTTAGTTTTCGAAGGGAAATTTAATAAAATCGACATAGTGGAAGAACCATTTGAAGACTTAAAAACAAGACAAAAAGAACTTATGAGACAATGGGAGCTAAATCCCAATAATATTATTAATTTGCGTAGGGCTATAAAAAAATAGTTGTTTCTTTCAATTAAATCGGGATACTGCCACATTACCATCAATTTAAAAAATATAGTGAAATTATATCGATTTAACAATAGAATATGGAAGAATCTATTACGAATAGAAAGCCGTCCTAAAAGTATTCTAGGATGGTTCTTTTTGTTGTGAGGAGATAAAGAGTATGGAGAATAAACAGAGTAGAAATGAGTATGTAAGACGCATACATAAGGTTCAAGATTATATAGAATCAAACATAGACAGTTCATTATCCATTGAAGAGCTAGCTGATATAGCAGGATTTTCGAAGTATCATTTTCATCGGATTTTTAAAGGAATAGTTGATGAGCCATTATCTCGGTATGTGAATCGCTTGAAACTAGAAAGGGCAACACATCTACTTACATATCGCGCAGACATGACGATTACAGATATTGCGTATCACTTCGGATTCACAGATTCAGCAGTTTTTTCCCGAACATTTAAAAGTCATTACGGTGTAAGTCCGTCTCAATATCGAAACGATAATAGCAAGAATTGCAAAGACGTAAGGGGAATTCCTCAATACAATGAATGTAAGAAGGTTCGAGGAAATGTTGAAATTGTAACAGCGGACGATATAAACGTCGCATACATAAGACATACAGGTACATATGAAGAGTTAGCTATAGCTTTTCCAAAAATGATAGAAAAATTATTTCGTTACGCGGCGAAGAAAAACTATCATGTATTTGAGGATACGAAAGTATTAACCATTTACCACGATCATCATGAATTTACTGAGGACTATCATTTAAGAACAAGTCTATGTGTAACAATTTCAGATGAATCCACAGTAGAAACGAACGACGTTGGAATAATGGTAATACCTTCTGGAAAATATGCAGTAGGACATTTTGAAATATTCCAAGATGAATATAAAGGAGCATGGGATTTCTTATACGGTGAATGGCTGCCAAATAGCGGATATAAACCGAGAGACTCGTATCCTTTTGAAGTATATAGAAATAATCCAAAGCAGCATCCAAAGCATAAACATATAGTTGATATATATGTACCTATCGAACCTTTTTAATCATAGGTTAAAGGGGAAAGAATAATGAAAACTGCTAAAAAGTTAGATCAGATTATAAAAGAAGAATATGAAAATATGAATGGTATGTTAGTAGTGCGGAAAGGTAATGTTATTTTTGAAAAATATTATAACGATTACGGACAAAATGATACATTTCATGTAGCGTCAGTTACAAAAACGATAATCTCTGCGCTAATTGGAATATGTATAGATAAGGGCTATATAAAAAGTGTTGATCAAAAAGTAATAGAGTTTTTCCCTGAATATAAAGTAAAGTCATCTGAAGTAACAGTGCGACACCTACTTACAATGACAGCTCCATACCCTTTTGTAGACTGGCAGGAACCGTTAGAAGAATTATGTACACAACCAGACTGGGTACAGTATACACTTCATAGAATGGGGAACGGTGGAGAGATTGGAGGTTTTAAATATTCATCTGCAGGAGCGCATGTACTATCAGCAATGATTACGAATGCAACAGGGAAAAGTGCACGTGAATTTGCGAATGAGTACTTATTTCAACCACTCGGTATGAGCGAAATTCCAAACTACAATATGAAAGCATTTGGATTCGATGACTTATTCGGAAAAGATGTGAAAGGATGGGTTCACGATCCAAACGGTATTTCGACGGGCGGCTGGGGACTAACGTTAACTGTTAGGGATATGGCTAAGTTTGGACAGATGTATTTGAATGAAGGTATTCATAATGGAAAACAAATACTATCAAAATCATGGATAAAAGAATCAACAGAAATGAACCAAAATCAATATGGTTACTTATGGTGGTTTCGAGAAGAAGATGGAATCTTTTCATACTGTGCTATGGGTGATGGTGGGAATATGATTTGTTGTATTCCAGAGAAGGAATTGGTAGTGGTGATTGCGTCTGAAATTATACCGAATGCAGGGGATAGATGGGAATTGATTGTGAAATATATTCTTCCTGGCATACAGTCAAATCAATAATGGTAGTAAAAAGATGGGGGGAATTTTGGTTTTATACCATCTTTTTGTTTTGTGACGTAAAGTTCATGGGAATGTAAGGGTTTTGTTAAAAGTGTAAATATTAGGGTTTTTTAATATAAAAAGTCTTTCTTTATGTATAATGGGGACAAGGCCTAAAAATACTTAAATATTTAAGTGAATATTTTAAAAAGGGAGATTAAGGATATATGAAAAGCTTACTTCCAAAAACTTTAGCTGTTACAGGATTAACTGCTTCTTTATTAGGTATGGTTTCTTCCGTTTCATTTGCTTCGATTAGTTGGGATAATAATGCAACGTGGACAGGAAGCGGAGCAAAAGCTAAGGCAACTGCCTATACTGCAAAAAAGGACGAACCTCATTTTTACAAGATGACTGTAAGAGCTAGCTTTGATGATGGGACTTCTAAAGAGTTAGCATTGTATGATGCTAAAATTTCAGATCGTATAAACGTTAGCGTTGCATCCAAAGGACCGGTGATCAGAGGTTATTCGGGTCATGAATGGATAATGGTAGGGGATAGTGCGTACACTTCTAAGGAAATGGTAATTAAATAAAAATCAACAAAAACCGTGAAAAAGGATACATACCTTTTTCACGGTTTTTAAAATGAGGAGGATATATGAATCTAGTATTAAAAGAAATAGTGGTGAACAAAACAATATTCATTATGCTATTTATTGGATTTGTATTGACAATATGGCCAATCCTGATCGCAATGTCGACGCGAGATTATTATGATGAGAAATTTTATGATAGTAAAAATGGTTATTTTAATTATTACTATTTAGTTCAACTTACTAATATGGGGGAAATCAATTTCGAACAATTTCAGACGTTAATAGAATCTGATTTTAAAAACGCTAGTGTTATTACAAATGATATTCGTATTACTATTCCGGATATCGGCCACGTAATAATGAATGGTCTCCTTAATAAAAATTGGTCTCCACCTTTGCTAAAAGGTTCTCAGATGGGACAAGATGAAAAAAATAGTGTAATAGTGGGGAAGAAAATTTATAAGGATATGGCAACAATAAAATTATTTAATAAGGAATATACAGTTAAAGGCGTAGCTGGAGAAAATACTGGATATGAGTATAATATTAAAATTTTCGTCTCTCTAAATGACATGCCAGATGAGGTGAAACAGATGATACAAAAAGATAATACATTCCAAATGATTGTTCGTTCTAATGAAAACCCTATCAAGGAAATAGAAACTTTCATACAGCATATGAAACAGAACAATAAAGATATAAATGCCAAAGTGATTAGTGAAAAAGAGAACTATGAAAAGGAAAAAAACTCAAGTGAAGCCGTAGAAGAGTTACTCAGTTTTCCATATAGGCTTTTATGTATAGCTTTCATTACCAATATAATAGTAAGTTATTATTGGATTTATACGAAGAAAAAAAGTTTGTCGTTAAGGAAAGCTTTGGGAGCAAGTAATATAAATCTTTTTATTTTTATATTTAGTCAATTATTTTTATGTGCAATCACTGCATCAGCCTGTGCAATATGCATACAATGGATTTTTAGCATTTTGAGTGAAAATATTATAGAGTTTACAAGTTATAGTATTAGTTTACAGTCTACTCATATTGTAATGTGTGTATTTCTTTCACTTACTATAGCTTTCATCCTCTCTGTAATACCATTTGTATATGTGCTTAAAAGTGAACCTGCTAAAGCATTAAAGGAGTAAAAATGATGAGAATAAAAAGTGCGTTCATAGCATTAAAAAAGAGATTTCTATTTTCCGTACTTCTTCTAATACAGATTACATTTGGATTAGCAACTCTAACGAGTTCAATTAATGTATTTTATAATTTACACCATCTAAACGATAAATCCAGCTCGGTATTAAATGTGGATAAAACATATTTAGTTACTTTTGAAATGACGACAGATAGATTACAAAGCAATCAATTTAATAAAGAGAAAATTCAAGCGGTTTATAATACAATTCATCAAAATAAAGATGTGATTTCGTATGGTACATACGAGGAGCGAGTTATTGAAATAGAGTCAAGTAATAGACCATTTCAAAACAGTATGATTACTGATTTGAAACATAAAACGTTTCACGATGAAAGACCTACTATTAAAACAATTTTTGTAGATGAAAATTACTATAAAATGTTACGTTTACCTTTAAAACCTGAAGAAGGTTTCTCGCATGATGACTTTCAAAAAAATAGTGAAGAAAAAACAAAAGTTTTAATGGGTTCTTACTTTAAGAAATATTTTCAAGTTGGAGATACAATTAATGATCGATATACAATTATAGGGTTTTTGCCAGAAAATAAATTTATCGTAAATAATAATACGACGAACACATATTTGAAGTTGGATTACGCAATGATAATGCCTATGTCATTTGATAGATTTGAAAAATATGAAGCAATGTTTTTAAGACTACATCAAAGTACAGTTTTATATTTACAAAAAGGTGCAGATGTAAAGAAACTAGAAGAATCAATTCAACTTAAAGGAAACGGCGGTACGTTTCATTTAAAAAGTTTAGGTGATGAAATAAATGAAGATGTTACTCTTAACGGCTATTCGGAAATACCTCAACTTATAGTAGGAATCTTATTCGTTGTATTCTCGATCGTCGGAATTGTAGTAACGACCATTGTTTCTATCTTGATGAGAAAGCGGGAATTTGGTATAAAAATAGCTTTTGGCGAAAGTAAATTTGGTATGTTTATTCAAATTGTTTTAGAGAACATTATTGTAGCAATAACTGGCTTAGGAATGTCGATAACTTACTTTTCATGGAGGTATGGGGTTCTATTACAAATGTCGAAGGATTTAAAGGAAGCAACGGTATTAGACTTTAAATTGGATATGCCTATATTGTTTTTAGTATTTCTATTCTTATTATTAATCATCGTTGTCTCGAATGTAATTGTCTTCTTATTTATTAGAAAGCTTGAACCGAAAACATTAATAGGTGGGATGGAATAATGGGGTTAATTGAACTAAAAGATATTAAGAAGGTGTATAGTAATAAGAATCATAATACGTTCGCGTTAAACGGTATAAATTTAACGATAAATAAGGGCGAAATTATAGCGGTAATGGGGCGATCAGGCTCAGGGAAGAGTACATTACTAAATGTTATAGGGTTAATTGATATGCCAAATGAGGGTGAATATATGTTAAATGGAAAATCATTAACTGAAATTAGAGCAAATAAAGTTCATAAAACAAGAAATGAAATGATTGGATTTATATTTCAATATTTTGCATTGTTAAAAGAACATACTGTACTAGATAATGTAGTGCTACCACTCACATATAGAAAGCTAAAGCAACGAGAAAGAGAAAATAAGGCGAAGTTCTATTTAGAAAAAGTAGGTTTAAAAGAACATATGCATAAAACACCGGACGAGCTATCAGGTGGACAACAGCAGCGCGTCGCAATTGCAAGAGCGTTAGTAGGCGAACCAGAATTAATATTGGCTGACGAACCGACAGGGAATTTAGATAGAAAAACAGGAGAAGAAATTATGAATTTGCTATTACAACTGAATGAAGAAGGACGAACGATTATTATTGTAACCCATGATATAGAAGTAGCGAATAAGTGTAATAGAATTATTGAGTTAGTTGATGGAGAAGTTGTGCGGAGTTAGTAATTCAACAATTATATCTAATTTAAGAATCCGTATTGATTAATTTTTTCAAGATGGATTCTTTTTATTTGTAGGATTAAAGTAAAACAACAAATCCCCCGTAACTTTTTATGATAGAAATTCGTTTAACAAAAGAAACGATTTTTAATGAGGAATGGGGGAGAACAATGAAAATTTTAATACTAGGTGGTACACGATTTTTGGGAAGAGCTGTTGTAGAAGAGGCTTTGAACAGAGGGCATGAAGTTACATTATTTAACCGCGGAACAAACAAAGAAGTTTTTCCTGAAGTGGAGCAGCTGATCGGTGACAGAAATGGTGATGTATCAAGTTTAGAAAATCGAAAATGGGATGTTGTTGTGGATACATGTGGGTTTTCTCCGCATCACATTAGAAATGTTGGAGAAGTACTTAAAGATAATATTGAACACTATATATTCATCTCAAGCCTTTCCGTATATAAAGATTGGATTCCGCATGACATAAAAGAAGACTATATATTACAACCTGAACCGACGGAAGAGCAAATAAAGGCTGTAGAGAATGGTGAAATATCTCCTTATGAGCATTATGGTGCGCTGAAAGTATTATGCGAAAAAGAAGCAGAGAAGTATTGGCCGGGGCGTGTTTTACACGTAAGAGCAGGACTTCTTTCAGGAATGTTCGATTATACAGATCGACTTCCATACTGGATCGGGCGTGTAGCAAAAGGAGGTAACGTGTTAGTTCCAGGAAGAAAAAATCGTCCAGTGCAGATAGTTGATATAAAAGATGTCGCGAGATTTGGACTCAACATGGCAGAAAATAATAAAGCAGGTACATTCAATATAACAGGTCCGAATGATGAATTGACGATGGAAGAGCTATTAAATACGTGTAAAAAAGTTACGAATAGCGATGCTGAATTTGTTTGGGTAGACGAATCGTTTATGAGTGAACACAATGTGCAGCCTTGGACAGAAATGCCTTTGTGGATTCCAGAAACTTTCCCGTTAGATGGTGAGACGAAGCCGTGGAGAGGCGGGTTTTCTATTTGTATCGAAAGTGCGGTTAATGAAGGGCTTACTTTTAGAAGAATAGACGAGACAGTTACAGATGTGTATGAGTGGATGGAGAGTACGGAAGAATGGGAATTAAAAGCAGGTATTTCAGGCGAGAGGGAGAAGGAATTGTTAGAAAGATGGTATCAATAAATTTAGCGGAGTTCTTTGAATATGCTTGATTGCACATAAGGAGGAAAAGGTGATGTGGAAAGACACCATTCACAGTATCTCATCAAATTTAAGCTTGAAAAACCCAGCTGCGAAGGATGAACTTACTGATATACAAAAATGTTTACATGTGGAGTTACCGAATGATTTATATCAATTATTACAGGAAACAAACGGTATAGAAGGTGAATACGGTGACTTTATATGGTCTGCTTCAAAAATTAAAACTGAAAATATGAGTATGAGAAATATAGTTGATTTTAAAGATTTATACATGCCTTTTGACTGTTTATTATTTTTTGCTGATGGGGGAAATGGTGATTTGTTTGGCTATTCCATTTTGAATGGAAAAGTACAAAGAGATGATATATATGTATGGAACCATGAAAATGATAGTAGAACGTGGGTTGCTCCTTCTTTAAAGACTTTTATGGAGTGGTGGGAGAGTGGAAAGATGATAATTTAAATATAGTATCAAAAAAAGTGCCTTGTTACTAAAGAAACAAGGCACTTTTTCACGAATAATTAATCTACCACTCAATCGGTTCTTCTCCGTACATCTCCCATAGCTTAGGAAACATCTTTTTTAAACCTTCTTCATCGTCTTCATTCCAGTCAAATTCAAAATCTACATCGTCGAATTCTTCATTAGATAAGACATGGTAAAGTGTAAAGTAAGTATCATCTTCGTCACCAGTTTTTTCTGCATATACAGTGAAACCGAAATATAAAGAAAGTTCTTCTATTTCTGGGACGTCATACTCACTCAAATTTTCTAATACAGGAATTAATCGTTCTGGATCTTCAATACAAGCTTCGTATGTCTCTTTTCCTTGATATAATAACCATCCGCGGAAGTAATCGAAAGTATCATCTGAACAACCACCCATAATAATATAGGCTGCTGCCCATAAACGGGAGGTATAGGAATCTTTCAAAAGACGATGCATATGCGTATCAAAAGCTACAATTTCATGTACTGTACGTTTAGCAAGGTGGGAAGTAAGCCATTCTATTTGTTCTTCTTGGTCTTCACCTTTCGTTTTTGCACGATTAAGTAGTTCCCAAAATTCTTCTTCTGTTATCGTTTTTTCTTTTATGTAATCTTCCCCAGGCAACGGGTCTGTATATCCCTTTTTACGTTTGGAAGCAATTAGTTTGTTAGCTTCTTTCATACATTCTTCTTCTGTTTCAAACTCTTTCGCTTTCACACTGCCAGCTGTGCCAATTTTTCCGTAAAACACAACATAGTCTTTTTCTTTCACAACGATTTTCCAAAACTTATTTGATTTCTCAGTTTGCTGGGTTAATAACGTTTCCATCCGTACCCCCATAATGTTTTCTAGTGTGCAATATGATTGTAACATATGTATATACACTTGTAATGATGAAAAATAATAGTTTAGAAAATTCGAAAACCATTGAATGGAGTGGATAAATTTAGTAACCTTATTTGTAAAGTAATTACATAATTGTTTTGTAATAATTCAATATTTGTATAAGGGGGCGTTATGGATGGATCTTACGTTTAAAGTTGAGGAAACATGTTTTAATTACCGCGTTGGAGCAATTTGTAAACATGATAATAAAATACTTATTCTGCAAGGTGACGGTGAAGATTTTTGGTATGTACCCGGCGGTAGAGTAAAAATGCTAGAGAATAGTGAAGATGCATTAAAACGAGAACTTGCGGAAGAGATAGGTGTTCCTATTAAAAGGAAAAGGTTAATATGGTCAGTAGAAAATTTCTTTACACTTTCTGAGCGAAAGTTTCATGAAATTAGTTTTTATTATGAAGTAGAGCTACATGAGTTACCTGCGAGTGGAACGGATCAATATATTTTGGAAGAAGAGGGTAGAACGTATTTGTTTAGATGGGTGCCAGTAGAAGAACTGCATACATATAACTTACAGCCTGCATTTATAAAAGAGAAAGTAAAGGATGTATCAGTTCACACAGAACATATCGTATTACAAAAGTAAATGTATTCGGAGGGGAAAATGGTGAAGGGAACTAAAAAAGAGGTACATATAAATGACAAAGTAATTCGTTACACACATATCAAAAAAGGCTCTAGTACCGTTTGCTTTATGTTTTCAGGTTCAGGATACAATTATGATAAGCCGTTATTTTATTACGCAACGATGTTAATGCTTGAACATAAAATAGATGTTGTACATATTCATTATTCTTATGATGGACAATTAATGAATAAACCAATAGGAAGAAGTAACGAAAGTAATGATGGATGATATTAATCCTGTAATAAATGAAGTATTAAAAGATGAGCAATACAACGAGACTATGTTTTTAGGGAAGTCACTCGGAACAATTCCGATTGCAAATGATTTAATGAAGAGAGAAGAATTCGCGCAGTCAAAAATGATACTACTTACACCTTTACTGACGTTTGATACAATTTTTGATTCTATCTTACATAGTCGACACGAAGGGTTTTTAGTTATTGGGGATAAAGATCACCAATACAATGCAGATCAAATTGATCAGTTATATAAAACGAATTTACAGATTGAAGTTGTCAAAAATGCAAATCATTCTGTAAATGTTGGGGGATATGAAACGGAAAATTCAATTGAGGCTATAGCGAAAATAATAGGAAAACTTAAAGAAGTTGTTAGGACAAACTAACCTATTAATACATGCAAAAGAGGTGCGAATTGCACCTCTTTTACTTTAATAAGCCTTCAAAACATGAAGTAAATAATCCTTACGATTCAGCGGATTATAATCAACACGTTTTCGAGTAGGGAAGGGAGCCATAAGTTTTGTGAAACCAGCTGGCTTCGTTGTAAATATGCCTTCTCCTTCTGTAAATGAATGTAGTATTCGTTTGAAACTCTCTGTTTTCGCAACAGGTAATGATCCTGTTAACTGATAAGAATTGTTATTGAATATAGGCTCTGCAAAAGTTGCTGGAACGGCAGCGAGCTTATACATTGCGGTACTAATTGCTTGCTCCGGTACAGTTAATTCAAACGCATTAACTGGTTCATATACATATGTTGCAGCTTGTTTTAAAGCATCCATTAAAACGAGCGGTGTTAAGTTTCTAAAGTCACTCGCTGTTGTAACAGGACTAGCATAACCAGTATGTGTTAACGTGACGATAATATCTGTAACTTCCCACCCATATAATCCTTGTTTTAACGTTTGAAATACCGTATCTTCAATCGCTTTATGAAATGCTAAAGGTAGTGAGCCGAGCTCAACACCTAATTTATATGTTATACCGCAATTAAGTTCACCACGTTCAACTTTGAATCCGATTGTTGCGTAAAATGGATTCTCTTTTTCACCCATTACTTCAACAGAATTGCCTACGCCAATTGGTTTCTCGATACATACAACTCGCGTATTTGAAAAATTAACCTGCAAATTATATTTCTCATAAAGTGTTGTTTCAATTACTTCTTTTTGTACCTCACCGAAAAGGCGAATATATAGTTCATTATGAACATCGTCTTTCCAAACTTTAATGAGCGGATCTTCTTCACAGAGTTCCATAAGAACAGCGTATAAATTATGAATTAGCTCTTTAGGTACCGCATCAATGGCAGCTTCCATTTGTGGTTCGGCAAAGTGAATATCTTTTATATAATCCGTACGTTCACCGATAATATCACCAATTTTAATATCATTCAGCCCCCACACTTTACAAAACTCACCGCTAGGAACGGTAGAAGTTTGAACGGTATCTCCATTATGAAATAGGCACTATTTTTTTTATCTTTTCTTTATGGAATAGAGACTTACTGCGCTGTATATTAACATATTTTCTAACATGTAAGCTACCTGAAAAAACTCTTATATAAGCAACCTTTTCTCCAGAAGGTTCACGTTCAATTTTAAAAACAACACCGGATAATGGTTCCTCTTGTGCCGATGTAAGAGCTGGAATGAGAGCCGGAAGTTTTTCAAGAAGTTCTGTTACGCCCATACCAGTCATTGCTGAACCGAAAAAGATTGGATACACATTCGCTTGCTGTATTTGCTGTTCTAGTTTTTCTCTTAATAGTGCGTCCGGTATTATTTCGTTATTTACATATGATTCAAGTAATGATTCATTAAATGGTGCTAACAGTTCCATACAATCGTCATATGATTTGTATTCAATGATCCGGGCTTCTTTCATTCCTTCGTTTAGAACAGAGTAGAAGGGGAATGCTTCATTTGAAAGAACCTCTTTTATTTGTTTCATAACTTTTTCACTGTTTGCGCCACTACGATCAATTTTATTAACGAATAAAATAGTCGGTATGTTTAGTTTCTGTAATGTGCGCATTAAAATTTTTGTTTGTGCTTGCACACCTTCAACGGCAGAGATAACTAAAATCGCACCGTCTAGAACGCGGAATGATCGCTCCACTTCAGCGATAAAATCAGCGTGTCCAGGTGTATCAATGACATTTACTTTTACAGCATCAATAAAGAAAGAAACGACAGATGCTTTAATCGTAATTCCGCGTTGTCTTTCTAATTCCATTGAGTCAGTTTGTGTATTACCACTATCTACTCGGCCAATTTCTTTAATCACATTCGTTTCATAAAGAATACGCTCAGTCAAACTCGTCTTGCCAGCGTCTACGTGCGCGACAATCCCTATATTTATTGTTGTCATTTGTGAATATCCTCATTTCATTTTCCATTTTCAATTCCTCATTTCTATTTGTATATTGCCGCATTATCAATCACTCTCCAGTTCTTTAAATTAGTATTATTATAGTGCAATTAACATTATTTGTAACGCTACAAAGCGCCTTAATTTGGAAAAAATAAAATGAAAACAAAATGCTTGCATTCTAAATCGATATAGATTATATTAATTGACATATCAACTATTGATACATCAAATGTTTTTATTTTGATTGTAAAGGAGGGTTAATTTGACAAGTTCATGCTCAAAAGAAGCGATTATTTTATATAAATTACACTTTCTAAATAAAGAAGTAAGTTCGAAATTTGAAGGGTGTACGGGTATGAGCCAGTCTCGATTAGAGCTTATACTTCAGTTATATGAAGTAGGTGAAATTAGTCAAAAAGCACTTCAACAAGAAGTGAATATTGATAATGCTGCGATAACAAGGCATTTAAAGCAGCTTGAGGCCAATGAAATGATTGTAAGACGTAAAAATCCAGATGATAACAGAATTACGTTAGTTTCTCTTACTGAAGAGGGACGAAATAAAATTCAAGCATTTCAAGAGGAAAAAGAACGTTTTGCAGCATCTGCATTTAAAGGATTAAGTGAGGAAGAACGCGATAATCTTTTAAATATGTTAAATCACATTCAAGAAAATATAAAAGAATTATAAAAAAGGGAGAATACAACTATGACTAACTCAGTAAAAACAAATGATTTTAACGAAATTTTAACAGGACGTCGTTCAATTCGTAAGTACGACCCTTCAGTGAAAATTAGCAAAGAAGAAATGACAGAAATTCTTACAGAAGCAACACTTGCACCATCTTCAGTAAACATGCAACCATGGAGATTCGTAGTGATTGAAAGTGACGAAGCGAAAGCAACACTTGCGCCACTTGCAAAATTCAATCAATCTCAAGTAGAAACATCTTCAGCAATGATCGCTTTATTTGGTGACTTAAACAACTTTGATAACGCAGAAGAAATTTATGGTACAGCAGTAGAGCGTGGACTTATGCCAGCAGAAGTAAAAGAAGATCAAATGAAAAAACTTTCAGCTTACTTCTCTATGGTTACACCAGAAGTAATGAAAGATACAGTATTAATTGACGGTGGTCTTGTAGCGATGCAATTTATGCTAGCAGCTCGTGCGCACGGTTATGACACTTGTCCAATTGGTGGATTTGAAAAAGACCAAATCGCAGAAGCGTTTGGACTAGATAAAGAACGCTACGTACCAGTAATGCTAATTTCAATCGGGAAAGCTGCTGACAGTGGTTACCAATCAGTACGTCTTCCAATTGACAAAGTTGCTGAGTGGAAGTAATCTAATTAGGTCATAGAAATATATGGAATATGAAAGGGGAAACACCATGATTATTATTCACGCAATATTTCAAGTAGACCCAGCAAAACAACAAGCATTTTTAGAAGAAATTCAGCCACTCATTCATGGTTCAAGAGAAGAAAGTGGAAATGTATCTTATGACTTATATAAAGATACAGAAAAAGAAAGTGTTTATACGATGGTAGAAGTATGGAAAGATGAAGCAGCAGTTGCGAGCCATAATACGAGTGAACACTTCACATCTTTCGTTAGTAAAGCAGCACAATTTTTAACTGCTCCGCTTAATATAAAAGCTTATAATGGAGAATTAGTAAAATAATAAGGTAGAAAAAGATGACTTTAGCATATGGCTGAAGTCATCTTTTTTGTATAAGTAGAATCCATTTTGGACTCAGTTATGTTGATAGATAAGCGTTGCTCGCATCCTCAGTAACAGTGCTGAATTGTATGTTAAATTCGAACATTCGGTTTATTGGGATATTTTTCCGTGGTATAATTTTCTTGTAAATAAAAGGTAGAGGGGAGTAAGTAATGGGAGAATTTCAAAGTAATTTGCATACGGCAACGCAACTTGCAACGAAAATGAGAAATGCTTCAGATAGAATGCAAAGTGCTACTAGTCGCTCTATAAATAAGGCAACGCGTACGACACTATCTGTGAACTTCCAAGCACAAGAGGCAAATCAACAAAATTTACAGATCACGAAACAATTTTGTACTGCTTTTCAACAAACAATTGATAATATCCATTCCGTAGCAAATGAATTTGAGAAAATGGATACAGGACTTCAAAAGACTTTTCAATAATGTAACAACCTACGTAAAGGGGAAAAGGTAGGGAGAAAAGATGAGTCAAGAAATTGAAACGAGAATCAGTCAATGTAATCAAAAATTACGAATTATATTTGAAGAACAAAATGAAAACCGAATTGCGCTGCAAAATCAAGAACGAGCTGAGGTTAGTTTTCATGAATGGAAAAATAGAAGTAATCGTTTATTTAACCGAATACTAGAAACTTGGCACGGCGACAAAGAAGTGTTTCACCTTTTTACGAATATGCGGCAAGAAATCGGACAGTATGAAAGAAAACTTACATTCGAATTAGAAAATGAAAAAGAGACGTTGCTTAAAGAAAAACGGCATCTCAGTGAGAAAGAAAACGACCTTTCTTATGAACAGCAGCAACTACAAAGGGAGGCCAATACATGAGTTTAAACATGTAT
This sequence comes from Bacillus sp. 7_6_55CFAA_CT2, assembly GCF_000238655.1. Classification (NCBI taxonomy): domain Bacteria; kingdom Bacillati; phylum Bacillota; class Bacilli; order Caryophanales; family Bacillaceae; genus Bacillus; species Bacillus sp. 7_6_55CFAA_CT2. The sequence continues at coordinate 1,193,399 of NZ_JH414709.1, read as the reverse complement.
TTGGGAGAAGTACAAAGTCAAACTCAAAGTATGAACGCTATATGTAATGCTACGATTCAAAGTATGGAACAAGCCATTCAATCTATTGATGCATTTGCGATAGACACAGTATTACAAGGACAAACATACAGTAGTGCAAAAGCCTACCTTGTCCAAACATTTCGGCCATTAGCGCAAGGAATCATATGCTTATGTGAAGAATTAATTCGCCAAAATGAAGCATTTCCAAATGAGTTCCAAGCGAAAGTTGCTTCGACAGATGTGATTGAACAAGAAATAAGAGAACAAATAAGGGGAATTAATCAATCGATTACAAGTATAGAAGCAATAGAAGTACTTACACCAATGCCCGGAGTAGGTGCAATTGTAACGGTATTAGGTGCAATGAGAAAAAAACTGGAAGAAAAACTAGAGCATTTATATGAATTCAATCATTCATCCAGCAACAACTACAGCACCGCTCTCCAATTAGCAGCTAGCATCACAGCCGGACTCGCTGAAGTGCAAAGCGGGAAAGGATTTAGTCCTGTGAGTGGGACGTTTAGTACACAAAGGTTGAATATGGATTGGGTGAGTTCGATTCAGGGGATTATAGAAGAAACAGCTCGAAAAAACGATCAGTCAATTAAAGATATAGAAACAAATAACATAATTGAGGAGAAATCTCCGGTTAGAAATGCTTGGGACGATGCGGCAGACGGTATAGTTAGCACGTTTGAAACAGCGAAAAAGATGTGGGAAGCTATTCAAAGAGGATCGGGGAAAGCTATTGGTGATGAAATCGAGTCCGCAATAGCTTTAAGTAATATGGACATAGGAACTTTTATTAATGTAACCTATGCACTTTTCCATTTGGATGAAACTGCAAAAAATATGTGGCATGCATTTTCAAATAAAATAAAACGAGATATGATAGAGGGAGATGCAGAGAGTCGTACAGAATTGACTACCTATGGATTAACACAAATAGCTACCACAATATTAGGCGATAGGGCACTAAATAAAGTAGGCCATATCACAAAAGGAGCAAAAGCATCAAGTGGAGTAAGTACATTTGCTAATGCAGTAAAACTAGCAAAAGAATTGAAGCCTACGCTTGAAATGTTACAATCATTTAAGAGAAATGCTTCCTATGCATTCTCTAGTGTTGGTGGAACTATTGTAACCAAAATACCACAAGGCGAATTATTAGAAGCTTTTTATAAGTTTGCGAAGTCTAAAGATGGTGGTAAGGGTACGGGTGGTGTTGGTAAGGGCGTCAGTGGGGCTGGAAGTAAGATTGATGGAGAACTAATTAGAAAATATGTACGAGATATTGAAACACAGACAAATAGAAAAATACCAAAAAACCAAATGGAAGAATTAAAAAGTGCATTAAGAAATACAGAATATAAAAAGATGACGTCTTCAGAAACAAAGAGATATAGACGAGAGTTTAATAAAATTAAGAATTCATTAATTGATGAATGGGAAAAACAAACTGGTCAAAAATGGCCAACTTATACAGAAGATGTGATTTCAGAGAAAACAGGAAAAATCTTAAGAAAAAAAGGAGAACCTTATGATGCTCATCATATAATTGAAAACTCTTATCGTGGGGAACATGAGTGGTGGAATATCCATCCTGCTAAATTTCCTAATGAGCATCAAGCTGGTATTCATGGTTCGGGTTCACCAGGAAATAAACTTTTTAATGGAGGTAAATAATATGAAGTATGATTATCTAGTATCAAATAAACATAATAGCTTTTATCCAGTAGCATTAGAAGAGATAGAAGAAGTGGAAGAGGTATTAGGTTTGAAATTTCCAAAAGAACTAAAAGATTTCTTCTTAAATGTTGGGTATGGCTTTATCAAAGGTTCTAAGTACAATATTAATCGTATTATGGATCCTTATTCTATTAGAGATTTTCGATTAAAGCAAAATGATTATGAATTTTTTCCAGACATTGAAGTTTATGATGATCTTGAAGAAGAAATAATCTTTTTTGAAGGTAATGAAACAGTTTTAATTTCAATTAAATTAACAACAGAAGAAAATAATGGGATTTATTATGATGAATTTAAAATTGCCGATTCACTAGAAGATTTTCTTGCAAAAATATCAGAAAATGATTTATATTATATGGATTTAATTGATTGAAATAAGAAGAAATATTTTATCAAATAATCATAGTTCGAGAATGTAGTCTTATTGAAAAGAGGGTAGAAGCTCGTTCGATTAGGAAACGGCTTTTGTAATCGGATGAATGATAAAAACTATAGTATGTATTAAGATGAAAACTCCAGTGATTTTATGAATCATGACTGGAGTTTTTTATTCGAATATCCACATTTCGGGATTTTGTATAACCTTCCATAATATCTAATTGATTTTTAGCAACTTCATCAACATGTTGTTTTTTATTATTTGTTTATATAGATATATAAGAGTCTAACTGAATCTTCAATAGGCCATATCGCAAAAGGAGCAAAAGCGTCAAATGGAGTAAGTATAATTGCTAATGTAGTAAAATTAGCAAAAGAATTGAAGCCTACGCTTGAAATGTTACAATCATTTAAGAGAGAGGCTTCCTATGCATTCTCTAGTATTGGTGGAACTAACGTAACCAAAATACCTCAAGGCGAATTAATAGAAGGTTATTATAAGTTTGCGAAGTCTAAAGATGGTGGTAAGGGTACGGGTAAAACTGGTGAAATATCTAAGGAATCTGGAAAAGTAGCCCAAACATTAGAAGCAGCTAGAGCACAACAACGTACGGTAATAGAATCAGTAGAAAGTGGCGAAGTAGCTTTAAAAACAACGAAGCGTAAAGGGAATTATGGTGAAATGAAGATGGATGACTTTTTTGAAAGTCAAACATATACTAGAATTAGTGATGATCGTGTATTAACATTAGATCAAAAAATTGTTAAGGGAATAGATGGTATATATGAAAATTCATCTCCGCCGCCTAAGTATGTAATAGCGGAGGCTAAGTATAATACTGCGCAACTTTCAAATAAAAAAGATGGAAAGCAAATGAGCGAAACATGGATAGATGGTTCTAGACGTTTGGAATCAACTGTTGGAGAAGAAATGTTTTTGAATCCTGAAAATGTACAAAATATACTAATTAATGTTGATAAGGATGGTAATGTGGTTAAAAGCATTTTGGATTCTTCTGGGAAGAAAATAATTGAGTAAGGAGAATGAAATGAGAGATATTTTAAAAAATGAAGATTATTTCGAGGATTATTTAAATAGACAAAATAATAGAATAGAAAAGTATAAAGAATTAGCAATGAAAGTAAAAAATGAAAGACCAAATAATTTAGGTAGTATTAAAAGAGCTTATGGATATATTGAATCAATTTGTATTGATAAATTTAATTGTTTATATTCAATGGGAAGACCTATGGAAGTACTAAGAGATTTTTACCCCGAAATAATTGAGGCGATGAAAAAGGGGTGGAGTGGCAAATATAGATATATAGATTTATTGTGGGTTCTTTCTATTGGGATAATGCTAGATGTTTCAAAAGATTATATAATTGAATTAGAAAAGTTGGTAGAAAAAGAGAAATTGAATGATTATTTGATTGATTTTTTATTTAGTTATAAAGATGAAAATTGGGAAGGGAATACCACAGAATTTATCTTTGCAGACCCATATAAATCAATTTATCGTGTGGTCAATGCAAAGAATAAAGAAGAATCAGTAAAGGAATTGAAAGAATATTTAGAGGGAAAATGGTATAAGGGGCATAGTGATACAGGCTGGTATGATTCACATGAAAATAAAAATGATATCTACAATGGTTATTGGAGTTACGAAAGCGGAGCAATCGTAAAGATTTTAAAATTAGATGATTCAAGTTTAAAAAATACTTTATACTACCCTTATGATATGGTGCATTATCAAGGAAAATAAATGTAAAAATCCACAGTGTTCAACTTTTTACACTGTGGATTTTTTAGTTTGTGTTAAAGTAGCTATAAGGGTAATGTTGGTAAGGGATCTAGTGAGCTAGAAGTAAGATTGATGCAGAACTAATTAGGAATTAATAAATGGATTGAAGTTCAGAGGTTATTTAAATGATGCTGGGGAGATAATTAACTTTTTCCCAATTCTAGACTGATATTATCAAGATACAATATTTATAGGAGGATAAAATGAATAGTAATTTTGAATTTATTGAAGATAAAGAGAAAAATGATGAATTGATGTCAATATATTTTAACTTTATAAACGGTAAGTACTTGGAAAGAGCTTTGAGTTTTTTTGTAAAAAAAGAGGGGTTTGGACAAGAAATAGTATTCGTTCATTTTCAGTCTGATTTAGATGAATTTGATATGTCACAGCTACCTACACCTTTAGATGATAAACATGTGTTAGTTGAATTAGATTCTCCAGCTGTTGAGTCTGAACAACAAGTGTATTTGGACTTTGAAACTTTTTATAATTATTTGGAAGAACATGTGAAAAAAGAAGTGGAAAAAAATCCAGAAAGAAATGGATTAATGGATTTATTGGTGCAAGTTAAGCGTAGCTTAAATTTGTAATATCTTATAGCCATTTTACTAGATTCGTAGGGCAGAAAAAGAACTTTTTGAAGAACGCGTTTTTATTAGGATTTTATTATATTTCAATAAGGAAGATTGTCTGATATTAAATAAGTAAAGAGGAAGTTATAGATGAAAAAGACTCAACAAAAGAGACTTCACATTTGAGGTCTCTTTTGTTGATTTCAATTGAAAATTATTATTTGAGCGAATGCACTTTCGTACCTCACATTTCACAGGCACATAGGCTTCAATTGATGCTATATAGTATGTTTTTCAATGTCAAAAAACATTAAAAAAACAGGGCAAAATTATTAAATAGCCGGGTCCATTGTAGAAATATTTGAAGGTATTTCGCTCATAGGCGGATCTAATTTCTTAACTATCGTGGCAGAAGTAGGAACTGGTGGGTTAGCATCACCAATTGTTATTCCATTAGATATAGCAGCAACAGCTACTGGGGTAAGTCTTTTTGTACATGGTGGATTTGTTTGGAATAAATCGATTCAAAATACTAAGGATACTATTCAAAAAATCCAGTCTTCTGGTGGAGGTGCGGCTAACGGTAAACCTAGCAGTAACAAAAATACAACTGTAGATAATTTTGATGCAAAAACAGCTACAAATAAGCAAAAAGGTAATTATGGTGAAATAAAATCTAGTGACAATTTATTGAATAATCAAAGTTTAAAAGAAGCTGGATTTGATTTAAAGCCAGTCGGAAAAAGTGCACCATCAGGCATAAATGATAAAATAGTAAAAGGAATTGATGGATTATACGAAAATGCAAATGCAGAGTCAAAGATCAAATATGTTATAGATGAAGCTAAGTTTGGTAGTTCACAATTGGGGAAAACTAAAGATGGACGACAAATGTCAAATGATTGGTTGAATGGTGCGAAGACCAAAAAAAGTAGAATATTTAAAGCTGTTGATGGAGATAAGAAATTGGCAGATAAGATTAAAAGAGCGCTGGAAAGAAATCAAGTAGAAAGAGTACTATCACAAGTCGATAGTACCGGAAAAGTAAAAACATATAGATTAGATGCAAAGGGAAATATTATTGGAGAATGGCCATAATTTAGAAGCTAGGAGGAATCAAATAGAATGAGAGATTATTTAATTATAGAAGAAAAATGTAGAGAAGGAATTGAATATAATAAAGAGTTTATTCAAGAAAATAAAGAGGATATTAAAAGTTTAGAAGAAGATGAGAAAAAGGGAATTCAAAGATATTCTAAGGATAATAATAGTATTATAGAAGGAACCTACTTATCAAGCTTTAATTATGAGTTAGAGGATATTATTGCAAAATATTCCCTAGGAGAAGCTATCCATACAATAGAAGGAGATTTTGACAACGCTCTTATTGATTTGGGGCATATAGGGGAAAGAGAAGTTGGATATTTAAATCTAATTTGGATGATATCTCTAGGAATTTTATTAGAGACGGAGAAAAAGAATCTTGTAAGTTTAGCTAAGCTAGTTGAGAAAGAAAATATGAACGATGCAGTAATCGATTTCCTCTTATGCGCTAGTGATATCGGATACACAAAAATGACGAACAGATATTATAAAGAAAATCCATATGCAAAAACGAGAGAGATTATAGAACTTGCACAAACAGATAAAAAAGAAGCATCTAAAAGATTACAAACGTACATGGAGAAAGAATGGTTTAAAGGCCATTATGATTATGAATGGAAAAATGCGCATAAAGAACCTGGATATGTAGGGTATTGGAGCTTTGAGACAGCTGCAATAGTAAAGATACTCGAACTTGATGATACAAGTTTAAAAGGTAATAACCATTATCCATATGATTTGGCACATTATAAAAATGAAATGAAATTTAAGCATATAGACCTAAGTGAATATCACTATGAAGATGAGACAGAAGAAATCGAGGATATAGTAGAAGGAATTGAACATAATCCTACATTGGAAAATATTATTCCGCCAAGATGGCATTCATTGGTCAATGAATTAATACATGACTATGAGAATATGGATGATAGTAGTTTTTATGAAAAATATAAAAAAACGATAGGAATAGGTCAAGTATGGTTTTTACCACAAGAGTATGAAGAAGAAAATGAGCAAAAAAATCTATTAGGAAGTTTAATTGTGTTTGCCCTGACGGTAAGAGATTATATATTACAACTGGACTATAAAGAAGATTTAGAAGACTACATTGATAATCTTAAAAATTTCTGGAATGTTTCAGAAACAAAGTTAGTTCAATTTATATTAGAAAATGATCAAAATTATTATGCATGGGTACCAAAAGGAGTAAATATCCCAAATATGTATGAAGTGAAGATCGAGAGTGTTGATGTAGAGGAAGTTCTATAACGAACAAATCGAAATGGTTTTTATTATATCTAATATTAGAATGCATTTTACTAGTTAATTGAAAACAATGCATGCGTGGGAGAAAAAAGGATATATTGTTACTAAAAATTAGAGGGAAAGAAGGCTGTTGGATTGAGTTAAGCACCTCATTGTCAATATACGACAATAGGTGCTTTTTTGCGTGCAATGAAGAAAAAATAAAAGATTTATTTTCACTCTATTTCATCTTCGAATTACATGTTATAATTTGGAAAAAATATATTCTTAATTTTTAGATAATTAAAAGGTGGTAGATTACTATATGAGTACATTAAAGAAAATTACTAATAATATTTCGAAGGTTATTATAGGAAAAGACGAATCGATAGAACTAGCAGCCATTGCTCTAATAGCAGGGGGACATATTTTATTAGAAGATGTACCTGGGACAGGAAAAACAACATTAGCGAAAAGTTTGGCTAAAAGTGTGGACGCTAAATTTCAAAGAATACAATTTACAGCGGATACTTTGCCTGGAGATGTTATTGGTCTTGAATATTTTCATGTAAAGGAATCGGATTTTAAAACAAGGTTAGGACCGATTTTTGCAAATATCGTATTAGTGGATGAAATTAATCGAGCTGTACCGAGAACACAATCTTCGTTACTTGAGGTTATGGAAGAGCGTACTGTTACAATTGCGAAACAGACACATTCATTACCAGAACCTTTTTTAGTTATAGCAACGCAAAATCCACTCGAATCAGCGGGCACATTTCCGTTACCAGATGCTCAGTTAGACCGGTTTTTACTCACAATACGCCAAGGTTATCCTACGAGAGAAGCTGAAAAGGAAATGATGAATCGGTTTCAAATGAATGATCCATTAGAAACGTTACATTCTATTATTTCAAGTGAAGAAATTATTACGATGCAAAAGCGTGCAAGAGAAGTGTTAGTAGGGAATGATGTGCAAGATTATCTCCTTGAAATTATTGAAGCAACTCGTAACCATGAGTTAATTGAAATTGGTGTAAGCCCTCGGGGAACGTTGGCATTTATGAGAGCAATTCAAGCACGGGCAATATTAAATGAAAGAGATTACTGTACGCCAGATGATATTAAGACGCTCGCTGCATCAGTTTGTGCTCATCGTTTAACGTTAACGATTGAGGGAGAGATGAAAACGACGAAAGAACAAATTATGAAAGAAATTCTTCATACGATTAGTGTGCCAGTGGAGAATGTACGATGAATCAACAGCTTGCGTATACATCTTTAGCGGAGCCTTTCGTAATGGGGGTTATGTCAGTTGTAGCAGTTATTTTAAGTGTATTTTCAAGTAATCTACTGTTTTTATCTCTCGTATTTTTATATGTAATTTTAATAGGTGCTATGCATGTATATATACGTAAAGTATCTCGTGTTGAATGGGAATACAGTCAAGGGAATTCGAACGTTTTTATAGGTGAAACGAATATGTGCAAAATGAAAATTTCAAACAAGTCGATATTTCCTATTCTTAATATCGTATTTCGATTTAAATGTGAAAATAAGCTAACTTGGAATCATGATGAAATAAACAAAAATCATAGTACAGGTTCAAATTATTATATGAATTTTAATTTAAAAGGAAGGGAGTCAGTTTCATTTGATTTGCAAGCTGTAGCGTTAAAAAGAGGCATCGCGAAATGGGAAGAAGTTGAAATTGTTATTACTGATCTCTTTGGATTTATAACGAACCATATAACATATAAACAAGTTGATACGCCCTCTTATTTAGTCTTACCAGCTGTTCCGAAAATACAAGTTCCTGAATTATAAGAATGGTCACGAGGATTTCGAAAAGCGATGTCTTCACCCTTATATGATGAAACGAAAGTAATGAAAGAATAAGAAGGGGCTTATGTCATGGTGAATAAGAAGCGGCATATGAAAGTGAAGTTATGGAGTGTAAGAACTTTAATCATACTTTTCTTTGCGATTAGTGCGATAACGTTATCACAAGGTGTTGTGTATGTACAAGACATAGTAAAAGAGCGTTTTTTCAGTAAGACTAAGACAATATCGGAAAGAAATTATGATTTTACTAGTATAGGTGAAAATTTCGATGATTCCAAAATAGATGAAGATGAATATGAAGAAGTAGAAGATACAGGTATAAGAACGAAAACGGGTAAAAAATTTCAACCTTTCGAAAGAGAAAGTCTATGGAGTGACGTGCTTTCTGTTCTTTCAAATATATGGATTACTATAGCTTTTTATGTGATAATTGCAATATCAATTATATATGCCATCTACAAGTATATTAGGAAAAAATTGACGAAAACAGAAATAGTACAGGAGAAAGAATTGGTTACAAAGCACACTGCGGTAAGAAGCATAAAGAATGAAAAAGTCATTCATCAGTTAGAACAGCCGTTACCGACAGATAAGATAAGAAAAACGTTAGTTGAATGGGAAAGAACATTACCATTTCATGAACAGAGAAGATCCTATGAAACGATGCAACAATGGTTAAAAAGAATTTGTAGAACAAGGGATATTATCTCGTTATATGAGTCTGTTCGTTATGGTGAAAAGACGTATACGGATTTAGATGTGGAAGAAATAATGAAGTGGGTAGAGGGAGATGGGAAGGTGGATACATAAATATTCACCTTTTCTTTTTTATATGGAAATTTGATTAACATGAATTATTTTCTTATATGAAACCGTATTTAAATAGATAAACAAAATTAACTTTATTTACTTATACTTCATTACATGTTAACCTATACTTAATTTTTATAAATTATAATTAATTTTTGATTTTTTAAGGGTGTGAAAATGTAATGAAATCGGTATTAAAAAGCATACTTATTTCCTTTGTTTTTTCAGCAGTAGGTATGTGTTGGTTACTGTACGTATTATTCAAAGGGGACGGAGACTGGTTATTGTCTTGGATAGGTGTATTAATGGCATATTTATCTTTATATACTTTAATAGTATTTATATTGTAAAAATACATACGATAAAAAAATAAATAAATGGCTTATAAAAACAGCGGTGACTAGTTTTAGTTTTTCTGTATTAGGAATCTCATTTTGTATCATACATGAGCTATTAACACCATGGAGTCTTAGTTTAATGGTGTGGTATTGGTTGCTAATGTTAGTATTATTTTTAACAACTATAATATCATTAATCAGTTTAGTATTTGTTAATCGTAAAAATCACAATTTCACCGTTGGATATAGAATGCTCATACTTCTAAATGTATTTCTTACACTAGGACCAGTATTATGGCCGCTATTACTTTCTATTATTGGAAATGGTATGAATGCTAGTGCGGGCTGGTAAAAAGGAATATAAATTAGTTGTGTAAAGAATAGGATGAAAAGTTGATATAGAATTTTAAATGTTTAAGAGAACATGTTTACATAAAAAATGAAAACATGTTCTCTTTTTATTTGCATGCATAACTCTTCCTCAGTTTACCGTATTTAAATTTAAACGTAAGTATTTCGTAAGGAATGGATAAGAAAAAAGAGAGATTTATCATATAGGATGAAAGTATAGCTTGAATCAATCCGATATTAATGGAGGAGAGAAAGCCTTATGAAAAAATGTAATTCAATTAAGTTAGCAAGTTTTGCAGTTTTATTAGCGGGTACTGCTCTATTTACACCTGGTTTTACTGTGACTGCAGAGTCAACTCAAAATATTTCTAGTTCGTCACAAGTACATGATCAAAAGAATCGTAATGGCTGGAAACAAGTAATGCAAGAAACAGTACAGCTTGGTGCTGTAGGAATATTAGCTAAGGCGTCTAACAACGGAAAAACTAGTAGTTTTACTGCTGGCGTGGCGGACTTAAGTACAAAGAAACCGGTGAATTCGGATTATCGCTTTCGAATTGGTAGTGTGACGAAGACGTTTACTGCGACGACTGTGCTTCAATTAGTAGGAGAAAATCGCTTACAACTTGACGATCCAATTGAAAAGTGGCTACCAGGTCTCGTGCAAGGAAATGGGTATGATGGTAATCAAATTACGATACGACAACTTTTGAATCATACGAGTGGTATCGCTGAATACTTAAAGTCAAAAGACGCGGACATAATGAATTCGAAAAAAACGTATACAGCAGAAGAAATAGTGAAAATAGGTCTTTCGCTGCCTCCAGATTTTTCGCCGGGAAAAGACTGGTTGTATTCAAACACAGGATACGTAATACTAGGAATGCTTATTGAAAAAATAACTGGAAATAGTTATGCGGAAGAAATCGAAAAGCGAATTATTGAACCTTTGGACCTATCAAATACGTTTTTACCAGGAAATTCACCCGTCATCCCAGGAAAGAATCATGCTCGTGGATATGTGAAAATGGAAGGAACAGGCGAGTTGAAAGATATTACGTATTATAATCCAAGTTTAGCTAATGCAGCTGGAGATATGATTTCTAATGCGGATGATTTAAATAAGTTCTTTTCATCTTTACTCGGTGGTAAGTTACTGAAGGAACGCGAGCTAAAAGAAATGCTTACTACAGTTCCTATAGAAGGAAAAGGGGTTGGTGACGCATACGGTCTTGGAATCTATGAGACTAAACTTCCAAACGGTGTTTCAGTTTGGGGGCATGGAGGAGGAATTCCTGGATTTACAACTTTTGCTGGGGGAGTAATTGGAGGCAAACATACATTGGCTATCAGTCTCAACTCTATAGGTGGGGTCGATATTGTTCCGCAGTTTAATAAAATGATGCAAATTGAATTTAATAAATAGATGAAAAGAAAGTGAATGGAATTTTGTTATAGTTATATTTAAAAGAGGTGCTTTTTTAAGTTCGCAACTATGGACAGTAGTTGCATTTATGATATGGAATCAAGTGTATTTCAAAGTGAAAATCAATCTTAATGCTTACGATAAAAATAAAAAGGATGTCAGTTACATGACATTCTTTTTATTTTGGATAAAAAAGGTATGTATGTAGTTCTGAAAATTGTTATTTTTAAAATTATTAAATATAATGAAGGATATAGGGGTGCCAATTGGGGAGTTATGAATGGAAAATACTTTAGTTAGTTAAGTATTTCTCGTTTTAATCAAAATAATTATGAGTTGATTTGGAGTTGAATACAATGGGGGAAAATCATTATAAATGGAGTAATAAACAATTACGAGAGCATGTTGAAGTAATAGATGGTAAAAGAAGTCCGCACATTTTATGTAAGAACGCAACTTATTTAAATTCCTATATGCGCGAGTGGATGCAAGCAAATATTTGGATCTATGATGACCGGATTGTTTATGTAGGGGAAAAGCTGCCAGTGCAACTGCATGAATGTGAAGTCATTGATTGTGATGGAAAGTATGTAGTTCCAAGTTACATAGAACCTCATGCACATCCATATCAATTATATAATCCTGAAACTTTAGCGAATCATGCGATGCAGTTTGGGACAACAACTTTTATTAATGATAATTTAACTTTATTTTTCACATTACAACGTGAAGAAGCATTTCGTTTATTAGATGAATTTGAAAAGATTCCAGCAAGTATGTATTGGTGGTGTCGTTTTGATGGACAAACTGAATTGCAAAACGGGGAAACTTTATTTAATCGTGAAGAAATAATAGAATGGCTTAAGCATAAAGCAGTTCTTCAAGGCGGCGAACTAACAGCGTGGCCAAAACTATTACATGGCGATGATGAAATGTTAACTTGGATGCAGGAAACGAAGCGATTGCAGAAGAAAGTAGAAGGACATTTTCCAGGTGCATCTGAAACGACTTTAGCGAAGTTAAAACTGTTAGGTACAGATTGTGATCATGAAGCGATGACAGGGCAGGAAGCTTTCACTCGTCTTATGCAAGGTTACACTGTTTCCCTAAGAAATTCTTCAATCCGCCCAGATTTAGAAGTTTTACTGAAAGAATTGTTGGAACTAGGCGTAAAGCAGTTTGATAGATTCTTTTTTACAACAGACGGCTCACATCCTTCGTTTTATGAGAATGGAATGACAAACGTTATGATTTCTACCGCGATAAAACAAGGAGTGCCAGTAATAGATGCATACGATATGGCAAGTTATAATATTGCTCGTTATTATAATATGGAACATGTACATGGTTCGATTGCGACAGGTAGAATTGCTAATATCAATATTTTAGAAAGTAAAGAAAACCCAGTACCAATTAGTGTCCTTGCAAAGGGGAAATGGGTGAAGCGTGACGGTGTAAATACACATGAGGCATTACATATAGACTGGAGTAAACATAAAGTAACTCCATTATCATTAGATTGGTCAATAGAAAAAGAGGATATGATTTTCTCTAATAAAAAGGGGATACACTTATTAAATAACGTTATTACAAAACCATACACTAGTGAAATCAATATAGACTGTGATGAATTGTCCACAGATCATGATGAATGTTTCCTTATGATGATTGCTCGTGATGGCAGTTGGCAAGTGAATATAGCTGTCAAAGGTTTTGCAAAAGAACTAGGTGGGCTTGCTAGCTCTTATTCTGGTACAGGTGACATCATTCTTATCGGAAAAAGAAAAGAAGATATGCTTACAGCTTTTCGTAGAGTAAAAGAGCTCGGTGGTGGAATGGTCATAGTAGAAAACAATGAAGTGTTACACGAAATAGCATTACCATTGCTCGGGATTATGTCTAATTTAAAAATGAGAGAATTAATACAGGAAGAGAAACAGATGGTGAAATTACTACAAGAGCGTGGCTACGCGTATGATGATCCAGCATTTACAATTTTATTCTTTTCTGCGACGCACTTGCCTTTTATACGAGTAACACCTATAGGATTATATGATGTGAAAAGTAGTAAGGTAGTTGCCCCGCCCGTGAATTTGATAAAGCAATATTAAAAAGAAAGATCCTATAAAAATTTTATTTTATAGGATCTTTCTTATTATTAGCATAAGAATATTGTAAGCCTCAAATGATATAGTATCTAAATCATTTGAGGTGATATGTAAATATGAAAAAAATATTTTACATTTTAAGCGTATTTATTCTGTGTGTATCGATACAACACGTTGTACATTCCCAATCAGATGCACCAGAGTTATCTTCGGATTGTCTCGAAGAAAGAAAAGTTAGAGATGAAAAGTATGTGAAGAATATAATACAGGACATTAAATCCACATTTAATTTAAATATTGATGAACATAGTTTTTGGGAAGTAAGTAAAAGAGATCTGGAGGCTGCTCATTTGATGTATGGTGGAAAGGAAAATGATTCTTATTATACTTCGCTAACTAAAATTTATGACAGTGGTGGATTTAGCGAACAGCCCAGCCTATTTGTGAGGGCGCAAGAAGCATTTTTACTTTATAAAGAAAAAGATAATATCAATGTAATGAAACGCCTAAAACTAGACGTTGAAAAAGGGGAATGGCTCGTTATAAAAACGAAAAAGAAGAAAGGGAAAAAAGTGAAATTTAAGCCGTTGCAATGTGAAAAAGATTATATGAAAAAGAGAAATGAATAACAAAATACTTATTCATGCTGTTTTTATTCAACGATATTTTGCTGTTGATTTGAAATAGAAAAAGGTAAACGAACATATTAGCTTTATGGAATATGTTTGTTTACCTTTTTTTGAGAGATTTAATAATTGGGGATTATTTACTGCCTAATGAATTTATAACATTCAATGAATTTGTTCTTCATAAACATTAGATTTTGTGTCAAATGATTTATACATTGCCGAAACACCTATGTATATTTTATTCTACAGTATTTATAAAAGAATGTTGGCTATTCATAAGAAATATGATTGGCACGGTTTTTGCTTGTATTACATGTAAGGAAGGGAGATTGTATGTAAGGAATCTGTACTCGTAATAGTATAAAACAAGCTACTATTGCATTATTAATCATAGTTGTATTTATAGGGGAACTGTAAATACATACAAATAAGTGGGTTTTTTTGATTTTAAAATTCTGAATTTTCATTTAAATCATTAGGGGGCAATGGTATGGTTAAATATTCGAAAATTTCTAAGTGGATTCTTGGTGTTGGACTAGTGACAATAACATGTAATGGTTTGCAAATTCAAGCAGAGACAAAAGAGAAAAATGTGAAGAACGTATTACAAATGGAGCCGGTAGGAATACAGAAATCTGTTGATGAATTGGCGCACCCTTCAAAAGTACAAGAAAATGAATCTTTTACAAAACGGTTAAAATTAGCGGATTTATCGCAGCGTCCACTAGCACCAACCGATAATATTAAGCCGTTAGCTGAAGAAAAAAAGTATTCGATGGCTGAGTTAAATCAATTAAATAATAAACAATTAACTGACCTTCTTGTGACAATTAAATGGTATCAAATTCCGGAATTATTTCAGTTTAATAGTGATAGTCTTAAATTCTATCAAGATGATAGCCGAATGCAAGCGATTATTAATAAACTAGCAGAACAAGGACAAGCTTATACGCAAGATGATTCAAAAGGGATTGAAACATTAGTAGAAGCTCTACGTGCAGCGTTTTATTTAGGTTTTTACCATGATGAATTAAGCAAACTAAATGAGCGTAGCTACCATGATAAATGTTTACCAGCTTTAAAAACAATTGCAAAAAATCCAAATTTCAAACTTGGTACATCAGAACAAAATAAAGTAATTGCATCATATGGAAAATTAATTGGAAATGCATCAGCAGATGTTGAAACGGTTTTATATGCAGGTGAAATTTTTAAACAATATAACGATAATCTTGCAACTTTCATTGAAGACCGAACAAAAGGAGACGCTATATATGAGTTGATGAAGGGAATTGACTTTGATATTCAGACGGATATGTACACGACTGGAAAAGAGCCAAAAGATACGATGTGGTTTCGAAATATTGATAACTTTATTAATGAAATAAATCGTTTTGCACTACTTGGTACAGTAACAAATAAAAACGGATGGTTAATTAATAATGGAATTTACTATGCTGGCCGATTGGGCAAGCTTCATAGCACGCCCACAAAAGGACAACAAGTTGTTACAGATGCAATGCGAATTTATCCATATTTAGGAGAGCAATACTTTGTTGCGGCAGAACAAATTACTACAAATTATGGAGGAATAGATGCGAATGGAAAAACTGTAAATTTAGATCAAATTCGAGAAGAGGGGAAAAAGAAATATTTACCGAAAACGTATACGTTTGATGATGGTGCAATTGTCTTTAAAGCTGGGGATAAAGTTAGCGAAGAGAAAATTAAACGTCTATACTGGGCGGCAAAAGAGGTGCGTTCTCAATTTTATCGTACAGTTGGTAGCGATAAACCACTTGAAAGTGGACATGCTGATGATGTGTTAACGATGGTTATTTATAATAGCCCAGATGAGTATCAATTTAATCGTCAACTGTACGGATATGAAACGAATAATGGTGGGATTTATATTGAAGGGACAGGGACTTTCTTTACATATGAACGTACACCAGAGCAAAGTATTTATAGTCTGGAAGAATTGTTCCGCCATGAATTTACGCACTACTTACAGGGAAGGTACGAAGTTCAGGGATTATGGGGCCAAGGGGAAATGTATCAAAATGAACGTTTAACATGGTTTGAAGAAGGGAATGCAGAGTTCTTTGCAGGTGCAACGCGATTAGATAGTGTAGTACCACGAAAAAGTATAATTGGTGGGTTATCTAATGATCCTGCAAAACGTTATACAGCATCACAAACATTAAATGCGAAATATGGAACGTGGGATTTTTATAATTATTCGTTTGCACTGCAATCATATATGTATAATAAGCGCCCAGAAATGTTCGATAAAGTACATGATTTAATTCGCGCAAATGATGTTTCAAGTTACGATGAATACCGTGCTACATTAAGCAAAGATAATAAGTTAAATGAAGAATATCAATCTTATATGCAAATGCTTATTGATAATCGTGATAAGTATACAATTCCACAAGTATCAGATGAGTATTTAACTCAGCATGATCCAAAATCGCTTTCGGACGTTACTTCAGATATTACGAATGAAGCGAAATTAAAAGATGTGAAAGTAACAAAGAATAAATCACAATTCTTTAATACATTTACACTACAGGGGACATATACAGGAAGTGCGGCTAAAGGAGAAGTTGAGGACTGGAAAGTGATGAATGAAGCAATGAATGATATGTTGAAACGTCTTTCAGGAAAAGAGTGGACTGGATATAAAACATTGACTGCTTATTTTGTAAATTACCGTGTAAATAATGCTGGGCAATTTGAATATGATGTTGTGTTTAGCGGAGTGAATACGGAAGAAGGTACGGCTGTAGAAAAAGAACCAAATAATTCATTTGAAACAGCAAACCCACTATCTTTGAATATTTTGTTAAGAGGAACCTTGAGCGATCAAGATCAGGGGGATAAATTTGTTATTGATGTAAAGGATCAAAAAGATTTACAAATTTCTGTTACGAACGAACAAAATATTGGATTGAACTGGGTATTATATTCTGAATCAGATTTAAATAATTATGTAGCTTATGCAACAAAACGTGATGGAAACAAATTGCTTGGAAATTATAATGCAAAGCCAGGGAAATATTACTTAAGTGTATATAAGTATGGTGGTGGAACAGGGAATTATACGGTACAAGTAAAATAGTTTACTATAGTTTGTTTTGAAAGGCTACTTATTACATTTTGTAGCGAAATAAAGTATTTAATGTTAAACATTAAACTAATTCAACATATCCCTGTTCTAATTATAGAACAGGGATATGTTGGCTTTATATTTTTAAATTAAATAACCTCATTGGATTTTGATAAGAAAATAATTAATATACATCTGAATTCTCATTTGTAAAGCATGTTTTAATCTTCTTAATGCTCTTTCATTTTTGTCTCAATGCTTGTTTTCAAATCAGTTGATACTTGATTGAAATACCCCAAAACAATCTCCCTAATATCATCGGATATAACTTTCAAATCACTAGCTAAGTTTTCAGCGAGATGTTCTTTTTCTATTGGCTGTAACTTCGTATAAAATTCACCAGCTTGTGTAAAGTCATCCTGTTTCGTTATAGAAGCTCTTTCAAGTTTACCTTCAACGTACCTTCCTTCACCGGTTGTAATTTGATTAGCAGGTGTCCAATCTTGCTGCTGGTTAATCGTTAATTTGCGAAATTCTGGACCAATTCTTCTTCTTTGTGAATCACTGTAAATGTTAGCGCGCCCTTGCAGCATTTTATCATCTGATAGTTCTGCACCATCCAGTAAATTAGAAGGAGAGAATGCGACTTTTTCTACTTGTTCCATAAAATTTTCAGGATTTTTATTTAATACCATTTTCCCGACTGGTATGAGAGGATACGTCTGTTCATCCCATACTTTTGTGTCATCTAAAGGATCATAAGAAAGGTGCACTTCATCTTTCGGATCCATGAGCTGGACGTATAAACCATACTCCACTGGTTTACCATTTTCAATAGCATCATATAAATCTTTCCCGCTATAATCAGGATTTTCGGCAGCTAGTTTAATTGCTTCTTTACTAGTAATGTACTGTACACCTTCAAACGGGTACCAATGATACTTTACATACTTTCGATTACCTTCCGCATTTCTCCATACATATGTATTAACACTATGTCCTGGAATGTGGCGAAGACTTTTGGCCGTACCATTATTAGAGTATAAACGGACAACAAAATGAATAGATTCAGGTGCTTTAGCGACAAAACTCCAAAATCTATTAGGGTCTATTAAGTTATTTTTAGGTGAAGGTAATAATGCTTGAATCGTTTCAGGGAAACGCATCGGATCACGGACAGAAAAAACAGGAATGTGATTACATAAAAGGTCAAAAATGCCTTCTTTTGTATAAAATTTTGTAGAAAAACCGCGTACATTTCTAGCAGTATCCGGTGTTCCTTTCGTACTAACAGCTAACGAAAATCGCACCATAACAGGAACTTTCTCATTAGAATTTTGTAAAAAACTTAATTTAGTATGTTCAGACATCGAATATATCGTTTGAAAATAACCGAACGCACCAAATCCTTTTACATGAACAGGTCTTTCTAAAATTTTTTCATGAATAAATTCTTGTAACGTCTCGTGAAGTACACTATCTTGCTCTAGTACGGGTCCACGTGAACCAACTGTTTGAGAGTGAAATTTAGCTGGTTCAGTAAGTTCTCGATGTTTATTAAAGTCTTCTTCTAATAATTCTTTCCTATGTTTATCATATTTTTCATTCATCGATATAGCCTCCAAATTTTTTTCGTCGATTGTTACTAAATATGATTTTATAGTCTCGATTATGTATGACATACAAAGTTCAAAGCAGTAACATACCGCTAGATGAAAAAAACACATATGTAGTGGACCTGTTGAAATAGAAGAAATTATGGAAAAATGAATATCGGGAAGAGAAAGCACACGTTTTAATGAAAAATGTGGAAGAAAACCACTATTAAAATTTCAATCTTAAAACTTAATTTATAAACGATTATATAGAGAATGAATGTTAAAAAAGGAAAAATAACTAGGAGGAATTTAACATGTCGGATTGGTTTCAATTAGATAAAGAATATATGATGTCTACATATTGTCGTACAGAGGTTGCAATGGAAAGAGGAGAAGGATGTAAACTATATGATGTAGATGGTAAAGAGTATTTAGATTTATTTTCTGGCGTAGGAGTAAATGTATTAGGATACAATCATCCTAAAATTGTACAAACGACAATGGAACAAGTTACAAAATCGTTGCATCTGCCGTTTCATTTTTTAAATCCAGTTGCGATTGAATATGCAAAGAAATTAGTGGATTGCTCATTAAAAAACGGAAAGGTCTTTTTTACAAACTCTGGTACGGAAGCGACAGAAACAACTTTGAAATTAATTGATAAATATAGAGCTAATACGAATGAAGAACGTGAAGGAATTGTAGTGCTGAAGAATAGTTTCCATGGGCGTACGTTAGGGGCACTTCATTTTACGAGACAAGAAAGTGTATATCAAAATTTCCCTAAAACATCGATTCCTGTATATGAAGTAGAGCGCGAAAATATAGACCAATTAGAGGAGACTATTATTAAAGAAAAACCAATTGCGATTATGCTAGAGCCTGTTTTAGGAAGTGGAGGAATTTATCCTTTATCAAGTGAATATTTACATGGTGTTCAATATTTATGTGAAAAATATAATGTACTTCTTGTCGTTGATGAAGTTCAAAGTGGTATGGGTAGAACGGGAAAACTATTTGCTTATCAAAATTTTAATATTACACCAGATATTATTCAAATTGGTAAAGGAGCAGGAGGCGGGATACCGCTAGGAGGAATTATTGTAGGCAAAAAGTTATGTGATGTATTTTCACCAGGAGATCACGGGACAACGTTTGCTCATTCATCAATGGGAACGGCTTTAGGGTTAACGGTATTAAACACATTGATTGAAGATGGTTTAATGCACGAAGCGTATGAAACGTCACTATATTTAAATGATAAATTACAAGAAATTCAGAAAGAAAACTCTTATTATATTCAGGAAGTACGTCATGCTGGCATGATGTTTGGAATTAGTCTGAATGATACGAATGAAAATGTGAAGAAATTACAGGTTGAGCTAATGAATAAAGGAATGCTAGTCGATGTAACACAAGGGAATATTATTCGATTACTTCCGCCGTATATTATTACAAAAGAGGAAATTGATGCATTTATTACTCAATTTATTACTTGTATGGATAAGGTTGCTACTGTAGTAAGTGCTTAAAAATTAAAAGCTATATTTTATATAAAGTGCACTCTAATTGTTGGGGATAGTTTACAATTGGGGTGCATTTTTTATAGTTGAATTTTGTAAAATATAGTCGTTTGTATATGATAACGGAAAAATAGAAGGAATTTCGTTATATTTGAGTGGTGAAGAAAAGGGAAAGTAAGTATAAAGATAGTAGATAAAGCGGGTGGTTTAAATAACTAATGATAGAACGTTTTGAAAATAATAGCATACGAATATATAAATAATAAGAATGAGGTGATATATTGGAAAATAATGATATTCAATTTACTTCTTTACAAATGAGAACGGATAAATATGGTTGGGCTAGTATTCAATATACAAATAAAAAGCAGGCTATCTTATATACTCGAAACGGAGGAGTAGAATGGGATATTGTCAATCCTCTTAATTCAATTGTATTATTTGGGTATCCAATAAACGCTCGAAGCTCTTGGGCATATGGTTTAACAAAAAAGAATGACGATTTATTGCCAGCTATATTTTATACAGTTAATAGAGGAGAAAGATGGAGTGAGTTTATTTTACCGGTTGAAGAAGATTGGGAGAAATCGACTGATGTTCAAGTACAATTGCATGCTACGAATATGGATAGTATATGGATTGTATTATCTAGAAAGCTTGCATCAAATAAATTTGAACATAATTTATACTATTTGAAAACGAAAGGGAAAGTTTGGAAAGTAATAAAAAATATAAGTATTAGTGATAGTATTTCAGGGATAACATTTATAAACGATCTAATTGGGTTTATTTCACTACAAAAACATTATGAAACATCAACGGTATTTAAAACAATAAATGGTGGGGAAAGTTGGCATCCTATAAAAGATATTCCAAGTCTTGAAGGAATTAATAATGGGACTGCTATGGCTTATAAAGCAATCTATAAAAATAACTTATTAGTAATACCAACTAAAATGAATGATGATGTATTTTTAATGAATTACTCATTTGATAAGGGGAATTCGTGGCATATTTCAAATAAAACAATAAATACTAGTAAAGTGGCTGTTTCGTTTTTTAGTTCCTATTATGGCTGGGTTATAAATAGTGAAAATGGGAGTGTGTATCAAATAATAAAAAAAGGAGCAAAATGGATTAAAGTATCAAGCAATCCATTATTAAAAAATGTATTTTGTTTGCATTTTTTTAATCGGCGTAAAGGTTGGGCGTGTAATAAAAAAGAAATATTTACTACAAAAGATCGCGGTATAACATGGAAAAAGGTAGTATATAAAATTAATAATATTGATAAATTTATTTAAAAAAGTCCTAAAGAAATTAGGACTTTTTTTGTTTTTTATGGTGAGAGTTGTAACAAACAATGATAAGAGAAAGGAGGTAAGTGCAGAACTTATATTTTTAAAAATAGACGGTTGTTTTTACACAGTATAATTCACTTTTGAATATGTTAATAAAGTAGCAAATTCATAGGAAATGGTAATACTTAATATTTTATGTCACATAATGTGTAAAGGGGGCGTGTAATGAAATCGTTAACGGTTATTATTTTGTACAGTGAAAGAGAGCAAATGTTAGAAGAGTCAATTCAATCTATATGGAAGTTAAATCCTCTTGAAATTATAATTTTCGTTCCTAACGATAGAAGTAATTTGTATGAAATAGCAAAGAAACATAAATGCCATATTGTTTTGATGGATAAATATAGTACGTATTATGATGGGTATGAAGCTTCTGTAAAGGCAGCAAAAGGAGATGTATTGTTATTTTTAGATAGTAATTTTTTATTATCTTCAACTGAAATGAAGAATTTTATTGAGCCAGTTGTTACAAATCAGGCGGATGTAGTATTAAACAAAATAGATAAATTTATAGAAGTTGGTAAATGTCCGAATATGGATATTGTTTGGAGAAAAATGTTAAATGAAATTTTAAGTCGACCAGATTTAAAAAGCAATTCAATACTTTCATTACCATATGCACTTACGAAAGAAGTAGTGGTAAATATCGGGTTTGATTATATAAAAGATATCGTTCTAGCTCATATGAACATAGTGAATCAAGGCTGGCGGATTAACAATCAATATGCAATAAGAACGTTATCTAAAGATGAAATGTTAGAAGAAGAAGGGTATTTATTTAAAAAAGAATTATTAGAAAATAGAAAAAGAGAAAGTGGAAAAATATTTAATTGGTATATCCAAATGGATAGAGAAAAAGGGAAGAAGAGTAGGATTTACTGATGCAGGAAAAAGAAGAGATATTATTCAAAGATTAGGTGAAAGCAAGCAGTATCCTTCGTATCATCGAGGCTGGGGAATGCATTCTTCAATTTATAACGGGAAACAACTTTCTGTCATTATACCAGTACAAAATGAAGAAGAGACTATAGAACAAGTAATACTTGAGGCGAGAAAAATAGAACCACTAGAAATAATTGTCGTTGTAAATGGTTCGACAGATCAAACGGCTAATATTGCTAAAAGACTTGGTGTTACTATTATTGAATATAACGAACGACTTGGTCATAATGTTGGACGTGCTATTGGAGCGCTTGAAGCTACAGGAGATATTCTTTTATTTATTGATGGTGATTTTAGTGTTTCAGGAAGTAATTTGCATCATTTTACAAAAGCAGTTTCAGCTGGTGTAGACATAGCATTAAATGATTTGAATCCGATGTTACATCCTCCGTTTTATGTTGTAGACGTCGTAAAATATATGCTTAATTTAGCATATAATCGTCCAGAATTAAGCAATGGCTCATTAGTAGCAATTCCACATGCTATGAGTAGATCATGTTTAGATGCAATAGGCTGGGAAAGCTTACTATGCCCTAGTCTTGCACAAGTAAAAGCTATATTACAAGGGTATAGAGTAGAATGTGTACATTACGTTGATGTTGTAAAACCGAATAGAATTCGTTTAATGGAGAATGTAAGTTACAATGGACATCCTCCGGCAGTATTAAGAATAATTGGTGATCACGTTGAAGCTCTCTCTTACTTAATAGAACATCTTGAAATAGATGGAAAGGGTGATTAAACTGTTAGACCAGTACAAAAAAATTAACATTTCATATGAACAATTATGGCAAATGGATTTTCAAATTACAGAACCATTTATACTCAAGGTTGATTGGGATAAAGTAACGTATGAATTTTTAATTCGTATTAAGCCCGATGCTTCTAACACTATTGTTTTTGGATCCGGAGCAGGTGGGTTTCAAGAACAGCCAATTGGTCCACCTATTTTTCATCGACATTCTTGGATGGATGAATTTGAAGATACTGTTATATATTATAATGACCCTACGTTATATCTTGGAAAATTATCTTTAGGCTGGGGACAGGGAGAGTTAAATAGATTTTATTTACAAGATATAGCAAATATTTTAGAAATAGTATTTGCAAAGTTAAAAGTTGATTCGAAAAATGTGTTGTTTTATGGCAGTTCCGGGGGAGGATTTATGTCTTTAATTTTAGCTGGATTCGTTAAGGGCTCCACAGCTTTAATTAATAATCCTCAAACAAATTTATTAAAATGGATACCTGTACCAATAAATCTAGTTTTCGATTTGTCTTATCCAAATTTATCAAGAGAAGAAGTTGAGGAGAAATTTGGCGAAAGAATTAATGTTGTGAAATTTTTTAATCACATTAAATATGTACCGAATATTTATTTTTTGCAAAATTTCGCGTGTGAATTTGATGTGCAAAATCATTTGCTACCATTTATTTCCGAATTAGAGCAACTTGATAAAGACACGGAAGTAAATCAAATTATAATTGACTTATATTTTGATAAAAAAGCAGGGCATGCAGCTGTAGGGAAGAGTGAAACAATTGAATATATAAAAAAAGTAAAACCTAATCAGACTGTAAAAGAAGAACAAAAAGAAGTGGACCTATCAGTCGTTATAGTTTTAGGAGAAGAAAAATCAAAATTGAATCAAATTTTAAATAAAGTGCAGCATATAAAACCGATAGAAATTATTATTGTAGCTGATGATAGAATGAGTGCGATACAATCTATACCAACATTTGTTGAAAGTAACGTTGTTGTGATTGAGGAGAAAAGTAAACGGAAAGCACCAGTTCATGGGGCAAAAATCGCCAATGGTGATGTAGTCTTATTTTTAGATGGGGAAGATGTTATTTTTTCGGTAGAATTAGAGCGATTTATAGAACCGATACTGAAAAAGGAACAGGATGTAATCTTAAATAACATAGACTCCGTATGTTTTGAAAAGATGAGAGTAGAATGGCCAAGTATTGCTATGGTGTATAGAAAAATAGTAAACGATGTATTGGGGCGTATGGATTTAAAATATGATTCGATGTTATCTATGCCATATGCTATTACTAAAAAAGCAATTGAAGACATTGGATATGATATCTTGCAGAACCCTATTCTGTCCCAAGTAACTCTTATTGAGAAAGGGTGGCGACTACAATCCTCGTCAGCTATCACTAACACCTCCTTGAATAATATGCCCGCAAACGAAACCTCTTTCTATAAAAATGAATTAACTAAATTAGAAGTATATGAGATTAAAGAAAATATAAAAGCTTTGGAGAGTTGGTTACAACGAAAAGATGATAGAGGTAACTATACAGATGGAGGAAGAAAAAGAGAAATTATAGAGCAGTTAAAAAAACAAAAGAATTATTCACGTTTCCATAAAGGATGGGGAATGAATTCATCAATTTATAATGGAAAACAGTTATCAATTATTATACCAGCACAAAATGAAGAATCAACGATTAAAGAAGTTATTCTTGAGGCAAGAAAAATTGAACCGAAAGAAATAATTGTTGTCATTAATGGGTCAACAGATCAGACAGAAGTAATCGCTAAGCAATCAGGGGCAACAGTAATTGTTTATGAAGAAAGATTAGGGCATGATGTAGGACGGGCAATTGGTGCACAAGAAGCCACAGGGGATATACTTCTCTTTATTGATGCTGATTTTGCTATTCTAGCAAAAGATCTTCATCCGTTAACGCAAGCTGTTGCGGATGGTGTTGATATGGTTTTAAATGATTTAAATTTAAATCTTAGATTTCCTCTATATATTGTAAGTTTATATAAATATATTTTGAATATTGCTTGTAACCGTAAAGATTTAGGGGTAGGATCTACAATTGCTGTTCCCCATGCTATTAGTAGAAAATGTTTAGAGGGAATTGGCTGGGACACTCTTCACACAGCGTGTGTTGCACAAGTAAAGGCAATATTAGAAGGGTATAAAGTCGGATGTGTCCATTTTGTAGATGTAATGAAACCAAATCGTATTCGGCCACAAGAGCATTTTGCGACGATAGGACATCCACCAGCTGTATTGAGAATTACTGGGGATCATTTAGAAGGACTTTCATATTTATTGAAGAATAAGGATTTTAAAGATTTATTTTAAAAGGTAAATTTGTCTATTGAATGAGTAACTTAAACATTTCATTTATGCAACTTGACGATATTTAGTATTGCAATGAAACTAAAATCAAAAATTTTTATTATTTTTAGCTCAGGTACAAGTGAAGAGCATGTTTCACTGACTGATAGTAAATGAACAAGTAACTAAAAGGTAAAGGCTTCTTTATATATATGAAGAAGTTTTTATCTTTTTTATTTTAAGTATGGAAGGTAAAGGGTAAATAAAGTTGTATTTTTATTTTTGGATAAATAGATATTAGATATAAGAAAGAAGGGAATATCTTGTCTTGCATCAATAAAAGTTGTTTTAATATTTCTTTAGAAACTAAAGTCAATCCAAATGGTGGCGCAGAAATATTCGTAAGGTGCAATGATGAAAGTTTGTCTAATTTTAATGTAATACCATTTATCGCATGTATTTCTATTGCAGTGAAAGATGATTTGAGTTTCTTAGTTAATTTAGATAGTTTAATCAAACGTTAATTGCCTATAAAACGAATAGTAAAATAGCATCTAATTTATAAAAATTAGTACGAGAGTCGTGTCCGAATTTAATTAACTGCATATATTGTTAAAAGAAAGGAGGGAGAGTTATGGCATGTATTACGAATAATGTTTGTTTAGATGTGTGTCTTAAAATTACAATTACCCCTGGTAGTGGAATTGATGCAGTAGTAGATTGTGGAGGCGAATGTGGGACAAGTCCTACAATTATAATTAATCCTAGTGGATCAATTGTTATTACTTTACCATTAGTTGCATGTTTCTCAATTGCACTAAATGATGATTTAAGTGTTGAATCTTCATTAACAAGCCTTTCTTTTCAAACTTCTTAAGAAGATACAGAAATGAAAAACTTGCCTTCTACTTTTCTTTTGAGTTGATGTAAAAATAAAAAAGATGGTTACAACCCATCTTTTTTATTCTGTCATATATTAAAAATGATATAATATATTATTTAGTAGGTAGGATGTATAATTAGAAGCACTCTTTACCTCTTTTTTGTTCGATGAGGTAAGAAATTGCTTCTATATGATCGCCAATGATTTGTTGTGTTGCTAATGAAAGGTAGCCTTCCTGCGAGAAGTGTTTTTCTGGTCGAACTCGATTTATCTTGTCAACGTCGATAGAATGAACATTTTGTACATGCAATCCTGCTAAAATTGTTTTAACTTGACTTAAGGTTGGTGAAAGAAGAGAATCAAACCCAATTGTATCAATGCATTTTCGACTAAAAGCATGAGGGACAGCAGTTGTGGAGCCCATACCTAAATCTTTTCGATTACATGCTAAATTAACAACATGCTTACATGCAGTTACGATAGTATAAGGAACACGATACATGTAGTAGTGCTCTAATTTATTTAAAGCTAAATCGGTTCCATTTTGAACAGATTGTACAAATGGTAATAAATCAGAACTAGGAATTAAGAAATCACCATCAATAAATAATAATATATCACCTTTTGCAAAATATGCACCAACGGCACGTCCGGTATCAATGCCGAGTGCTTCTTCGTAGCTTATAACTGTTGCACCGCAACCCTTCGCCAATTCCTCTGTTTTATCTGTTGATCCATTAACAATAACAATAATTTCAAAAGGTTTTAATTTCTGCACCTCAAAAATGATAGATTCTATCGTTTTTTCTTCATTTTGAACAGGGATAATGATGGATAATTGTTTATTTCCATAAGTATTTGAATAAAACTCTTTACCTGTAATTATTTTGGATATAGCTCTTTGTTCGCCGTTTTGAAGTTCTAAAATAATATCCCGCCTTCGATTATTATCAGTATAGTTTCCTCTTGAATCTTGTAATATATTTACCCAATTTTCAATTGCTTCTAGGTGATAACGAATGAGTTGTTTTGAGGGGAAGGAGGGAATTTGCGGTATAGAAATTTTAAAATGATTGCTAATGCGAAAATTATTTTTAATAATTTTCATTTGTGCTAATATCGGATTTAATAAACTTTCTGGAGTAATTGCTTCAAGAATTTCCTTTGTTACCGCGTAGGGAGGAAATAATAGTGAGTTAACATGTAAATCTGGACGATGAAAGAAATGATTCGTAACTTGCTGCCAAATCATTTCTATAGTTGGCTTTTGCTTTTGATAAAAAAAATCATCTAAATTGTTTAATACTAAGTCAGCTGATTTATCTAGTAATGGTTGAAGAAATTGTTTAAGTAAGGAAGGGGGGATATTGTAATTTGCATCTAAAAATAAGAGGTACTTACCTTTTGCTTTTTTGGCACCAATTACATAACAATTATTTGATTCTGTCGGTTCTTCTAATGTGATAATTTTACAATTGTAAGATTGTGCAATATCAATGGAATCATCGATACATCCGTTAATAGTAAGGATAATTTCTAAAGGCTGTAGTTGTTCACAGGCTTTCAAAATTTCAGGTAAAACTTTTATGTTATGCTGTATACGAATAATAATAGAAATCGGATTTTTACACATAAGTAGTCTCCTTTTTAATCAGAGGTAGTTATTAATAAGGTTAGATAAAATAGGAGATATATATTTTATTATATACGTAACGACTATTTAGTTTTATCAGACTTAGAATTTTCATTACTTGAATTGGAACCTTTATTTATTCCAGACGCGAGTAAATTATTGAGAACGCTAAGGTCTAATTGCATAGGGATTGAGTTTTCGGATGTAGTTTTCTCATTTTCTTTTTTTGTAGTTAATATAGTCTTTATATTTTTTATTTCTTTATATTGTTTTAAGGTAATGAAAAATCCAGAAATAATGAAGAGAAAAGAAACAGTAGTAAGTAAAAGTATTATTTCCAACATAAAAGAGCCTCCTTTAAAACTATAATAATATTATAGTTAAATGTAATAAAACAGAATTCGAGTTAATGAGTTCACTTTTTAAATATATGCAAATCTTAAGTAAAAGTTACTGATTTCTAAGTTAGAGGAAGCAATTATAGAAACGTTATAAATATAAATAAATGAAAGTTTCATTTGTAGTGTAAAGGTATATATTATATAAGCTAAACGTCATTTTATAACAAGTTAAACAGGGTTTAATTTTATATAAAAAGAGCATTTAATTGGACAAATAATTAATTATGTGAAATAATAATAACAGATAAGGAGACGTTGTTTTTCCTTAAGTGCTTCGAATTAATTTTATTCAATAAGAGAAGGTGTGCTTAAAGAAGTTAAATTAAATAAGGAGCTGTTTTATTATATGCAACAAAATAATGATTTAAATTTTGAACCTCAAGACGTTAATATTGTCAATCCTAAACAAGCCAGGAAAGCAGTAATTGCTACTGGTATAGGGAACGCAATGGAGTGGTTTGACTTCGGATTATACGCGTATTTAGCGGTAATTTTAAGTCAATTATTCTTCTCAGGTGTTGATAATAGTGGATTGCAACTTGTACTTACATTCGGTACATTTGCAGCAGCCTTTCTCGTTCGACCAATCGGAGGTGTATTCTTTGGTAGAATAGGAGATAAGTACGGCCGAAAAATCGTGTTAAGTACTACTATTATTTTAATGGCACTTTCTACATTATTCATCGCATTACTACCAACCTATGAACAAATTGGTGTATGGGCACCAATACTACTTTTAGTTGCCCGAATGATTCAAGGCTTCTCTACAGGCGGCGAATATTCAGGAGCAATGGTTTATATCGCAGAATCTTCTCCAGATAAAAAGCGTGGTATACTCGGTAGTGGTCTTGAAATTGGAACACTCTCAGGTTACATTGCTGCATCGGTAATTGTTACCATTTTGACGTTATTGTTAACAGATGAGCAAATGCTCAGCTGGGGATGGCGTATTCCATTCTTAATAGCTGCACCAATTGGTTTGGTCGGTTTATACTTACGCCGTCATCTAGATGAATCTCCAATCTTTGAAGAGATGGAAAAAGCACAAGAGGAATCTGAAGACAATGAACAATTTTCATTTATGGATATTATTAAATATCACAAAAAAGACTTCTTATTAAGCACAGTAATTGTCGCCTTCTTTAATATTACAAATTATATGATTCTTTCGTATATTCCTTCTTATCTAACTCAAGTACTTAAAGTCGAAGAAACAACAGGCTTATTAATTATTTCTATTACGATGGCACTTATGATTCCACTAGCACTATATTTCGGTAAATTAAGTGATAAAATTGGTAATAAACGCGTTGTGCAAATTGGTTTACTTGGTTTAACTGTATTTGCAATTCCAGCATTTTTACTAATAGGTAACGGACATATTGCAGCTATATTTGCAGGTATTTTCGTACTAGGTTTCTTCTTAAGTGTATATGAAGGAACATTACCTTCATTATTACCATCACTCTTTTTCACTGATGTACGTTATCGAGCACTTTCGATCTCATTTAATATTTCTGTATCGATATTCGGTGGAACAACACCGCTCGTATGTTCATACTTAGTTCATGCAACTGGTAACCCGCTCGCACCGGCATTTTATTTAGCAGGTGTAAGTATTATTGGATTAGTTGTATTTAGTGTACTATTCGTTACGACTTCAGGGCGTGCGCTAAAAGGTTCATATCCTACAGTAGAAACGAAAAAAGAAGCACACCAAATCGCTAAAGAAGATCCTGAAGAAACACTTTGGTGGCATGAAGAGTCATTAGAAATTGAAGCAGGGAAGAATGCTTCAATTTAAAAAGCAACGTAGAAGTATAAAAAGACTCCTATGAATATAGGAGTCTTTTTGTTACGTTATTTCTTTCGTTTCTTCAAACTTTTTTGATATGCATAAAGCTTATGAATCTCTTCCTTAAATTCATGTAGAAGTACAGTGTTTGCACCATTTGAATAACGCACAGTATTATAAGCATCTATAATAATATCACTTTGAATATTTACATCTTCTTCATCGTTTATTCTTTCTAGCCAAGTCTCAACAGTTTCTCCCCGTTTTCTATTTAAAGGAGGGGTTAACTTACTCTCTAGCTTGAAAATTTCCTTCCGAATTTCGTTATGTGGCGGTTTATTTCGTTTAAAACGATTTTGGCTCATTCCTTCTTTATCAGTAATGATAGTAGATTCGAAGGCGGGCATATTTGGAAAACTTAAATGTTTTCGTTTTTTTACTATTTTCCAAACCACGTAAATAGCGATAGCTGTACAGACTATTATTGTAGCGCTATTTATGAGTATTGGATCAAAATCAGGAATTTTTTTCCCATCTTCAATTTTGGGTTTTAAGAGATGTCCTTTATTTGCCCAAACATCTTCAGTATCTTTTAATTCCGCTGCTTTAATTAATGGCATTAAAGCATAGCCGACGCCTAATGCGACTACTTCCGTTATAAAACCAAAAATAAGTCGAATGAAAGGAAATACTTGAACAATGAATATACTCATTAAGCCAATCGTAATGATAGAAGCAAAACGTAATAGTTGTTGTTTGCGATTTGCCCCGGTTAACCAAAATGTAATCATAAGATGCAAGGCTAACATTAATAGTTTCCACAACGGTGGAAAGGGTGCATAAAATATAACTGAAACGACAAACCATACAATACCACCTAAAGATTTTTGAACTGGATATCCAGGTCCGACCACATGCACGATAAAGAAAAATAGTGGTAATATGATTGTGCCAAAAAGAGAAAAAGGTAAAAATAAAGAGAAAAGAACGATTTGAAGAACTAAAAGTATTACAAATCCTGTTGTTTTTTCTGCATAAATTTATGAATAAGAAATACTCCAATATAGCCTGTTGTTAAAAATATTGCAATACTAATTAGTTCATCTCTTTCTGTTAATAATGAAAGCAGGAGGAGCAGAATGAAATCATGAATGTGATATAGCCAAGTTTTCAACTGGTTCCACCATCCCTTCACTAGTAATGAGAAACGTTGGCTGCGAGAGAAGAGGGAGTTCATTTCTTTGTAAACCAATGTATATCATTGTAGACGATCGTTCTCTCTTTCTCTTTACATAATGAAGGAATCCTTGTTTCGGAAGTAACGTACTATCATCTGAAATACGGGCTAATTCTTCTAAAGCTTTTGCATATTGTGTTTGTCCTTCATTTAACGGTACATGTAATGCACCGCCTTCTGCTAATACACTAATAAACAATTCAAACGGAATGTGGTGCTTCGTTGTGTACTGGAAAATGTATGTTGCATATGAAATAAGTTCTTCTACATTATCTTTCCAACCAAATCCACGATCGGCAGCTAAAGAAAGACAAATCGTCCAACTATAATTTTTTACAGGTTCATATTGCTTCGCTTGTAATTGTTGCATTTTAGCAGATGCCTTCCAATGAATAGAGCGGAAAGACTCACGCTCATATCGCTTTACACCGATAATAGATGTTTCATCATTGTAAAAAGAAAAATTCGTTCGATAAAATCCATTCAAAAGTTGCTGAAGTTCTTGCAAACCTGCTACTTCTTTAGGAGAAGGATACACAATAATTTCAGTCCTTAATTTATCAAAAACAGGTAAATGTACAGTTAATAGATGAAATGGATCTTTTAATACACATTCAAACTGTTCAATTTGAAACACACCACGCTTCGTTGCGGTTAATGTTAAACCCCATTTTTGTGCCGAATGTGCAGGTTGTGAAAATGGGAAAGAGAATAATGTTTTTGATATTTGTTCAATGCCTTGCTCTTTATGCGGTATAAGGGACGAATTTAAATGAAAGTAACAAACACCATTAACGAGCGGTATGCTGGCTCCATTTTTTAAATGAATAAAAAACTGTCCAGATTCCTCAGGAAAAAGCCGTGTAGTTTGTTTCTCATTTATGATTTGAAACTTCTTCTCTATGAAAGCGACATATTTATAAATAAAAATCGCAAATATATAATAGAAGAAAAAGAGAAACATAAGCATTCGTTGCGGGAAAAAGAATGTGAAAAGTAACGCGATTGGAACGGTTAGTTGAATAATATGGAGTTGAAAAAATAAAGGCACAGTTACAACACGCTGTCCATTCATGCTTGCTCAATCTCCACAGGTACGTCAACTTCTTTTAAAATACTTTTCATAATATCATTTTTTGTCGTACGCAGGGCACCTTCCATTGATAAGACGATACGGTGATTCCAAACAGAAGGAACTAACAATTGTATATCTTCTGGTGTGCAATATTCTCTCCCATGTAAAAAGGCTAAAGCTTGAACAGCACGTACTAAAGCTAATGTGGCACGTGGGCTTACACCGTTAGCGATATAATCATGATTTCTTGTAGCATGAGCAAGTTTAATAATGTAATGTTCTAACGGTTCCGAAACAAATATTTCTTTTACTCGTTTTTGAGATTCTAAAATATCTTCTAATGAGATGACAGATGTGACACTTTCTAATGGTAAATCGTTCCGAAAACGTCGCATCATTTGTAGCTCATCTTCAGGAGTAGGATAACCGATTGAAATCGTCATTAAAAAGCGATCAAGCTGTGCATCTGGAAGAGGGAAAGTCCCTTGTGATTCAATTGGGTTTTGCGTCGCAATAACAAAGAACGGTTTCGGCAGAGGCGTAGATTGTTTTTCGAGCGTCACTTGTCGTTCTTCCATCGCTTCTAACAAACTCGACTGCGTTCTCGGCATTGCACGGTTAATTTCATCTGCCAGCAAAATGTTTGTCATAACTGGTCCAATTCTTAATTCGAATTCGCTTGTTTTTGGGTTGAAGTATTCAATACCTGTTATATCACTTGGAAGTACATCGGGGGTGAATTGAACGCGAGAAAAACTACCACCAATACTTTTGGAAATGGTTTTCGCCAGTAACGTTTTCCCAGTACCAGGCACGTCTTCGAGTAGTGCATGTCCATCAGCAAGAAGTGAAACGAGCAGTAGATCAATAACATTTTCTTTCCCAACAAACACAGATCCGATGTTTTCTTTCAATTTATTTATCATATGTACCATTCCTTTCGTTATAAAAGAGCTAATATTTCTATATTTTAACAAATTATTCAGAAAATTTGTATGGTTTTTTAATTCAAAGAAATGGATATTTAATTATTAAATTACTCTTGCATATTTTGGAATATGATTATACAATATCGATATACGATGTATCGTAAGTCGATATATCATAAGGCGATGTATCGGAGGTAGTTATAATGAATGGGAAGGCGCAAAAATATATTCCGTTAACTGAGGCGACATATTACATACTGTTATCACTAGTGAAACCAATGCACGGATATGGAATTATGCAAATGGTAGAAGAGATGACAAATGGGGAAGTAAAGCTCGGTCCTGGTACTTTATACGGGAATACGACGAAATTACTTAAAGAAAAATTAATTGTTGAAGTTGCCTCTACAGATAGAAAGAAGTGCTATGAGTTAACGCCGTTTGGGAGAGAAGTGTTAGAGCTAGAATATAACAGATTGCAGAGATCTGTAAGGAATGGAAATAGTATATTAGGGGAGTGAATGGAAGATGGAGATAAAAAGGGTATTTAAATTTTCTACGGCATGGAATTTAGAAAAAGAAGAAGCTTTTTTACGGAAAATGCATCAAAAAGGTTGGGCGTTACAAAGGTATAATTTGTTGTATACGTTTAAGAAAACAGAACCGAAAGATGTAATATATAAAGCGGATTTTAGATTGGTTTATTGGGATTCAAAAGAAAAACAACAGGAGTACTTTGAAATATATGAAATGTCTGGTTGGAAACGTGTCACAAGTTTTACAAGATGGAATTATTTTTGTAAGGAAGTAGAGAAGGGAATTGAGTTACCTGACATATATTCAGAGAAGGACACGAAGGTGCAAAAAATGAAGGAATTATTACAATTTTTCGCATTAATTTCAATAACTATATTACCCTCAATGTATAGCGTATTTTTAAGTTCAACAGAATCAAGGGTGCCAATTTGGGCGAAAGTTATGACAGGGCTTGTAGGTTGTATGTATACTTATTTCTTCATGAGGATTTTTTTGGAAAATCAAGAAATTGAAAAGTGAAATATTATAATAAAGATTAGACTCTAGAAGAAAATAATGATGACAATGACATCAATGACATAATGACATCATTATCTTCTTCTTTAATTTTATGTAATTCTATTTTGTTAACTATTTTTTATATATAATAAAAATATATATTTAGGTCATAGAATTAACAGTTACAAAGATGATACCAGTAACAATACCTAAAAAAATCATAAATGAAGAAGAAATAATTAATAATAACGAACTAGCAATTAATATTAATTTATTAGATTTTTGATTTTAAAAATGGTAGTAAAGTAAAAGACCACAAATAGTAGAAACAATCCATATCATTAGACCGTAAGGAGTCGTTATTTTCTTCCAATCGAAAGTCCAAAAGTAAAAGATGACTATGTGACAAGTTAATAGTAGAAATGTTGATGAAAGCATTATCTTTTTATTTAAAATCATTTGTTTTACCTCCCTTATTTAAAAATGACCAAAAGAGTGTGAAGGTTAATATATAATAAGGAAGAAATCCATTTTTAATTAACTTATTAAACGAAAAAATCCCTTATAGAAAAATCTATTTCTATAAGGGATAATCATGTTTTTATTAGAAAGACTGATTTTGAGCAGGTTTAATAAATTGTTCTGGGTTTTCAACAAGCCCACATACAGCACATTGGACGCGATAAGTAGGTCCTTGATAGGCCATATGAAAAGCATTCATCGTTTCATTTGTGTATTCTTCTTCTACTTGACCAGTTTGTGGATTTAATTTGACTGGTTTTACTTGTTGCTCAAGAATATTAAAGCGGGTACGGTTCGTTTTACAACTTGGACATAGCATTGGTTCCATATGTATACACCTCCATTTGTATCATTTCTTAAAATCTTTAATTTTATGCAAGCAAAAAACTTTCTCAATATAAATAGGTGTTTAATGTATTTAAAATTCAGAAAAAATAAAATATAATAAAAGTACGAACTGGTTATGTCCAAACCAAATCTCCTGTTTTATGCCAATAAGCTGGGGGGCCGAGAAATCGGCCTCATTTTTTTTGCTCATTACTACAAGGAACAAGGTTTTTGTGAGACTTTTGTCGAAATTTTAGGGATAGATACAAAGGGGGATGTAAATAGGGATAGATACAAAGGGGGATGTAAAATGGATTTGAAAATGAAGTACATTATTTTATATGTAGAAAAGTTTGAGGAATGTTTAAAATTCTATAAAGATATTTTACAGTTACCTATAAAAGCAGAGCACGGTACATATATTGAATTTAATACTGGAACTACCATTTTAGCGATGAATACGCGGCAAGATGTGAAAGAATTAACAGGACTACCGCTTACAGAAGGTAAATTACAGTCTTCTCATTTCGAATTAGGATTCGTTGTTGAGAATGTATTAGAAACGATTGAGCAATTTAGAGGACAAGGTATTAAGGTTTTAGTTGAACCAATTGTAAAACCGTGGGGGCAAACAATTGCCTACATTGCTGATCCAGATGGAAATTATATTGAAATTTGCAGTTCATTAGAATAGAGGGAGAAAGAGAGATGGGATTTCCGAAACTAGAAACAGAACGTTTACGATTAAGAGAACTTACACTATTAGATGCAGAAACGATGTTCCAATATTTTTCGAAAGAATCAGTTATACGTTATTTCGGAATGGATTCTTTTGAAAATATTGAGCAAGCGAAAACAACGATTCAAACGTTTAAAAATCGTTATGAAGAGGGCAGTGTATTTCGCTGGGGAATCGAGAAAAAAGGGACGGGCCAATTAATCGGAACGTGCGGATTTCATTTAATTAATAATAATCATAAACGAGCTGAAATTGGTTATGAATTAGATGATACATATTGGGGACAAGGATATGCATCGGAAGCATTACAAGCGATTTTAGCTTACGGATTTGAAATGCTGCAACTAATAAGAATCGCAGCGGTTGTATATGTAGAAAATAAATCTTCTCAAAAATTGTTAATAAAAGCAGGATTTCAAGAAGAAGGATTACTTCGAAAACATATGATTCAAAATGGAGTTGCTCATAATACTATTTTATATTCTTTATTAAAAGAAGAGTGGAAGAAGTAATGAGCACAAACGAACTTATAACGATTATGAAGAAGCATAGGGAAAATAGATTCATTTTAGGTATAGATGGTTTAAGTCGATCTGGAAAAACAACATTCGTAACCAATTTAAAAGAAAATATGAAACAAGAAGGCATTCCGTTTCATATTTTCCATATTGATGATCACATAGTGGAGCGTAATAAACGATATCATACTGGATATGAAGAATGGTACGAGTATTATTATTTACAATGGGACATTGAATGGCTAAGGCAGAAATTTTTTCAAAAGCTACAACATGAAACAAAATTGAAATTACCTTTCTTTCATGAAGAAACAGATATATGTGAAATGGAAAAAGTACAGATTCCTATTGTAGGGGTAATTGTTATTGAAGGAGTTTTTCTGCAGCGAAAAGAATGGAGAGATTTCTTTCATTATATGGTCTATTTGGACTGTCCAAGAGAGACAAGGTTTCTACGTGAGAGTGAGGAGACACAGAAGAACCTTTCAAAGTTTGAAAATAGGTATTGGAAAGCAGAGGATTATTACTTAGAAACGGAATTGCCGAGGGATAGGGCGGATTTAGTCATCTAATGATTTGAAAATAGAAGGTGAATAGAATGAATATTTTATGGGATTTTGATGGGACGTTATTTGATACGTATCCTGCATATACAATAATGCTTTCTGAAATATTAGGTGACTCAGTAGAAAAACAAGAAATATACAAAAACTTAAAAATATCATACTCTCATGCAATTCAGTATTATAATATTTCATGCGAGCAGGAAGAAAAGATTAAAGTTTTGAAGGGAAAATTCACGCCAAAAGATATGAAACCTTTTGCAGGTGTCGAAGAGGTTTTGAAATTTGCAGATAAAAATGTGATTATGACCCATAAACATAGGACAGGGGTTATGGACATTTTAAAATATTACGGCTGGGAAAAATACTTTGTAGATATGATTACAATTGACGATGGCTTTCCCCGAAAGCCCAACTCTTTAGCTTATAATCATTTACATAAAAAACATAATATTGATTTAGCTATTGGAGATAGAGAATTAGATTTATTACCTGCAAAAGAATTAGGTATTTCAACATGTATGTTTCAAGGTGATTGTGATGTAGCGGATTATTCTTTATCACATTACTCGGTAGTTTTTTAAGATAGTGAGTGATAGAGTAGTTTTCTTTATAAAAAAAGTTATTAATAAAGACTGAATCTTTCATTTTAAAGGTACAGTCTTTATTTTTTAGAACTCTTTCATTTTATTCTGCAATAACGGGCAGCCTGATTGCTTCAACTAATAATCAGTGGAGGGTGAACAAAACCTCCACTGATTAAAGTTTCACTTTATTTTCTGTATATAATAATTACTAGAGATTAAAGGATAATCGTCCATCTTTAATAAGGAAGTGGTCAGTTTATTTTAACCAAATTATGGTTATTCATGTTAATATGAACTCATAGCTATATAGAAGGGGTGGGGTTAGTATGAAAACTGAAATAGTTCCTAAAAAGAAGTATAGTATAATAAGTTATGTATCTTTACTCATCGGCATTTTGTGTTTTCTATTCGTTTTTATAACGCCAACAAGGATAGCCAATGCAGGTAATATAGTTGGAGATTATATTACAATTGCCCTGACAGGTGTAGGTATCATGCTTTCAATAATCACAATGACGAAAAGAACAGAGAAGAAGGGAATTGCTATTCTTTCATTAATACTGTCCTCATCATTTTTTATATTTTGGATCATAGCAATTATCCTATTGTTTACTGGTCAAATTAGTTTTGCGCCGTAATGTGTAATAAAAAGAGTCCTTCTCGTATGATATCGGGTTCAGTTACGGAGAGAAAATATAAAATAACACACAAATTAGGGATGTAAATCACATATGATTTAGCACCCTTTTTTTATTGTTATTATAGTGTTTAAGCACTTTTATATAGTTAAATAGTGTTCTAAATAAAAAGATAAATGGAAAATTTATGTTAAAATAGTTGTAGAGATTATGAAAAAATGTTCTTAAACTAACAGTCAGGTTACTTTAAGAAGGTTTTTTCAAAGGAAATGGTAAATATCATATTTTGAAGGGGTGATTGCAGTGGAGTAAGTGATTTTTTTAATCTTAGTTAAATACTTTGAAGGAAGGCATTTATAACTATGAATACAAAACTAATAATAGTAGAAGGGTTACCTGGATTTGGAAAATCAACCACTGCAAAGCTAATAAATGAAATTCTAAGCCAAAATAAAATTGAGGTTGAACTATTTTTAGAAGGAAATTTGAACCACCCAGCCGACTATGATGGTGTATCTTGTTTTAATAAATTTGAGTTCGATAGATTATTATCTAACAGTGGGGATTTTAAAGAAGTGCTCCTTAAGAAAGTTCTAAAAAAAGGAAGCAATTATTTATTACCATACAGAAAGATAAAAAATGAGTTTGGTGACCAGTTTTCGGACGAATTATTTAACATTATTTTAAAAAATGATATATACGAATTACCATTCGATAAAAATGTTGAATTAATTGCTGACAAATGGAATGACTTTGCTGAAACCGCTCTAGAAGACAATAAGGTTTATATCTTTGAATGTTGTTTCATACAAAATCCATTAACTATTGGGATGATTAAATATGGTGAACAACAAGAAAAAATAATAAATTATGTAATGAAAGTTGCAAAAATCATAGAGAATTTAAATCCAATGTTATTGTATGTAGAACAAGATAATCTTGAATTTTCATTTAGGAAGGCGTTAAAAGAAAGAACTCCAGAATGGTCCACAGGAATTATTGACTATTACACTAACCAAGGCTATGGGAAAGAACATAACCATTCAGGTGTAGAAGGAGCGATAAAAGTTCTTGAAGCTAGAAGGAATTTAGAATTAGAAATATTCGATATGTTAAAAATGAAAAAAGAAAAAATCAATAATACAAAATATGAAATTGACTCATATAGGTCAATGTTAAAAGATAAGTTAGCCATACAAATGGTGAAATAGCTTTTTACACTAACTGGTGCTTTAGTTGAAGAAGGAAATAAAAACGCTCAGAATATCTTCTGAGCGTTTTAGTTTGTTATTCCTAATGGTTATTAGCATTTTTCTCTTCCTACACTGAACCCATTACTCATATGAAGGACTCTTTTTACTCGGTATCTTCAGGTTGATATTCTAAAATATCCCCCGGTTGGCATTCTAATGCTTTACATATTGCTTCTAAAGTTGAAAAACGGACTGCTTTTGCTTTTCCATTTTTCAAGATAGAAAGGTTAGCCATTGTAATTCCAACCTTCTCCGAAAGTTCTGTTACACTCATTTTTCTTTTTGCTAACATTACATCAATATTAATAATAATTGCCATATTATTCACCTCAGACCGTTAAATCATTTTCTGATTTTATATCTATAGCATCTTTTAATAGTCTTTGGAGAACGGCAGCAAAGACCGCGATTACCATTGAAGCAAAAATCATAATCATTCCGATAATAATAATGCCAGGGGCGTCATCTCTCTCTGCCACGAGATAGAAAAGTGGCATACCTAATACATATAATACACTAATTGCCAATGCGCTGTACTTAATATTTTTTAAAGCTTGAACAGATAGCTCTGAGAATGCGTTATTTTTATCAATATAGTTTAAAAGCTTAAATGTTTGGTACAGTGCGAAGTAATAAGGTAGTGCTGTTGCGTATAAATTGATAAATACAAGATATTTAATATATGCAATATCTGGATATAATTCTGCGGCAAAATTTCCTATTTTAGGGACTAAAAAAATGCACATAGCAAGAACGGGGATTCCGATCAGAATTACAACGGTCTTTAAAAAGAGTGTGGATCCTTGTTTCATAAAAAGCACCTCATTTATTTAATATCTTATTAATTTAACATGAAATTTATTGTTTAACAATAAATTTTTATTTCTTTTAATCGAGGATTTATTGTTAAACAAGTAATGAATGAAAAGGATGTTAAATCTTTTTTATAAGATAAATGATACATATCGATATTTAATTAAAGAAAGAGAAAGTAACTATTGTTAGCTTTATGAGAATTGGGAACTAATAAAACATATGTAGGTTTTGGTATGGAAAAGGAAATAAGGTGTATTGAAATGAATGCAAAGTTTATGGAGGAACAATCATGTTGAATTATGGTGTGAAGATGAAAAAGTTACTATTGGTGGGAGCTATAATAGTAAGCGTATTAAGTACGGAAAGTATGATGAATTATCATGCGGCCAAAGCTAAGGTGAAAAAAGTAGAACACCAGCCTAAAAATATAATTATGATGGTTATGGACGGAACGAGTTCAACGGCGACAACATTGGCTCGCTGGTATAAAGGGGCACCGCTTACGTTAGATCAAATTGTAACAGGAGGTGTTCGTACGTTTTCGGCGGAATCAGCTATTACAGACTCAGCGCCAGCAGCAACAGCTTTAGCAACTGGAAATAAATCGAATTCAGGATATGTAGGTGTATTACCTTCTATTGTAAGTTCGCCTAGCTTACAGCCAATAAAAGAAGAAGAAAAGTTACGGCCGGTCGCAAACGTATTAGAAGGCGCAAAATGTACTGGTCGTGCAACTGGCATTGTTGCTACATCTGAAATTCAGCATGCTACTCCAGCCGGATTCTCCGCTCACCATGTCAATCGCAAACATTTTGACGTAATTGCGAAGCAGCAAGTATATCAAAATATAGATGTCGTATTAGGCGGGGGAAAAGCGGCGCTGTTACCTATGAAAAGTAATGGAATCCGAAAAGATGGTGAAAATTTAGTAAAGGTGATTCAAGACAAAGGATACGATTTCGTTGAAACGAAAGATGCGTTATTGAACTCCAAATCTAATAAAATTTGGGGCTCTTTCTCACATCATGCTCTTGCGTTTGATATGGATCGTATAGCAACAAATCCAGAACAACCAACACTTTCTCAAATGACAGAAAAAGCAATTCAAACATTATCAAAAGATAAAGATGGCTTCTTTTTATTCGTAGAAGGTAGTAAGCCTGATTGGGCAGCTCATGCTAATGATCCAATTGGGATGATTAGTGATGTATTGGCATTTGATGAAGCGGTAGCAAAGGCATTACAATTTGCGAAGAAAGATGGGGATACGATGCTCATCGCTTTAACTGATCATGGTAACAGCGGCATCTCTATAGGGAATAGGAATACGACAAAAGGATACAATACTACACCGGTTTCTACATACATTGATCCATTGAAAAAGGCGAAAATGACACTTGAAGGAACTATAAATAAACTGAAATCTGATTTATCAAATGTAGAAGATGTAGCTAAACTATACGGTTTGGATAATCTAACTCATGATGAAAAAGAAAAATTAAAAGTGGCAAAAAAGAAAATGGATGTAGGACGAATTCTTACTACATTATTGGCTAATCGTGCAAATATCGGCTTTACGACAGGAGGACATACAGGTGAGGATGTATTCTTACATTCTTATGGACCTCAAAAACCAGAAGGCTTAATCCAAAATACAGACATTGCGAAGACGATGGCGAAAGCGATGGGCTTTAACTTAGAAGAAGTAACGAATAAAATATTTTTAGAGAGTGAACAAGCCTTTAAGAAAATCGGTGCAACTGTAACAGCCGACAAAACCGAAGGAGCAAACCCGTTACTCGTAGTAAAACATAATAAAGTAGAAGCACAATTATTTGGTAACAAAAATATAATTCGTATCAATGGTAAAGGGTATGAATTAAGAAGTATTATTGTAGAGAGTAATGGAAAGTGCTATGTACCAGAAGAAGCAATTCAACTATTTGTAAAGCATTCTCGTTAAAAAATTGCCAACCAGTTAAGTTAACTGGTGGCAATTTTTG
>NZ_JH414709.1:1114742-1149698 GCF_000238655.1 Bacillus sp. 7_6_55CFAA_CT2 | reverse complement strand
ATTTTTTGTGTTTATTCTAAATATAAGTGTTCGAATTGTTTTGTAAATTTTTCTATATGAGACTTGTATAAATGTTAAAGGGAAATTATATTTTTTTCTTACATTAAAAAATTTCGTTTTGTAGAATAAGAAGTTATACATATAGTAAAGTCTAATGAGTTATCAATTAATATTTACG
This sequence comes from Bacillus sp. 7_6_55CFAA_CT2, assembly GCF_000238655.1. Lineage (NCBI taxonomy): Bacteria > Bacillati > Bacillota > Bacilli > Caryophanales > Bacillaceae > Bacillus > Bacillus sp. 7_6_55CFAA_CT2. Next base: position 1,149,520 of record NZ_JH414709.1, on the reverse strand, counting down.
AAAAATATATTAATACTTTAGAATTTCTTTAATGTTCATTATTTTTTATTTAAGGTTATCCGTTATATTTATAATATGTTTATTTCAATTTATTGTATTGAAGCTCAGTTTTATATAATTATAAAGCAATCATCAAAATAAAATCTCCACTAGAGTAAATTTATTGTTTTTTTGCGGAAATTATTATGCAGCTAAGAAAACTGTAGTTTATTGAATTAGAAATATATTAGAATTTTCTTGAAGAAAGAGAGAGGGAATAAAATGAATATAGTGCACTTACGTCCTAAACAGCGGTCTAAGTATCGCATTATGCTAGGGAAGTGGTATTACTCTACAAAGAGGTACATTCAGTGGTTGGCAGACGGAAAAACATATGCAAAAAGGTTCCAACAAGAAAAGCTACCTTGTACAGCAATTCAGCACCGAACGATATTACTTCGTAAGCTAAAAGATGTAGATATGTGGTATCAACAGAATAAGGTTGTTAATTTGAAAATTGCTGTTAAAAAACTAAATGGTATCGTCATTAGACCGGGAGAAACATTTTCTTACTGGCGTTTAATAGGTAAGCCAACGAGGAAAAAAGGGTATGTAGAAGGTATGGTATTACATTACGGATCTTTTCAAACAGGTATTGGAGGAGGTCTTTGTCAGCTTTCGAATTTAATATATTGGATGACTTTACATACACCACTGACAGTAACAGAACGATATCGTCATAGCTTTGATGTCTTTCCTGACTCTAGGCGAACTCAACCGTTTGGGAGTGGGGCGACTTGTTCCTATAACTATTTGGATTTACAAATTAAAAATGAAACGGACCAACTGTATCAACTTCACCTTTATATGACAGATGAACATTTAGTTGGTGAATGGAGAACAGTCTATCCGCAACTTTATCAATATGAAGTGTATGAGAAAGAACACTCAATTCAACCTGCATACTGGGGCGGTTATATACGACATAATGTGATTCAACGTAAAGTATATAATCAACAGAAACAGTTAATAGAAGATCAATATGTAACAGAGAATCACGCTATAATGATGTACGAACCACTATTAGCTTGTAATAATGAGAATAGTGAGTAATATGGTAATCCATAGATTAAATAGTATAGAAAATATTTAATTCTTATTTTTATTAAAAAAGTATGAATCCAAGATTTACTGGATTTTGATTGTAACTAAGAACATATAAAAGTTCACTGTTATTTATAGAAGAGTCTGTTTGTTTTTATATCTTATGTATTTCACCCTGCATAAAAAATATTTCTCAACATTTTATTTGTTGAAAAAGATTGAATATTCGTATTATAACGAATATTATGTTGTTATCGGCAAAAAACGATAATTTGCAGACACTGGGGAGGAAATACATTGAAAAAGAAAAAGAAAAAGAAATTAAAACCATTAGCGGTATTAACAACAGCAGCAGTACTAAGTAGTACGTTTACTTTTGGAGGTAACGCAGCGTATGCTGAGACACCAACATCATCTCTACCAATAGATGAGCACTTAATACCGGAGGAGCGTTTGGCTGAAGCGCTAAAACAACGGGGGGTAATTGATCAATCTGCATCACAAGCTGAGACTTCAAAGGCTGTCGAAAAATATGTTGAGAAAAAGAAAGGGGAAAACCCTGGGAAAGAAATCTTAACAGGAGATAGTCTTACGCAAGAAGCCTCTGACTTTATGAAAAAAGTAAAAGATGCAAAAATGAGGGAAAATGAACAGGCGCAGCAGCCTGAAGTAGGCCCAGTAGCTGGACAAGGTGCAGCATTGAACCCTGGGAAATTAAATGGAAAAGTACCTACTACATCAGCGAAGCAAGAAGAATACAATGGAGCTGTTCGAAAAGATAAAGTACTTGTTTTACTTGTAGAATTTAGCGATTTTAAGCATAACAATATTGATCAAGAGCCAGGATACATGTATTCTAAGGACTTTAATCGTGAACATTATCAAAAAATGTTATTTGGTGATGAACCATTTACTTTATTTGATGGATCGAAAATTAACACATTTAAGCAATATTATGAAGAACAATCTGGTGGTAGCTATACAGTTGATGGGACTGTAACAGAATGGCTTACTGTTCCAGGAAAAGCATCAGATTATGGTGCTGATGCGGGTACTGGGCATGATAACAAGGGGCCTTTAGGACCAAAAGATTTTGTGAAAGAAGCATTAAAAGCAGCGGTAGCAAAAGGAATCAATTTAGCAGACTATGACCAATTTGATCAATACGATCAAGATGGTGATGGAAATAAAAATGAGCCAGATGGCATTATTGATCATTTAATGGTTGTACATGCTGGCGTTGGTCAAGAAGCTGGCGGCGGTAAATTGAAAGATGATGCGATTTGGTCACATCGTTCAAAACTAGGTTCAAAACCATATGCAATTGATGGCACGAAATCTTCTGTTTCGAACTGGGGCGGAAAGATGGCTGCATATGATTATACAATCGAGCCTGAAGACGGAGCAGTTGGTGTGTTTGCACATGAGTATGGCCATGATTTAGGCTTACCAGATGAATATGATACAAAGTACTCAGGACAAGGTGAACCTGTTGAGTCATGGTCTATTATGAGTGGTGGTAGCTGGGCTGGAAAAATTGCAGGAACAGAGCCAACGAGTTTCTCGCCACAAAATAAAGAGTTTTTCCAAAAGAATATGAAGGGGAACTGGGCGAATATTCTTGAAGTAGATTATGACAAACTTAGCAAAGGAATCGGTGTTGCAACATATGTAGATCAAAGTACTACAAAATCTAAACGACCTGGAATTGTTCGTGTTAACTTGCCGGACAAAGATATAAAAAATATCGAATCAGCGTTTGGTAAGAAGTTCTATTACAGTACAAAAGGAAATGACATTCATACAACACTTGAGACACCAGTATTTGACTTAACAAATGCAAAGGATGCTAAGTTCGATTATAAGGCATTTTACGAACTTGAAGCGAAGTATGATTTCCTTGACGTATATGCGATTGCAGAAGATGGAACGAAGACACGCATTGATAGAATGGGCGAAAAAGATATAAAAGGCGGCGCGGATACAACTGATGGTAAGTGGGTTGATAAATCATACGATTTAAGCCAATTCAAAGGAAAAAAAGTAAAACTGCAATTTGAGTACTTAACAGATATTGCAGTAGCTTATAAAGGATTTGCGTTAGATAATGCAGCCTTAACTGTAGATGGAAAAGTTATTTTCTCTGATGATGCAGAAGGTCAGCCTGCAATGACGTTAAAAGGCTTTACTGTGTCTAACGGATTTGAACAGAAAAAACATAATTACTATGTAGAGTGGAGAAATTACGCTGGTTCTGACACTGCGTTACAATATGCACGTGGCCCAGTATTTAATACAGGAATGGTTGTATGGTATGCGGATCAAAGCTTTACAGATAACTGGGTAGGCGTTCATCCAGGTGAAGGGTTCTTAGGAGTAGTAGATTCTCATCCAGAGGCAATTGTAGGGACATTAAACGGACAACCTACTGTGAAGAGCAGTACGCGTTATCAAATTGCCGATGCGGCATTCTCATTTGATCAAACACCAGCATGGAAAGTAAATTCACCAACACGCGGTATCTTTGATTATAAAGGATTACCAGGAGTGGCAAAATTTGATGATTCTAAGCAATACATCAACAGCGTTATTCCTGATGCAGGACGTAAGTTACCGAAGCTAGGACTGAAGTTTGAAGTGGTAGGCCAAGCTGAAGACAAGTCTGCAGGTGCAGTTTGGCTTCATCGATAAAATAAGGTGAAAAGAAGAGAAGCTGCGATAAGTCGGTGAAACTGACTGATTGCAGCTTTTTTCTTCTTGTGAAAAAACTCGCTGTTTTTTATGTACTTATTGGAAAAATATGAAGTTTCTTTGATACATAAAATGCTCCGTCTGTCCAATTATAGAAGCTATTTTGGACGTAAGAAATTTGTAAGTAATGAGTAAGAAAAAAGAGATTTTCATAGTATAAAATATTTATTATAGCTACTTTTAACACCTGATACTAATAGTGTGCTATAATATGAATTAGCAACAAAAAGGAAAGGAATTAGAACAATGACCTTAGAAAATACTAAAAATTTAAAAAAACAAGTTGCTCCTTTTGAAAAATCAACGATTAAAAAAAGTGTTTGGCAACTGATCAACACAATCGTGCCATTTATTATTTTATGGTACCTTGCTTATAAAAGTTTGTCAGTTTCTTATTGGTTAACATTAGTTCCAGCACTGTTAGCCGCTGGATTTATGACAAGGATTTTCATTATTTTTCATGATTGTACCCATTATTCATTCTTTAAAAGTCGACGTGCAAATAGAATAGTTGGAACGTGTATGGGCGTTTTAACATTATTCCCATTTGATCAGTGGGGGCATGAGCATTCTATTCACCACGCTACGAGTGGTAATTTGGATAAGAGGGGTACAGGGGATATTTGGACGCTTACAGTAGATGAATATGTAGCAGCACCATTTAGACTCCGTTTAGCATATCGTTTATATCGCAATCCATTCGTTATGTTTGGGTTAGGCCCGATTTATGTTTTCTTGCTTAAAAATAGATTTAACCGAAAAGGTGCTAGAAAAAAAGAACGTATGAACACTTATTTAACGAATATTTTAATCGTTGCTATTGTAGGAATGCTTTGCTGGGCAATTGGATGGCAATCGTTTCTTTTAGTACATGGTTCTATATTTTTAATAGCAGGTTCAATAGGGATTTGGCTGTTTTACGTACAGCACACATTCGAGGATTCTTATTTTGAAGAAGATAAAGAATGGGAATATGTGAAAGCGGCAGTGGAGGGAAGTTCTTTTTATAAACTTCCAAAAATTTTGCAATTTCTAACGGGTAATATTGGATTTCATCATGTTCACCATTTAAGTCCAAGAGTACCTAACTATAAACTAGAAGAGGCACACAACAATACCCTTCCTTTAAAAAATGTACCAACAATTACGCTTGCTACAAGCTTGCGTTCACTCCGTTTCCGTCTTTGGGATGAGAAAAGTAACAATTTTGTTAGCTTTAAAGATGTCAAAAATATAATTAAAAATAATGTTTCTGTTCGGGTGAAATCTGAACTATAATTGCATCGTATATAAAATTCCCCTTAATCATTTTCGATTTAAGGGGAGTTTTTGTTTAAAGATTAGATGCCAGATAAGAAGAAAAATTAAATGTTTCAAATTGTAATGGAAGCAGATTAGGAATTGCTAGTACGTAAGTACAAATACAAGATGACAATAAATGCATTATGTTAACAATTGGAGTTATCATGAATTTTCCATTACGATAACTGTTCATAAATCCGACGAAAATTAATAGCAAAAGGGGGATCGTACAACAGTATATCTAAAAAATTAGAAAAGACTTGGACGGAAATTTCATTCATTTTTCTTGGTGTTCCGCATTCCATACACTTAAATAGGATGCATATTCTAATTCATCTGGATTGTCATGTAACATAGAAATGAATTCTAATTTATTTCTATCACAATCTAGAAAGTATACACTTGCAGCGGGCATCCACCTTTGGACAATTGGCTCTTGATTTCCTTTTCCTTGACTTCCTATCACTTCTATTCCACGCTCCTCTAACCACGCTTTAGAAGTCATTAAAAACTCTAAATTTACACCAAAAGCAAAATGTCTCAGCTCAAAGTCTTCGATATTATTTACTTCCCATAGTCCAAGCATTTGTTTTTTATTTTCTCCGACCCAAAAGAAAGCCACTCTTCTTTTGGAGAGTTTTCTTGCTAACGTTAATCCTAGCTTGTTTTGATAGAAATTTATCGCTTTTTCTAAATTTCTTACATGTAAATGAGTTTCGTATATGTTCTGTATCATTATGATCATTCCTTTCTTTCTTGATAACTACCAGTTGAGTAATGAATGTAATTCTAATAATGTACAGCTATATCTGATATACCTATTTATTATTATATCGAAATTGAAATACGATAAATCCAACTGAGGTAGCAAGTTCAAATGAAAATTTTACTACTTTTGTAGGAGAAGAGAAAAATCCATTAAATTCAGGTGAACTCATATTTAAATAATAAAAAAAGACAACACATGAAGTGAAACGCCACGTGTTGTCTTTTTTGTATCGTACAATATTAAGAAGTTTCGCTAATTTTAGTTTCACTTTGAGTGTTAGTTGCAATTCTTTTCTTAACTTTAAAGTGATAGTAAGTATAGCAAAAGATGATAAATGGTACAGTACAATAAATGCCTAGTCTTTGATCTGGGATAAAGATAAGACTTACTAATATAATGCCATACAATCCAAAACCAAGAATTGGTACAAGGGGATAGAGTGGAGTTCTGAACTTCAAATCGTCTAATTTTCCACCTTCAGCTAAATAGTGTTTGCGGAAAAAGAATTGAGAAACACAAATTGACATCCAAACAATAATTGTTATGACTCCAGAAATGGAAATTAACCATAAGTAAACCGTTTCAGCAGCTACGACGCTTGTTAAAAGAGAAAAAGCAGAAATAGCTATTGTCATGATTAAAGCGTTGAGAGGAATCCCACGTGATGATAATTTCTTTAAAAATGCTGGAGCCATTTCGTTTTTTGATAAAGACCAAAGCATGCGAGTAGCAGCGTATAGTCCTGAGTTTGCAACAGAAAGAACAGCAGTAAGAATAACAAAGTTCATAATATCAGCTGCATATGGAATACCGATATTATCAAAAACAGCAACGAATGGGCTCTTTGTGAGTCCTGCTTCTTCCCAAGGAATTAAAGCAACAAGAACAAAGATTGCTAAGACGAAGAAAAACATTGTGCGCCATATAATATTTCTAATAGAACGAGGTAAAGTTTTTGCTGGATCTTCGCTTTCACCTGCTGCGATTCCGACAAGCTCTGTACCTTGGAAGGAATAATTGACTGTAACCATTGTTAATAGAATAGCTGCAAGTCCATTCGGAAATAAACCACCATGATTTACGAAATTTGAAAGAAGTGGAGCTGGTTCGTCGCCTTTTAAATCAATAAAGCCGAACATAGCGGCGCCACCAAGAATTATAAAAGCTATAATGGCAGATACTTTTATACTTGAAAACCAAAATTCTGTTTCTGCATAACTACGAGCAGATAATGCGTTAATAGTAAAGATTGTAACGCCAAATATTAAACACCAAACCCAAACAGGAATATCAGGAAACCAGCGCTGCATTGTAATACCGGCAGTTGTAAATTCAAGACCGGTCGTATTCGCCCAGCTTAACCAATACAACCATCCGATTGTAAAGCCAGTTGCAGGATTGATGAATTTAGTGGCATATTCCTGGAAAGAACCCGAAACAGGCATGGCTACAGCGAGTTCACCAAGACATAGCATAACGAAATACATTAATAATCCACCGGCCATAAAGGCAAGTACGGATCCACCAGGTCCAGCTTGACTTATAATAAAGCCAGATCCGTTAAATAACCCCGTTCCAATCACACCACCGAGTGCAATCATGAATAAGTGTCTACTTTTCATCGTACGTTTTAATTCATTGTTTGTATTGTTTACTTGCGCCATTGTTTTCCTCACTTTCGTAGTTGATAGAATAAAGTTTGATGTTTTTCCGTATTATGGAATGTATTCCGTGATGTGAAATCTTGTTATAATTTTCAGATAATTAAAAAGAAAAGTCAATATTTTTTTGTTTGCGTTTTCAATTCGTTGTTAGTGATATGTTTTTATTGTTAGAAAATTAAATAAATAGATTGATTTCATTTCGAATGTTTGCTAAATTGATAGTTAATTAAGCGTACTAACATATTACGAGTAAAGTTGAGGCGAGTTATGGTACAGTCCATTGATCGAGCGATAAGTATTATTAAATTATTGAATTCTACAAATGAAAAAGAGTATTGGGCTATTTCTGATATAGCTGATGGAACACATCTCCCGGTTAGTACAGTACATAGATTACTTAACTCTCTAATGGAGCATGGGTTAGTTACACAAATTTCAGAGACAAAACAGTACAAAATTGGACCAATGTGGATGGAAATAGGGTTGCGTCAATTGGAGAAGGTAGACTATAGATCTGTTGCAAGAGAAGTGATGAAACGTTTGGCTGCTGAAGTGGAAGAAAGTGTCTATTTGAATATTCCAAACGGAACACATTCTATTATCATTGAAAGAATTGATAGTCCTTTAAAAATTCGAGTTATTGATAATCTAGGAGAACAAATTCCACTTTCAATTGGTGCTGCAAATAAAACGATGCTTGCCAATATGAAAACGAATGAAATGGAACATATTGTAGAGTATTTACTTCCTTCATTACCAGAACAAAAGCAAATTCTTCTTAATCAGATAAAGCAAATAAAAAATGAAGGATATGCTGTCAGTTATGGTGAAAAAACAGAAGGGACAGCTTCAGTAGCTGCACCTATTATCGGATTTAATCATAAAGTAGTAGGAGCATTAAGTGTTGGGTTAATTAGTCATCGTATTAATGATGATCGACTATCTTTTCTTATTAGCAAGGTAAAACAAGCAGCTCATGAAATATCAATAAAAATCGGCAGTACATCAGAACTATAATTTTGATAGCTGTCGTCATTTTTTATTCATATATTGGAATTCATTTTCATAATGCGGAAAAATAGGGGGATTTATATGTCAAAGTGGCAATCAAAAGAACAATTGATTCAATTATTAAGCAGTCTTGTTGAAATTCCTAGTATTACAGGTACAGAGGCTGAAGTGATATTGCCAGACTTTGTTGTGGAGCAATTATCTGATTTACAGTACTTCAAAGAAAGCCCGCACCATGTGCAAAAAAATCCGACGGGGGACGGACGATATTTTGTTACAGCACTAGTAAAGAAAAGCGATAGTACAAAAAATACTGTAATTCTAGTAAGTCACTTTGATGTTGTAGATGTACAAGATTACGGAGTGTGGAAAGAAGATGCATTTAATCCTAAAAAGTTAACATCTATGTTTTATTCTCATAAAGATGAACTTCCAGACCATGTACGTGAAGATATAGAACATGGAGATTGGCTGTTTGGTAGAGGAACAATGGACATGAAATGCGGCCTCGCATTACAAATGGCAATGATTGAACAAGCATGTGAAGGAAGATTCGATGGGAATGTTCTTTTATTGGCTGTACCAGATGAAGAAGTGAATTCTGTAGGGATGAGGGCCGCTGTTCCGAGACTATTAGATTTAGCAAGAGAGCATAATTTAGATTATAAAACGGTCTTAAACTCAGAGCCTATGTTTTCAAGACATCCTGGTGACCAAAATAAGTATATTTACACTGGCTCTATTGGTAAAGTGTTACCTGGTTTTCTTTGCTACGGAAAAGAGACACATGTAGGTGAACCTTTTGCAGGGTTAAATGGGAGTTATATGGCTTCATTAATAACAGCAGAACTAGAGTTAAACACAGACCTTTGTGATATTGTAGAAGGGGAAGCGAGTCCTCCACCAACTAACTTACTTCAAAGGGACTTAAAAGAGGATTATTCTGTACAAATTCCGCATCGTGCAGTCACATTATTTAATTTGTTTTTATTAGAAAAATCAATGACAGATGTAGTTTCATTGTTACGTCAAAAAGTAACGAAAGTAGCAGAGAAAATAGAAGAGTCGTATGAAAAACATGCATATCGTTTTTCTAAATATAATCCATTTATACCACCTAATCTCAAAGTAAATGTATTAACTTATGAAGAGCTTATCACATATGCAATTGAGCAACATGGACGAGAAAAAATAGATCATATTCAATCTAATATTATAAAAAATAGAGGAGATAAAGATGATCGTGCGGTAACGATTGATTTAGTAGATAAATTAGCGATTTTATGTAAAGAAAAGGCACCGATGATTGTACTTTTCTTCGCTCCGCCGTACTATCCAGCTGTGAGTTCACGCAACAATCCTTTAATAAAAGAGGTAGTTGTAGAAATGGAAAAGTATGCACATTACAATCATAAAATTACATTTGAAAACCAAAATTATTTTGGGGGGATTTCAGATTTAAGCTATGTAGGCTTGCAGTATCCACTGGATTCAATGAGTTCGCTTGTAGACAATATGCCATTATGGGATAAAGGCTATTCAATTCCGCTTCAGGAATTAGAAGAGTTTGATGTTCCAGTATTAAATATGGGACCGGTAGGAAAAGATGCACATCAATGGACAGAACGTCTAGATGTAAACTACGCATTTGAAACACTATTAGATATGTTACCGAAATGCATTGAAAAATTATTAGTTTCTAATAAAATTACACAATCATAGTAGGGAATAGGTAAGGGATAAAACAGAACCTTTAAAGAAGAGTCAAATAAAATTATTTTAATATAATTAAAAAGTAGAACGGCCAAGCTCAATTTTATATGAGTTTGGCCGTTTATCATGTAGTGAATTTTTAATTAAAAGTATGTGAATTCATAGCTAACGTAATCTCTTTTATAGTTTTATTTTTTAGTTTGACCAGATAGTTCAACAGACTTTTGCGTACAACGCTGCATAGCTGAAATAATCGCTGTTCGTAATCCTTTTTCCTCTAATGTCGCTACAGCTTCTATTGTCGTTCCGCCAGGAGAACAAACCATATCTTTCAATTCACCTGGATGTATTCCTGTTTCTAGTACCATTTTTGCAGAGCCTAACACAGCTTGAGCAGCGAATTTATATGCTTGATTTCTTGGCATACCATCTAGTACAGCAGCATCTGCCATCGCTTCTATAATCATATATACATAAGCTGGTGAAGAACCACTTACGGATGTGACAACATCCATTAATTTTTCACTTACGATCTCTGTTTGACCAAAACTATTGAAAATGTTTAGTACATCTTCTAAATCTTTTTCTGTAACCATTTCATTAGGGCATAATGCAGACATTCCTTCTCCAACAAGAGCAGGAGTATTAGGCATTACTCTTACAACCTTTACTTTTTTATTAAAGGCATTTTCAGTACTTTCAATGCTTTTTCCAGCAGCGATCGTAACGATGATAGCATCGTGTTTGATTACTTCTTTTATTTCATTAATTATTGATGAATATAGGTCTGGTTTGATTGATAAAATTAAAATATCAGCATTTTTAGCTACTTTATTGTTGTCGGTAGTTGTAGTTAGCCCATATTTTTCACTAGCATTTTTTAAATTAGCAGTGTTTAAATCTGAACAAATAATTTGATTTGAAGACACTATATTTTTGTTTATCATTCCGCCAATCATAGCCATTCCCATATTTCCGCAACCGATGAATCCAATTTGTTTATCCATAATAACTCAATCTTGCTCCTTTTATAATCAATTATATCGGTTTGATATTATTTTCTTAGAATAAGAATAACATCCCTGTGCAATATAAAGAAACATTCTAAGAGAATATATTCCTTTTTGCAACACTAAAAGACAAAAATTAATTATATTCGACATTATGTAAATATATACACTATAATGTAAGGTTTTATGTTTATGAATATGAGTTAAACTTATATCATTTTGTATTTTCATTCAGTAGGGCGATAATTTCATACAAATAACTTGTGGCTCTATTTATTTTTAAAAATACCTCTTGACACCGAATCGAACTATATCGCATAATATAAAAAAATTAGATTGAAAATCGTTGAAGGGAATTAGTACATATGTCTTCTTGCGAAAGAGAGTGGAATTCACCGGCTGAAAGATTCCTCGTATAGAATATATCGAACCTATCCCTGAGTCTTAAATGAAAGTTTAGGCGTTCGCCTGCGTTATAGGCACCAAGTGGATATCTATGTATATCAATTAAGGTGGTACCGCGGAACAATGACCGTTTCGTCCTTTTTATTTTATTAAGGGCGAAGCGGTCATTTTTATTTTGCTCTTAAATACTTCAGTGCAGCATTGATGAGAATAGATATAGTTACAAAGTGAATGAAGTGTAATTTATAAAAAAACTTTGATTTTAGACTTGGGGGATAAAAAAGTGAAAAAACAACGAATTGTTGTAAAGATTGGGAGTAGTTCCTTGGCAGATAGTCATGGAGGCATCTCTACAGAACAGCTTTCAGATCACGTTGCCGCATTGGCTCGGTTGAAAGAAGATGGGCACGAGGTTGTGTTAATTACATCTGGAGCCGTCGCTGCAGGTTTTTCAGCGCTAGGATATCCTAGCAGACCTGTAACGATTAAAGGGAAACAGGCTGCAGCAGCTGTCGGACAAAGTTTGTTAATGCAGGCGTACACGGAGGAATTCCGTAAATATGGCATCGTTACTGCGCAACTTTTGCTGACGAGAAGTGATTTTTCTAGAAAAGAACAATATAGTAATGCTTACGCTACGTTAGGAGAATTATTAAACCGTGCCGCTCTTCCAATTATTAATGAAAATGATTCCATCTCTTTAGAGGAGCTAACGTTCGGTGATAATGATATGCTGTCAGCTTTAGTAAGCGGGCTTGTTTCGGCGGATATGCTTATGATCTTTACAGATGTGAACGGGTTATATGACAAAAATCCTCAGAAAAATGCGGATGCAAAAAAATATTATTTTCTTCCTGAAGTTACGGAAGAAATTTCTTCTCTTGCAGGAGATGCAGGCTCAAAACTTGGGACTGGCGGTATGAAATCAAAAATCGATGCTGCAAAGACAGCACTCTCTCTTGGTGTGAGTGTATTTATCGGAACAGGACGTGGACAGGAAAAGTTTGTAGATGTTTTGAAGGGTAAGGGTGATGGAACGTATGTTGGTAATGCTCCTCAAAAAGAAATGAAGATGAACAAGCAATGGATTGCCTTGCATTCGCTTGTTAGCGGACAAATTGAAGTAGATGCTGGGGCAGCTACTGCCATCATTCAGCATGGGAAGAGTTTACTTCCAGCTGGTGTTACGAATGTATCAGGATTTTTCCAAGTGGGTGAAGTTGTAGAGGTTGTAACGCAACAAGGGCGCGTAATAGGAAAAGGACAATGCACATATAGTGCAGAGGAACTAAGAGATGTAAAAGGTATGCAAAGCCAAGATATTCAAGTAAGAGGCGAGAGACATAGTTATGAAGTCATCCATAGGGATCATTGGGTTTCACTTTAAAAAGGAGGAAATAAAAATGAATGAAGTGTTGGCAAAGGGGATAAAAGCAAAAGAGGTTGCTAGAGAACTTGTGCTTAAAACTACAGATCAAAAAAATGAAGCACTTGCTGCAATTGCTAATCAGCTGATAGTAGAAACAGCTTATATTTTAGAAGAAAACAAACGGGATATTGAAGAAGGTAAGGAGAAAGGATTTTCTCATTCACTCCTTGATCGCCTTTTGCTGAATGAACAGCGAATTGTTGATATGACAGAGGGTATTAAGCAGTTAATTGAATTACGTGATCCTGTAGGAGAATGTGTAAGTGCATGGGAACGACCAAATGGACTATCTATTCAGGAGATGCGCGTACCACTTGGTGTTGTCGGAATGATTTATGAGGCAAGACCGAATGTAACTGTTGATGCTGCTACAATTTGTTTAAAAACAGGAAACGCAGTAATACTACGTGGTAGTTCTTCTGCTATTCATTCTAACAAAGCCATCGTTAGCGTTATTCACCGGGCGCTTAAGCAGACTAGCTTGCCTTCAGAAAGTGTACAGCTCATAGAAGATACAACGAGAGATAGTGCAAAACAGTTGTTTACATTGAACGAGTACTTGGATGTTCTTATACCAAGAGGCGGTAAACAATTAATTGATACAGTAGTGAGGGAAGCGTCTGTTCCAGTACTTGAAACAGGTGCGGGGAATTGTCATATTTTCATTGATGAAACAGCGGATAAACAAATGGCATTTGATATTATTATAAACGCAAAAACGCAGCGTCCATCTGTATGTAATGCAATTGAAACGATTGTACTTCATGAGAAGTGGGCAGAGCAATATGGTAGCGAGTTGTTTTCTTCCTTAAAGGAAAGAGGAGTGGAGCTACGTGGTGATGATAAAGCAGTGGAGATTGATCCTTCTATCTTACTTGCGACAGAAGAAGACTGGGAAACTGAGTTTTTATCTCTCACACTAGCAGTGAAAGTGGTTTCCACTGTTGAAGAAGCGATTCATCATATAAATACGTATGGATCTATGCATTCTGAAGCAATTATTACTGAAAACGAGGAAAACGTCAGCAAGTTTTTTACTTCTGTAGATGCCGCGGTACTTTATCATAATGCATCGACTCGTTTTACAGATGGATCCGAATTTGGATTCGGAGCGGAAATTGGTATCAGTACACAAAAGTTACACGTAAGAGGACCAATGGGGCTTCCAGCATTAACTTCTACAAAATATGTGATTCGTGGAAATGGGCAAATTCGAAAATAATAATAAAAGACACTCAATTGGCTTGGGTGTCTTTTATTATAAAAATTATTTACCATACAAATAGCCCAACGAGCATAGCACTTAATAAAGAAACAGCCATCCCGCTAACAAGAAGCTTCCAAACATTTTTACCGATGACTGATGATTTTTCTTCGCCAAATAATGAATTGTAAGTTCCGTAAATCATACCTACTGTACTAAAGTTAGCAAAAGAAGCTAGAAATGTCGTTGCAACCGCAACCGTATGCGGTTGTAGCGATTTTAAGTTTGATTTTAAATCCATCATTGCAACAAATTCATTCGTCGTTATTTTGATCCCCATTAATTCAGCTACATACATAGCATCACTGCCTGATAAACCGAGTAAAAATGCAAAAGGACTAAAGATAATGGAGAAGATTTTTTGAATTGTTAACCCTGTTACAAAAAATCCTAAAATCCCATTTAAACATGCTGTTAAAGCTACATAACCAATTACCATAGCTAAAATAACGATAACCATATTCATCCCAACTAACATACTGTTTGAAATAGTAGAAAAGAAATCCTTTTTTTCATGTTTTGAAGGTGTGTAAACAACGTCTTCTTCTTTCGAAACTTCCACAGGATTTAATACATTGGCTAAAATTAATGCGTTAATACAGTTTAATGGGATTGCGCTGAAAATATATGTTGCTGGCACCATTGATAAATAAGCGCCAAGAATGGATCCGCTAACGCTACTCATACTCATAATTCCAAAAGTTAATAATCGATTTTCTTTTAACACAGATAATTGATCACGAACAACCGCAAGTGCTTCGGTGTTTCCTAAAAACATCATTTGAATCGAAAAGAAACTTTCTAACTTTGGTAAACGAGAAATCTTTGAAATAACTGCACCTACTTTATCAATAATCCAAGTTAAGATTCCGAAATAAGATAGAATATCGAAAAAAGTAATAACAAAAATGATAGGAAGTAACGCACTAAAGAAGAAATCAATGTGCTGACTTTCCATAGCTGAAGGAAATGCAAATCGAATACCTTCATTCGCACATGCTAGTAGCCAACTGAAAAATGACGCAATTTTATTAATGATAATACTGCCGAGCTTTGTGCCTAACATAAACCATGTAATAAAAAGCTCCAATAGGATGAGAATTACAATTGGTCTCCATTTTATATGTTTTTTATTAGGCGAACATAAGAAAACGATTAATATGACAACGAAAATCCCTAACATATTCAATATGAAATACATGTCAACAACTCCTTGAGGCTTATTATTTGTATATAAAAAAGCCTCTATTCTTCCAAATTTGGATTATGATCAGAAGTTATGAAGAGGGTAAATGATGTTTGGGATTCCTGTATTTTAATTTGCTTTATTTTGAGCAATCGCAGTATTTACAAAACAAGTAGCTATTTTCAATTATTTGGTTGCATGTTAAACGTCAGCAAATGTAAACATCGCTTATAAATAAGAACGGTGAGTTGGCCATGAACCTTGGAGTTTTCGAAGTTGTATAATTTGTCCTGTATGATAAGCATCGTGCAAAAGGATATTCAAATATTGTTGCCAAATTGGTAGAGAAGGCTTTGGCTGATCTAGTTCTGCTTCTTGAAAGGATGTTAATGAAGCTTGTAAGGCATCATGTACTTGAAGCGTTCGGTTCACTGTTTGCTGCCAAGCGGCATCATCATTAGGTCCACCTTGGATAAACGTCTCATCATTATTTTGTGGAGCCACAAATGTGTCGTCTTCATGTAAGCGGGAATGTAGGCGTTCTTTAAAGATTAATAAATGGTTCACATTTTCCCAAATCGTATTACTGGCAGCACCTTCTGGTTTCCAACATGCTTGTTCAGCAGTAAGATTTTTTAACGCTTCAGATATCGGTGGGTACCATTCTTCCTCGTAAAAAACTTGTTGGACTCCATTTTGCAACATTTCTTTTCTTCCCATTCTTATAGCCTCCTGTTCATTTTTCTTAATAAAATCAATTCGCTTTTCTCTTCAATAAACCTTCTCTATAGTTGAACAAGAGAGTGAAATACAACGTATAATTGAGCCATTAAAAAATCTCATTTTTAATATGATATTTAATAATCAAGGCTTTCATTGAGTCAGAATGAAAAGAGTATAAACCTTTTTCTGTTTGCTCATTGATCAAAGTTTTTTTAAAATTGCAAAATGGTTCTAAAAATATAGAAGGTAAAATTCGATAAAAATAGAATATGTTATATAGCAAACAAGGAGGGGATAAAAATGGAGGTCTATCACATAACGAGCAGAAAAAGGGAAACATACAACGTTCAGGTGAAATATTCGATACTTTTCGAATGTGCACTTGGCATTGCTGCGATTACTCATAAAAGGTTAATTGATACTCTTGAAAAGAGTCAAAATGAATGGGAAGAAATTAAGGAAGCATTAACAGAAGAAATGAGAGAACACTTACAGTTTGTAGAAGAACATAATAC
Source organism: Bacillus sp. 7_6_55CFAA_CT2 (assembly GCF_000238655.1). NCBI lineage: Bacteria > Bacillati > Bacillota > Bacilli > Caryophanales > Bacillaceae > Bacillus > Bacillus sp. 7_6_55CFAA_CT2. The sequence continues at coordinate 1,132,695 of NZ_JH414709.1, read as the reverse complement.
GTGGAAAGCATTACTCCAGTTATTGTATGAAGAGGATTTTCAAGATTTATCGCAGTTTAATTTTAAAATTGATTCATTTTCAGAAGAAGATTTGAAATTTATATGTTTACCGTTTTTAGGAGAGAAGTATGAAGAGAAAAGACGTTTAGCTGCAACGGGAGTTGTATGTGCAATACACGAACTAAAGGAACTAACAGATAATCATCAGTTTTTTTCTACTTATATTAGCTTTATATGTAATGTAGATGTACAAGTGCTGAAATCGCATTTAATCGCTGTTATGACAGGTTGGTATGAGAGTGTTATTAAAAGAGAGGAAGAACAAATACTTTCTATATTAAAACGAGATTATGAAGCGAAAAATGAAATGAATAAAAAGATGAAGCCGGAAGAGTTTGTCGAGTGGGCGACTGGCGGAGTGAACTATATGCCAGAGCCAAGTGTTCATCACGTACTTCTTATTCCGCAAATGACGTACAGACCGTGGAATATTGAAGCGGATATTGATGATACGAAAGTATTTCATTATCCAGTTGCGAATGAAAGCATTCATCCTGAAGATCCGTATGGACCGAATTATTTTTTAGTTCAAAAACATAAGGCTCTTGGGGATGAGGCGAGATTGCGAATTGTAAAAATGTTATTTGAAAAAGAACGTACATTACAGGAAATAACGGAAAGATTACAGCTTGGTAAATCGACTGTACACCATCATTTGAAATTGTTACGTGCAGCGAAGTTAGTTGATATACATGACGGAAAATATGTATTAAGAAAGAAAGCAGTACAGTCTTTAGCGAAAGAATTAGATATGTTTTTGAATAGATAATTAACAACGAGAATGTACATAAAGGGAGGAATATAAAAGAAAAGTTGGTGTGTGAAATTGAAAAATATATTGAAAAATCGTTCGTTCTTTTTTATGTGGATTGGTAGTGCAATCTCTGAATTAGGAGGGGCTTTCGGAACGTTATGTAATTCAATTCTAGTATATGAGTTAACAGGATCGGAAATGGCTTTAAGTAGTATGTGGCTATTATATTTCATCCCATCACTCATACTGCAATTAATAAGTGGCCCATTTATTGATAAATGGAGCCGGAAGTGGATTATGATTTTTTCACAATGGATACGGGCGTCCGTATTCTTATTACCTTTGGTGATGCTAGTTACAGGTAGTATAGAAGTTTGGCACATTTATGTTGTTCAAATTGTAGTGGGACTTATTACACCTCTTTATACACCTGCAAGTCAAGCAATTACACCGAGCATTGTAAGTCAAGGACAACTTCAAGACGCAAATGCGTATATTGATGGAATGACTCGTCTCATGATGTTTCTTGCGCCAGTATTAGGCGGAGTAGTCATTCATTTCATTGGAACAGAACTTACATTATCTTTCGTATGTATTTGTCTATTTGTTAGTGGTGCTTTCTTACTTTATATAAAAGAAAAGAGAACTACAACAGATATACGAAAAACGTGGCTAGAACAATTTCTTCAAGGTTTTACATATTTTTTTACAAAACCAATCATCGTTTGGCTCGGTATATTTCTTACTTTCGTGCAGTTTGGAGTAGGGGTAACGATGGTCACAAATCTTCCTTATATAAAAGACGAGCTGTTAGCGGGATATGCAGAGTACGGCTATTTTATGGCAGGTTTTCCACTTGGCTACGTAATTGGATCAGTAGTAGTCGGAAAAGTAACATATAAAAGCCGGCGTATACTTATGCTTGGAGGATTGTTTATAGGGGGGCTCACATACATTTCATTAGGGTTCAATCATAGTATTATCATTGCAATAATAATTGAAGTAATAGCAGGGATTTGTATTGCATTTTTCAATGTTCATAACACAACAATATGCCAACAAACCGTGCCGAATAATATGATAGGACAAGTATTTTCAGTGCGTTTATTTTTCATACGATCCGCTATGCCGTTAGGTGTGTTAGTAGGGGGAATATTGAGTGAAATGTGGGGAGTAAGAGTGCTATATTTAATTATCGGTGCAATTATATGTGTCACCTCTTTAATAGGGATGTTACTTCCATATTTCAAATTTTTAGATGAGGCGATAGAAAAGAAATCAGCATAATTCAAAAAATTAAAACTTTACAATTGAAAATAATTATCATAATCAATTATAATAGAAGAATACTAGTATTCGTATTACGAAGAGGGAGTGGGATATATGTTTATCGAAACGAAAACATTTACAGTAAAAGAAGGTACATCAAATATAGTTGTAGAACGTTTTACTGGAGAAGGCATAATTGAAAAATTTGAAGGCTTCATCGATTTAAGTGTTCTCGTTAAAAAAGTAAGACGCGGTGACGAAGAAGTTGTCGTAATGATTCGCTGGGAATCGGAAGAAGCATGGAAAAACTGGGAAACAAGTGAAGAACACTTAGCTGGACATAGAGCGGGACGAGGTAAACCAAAACCAGATCATATTATTAATGTGGATCATGCGGTTTATTATGTGAAATCATCGAAATCGGCTTATCAACGTTTCAAAGCTTAATAGTAATCATCAAGAGTAATCATTTGAAGGTGTATAAAATTTAAATATGTATCATATTAGAAGACGGATTAAGAAAGTTTCACTGTAAAGTAAAAAAGACAGACTAATAAATAGTCTGTCTTTTTTACTTTAATTCTTCACATCATCATAAAGTTCAAGTGCCTCTTTCACATTCAATCCATTTTTTACAATGCCATGTATTGCTTGAATCATCGCAGCTGGATGCTCGGATTGCCATATGTTTCGGCCCATGTCTACTCCAATTGCGCCTTCTTGCAGCGCATTGTACGTAATGTTTAATGCGTCTTCAATTGAATCTAGTTTGGGGCCGCCCGCGATGACGACTGGGGCAGGGCATGTGCTCGTTATTTTTTCGAATCCTTCGCAGTAATACGTTTTAATAATATCAGCACCCATTTCAACACATACGCGGGAAGCAAGTGCTAGAAAGCGAGCTTCACGTTTTTGTAATTCTTTTGCGACTGCGGTAATGCCGAGTACAGGTAGGCCGTAATCGTGAGCTTCAGAGACTACATTTGCGAGATTTGTAACAGTTTGTGTTTCATAGTCTGATCCGACAAAAACAGAAACGCCAACGCCAATTGCGTTTTGCTTCACTGCTTCTTTTACAGGTGTAACAATTGTTTCATTCGCTAAATCTTTACCGACGACAGTAGCGCCGCCAGATACACGCATAACCATCGGTGTGCTGCAGTTTTCAGGAATACAGGAGCTAAGTACACCACGCGTTAAAAAGAGAGAATCCGTGTAAGGAAGTAAGTTTTTAACAGTTTCAAGTGGCTGTTCAAGCCCGTGAATTGGCCCTAAAAAGTAGCCGTGATCTATCGCTAACATTACCGCTCTGCCATCAGGTAAAATTGTATTTAATCGATTTTTAAATCCCCAAGTCATTCCAAATCACTCCTTCGTTAATGTTGGATTTTCCGTTTGTACTGTATCTTTATTTGGTAAATGTGGTGACTTTATAAAAACAGCTTTAAAAGGTTTGTCAGAATGGTTAATAAGATAGTGAGATTCATGAGGACGAACTTGCAGGACATCACCTTGTTTAATTGGAACTCTTTCATTATTCACATAGAAATCAATTTCACCTTCTAATGCATAAAAGACTTCCTCGCACGTCGTATGGTAGTGATTTTGAAACTCTTGCCCAGGCTGAATGACAACAAGGCCAAGATCAATATTCGGACCTTGTATTAAATATTTCGGCCCATTATCACCGAAGCGATAGGAGAAGTCATTTTCATTCGCTTTTAACATACATTTTCACTCCTTTATGTAATGTGTTACAGAGCACCAGGCGCAATCCACATATGTGAAGTGAGCCCTTTATCAGCTAAAGCGAGTTGACTGTCATACACAGTTTTCCATGTTTCATAGAATTCTTTATATAGTTCATGATTTTCAGTAATTGGCTCGAATGTGTGCTCCCACTGTACAAACTGTTCAGCAGTTTCTTCCATAGATGAATAGATGCCTGCGCCAACTCCAGCAGCAATCGCAGTTCCTAAAGCAGCTGCTTCTTTCACGACAGGTACTTTTACAGGAATACCGAGTACGTCTGATAGAATTTGTGGCCATAGTTTCCCTTTAGCGGCACCGCCAGCAAAAATAACTTCAGAAGGGAATGTACCAGTAAGATTTTCAATTAGTTTTAAGTTTCCAAGTGTAACGAAGGCGGCATTTTCTTCAATAGCACGAAACATTTCTTTTTTTCCGCATTTGTCAGCGTCTAAACTTAAATTTAAAAAAGAAGGTGCGGCATGACGCCAAGAAATGTAGTTCATAACGTTTGAAAAAGTAGGGATAATACCATATGAACCGACAGGTACGTCTTTCGCTTGTTCTTCTAATAATTCATAAGCATCTACACCGAGCTTATCAGCTAGTTTCTTTTCCTCTTGGCAAAAAGCGTCTCGAAACCAGCGCATAACGAGACCTGGGAAAAAGGCGATTGTTTCATATTGCCAAAGGTTCGGAACAACATGACAATTTACTCGAATCGCAGCATGTGGATCTGTTATTGGCTCAGTAACATTCACTTCTTGTTGCCAAAAGCTGCCGCCGCATATTAAAGTTTGATTTGGGTTTACGACTCCAGTCCCGAGTGCTGCCATTTGAGCATCACCGCCGCCAGCGACGACAGGAATCCCTTCAAGTAAACCAGTTAGTGCGGCACACTCTTTTGTAACATTACCAATCACAGTGCCAGCTTCATTTACTTTTGGTGAAAATGGCAAAGATATACCACACTCTTTAGCGACATCGTTATCCCAATTTCTATTTTGTAAATCAAAGATTCCAGACGTACAACCGTTGGAAGGGTCGATTTGCAGTACGCCGCTTAATTTATACAAAATCCAATCATTTAACATCGTAAAGGAGTGAATATTGCTATAGACGTCTGGTTCATGTTTTTTAATCCAAAGTAGACGTGGTAAAGCACCCAATGAAAAAGTTTGCCCAGATTTTCTGTATAAATCTTTTTCAAGATGTGAGCGGATTTCTTTTAGCTCACTAACTTCAGCGGATGCACGGCCATCAACATTTGCACATGCCCATATTTCTTGCCCATGTTTATCATATAAAACAAAACCTTCTCGCATACTTGTAGCGCTAATAGCAAGAATAGAAGAGGCAGGGGTATTGCTTTTTTGAAGAACCTCTTTCGTACATTCTTGTACTAGCTTCCAATTTTCTATTACATCAAAGTTCATAGAGCCTGGATAACGAGGGTCAGATTTGTGAATCCATTCTTTTTGGCTTACTGCAATTTGATTGCCATGTAAATCAAAAAGAACAGCTCGAATGCTTCCTGTACCAGCATCGAAAGCTAATAAAGTAGACATTAACAATCACCTTCCTTTCTTAATAAGGAGAGCGCAGTTTCTTCATCAGTAATTAATGTATGAATAAACTTTCCTTTTAAGGCACCATAAATTGCATCTATCTTTTCTATACCTCCAGCAACACCGACGACATGATTCATATTGCGCAAAATAGAGAGAGGCGTGCCAATTAGACGATTATGATGCGAGAGCTCTAATAACTCACCATTCGTATTATAAAACTGTCCTAAAATATCGCCCGCCCCGTTTTGACTTCGAATATATGTCATTTCACGTAGCGTTAATTTTTCTTCTTTTACAATTGTAGCGTCTTGAGATAACCCGCCAATACCGACAACTGCTGTATGTGCAAGTGAAGCGACATGAAGCATATCTTTCACACTTGGTTCTGATAAAATACTTCGTGCCATTTCAGTAGAAGATGCTAGAAAAGGAGTAGGAATAATATGAAGATCACCTTGCATGTAGTGTAAATAGTTTTGTTTTCTTGGGAGATAGTGGTTTACTCCGCCTGTTAGCGTTACGAATGAAAGATTAATAGAACTTTCAAAATGAATGTTTTCTAGCATTTTACTTATCGTTTCACCCCAGCCGATGCCGAGTAAATCACCTTGTTGGAGATGAGTTTCTAAATATTGTGCAGCGGCTTTTCCGAGAGAAGTAGCATAATTGTTTATTGGAGTAGGGATAATGAAAGCATCTTTTAAGTGGAACTTTTTCATTAAGTCACGTTCAATGCTCAAGCAATGCAAACCGGTTCCTTTTACGTGAAATGTAACGATACCTTCACTGCGTGCCTTATCTAATAACCGGACGACTTTATTTCTTGAAATATGAAGAAGTGAAGCAATCTCTTGTTGTGTTAATTGATCTTTATAATAGTACCAGGCTACTTTAGTTAATAAATTTTCTTCAAAGTTCAGCTGTGACATACTCTTCATCCCTTTCAACAATTGACCAATGCTTAAACATATGTGTCACATATTTTGTTTATTCCAGTTGAAACGATTAATAGTACATTGAAAAAAGTGTTCTAGATATGAAAAAAGGAATATACAATGCTACAAAACAAGTAGAACAAATAATCATTTTCTCAAAAAATGTTCTGGGTAAAGGCAGGTGACATCATGTGGAGAATGTGCCCTTATTACAAGTGAAGAAAATGAGTAAGGCGTTTTCGAATCAACTTGTGCTAAAGGAAGTGAACTTACAAGTAGAGCATGGTGATATATACGCTTTAGTTGGTGGAAATGGCGCCGGGAAATCGACATTAATGAAAATATTAACGGGGTTATATTCGTATGATAGTGGAGAAATGTATGTGAAAGGAAAGAGACAGCAGTTTGCAAATCCAAAAGAAGCACACCAAGAAGGGATTTATTTAATACCACAAGAACCGCTCATTTTTCCGCATATGACCATTGAAGAAAATATATGTATTGGATTAAAGGGGAATAGAAAGAAGCTTAAAGTAAAAGTTCAGCAATTAATTGACAGTTTAAGTTGGGATATTGATCTTAATGAACAGGGAGAATCGTTATCTATTGCGCAACAACAGTTAGTAGAAATCGTTAGAGGATTAATAAGAGAAGCTGAGATTCTTATTCTAGATGAGCCAACATCGACATTAACAACACACGAAATTAAGAGTCTTTTTGTGTTGATGAAAAGTTTACAAGAAAAAGGAATTGGGATGATTTATATTACGCATCGTTTTCCAGAAATCTTTGAAATTGCCAACAAAGTAGCAATACTACGTGATGGAATGGTTGTAAGCCAAGGTGATGTATGTGACTATACATATGACATGCTGATGGAGGGACTATTGCCAAAAGGATATAAACAGAAAGAGAAAATAGAAGTAGTTCAAGAGACAGCAAAGACGAAAAAAATATTAGAAGTGGTTGATATAAATGGTCACGCATTCGAAAATATATCATTCACTGTACATGCGGGTGAGGTTGTAGGTGTTGCTGGCATTATAGGATCTGGCAGAACGGAATTAGCAGAAGCGATATTTGGATTGAAAACTATAAAATCAGGGTCTATCTTATTGGGTGGAAAATCAATTGATACGTGTTCTTTGCATAAAAGGCTAGACGAAGGCCTAGTTTATGTGCCAGAGGATAGAGTGAGGAATGGAATTTTCTCAATTGCTTCTGTTAAAGAAAATATTGCAGCAGCAAGTTTATATCAAAATAATCGCTTTTTTATAAATCAAGAAAAAGAAAGCGCTTTAGTTAATTCGTTTATAGAACAGTTCCGAATTGTTGTACAGAATATGAATAAAGAATTGGCATCTTTATCAGGAGGTAATCAGCAGAAGGTCGTGCTTGCGAAGTATCTTGCATGTAATCCGAAAATTATTATTCTTGATGAGCCGACTCGCGGAATTGATGCGAAAGCAAGGCTTGAAGTGTATGAGACGATAAAAAAAATGAAAAGGGAAGGACTCGCAATTTTATTAATCTCTTCAGATGTTGAAGAAATTATCCAATTAGTAAACCGTGTATATGTAATGAGAAATGGGCGCTTTGTTTCTTATATGGAAAAAGAACAACTGAGTGTGAATGAAGTTACACGCCTTGCATACGGAGGTGTAACGGAATGAAACGTATGTATAAAATGCACGAAACGTCTATCATAATGTTACTACTAATTTATATAGCTATTGTAGGGATGATAAACCCTAGTTTTATTCAATTTACCTCGTTATCTTTACTGATGAAATCAAGCGTTATTTTAGTCGTGCTAGCAATCGGTCAATCGTTCGTCTTATTTACGAAAAATATAGATGTATCAGTTGGTTCAAGCATGGGATTAAGTGCAGCAGTTTGCGGAATGATGTTAACGAATGGGTATAGTGCATTCTTGTCGATATTTGTAGCTATTATACTTGGGGCCATTATCGGTTTCGTAAATGGTATTGGAGTTGCAAAGTTTCGGATACCAGCCATTATTATGACATTAGGGATGCTAGGAATTGTTAGGGGTGCAATGTTAATCTTCACAGGCGGGAAGTGGATTGAAGATATTCCAAACGATTTTAAGCAGCTGTCATCTATCATCATTCTTGGTTTACCTATAACTGTATGGTTCGTTCTTATTATTTTACTACTACTATACTTCTTTTTAAGAAAAGTGCCATTGGGAAGATACTTTTATGCGGTAGGTGATAATGAAGATGGCGCGAGGCTTATTGGTATACCTGTTAATCAAGTGAAGATATATGCGTTTATGATTTCAGGCATAAGCGCTGCGCTCGCTGGTTGCATATTTGTTATGAATATCGGGTTCGTCCCAAATCAAACAGGTACAGGATTAGAATTACAAGTAATCGCAGCCGCTGTACTAGGAGGAATTCATTTAAAAGGAGGAACAGGATCTTTATTTGGAGCTGCATTAGGAGCGTTATTTTTAGAAACAATAAGTAGCTCACTCGTCTTTTTAAAAATACCAGCATTTTGGAATAATGCTATTTCAGGTTTTTTACTATTACTTATTATTATATTAGATAGCGTCATGAAGAGGTGGAAAGCAGAAAGGAGGATGAATCTATGAAGTATTTTTACAGATGGGAAGGTGTGTTAATCATATTACTTCTTATAGAATTCATTCTCTTTAGTTTTATAAATAGCGATTTCTTAAATATTAGTAATCTCCTTTTTAGTACAAATGATTTCCTATTTATCGCAATTGCGGCGATACCAATGACTTTTGTTATAGTAACAGGAGGAATTGATGTATCTGTAGGATCAATTATGGGGCTAACCTCGATTTTAATTGGTGTGTTTTGGATGAATGGGATTCATATTTTACTAGCAGTAATAATGGCACTTATAGTCAGTTGCTTAGCAGGAGCTTTAAATGGACTCATTATAAAAATGACAGATGTAGAACCACTAGTCGTTACACTCGGAACGATGTTTTTATACGGAGGAATTGCACTCGTTATTTCAGGAGGGGCGGGTGCTTCTGGATATGAAGGGATAAGCGGTTTACCTGATACTTATGTACAACTAGCAAATGGTAGTTTTATAGGAATACCCAATTTATTAGGGCTACTGATTTCATTAACAATTGTATGCACGATTTTGTTTCACCGAACGATATATGGGCGCCACGTACAATTAACAGGTGCGAATGAAAATACAGCAAAATACACCGGGATTAAGACGAAGAAAGTAGTAATCATTGCTTACATACTTTCTGGGTTAGGAGGTGGATTAGGAGGAGCTTTCTTAACTGCATATTTCGGTTCTGCACGTGCTGATATAGGAAGCGAAACAATATTACCAATCATTACAGCAGTCGTCTTAGGCGGTACACTTATTACAGGCGGAAAAGGAAGCATTATCGGTACTGTACTGGCGAGTATTTTCATTGGGCTCATGCAGTATGGCTTGCAAATGACGGGTTTAACAAATGAACAATCCAATGTAGTAATAGGTATTATCCTTATTCTTTCAGTTATTATGAGACATTTCAAATTACATCAATTTTTAGCGGGGAAAAGACAGAGTTTGCATAAGGGGGAAATGTCATGAAGAGAAAACTAGGGATTGTATTGATTGTATGTATTTGTTTAATCGGTTTAATTGCGTGTTCTAGCCAAACGGCAGATAAGAAAAAGGCTGATGATGTGAAATTTGCATTTATTCCGAAATTAACAGGAGTTGGTTTCTTCACATCGGGAGGTGAAGGAGCAAAGGAGATGGGAGAGAAGCTAGGCGTACAAGTGAAATATGATGGGCCGTCTGAAGCGAGTGTATCAGGGCAAGTAAAGTATATAAATAATTTTATTAACCAAAACTATGATGCACTTATGGTTTCCTCTACATCAGTTGATGGTTTATCGCAATCACTACAACGTGCTAAGAAAAAAGGAATGACCGTCTTAACATGGGATTCTGATGTGAATCCGAAAGATCGTTCTTTTTATATAAGCCAAGGAACACCAGACCAACTTGCTAACTTATTAATAGAAATGACTTCTAAGCAAATTGGAGATAAAGGAAAAGTAGCATTCTTTTATTCTAGCCCGACAGTAACGGATCAAAACCAATGGGTAACGAAAGCGAAAGAAATTATTAAAAAGAAATATCCGAACTGGGAAATTGTAACGACGCAGTACGGTGAAAATAATGCACAAAAATCTTTATCCGTAGGGGAGAACATATTAAAAACGTATCCAGATATTAACGCAGTTATTTGTCCAGATGCAACAGCACTCCCAGCAATGGCGCAGGCAGCTGAAAACTTAAAAATGGATAAAAAAGTAGTGGTAACTGGATTTTCTACACCGAACGTTATGCGTGATTATGTAAAACGAGGAACAGTACAACAATTTGGTTTATGGGATGTAAAACAACAAGGTGCTCTCGCAACGTATGTAGCAAATGAAATTGTTGTAAAAGGGAAGAAGTTAAAAGTAGGGGATAGCTTCGAAGTAAAAGGAATTGGAAAAGTGAAAGTAGAGCCAAACTCCATTCAAGGATATGATTATGAGGCAGAAGGGAACGGAATTATCGTATTACCAGAACGAGTTGTATTTACGAAAGATAATATTGATAAGTATAATTTTTAGTAGACAAAAAAACGTCCGAATATATCGGACGTTTTTTTATTTCTGTATTAATTATGAACAGTTTCTTTTTCGTTTAATCCAAGTGTACGACCAGTAGAAGTGTGAAGATCTTGGAACAATCTTGGATTTTCAGTTAGTGAAATGCCATATGAAGGAATCATTTCTTTTATTTTTTCTTCCCATTCTACCATGCGGCTTGGGAAACATTTTTCTAATACTTCAAGCATGACGTGAACAGCAGTAGAAGCACCTGGTGATGCGCCTAGTAATGCGGCGATTGAGCCGTCAGCTGCACTTACTACTTCTGTACCAAATTGAAGTGTTCCTTTACCGCCAGCATCAGTATCTTTAATTACTTGTACACGTTGTCCAGCAACTACAATATCCCAATCTTCACTTTTCGCGTTCGGAATGAATTCGCGTAATTCTTCCATACGTTTTTCATGTGATAACATAACTTGCTGAATTAAGTATTTTGTAAGTCCCATTTCTTTTACACCAGCGGCTAACATCGTTAAGACGTTATTCGGTTTTACAGAACCGATTAAGTCAAGATTTGAGCCAGTTTTTAAGAATTTAGGTGAGAAGCCTGCGAATGGTCCAAACAGTAAAGCTTTTTTATTGTCTATATATCTCGTATCTAGATGAGGTACAGACATTGGCGGAGCGCCAACTTTAGCTTTACCGTACACTTTCGCATGATGCTGCTCTACAACTTTTTGGTTTTTACATACCATAAATAGTCCACTTACTGGGAAGCCACCGATATGCTTTGATTCAGGGATACCAGTCTTTTGAAGTAGAGGTAGGCTACCGCCACCGCCGCCAATAAAGACGAATTTAGCAGTATGATGCTCAATTTTACCACTATTCATATCGTGTACTTTTACTTCCCACAAACCATTTTTCGTGCGCTTAATATTTTCGACACTATGCTTGTAGTTTAGCTCGACATTTTTTGTTTTTAAGTAATCAAACAACATACGTGTTAATGCACCGAAGTTAACATCTGTTCCAGAGTCAATCTTCGTTGCCGCCATCGGTTCATTAGATGTGCGACCTTCCATAATGAGTGGAAGCCATTTTTTTAATGTTTCAGGAGCATCAGAAAATTCCATTCCTTGAAACAGTGGATTTTTTGAAAGCGCTTCAAAACGGTTTTTTAGAAACTCAACATTTTTTTCCCCTTGTACTAAACTCATATGAGGTAGTGGCATAATAAAATCTTGTGGATTACGAATTAATTTGCTCTTTACAAGATATGCCCAAAATTGTCTTGAAAGCTGGAATTGCTCATTCACTTTTACAGCCTTACTAATATCTATAGATCCGTCAGCTTTTTCGGAAGTATAGTTCAGTTCGCATAGCGCAGAATGCCCTGTACCTGCATTATTCCATTCGTTAGAGCTTTCTTCCCCGGCACTTGCGAGTTTTTCAAAAAACTTTAATTTCCCATTCTGGTGCTAATTCTTTTAGTAATGAGCCTAACGTTGCACTCATAATTCCTGCACCAATTAAGATAACGTCTTGTTTTTTGCTGCATGTTGCTCATGATAATCTCTCCACTCCCCTATATTGGCAAAAAAGTGTAGGTGTTTTCTATGTCTAAGCCGTAAAAGAGAAACACCGCCTAGGCCCCACCTAGGTGTATACCTTTTTTGTCTCAATTATATAACCATCTCATACTCTATTATAATAATTAATAGACTAAAATATCTAGTGTTATCTGATAATTTTAAACTATTTAACGTTTTATTCGCTAAAAATCTTATTTAACAAGCTCTTTTAAGGTGGTAAATAGAAAAAAATTACAGTTTGAAATTATCTCGAAAAAGCTTACGTATCCTTAAGTGACTAAATCGAGTACCTTTTTATGGGATTATTCTTTCTGTAATGGTAAGATTATTCTGAAAAATAAAAAGGAGGGACTCTAATGTGTACAAAAGAACAAATTTCGAACTCATTTCGAAACTTTTCAATAAAGGAATGTAAAGGGTCAAGTGATTTATATGAATATTTATCAATGAAAATTGCTGAAGATGAGGAAGTACTTACACTATCGTCCTATGCTCAGGTAGGTCAACCAGTCCCAAACTTACTATTAGGTGCAGTACATTATTTATTGCTAGCAGGGAAAGAACATCATTTAAAAACGTATTATAGTAGTTTAGTTGAAAATGCTGATACAAATTTAGATAAAGCTTTTAATCATTTTAAAGATTTCTGTAAAGAGTATCGAGAAGAAATCATTACTTTGTTACAAACAAAACTCGTTCAAACAAATGAAGTAAGACGGTGCGCATACTTATACCCAAGTTTCTGCTACATATTTAACAAAGTGAAGAAGCCGTTAGCGTTAATTGAAATTGGGACAAGTTCTGGGTTGCAACTGTTCTGGGACCAATATCGTTATTCGTACGGGACGGATGAAATGTACGGAAATATAAATTCAAATGTGCATGTAACTTCTGAAATAAGAGGGAAGAATGTACCGCATTTTCTAAAAGAAAGCCCATCTGTCGTAGAAAGAATCGGACTGGACTTACATGTGAATGATTTACATAATGAGGAAGATTATTTATGGTTACGTGCTTTAATTTGGCCAGAACATAAAGAAAGGCTTGAGATGTTTGATCAAGCTGCATCTTTAGTGAAAAATGAATCTGTCCAATTAATAGAAGGAGACGGTGTAGAGCTATTATCATCTATTATTGAACAAATAAGTGAAGAAGCTGTTATTTGTATTTTCCATACACACGTCGCAAATCAAATACAAGAACAAGTAAAACATAAGTTAGAAAAACAAATACAAGAAATTGGCGCAAAACGTGATGTATTCCACCTGTATAACAACATGTGGGATCGTGACCTTCATATTGATTATTATATTAACGGAAACGAATATCGTGAAACGGTTGGAGAAACAGAAGGGCACGGGAGATGGTTTAGCTGGAAGATTGGAAATGAGACGCTTATTTAGATTAATATGGGCGCCCTCACTTGTAAAAGATGGGTCCATAGGCTCAAGCATTGACTAAATGGTTAAGGAATAAATGTATTAGTAACATACAAAAAATGCTTCGGAGAAATCCTAAGCATTTTTTGAATTACATTTAAACCCCATAATGGATCATGTACTTCTGTTCTGCTGCAGCTTGTACAATTTTTGAAGCTAACTCATTCAGCTCATCAGATTTTCTGAAGAACTTTGAGGATGTAACTGTTTCATAGAAAATTGCTAATGATTCAGGCGGGATAATTGTAATACCACAATAAGCTAAACCGTATTTCTGATTTTTGACTGTATGGAAGTAGGTTTTCATAATTGATAAATTTTGATTTAAACTACTGATAATATCATCATCAACAGATATACAATGATATTTCTCTGGTGTATAATCTTCGTAATTTTTTTGAGAAGTAAAATCGTCAATTATTCCAAAATCATGGACACATGCCATCATTATCATCCTTTCAACTTTAATAAAGTGAGTTCTATTAAAGTAAAATCGTCATTTTGTTTATGTGTAATAGAAATGATTATGTAGTTCATTAGTATAGTACTTCATAAAATATCTTCGTTTCTTCTTCGTGAAGACAGTTTACTTATCGGTAAACTCATCGGGAGCCCAAGTGGCGATTTCATTCCCAGGTGCAGCGACTACAAGCCATTGCTCACATAGGACACCAGCTTGTCAACATTCATAATAATCATGAAAACCATTTAAAAAAATAATTTGTCCACTCTCTAATGTAATAATTAAATGAGGGCTTTCTAAGCCAAGTTGTATATCGGTAACTTTTTGTCTTCTTATCTTACATATTCTTTCATATTCTTCTTTCTCAGAATAAACTTCAAATTCATCTTCATTTAATGGATAGCTTTTTTGAGGTTTATTAAATAAACACCATTTGGATTCGATATTGATATATAATTGTCCGTCATAATCAACTGAGTCGTGAAAGTTTGTGAAATGAATCTTTATAGCGCCTGGAGAAATACCAAATTGTAATCCATCAACTTGTGATCCGATAAATAGATTTTTTAACACTTTTTCAGCGTGAATTTTATCCTCTGTATTCATTATTGAATTCCTCCTTTTCATAAAAATATACCTTATATTTTTATTGTAATAAATAAATTTTCATGTAAAATGAACCTTTTGTGAAAAACGAGCGAATATAGTGTGAAGGATTATGAGAGGGGAACGGAGCTTTGGATGAAGTACAATTAAAAGAATGGCTATATAAACGAAAGTATGTTATCTAAAAAAAGACCTTGAGAAAGTGTTACTTTCGATTGCTGAATAGATATTTAGTAAAAAAAGCAACTAATAATTATATTATGTAAACTCTTTTTGTAAAACCCCCATAAAAAATGGATGTTTTATATTTTGATATATTAGGTGGAATATATAATTTAAAAAAGCGGAATACTTTGCGGAAAGTTAAAGACATTTTTCGCAAAGTATTCCGCTTTTACTTCCATTAATCGGTCAAAGTTGCAACTGAAGTATGCATCTGGCCAATTTTTAATGGATAGGTCAGGAGTATTAACATAGACACCTTTTGTAAAGGGGAGCATTGCCAAACGGAAGTCTTCACCCATCGAATACTTCCACCAGCACCTTCTGGTTGCTCCCAAGTAGCGAATATTGATATGTTTGATAGTGCTTTTCGGTAAAAGTAAGCAGTTGCTCATTTGGCACCTCAGCAACAGCACCGCCTAATCCGTGGGAAAATATGGAGGTGGTAAAAAAGGGTAAGTTAAATCGTAATTTCTATTTGATTGCCTTCTGGATCACCTATTACACTTTCATAATAGCCATCTCCAGTAAAACGTGGTCCATTTAATAAAGGATAACCAGCATCTTTTATCACCTTTGTTAGTTCATTCACACGTTCTTCACTACCGACAGAAAAAGCCATATGAGCATAGCCAGTTATGTTTAAATTAGGCTTATTTTCAATCCCTTTTTTACGCATAAGTTCAAGCCTTGCTCCAGATTCGAACGTAATAAAATAAGATTCAAATTGTTTCATTTCATTATGGTATAACGAGTTTGCTTTACCATTAAAGTATTTTATATAAAAATCACGCATACATTTTAAGTCATTTACCCAAATTGCAATATGTTCAATTTTCATAGGTTTCACCAATCCTATCTGTATCAATTAGGCTTCCACTGTATTAAATTTGCATTTGCATTGCAACAATTTTGCTTTGCTATTAAAGCTAGTTGTTAATTTTTGATTGTGTACGTACATACAATATGTAATTAAGTGAATGACCATCATAGTAATTACAGAAAAGGGTGAATACAGTATATGAATCAATTTGAACAAATGATGTACGTTGGTGTCATCATGTCTATTGTACTATCTGTAATGATTTTAGGGTCCTTATATTATAATCCTCGACTTTCGTTAATTGATTATCCGAAAGATATTCAAAAAGTAGTTTTTCCAAAATCGATTCATGAAAAAAAGCAAAGCATTTATTTTAATATTGTATATAATACTATTCTTTTCGGTAGTCCTTTCGTTTCTACATATATACTACATAAGCATGAAAAGTTAATGTATATGGATGCCTATTTACACAATTTTGGTATTTTAATGATTTTCAATTTAGTAGATTTACTTATAATTGATTGGCTAATTTTTTGCTGGATTACTCCAAGGTTTGTTGTGATTCCTAGTACGGAAGGTATGAAAGGATATAAAGATTATAAGTTTCATTTAAGAGGGGCTATTGTCGCTACTCAAATTTTAGCAATCGTAAGTTTATTTTTGGCGGGAATTGCTACAACTATTTAGTGTGAAGAAGAGCATGGAGCTTTTATAAAAGATAAGGAGATTTATAATATATAGAATTAGAAATGAGAATTTGATAGTATTGGAGTAAGGAGTTTTAATAACAGTATATTAAGCCGTATTAATATACTGTTGCAAATGTTTTGATATTATGTAAAATTATACAATTTTACAGAGACATTTGATAAAATTCAAAAAAATATAATGGAGGCTAATATGAAAAAAGTAATTGGCGCAGCAACAGCAACTATTTTTGGATTGGGGGCGTTTACCACAACTGCTACCGCAGAAACAATCGTAACAGCAGATGTACTTAACGTACGTGAAAAACCGACTACAGAATCAAAAGTGGTCGAAAAAGTAAAGAATGGGCAAGAGTTAAAAGTCATCAATACCGAAGATGGCTGGTCAAAAATTGAATTGAACGGTAAAGAAGTGTTTGTAAGTTCGGAGTTTACAAAAGATGTGTATCATGTAACGGCGAATTTGTTAAATGTACGTACCGAAGCAAACACAGATTCAGAAATTCTTGGCAGACTAAAAAAAGATGATGTAATTGAATCAACGCATCAAGTAAAAGACGGATGGTTGGAATTTGAGTATAAAGGAAAAATTGCTTATGCAAACGTTTCTTTCCTATCAAGTACAGCACCAACTGAAAAGAAAACTGAAGAGAAAACGAAGCAAGTAGCGAAAGTACAAAAATCAGTTAAAGAAAAGAAAGAAGTAAAGACGCAGAAAGTAGCAAAAGCGAAAGAAACAACGAAAGCACAAGAAATAGTAAAGCCTAAAGAAGAGGTAAAAGTCAAAGAAGAAGTAAAAGTTAAAAAAGAAGCGAAAGTGCAAGAAATAGTAAAGCCTAAAGAAGAAGCAAAAGTCAAAGAAGAAGTAAAAGCGCAAGAAATAGTAAAGCCTAAAGAAGAGGCAAAAGTCAAAGAAGAAGAGAAAGCGCAAGAAATAGTAAAGCCTAAAGAAGAAAAAGTCAAAGAAGAAGTAAAAGCGCAAGAAATAGTAAAGCCTAAAGAAGAGGCAAAAGTCAAAGAAGAAGAGAAAGCGCAAGAAATAGTAAAAGCTAAAGAAGAAGAAAAAGTACAAGAAATAGCAAAAGCTAAAGAAGAAGAAAAAGTCAAGAGAAATAGCAAAACTAAA
>NZ_JH414709.1:1079340-1114722 GCF_000238655.1 Bacillus sp. 7_6_55CFAA_CT2 | reverse complement strand
GTCAAAGAAGAAGAGAAAGCGCAAGAAATAGTAAAAGCTAAAGAAGAAGAAAAAGTACAAGAAATAGACAAAAGCTAAAGAAGAAGAAAAAGCAAGAGAAATAGACAAAAACTAAAGAAGAAGAAAAAGCAAGAGAAATAGCAAAAGCTAAAGAAGAAGAGAAGGCAAGAGAAATAGCAAAAACTAAAGAAGAAGAAAAAGCAAGAGAAATAGCAAAAGCTAAAGAAGAAGAGAAGGCAAGAGAAATAGCAAAAACTAAAGAAGAAGAAAAAGCAAGAGAAATAGCAAAAGCTAAAGAAGAAGAGAGAGCGAAAGAAGCATCTAAAAACAACATACAGTCTGCTAAACGTGAATTAACGGTAGTAGCGACAGCGTATACTGCTGATCCAAGTGAAAATGGTACATATGGTGGACGCGTTTTAACTGCGATGGGGCATGATTTAACGGCAAATCCGAATATGAGAATTATCGCAGTTGACCCGAAAGTAATCCCATTAGGATCTAAAGTATGGGTAGAAGGTTATGGAGAAGCTATCGCTGGTGATACTGGAAGTGCAATTAAAGGTAATCGTATTGATGTTTTAATGGGTTCAAAAAGTAAAGCTATGAATTGGGGAAGACAAACTGTTAAAGTGAAAATTTTATAGTAACAATAATTATCCAAATAGAAGTCAGTTCTCTTTATTGAGGCTGGCTTTTATTTTTTTAGTGGAAGTATAATAGGATTTTTAAATGGCTTATTACTAAACCTGTAACAAAACATAAAAATTGTATGATGTTTAGAAAATAAAACTATTAAGAATGAGGTAAGGAAGTAGAACAGAAGGTTATTGAGAAGTAGAGAAGAGTAGTATGTTGAAAACGAAGGATTAACGTATAATGAAATGTATAAATTGGATCAAATCGTTTACTAAACACTTTCACTCATAATAGTGTAATTAAGTTCAAAGGATAGGTGTATTTCATGAAAGAAGTAAGAGAATATATTGAAACAAAGAAACAAGGTGTATTGGAGCTGCAAATAAAAGAAACTGAAGAAAAGTTAGGTGCTGCTTTCCCAAATCAATATAGGGATCTTATTAAATTAGTTAATAATGCTGAAATAGGGGAATGGATACTATATCCGATTAAAGATAATAGAAATGTAACGAAAACTTGGGATGATATAGTTAGACAAAATGTTGACATGAGAGATGAGTATATGCCAGAAAACCTTATCATAATTGGTGACGATGGTTCAGGGGATAAATTGTGCTTTAAAATAAATAATGGAAAAATGGATGATGAAATATACATTTGGTATCACGCGGATGACGAAATGGAAGAAATATCTCCGAGTTTAAAAGAATTTATTATGGAAACTATTCAGGAAGACGATGTTTTTTAGTCTTAATTATTATCATTTTGTGAATCATTCTTATAAAAGGCGAGGATAGAATATGACAACAGAATTATATGGTGCACATTGCAAAGAAAGGAAAGGGTATAGAGTAATTGAAGGAAGAGGTTCATATAATCATTATTTTGGCGGTCAAGATTGTAATTTGCCAGTATGTAAGTTATGCGGTGAAAAGATGCATCAAATTCTCTGTTTTGATTTAAAAGATGGGAGACTTGCTGAACTTAAAAGTAATGAACTAAATATTTTACCATTCGTTTCATGCTTGAACTGCGCGATGGTATGGGAACCGCAATATTTTCAGTTAAGTGATGGAGGGAAAACTGTTCAAATCATACAGCAGCAAAATACAGAAGAATGGATAATGGAAGAGGAATATAAGTTACCAGTTTTATTACCAAAAACAACGGTAAAGCTTATAAATATGAAAAATGAAGATATACCTACAGATGAAGATAGTTACTGGAAAGCTTTTAACTTGTTCGGTTCTGAATATGTATGTAGATTATTAGGGGTACCGTTATATGATGATCTTCCAAAGGATTTGGCGTGTCCAACTTGTGCGAAAGAGATGAAATATGTTGCTACAATTACTCAAGATATTGAGGAACGTGGACTTATTTCAGTAGTTGATTTCCAGTTTGGGGAAATGAATATATACTATTATTTATGTATAGATTGTTTAATTATAAAAACTGAAATACAAAATACATAACAAGCCTAACATATTATGTTAGGCTTGTTTTTTGATCGCAACATCATTAAGAATTGCATCAAATATATCTTTTTGCGTAAAGTTATCTGTAAAAATAGTTTCTCTGGCAACCTTAATAGTATCGTGCGGATTATACCATTTTTGTAGGGAATCTTCACCAAATTCATGTCGTTTGTCCCTTGTGTTATGTCGTCTAATAGTTTCCTCTAATGATAAATCAAAGTAATATGCAAATGCATTTTCATCAAAATAACGAATTAATTCTTTTAACATCTCACCATACCTATGACTGTTCAATATACCTTCTAAAATAACAAATTCACATTTTCCTTTTCCGTACTTCGTAATTTCAAATAGTAAATCATGTGATAAATTACCCATTGTGTCGTGTACTCTAAGCATATCTCTACGTACAACATCCTGTGATACTAAAAGTGTCCCTTGTCCGAAATGTTCTTGTAGTTGTTTTGCAATCGTTGTTTTACCACTTGCGGAGTTTCCTCTAAGAATGATTAAAGTGGATGTAAATATAGGATTAGACATAATGTATTCCCCCCAACAGCATTAATTATATAGAAAATTTTAACAAATAAAGTGAGGAAAGTGTATAATCAATATGATGGATATTTAAGGAGGGGGTAAGATGGGGGATATATTAAAAAATGCACAACCTATATGGAAACGGACTTGGTTTCGTTATCTAGGGGCATTTTTTATTGTTCAGTTACTGTTTATCCCGCATTAACGGGCAGTAAGCCCCCCACCTCAAAATTCAGCGAAAGCGAAGAAGTTAGGTGGGGGATCAACTACCCGTAAAAGCCCGATTGGTGAGGGCTGATAATCAGTGGGGGATGAACAAAACCCCCACTGATTAAAGTTTCACTTTATTTTGTGTGAAATCACTGGGTGGGTACCAAACTTTAGGCCAGGCGGAGAGTTTTTTAATAGAATATTAAATTCTCAATTTTTCACTGAAAGGTTCACACTCTATACAATCCCGCAATTTAACGTATTTACAGCATTTTTTGCGATTACATTACTACCATATGCATTAGTAGGTGCAATGAAAGATGTAACAGCAAGAAAAAATATAAAGGAATAATAGAGGTAGAATATGCTTTTTCAAAAAGAAGGTTTATTGATTAGATACGTAATGGAAGATGATGCATCTATCATTTCTAAATGGTTAATGGACCCAGCAGTCCTGCGGTATTACGAAGGACGAGATAATCCGCAATCTGTAGAAAAGGTGCTTGATCATTTTATACATAGTCCAAACAGTAATGAAAAAAGATGTTTAATAGAATTTGATAACATTCCGATTGGTTACATACAAATGTACCCAGTGGATTCAGAGTGGAAAGCGTTATATGGCTATAAAGAATCACAAAATGTATGGGGTATGGACCAATTTATCGGTGAACCAGCCTATTGGGGAAAGGGAATTGGAACAAAACTCGTTCAGGCAGCAATTACATATATTATGGGTGAAATGGGAGCAGAAGCAATTACAATGGATCCGAAAGTAAATAATGAACGAGCAATAAAGTGTTATGAAAAAAGTGGATTTAAAAAAGTAAAGATTTTAAAGGAACATGAGTTGCATGAGGGGAAATTAGAAGATTGTTGGATGATGGAATATAAACAATAATAATGGCTTATACAAACAAAGGGGGATGTGTGAAATGAAAAAAGCATTAATCGTAATTGATGTGCAAGCGGGTATGTATACAGCTGGAATGCCAGTACATAATGGGGGAAAGTTTTTACAAACATTGCAAGAGCTTATTAGGGAATGTCGTTCAAATGATATTCCAGTTATTTATATCCAACATAACGGTCCTAAAGATCATCCGTTAGAAAAAGGTACGGATGGATGGCGAATCCATGCGGCCATCGCTCCGCAAGAAGGAGATAATATAGTTGAAAAGACGACTCCAGATTCATTCCATAATACAAACTTAAGCGAAGTGTTACAAGAGAAAGGAATTGAACACGTTATTCTTTCGGGAATGCAAACAGAGTATTGTGTAGATACGACAACGCGCAGAGCATGTAGTGAAGGATATAAAGTAACGTTAGTGAGTGATGCACATAGTACATTTAATACAGAAGTGTTACGTGCTGAAGATATTGTGAAACATCATAACGCAGTATTGGGAGCGTTTGCGGATGTTGTTAAAGTAAAAGACTTAAAAGTGGCTGCCTCTAAATAAGAGGCAGTTTTCATTAGAAAAAATAGCGTCAAATATTGTTAGTAAGTCGGTATTTTGAAATAATCACTTATATAATTTCACGTACCATAATGAAAAAATACAAAAAAGGAGCACCACATAATTAAAAAGGGCGCTCCTGTATTAAAACGTTACTTTTTTTATCTTTATCCAATATATTTTGTTCTTCAGCAAACTCTGTACCATATGCAAAGCGACGATTAATACGAATGTTATCATTGTTGTGCCTTGTATGAGAGTTAGAGAAGCGATGAACGATTACTTCAGATAAAGTGAAGACGATGGCAGAAAGGATACTGCCCCATGCAATTTGCATATAGTTGTCTAATAAAATATTACCGAAAATCCATACGCTTAAATATGTTAATAAGAAATCCGACATAATGGCACCAGTATTGCCAATTCGATTTAAAATGATTTTATCAACGAACATGTAGGATACGATTGTAACAAAGAGACTGAATGAAATAATTTGAACAAACGTTGCAGGGAAAAATAAAGCAAGCCCAATGCTAAATGCGATAATGCACGATATAAACTTGATAAGCACTACTGTGAAATCATTCAAAATTTACACCTCCGATTTATACATAGTTTTTCAATAAATTCTGGAGTTCATACATTGTAACGGATTTATTTACATAAAACTTTTTCATGTTCGGAATTTAGTCTAAATATTATAAAAACAATGAAAAAATGTTATAGTAAAATGAGAGTGTATGACATTTTTAGGTAAGGGGGAATCCAGGATGTGGATTACTTCAGAAGTAGAAATTCCAGATGAGTTAATTGATCACCTTGAGCAAGGAAAGTTAGTATTATTTGTTGGAGCGGGAGTTTCTATGAAAGGGAAATCAAACTTACCGAATTTTGATGATTTAGTTGATGAAATTGCAAAAACGTTATATGTCGAAAAACGTGAAATAACAGAACCACATGATTATTATCTTGGTAAAATTGCGAAAACAAAAGATGTACATCAAGTCGCAAGAGATCTTGTTCATATAGAGAAATCAAAACCGAATCCATTGCATTATGCAATTCCAAGGCTATTTCCTTTAGATACAGATATCCGCATTGTAACAACAAATTTTGATCAACATTTTACAACAGCAATTAAAGAAATAAATAGAGATATCAATGTTTATTACGCTCCAGCTTTACCGACTGGGAGAGCTTTTAAAGGTCTTGCTTACATACATGGTAATGTAGAACAGGAGAAAGAGGCTTTAATTTTAACAGATGGTGATTTTGGAAGGGCTTACTTAACGGAAGGGTGGGCGAGAAGATTTTTAGTTGATCTATTCTCAAATTACACCGTTTTATTCATTGGATATAGTCATAATGACCCAGTAATGAAATATTTAGCAACTGGTTTACCACCAAGTACAAGACGATTTGCTTTTGTCGCACAAGGAGAAAATACGTACCATTGGGAACATTTAGGGATAAGACCAATTGTGTATCCGAATAAGGTGAATAATCATCAATCCCTCGTAAAAGCGGTAAAACGCTGGGCTGAATTAATGGGTGATAATTATATTACGAAAAGAATGCGTATTCGGGATATTGTAACGGTTCCCCCGTCAGTAGAACAGGAACAATTATCATACATAAAGCAATCGATTAAAAAAATTGAAACAGTGCGTTACTTTGTGGAATTTGCTCATGATTATGAATGGGTCGAATGGTTAGAAGCAGAAGGTAAATTACAAAATTTGTTTATGCTTACGCCAAACTATAATGAAGTAGATGAATTACTTGCAGAATGGTTAGTGGAACAATTTCTTTTTAGTCATCAGAAAGAATTATTTCAATTAATTTATAAAAACTATTCTAAAATATCACCGTTATTATGGAGAACAATTTGTAACTACTTAAACGAAACGAAGAGTAAGATGGACCCGCTGTTGTTTGCAAGGTGGACACTCCTTTTATTAGAAACAGCTGAAAAAGATAGTAGCTCTATAGAAAAGATTTCTAAGTTACTGCAAAAATGTTCTTTTCCTGAGCATAAAGAAATTGCCTTATTGTTACTAACTTTTATTTTAGACGGAAAACTGAAGTTGAAACGTGTAAGAAAATGGGGAAATGATACGCAAGAATCAATAGAACTCGAGGAATCGAGTCGCTTACCAGTATCTACATTTTCTCATGTGGAGCAAATTTGGAACGAAAAGATGAGGCCATATATCGCTTATTATGCTGTTCCAATTATGATGATTGGATTAGAAAAATTGAGAATGTTGTCGTTAAGACAAACGGCACTGAAAAAAAGAAATAAGGAAAATGTAGAGAAAGAGTTTCATCAAAATGATCTTGCATTTTTAATACGAATTGTAAAAGAGTGTCTAACTTATTTATGCGAAAACAATGAGAAAAAAGCGGATTATTATATTACAGAAATGATAGAAGCAAATAGTGTACTTCAAAAGCGAATTGCAATTGATGCGATGAATAAAAATATTTTTGTTCGTGTAGATGACAAAATGAAATGGTTGTTACATGAAGGACTTATTTTAGATTTCACTTATAAACACGAAGTTTTTCAACTTTTAAAAAGGCATTATGCACATTGTTTAGAAAAAACAAAAGAAGAAGTCACTCGAACTGTAATAAAGCATCTTACAGAAGAGAGGGTATTTGATGCATGTCTCGTATTAGACTTATTATTCAAGTGTGATTCGAATAGCCCATCTACGGCAAATGGGTATGAGTTAATGAAGCAAAAGCATCCTCATTTTCATTCTGAACGATACAGTGTACAAAAGAAAGAAGATACAGCAGAAAGCATTACTTGTAATGTAACTGCTGACGGATTATTGCAGCTGAAAGATGTTGAAATTATGAAGCAAGTTCAGCAATTTTCGCAAGATGGTGTTTTTGAACAACGCCATTTTTTAGAGATGTTATCAAAAGCATGTAAATTAAACACAGAATGGAGTATTTCATTTGCATACCAATTAGTAGGAGTGCAAGAAATAAGTAATGAAGTATGGTTTGTTTGTATTAGAGAATGGCGAAATAATCGAGGATTGACGAATGAGCAAATCCAAAAAATTATTCCGCTATTGCAGAAATTTGTTAGAAATACTGCTTTTCATTGGTTAATTAGTAGTTTTCTATATGAAATTAGTAATCGACTAGAAGAGTTAGAAGAGAACAGTATACGTGTTGTAAAACGATTTGCTTTTTCAGTGTTCCCTCAAGTTATGAAGAGTGATACAGACTTTAAGCTTGGGAAACAAGATTTTTATAATGAATCAATTCAGCATCCAGTTGGAAAAATGACGGCTGTATTATTAAAGTTGTTATCATATGATCATTTATACGATCGTAATGTATATGAATATTTATTTTTATTTGAAGAACAAGTAAGAGTTAATTCGGAACGAACAAACTTTATGTTTGCTCGTTTAATAGCAGATATTACATTTCTATATCATATTGAAAAACAATGGTGCCGAAAATATTTGTTACCATACTTAGATTTAAAAAACAAAATGAGATTACGGAATATGCATGGGCCGGCTTATGTTACACGCAAATAAATTTACCTTTATTTACAGAAATGAAGCGATTTATTAAGTATGCGATAGAACATTTGGAAGTATTACATCCGCATACGAGAGAAGCTTTCTTGAAGTGGCTTAGCTTTGTATTTATTAAATGTGTACTATATTGGGAGCAAAAAACAAATTGGTTATACCCGTTACTCATACTAGAAAATGAAGAAAATAAAATTAAGTTTATGCAGTTTTTATGCTATTACGTCAAAACATTAAGTGTAAAAGAACAACAAAAGTTTTGGACAGCTTGGCTCAGTGTATTTTTGCGAGAACGACCAAAAATGGGTGAGATAACTGCGAGAGAATATGTAATGCTTTTACGTATTATTTTATACATGGATGAAATATTAGAAAAAGGATTATGTATTATGTCTCGTGCATTTTCAAGTGTACATGGTAAATGTACAGGTGAGGAAATGAAGCGGTTATTGATTGAAATGCTTCATAAAAAAGAAAGTATGAAAGCGCATAAAGAAATGTTTGCAAATGTGTTTTTTATTTTACTACAAACATGTCACGAAGCCGTTTTATTTGAAAAAGAAATCATACAAATAAAAGAATTATTAGTTCAGTATGAAGTAGAGGAATATGTTTTACATTTACTAGAAAATGAAATAATTCGCATAGGAATTGTAATGGGTGATTTACAAAAAGAATTATAGGACGAAAGTGGAATTTGAAAAAATATATAAAAAGTTGTTGACAGTGTTTTGAAAAGCGTTCTATAATACGAATCATACTTATTCAATTTCAAAAACATTTGAATAAACAAAGTGCAATGAAGAGATCACAGTAGTGGTTAGTCTTACTGTAACAGAGAGCTGGTGGTTGGTGTGAACCAGTACAGGGATAATCATGAATTACAGTCTTGGAGCATCTTTTTCGTAATAAAGATAGTTTGTCTTTATGAGGAAAAAGCGGTCAATTGATCGTTAACAGTGAAGAGAGGTAGACGGAAAGTTAGTCTACAACTAGGGTGGTACCGCGATAAATATCGTCCCTACTGATTTATTCAGTAGGGACTTTTTGTATTTTAGTGGTTCAACTTGAAAATTAAATAGTCATGCATTGAAAGGAAAAGCAGTAGTTGTTGTTTCCCTGTAACAGAGAGCTGGTGGTTGGTGCAAACCAGTACATAAACAAGAGCGAATTACAGTCCTGGAGCATCTTTTTCGTAGTAAAGATAGTATTGTCTTTATGAAGGGAAAGACGGTCAGATGATCGTTAACAATGAAGAGAGGTAGACGAAAGAAGTCTACAACTAGGGTGGTACCGCGATAAATATCGTCCCTACTGATTGAATCAGTAGGGCTTTTTTGTACAAAAAAGTGGGTTTTTAACTAGTAGTTCATGTCTTTGTATGAATTATTAGTTTAAAATAAGAAGAGGTATCGATTCCACTATAAATTTGTATAATTAGTCAGTTCAGAAAATAGAGAATTTTTTATTCTCTTACTATACTTTTAAAACATTAGAGGAGGATTTCCAAATGGCAAATCATGAATTAGATCAATTACGTAAACAGGTAGATGAAATTAACTTACAACTATTACACCTTTTAAACAAACGTGGTGAAATTGTTCAAAAAATTGGAGAGCAAAAGCAAGTACAAGGTACGAAACGCTTTGATCCAGTACGTGAGCGTGAAGTACTTGATATGATTGCAGAGCATAACGAAGGACCATTCGAAACATCAACAGTTCAACATATTTTCAAAACGATTTTCAAAGCAAGCTTAGAGTTACAAGAAGATGATAACCGTAAAGCGTTACTAGTATCACGTAAAAAGAAACAAGAAAATACAATTGTTGATGTAAAAGGTGAATTGATTGGAAACGGAACACAAACGTTCATCATGGGACCTTGTGCAGTAGAAAGTTTAGAACAAGTTCGTCAAGTGGGGCAAGCGATGAAAGACCAAGGCTTAAAATTAATGCGCGGTGGTGCATTCAAACCGAGAACTTCTCCATATGATTTCCAAGGTTTAGGAGTAGAAGGACTTCAAATTTTACGTCAAGTAGCAGACGAGTTTGACTTAGCAATTATTAGTGAAATTTTAAATCCGAACGATGTTGAAATGGCATTAGACTACGTTGATGTAATTCAAGTTGGCGCACGTAACATGCAAAACTTCGATTTATTACGAGCTGTAGGTAAAGTTAACAAACCAGTATTATTAAAACGTGGATTAGCAGCAACAATTGATGAGTTCATTAACGCAGCGGAATACATCATTGCGCAAGGTAACGATCAAATTATTCTTTGTGAGCGCGGTATCCGCACATACGAAAGAGCAACACGTAACACATTAGACATTTCTGCAGTACCAATTTTAAAGAAAGAAACACATTTACCAGTTATCGTTGATGTAACACATTCAACTGGACGCAGAGATTTATTATTACCAACAGCGAAAGCGGCACTTGCAATTGGTGCAGATGCAGTAATGGCTGAAGTTCATCCAGATCCAGCAGTTGCATTATCAGATTCTGCACAACAAATGGACATTCCAGAATTCCATAGATTCATGGATGAGTTAAAAGGTTTCAAAAATAAATTATCTTAATTCCATATCATATATGCGTTGAAGAGGAAACAGTAGTGCTTATCTCACTGTTAAAGAGAGCTGATGGTCGGTGTGAATCAGTACAAAGGTAAGCATGAATTACAGCCTTGGAGCATCTTTCCCGACAACTTTTGGAGGGTAAGACGGTCGAACGATCGTTAAAGAAGAAGAGAGGTAGACGAAAGAAGTCTACAACTAGGGTGGTACCGCGATAAATATCGTCCCTACTGAGCGCTCAGTAGGGACTTTTTTGTACAAAAAAATAGTAAAGGGGCAAGAGAAATGAGATACATTACAGCTGGAGAATCACATGGACCGCAGTTAACAGTTATTTTAGAAGGTGTACCAGCAGGTTTGACACTTACGGCGGAACATATTAATAAAGAATTATTAAGAAGACAAAAAGGTCATGGACGCGGAAGACGTATGCAAATTGAAACAGATACAGTTGAAATTGTAAGTGGTGTTCGTCACGGGATGACACTTGGATCACCGATTACGTTAATTGTAAAAAATGATGATTTCAAACATTGGACGAAAGTAATGGGTGCAGAGCCAATTTCGGAAAAAGAAAGTAAAGACATGAAACGTACAATTACAAAACCACGTCCCGGACATGCAGATTTAAATGGAGCAATTAAATATGGTCATCGTGATATAAGAAACGTATTAGAGCGGTCATCTGCAAGAGAAACGACAGTTCGTGTAGCTGCTGGTGCAGTTGCAAAACAAATTTTAAGCGAATTAGGCGTGGGAATTGCAGGACATGTTCTTGAAATTGGTGGAGTAAAAGCAAAACATATTTCAAACTTATCAATTGAAGAAATTCAAACAATTACTGAAAACTCACCAGTTCGATGTTTAGATGAAGAAGTAGAGCAAGAAATGATGAATGCGATTGACAACGCAAAAAGTAGTGGAGATTCAATCGGTGGTATTGTGGAAGTCATTGCAGAAGGTATGCCGATTGGCGTTGGTAGTTACGTTCATTACGATCGTAAATTAGATGCAAAACTTGCTGGTGCAATTATGAGTATAAATGCATTTAAAGGTGCTGAAATCGGCGTAGGTTTTGAAGCGGCACGACAACCAGGAAGCAAAGTGCATGATGAAATTCTGTGGGATGAAGAAAAAGGATACACGAGAAAAACGAATAATGCCGGCGGTTTAGAAGGCGGTATGACAACAGGTATGCCAATTATCGTAAGAGGCGTGATGAAGCCAATTCCTACTTTATACAAACCGTTAGCAAGTGTTGATATTGATACGAAAGAAGCATTCCAAGCGAGTATTGAAAGATCTGATAGTTGCGCAGTACCAGCAGCGGGTGTAGTAGCTGAATCTGTTGTGGCATGGGAACTTGCAGATGCACTAGTCGAACAATTCGGAAAAGATCGTATGGAATTATTAAAACAAAACATTATGCAACACAATAACTACGCAAAAGAATTTTAATAAAAAGGTGGGTTTAACTTGCAAGTAAAAGATCAACTATCATCATTACAACCATATAAACCAGGTAAATCACCAGAACAAATGAAAGAAGTGTACGGAGATCATTCGTTTGTGAAATTAGCATCGAATGAAAATCCATTTGGTTGTTCACCGAGAGTTTTAGAAGAGTTGCAAAACTCTTGGTTGGAACATGCTTTATATCCTGACGGAGGTGCTACAACGCTCCGTCAAACAATCGCAGATAAGTTGCATGTGCAAATGGAACAAGTACTTTGTGGTAGTGGTTTAGATGAAATCATTCAAATGATAAGCCGCGCCGTATTACGAGCGGGAGATAACATTGTAACAGCAGGTGCAACATTCCCGCAGTACCGCCATCATGCGATTATTGAAGGGTGTGAAGTGAAAGAAATTCCTTTAAATAAAGGTGTATACGATTTAGACGAAATTTCGTCAGCGGTAAATAATAATACGAAAATCGTATGGATTTGTAATCCGAACAACCCGACGGGCACATATGTGAATGAGCAAAAATTAACTCAATTTATTGAAGGCATTAGTGAAAATACGTTAATTGTCATTGATGAAGCGTACTATGAATACGTAACAGCAAAAGATTTCCCTGAGACATTACCGTTTTTAGAAAAACATAAAAATATTCTTGTACTTAGAACGTTTTCTAAAGCATACGGATTAGCTTCTTTCCGCGTTGGATATGCGATCGGACAGGAAGAGCTAATTGAGAAATTAAATGTCGTACGTTTACCATTTAACGTATCTTCATTAGCGCAAAAAGCAGCGACGATTGCTTTTGGTGATGACGAGTTTATTAAAGAAATAGTTCACATGAATACAGAAGGATTACAGCAATACGAGAGTTTCTGTAAGGAAAACGGTATACCATTTTATTCGTCACAAACTAATTTCATCTTCTTACCGGTAGATAATGCTGGAGAGATTTATGAAGCTTGTGCACATGCAGGATTTATTATTCGTCCATTCCCAAAGGGTGTCCGTATTACAGTTGGAACAAGGGAGCAAAATGAAGGAGTGATTTCAGTGTTAAAACAACACTTTGAAAATAAAAAAAATAAGTCTCGAGATGAGGCAAATGCGTAAAAAGGTAGTATTAATTGGAACAGGTTTAATAGGAGGCTCTCTCGCATTAGCAATTAAGAAAGAGCACGATGTAACGATAACAGGGTACGATATATTTAAAGAGCAAGTAGAGCGTGCAAAAGAATTACACGTAGTAGATGAAATAGGAGTTGATTTACAGCGTGCATGTGAAGAGGCACATTTAATTGTTTTTGCTTCTCCAGTTGAAGAAACGAAGAAGCTATTACACAAACTTGCGTCATTCCGTTTACGAGAAGATGTTATAGTGACTGATGTTGGTAGTACAAAAGGGTCTATTATGAACGAAGCGGAAGCTTTATTTTCAAAGGATGTTTCTTTCATTGGTGGACATCCGATGGCGGGTTCTCATAAAACGGGAGTTGAAAGTGCAAAGGCACATTTGTTTGAAAATGCATTTTACATTTTAACACCGATGAATCACGTGCCAAATAAACAAGTGGAAGACCTTAAAGTATGGTTAAAAGGAACAGGGTCACATTTTCTTGTTTTAAATACGGAAGAACATGATTATGTAACAGGGATCGTTAGTCATTTTCCGCACCTTATCGCAGCAGGTTTAGTAAAGCAAGTTGAGAAACATGCAGGAGATAATCCGCTCATTCATCAACTAGCTGCTGGAGGTTTCAAAGACATTACACGTATCGCATCTAGTAGTCCAAAAATGTGGAGTGATATTGTAAAGCAAAATCGAGAGCATTTAATGGTATTATTAAAAGAGTGGATCTCTGAAATGGAAGATTTATATAAAACAGTTTCTACCGGAGATGCAGGCGAGATTCAAAACTATTTTGCAGATGCGAAAGAATACCGTGATTCTTTACCAGTAAGAAAGAGAGGGGCAATTCCTGCCTATCACGACTTATACGTCGATGTATTAGATAAGGTGGGGGCATTGGCTCATATTACGAGTATTTTAGCGCGCGAGGAAATTAGTATTACGAACTTGCAAATATTAGAAGCGCGTGAAGGACTGCTTGGGGTATTACGTATTAGCTTCCAAAGGGAAGAAGATCGTATGAAAGCAAAGCTAGCGCTTGGAGAAGAAGAATACCAAACTTATGAAACAATTTAAATGAGAAGGTGAAAAACGTGAAAGAAAGAACAATACAACCTGTTAATAACGGATTGAATGGCAACATTACAATCCCAGGTGATAAATCCATTTCACACCGTGCTGTTATGTTCGGTTCTATTGCAGAAGGGAAAACAACAATTAAAGGTTTCTTGCCCGGTGCAGACTGTTTAAGTACGATTTCATGTTTTAAAGAAATGGGAGTAGAAATTACGCAAAACGGTGATGAGGTTACTGTAGTTGGTAAAGGATTAGAAGGTTTACAAGAACCGAAAGCTGTATTAGATGTTGGTAATTCTGGTACAACAATCCGATTAATGTCAGGTATATTAGCTAACACACCATTTTTCTCTTGCGTACAAGGTGATGAATCTATCGCAAAAAGACCGATGAAGCGTGTAACAAACCCATTAAAACAAATGGGCGCAAACATAGACGGCCGAGAAGAAGGAACATTTACACCGTTAACAATACGTGGCGGAGATTTAAAAGCAATTGAATATATTTCTCCTGTTGCAAGTGCACAAGTAAAGTCGGCTATTTTACTTGCAGGTCTTCGTGCAGAAGGTGTAACAGCTGTTACAGAACCACATATTTCACGCGACCATACAGAAAGAATGCTCGAAGCATTTGGTGTTAAAGTAACTCGCGAAGGGAAAACAGTGAAGCTGTCAGGTGGACAAAAATTAACAGCAACAGACATTCAAGTGCCAGGTGACGTATCATCAGCAGCATTTTTCTTAGTAGCAGGTGCAATCATCCCAAATAGTAAACTAGTATTACAAAATGTAGGGATGAATCCAACCCGTACAGGTATTATTGATGTTTTAGAAAAAATGGGTGCTACGTTCACTGTAGATCTAATTAACGAAGGGGCATCGGAACCAGCTGCAAATATTACAATCGAAACATCTTCATTAAAAGGAATTGAAATTGGCGGAGATATTATCCCTAGATTAATCGATGAGATTCCTGTAATCGCATTAGCGGCAACGCAAGCAGAAGGAATTACAGTAATTAAAGATGCACATGAATTGAAAGTAAAAGAAACAAACCGTATTGATACAGTCGTTGCTGAATTAACGAAACTAGGAGCTCGCATAGAAGCAACTGATGACGGTATGATCATTTACGGAAAATCAGCTCTAAAAGGCAATACAGTAAATAGTTATGGTGATCACCGTATCGGAATGATGCTTGCAATTGCTGGCTGTTTGGCAGAAGGAAAAACAATTATTGAAGATGCAGAAGCAGTAGGTGTATCATATCCTACATTCTTTGACGAACTTCAAAAATTAGCTAAATAAAAAGGATGGAAAGCAGATACGTGATGTATCTGCTTTTTTTGTTAAAACGTCCTTGTAGTTTCACTTACCGAACTATAATAGTAAGAATTATGATACAATTCAAACAGGGAATGGAGGAGAATTATATGAATGTCATACAATTAAAAGAAGATAAGTTCAGAGAAGCATTACGTTTATCAGAATACGCTTTTCAATATAAAGTAGATGAGGAACGATTACAGCAGCAACTTACAAAGATGAAGGAAAGTCATGAAATATACGGCATTATGGAAGGGGAAGACTTAGCTGCAAAACTACACCTCATTCCGTTTCATATTTACATAGGTAAAGAAAAATTTAAAATGGGTGGCGTTGCAGGAGTAGCGACGTATCCAGAGTACAGAAGAAGTGGGTATGTAAAAGAGCTACTTCAACATTCACTTCAAACAATGAAAAAAGATGGCTATACAGTCTCTATGTTACATCCATTTGCTGTTTCATTTTATCGTAAATACGGCTGGGAACTTTGTGCGAATCTACTCAAATGTCATATAAGTAAGAGCGATTTAGTGATGAAAAAACAAGTAAATGGTACTGTGAAACGTTTTAATAAAGAAAATCATCCAGAAGAAGTCGAGAAGCTCTATGAAGCATTTGCAGAACGTTTTTCATGTATGTTAGTTCGAGAGAAGAACTGGTGGTTACAAGCGGTTTATGATGATTTAACATTAGCGATTTACTATGATGAAAATAAAAAGGCAGCAGGTTACATGTTATACAAAATAGAAAACTATAAAATGACAGTAGAAGAATTTGTACCACTGCATAATGAAGCACGAAATGGTCTGTGGAACTTTATTTGTCAGCATGATTCTATGATTAAAGAAATTGAAATGACAGTAAGTGAAAGCGAACCGTTATTATATTCATTGCAAGAGCCGCGCGTGAAGACAGAAATAAAACCATATTTTATGGGAAGAATTGTAGATGTGGAGCAGTTCTTTAAACAATATGAGTTGAATTGGAGCAATGTACAGCAAGAAGTGATCCTAAACATTACAGACGCATTTGCTCCGTGGAATAACATAACAGTGAGACTTGCAAATCATGAAATAACAATAATAAAAGAAAAAACAATAGATAAAGGCATCAAACTGGATATAAACGAGTTATCTACAATAATGTTCGGCTATAAACGTCCGTTACAACTGAATGAATTAGAATTAATTAGCGGAAGTGAAGAGGAAATACAAGCGTTTGAGAAAATAGTTCCGGTACGAGAAGCATTTATTTATGATTTCTTTTAAGTTTTCAATAGAAAATTGGGCTGCCCAAAAACAATTTTTGGGACAGCTTTCTCTTTGGTTGTCGGTAAGTCGATATATCCTGAAAATCGCTGATATAATTGGAGATGCGCCGATATATTCTGAAAATCGCTGATATAATTAGACTTGCGCTGATATATTCTAATAATCGTTGATATAATTTTTTCACTAAAACGTAACTATACTTTGTCACGCACTTGACTTTTAATCCATGTAATTTATAATTAAAAACGGAATGAATTTTCATTCCTGGAAATAGAGGTGGAAAAAATGGCTAAAAACAAACAAGAGGATATTTTTGATGCTGCGATGCAACTTTTTGCAGAGCGTGGTTACGATGGTACGACAATTCCAATGATCGCTGAAAAGGCAAAAGTCGGTGCGGGTACTATTTATCGCTATTTTGAAAATAAAGAGGCACTTGTTAACTCATTATTTTCAAAAAGTATGTTACAGCTTTCTGAAATAATAAAAACGGATTTTCCTGTTGAAGCAAATATTCGTGAACAGTTTAGTCATACGTACAACCGTTTATTTGAATTTGCGAGAAACAATGTAGATGCTTTTTTATTTACAAATTCTCACTGTGATAGTTATTTTCTTGATGAACAGAGTAAGAAAATATTTGATGATTTTATAGGCTTCTTTATGAATATTATTGAAGATGGAATCGCAAAAGGTTTTCTTCGTCCATTGCCTCCAGTTGCTTTAATTATTATTGTATATCAACCGCTAGAAAAATTAACGAAAGTAATTGCAACAGGGCAATTAGAATACTCGAAAGAGTTAGTAAAAGAATTAGAAGAAAGCTCTTGGAACGCTATTAGAATCATTTGATTCTATAGCTTTATAAGGAAAGGAATGAATATTCATTCCTAAATAGATTTAAAAAATGAGAGTAGGAAAGGATGTTTGTGTAACTAAGGGAATGAACATTCATTCCGGAAAGACTAGTTTAATAGAATTTACAAAATAATGTAATAGAACAATAGGAATGAACGTTCATTCCGTTGTTAACGTGAAACTTTCAAAACGGGAGATGATTCAAATGAGCAAGTTAAAAAGTTGGAGAAGTTTATCTTTTCTATTATGGATAGTTATTACTATTACAATGGTCGTAACGATGCCTAATATGGATCAATTAGTGAAAGAAAAAGGGAAAATTACAATCCCTAATACAAAGCAAAGCAGTATTGCTGACAAGATGATGAAAGAGATGGATAAAGAAGGGGTTGAAAGTATGAAATTATAGCCGTTTTTAATAGTGGCAATAAGGCAGCTTTAACAGATGAACAAAAAAAGGAAATAACAAAAACAATCAACGCCCTGCAAAATGAAAAAGAGCAATTAGGAATTAAGGAAGTTGTTTCACATTTAGACAATAAAGACTTGGAGAAACAATTAGTTTCTAAAGATAATACGACTATTTTAACGCAAATATCGATAGATAAAAAACATGGTGAAATATCAAAAGTTTCAAATAATCTTCATGAAAAAGTGCAAACGAAAGGGGTAAAAACGTATTTAACAGGAAGTGACTTAATAGCGGGTGATTTTCTTAAATCCTCTCAAGAGGGAGTGAAAAAGACAGAAGTTATTTCAATCATTTTCATTCTTGTAGTATTAATCCTCGTATTCCGTTCACCAGTTGTTCCAATTGTTTCTCTTCTTACAGTTGGTATATCGTATTTAGTTTCAATGGGGATTATTGCCCAGCTTGTAGATCAATTTAATTTTCCATTCTCAAACTTTACACAAGTGTTCGTAGTCGTCGTCCTGTTTGGGGTAGGAACAGATTATAACATTTTATTATATACGAGGTTTAAAGAAGAATTAAGTAAACAAGAAAATGCATTTTTAGCTACGAAAGAAACATTCAAATCAGCAGGTAAAACTGTATTATATAGCGGAATAGCGGTGCTAATTGGTTTTGCATCACTTGCTTTAGCAAGTTTTAAATTATATCAATCGACTTCAGCGGTAGCAATTGGTGTTTTAGTATTATTACTCGTATTAACGACTTTAAATCCATTTTTCATGGTGCTTTTAGGAAAAGGAATGTTTTATCCAGTTAAAACATTTAAAGGTCATGAGGATAGTCGCTTATGGGGATTCTTTGCGAAAAACTCAGTAGCAAGGCCATTTGTCGCTTTAATCATCGTATTCGTAATATCGATTCCTTTCGTATTAAAATACTCTAATACACTTAATTACAATGATTTATTTGAAGTGGATAATAAGTATGAATCCAAGATGGGTATTAACGTAATAGAGGATCATTTTCCGCCTGGTTTCTCTTCACCGAGTACATTAGTCATTCAATCTGATAAAAAGCTGGATGAAGGAACTTCTCTACAAATTTTAGACGAATTAACTGATAAAATTTCGAAAGTTAAAGGTGTGTCAGAAGTATATGCACCAACACGTCCAACTGGTGAGAAGATAAAAGAATTATATTTAAATAAGCAAGCGGGAGAATTGAATACAGGATTAGGAGATGCCGATGGTGGCATAAAGGAAATTAATGAGGGATTAACAGATGCGAAAAATAAAATGGGAAGTAATGATTCAAATAGTCTTGCGAATGTTCAAAAATTAATTGATGGAACGAACGAGGCGAAAAACGGGGTATCAGCATTAGGAACAGCTTTACATCAATTATCAAATGGCATAAACGACGGTGCACAAGGAGCACAGCAAATTGAGAGTGGTTTAGCTTCAGTAAACGAAAATATAAATGTTCTATCTAATGCAACGTCGCAGCTGCATGCTGGTTATGCACAGTTAGAAAAAGGTTTAAACTCTTACGATCAATTCTTCGGAAGTATTTTTCAAGCGATTGATGGTGCGAAAAAGGGATATGAACAAATTGAAATGTTAATGACCAATTTCGTTCAAACGAAACCAGAATTAGCGAATGATCCAAACATACAACAAACGATAGGAATTGCTAAAGAGGCTCAAAAGAAATTAAGCGTACTTTCAAATGAATTAAATCAATTAGCAACACAGCACAAAACGGCGATGAGTTCATTTAAAGAAGCGAATCAATCGTTACTGAAAGTGGATAACGGCTTAAAAGAAATGAGCAATGGAGTTAATAAGTTACAAAAGGGAGCAGCCGATCTTAAAAATGGATTAAATGAAGGTTCTTCAGGTTCAAAACAAATTGCAAATAAATCAGTTGAGTTACAATCTGGATTAACGAAAATAAACGATGGGCAAGGACAACTTTTAACGGGCCTTAAAGACCTGCAAGAAAAGATGGGGCAATTACAATCTGGTTTATCTAAAAGTACAGAAGGGCTTGGAAAAGTAAGTAATGGCCTGCATGACGCACAGAAATATTTAGGGGAGCTCAATGAATCGAAGAGCTCTGAGAAGTTTTATATT
Source organism: Bacillus sp. 7_6_55CFAA_CT2 (assembly GCF_000238655.1). Taxonomy (NCBI): domain Bacteria; kingdom Bacillati; phylum Bacillota; class Bacilli; order Caryophanales; family Bacillaceae; genus Bacillus; species Bacillus sp. 7_6_55CFAA_CT2. The sequence goes on along the minus strand of NZ_JH414709.1, from coordinate 1,094,568 downwards.
CCAAAAGAAGTGCTAGAGGGAGAAGATTTCCAAAAAGCATTGAACACGTACATGTCACAGGATAGAAAAATTGCTAAAATGACTATCATTTTAGATGTAAATCCGTATTCAAAAGAAGCGATGCCAATTATTCAAGAAATCAATAAAACAATCGATGGCACTGTAAAGGGAACGGAATTACATGATGCGAAAACAGCAATTGGCGGAACAACAGCTAGAAACGTTGATTTAAAAGAAGTAACAGGGCAAGATTTCTTACGTACAGCTACGATTATGTTGATTGGCATTGCGATTGTATTAATCGTAATTACACGCTCATTACTAAACACAATATTTATTATTGGCTCATTACTATTGGCGTACTTTGCATCACTCGGTATAAGCGAACAAATTAGTGCACATGTATTACATGTAGAGTCATTAAGCTGGAATGTTCCATTCTTTAGCTTCATTATGATTGTCGCTTTAGGAGTGGATTATAGTATTTTCGTAATGATGCGCTATAACGAGATAGAAGGGGATTCGGTAACGAAAATTGTAACTGCATCTCGTCATATAGGAGGAGTTGTATTATCAGCTGCGCTAATTTTAGGGGGGACATTTGCAGCATTAATTCCATCAGGTGTATTAACACTTATACAAGTTGCGTCAGTAGTTGGTGTTGCACTTCTTCTATTAGCTTTAATTGTGATGCCGATATTACTACCGGCGTTAATAGGGTTAACGAGTAAAATGAAGAGTTACAAAGAGAAAATAATAAATACGAAATAAGAAGAGACTGTAGGGAATGATTTCTCTACAGTTTTTTCGGTATATAATATTTCAGATGAAAATGAATCCGATATATTACAGAATGAGCAGTGAAAGGTTATATGAGAAAGAGGTCGATGATATACATACAATAGCTAGGGGAATGGACAAAAACTATCCGATTTCATTGTAGAAAGGTAATCAACCGTTGCTATTCATCCAGCTTCTACTATATAATAGCTATAGTCTACAATAATTGAGTCGTAATATGCGATTTTTTAAGACAATCGGTGAGAAAACGCTGAAATAAGCGGTATTAGTAGGAGGACACAAATGATTACAGTAAGTAACGTTAGTTTGCGTTTCGCGGATCGCAAATTATTTGAAGATGTTAACATAAAATTCACGCCAGGTAACTGCTACGGTTTAATCGGAGCAAACGGTGCTGGTAAATCTACATTCCTAAAGATTTTATCTGGAGAGATTGAACCATCAACAGGTGACATACATATTACGCCAGGTGAGCGTCTAGCAGTATTAAAACAGAATCACTTCGAATATGAAGAGTTCCCAGTATTAGAAACAGTAATTATGGGTCACACGCAACTTTACAAAGTAATGCAAGAGAAAAATGCTATTTACATGAAAGAAGACTTTAGTGATGAAGATGGAATGCGCGCTGCTGAACTTGAAGGTGAGTTCGCTGAGCTTAACGGTTGGGAAGCTGAGTCAGAAGCTGCAATTCTTCTTAAAGGTTTAGGTATTGGTGAAGACCTTCATGATAAGAAATTGTCAGAATTAACTGGGGCAGAGAAAGTAAAAGTATTACTTGCTCAAGCTTTATTCGGTCAACCTGACATTCTATTATTAGATGAGCCTACCAACCACTTGGACTTAAAAGCGATTCAATGGTTAGAAAACTTCTTAATGAACTTTGAAAACACAGTTATCGTAGTATCCCATGACCGTCACTTCTTAAATAAAGTATGTACGCACATGGCTGACCTTGATTTCGGTAAAATTCAACTTTATGTTGGTAACTATGACTTCTGGTATGAGTCAAGCCAATTAGCTTTAAAATTAACACAAGATGCTAATAAGAAAAAAGAAGAGAAAGTAAAAGAGTTACAAAACTTCATTGCACGCTTTAGTTCAAACGCTTCTAAAGCGAAACAAGCAACTTCTCGTAAAAAATTATTAGACAAAATTACATTAGATGATATTAGACCGTCATCACGTCGTTACCCATTCGTTGGCTTCACACCTGAGCGTGAAGTAGGAAATGACTTATTAACTGTTGAAGGTCTTTCTAAAACAATTGATGGTGAAAAAGTGTTAGATAATGTGTACTTCACTTTAAATAAAGGTGATAAAGTTGCATTTATCGGCCGTAACGATATTGCGATGACAACATTATTTAAAATTCTTATGGGTGAAATGGAGCCGGATAGCGGTTCATTCAAATGGGGTGTTACAACCTCTCAATCTTACTTCCCAAGAGATAACTCTAAGTACTTTGAGAACAGTGATTACAACTTAGTTGAATGGTTACGTCAATTCTCTCCACAAGATGAGTCTGAAAGCTTCTTACGTGGTTTCTTAGGCCGTATGTTATTCTCAGGTGAAGAAGTTAAGAAGAACGTTTCTGTATTATCTGGAGGCGAAAAAGTTCGTTGTATGTTATCTAAAATGATGTTAAGTGGTGCGAACGTAATCACACTTGACGATCCAACGAACCACTTAGACCTTGAGTCAATTACAGCATTAAACAACGGTTTAATTGCATTCAAAGGTACAATCTTATTCACATCTCATGACCATCAGTTCGTGCAAACAATTGCAAACCGCATTATCGAAGTAACACCAAACGGTGTAATCGATAAAGAGGCTACTTATGATGAGTTCTTAGAAAATGAGGAACTTCAAAAACAAGTAGATGCAATGTACAAAGGTCAATAATATATAATGAAAAAACTCGCTCTTTTTAGAGCGAGTTTTTTTGTCGAGAAAATGTAACATCGCTGGTCGATCAAATGAATAATTATTCAAATATAATATTAATGAACAGGAGAATTCTTTCATGTATGGAAGGGATGTAATGACTTTAAGATTTAAAGAGTTAGTTGAAGAAGGGAAATGTAAGTGGAGTAATATAATCAAATCGTATTATTTTGTCATGTGAAATATGTACCAAATTTGGAGATAGAATAGTTTGCGAATGAGTTTATAAAGGTATATAGTATGGGGTGTCATAATTAGTGGATGAATCTTGGGAGAAAACAGGAAATGTTACAAATTTATTTTGTTAAATAGAAACCAAGGTCAAAATGTCTAGAAAGAAATAGTTGAATAAATACTAGCTTCAAATTATAATTACTAATATTCTTCATATAGTTAAATAAAGATAATCTATTTGAAGAAGAAAATTTGAATAGAGAGACAGACTTATAAAAAAATAAGCCTTGGATGATCAAAAGAGGTGGAGAAATGAAACAGTTCTTATTAAAGAGCAAAAGTGTGTTAAGCAATCATTTTGGATTCTTTCTGTTTGCCGTTATTTTATTGTGGCTCAAAACATATGCAGCTTATGTAACAGAATTCAATTTAGGAATTTCAAACACAATCCAAAAATTCTTGCTGTTTTTTAACCCGCTTAGTTCAGCAGTTCTATTTTTAGGACTAGCATTATTTGCAAAAGGGAAACGATCTTATATTTGGTTAATTATCATTAATTTGTTATTGTCGATTCTTTTATACGCAAACGTAGTATACTATCGCTTTTTCAGTGACTTTATTACGTTCCCGACATTAACACAAACGAATAACTTTGGAGATTTAGGTGGTAGTATTCTTGCATTGCTACATCTTTATGATCCATTATACTTCTTAGACACGATTATATTAATTGTGTTAGTCGCAACAAAATTTGCAAATCCAAAACCAATTCGTGTTGCGAAGCATAAATTATCTCTAGTATTTGTAGCAGGTATTTTATTATTCAGTGTTAACTTAGGTCTTGCAGAGTCTGACCGTCCTGAATTATTAACAAGAACGTTTGACCGTAATTATATTGTGAAATATTTAGGTGCATACAACTACACAATTTATGATGGAATTCAAAGTGCGAAAGCATCGACAGAACGAGCATTAGCTGATGGTGATAATATGACAGAAGTACGAAATTATTTAACATCAACTTATGCAAGTCCAAATCCTGAGTATTTCGGTAAAGGAAAGGGAATGAACGTAATTTACATTCATTTAGAGTCATTCCAAAACTTCTTAATTGATTACAAATTAAATGGTCAAGAAGTTACACCGTTCTTAAACTCATTTACAAAAGATGCGAATACACTTTATTTTGATAACTTCTTCCATCAAACAGGACAAGGGAAAACATCTGATGCGGAGTTTATGTTAGAGAATTCAATGTTTGGTTTACCGCAAGGTTCTGTCTTTACAACGAAATCTCATAATACGTATCAATCAGCACCAGCTATTTTAGGACAACAAGGATACACATCAGCAGTATTCCACGGTAACTACAAAACATTCTGGAACCGTGATGATATTTATAAATCATTTGGTTTTAATAAATTCTTTGATGCGTCATACTACGATATGAATGAAAAAGACGTAGTAAACTACGGATTAAAAGATAAACCGTTCTTTAATGAATCTATTCCGTTATTACAAACGTTGAAACAACCGTTCTATACGAAGTTTATTACGTTATCGAACCATTTCCCTTATCCAATCGATAAGGCAGAAGCAACGATTGAACCAGCAACAACAGGTGATTCATCAGTAGATACGTACTTCCAAACAGCACGCTATTTAGACGAATCTGTAAAAGGCTTCATCGATTACTTGAAACAATCTGGTTTATATGATAACTCAATTATTGTTATGTACGGAGACCATTACGGCATTTCAGATAATCATAACGCAGCAATGTCAAAAGTAATGGGTAAAGAAATGAACTCATTTGAAAATGCACAGTTACAACGTGTACCATTAATCGTTCGTGTACCAGGAGTGAAAGGTGGCGTACAACATCAATATGGTGGTGAAATTGACGTTCTTCCAACGCTATTACACTTACTAGGTACAGATACAAAGAATTATGTTCAATTCGGTTCTGATTTATTATCACCAGATCATAAACAAGTCGTTGCGTTCCGTAACGGTAACTACGTAAGCCCAACAGTTACTGCACTAAACGGCAAATACTATGATACAACTACTGGAAAACCTGTAGAATTTACAGATGAAATAAAGAAAAATGAACAAATGGTTCAAAACTCACTAAAATACTCTGACCAAGTCGTAAATGGTGACTTATTACGATTCTACACACCGGAAGGATTCACTCCAGTAGATCGTTCGAAGTATAACTATAACAACCGTGATAAAAACAAAACAAAGGTAAAAACGACTCCGGAAGGGGAAGCTAAATAATAAAAGGCGCTATTCATATGAATAGCGCCTTTTATTTGTAAATATACCATCATTATGAGACAGAACCAGCTGTTGCTTTTTGTTTTGCCTTTCCGAAGAAAACTACACCGACGATGATAATAATGATAAATGCCCATTTAACGAAAGGGTTACTTTCGAAAAATCCAGCGAACCACTTCTCATCTACAATCATTTTCGCGGCAGTATAAGCTAAAACGGCTGCTCCGATCGTAATGATGACAGGAAAACGATCCACCCATTTTAAAATTAATGTACTGCCCCATACGACTACTGGAATAGACACTAATAGTCCGATGATTACTAAAGAAAAGTTACCATGGGCAGCTCCTGCAACAGCGAGTACATTATCAATGCCCATTAACGCATCAGCAATAATAATGGTTTTAATAGCAGACCAAAATCCTTCTTCGGCTTTAATATCATGGTTTTTGCCCTCAGCGATCAGCTTGTAAGCGATCCAAATAAGAAGTACACCACCAATTAGGAGTAATCCAGGTATTTTTAATAACCAAACGACAACTAAGGTAGCGAGGGCCCTAATAGCGATTGCTCCAATGGTTCCCCAAATGATAACTTTCTTTTGTTGGTCTTTCGGTAATCTTCTTGCTGCTAATCCAATTACAATGGCGTTATCTCCGGCTAACACTAAATCGATTACAATAATGGCAAGCAAGGCAGACAAATATTCAGATGAAAGAAAATCCATATACATATCACTCCTTAAGAGTAATATGTGCTAAAGTGTTGATAATATAAAAAAAGGATTGAAATTGTATATTCAATTCTTTTTTGACTGTATGTTTTTATTTTGGATAAGTCGCTTTTGTAGTTTTTTACTTATCACGTTTCTTTCTTAAATTGATTCCAAGCTTCTTCAGTTTGCACTATAAATACGATTATATAACATCTACTTATTTAAACTAGGTTAAAGATAGCATGTGATATTTCAAAGTTAAATTTATTTGATAAAAGGAAAGGGACGTATACTATTGATATGGTGCAAGCGTGTATAGGTTTTCTCTATAAGGAAATTCTAAAAACGATAAAAAAGACTTGATAACCTACTAGAGGGAATCAAGTCTTTTCATTACATACGATTATCATGCCAGAAGTTTAATGGGAAGTGTTCGTTCTCATTATATGCTTCTAATTCATATCCTTTTTCTTTCAGTCCTTTAATAATTCCAGGAACTGCTTTTACTGATTGTGGATGAATATCATGCATAAGGATAACTTCTGTTGGATTTGTAGCACCATGTAACACGTTTTCTACAATTTTAGCAGATGCAGCATCAACTTGCATTTTGTTATATTTCCAGTCTAAAGAATCAATTGTCCAATCCCAAACTTTTAAGCCATTTTCTACAACTTTGTTGCGAAGAGCTTCGTTTAATCCTGGCATAGAGCCGTAAGATGGACGAGTTAATACTGGTGATTTACCTAAAACACCAGCGATTAAGCCTTGGTCTTCCTTCATTTCATCTACGTAATGACCTTCAGTGTAAAGTTTCTTGTAGTTATGAGTCATACTGTGCATCCCAACGTAGTGGCCTTCAGCATCTTCGCGTTTTACAAGATCAGGGAAAGCTTTTACGTTTGAACCAATTAGGAAGAATGTTGCTTTTGCATTTTCTTTCTTTAACATATCTAAAAGCTCAGCTGTGTATTTTCCAGGACCGTCATCAAATGTTAAATAAGCGACTTTTCTAACTTGCCCGTTATAATGTTTTGGAGCTTCTTTCGGAGCAAGAGATGTTTGAATCTCACTTACAAGTTGAACAGATTTTGCTTCATCCTCTGTACTAGCTAGAGCAGTATGTACTGATCCAAAAGCCACTTCGTATGTGAATAATACCCCCGCACAAACTAACATAGCCCTTTTTACTAAAGTTGTCATTCGAATTCCATTGTGCATAATTTTCCTTCTCTCTATAAAAGTTCTACTCTACTATATTAGCAATTATAGGTAGGGAAATGCAAAAAACTTTTTTACAAGTGTAAAAAAGTTTACTCAAAAGTATGCAAGATTTTATATCAATTGCAGTTTTGAAAAATAGAATGAATTGAAACTTTATTATTTAAACTTTCAATCACCAAATCATACTTTCGTATCACTTCGTTTTCGTTCCAAATATTGATTCGAATATTTTGATTTTTATTGAAATATTGATAAAGAAACAATTACATGAAAAAAGGAGCGGGAATATGAATAATTATATTGGCACTACATGTGAAGTACAGTATTCCGAAAATGAAGAAGCACCTTCTCGCTGTAAAATTTGTAATCAGGAAAGGCCATATGTTAATCAAATTGGGCAGTCATGGATAACATTAGAAACAATGCAAAATAGCAATTTATACTAAAGTCCTATTGTTTATTAACTAATAGGTCTTTCAACTTAGGAAGCTCACACTAATGAGGGATGTTAAAGGGAATATATGTAACTTATACTAATTACTATAAAGCTTTGAAAACTGAAAAGGAGGAGAATTGCATGAAGAATTGGGTTCAATTTAGAATTGCAAGACCAACAGATAAATTTGAAGAAGTGATCAGTTTTTATGAAACAGGATTAGGACTAAAACGTATAGGGGAATTTCACAATCATGAAGGATATGACGGGGTTATGTTTGGATTACCAGATGAAGAGTATCATTTGGAGTTTACTACACATGTTAATGGAAGTCCATGTCCGGCACCGACAAAAGATAATTTACTAGTTTTTTATATGCCTAATAAAGATGAAATTGAAAAGATAGTGAATCGATTAAGTAATATGGGCTATCATGAGGTGGAACCAGAAAACCCGTATTGGATAGAGAAAGGAACCACAATAGAGGATCCAGATGGTTGGAGAATTGTGCTTATGAATGCATCTGAATAAGGAAACTATTTTCATATGAAATAGAGTGTAGCAAAATGATTTAGACATAAATCCCTACAGCGTTTGTAGGGATTTTTATATAAGAAAATCTTATTGAGAGAATTATTAAAATGTAGAAAGTATTTTGGTTAAGAATAAATGTAATCAATATCATTTATGCAGGAGGTATAGAAGTATGACATTAAAACATTTGTATGAGTTTTCTAAAAATGTCGGGAATACACCTCTCATTAAATTAGAATGCGAAGAAACGAAGAACCTTTCTATCTATGCTAAATGTGAATGGCATAACCCTACAGGATCAATTAAGGATAGGGCAGCACTTGGAATGATTAATAAATATTTACAAGAAGCGGACGAAAAACAAAATATTTTATTCTACGGAAAATTGTTACCATCAAAAAACTGTATGTTTAACATGTACAGTTTTTTGATGGTGTAGCTGTGCGATGTTTAGAAATTTCACATACCGTACTTTCAAAATAAATATAGGAAAACCAAAAAGTAATGTAGAATATATCGTACATACATATATACAGTCAACATAAAAGATAAAGAGGTGGGTATATGTTACTTGAGGAAGTAATGCAGCAATTAGAGGAATATGGAACAGAACAAAATCGAAAAACGTATAAAAACCACGGAGCGAAAGAGCCGTTATTTGGAGTTAGTTTTGCGAATTTAAAATTGTTAAAAAAGAAGATAAAAAAAGATCATGATTTAGCAGTTGGATTGTGGGAAACGAAAAATATGGATGCAATGACTTTAGCAACTTATATTTTAGACCCGAAAAAAATAACGACAGAACAGCTTAATAGTTGGATTCAGGATGTTGATTATTACTGTTTGATGGATGTTCTTATGAACTCTATATGTACTTCGCCAATTGCAATAGAAAGAATGGAAGAGTGGACAAAGTCTAATGATGAATGGATTGGAAGAGCTGGCTGGTCTTTATTAGCAAATATAGCGATTAAAAATAAAACGTTACATGATGATTTCTTCTCTCCGTACTTAGAAGAGATTAAAGAAAATATACATAATGAAAAAAATAGAAAAAAAGAAGCGATGAATAGTGCTTTAATCGCAATAGGAATTCGTAATGAAGACTTAGAGCGACAAGCGATTGAAATTGCACGTGAAATTGGAAAAGTAGAGGTTGATCACGGTGCAACGTCATGTAAAACACCAGATGCAGAAAGCTATATAAAAAAAGCGAGAGAAAGAGCTGAAAAAAAGAAAGTGAAATAAGAAAAGAGGATCGGTTATGAAAGCAATTGACGCAGCACAAAACATAATTACATTACAATTTTCTAATTGTGATGTAGCTTTACTCGGCGGAAGCGTTGCACGAGGAGAAGCGACGAAAACATCTGACCTTGATATTGTAATAGTTGACCAAAGTTTAACTTCTTGCTATAGGGAATCTTTCTATAGTAATGGATGGCCTGTTGAGGTGTTTGTTCATAATTTTGAAACATATAAAACCTTTTTCAAAATGGATTGTGATCGAGGGAGACCGTCGTTACCACAATTAGTTTCAGAAGGGATTGCATTAAAAGGGGAAAAGGAAATTATTGAGAAATTAAAAAAAGAAGCGAATGATTTACTACATAAAGGACCAGCTAAATGGACCGAAGAAACGATTAAGCAGAAGCGATATTTTATTACGGATACTTTAGATGACTTTATTGGTGCAACAAAAAGAGAAGAAGAATTGTTTATCGCTAATTTATTAGCGGATTTAGTACATGAATATGTATTAAGAGTAAATGGTAGGTGGCTTGGGAGTTCAAAATGGTTTATTAGAGTGCTAAAAAGATATGATGAGCAATATGCAAACAAATTTGTAGTCGCTTTTGATCATTTTTATAAAACGGGAGAGAAAAATGAATTAATTCATTTTATAGAAAAGACGTTAGAACAGTATGGTGGAAGAGTGTTCGAAGGATTTTCTATTGGTAAATAAAAAGGGGAGAGAAAAATGAATGTACCATATGTTCAATTAAGAGAATTGACACTAGATGATGTAGAAGATCGCTATCAATGGTCATTAGATAGAGATGTAACAAAGCATTTAGTTGTACCAGATCAATATCCTCCGTTCACTCGTGGAGATACGAGAAACTGGATTGAAGCTTGTATAAGCCGAAAAAATGGTTATGAACAAAGGGCAATCGTTACTGAGGCAGGTATACATATTGGATGGGTAGACCTTAAAAATTTTGATAAAACAAATAAAAATGCTGAACTAGGAATTGCGATTGGAAATAAAGACTATTGGGGTAAAGGATTTGGAATGGCAGCTCTAAACAGCATGTTACAAATAGGTTTTTCTCAGTTTGAATTGGAGAAAATTTGGTTACGTGTAGATGAAGATAATACAAAAGCTAAAAAGAGTTATGAAAGTGCCGGATTTGTATGCGAAGGGTTAATGAGAAATGATCGATTGAGACAGGGGAAGTTCATTCATCGCAATCGTTACAGTATATTAAAAGAAGAGTATGAATCAAAAAAAGTAGCCTATAAAAATATTATGTAAATTAAAAAGGGGAAGATAAAATGATTCGATTACTTACAAAAGCGGATGCAAAACAATATTGGGAGTTACGTTTACAAGCATTACAAGTAAATCCAGAAGCATTTATAACGACTTATGAAGAAGCAGTACGTCAAGAAAATCCTCTTGAACGAGTTGCTAGTAATCTTTCATCCAATAGTAGTTTTACATTTGGTGCTTTTAATAATGAAAATCGTTTAGTTGGGGTTGTTACTTTATTAACAGAAGAAAAAGACGCATATAAGCATAAAGGACATATCGTTGCAATGTATGTAGATACTGAAAATCGAAGAAGTGGTCTTGCACGTGATTTAATACGTAAAGCAATTGAAAGGGCAAAAGAGATGAAGCTAGAGCAATTGAATTTAGGGGTTGTGTCAACGAACGAACCAGCCAAACGATTATATGAATCAATGGGATTTAAAACATACGGAATTGAAAAAAGGGCTATAAAAATGAATGGTGTGTATAGTGATGATGAACATATGGTGTTGTTCTTTTAAGAGAGGAAGTTTTGTATGAAAAAGGCGAAACTGCGACAATAAGATGGTGAATATGGCATATAGCAGATCATAATTGGTATCATCAAGCTCATATCAGTCGTTTGAGGAAATTATACAGAGAATATAAACTACATATTCTTTAATTTTTGAATGAACGAACGCCCCTAAATAATAATTAAAGGAGGCGTTTGTTTTTATTCGTTCGCTTTTCTTCCCAAGCTATCATTAAATTTTTATGATAATCTTTTGGTTTCTCAATAGAAAACCAGTAAATTGAATGTGCAATAGTTGGTAGCCATCTTTTATAGCGGGTCGAGATTAAAGTAGATTTTGACCCTTGAAAATTTTGATATGTAATGGCCTCGATTTCATACCAATGCACTTTATTCCCATGTAAATCTACTACAATTCCTTCATCATCCCAAAGTGAAATGTAAGTTTGTATGTAGATTTTTCATCGCGTATACTAAAATATATGTCATAGAGATAAAAAATTAAATACAAGGGGTTTTACAATGAAAGCAATTGTTATAGGGATACTGGCATCATTTTTCTTTGCCTTTACCTTTGTTTTAAACCGGGCAATGGACTTAGAAGGTGGAAGCTGGATTTGGAGTGCATCATTACGGTATTATTTTATGGTTCCAATGCTATTACTTATTGTTATGTATAGAGGGAACTTAAAGCAACTCTTTCAATATATGAAAAACAATCCGAAAGAATGGTTAGTGTGGAGTATCGTTGGATTTGGTCTCTTTTATGCACCGCTTAGTTTTGCTGGAGCGTTCGGACCAGGTTGGCTTGTTGCATCAACATGGCAAATTACAATCGTTGCAGGGATTTTGTTAACACCATTTTTTGCGGTGGATCCACTACATAAAAAACTTCCGATGAAGGAATTAGTTATGTCGGGCATTATTTTATTCGGTGTTGTTCTCATGCAAGCAGAACATGCTTCTTCATTAGGTATTCGTGAAACCGTTTTATGTGTAGTTCCTGTACTTATTGCAGCATTTGCGTATCCTCTTGGAAATAGAAAAATGATGCAAGTTTGTAAAGGGGAATTAGATGTATTTCAGCGAGTACTCGGTATGACATTAGCAAGTTTACCATTTTGGTTTTTATTATCTGGTTACGAAGTATCAACAGGCGGATTACCGTCAAGTAGCCAAGTTTTTCAATGTTTTATTGTAGCAGTTAGCTCTGGGTTAATCGCGACAGTATTATTTTTCTTTGCAACAGATCTTGTGAAAGATGATCCGCAAAAATTAGCAACAGTGGAAGCGACGCAGTCTGGTGAAGTTTTATTTGCGCTAGTAGGAGAGCTGATCTGGTTATCTGCACCAATTCCGTCATCATTATCTTGGATTGGTATGAGTCTCGTTATTATTGGAATGATACTTCATAGTTATGTGGCTGTCGTTGTAAAAAAAGAAGAAAAAATAACGGCGTAATGAGATTAGCTCTTTTTATTAAGAGTTAGTCTTTTTTTCATAGAAAGGGATGAAAATATGAATTTACAGCGTGTTGAACAAATTGAAAAAGATTCAATATTAAATGTGCTACAATATGCCGTCGGTCCAAATGAAATAAGCTTAAAGAAAGCAGTATTATTTTATCAAAGTAATAAAGGGACTTTGTACAAATATGAAGAAAAAGCTTGTCTAGGTATTGAAGTAATCGGAGCAACTAAAGCACGAGTATGTCATATAGCAGTGGCTCCAGATTATCGTCAAAAAGGAATTGCACTGCAAATGATTAAAGAAGTGGTAAGGATATATCAATTGACTTATATAGAAGCAGAGACAGACGATGGGGCGGTAGAATTTTATAAAAGAATTGGTTTTCAAGTTAAAAGTTTAGGAGAAAAATATCCAGGGATAGAAAGATTTCATTGTTACATGGAAAAATAGCATGAAAATATATAATTGTACATATTGAATATAGTTTGAAAAAAATAATAATTTCATTATATAATATAGGTATCTGGAAAAATATAGATAAAAGAAGATGGGTGTATAACAAGTGAGAATGGATAAAAGTAAGTTTATAAAAATAGCTACTTCAATAGGGGTGTCATCTTTTTTATTAACAGGTTGTGGTGATTATGAAGAAGAAACTGCTCAGCAAGAAAGTACAGCTGTTAAAACAGATGGTGCAAAACAAAGAAATGAGCAAGAAACATTAAATTGTGATGATAAAGCCCCAACCAATGAAAATGTAGAGAAAGATGAGTTATGCAAGGAAAATAATCCGTCATTTTCATCTTATCATGAAAACTCTCATTTACCGATACTTCCATTTGTAGCAGGATATTTATTAGCGAGTAGAACTTCAAATATGAATTATACAGCAAAACCAAATTTAATGAAGAAACCGTATGCAAATAATGTTATTCCATATCGTGAAAAAGATGAGCGTAGAACAGGTGGCGGTAGTAGCGGTGGTTATTCTGGTGGTTCTAACGGTAACAATAATACTTCCAATAAAGTAGATTTAAATAAACAGCAGCTAAATCCATCCAATAAAGTAACACCAGATACAAATACGCCAAAATCATCTACTACGCAAACACCGAAAGTAAACTCTGGTTCAAGTGGAATTGGAAACGCAAAAGCGCCAGCAGGATCCTAAAACGAAAGGGTAATGGAGTAATGTATACAGAACGAGAGCAAGAAGAGTATATGAAAGTATGGTTTTCACTTGCAGAAGAGGCTAGTAGGAATGGTTTCACTTGGCCTAGTCTGTTAGAGAATGAAGAATGGAATCAATATATGGCAACAGGGATGTATCGCATGCCAGCAAAAACTTATACTGCTATCTCAAAAGCGACAGAAGAAATCATGTATGTGTTATATAGAACGTATCAATATATTGTAAATACGACAGAAGATTTTCAAAAACTTGGATTCCCAGCTGAAGCGTGGGAAATGGCGAGAATGAAACATAATGGTTTATTTTCATATTTTACAAGGTTTGATTTTATCGTAAATGGTGACGATATAAAATTAATAGAAGTAAATTGTGATACGCCAACAGGCTATTTAGAACCGTCTGTCGCAAATGAAGTGTTATGCCGTTATCATGATGTAAATCACCCAAACCATATAGAAGAGCATATTGTACAGGCATGGGAACAAATTAAACATGACTATCATATAGGCCCTGAAGAGACGATATATTTTACTAGTTATGATTGGCACGATGAAGATAGTCAAACGGTTCAGTTTTTAAGAACGTATTGCTTAAATCAGTCAACGGACTATGTAGGAATACAAGACATTGTCGTTGCGGAAGATGGTATATATACGCCAAGTGGAGAAAAAATAAAATATTTATATAGACTGTATCCAATAGAGTATTTAGTAACGGACGTTGATAAGAATGGAAAAAGGATTGGTTTGCAATTTTTAGATCATATTGCACAAGAAAGAGTGAAAATTATTAATCCGCCAGCCGCGTTTGTTATGCAAAACAAAAGTGTACTCGCACTAATTTGGAAGCTTTATGAAGAAAGTGTTTTCTTTACAGAAGAAGAGCAAGACATTATTTATAAATACTTTCTACCAACATATTTTTCAAATAAGCGATTTCTAGAAAGACATGAATCATACGTTTCCAAACCTGTATTTGGTCGTGAAGGTGGCGGAGTATCTATATACGAAAATGATGAATTATTAGCTGAAGATAAAACAGAGTATTACTTTGAACAAAGGAAGATATACCAGCAATACATAGAAATGCCTGACTATACCATTGACACATGGGATGGTCCATATACTGGTAAACTATTAATTGGCTCTCACTGTATAAGTGGAAGAGCAGCAGGCTTATTTTTACGTGTAGGTGAGAAAATAACGGGAAACTTATCAATGTTTACTGGGGTTACAATTGAAGGATAAAATAAACAAAGAGCTCATCATTTGTGATGAGCTCTTTCGTCTATGTATAAAACAGCTTTTTATGGTGGGGATGTAAAATCTTCACTTTCTTTTTGTGTTTTAAATCTGAATATCATAATTCAAATATTTTTGTGTAATAATATTAC
>NZ_JH414709.1:1022762-1078873 GCF_000238655.1 Bacillus sp. 7_6_55CFAA_CT2 | reverse complement strand
TTTTTATAGATGTAAGAAAAATGTATTAAAGTTAAAATTAAGAAAAATATGATAATATATTTATATAAAAGTTTAAATTTACGTAGCTAGTGGGGGAACCAATATGAAAATGAATGAAATAGTAGCAAGTACACAATTTCCAAATACAATACGAAACAATAACAAAAGATTTAAAAGCATTAGGAGTCGAAAAAGGAATGACAATTATCGTTCATTCATCACTAAGTTCTATCGGGTGGATATCTGGTGGTGCGGTTGCTGTAGTAGAAGCATTAATGAAAGTTGTTACGGAAGAAGGAACGATAATAATGCCAACACAATCTTCGGATTTGTCCGATCCGAAACATTGGTCAAGACCACCTGTACCGGAAGACTGGTGGCAAATTATCCGAGATAACGTCCCAGCATTTGATTCACGTATAACCCCAACAAGGGGAATGGGTGAAATAGTTGAATGTTTTCGTACATATCCGAATGTAGTACGTAGTAATCATCCGTTAGGAAGTTTTGCTGCATGGGGGAAACATGCAGTAGAAATAACAATGAACCATTCGTTATCAATGAGCTTTGGAGAAGAATCTCCATTAAGAAAAATATATGATTTAGACGGGTACGTATTATTAATTGGTGTTGGATATGATTCTAATACGTCTGTTCATTTATCCGAGGTGCGTTCTGGTGCATGTGAGTTAATACAAGTAGGAGCACCTATTATAGAAAACGGTGAAAGAGTGTGGAAAGAGTTTTTTGAAATGGATTACGAATCTGAGAAGTTTGTAGAAATTGGTGTGGAGTTTGAGCGAAAAGGAACTGTAAAAAATGGGAAGATAGGGAATGCAACGTGTCGTCTAATGAAACAGCGTGATATAGTTGACTTTGGAACAGAATGGTTTCGTAAGAAAAATTAGTAAGGGATGGTTACAATGAAGGGGAAAAAGGTATTAATTACGAGCGGTGGTTGTCTAGAAAAATGGGATCAAGTACGCGGGCATACGAATATGGCCAAAGGTACAATCGGAAGGATAATTGCAAAAGAACTTCTAGCTAAAGGGGCACATGTTATATATTTACACGGTTATTTTGCGGAGAAACCGAGTGATGTACATAGAGGGTTAGAATTACATCCATTTGAAGGAATCGTTGATTTACAAGATAAAATGAAAAGTATCATATCACATGAAAAGATTGATGCAGTCATTATGGCAGCGGCTGGATCAGACTGGATTGTGGAGAAAATTTGTGATCAAGATGGTAATGTTCTTAATATGAACGGAAAAATTTCAAGTGATATAGCACCGATTATTCACTTTCAAAAGGCTCCAAAAGTATTAAAACAAATAAAAGAATGGGACCCAGAAACAGTACTTGTTGGTTTTAAACTTGAAAGTGATTTAAATGAAGAAGAACTGTTTGAAAGAGCAAAAAATAGAATGAAAGAAGCAAGGGCGAATGTAATGATTGCGAATTCACCACATTCTTTATATTCGCGCGGAGCTGTGCATTATGTAATTGGACAGGATGGTAAAGGGAAGTTGTGTAATGGGAAAGATGAAACAGCGAAAGAAATTGTCAAAAGCTTAGAGTTATTATGTAATCGTGTCACTGCTTTTTAAAATTAAGTTTTTAGATGAGAATGAATCCGCATAGTAATAAGTAAGCGAAACTTTAATTGGTGGGAATTTTACTATTACACGAATGTGAAGCGTATACCAATCAAGAGCTATACACAGAATAATTGGTGAGGAGTGGATTCTATGGAACATTTATTAAAGCAAGCTATTAAACTTAGAAACGAAAAGAAATATGCGCAGTCTAAAGAGATGCTTATAGGATTAACAAACTTTACAAAGGATGCAGAAGTACTGTATCAGTGTGCGTGGATACATGATGTAATGGGGCTAGAAACAGAAGCAGTTCCGTATTATGAGCAGGCAATCGCAAATGGACTTGATGGCGAATCGCTTTGCGGTGCTTATATTGGTTTAGGAAGTACATATCGTTGTATAGGGGAATATGAAAAGGCAATTACAGTATTAGAAGCTGGGGTGAAAGAATTTCCAGAGAACGCTCCGATGAAAGTATTTTTATCATTAGCAAAATATAACGTAAACGATCACGAATCAGCGATGAAATTATTACTTGAAACTGTCGTGAAAGTAGAGGAAGTAAAAGAATTTGAACGTGCCATTTCATTTTATAAAGACCATTTAAATGAGGTTTTTAAATAAAGGAGTGAACGTATGGAGGTTACACTATCACGAAGGCGAAAAGGTGTTTGGATTGGACTCGTCTCTTTAATTATGCTATCAAACTATTTATTGTATGCCCTTCCAATTGTACCAGTTGCGCCGAAAGAAGTTGTGCTTGGGTCATTATTAGATTGCATGTTTGTCATTCCAATCATCACGTATTCCTTCATTATTCGAAAAAGATACTCGTTAACGTATATAGTTCCTGTTGTAATAGCTGGTTATATTTTTGCAAGATTTATTATTCCAAGTGACTATTTACAAGCTTTTTCATTCATCTCTTATATTATTGTTGCGGCTGAAATTGCATTTTTAGGTCTAGAATTATTCCTTCTCTATAAAATTGTTAGAGTGCTTCCTAAAATAATAAAAAAATATAAAGAATATAGAAGAGAAAATTATTCCTTTTCTTATGCAATTGATGCAGCGTTTGACGCTACTATGAAAAGAAGTAAGTTAGTAGATGTCATTCTAACAGAGTGTAAGTTAATCTATTATGCGTTTTTATCGTGGCGTGAAAAAGTACCAACAGGTAAATCTGTATACTCATATCATAAAAAGACTGGTGCTATAGGTGTGTATATCATGATTATTCATGCAACAGTAATTGAAAGCATTGGTTTTCATTATTTACTACATCAGTGGAATCCAGTAATAGCATGGATTTTACTTATTTTAAATGTATACGCGATGATTTATTTTATAGCTGAAATACAAGCGATGCGCAAAAATCCCCTTGTCGTAACAGAAGAACAAGTAATCATTCAAATCGGATTAGGAAAGAAAATTGTTATGCCATTTACACAAATTGATAGTATTGCGTTCTACAAGGGGGAATTGCTAACGACAAAAGAAGGGAAACAGGTATTGGATGCAACTGTTATGGAGTTCATAAAAGAACCTGCTACTTTTGAAATAACATTAAAAGAGCCAGTGAAAGCGCAGTTGTTATACGGCTTTTCTAAAACAGTAAGTCGTGTTTACTTAAATGTTGATGAAGAACGAAAATTTTATGATGCGGTTAAGGAAAAGTTAAAACATGAGTAATAGTGCTGTTAGTTACATAAAAACAAATGAGCTTCCGTTAGAAGTGAAAAAATATGAAACATGGATAGTGAAAAACTCTTTCTAAATAAGAAGGAGTTTTTATTATGTACTTGTATAAATCATCATATAAAAAACTACGCACTTCTTTATCACTACATAAATGGATATAATTGAGGATAGAACTAGCATAAGGGGAAACAAAATAATGAATAAGTTACTTACATCGAAAATTGAAATTATAGAAAGAAAAATCCGGTATAACTCAACAATAGTAGATCACAATTGCTTATTACTTGAAAAGCAATCACAAAGTATCGTTTTATTTCACGAGGTGCAGTATTCATTTACAATGACTGCAAATGATACTAAGTTAATAATCCCAAAAGGGAGTTATACAATCGCATATTACTGGAAAGATCGTCCGTACAATTTATACGTATGGAGAGATATAAAAGGAAAGTATTTAGGTTCCTATTTTAATATCGTAAAAAACACACAAATAAAAGATGAAGTAGTTTCCTTTGAAGATTTAATCATCGATATTATGGTACTTCCAAATGGAGAATACTTCATATTGGATGAAGATGAATTACCAGAGCCATTAGGAAATTTCGAAGGTGGTTATGTGAGGAAAGCTCTTTATGGATTAAAAGAAATCATTCAAAACGAGCTGCCACCAATAGTTTTGGAGACAGCCAGGGTGCAGAGGAAATAAAATTTAATTACATAAATATTTTGAATGGGAATGAGTAGTCTCAAGTTATATGATCTAACTTTTTTAATAAATCTAAGGTTAGTAGCATATTTCTTGAAATTACTCTTTTTTTTGTAGAAATTTCGTCGCTTAGTTATTAAATCCCATCAAATGCATTTAGCGTGTGAGTTTTCTTATTGGTTACAGTGGATTAAAGATCAGAAAAAATAGTAAGTAAACGATATCGTTTAAATAAACAAAAGTAAAATGTTCAAACAAATCATATGTATGTTTTAATAAAACCTAGTTGACTTATCGGAAATATTTGTATAATATGTACTTAATTCCATAACGTATTGCTGATTGGAGAAACCAAAGGCATTTTATCAACAGATAAAATGCCTTTGGTTTTTTTATTGCACAAATACTGAATCTGTTCATTTATATGAATCATTTTAAGGAGGGGAAGAAATGACTGTTTCAATTGATGGGGTATCAAAATATTTTTTGAAACAAACTGGTACGGTTCAAGTGCTAGAGAATATTAATTTTCAATTAGAGAAAGGGGATTTTGTTACAGTAATTGGTCCGAGTGGGTGCGGAAAAAGTACATTACTAAAAATTGTTGCAGGTCTAGATAATGATTTTGAAGGTGAAGTTGTTATTGACGGGGAGCCTATCTTAAAAACGAGCAAGAAACAAGGTTTTATTTTTCAAGAACATAGGCTTTTTCCATGGTTAACAGTTGAAGAAAATATAGCGGCAGATTTGTCGTTAAAAGATAAGTATGTGAAAGATAAGGTGAGAGAATGGGTTGAAATCGTTCGGTTAGATGGCTTTGAAAAATCGTATCCGAAAGAGATTTCAGGCGGGATGTCACAACGTGTTGCGATAGCGAGAGCGTTATTAAGAGATCCGAATGTATTATTACTTGATGAACCTTTTGGAGCGCTGGATGCTTTTACTCGAAGTCATTTACAAGAAGTATTGCTAAATATTTGGGAGCAGAAGAAAACAACAATGATATTCGTTACACATGATATAGACGAAGCGATATATCTTTCAAACCGAATCATCATTATGAGTGCAAAACCAGGGAAAATACATAAAGTGATTGAAAATAATTTGCCTTATCCGCGAAATAAAACTTCTCAATCGTTCCAACAACTTCGAACGAAAGTATTACAGCAGTTTGAATATGGAGGGTTGATTCAAACAAGTATATAGGAAAAGGGTGATTTTATATGTATAAAAAATTTAAAATTCTTTCTTTTGCTTTAGCTATATCAGTATGTTTATTAGGATGTGAAAAAAGTACAGCAAGTAGTAAGAAAGAAGATGTAACAATAGAAATTGGTATACAGCAAGGATTAAGCCCGCTATTACTAGCAAAGAAAAAGGGATGGTTTGAAGAGGAGTTTAAAAAAGAAGGAGTTAAAGTGAAATGGACAGAGTTCCAAAGTGGACCTCCTTATTTTGAAGCAATCGCATCAAACCGGTTAGACTTTGGTGAAGTAGGGAATTCTCCAGTCATTTCAGCGCAAGCAGCAGGTATTGGATTTACCGAAATCGCCAATACAAGTTATGCGAGAAAAGGAACTGGAATTCTCGTTCAAAAAGATAGTAAGATTGCGAGTGTAAAAGATTTAAAAGGTAAAAAAATTGCAGTAGCAAAAGGAAGTAGTGCCTTTAATTTATTATATCGAGCACTTGATAAAGAAGGTATTGATGCAAAAGATGTAAATGTCATTCAATTACAACCAGATGAAGCGCAGCCTGCATTCGAATCAGGATCAGTAGATGCATGGGCGATTTGGGACCCTTTCATATCATTACATACGTTAAATAAAGGTGCGAAGGTGATTGCAGACGGTGAAACATTAAATGTCTCTTCACCAGAATTTTTAATTACGAGGACAAAATTTGCGAAAGAACATCCAGAATTAGTTGAGAAATTCCTCAAAGTTTATGAGAAAGCACGTGTATGGCAAGATGCTAACTTAGATGAAGCAATAAAAGTATACACTTCTGTAAAAAAGATAGATGCAGAGATTGTAAAAGAAGTGTTTAATCACGACAAACCAATTTTAGTTCCGGTAACTAAGGAAATAATAGCAGAACAACAAAAGACTGCGGATTTTCAATATAAGCTCGGTTCTATAAAGAAAGAAATTAAGACGGAAAAAGTTGTAGATAATTCTTTCGTAGAAAAAGCATTGAAAGCGAAGTGAAAAGAGGTTTTGTAAAGTGGAAAATACGAAAGCTGTTATGAAACCAGCGAGTATAACGATTAAGAAAAATGGCATAAAGAAGGTACGAAAGTTAAATGTAAAAGTTTTAGTAAGGGCGATTACTATACCGGTTATTATATTAATAATTTGGCAGTTGGCTGGCGTATTCGGTCTTGTTTCTAAAACAGTTTTACCAACACCATTAGATATTTTTCTAGCTTTCCAAGAGCTTATTAAAACAGGAGAGTTATTCGGCCATTTAAGTATTAGTGTATTCAGGGCTGCGGCTGGTTTCTTTATTGGTGGGGGCTTAGGAATCATTTTAGGAACGATTGTTGGATTTTCAACGAGAAGTGAGCAATATTTAGACCCATCTGTGCAAATGTTAAGAACTGTACCTCATTTAGCTGTTGCGCCGCTTTTCGTATTATGGTTCGGTTTTGGTGAAACATCAAAAGTGTTATTAATTGCAGATGGTGCATTTTTTCCTTTATACGTAAACGCATTTTTAGGTATTAGAGGTGTGGATTCAAAGTTATTTGATGTTGCGAGAGTGTTAGAGTTTAGTAAAAGAAAATTAATCACGAAACTAATTTTACCAGCTGCATTGCCTAACCTTTTACTAGGAGCAAGGTTATCGTTAGGTGTTGCGTGGGTGAGTTTAGTAGTAGCAGAACTTATGGGGTCTACAGAAGGTATTGGCTATATGATTATGGATGCAAGGCAATTTTCAAATACAGATATCGTATTTGTCGGCATAATTATATTTGCATTTGTTGGGAAGTTTTCTGACTCTCTAGTACGTTTACTAGAAGTGAAGTTTTTAAGATGGCGAGATAACTTTAAAGGTGAGACAGGGAATTAACATATAAATTATTAGGGGTAATTTATATAGAATGTGTTAGTATACGATTCAAAATAAATAAGGGGTGTGTAAAGGTATGGAATTATTATGGTTTATTCCGGCTTATGGAGATGGTCGATATTTAGGAACGACAAAACGAGGAAGAGCAGCTGAATATGGTTATTATAAGCAAGTTGCTGCGGCAGCTGATTATTTAGGATATACGGGTGTTTTACTTCCAACTGGTCAAGGATGTGAAGACCCTTGGGTGTTAGCTTCAGCTCTTGCTGCTGAAACAGAAAAACTAAAATTTTTAGTAGCAGTGAGACCAGGACTAATGTCCCCTACAGTTGCAGCGAGGATGGCATCTACATTTGATAGAATTTCACATGGGAGGCTGCTTATTAATGTAGTAGCTGGAGGAGATCCAGTTGAACTACAAGGAGATGGATTATATCTTAATCATGATGAAAGATATGAAGCAGCGGATGAATTTTTAAAAGTTTGGAAATCGACATTGCAAGGTGAAACGATCTCTTTAGAAGGAAAACATATTAAAGTTACAGATAGTAAAGTTGTATTCCCACCAGTTCAAACGCCATATCCTCCTATATATTTCGGAGGATCGTCAGCTGCTGGAAAAGAAGTAGCAGCTGAACATAGTGATGTATATTTAACGTGGGGAGAGCCGCCAGAGCAAGT
Source organism: Bacillus sp. 7_6_55CFAA_CT2 (assembly GCF_000238655.1). NCBI lineage: Bacteria > Bacillati > Bacillota > Bacilli > Caryophanales > Bacillaceae > Bacillus > Bacillus sp. 7_6_55CFAA_CT2. The sequence continues at coordinate 1,071,106 of NZ_JH414709.1, read as the reverse complement.
GAAAGAGAAAATAGAAGAAGTAAGAAAACTTGCAGAAGAGAAGGGGCGTACAGTGCGATTTGGCATTAGATTACACGTAATTGTAAGAGAAACAGAAGAAGAAGCATGGGAAGAGGCAGAACGTTTAATTCAATATGTGGATAATGAAACAATTGAGCTTGCTCAAAAGACATTTGCAAGATATGATTCGGTTGGTCAAAAACGGATGACCCATTTAAATAAAGGTACGAGAGAGTCGTTAGAGATAAGCCCTAATTTATGGGCTGGAATCGGACTTGTAAGAGGTGGGGCAGGTACTGCACTTGTAGGCGATCCGCATACAGTAGCAGAAAGGATAAAAGAATATGAATCGTTAGGAATTGATACGTTTGTTTTATCAGGATATCCGCATTTAGAAGAAGCGTATGAAGTGGCAGAATTGTTATTCCCATTATTGAAAGACGAGAAGAAAGAAGAAAATAAAATTGTTGGTGAAATGATTGCTGATGCATATGCATTAAAAAAATAGTGAGAAATAAAGTTTCACTTATTTATTGCTTCATTTTGTTTACTGCCTGTTAACACGAGATAAAAAACCCGCAAGTTATTCGCTTGCGGGTTTTCATCGTAAATTATTAGAAAATATGGTAAAATTAAAGGGTAACTTAAGGTGCGGTTGGTTGTTCAATTATCACTTCTCCGAGTAGGAGGGGGGTGATAATACGTGAGTGAAATAGCGTTGCTACTGCAGGGTGGACTGTTTCTCGTTGCATTGTTAACGTTCGTCGTCGTTTTAATAGACAAGCTCAAAAAATAACAACCCACCTATGCCTATAGAATGTGGGTTGTTTTGTTTGTAAGAAACAAATAGGATAAATGAACAATCCAATCTGCTAAGTTACGTGGACTAGTGTGTAGCCGCACACTAGTCTTTTTTATTTATATACAATTTATAATTGGTTTATGTGATTGTATTGTTCTTTTCATACTCATTATAACACAGTGTCTTTTCATCAAGAAAGGAGACCGTATGTTCTGGTCTCTGTTATATAGTAGGTGCTTTTTCTTTAAACAGCCCATCCATATACTGTTTTAAACTTTGGACATAAAATTTCTGTGTATTCACATTATTTACACCGACAATGGGTGATGGAAGGTCAAATCTTTTTTCTGATAAATGAACGACAACATCAAAAATGTCAAACAAACGAATGAAGCAAAACAGACCGTCTTTATCGCTAAGTAAAATAAAGTAATGATTTTCACTACTTGTATTTAGCGTATTCCATAAAGAACTTTTGCTTAAATCACGTACAATGCTTTTTTCTTTTAGTTCCACGAAATCTGCATTTGAGAGAATGGTAGAGATATCAATCGCATCTTGATCTTCAAAGTAGCCATCAACTGTTTGTACAGCGAATGTATAAGCCATTTTTAATATACTCATTTTATATTTACGGTTATCCAATAGCAATTCACGTTGAATAGAACTGGCTACTTTCGTTACACGTTCCTCTTTCCAAATTTCATTATGTAAGGAAATATCGTGCTTTTTACATAGTTTCATAATTAATGCATTAGAATAAAGAATTTCGTCGCTTACTTCGACAACATCAGTCTCAGCAGCCGCAAGTTCTTCACCGTGCTCATTCGTATAGAGTGGGGAATCAATTTGTCTTTTCATTTGTTCAATCTTAAATTGACTCAATTTATGCCTAATTAAAGGACGATCAATATTTGTTGTCATTTGTTCATGACAAGTATCACAAATTGAGTTTGTGAAATAATATCCACATAATATTTCTGGAATGACATATTGTTCACTAAGTTCTTTCGTATCTTTTCTGCAAATGATGCATTGTGTCATTTTTATCACCTTTACCTGCAAATTTGTATGTAATCTCATTGTAGTGTATTTATTGGTATTTTGGAATATTGTAAAGGAAAATATTATGTGAAATTCATACTTATTTTGGTACAATGAAGAGAAGTGCTAGTTTAAAGGAGGCCATTTTTTTGAAATCAAAAGTGCACTTTTGGACATTAGAAGTGCTAATGGTTGTAGGAATCATATTTATTTGCACAAAAATATCATTTTTATTTCAACCGATTGGTATCTTCATATCAACATTATTTTTCCCAATCTTAATCGCGCTTTTTTTATACTTCATATTTAATCCTGTATTAATCTTTTTGGAGAATAAAAAAGTACCTAGAAATTTAGCGATATTGCTGTTATATCTTTTTATCATAACATTAACTGCGGTTGGCGTTGGAGTAGTTGTTCCTACGATTTCACAACAGCTAATGGACTTGGTTAAAAATATGCCAGGCTACATAAAAGAGGGAAAAGTATACATACAAGAATTATCACATCATAGGTTGTTTGAATGGTTATCTACACAAAACTACGTTTCCATTGAAACAATTGAAAAAAATGCGATTGAATACTTAAAAGATATACCAAATACAATTACGTCGAGTGCAACGGCTTTATTTGGTATTATCACGAACGTTGCATTAGTTGTATTTACTGTACCGTTCATTTTATTTTACATGTTTAAAGATGGACATGCCTTTCCAGGGAAAGCGGTAAGTTTATTACCAGAGTCTTACCGTGAAGAGGGGCTTCGTATCATTAAGGAAACGAACGAAACATTATCTGCATATATTCAAGGGCAAGCGCTCGTTTGTATATTTGTAGGTGCGTTTACTTTTATCGGTTATTTAATTATCGATTTACCGTACGCTTTCGTTTTAGGAATTATTGCAGCATTTACAAACATCATTCCTAACTTAGGTCCATTTATCGGAGCAGCACCAGCTGTTATTGTAGGACTGTTCGTATCTCCGATGCAAGCCTTATACGTAATTATTATCGTAACAATTGTACAACAGTTTGAAAGTAATATTATTTCACCACGTATTATGAGCTCGAAATTAAACATCCACCCATTAACAATTATTATCCTAATTTTAGGGGTAGGTAACTTTGCTGGAATCATCGGAATGATTTTAGCAGTACCAGTTTATGCAGTAACAAAAACAGTTGTTTCAAACTTAGTGAGATTGTTTAAAACGAAGAGAAGTAATCGGAAATAGTAAAACCTGAGAAAGATACACCTCTTTTTAAGTGGTGTATCTTTTGTTTATAAAAAAATAATTAAAAGCGGGTTGATTTGATTTTATTATATATTTTTTATACATCAAATTCAGCGATGAACTTGTGTGACATAAGCTCTATAAAACTATGTGGAATCCCTCTGAACTATCCAAATCATTTCCTTACAGCGTGCTATCATCATCATAATCGACTCCTTTCAATTCTATATAGTTAAACGATTAAAGGTGAGTGTAGTATTTGCTTCTACGATCTCGAATTTCATCAATAACTTGTTTATATTGTCTTTCTTGTTTTAATTCATTTTGAGATATTGTTTCTTTTTGAATCGTAATCGTTAAAAAGAATAGGTGAAACTTCATATGTGAATTCCTCCTTTCGAATTGGAATTACAGATGACTACAGTAATGACTTTGTCTTTCTTTTACAGAATCCATAGCCTGATTAATTTGTCGTTCATGAAGCATTTCAGACTCAGAAAATTTATTTTTTTGAATGGTAATGGTTAAAAAGAATACTTTAAATTTCATAAAATAATTGCCCCTTTATAGTGATTTAGAAAAAACGGGTGTAATAAGAAATTACAGGTGACTACAGTAATGACTTTGTCTTTCTTTTACAGAATCCATAGCCTGATTAATTTGTCGCTCATGAAGCATTTCAGACTCGGAAAATTTTATTTTTTTGAATGGTAATGGTTAAAAAGAATACTTTAAATTTCATAAAATAATTGCCCCTTTATAAGTGTTTTAGAAAAGACGAGTGTAATAAGAAGATTGGCGTTCTTTTACTTCGTCCATAATATTTTGGATGTGTTGCTCACGTAAAATCTCTTTCTGTGAAAGTTTACGTTTTTGAATGGTGATTGTTAAAAAGAATGCTTTAAATTTCATGAATATATTACCCCTTTAAAATATATTTTTAATACATTTGAGTGTAGTATGAACTTTTAATGTCAGTTATTTTATCAGTTAGTTGTTTTAACTGTTGTTTACGATTAATTTCAGTTTCAGATAAAGTATTTTTTTGAAGTACAGTCGTAAAAAAGAAAATATGAAAAGTCATAAATGAATTCCTCCTTTCGAAAAGGAATTACAGGTGATCACAGTAAAGTGCTTGGCGCTCCTTAACATCATTCATAGCTTTTTCAATTTGCTCATTATGAAGAATTTCATCTTTGGAAATTGTATTTCTTTGAATCGTAATACTTAAAAACAATACGCTAATAGTCATTGAATGTTGCTCCTTTCTTAGAAAAATAATGTAAGAGACTAAAAAATCGCGCAAAAAAACCACAGGAAGATACAGTTCTCCTATGGCTGGGCGTGAAAAAGCCACAGGAAAGTATACGACCTCCTGTGGCGAATTTATGAATTAAATGAAATAAAGTACGATTTTCAATTCTCCATTAGGGTGGTCGAATTCATATTTAATTGTCCAGAAACCACAGGTGCAGTTAACACTAAAGTTAATGCATGTAATTGTAATTTCATCATTTCCTTCGACCTCCTTTTAGAATATTTTTCTTACGTTAGTAATTATATACAATTAATGGATAATTGTAAACGGAAAAATTGAAAATTTTTAATTTTGATTAAAATGCGTATGTTTTAAAGGGTTTTGAGAAGATGTATTGTAATTAACGAAATATCGATAAAAATGGGGGATGCTAAATGAAATATATGCATCGTAATGTAGTTGTTATGCTAACAATTTTTTTTATTTATTACTGCTTGTTCTAGCGGAGAAAGAATAAAAGAAATATGTGATGTGAAACCTAGTGACTTTAAGAAATATGCTGGAACATATGTTGGTAATAACTCAGATGTGGTTGCAATTGTTAATCATTTACCCGGTGGTGGAACAGTTCAAAGTATAAGTTTAGAAAAAGAAAATATAAAAGTGAACTATGGCGCAAAAGAAAGTGGGGCTCTTACAGAAGAAATGATTGAGACGTATTGGTTTGATGAGAAGGATACGATGAAGAAGAATTTTTTCTTTAATGCTATATATTTAGTAATTTTAGTGCCAAATGCAAAAAGTTATGAGTTTCAGGTAGAGAATAAAAACTTTAAGATAACGAGGGAAGAAATGTTATCAATTTTGCATAGTATATTCGATGATTTTCCAAAAGAAAAAGATATATGGGATAAAAATAAAGTTATAAAGTTCTTTAACGGCAATGAAGAAAAAATTAAAATGCTTGTGGAAGATAAAGATTTTCGGAAATCTTTATTTGCTAAATATCCAGTGAGCCAGTTGAAATAATGGAGGGGAGAAGATGGAGTTAGTATACAAAATTTCTTATCATAGAATGCAGGATCATTATTTACCTAAGTTAGTACAGGCAATTAGGCTCGTTAGTGAAGAAGATTTGTGGAAACAAGAGACTTCTGTTAATTCAATTGGTGGAATCGTACTACATATTTGTGAACATTTACAGAGAAATACAAGGCGTTATAAGGATCCCAATATAGTTTTTGAAAATGGAATTGAAGAATATTTTCCAATAAAACATTTAAGCTCCGAAACTTTGTTAAAAACTGTTGAAGAAATATTTGATGAGTGGGGAAAAGTATATATACAAGTATGGGAAGAAAAAAGGCATATTGAACTTCATAGTTTATTACATTTAGTGGAGCATACAAGTTATCATTTAGGGCAAATAGTAGATCGTACAAAGTCAATAAAGGGACAACAATTTAACTTTTGTCAAAATGGTATAAATGAAAAGAATTTGAGAACAAGAGTTGAAACTTCGAAATTTTAGAAAGAGAGTCATTCTTAAACGAATGATTCTCTTTTTTTGTAAAAGAAATTTATGGAAAAAACATTTTTATGTGATATGGTTAATTACACAAGTAATGAACCTATGAACCTAAGGTGGTGAAAGTGTGAAACCTACTCTGGAGCAAAATAAATTAATATACTTACAAATTGCAGAAACGATTGAATCTGATATTTTAAAAGACATATTGCTTGAAGAAGAACAAGTTCCATCGACAAATCAATTTGCGAAGATGTTACAAATAAATCCGGCTACTGCAGCTAAAGGGGTAAATGTATTAGTGGATGAGGGGATTTTATATAAAAAGAGAGGGATCGGAATGTTTGTTGCAAAGGGAGCGAAAGAAGTCGTACTAAAAAAAAGACAAAATACTTTTATGACTGAATATTTACCTAAAGTGTGGGAAGAAGCGAAAGTACTAGAAATATCAAAAAATGAATTGATGGATATGATTCAAAAGATTACGAAGGAGGGGAAAGAGGGATGATTGCACTTGAAACGAAAGATGTAACGAAAAAATATAAAAAGAAAATAGCTGTAAATGAAGTAACGATTTCATTGGAAGAGCATAAAATATATGGTTTGCTTGGAAGGAACGGAGCAGGGAAAACGACACTATTAAATTTACTTGCAGGTCAAATTACTTCAAGTAGTGGAAGCATATCAATATTTGGTGAAAATGTATTTGAAAATAGTAAAGCAATGCAAAATATTTGTTTTGTTAGAGTTAAAGAAGCTGCATATTTAAATGATAAAGTAAAAAATATTTTTAATTTATGTAACATGTTTTATAAAAACTGGGATCAAGAGTTTGCTGAAGAACTTGCTAGGAGATTTCAACTTAATTTGAAAGACAAATACCATAAATTATCACATGGAATGCAAACTGTAGTAGGAATTATTCAAGGATTAGCAAGTAGGGCGCCGATTACAATTTTTTATGAACCGACTACCGGTTTAGACGCAGCACATCGAGAGCTGTTTTATAGTTTACTATTAGAAGATTATGGTGAGCATCCAAGAACAATTATATTATCAACTCATTTAGTAGAAGAAGTAACCCATGTTATCGAAGATGTAATCATCATAAAAGAAGGTGCACTTGTTGTTCAATCATCAGTGGAAGATTTATTACGACAAGGTCATATTATTTCAGGGAAAAAAGATAAAGTAGGTAAGTTTTCAATTAATAAAAAAGTTATAAATCGAGAAGTTTATGGAAATAAGGGGATTTCTGTTATATGGGAAGAACTTTCTAATGAAGATTATTACCCTCTTGAAAAAGAAGGGTTATCAATTGATAGAATTACATTACAAAAACTATTTATTCATATAACTGGTGGTGAAATAAAATGACGATGTTAATGAAGCAGTTGAAGTTACATATAAAATATCAGTATAAAGCCATTCTTATCTTTTGGACTGTGGCATTACTTATAAAAGGGACAATGACTGCAACTGATTTAAAGGGAATAAAGGTAGCATTTTTACATGATATTTTCAATAATTCATCAATTGTAATCGTAATGTTTATTGTGATAAGCGTGTTTCTTATTCAACTTGATATTTTTCCTACAGTCGTCTCGTTTGGTGTCACTAGGTTGCAATTTTTGATTGGTTCAATATGTTTTAATTTATTGCAATCAGCATTGTTTTCATGTCTTCAAGCTTTGTTTTTACAGGATACATTTTATAAAACAGAACATGTAAATTTAGGAGCATCTGCAATTGAACAATTCTTTGTACAATTCATATTTTATAGTACATTAGCTTGTTTATTCCAATCAACAACTATTGTTCAGAAAAGATTTAATTGGTTCGGATTGGCCTTTAGTATAATAGTTTTATTCGGATTGGCGAGTACAATGTATGCAGGGATAGGTATAAAAGAGTTGGTGTTTATTAATAGTAAAATGTTACTAGAAATACCTAATTTCATATTAGTTTCGATAGTTCTTATTTGCATATATATTGTAATTAGCGCTCTATTTATTCGTAAGGTTTCGTTTGAAGATACAATTTAAATACAATTATTTTAGGGGAGAAGGAAGAGTAAATGGGAGATACTTCTTCATTAATAACCGTTTTTTTATGCATTGCACTACTAATATTTTGGCGTCGTTATCGCTCCATGTATAAGACAATAAAGGGATCGGGAAAACGTATTTTATGGCCATTACTATTTTTAACACCAGGTATTGTATGGATTTTAGGTCCCGTACATCCAGCTGTACTACAAGTGGCTATAGCAGCATTTATTGGGATTCTTTTCTCTGTACCACTTATAGCACTAACAAATTATGAGCGAAGAGATGATGGGAATATTTATACGAAAAAAAGTGCAGCTTTTTTAATTACTTTTATTGCACTTGTCGTTTTAAGATATGGTTCAAGACAATTTATCGTTGATTTAGATCAACAAACGATTGGTTTATTATTTTACGTTGTTGCTGTCTCGTATATTATTCCATGGAGAATTGCTTGTTATATAAAGTTTAGGAAAGTTTGGCGGGAAAATAATAATCATGCTATATGAAAACTTCTCATTTGAGAAGTTTTTTTATTTTTATAGGTAAGCAAAACAAGTTGTTGAAGGGCAGGCTGTCATAGAATATGATACATATTATAATGAGGAAAAGTTGAGGGGATAAAAATGCGTACAATTTTACTTTTTCTAAACAACATGTCCATCGATAAAATAGAGAACATTAGACATAAACATGATCCTTTATTTGGATTAATTCCACCGCATATAACAATCGTATTCCCGTTTAAGAGTAATATTTCAAATGATGAATTAAAATCTCATATTTTTAATGTATCAAAAGGGGGAGGCAAAATTGAAATTGAGTTTGCAAATCGTATCACTAGCGTAGGAAACTATTTGTTTTTAGAAGTTGATAGAGGAAGAAAACAAATAGAAGAACTACATGATAGCCTGTATACAGGACCTTTATTACAATTTTTGAAAGAAGACATTCCGTACATCCCGCATGTAACAGTCGGAAGAAAAGAAAGTGCCAAATTAGCTGCTGAAGTAGTGAAGGAGATTCCTAGTTTTCATGGGAAGTTAAATTGTGTGATTGATAGAATAAGCGTGGAGCGAATTAAAGAGAACGGGGAATCAATTATTGAATTTGAAGTGCCATTTTTAAAAAGCTGACAAAAGTCAGCTTTTTATTTCGTAGCATGAAGTAATGCACCAATTGCACCGCTATTACCACCATCTTGTAAAAAGATTGGTGTTTTATTTTGATATTCGGTGTAGCTACTTATAATATGTTGAAGTTGTACGTTATTACATAAAGTCGAACCAATATAAATAATATGTTTAATGTTTTTTGTTTCAGCGAATTGAAGGCTTAATGCAGTAACGACTTCACCGACAAGTCCTTGTATAGTAGCAAGTATGTCTGAGCTATTATATTTCGATTCTGAAATAGCGGCTTTACCAAAATTGCTAGCAGTTAAGCTATTATCAATAGGTGAGAGAATACCACCATAAATATCTCCAACCGTAATATCTAGTTCTTTTCTAGATCCTACTTTTGTTAGAGGAATTACATCTTCAAAATGATCTATATTTGTTAACAATTTTGAAAGTCCCATAATAGTCCCACCGCCAACTCCGGTTCCACCAGCGCGAATATATTGTTCATTATAAACATAATGGATAGAAGTACCTGTACCGATATTGGTTAAAATAAAATTGTTTATAGTGTGTTTTTCTTCTTTTAATATGTATTGGACACCTGCAAGAGTAGCTTCAAATTCGCTTAGCTCTATTATTTTATATGAACCTGTAAGCAGTTGCTGTAATAGTTTCGATTTACCACCCGTAATACATATTTGTTTTATGCCATTGTTGTTTTTAATCCAATCTATTATTTTATGTTGTTCATGCGAATAAAATTTTTCAAAAGTTAATAGCTTTTTTTTGTTAAAATAAGCTATTTTCGTTAATGTGCCTCCAGCATCGATACCGATAGTACGTTCCATTTTCCTGCTCCTAACTACGTAATATATTTTCCTATTTACTTAATTGGTTGAGAATAGATATTTCCAACTGATATAAGGAACATTTTAATCTGCTTGATATATTAATAGTTTTTCTATAGTTACAATAGGCTGGTCGTTTACAGTTGCAATACCTTTACCAAGAACAAAACTTCGGCGATTGCGCGTTAGCTCATAATGTAAATCAAGTTTATCACCGGGATATGCTTTTCCGTGGAATTCAACTCCATCTAAAGAGGAGAGGAATCCTAGTCCTTCAGAATCACTTGTATGTACAAATGCACTAAGCTGGGCAAGTGATTCTACAATTAACATATGAGGCATATGTTTTTGACTATCATTTATAAACCATTCGTTATTTGTAATGAGTTTATATCCTGTAACGGATTCACCTTGTTTTACATTTGTTACTTTATCAATCATTAAAAATGGATAACGATGGGGAAGCGTGTCTTTAATATGCATATGAAAGTACCTCCAATTAATAATACCCCTGCTAAAGTTAAGCAGGGGAGTGGGAACTAATTTTTAACTAATTCATCTACTTTTTCAAGGACGAAAATGCCGCTATTTCTAATATTTTCAACAACTTGTTGCAAAACTTCTTTATCTTGAACGAGTGCAATACGTACGAAGCCTTCTCCATGAGGTCCAAATGCATGACCAGGTGTAACAACGACATTCGCACGATCCATTAATGCATAAGCGAAGTCTAGAGAAGTCCATCCTTGTGGAATTTCAGCCCAGACAAACATACTACCAGCTGGCTTATCGACATTCCAGCCAAATGTTCGGAATCCATCGACTAAAGTATCTCTCCGTTCTTGATAAATATCGCGGTTTTTCTCACAAAATGCAGCGCCATTTCTTAGTGCTGCAGATGCCGCTTTTTGAATTGGTAAAAATACACCGTAATCGGTATTAGATTTAAATTGAGTAAGTGCACGAATAATTTCTTCGTTTCCAATCATATATCCAATACGGCTACCTGCTAAACTATAACTTTTTGACAAAGAATTGATTTCTACACCAACTTCTTTAGCACCAGGTACAGAGAGGAAGCTAATTGGCTTATTACCATCGAAATAAAATTCAGCATAAGCAAAATCATGGACAACGATAATATTATGCTTTTTCGCGAATACGATTACTTCTTTAAAGAAATCTTCATGAGCTATTGCTGGAACGGGATTCCCTGGGAAGTTTAAAATCATCATCTTCGCTTGATCGGCAATTTCTTCAGGGATGACTTCTAAGTCTGGTAAGAAATCATTCTCTTTCGTTAAAGGCATGTAGTAAGATGTTGCACCAGCCATTTGAATACCTGTTTCATAAGCTGTATATCCTGGATCAGGAACTAATATAATATCACCTGGATTTGCATAAACCATAGGTAAATGAACGAGCCCGTCTTGTGAACCCATTAATAATAAAACTTCTTTATCCGCATTTAATAAAACGTTATGAGTGTTGTTGTAATATTCAGTTACAGCTTCGTGAAATTCTTGAATACCGGATAATGTATACCCGTAGCTCTCTTTTTCACTCGCTGTATGTACCATTGTTTCTCTTACAAAATCAGCGGGCGGCATATCAGGATTTCCGATGCTCAAATCAATCATGTTATGACCTGCTGCAATTTTTTCTTTTTTATAGGCTCCTAATTCACTAAATATAGAAGATTGGAATGCTTTCATTCTAGTTGCTAACGTGTAAGTCATCAAAACCCCTCCTAAAAACAGTGCTTTCATTCTGCGTTTTTAATTATTCTGAAAACACATGTTTACATTTTATCATTTTTTTATGAAAATTAAAACGATTGATAAATTTAGAGGGAGGATTAGCCTATTTTGAAAAGTAACGATGTAAATAGCGTAGATATATTAATTGAAATGTGTATTATATGATTCATTTTATATAACTTAAGGTATTTTCTAGTTTTTATTAAGTATATTTCTCATGTTTTGAATGAAAAAGAATACGAAAACAAGGGCTATTTTTGCGGACGATTTCTAAAGTGAAATAACGCAGAAAATATTTTCTGCGTCTCCTCTGAAATGTAATCATTTCTTTTTATATGTGCATAATTTTTCGGCTGTCAAAAAGTATACATTTAATGTACCGTCGGCAACTTTTAAAGTTTGGTCCGATGTAAATGAATTACCATAATCAATGTGATATACATTAGAATTTTTGACAAATGAGCCTTTATATAAATCGTCTTTATTCTTTGTTGTTTGCATTTCTACTAAATTTTGCACAATTTCCTCTTTATTTTCTTTTTTGACAACTGTTTCAAATTTATAATATACAGGGCATTCACCTTTTTTATTGTCAACGACTTCCCAAGAACCGTATATATCGTTATTGCTGCATCCACTAAGTAGGATGATTAGTATAGGAATTGTAAGTAGAACCTTTTTCATTTTGTGCTCCTTTCTTTTAAATTTGAATAAACGTGCGAATACGATAGGGATATTATAATAAATAAAGTTTAAATTTTTTTAAAGAATTATTTAATTTCATATAAAAATTTAGGAGAAATTAAATAAGCATGAATCTAGTGTAAAGTCAGATTCATGCTAGTACTATAGCCTATGTTATGTCTTTTTTGAGGATAAATAAAGAGGAAAGCAGAATTACTATTCCATTTAATATATATACGCTTGCGATCATAAAGGCTAACGTACCTGCGCCAAATCCTGCTTTATCGAATATAGAAGCAAATGTTGCGATAGTCAAAAAGATAATGGGAGTCAGTAGTAAAAATATGAAACCTGCCACGATTCTTTTTTTAAAACTATGTCCAGACAAGGAAATGGCTAAAAAGTTTAGGATGCTAAACAGAGCAATTGCAAAGAGCAGGACAATAAATACTTGGATGCCATCAGACATTTTACCACTCCTTTTATAAAGAGTACTTTTTATAATCTATTCGAAATAAAAGGGGGATACTCCTTTAGGTAATTTCAATAAACGTAATAAATAGGCGTATTATAAAACAAAGAAGTATGGATTCAATATTAGATCCATACTTCTTTGTTTATTTTATAAATTCGCAGATTGTGAATGCTGTTTTTCATAATGTTTCTGCTTAGAAAGGGAAATAGAAATAATCAATAATGAAACGACTCCGAAGATGAGAACCATATATTGTAACCCAATTGTATCTAAGAAGAAGCCTGTTCCAAGTAAGACGATTTGGAACATAACCCTCTCAAACATATTACGGAATGAGAAGAGGCGACCGTGATAACTTTTTTCCACTTTCGTTTGGAAAATCGTCGACATAATAGGGAAGAAGCAGCCAACACTAAACCCAAATAAACCAAATGATGTAAGAGCCATCCATTTTATATCGCTAAAGAACAATGACAGATGTGCAAAAGCAGTACAAACTGCGAAGAAATATAGTAATTTTTCAGGTTTGAAATGATCAGATAGACGTTTAATTACGAAGGCACCTAACATAAATGCGACACCTTCAATTGTATATATGAACCCTTTAATCGTAGGATCATGTTGCATTTCGCTGATGTTAATAACCATTAAATTAAACCCAGCTATAAATAATAGAGGGATGATACTTAATATAAGTGCTGTAAAAGCAATAGGAATTCCTTTTAAAATACGAAATACTTCCATAAAGCTATTATCTTTTGCAGCTTGTTTACTTGGTGTTGTTGATTTCTTGTCTTCGAATTGTAGGAAGAAAGTCGAGAGGAATAATAAGGCGTATGCTGCCATTGAGAAGGCATACATGTACTGTAAACTCATCACAACTAAAAGAATTCCACCTAGTGAAGTACCTGCAATACGAGCGATTGTACCAACATTCATATGTACACCATTCATTTGTAATAACTCATGCTCACGTACGATGAGTGGAATTACAGATTGTAATGCAGGGAAATAAAATGCTGCTGAAATTTGAAGAGCAACCATAAATGCAATCATAAATGCGATACTTTCAAATTGAATAGCAAAAAACATGAAAATAACACTTAAAACTCGACCAAACCCAGCGTAAAGAAGAACTTTTTTCTTTTCATACTGATCGATGACACGGCCAGCCATAGGTCCAACTAGAACACCGGCTAATAGTCCGATAAATAATATAACTGATTTCATGAAATCAGAAGGGACATATTTTTGCATAAATTCAAGGTTGCCAAGAATACCAAGCCATAATCCTAGACCTGCAATAAACTCCCCAATTAAAACAATCCAAACGTTTTTATTACGCCACATAACATAAAACCTCTCCGTCTTTTAAAATGAAAAACGCGTATATAAAACCTCCTTATTTATGTAGTATTTTTATACGAACTTTTTTAGAGTCAGAGTCTATATTACGTGTTTCATAATTGGATTTCAATCTTTTTGATTTGTCAAAAATTTGATGTGTTAATTGATGAAATAAGTGAATCAAAACGTAAAAAATTTATGATTAAAGCTAATAGAAAGTAAGGGGACATATAAAAAAGCAAGAACGTATAACTACGCCTCGCTTTTCTCAAGTACAAAATTAAATATTAGATTCACTTAGCAACATTTACGCTCTTGTCCAATAGCTAAAGCGCTAAAAGATAGTGGGCCAACAACTTCTGCGCTTGCACCACTAGTAAGGTTTTCTACAGTTAATGAATATTCGTGTGTTCCACTGCTAACGTTTTGATCTATAGCTTGAAATGTTTGTACATAGAATTGTTCAGAATCTGTAGATTCAATACCTACTTGTGCATTAAAAATTTCAATATTATCACGGGAAATTCGGAATAAAACTTGTGAAGTCTCAGTTATACCTTCTACACCAATTGTAGCGATTAATTCTACTCGATTATTACGTGAATCTCTACTTGAAATTCGCAATTTCAAATTTGCTAAAATTGCTTTATTTGGAGAAGCTGGGATTGCAAAAGTTGTTTCACCAGTTTTACTAATAGGTTGAGTAGCTTGGTAATCAATGATATGAGTCATATTCTTCACCTCCTCATATACTAGAATATGAAAATAGTGAATAATTAGTTTGGACAAATACTAGATTATTTAATAGAGTCAACAATAATTATTGAAAAGAAGAAATTCACATAAAAGCATTAAGAATATATCACAATAAGATGATATTTTTCTTAATGCTTTTTGTAATTAAGCAGAATATTCTTCTTTACGTACTTCAAAAAATTCATTACGTCGTAAGTAATTATAAATTTTCTCTGAAACCTCTTCTTCTTCAGACACTAAGAAACGATGATCAAAAGCGTAGAAAGATTGACCTTTAATTAATTTTACGTAATACATATTAAACGCCTCCTGACACTAGATTATTACTTGCTTCATATTATGATGGCCTATATGTCTGCTAAAAATACTTGGAGTTTCAAAGGGGATAAGTAAAGGGATGAAAGAGCTTACAATTCTGTAAGGTTTATGTCACCTTTTTCGATAGTTTATATTTACCAGTTTCTTCTATAATGCAAATAGGTTACATAAAATAAGGGGGTAAAAAGATGGATGAAATAATTGGAGAAGTTGTAGCTGGTATTTGTGAATTTGTAGTGGAAGTAACAGCGGATGCTATAGGAAATTTAGTTTCTGGAAATGATGAGGAAAAAGAAACATTATAATAATTTGTAAAAGAATAAAGTTGATCAAATTATAAAGGCTGATTTCTAAAGGGAAATCAGCTTTTTTATTTTTTACATTATATTAACTTAATTTGAATATTCATTTGTTATCATATTTAAGAAGCCTATATAAGGAGGTGAATAAACAAATATGTCGAATTCAGGGCCTGATTTATCTGTTTCTCGTTTGATTGTGGTAAATATAGAGGAAAAAGAATATCATTTTATTGTTCGTGAACATCCGATTGTAGGGAAATTTATATCGCTATTTGAAAATGGGAAAGAATACGGTTTAATAGATAAACAAATCGCTAATAAAGATAAATTTATTACATCGGAGCTTACTAAGTTAGATTATTTTAATATAGATGTTTTATATCTTACACCTGGGTGGATATGGATTGGTATGGATCAATTTGGTTTACATGCTCGTGAGGCTACTTATAACGAAGTAGATGTTATTATGAAGTTGAAAGAGGATTTATATTATATAGATATATACGAAGAAATAAAAATGTAGTAAATATTTATTCAGGTTAGGGGGGGAAGTTCCCATAGCCTTTTTTTGTTTAATAATAAAATGCGAAATTATATTATTTTAATGAAAGGTAAATATGATAAGAAGTGAGATGAAAAGAGGATTTGAAAATACATTAAGAGAATTGTAGTAATTATATGGGTTGTATATGTAAATAACAATAGAAAGAAGATGATAATATGAGTAAAGAAGAGCTTGTGAAAAAACAGTTTGGCAGCAATGCAGATAAATATGTAAATAGTAAAATACATGCTAAAGGACTGGATTTACAATATGTAGTTCAACAAGTTGAGTCTCGTCATAATAATCGTCTTCTTGATGTTGCTACTGGTGGCGGGCATGTGGCAAATATGTTAGCACCTATGTTTAAAGAAGTAGTTGCACTTGATTTAACAGAACAGATGTTAGAAAAAGCAAAAGTTTTTATAAAGCAGAATGGTCATGAAAATGTATCTTTTGTAGCAGGAAATGCAGAGAATTTACCATTTGCAGACCATTTTTTTGATACAATTACATGCCGGATTGCAGCCCATCATTTTACGAGTCCGGCTCAATTTATTTATGAAGTAAATCGTACGTTGGAGGATAATGGATTATTCATCTTAATAGATAATGTTTCGCCAGAAAATAATGAATATAATACATTTTATAATTTTATAGAAAAAAAGCGTGACCCAAGTCATGAACGAGCTCTAAAAAAGACAGAATGGCTTACTTTATTAGAAAAAAACGGTTTGCAAATGCAGTCATGTCTTACTTTTGATAAGAAGTTTGATTTTGACTGGTGGTGTAATATGATGGATGTCCCTTTACAAAAGCGTGAAAAATTAACAGAATGTATGATGAAAGCACCAAACGAAATGAAGGGATATTTTAATATTCAATTTAAAAATAATAAAGTAGAATCGTTCTATACTGAAATGGCTATGTTTATATGTAAAAAAAGTACAACGTTAAAAAGATAAATGTGTTGCAGTCTTTCTGAAGTACGATATACTTAGTACAGAGAAACCGAGAATTGAGGAATAGTTATAATGATTCGTGTACGCATTGAAGGTACTGAGGAAGAAATGCTTGAATTTATGGGGAAAATGCCAGACATTCCTGGATTTGAAAAGACACATATGAGAGAGCCGAGAAAAGGAAATAACCCGAAATACGATTCAAGTAAAAATGTACTTGCATATTTGTCTTATAAAAAGATTGAAGTCGCCAATAAATAGGCGGCTTTTTTAGTTTGCGCTGTTTCACCGCCTTGTCTTTTTCACATAATAATAATAGTAGATTATGCTCAAGAGGGGTGAGAATAGTTAATAAGAAAATTATCTTTTTTGGAGACTTTGGTATTGATGACGCCGTAGCGTTAATTTATGCAAATAAAACATGTAAATTAGATATTCTAGGTATTGTTGCTGAGTACGGGAATGTATCACGAGATATTGTTACGGAAAATGTTTATTTTTTAGAAAGGTACTATGCTACACAAGTGAAAATTATTGAAGGTGCGAGTAGACCGATGACAGCTGAAGAGCCTTTGTTTTTCCCTGAAATCCACGGGGATCACGGTTTAGGTCCTATTATTCCACCTGAGATGAGAATTTGTAAACGAGAAAATTTTTGTGAATTAATCAAATTAATCGAACCTTGTCCAGAAGATATTATAATTGTGGCGACAGGGAGACTAACGACGCTTGCTACGTTATTTTTATTGTATCCAAATATAATGGATCGTATTTGTTCGTATTATATAATGGGCGGCGCTTTCCTATTTCCAGGTAATGTTACACCTGTATCTGAAGCGAATTTTTATGGTGATCCAATTGCAGCAAATATTGTTATGAAATATGCGAAAAACGCTAGCATATACCCGTTAAATGTAACACAGGGCGCGCTTATAACACCTGAAATGGCCAATATAATAGATAAACAAGGAACTGGACAGGCGAAACTCATTAAACCAATGATTGATTTTTATTATGAGAACTTTTATAAAAAAGAATATCCGGGTATTGGTGGAAGTCCTATACACGATTTACTACCGTTTATCTCGTTTATAAATGACAGTATTTTCGAATATAAAAAATCGGCAGTGTGGATTAGTACGACAAATGATGTGACTAGGGGCCAAAGTGTAGCAGACTTTAGAAAAATAGCTGAGCCAACAAGGTTTGATGATCGGCCGATTCAAAGAATTGCTGTTGGTTTTAACTATGCAGCTTTTAAAGAAGAGTTTATGCGAACAATATTGAAGCCAGATTGTCCTTAATGTGTGTAATAAAAAGTCGGATAAATCGTTAGTTCAAAAAAGGTTTAATCTGTGTGTATTATTCTCAAAAATCTTAAAGTTGAACAACATGAATAACTTATGAAAAATGTCACATAACTAATGGTAAGCAATTGTTTCTAATTATATTTTGATTGGTGAAATGTAAAGGAGGTTATTATATGATTTGGTCTTTAATCGTCGGTGGTATATTAGGGTGGCTTGCGAGCTTAATTACTGGAAAGGACGTACCTGGTGGTGTAATAGGTAATATTATTGCTGGTATTATCGGTTCTTGGGTTGGTTCGAAATTACTTGGTAGTTTTGGTCCAGTCATTGGCGGATATGCAATTATTCCAGCTTTAATCGGTGCGATCATTTTAATTTTCATCGTAAGCTTCTTATTACGAGCAATGCGAAAATGAATGTAAGGACTGTTTACATTTGTAAGCAGTCCTTTTTATATGTTATGCTAGTATTATACAATCAGGAGGTGTCAGCATTGAAAACATTCACAGTAAATTTCCATCAAGAAGATAATGCTAAAGCGACAACAGTACAGAAATTAAGTGAAGAGGACTTTAACAAAGCAACAGAAAAAGGCACTCGTCATCTATTTGATTTAGATACAAACGTTGGATTCTTCGTATTCTTTGATGCAGAAGATGCAGAAGGAAACGATCAATACTTAATGTTACAATACGAAGGTGATCATGAAGAGCCAACTGCGTGCTACGGATTTGATTTAAAACTATACTATCAATTTTTAGCACTGTACTTAAACGATCTTGAGTTCCAAGGTGAAACAGATGAGGAAGAGGAAGAATACGGTCCAATTCATCATTTAGCGCATTTACTTTATCATATTGTTGAAGATGGTAAATCAATCGAAGTGTAATATACATATTTGAAGCTGCCCTTTTTGGGCAGCTTTTTTATATGACATTGGAATGGTGTACTGTGAGCTAAATAAAGTGAAACTTTAATCAGTGGGGTGTTCATCCCCACTGATTATCAGCCCTCACCAAGCGGGCTTTTACGGACAGCAGGGCCCCCACCTAACTTCTTTGTTTCCGCTGAATTTTGAGGTGGGGATCTTACTGCCCGGCAAATAGCGGGATAAATTAATAATAGAAATTTATTTATTACTTTCATGTTAGCATCGTAAAACACCTGTTATAATGATTGTAATTAAATTCATGGAGGCTAATTTTATGCTTGTAGATGTAAAAGCTTTTATTAAAGCTGCAGGTTTAACATGTATTTCATCATTAAGTGGAGATAACACGTTTGCTTATAATTTTGAAACTGTAAAAAATACTATCGCTATATTTTTTAAGAAGCTAAGATTTACCGTATAATTTTATTTTAACCAGTAGGAAAAGAGTAATCACTTCCTACTGGTTTTTTTCTGTTTCAAGGAGCTGTTGTGAGAGCATGTTTTAAGTTATAGATAGAGGATATTATCATTGAGAAGAGAAGGTTTAAATAAGGAGATGAAAATGGTTTCGTTTATCAGGAGGTAGTTACTTCGGATATAACAGACTTGGTTACTTTTTAGAAACAGCTTTTGTAATATATTTTGTACAAGCTTTTGGAGAGAGTGAAGCACTGACTTTTTTGGAACAAACATAATTTGAAAAGTAGTGTAATGGGTTGGTTAACGAAATGAATAAGATGCAATAGGGGGTAAAGATGATGAAAATATATTTAAAAATAGTTATGTTATTTTTGGTGTTTACATGTATGTTTGCACTAGCCGCATGTAAAGAGACAGACGAAAAAAAGGAAACAAATCCAACCTCGGAAAATAATAAAAATGAACAAAGTAATTTTTCAGAAGAACAGAAAAATCCTGAAGCAAAACCAAGCAATGAAAAAACAACAAAACCATCGCCTGGCCCAGATTCGAAAAATAGAACACTTAATCAAAAATCAATTAACCACGTTAAAGATTTGTTTGAACTCGCAAAAGAAGGAAAAGTACCTAATGTACCATTTGGAGCCCATACAGGGGATATTGAAGAAATTGAAAAAGCGTGGGGGAAAGCAAATAAAACCGAATATGCAGGGAACGGAATGTACGCAACTTTTACAAATAAAAATATTGTTTTCGGATTTAATAAAGGGTCACAAGTTTTTGATGTACGCTCATATCATGCAGAACTAAAATTGATTACATTACAAGAAATTGAAAAAGCATTAGGAAAACCATCTTCAGTTAAAGAGAATGGTGAAGATAAAATATATGTATACAAAGTAAATAACCAGTATGAGCTGAAATTTGTCATTCCAAAATCGACTGGTAAGGTAGATCATATTTCTGTATTTTCACCAGAGGATAGTATTAATAAAATGGCAGGATAAGAAATTAAGTGATTTCAAAAACACCTCACTTTCCTTAAATGAGGTGTTTTTAGTTGTAAATAAGGAACGTCTCCTGCCATATAAAACATACTTTCATACGCGAAATACTTCACTTTTGTTTTTTAATATTCATCCAATAAGAAATATTGATCTACTGAAAAAGTAGTAACCTATAAATTATGTGTAGGCTGGTTCGTGATTTTTTTACGTTCTAAATTTTGAACAAACAGTGCTTGAACAATACCTCCAATTAATAAGAAACTAGCACAAATATAAAACAGCATACTTCCATTTAACTTACTTAATAAAACTGCACCAATAACTGGTCCGCACGTTCGAGATATATCCCAGTGTATACCGTAAATTGAAAAATATAAACCACGTTTATTGTGAGGTGCAATTTCTGAAACGAATCGTAATAAGTGGTTTAGAGCAATACTTTCTCCAATGACTAAAAAGAGTAAGGTGAAGAATAACGACAATATCGTCGTTGAATAACTAAAGCCAACTGCAGCTATTGTATAGCAGGCGTAAGAAATAAGGATGATTTTCGCCATAGAAAATCGTTCAGACCATTTTACGAGGAAGATTTGTAGTATGATTTCCAAAATGGCTTTGCATGTTGAAATAAATGCGAGTATGAATACGAGATTAGGAAATACATGTTCTGCAAAAATACGATAATTCGTCTCAGTTTGTGCATAAAAAAAGCTAATAGGAAGTGTAGAAACCATAAGACCGAATATAGCATAATGTTTAAAAATAAATTGCTTTGGTGAACTTGCCTCAACTGTTTGTTTCGACTTACTCATAGGTGGAACGGTTTCTGGGAGCTGGGTCCAAACAACAACGGCATATATCGTAAGGGTTACACTTTGCACGATAAATAAATATTCTGGGTGAGTATTATAAAAACATGCACCGATTAAAGGGCCGACTACGGATCCAATTGCTCCCATCGTTTGTAGGAGAGCAAAAATTTCTGCTTGCTGCTCTTGTTTTGTTAAATCAGCAATTTGTGCACGCTGAGCTGGAATGTATAAGGAACGGCCAATACCATTAATGACATATAACAGTGCAAATATAAAAACAGATTGAGCGAAAACGAAACTGCCGATTGCAACACCTTGTAGTAATAATCCGAGTAACATAATCTTTTTTCGGCCATATTTATCAGTAATTCCTCCAGCAATAAGTGTAAATAAAATGTCTGAAAGTGGCTGTAATCCGAAAATTAGCATAGTTATTATTACATTGCCGTTTAACATTTTATTGACGTAAATAATCATAATGAGAGCTAACATAGATTCAGTCGTTCGGGTTAATAATTCACCACACAATCTAATAAAAATAGGTTTATTGTGACGAAGTAAGAGATAATTCAATATTAATTCCTCCTTTCTATATTGAAATGATAAGATGAAAGGAGAGTTGGAAAAAGGGTAGAGACTATAGGGAGGATTTTTCACCTTTTAGGGGGAGTATGATGTTTATTTTAGATCAATACATTGAACTATGGATTGCTTATGGAAAAGGAAAAAAAGAGGGAGAACGATTGGAAGTAACAGTGCAAAATATATCTGGTACATTATTTTGTACAGAGCGCAATAGTAAGTTAATTATAAAAAAATTAGATGAGTTAAATTGGATCAAGTGGTTTCCAGGTCGCGGCAGAGGAAATCGGTCTAAGTTAATATTTCAAAAGCACCCGATATCTTTAATTTTAGATAGAGGAAAAGAAATAACGAAAAAAGGGGATGTGAAAAGCGGAAGTATATTTGTGGAACGCTATAGCTCACATTTTCCATCAGTAAAGGGAGAATATCATTCCTGGGTGGATTCAATATTTGGTCATAAGGTTGAAATGACATCTGAAGGGAGAAGAGATGTACTCCGGTTGCAAGTACAAATGAATTTAGATATCACATTAGATCCTGTATACGCTACAATGCGCTCAGAATGCCATATGGTAAAACATATATTCGACACACTCGTGTATGTAGACGGTAATACAAACATTATAGAGCCAAGACTTGCATTTCACTGGGAATATAATGACGCTGAAAAAATATGGACGTTTTACTTACGAAAAGGAGTTCACTTTCATAATGGAAAACAACTTACTGCACATGATGTTATATACTCGTTGAATCGATTTATGAAGCTGGAAAATAATGCACACGCATGGATGTTACAACACGTTGAAAGTATCAGTTCAGTGGATGACTACGTTTTCGAAATTCAATTACATACAGAAAATCGAATGTTTTTACATATGCTAAGTGCAGAACAGTGTTCTATCGTGAATGAAGATGAAGCAGGAGGGCTAATTGGAACCGGGCCTTTTCAATTATATAAAAGTAATGAAAATCTGTTCATTTTAGAAGGACATCCTTTATATTTTCGTGAAAGACCTTTTTTAGATCGTGTTGAGTTGTGGAATGTAGAACAAGGTGTAGGTACATACGATGTTTTAGTAAAGGCGCAGTATAAAGATAAAGAAAAACATAATAAAGAATTGTCTCGGCTTGAGTCGAACGTGACATATATAACATGTAATCTTACGAAAGAAGGACCAATGCAAGATGAGTTATTTCGGAAAGCGTTATATAACATCATTCATGGTTATACAATCGTTCAAGAACTCGGCGGAGAACGTGGAGAAGTGGCAAAAAAACTAATATTAGCAGGTGAAAGCATTGTAGAGATTGAGGAAGATGTAGAAAGTTTAATTAAAAGGAGTACTTATCATAATGAAGTGCTACAACTCTACACATTTACAGGACGAGATCATGTTGAAGATGCACAGTGGATACAAAAAGAGTGTGCGAAATATGGGATTCGTGTAGAAAATAATTTTCTTGATATAGAAGAGCTATTGGAAGTAAGTACGATACAAAAGGCCGATATGGTGCATGATAGTGCCACAATTAGTGAACGAATAGAAGATAGTCTATTATATATGTTTCTTACAAAAAATAGTTTTATTCATGGACAAAGCAGCATGGACTTTCATGAAAAGTTGTCTCCTTATTTTAGACAAGAAGAATTAGAGAAAAGAGTTACACTGTTACGTGATATCGAGGATACTTTGTTACGTCAAATTCATATTATTCCTTTATATCGTAATAAACAAGAGGTAAGTACACATGACAAAGTTCAAAATATAATGATTAATTCACAAGGTTGGATTGATTTTTATAATATTTGGTTTAAGTCTTGATATATAAGGGCTTTTGCACATTTTCATAAGGTGTGTAAGAGCCTTTTTTGTATGTAGGAATAGGTTTGTTTTACACATTGTTACGCTACTTGTGATAAAAGTTTATTTACAGCGTAACAGTGTTATGTTACATTGTTATCAGGAAGGAGTGTTATACAGTTGAGTACAGATTTAATTTCAAAAAAAGATTTATTAGAACTAACTGGTATTTCATATGGACAGTTATATAGGTGGAAAAGAAAAAATTTAATTCCGGAAGATTGGTTTGTACGAAAATCAACGTTTACAGGTCAAGAGACATTTTTTCCGAAAGAAAAGATATTAGAGCGTATCGATAAAATCCAAACGATGAAAGAGGATTTATCACTTGATGAACTAGCTAACATGTTTTCACCGAGTGTGAGAGAAATTCTTTTAACAAAGGAAGACATTTTACGAAAGGGGATTGCATCAGAACCAGTTTTACAATTTTTCATAGAACAAACGAATAAAAGAGCAGATTTTCAATTTGTAGATATTCTTTATGTGTACATGTTAGAAGAATTACTACAATCAGGAGAGATTAGTTTAGAAGAAGGAAAAATGGTCTTGCAAGTTTTACGTGAAAATTATGAAGCAATTAAACATAAAACTTGTGACTTAATCATTGTCCGAAAGTTAGGGATTTCTACATGTTTATTAGTTTCAAACGTGGACGATTTAATTTTTGAAAAAGGCACCAAAATCGTTTTACGCGAAGCGATTATGAAATATACCGAAGCATTAAAAACTAAATTGTTGTAGTGGAGGAGAAAGTATGCGTACAGATAATTTGATTATAAATGGTTACGGTTCATCGAATGGTGGCGAGTTTCATAAAGTGCAATTAAATGGAAAAGGAACTGTGAATGGAAATGTTGAATGTGAGCAATTTGAATGTAACGGTTACGGTGCAGTTACTGGCGATTTGAAAAGTAGCAGTGCACGAATTAGCGGATCTGGTAAAGTTGGTGGCACAGTTCAAGCTGAAACGATGCGAATTGATGGAAAAGCAACAATTACGCAAAATGTAAAAGCAAACAGTTTGAAAATTGCAGGAAAAGGTACGATAGGTGGAAATGTCACTGGTGAAGAATTTAAAGTCAATGGTCAAGCTACAATTGACGGTAATTGTGAAGTGGATACTTTTTCTTCAGAAGGACAATTTACAATCGGTGGTTTATTAAACGCAGATGAAATTAATATAAATATTCACGGTACATGTCGAGCGAAAGAAATTGGTGGTCAAACGATTAAAGTAAGACATAGATCAGGTACATTTAGTAGGCTATTTAAAACAGTGTTTGGCTTGCAGTTAGAAGCTGAACTATTAGAAGGTGACAATATCGATATTGATTATGCTCACATAAGAACAGTAAGAGGAAACAATGTTACAGTAGGAGCAAACTGTGAGATTGAACTGATTGAATATACTGGTGTTCTTACTGTTGATAAAAATGCAAATGTAAAAGAAATTAAGCAGGTTTAACGGAAGGGAGAAATCGGTATGGAACATCCACATAGTCTGACAGTAAATGGTTCTGGTAATTCAGCAGGCGGAGATTATAATAAAGTGAAGATTCGCGGTGAAGGAACAATTACGAATGATATGAGTTGTAATGAGTTTAAAACGTATGGAACGAGTGATGTACGCGGTAATGTGAAAGTGAAAAATTATGTCGTGTATGGAGATAACGAAGTACAAGGAAATGTAGATGCGGAATATGTAAAAGTATATGGTAATACACAAATTCATGGTGATGCTCATATTGAAAAAACAAAAGTTAGAGGTATGATAAATATTGAAGGAAAGTTTTCAGGTGATTTCGTAGATGTAAAAGGTGCTTTAAATGTAAAGGGAGATATTGAAGTAGAAGATTTATCATTAACTGGTGGTCTTGAAAGTGATGGATTACTTAATGCTGAAAATATTGAAATTTCACTTCGTTATGAAGGCAGTAAGATAAGAGAAATTGGTGGTAAAAAAATTACCGTTCGTAAAAAAGCGAGATTTATTCCTTTTACTAGTCATGCTGGGAGCCTCCAAACTTCGATTGTTGAAGGAGATGATATCTATTTAGAACATACGATCGCTGAAGTTGTAAGAGGCAACAACGTCACAATTGGTCCTGGATGTGAAATTAGTGTTGTAGAATATCATACTAGTTTTAATCAAAAAGGTAATGCAGTCGTAAAAGAACATAAACAAATATAAGTAGTATGAAGGAGAGCAAGAGATATGGTTGAGAAGAATAATAAGCTCGGCTTTGTTGTGGCGGGCTTATTGCTAGGTATTTTAATGGCATCGATGGATAATACCATTGTCGTAACGGCGATGGGAACAATCGTTGGTGACTTAGGAGGCCTTGAAAACTTTGTATGGGTCGTTTCTGCCTATATGGTCGCAGAAATGGCAGGCATGCCGATTTTCGGTAAGCTATCAGATATGTATGGTAGAAAGCGATTCTTTATTTTCGGTTTAATTGTCTTTATGATTGGTTCGGCACTTTGTGGTACTGCTGAAAATATTACACAGTTAGGTATTTATCGTGCCATTCAAGGTATTGGTGGCGGGGCATTAGTGCCGATCGCGTTTACTATCGTTTTTGATATTTTTCCACCTGAAAAACGCGGGAAAATGGGTGGTTTATTCGGAGCTGTATTTGGATTATCTAGTATTTTCGGGCCATTACTTGGCGCATATATTACCGATTACATTAGCTGGCACTGGGTATTTTATATTAACTTACCACTTGGCATTTTAGCACTTATTTTTATTACATTCTTTTATAAAGAATCACGCGTTCATAGAAAGCAAAAAATTGATTGGTTTGGCGCAATTACTTTAGTTGGTGCAGTAGTTTCTTTAATGTTTGCGCTTGAACTAGGCGGACAAAAATATGATTGGGATTCTAGCTTTATTTTAAGTTTATTTGGTGGATTCGCTATTTTAATCATCGCATTCATTTTTATTGAACGAAAAGTAGAAGAACCAATTATTTCATTTGAGATGTTTAAGCAGCGCTTATTCGGAATGAGTACAATTATTGCATTATGTTACGGTGCTGCATTTATGTCAGCAACTGTTTACATTCCGTTATTCATTCAAGGTGTATACGGCGGGACTGCAACAAACTCAGGATTATTACTTTTACCTATGATGCTAGGATCAGTCGTAACAGCGCAGTTAGGTGGATTTTTAACGACTAAGCTGAGCTACCGAAACATTATGATTATTTCTGCTGTTATTATGTTAATCGGATTATTCTTATTAAGTACATTAACGCCAGAAACAAGTCGTGCATTATTAACAGTTTATATGATTATTATCGGATTTGGAGTAGGTTTCTCATTCTCTGTACTAAGTATGGCTTCAATTCATAACTTCGGTATGGAACAGCGTGGATCTGCGACTTCAACGAGTAACTTCATTCGTTCATTAGGAATGACACTAGGTATTACAATCTTCGGAATGATCCAAAGAACAGGTTTCCAAGATCAATTAGAAGAAGCATTTAAAGGGATGAGCGGGGGAATGAATACAAAATTAGGGGATTCAAGAGCCATTTTATCAGAATCGGCAAGATCTCAAATCCCTCCGCAAATATTAGATAAAATTATTGACGCTCTTTCTAGTTCAATTGTTCAAACATTCATGTGGGCATTGGTACCAGCTGGATTAGCATTCATATTCATTTTCTTTATGGGAAATGAGCGTATGGTAATTAAGAAAGAACAAATGAATAAAAAGAGTGAAACATCAAAAGCGTAATGAAAAAGCTCCTTTCCAATTGGAAAGGAGCTTTTTCGTATGTACGGTGTTAGATTAGCCTTCGATAATTTCGTATTCTTCGTCTGCAAGTAATAAAATTTGCGTTTTCTTGCCTTTGTTTTGAACTTCAATTACATCGTATGCGCCTAAGTCTCTTACTTTGCTTTGAGAAGCGTTAACCATAACTTCAATAGAATCAATTAAGATATCTTCTTCAATATATGATTCAGGCAATGCCATATCTTCAGTATCTAATACACACGCATATAGATTTTGTAAATTTTCAGTAGTTGGGTTTTGTTCCTCAACATCAATGATATTTTTTACTGCATCCATATTTTCTTCTTTTGCTTGGTACACTTTAATTTTAGCCATAATTTTAATCTCCTTTATAACGTAATCGTAGAGGCTACACCTCATTATAACGTTTTTTTTATGAAAGATGAAATTGTTATATGTATTTATAGTAAAAATTATGTGTCCTTACTCAAAATTGGTGTAATTTCCATATAAATGTACGAGTAGGTAACGATAATGTTACGTTAAAGTTATATTGTCCAAGCTTTTCTTATTTTCTTCTCATATATATGTAGTAGCAATTCTATATAGAGAAGGGATGGAGTGTAAGTGGGTTGTGAACCGAGAGTTTCTAGAGATTTTGTTCAAGTACCTGAACTGGTAGGTTTTCGATTACTTTTATCACATCCAGCTGGAGACCCTTTAAACTACGGATTATTATTTATTAATTTTCCTGATACGATTTTTATTTTTATATTGGCATCAAGCGGATACCTTTCCATTTCGAACTGTTTAAAAATAGAGGGCGGAACTGGTGATGCCGAAATAGAAGAGATAAAAAAATGATAGAGGATGACGTTAACACGTACAAATCAGTTGTTAAATTGACTAAAGTATATAAGAACGGTGAGACGGAATCTGTTATTTATAAAAATGAGTTATAATACATGTATTTAAATGCACCCTCAAACTATTGTTGAGGGGTTGTTACATAATTAATTATGTTGGTCCTTCAAACCGTTTGTTAACGGGTAAGAAATATATTTATTGTTGACTTATTTTATAGGTTGATCATTTCATAGTTAGTAGATGTTATAATCATTTTATGTTTACTGATATTTTATAAATATTCGAATTTTTAATTTAATAGTCAATTGCTTTTATGATGAACAGGTGGGTATGTATATGAATACGAATTATGGAGCGCTCATGAAAATGTTAAGAATAGTTGATTCTAAAGAAGGCGGGAATGTAAATGATATATGAAGCGAATATACATACAAGAAAAAAACTAGTTTCTATGTTTGAGGATTTCAATAACGTTGTTTTACTTTCTTATTTACAAGGGCATATGGGTACTGCTTGGGTAAATGACCTTGAAAATCCAACAGTAGCACAAGTTACGGTAGGGATTTTTACATTTTACGCTGGAGACCCAAATACGAAAGAAACAGAAGAGTTATTACGTAATATTCCAGAAAGAATTTTAGTTATCGTAAATAGTGAAGAGTGGAAACAACGCTTAGAAACATTCCATGAAAGAAAAATAGATAAGTTTTTACGTTATAAATTCAAACGAAATCCAGAAGTTTTTAATCGTTCAAAATTACAATCTTTTATATCAACACTTCCAAAAGAATATGAGTTAAGAAGAATAGATGAGCATATCGCAAATAGCCCCAAATTACATAAGATATCTGAAGATTTTACAAGTCAATTTCATTCGGTAGAAGATTATATAAACCGTGGTATAGGTTATAGCATTTTATATAACGGAGAAGTTGTATGCGGCGCATCCTCGTATAGTATTTATAATGACGGGATTGAAATTGAAGTTGCGACTGATCACAATCATAGAAGAGAGGGCTTGGCAACTGTAGTTAGTGCAGCTATTATATTGGATTGCTTAGAAAATGGAAAGTATCCAAACTGGGACGCAGCGAATACTACATCTGCTAAACTAGCAGAAAAGTTAGGATATGAATTTGATAAGGCATATGATACTTATTTTGTAGATAATAGATGAGTGAAGGAGTTACATACTAAAAAATAAATAAGCCCTAGTACGTAAGTCTAGGGCGTATTTATTAGTTGGTAAATATCTTCATAACAATTTTATCATATTTTACCTTTTGAATGTTTGGAATTAAAGATATTTATGTGACTTTTTGAAAAAATAAAAGAGCAGCTAGCAAAAGCTAACTGCTCTTCTCCAAGGGGGAATGGAGAAATACAATCATGTTACCTATAGTATTGACAGAACATTGAGTTTTAATCAGCCATTTATAAAAGGAGAGATAAAATATCTTTGATTAATCCTTAGCTCCAATTAGGAGTACTGATAGAAAAACGATTGAGAATATATTTTTTTATTATATTTACAATTTGAAGAGTAGAACGTGTTTATCGTAATTCTCCAAACACCAATTATATTTTTTTAGAATGATTGGATGGACTGCTTCTTTCGTAGTATCGACTTCAGTATATCCATATTTCTTATAAAAGTTTTCTAATTCCTCAAAAGGAAGACAATATACATTTTGTATTTGTGATTTTTTTGCAGTTTCTACTAAAAATGAAACAAGCTCACCAGCTAATTGTAGCCCTCTAAATTGAGGCAGAATAAAAATTCCGCCCATTTCTAAAGTATCTTCATCTATTTGGACTAATCGGCCAACACCTGCATACTCGTTGTTATATGTAATAATTGCAACTTTATCTCTCTTTAAATCACTCCGTACAAATCCTATTGAGTCATATTGGTTATTAATCCATTCTAAATCGTTAGATGTGGCCAATTGAATACTCATATACATCCTCCTTCGGAATACTAGCGCTCTCTTCATTATATAGAACATAAGATACTATATCAAAAGATACTATATCAAAAGAACCTTGAGATAGCACATTTGTTTAAGTTATTAGTTAAAAGTGTGGGATTGCTGGCATTGAAATCATGACTTCACCAAACATAGGATAATAATCTTGTGAATTTAGTGTTACATAGTCAAAATAAAAATTAGTTTATGTGTTCGGTAACGCACGATTGTTTAAGTGTAGAGAAAATCATAGGGTTATTTTAATTAGTAGCTACTGTATTCATTGAAGCTATTAAGGAAATGTGGTAATCGCCAGCCCTAGTGATACAAATCATATTAGGATTTAGTAAAAAAATTCTTCCTGAAAAAGAGGGGGATTAAAGATAAGAGCACTTCGAAAAGTGCCCTTCAGTAACGACTACTCATTCTAAAAAGAAAGGATGCAATATATCATATGAAGTTAAGTGTATTTAAGTATGGGTCTTTTATATAAATGTGAAATAAAAGAGGGTTGTCTTCTTATTAGAAGGCAGCTTTTTGTTATTACAAAAAAGAATTAGAAATAAAATATAAATTCAGTTACTTGTCCAAACAATTTTTTTAAAAATACATAAAATGCTAGTAGTTAGCCAATATTTTTATATTGCTAATTTTTTAGACTAAAAGGGGTGATTTTATGTGTGATTGTGAAGTTTGTAGAAGAAAGAAAAAACGTGATCCATTAAATCGGGGTTCTGAACCAAAAAAACAGGATTCCGAATCAGTGAATTCTTATTCATTTAGTAAAAATGCAAATTTTTTAGAAGAAGCTATACAAACAGATGAAATCGATCAAGTTTCTGAGGAATATATTGAAATAGTAGATTCAGCAGATGTACAAGTTACGACTACAGATACAAAAGCTGCACTATCTATCCAAGCCGCGTTACAAGCAGCTATTGTGGTTGTAGTAAGTATTTCTATAGCAGATAGTGAAAAGGCAGATAAAATAACACAAGAATTGTTTCAAAAATCATCGATTAAACAAATTAATAGACAAAAAACATTTATTAAAAATTCCAGAAACGTAACCGTAACAACTACTGATACAGATATTGCAGTGAATATTCAAATTCTGCTTCAAATTTTATTAGCGTTACTAGTTAAACTAAACATTTTATAAAGTGTCTATCCTATTTATATTTAGCTATAAGGGTTCACACTAAGTAAATATTTTTTGTTGTAATATGTGGTACAAGCTTGGACTTTCTCATTATGACCGAATTAATATTCAAGATTGATGGGAAATTAAGTGTGGAAAACTACACAATAACAAAGGTGAACCTATTATTTAACAGTGAATAAAACTTATATATGTGAAGTAAAGGAAAGCTGTCTTCGTATTAGAAGACAGCTTTTTAATTTTATTAGTAAAAAGCCGTGAAAATAAAAGATTAAGTTACTTGTCCAAGCATTTTTTATTTAAATACATATAATGCTGGTAGTTAATCTAAATTTTTATAGAAAACTGATAGGAGTGAATATTGTAAATGGATGATTTAAATAAGTTTTCTTCCTTTAAGTTTGATAAGGATCAAAAGAATATAATTATAGACCTTTTACTCTCAGATATTTTTAATAGGCATGGGATAAATGAAGAAAAACTAAAAAATTTATCGCCAGAAAAAAAGCAGCAAATTAAAAGTATTGTTTCTGAAATACAATCACAAGTTAATAATTATTTAGATTGAAAGGGGGTGAATGTATGAAAAAACATGTCATTCAGATGAAAATAAAAGGTGGAGTGCATTAGACTCCTCAAATCCTCATCCATCTTTTAAAAATGATACCGTTTCAGAAGCTGCAGCACAAGAAAGTAAAACTTACCAAATTTCTGAAGAATCTATTACAATTGTAGATTCAGCAGATGTAGAAGTTACGACTACAGATACAAAAGCTGCGTTATCTATTCAAGCTGCATTACAAGCAGCTATAGTGGTTATAATAAGTATTTCTATAGCAGATAGTGAAAAAGCTGACCGTGTAGCACAAGAATTGTTTCAAAAATCATCTATTAAACAAATTAATAAACAAGAAACTGTTATTAGAAATTCTAGAAATGTTACAGTTACGACTACAGATACAGACATAGCAGTAAATGTTCAAATTCTTCTCCAAATTTTATTAGCTTTACTAGTAAAATTAAATATTTTATAAAATGTTTAACCTTTTTTAGATATAGTGCATCTTACAGGTAAAGATTCACTGTTTTAATTATAGTACAGGCTATAAATATTTATCATAACTGGACTAATATTCAACATCACCAAAGTATGAATGTAAACAAACAATGTGATGGAAAATAAAGTTTGGTTATTTTATGAAAATTGAAAAGCCATTTCCTTTATTGGATTTGGCTTTTCAATTTTAAACAGTATGAATTTGAAAAGATAATATTAAGTTAAAGAAGTAAAATATACTGATACAAAATACTTATAAAATTACTCGTGTTATAGAAAAATAATAAGAAAAAGGTGTTTAAAATAGAATCATTTTCATTAATAGTTCAAGTTTTGAAGAATAGTGCATACAATATAAAGTGTTTTCCTTTCTTCATTTAAGTTTTACGTATATAATTTAAAAGTACTATTTTTATTTTATTATTTTATATTTATAACAGAATAGAGGTTTAAAAATGAGTGTTAAAATCATTACGGATAGTGCGGCGGATTTACCAGTAGAATTGCTGCAAGCATATGATATTGATTTAATTCCACTCCGTGTATATGATGAAGCAGAAACAGAGTATTTAGATGGAGTAACATTAGAGTCAGTTACATTATTGCAAAAAATGAGAGAAGGCGCTGTTTATAGAACGTCATTGCCTTCGCTTGAAACTTTCCAAGAAAAATTTGTTTCTTATGCAAAAGAAGGTAATCCTTGTATATATTTAGCTTTTTCATCTGAACTGTCTGGTACATATCAATCATCAGTTGTCATTAAAGAGGAAGTAAAAGAAACATATGCAGATTTAGATTTAGAAATTATTGATACAAAATGCGCTTCGCTTGGTCAAGGTCTTGTCGTTTTAGAAGCTGCTAAAATGGCAAAAGACGGCGCATCAAAAGAAGATATTTTAAACCGTGTCGCTTTTCTAATGAACCATATGGAGCACATCTTCACTGTAGCTGACTTACAGTACCTTGTTAGAGGTGGACGTTTAAGTAAAGTAGCTGGTTTTATCGGTGGTTTACTAAACATTAAGCCTATCTTAAACGTGGAAGAAGGAAAACTTGTACCACTTGAAAAGGTAAGAGGGAAAAAGAAAGTATTAAGCCGAATTGTTGATATTATGGAAGAGCGTGGTAAAGACCTTAAAGGTCAAACAATCGGTATCACTCATGGTGATGACTTAGAAACAGCGGAAGCATTAAAATCATTAATTACGGAAAGATTCGGTTGTGAAGTATTTATCGTAAATACAATTGGTGCAGCAATCGGAGCACATACAGGACCTGGCGTTATAACGTTATTTTTCTTAAATGAAGTAGAGTAAAGGATTGATCATTTGATCAATCCTTTTTTCTTTAATCTGTGATTACCGGTCGATATGGTATTGGTGAAGATAAAATCTTTGAAGTTTTCCTATATGAATTGCTCTCTTGTAGAAGGAGTATTTTTTATATGTGGAATGATACTTAATGGTAGAAGAAAAGAGTAGAAATAAGAATGTATTTATAGGAATTTAAATATTTGAAGATATCAAAATTTTGCCATTTCATATATAATTGTGTGTGGAGAAATATCTGTAACTATTTGTAAAAATAGGGGGTGGCTATAAAAATGCAAGAAATTGCTAGATGGGATTTAAATCGATTGTATTCGAATGAGGATATTCTATTTCCGATTTTGGAGTTGAAAGAGAAATATTTTGTAACAAAAGATGTAGAGGTTCTTTCAAAGCTAATACAAGCTATTGAAAAAGCAGAATACTATTTGTACTGTAGATCAGTTGAAGAAAGTGTACCATCTGACCTTACTAAATTGACCGTGAAAGTGAAGGAACTAAAAAATGAATTACAGCAAGTAATAAAACATAATGAAGTGGAAACTTCAGATAATACTAAGTTAATAAAAGATGAGCTTAATGCGTGGGAAAATATGTACATACAATTACGGGATAGGATAGAGATAGAGCGCAATAATAGACAATTATCTTTTGGACAAGCAAATACTATTGCAATGAATAGTGATAATGAAAAGGAAAGATTAGAAGTATTCGAGTTACTTACAAGTACTTTACATAAGGAAAAAGAAATCTTTGCTACTGTATTAAATCAAATAGGGAGATTGCGTAATGCAAAGAGTAATGAAATAGAAGATAGAGAGATTTTAACACAATCTTTTCATGCGAATGGCATTTCAGAAACTGTATTATTCCAAATGTGGAATGCGACAGAAGAAAACCTTGATAAATTAGTAAGTGCTTTAAACGTGTATAAGAAAGGAAAAGCTTCAATTACATGGCATGAACTTATGACGGTAAAGGAAAGTAATGAGGTCATGATTCCTTTTTCAGTAGCAATACAAAACGTTTATGATGCATGTAAGAATATTGATGAAGAATTAGCAGAATTTGCACGTAATGCGATAGAAAGTGGTTGGGTAGATGCTGAACCGAGAGAGAATAAACCATCAGGTGGGTTTTGTGCTCCATTTTTCAGTGAGAAAGAATCGCGAATTTCCATTCGTTATGATGGGAGTATAGATAGTGTAAGAGTGCTCGCTCATGAATTAGGACATGCTTGGCATTTTTATAATATGAGTTTTGAACAATCTACATCTTTTTTAGATGATTATTTGCCAATGAGTACGGCTGAATCAGCATCTATTTTCTTTGAAACGGTACTCTTAAATTATCTAATTGAAACAACGGATAGTAAAGATATGAAAAAGTCATTACTTAGCTGGAAAATAAGAAATAGTTTTAATTATGTAATGGCAATACGAGCATCGTATCAGTTTGAAAAAACATTTTATGAAAAATGTAAAGAGGGTCCTTTAAGTGCTGATGAAATTGAGAAATTATCTATAATTGCACAAAAACAAGCTTATGGAAAAGCTTTAAGTGAATACCAGCCGTTTGTATGGATGAAATATATTCAATTTTATATAGCAGATGTTCCTTTTTACAATTATCCATACACATTTGGATATTTAGTAAGTTTTAGCTTATTAGAAATAGCTCAAGAAGGTAAAAGTACTTTTCATTCGAAATATAAAGAGTTCTTACGAGAAACAGGAAAGGCTCCAGTAGAGGAGCTTATGAAAAAACATTTTGAAATAGATATAAAAAATTATGAATTTTGGAATAAAGCTTTTATTCAAATTTCTAAAGACATTGATGAATATTTGCAGCTTATGTAAGGGGAGAGTACAGTGGATCAGCAGTTTATAAAAGGTATACCTTTTTCAACTTTAGAATATGCAAAAGCTATAAGTTTATTAAAAGGTTGGCTACATGAACAACAAGGGAAACCAAGGTTTGTAGTAACTGCAAATCCTGAAATTGTTATGTCTGCAAAGGAAAATACGGAAAAATCAAAGGAGTTTAAAAAGATGTTACTATCTGCGGATTTAATAACAGCGGATGGGATTGGTGTCATAATTGGCTCGAAAATATTAAAAGGAACTTTGAAAGAACGTGTTACTGGGGCGGATTTAACTCACGATTTAATAAAATATTGTAACGACAATGAATATCGTGTCTTTCTTTTTGGAGCTGCGCCAGAAAGTAATAAAAAGGCATTAGAAAAATTAAATGAGCAGTTCCCAGGAGCACAATTTAAAGGACAGCATGGATTTGTAAATGGTGAAGAAATAGAAGAAATAAAAATGAAAATTAAGCAGTTCAAGCCGCATTTACTACTCGTAGGACTAGGTTCACCAAAACAAGAAGAGTTTATCTATGAAAACATACAAACATTAAACGTTCCGCTATCTATTGGTATCGGAGGCATGATTGATATAATATCTGGTACTGTAAAAAGAGCACCAAAAATAATGAGGGATACTGGAACTGAATGGCTGTATAGGTTACTCTCACAGCCGAAAAGATTAAAGCGACAACTTGTACTTCCGAAATTTTTATTATCGGTTATGTCTGAGAGGATTAAAGGGATTAATTAATAAAGGGGATTACATACATGAGCAGAATTGGCATTATCGGAGCAATGCAAATTGAAATAGATTTACTTTTAGAAAAACTAGTTATACAAGAGGAACAGACAATAGCGGGAATGCCTTTTTATATTGGAGAATTCATGGGAACAGAAGTAATTATTACACGTTCTGGTGTAGGGAAAGTAAATGCAGCTGCATGCGCGCAAACATTAATTCATAAATTTGATGTAGACTCTATCATTAATACGGGCGTTGCTGGCGGATTACATTCAGATGTAAAAGTCGGCGATATAGTTATTTCAACGAATGTTACTCATCATGATGTAAGTAAAACTCAAATGAAAAACTTATTTCCGTTCCAAGAGGAATTTATTGCAAGTAAGGAATTGGTAGAGTTAGCACGTAAAGCTTGTATTAGTAGTAGTTTACAGATTGCAGTTCATGAAGGAAGAATTGTCAGCGGTGAATGTTTTGTTGAAGATTCAAAGTTAAAGGCGAAATTAATAGACGAATACGCACCTCATTGTACAGAAATGGAAGGGGCAGCAATTGGACATGTTGCCTATATAAATGATATACCGTTTCTCATTATAAGATGTATTTCTGACAGCGCAGATGATGAAGCTCAAATTTCTTATGATGACTTCGCGAAAACTGCTGCGAATTATTGCTCAGAAATTATTATTGAGATGCTTAAAAATATATCTGGTAAAACTATAGTCCAAAAGGAGAGATAGGAATGTTACAAGCATTAATTTTTGATATGGATGGAACATTATTTCAAACAGATAAAATTTTAGAATTATCGTTAGATGATACTTTTGATCACTTAAGATCACTTCAATTATGGGATACGGTAACACCGATTGAAAAATACCGTGAAATTATGGGTGTGCCGCTACCGAAAGTTTGGGAAGCTTTATTACCGGACCATTCTATTGAAATAAGAGAACAAACAGATGCATATTTTTTAGATAGACTAATTGAAAACATAAAAAGCGGAAAAGGCGCTTTATATCCAAATGTCAAAGAAATATTTACATATATAAAAGAAAATAATTGTTCAATTTACATTGCTAGTAATGGTTTGAAAGAATATTTACGAGCAATCGTAACGTATTATGCTTTAGACAAGTGGGTGACAGAAACGTTTAGTATTGAACAAATACAATCGCTAAATAAAGGTGACTTAGTTAAAAGTATTATGAACAACTATGATATAAAAGAGGCAGCGGTAGTTGGTGACCGGCTATCTGATATAAATGCAGCGAAAGACAACGGTTTACTTGCAATTGGGTGCAATTTTGATTTTGCGCAAGAAGATGAACTTGCTCACGCTGATATA
Organism: Bacillus sp. 7_6_55CFAA_CT2; assembly: GCF_000238655.1. Taxonomy (NCBI): domain Bacteria; kingdom Bacillati; phylum Bacillota; class Bacilli; order Caryophanales; family Bacillaceae; genus Bacillus; species Bacillus sp. 7_6_55CFAA_CT2. The sequence goes on along the minus strand of NZ_JH414709.1, from coordinate 1,033,049 downwards.
GTAATAGATGATTTAATAGAGTTAAAGCGGATACTGCCTGCTGTACAGAGATAAAAAGTGTGTGCATTTTTTCCAAGTCCTATATGTCTTATTTTATGGAGGGAGTATGCTTAAAAATAATTTTAAAATTAGTAATATTCCTGCGGTTTTGTGGGGAGAGAAGAGTGAAAAAGTTTTTATTGCAGTACATGGAAATATGTCAAATAAGGAAGATGCAGTTATTCAAATATTAGCTGAAGAAGCCAATCGAAAAGGTTATCAAGTATTAAGCTTTGATTTACCTGAGCATGGAGAAAGAAAAAATGATAACACTCCTTGTAAAGTACAGTTTTGTGTTAATGAATTATCTATAATTATGAACTACGGAAAAGTACATTGGAAAGAAATAAACGTATTTGCATGTAGTATGGGGGCGTATTTTAGTCTTTTAGCTTATCAAAATGATGTGCTAGAAAAGGCATTATTTTTATCACCAGTAGTTAATATGGAACGAATTATTGAAAATATGATGAAATGGTTTAATGTAACACCGGAGCTTTTGCAAAAAGAAATGACTATAGAGACACCTATTGGTCAAAAGTTATATTGGGATTATTTATGCTATGTAAAAGAGCATCCTATTCATACATGGAATACAGATACATATATTATGTACGGAGCTAAGGATGAACTGTGTGAACTTGAAACTATTAACTATTTTACAGAAAAACATCGTTGTGAATTAGAAGTTATGGAGACGGGTGAACATTACTTTCATACCGAAGAACAGTTAAAGATATTTGAACAGTGGTTACACAAACATATCGATTAACAAATTATAATTTATCTTGAACCTGTTAGAGAAGAATGAGGAATATATAAACTGATAGTATATTTGAGAGAAATTATAAATGGTGAATGTATACACTTAAACAAACAGATGCTTTAGTTCAATAAGAATTAAAAAACTTTAAAGAGCCTTACGACACACTAGATTGTAACAAGGCTCTTATATTTTCATAATAAAATTAATCAACTGTATTATCGATTTACATATGAAGTGAAGTATATGCATACTATGAATTAAATAAAGTAATAAGCATAAAAATGCTCAGAATAAATGATTCTCGAGCATTTTTATGTATTTTCGTACTTAGGGGGAATGGACTTGAAAGATATACATACTCAACAAATAGAAAATTTAATGGAATATGAATTCAGTCATCTCGTTCAAGACAGTGAAGAAGAGGGCTTTAATTTCCTTATAAGGCTAATAAATGAATATAAAAACAAAATAAATGTATTCAATAAAACTGGAGAATGTTTATATGGTATTTTCCAAGGGGATATGTTAGTCGGAGTTGAAGGTTTAAATAAAGATCCGTACACAAAAGACAATAAGATTGGGCGGTTAAGGAGATTTTATATTTTAAGGGATTATCGGCGTATAGGGTTAGGGAACTTATTATTAAACCAGCTATTATGTCATGCGGAAAAGTATTTTGAAGTGATTGTTTTACATACTGACACGAAGCAAGGGGATGTGTTTTATACTGCAAATGGATTTGTGAAAGGGGGATTATATAAGGGATCAAGTCACTACAAAGTATTATAGAGATTGCTATCCAAACAATAGCTACGGAAAGGTATTTTCGTTGATAAATCGATATATCTTAAAAAATCGCTGATATATATGAAGGTGCGACCCTTATATTAGAAACAACTTTTATAATTTCATTTACCAAATTGTTATTATAAAAAAGAGCACCTTAGCTTTTAAAATTTAGCTTATAAGGTGACTCCTTTTCAGTCAATTACGTTTTAACCTTCATGTGTTTCAATAATAATCCTGGTTTACCTTTTACATAATAAAAATGCGGATTATTTTCATCATCATAAAGCATAATATAAGGCTTTTCTTTTAGTGGGAGTAGTATAAGTACTTCGTCTATTGTAGTGTGTAACCATTGATTAGTAATAGAAACCGGCTTAGATAAAGGGATTTTTATCATATAGCCATCTTTTGGAACGACATTTAAGTTTTTAAATGGACCAGTAATTGATTTAGCGTATTGAACTGCTTCTTTTTGGATTACTGGATCTAAAGATTGTTTTTGAATGACCATTTCTTTTTGACAATCAAATACTTCAATTTGTTGATTTGTATTTGCGAACGCATTTGTTGATAATAGAAATAGAAGAAGAGAAATGACCCCGATTTTTTTTATCATAGTACAACACCTCACCATTACTATCCCCTCAAAAGCTTTAAATATTTTTCTGTCACATTCATGTAACAAAGATGTTGTATGATACAATTGGTTTTTGTTTAAAAGTAATGGAGGAAAAAATATGAAAGTTTTAATTGCAGATGACGAACAAGATATGTTAAGGATTTTAAAAGCTTATTTTGAAAAAGAAGGCTTTGAAGTATTATTAGCGAAAGACGGAGAGGAAGCACTTCAAATATTTTATGATGAAAAAATTGATTTAGCTATTTTGGATTGGATGATGCCGAAACATAGTGGTATTACTGTCTGTCAGGAAATAAAAAAGAATTCAAGCGTAAAAGTATTAATGCTTACGGCGAAAAGTGAAAGTGAAGATGAATTAGCAGCGCTTCAAAGTGGGGCAGATGAGTACGTAAAAAAACCATTTCATCCAGGAGTACTAATTACACGAGCGAAAAAACTTATTCAGCATGATGATATTATTCAAGTACAAGATGTAAAGATAAATTTCGCCAAAAATAAAGTATATAAAAATGATATAGAGTTAGAAATTACAAAAACAGAGCTCGAATTAATAAAATGCTTTTTAAATCATAAAGGAACTATTTTAACTCGTAAAAAATTGTTAGACATTGTATGGGGATTTGACTATTTTGGAGAAGAGAGAACGGTTGATACACATGTAAGAAGGCTGCGTAAAAAAATTGGAGAAAATATTATTAAGACGCATCGTGGGCTGGGTTATAGTTTGGAGGAACAAAGTGAATAAACTTGGGAAAAAGCTATTTCTCAGCATTTCTTTAACCGTTATTCTTATATTTACAATTTCTTTATTATTAATTAACTTTCTCCTACCGAAATATAATATTTATAAAACACGTGAAAACTTAAATGAATTTACAACTCAAATACAAAATGCGCCAGTCAATGATTTAGAAGATGTTATTCATACAATTGAAAGTGAAAATAATGTTACAATTGCGTATACGCCAATTAATCAGTCAGAAGATGCTATGAACGACGCGTTACGCATGCAACTTACGAAAAAGAAAGTAACGTTAAATAAGCTTTGGATTACGAAAGACGAAGTTATGAAAGTGAAGACGGAAGGGCAATCGAATAAACTGTACGATCAAGGAAAGGTAAAAGCGAGTTTTTTTGCTAAATATATTGCGAAAGATGATACGATAATTTTAATTGGGACTTCTATTGCGAATTCAAATGAAATTATAAATACGTTAAATACATTTTACTTATATATCGTATGTTTCTCGCTTCTTCTTATTATTTTACTTGTGTGGATACTTTCAAAAATAATAACGACGCCACTGAAAGAGCTAAGTGATGTAGCTCAGGATATTTCACATTTGCAGTTTAAAAGAACGAAAGTGAAAACGAATGATGAAATAGGAGAGTTGGCCAATAGTATTAATATCATGAGTGAAAAACTACATGAAGCACATCAAGACTTAACTGATCGTAATGAACATTTAAAACGATTTATGGGTGATGTAACGCATGAATTAAAGACACCGATCGCATTAGTAAAAGCATACTCTATGGGGATTAAAGATGGATTAGATGATGGGACTTATGTAGATACAATTATTAAACAAACAGATCAAATATCAAACTTAATTGAAGAACTATTACGATTTTCTAAACTAGAAAGAGATATTTTACAAAAAGAAGAATTCCCCATTGAACCACTGGTCCAGAGTATATTAGATAAGCATCACATTGAACTGGATTCGAAAGAAATTAACTTGCAAGTAAATTGTAATGCGGGCGATACAATCGTTTATGCAGATTTAAATAAAATGAGAATGGTGTTTCAAAATTTAATTTCTAATGCGATAAAATATACAGCAAATCAAAACATAATAATTACATTAGAAGATAGAAATAAAAGTATATATTTCCAAATAAAAAATGGCATTCCTACAGATAAAATTAAGGATATCGAGAAAATTTGGGAGCCTTTTTATGTACTAGAATCTTCTCGTAGTAAAGAAAAATCAGGTACAGGATTAGGTTTAGCGATAGTGAAAAGTATTTTAGAAAGGCATGGTTTTGAATATGGAGTTTCCTCTATAGATGGAGAAATTCAATTTTATATAAATGTGAAAAAGGACTAATGAAAATATTAGTCCTTTTTGCAGCTTTAGAGATTAGCGATATAGGATGAATCACCATAATTTTCAAAATTGATGTATTAAATGGAGAATTAGCAAATGTTCTACTTTCATTAAATTCACGTGAAGTTCACAGGAAAACGTTATATTTACATAGTTATATTTGAATTTAATGAAGTGAGGTATTCAGATTTGAAAAGAAAGAAATTAGTAATTTGTAGCATTTTAATGGGTATGACGTTATCTTTATCTGCATGTGGTTCATCAGATAATATTGTAACGACAAAAGCAGGAAGCATTTCAGAAAGTGATTTTAACAAAAAATTAAAAGAAAACTACGGTAAACAGAATTTATCTGAAATGGTAGTAGAAAAAGTATTAAATGATAAATATAAAGTTACGGATGAAGAGGTAACGAAACAACTAAAAGAATTAAAAGACAAGATGGGCGATAATTTTAATACATATATGGAATCCAATGGTGTGAAAAATGAAGATCAGTTGAAAGAGAAATTAAAGCTTACTTTTGCTTTTGAAAAAGCTATTAAAGCAACCGTAACGGAAAAAGATATTAAAGATCATTATAAGCCAAAGCTTCAAGTTAGCCATATTTTAGTAAAAGATGAAAAGACAGCAAAAGAAATTAAAGAAAAATTAAATAGTGGCGAAGATTTCGCGGCATTGGCTAAACAATATTCAGAGGATCCAGGTTCTAAAGAAAAAGGTGGGGAACTATCTGAATTTGGACCTGGTATGATGGTGAAAGAATTTGAGGATGCTGCGTATAAGTTAGAAGTTGGTCAATTGAGTGAACCTGTTAAATCTTCTTTCGGATATCATATTATTAAGCTAACGGATAAAAAAGAGCTTAAACCGTATGAGGAAGAGAAAGAGAATATTCGTAAAGAATTAGAACAGCAACGTATACAAGATCCTCAATTCCATCAACAAGTTACTAGAGATCTGCTTAAAAATGCAGATATAAAGGTATCTGATAAAGACTTGAAAGATACCTTTAAAGAGTTAGAAAAATAATAAATGGAATGTAAGGCAAGCGATAGAAATATCGGTTGTCTTTTTCTCTATTTATCCCGCTATTTGCCGGGCAGTAAGACCCCACCTCAAAATCCAGCGAAAACAAAGAAGTGGCCCTGCTGCTCGTAAACGCCCAATTGGTGAGGGCTGATTAAAGTTTCACTTTATAAAGAAGGAGGAAGTGGGAAAATACTTTCATACCTGCATTAAATTTTACTTAATAAGAAATCTTTGAGTTTCTCAACTTTTATATAAAATAAAACTGAATTTTCAGTTATTTTGTTATATAGTAAAAGAGAACGAATAAGGGGAGGGAACATTTTGAGTAAAAAGAAAATGGCAATTACACTGTCAGCAATGCTATCTGCAACAATTATACCTAGCTTTACTATGGATGTGCATGCAGAGAAGAAGGAAGAGACTAAAAGTACGAAAATTCAATTAGAAAATGGGATGACAAAACCGATTTATTCTCTCGATGAAGCTATTATCGAAAATTTATATGTAGAGACAGAAGTTGATAGTGATCGAGACGGTAAGAAAGACAGAGTATCGATAAAAGTTATGCGTCCAAAGACAGATCCGAATGTGAAAGTTCCTGTTATTTATGAAATGAGTCCATATCGATCTGGATTAAAAGATGTTCCTGTATATAATGTAGATGAAGAATTGTATGCGTATGAAGGAAAACCGTATGGAGCGGTTAATCTTGGTTCGTATGGGAACTATTACGTGCCAAGAGGTTATGCAGTTATTCTAGGCGAAAGTATCGGTACTGGAAAATCAGATGGATGCCCTACAACTGGAGATGAACAAGAGATACTCGGGACAAAATCTGTTATTGATTGGGTAAACGGTCGCGCGAAAGCATTTACAGAACAGGGTGAGGAAGTTCAGGCAAATTGGTCTACAGGAAATGTAGGTATGACTGGAGCTTCCTATAATGGTACTTTACCAAATGCTGTTGCGACTACTGGAGTCGAAGGTTTAAAAACAATTATTCCAATCGCAGCAATTAGTAGTTGGTATGATTATTATCGTGCAAATGGTGCAGTCATTGCTCCAGGCGGATATCAAGGAGAAGATACAGATAATATGGCAGAAGCAGTACTGACAAGGGAAAATCCTGAAGTTTGCGGACAAGTTATAAAAGAATTAACGGCTGGACAAGACCGAAAAACAGGTAATTATAATGATTTTTGGGATAAACGTAACTATGTAAAAGATGCTAAAAATGTAAAAGCGAGTGTATTTGTTGTTCATGGTTTAAACGATTGGAATGTCAAGACGAAACAGTTCGCGCAATGGTGGGAAGCACTTGCGGAAAATAATGTTCCTCGTAAAATGTGGCTACACCAAGGTGGTCATGGTGGGACATCAAGTAATAACTGGCAGCAAACACAAAATAAATGGTTAGATTATTGGTTGTACGGAATTGAAAATGGAATTATGGATGAACCAATGGTTGATGTGCAACGAGAAAATAAAACGTGGCAAAAGATAAAAAATTGGCCAGATCCAGCGGCTGTACCTTCAAAAATCCGTATGTATTTAAGTAATAAATCAGTCAATTTACCATTAAGTATGGGAGCGGCTAATAAAGTTTTCTCAGTCTTAGATGATGCACAAATGAAATCAAACCAATTAGTAGCAAACCCAGAATTAGAAGTAGCAAATCGATTAGTATATACAATGCCTGTACTGCAAAAAGATACGCGTATAAGTGGTACACCAAAGATTTCAATTACAGGAAATATTGATCGATCTGTATCAAATTTAACAGCATTACTTGTTGACTATGGAGGAGCGAAGCCGGAAATCGTAACGAGAGGCTGGATGGATCCACAAAACTTAAAGAGTATAGAAAATTCAACAGCGATTCAACCGGGCAAAGATTATACATTTACATGGGACATGCAGCCAGATGATTATGTATTTAAAGTGGGGCATCAAATCGGAGTTGTTTTAATTGCAAGTGATTATGATTATACAATTAGACCGAAAGCTGGCACGAAACTTACAGTGAAATTAAGTGAAGTGACATTGCCGATTGTGAAATAAATATTTTTTCTAAAGAACTTACTAAAGTAAGCTCTTTAATTTGTAGTCTGAATTTTTAATTTTTATATTTCAAATTGGAAGGTTATGTAATACAATATCATTATATTCTATGGAAAGTGAGTGATATATTATGACAGTCAGCTCTTTCGAAATATCATTAAAATTAGAGGTACAGGAAGATTAGTTGAATTGAAATCTTCCGTACGTAAAAACGGAGGAGAAAATAAATGTTTAGCTTTTATAGTACACTTTGTACGGAACTGTATGATTACACAAAACCAGTCGGTTATTCTTTAAATGGTGATATTGAGTATTACAAAGAACGTTTAAAAGATTGTAGAGGAAGAATCCTCGAAGCTGCAGTAGGTTCAGGGCGTGTCATCATTCCGCTTCTAGAGGCTGGTTTTAAAGTGGATGGGATAGATTATTCACCTGAAATGCTAGATTCTTGCCGTAAGCGCTGTAAAGAGAGAGGCTTACATCCTAATTTATATGAAGGAAGCTTGCAACAATTTTCACTTCCGCATAAATATGACGCAATTATCATTCCTACTGGATCTTTTTGTTTAATTGAAAAACGTGTGGATTCTATAAATGCATTGAAATGTTTTTATGAACATCTTAATCCAGATGGACGATTAATCGTAGATATTATGCTTCCGCATGACTGGAAGACTGGGGAAATTCATACATCGACTTTCTCTTTGCCGAGTGGAGACGGAATCACATTAGAAAATAAATCAATTGAAATAGATTGGCTGAACCAAGTTACTGTATCATATTTGAAATATGAAAAGTGGAGTAAAGGACAGTTAGTACAAACAGAACTACAACGCTTTGCGGTACGTTGGTGTGGAATAGAAGAGTTTAAACTTCTGTTAGAAAGTATAGGTTTCTCTAACATTACTTGCTCTGCTGAATATGATTATGAAAAAGAACCGTCAAATGCAAATCAAATGATTACTTTTGAAGCTATGCGAAAAGAATAGAACTAAAACTATGAATAAAAAATAAGGCAATCGATTTAAAATCGGCTGCCTTATTTTTAATTTTATGTAATGGTTTATAGAGAAAGATTGGAGGGAAATAAATGAAACTTATATTAATATTTGGCCCACAAGCAGTTGGAAAAATGACAGTGGGGCAAGAATTAGCAACATTAACCGGTTTAAAACTTTTTCATAACCACATGACAATTGATTTAGTAAGTCCAATTTTTGATTACAGTACGAAAGAAGCAAAAAGACTAGTAAGTTTATTTCGTAATGAAATATTTGAAGAAGTATCTAAAAGTGATTTATTTGGAATGATTTTTACGTATATATGGGCATTTGACCTCCAAGCGGATTGGAATTATATACATCATGTAGAAAGTATTTTTTGAATCAAAAGGTGGGACAGTGTATTTTGTAGAGCTGGAAGCGGAATTAGATGAAAGATTAGAACGAAATAAAAGCCCGAATAGATTAGAACATAAACCGAAAAAAAGAGATATTGAGTGGTCTGAAAATAATTTGAAAGAAACGATGAAAAAGCATAGATTAAACTCTCTTCATGGTGAAATTGAAAAAGAAGAGTATATAAAAATTAATAACACGTATTTGAGTGCAAAAGAAGTAGCGGAAATGATTAAAGAGAAGTTTCAATTGTGAAATTTTTGAAGTCTATTTCGTTTTCGTTGTCCAAGCATTCTCCTACTAATTACATATACTATTTATGTTAAAGTCGGCTACTATTTTATATAGGGCTGTTATTTTCCTATAAATGCTATTTTAGTGAAGTGGGAGGAATCAATTTGGAAAACGTAGAACAAGATAGAATTGAAAATCAAGTGTATTCAAATCGTGTAGTAAGATCAGAATTTGATTCGAATTGGGAAACTTGTATATCAAAGAGTGGTTATGTAATTTATGTAGCAACAAGTAATAATGCTGAAGTAATAGTGCTTCTTGCAGATGGTTCAAGTAAATTATTAATTTTCGAAAAAGGCGGTAAAGTAGTAGTTGGTGGCGGCGGAACAAGTCATTACAGTAAGCCGCATATTGCAAGAAATATTTAAGATAGAACATGTTAATTAAGAAGAAGCTGGAAAACGGTTGTCATTCATGTTTAGGGCATGATAGACGAACCGTTTTTTATTTGTTTATAAATTTAGAAGAACTTCATTGATTACAAATACATCAGGATGAGCAGCGAAATTAGAAGAAAACTTGGCGGGTAATGGTACAAAATATTATGTAGGTTTGCAAGAATCTTATAAGCGATATAAAAAAGCATTTCCTATTTGGGGAAACACTACTTCTATGTTATAGTATAATAGTGTTTTTAGATAGTGCTATTTTAATATATTTATAATTTTGTTATGTATTATTTTTATATTAAATAACCGTCTAAAGTATTTTTTTATATAAGGAGTAATAATTAGAGGAATGAAAAATATAGACTTTATACTAGAAAGTGATGAGGCATTAAAACCGTCTGAACGATTAGTACTATTATTATTAGAGAAGCATAGAATGTTATATACGAACGATCTATTGGCATTATCAAATTTATCATATAAAACATTAACAGATTCATTAACGGCGCTAGTTTTAAAATCGTATGTGTTAAAGGAAACAGGTAAGGGAAGAAGACAGAATTGCTATAGATTAGTATGATAAGGCAGCTGTTTTAGAAATTTTTACATATGTTTTTTCGATTGTAAGGTGAAATTGTATTTTTGTTTTCAAACGAAAAACTTACTACAAGAGGGGCTAAGGTAGTAGTGTTTCATTTTTGTAAATGTAATTATTTCATCATTGAAAATACAAAAATAAAATAAACCGCATAAAACAGAAATAAAA
>NZ_JH414709.1:959974-1022583 GCF_000238655.1 Bacillus sp. 7_6_55CFAA_CT2 | reverse complement strand
ATTGGAATAATATTATTTGATATGTTGAAAGCATAAATAGCAGAATAAACATTACCTGTTTTAGTTCATGCAACTGAACAAATATGATGAAAACTATGTGTATAGTTTTTTGCTTGCTTTTTCAGTAACTCTAATGAAATCATGGTCTTCATTGTTTAAAGGCAGTATTTTTAACATTATTGCTATTCAGCATTAAGCACAAAAAAAGTAATATATAATATTATTATGTAAACTTAAGATTTTAAAAGGAAAATATAATAATTAATAGAACATGTAGAAGGAGATGCTTAAATATTTTGAAGGATGGGAGATTATTATGGAGCATTTACAATCAATAGCACAAGCTGTTATAAGTGGTGATAAGGAAAAAGTAGTGGAGTTTATAAAGGCGAGTCCAAGTATTGTTAACGAATGTAGTAAAGATGGCTGGACACCACTTCATTTAGCAGCTTATTTTGGACAGAAAGAAATAGCGAGTTTTCTTTTAGAAAGCGGTGCAGATATACATAGTAGAGCGAAAAACGAAAATGAAAATACACCTTTGCAAGTGGCAATTGCGAACAAGCAAAGTGAACTTGTCGCTTTCTTAATTGAAAAAGGATCAGATGTAAATATTATGCAAAGTGGTGGCTGGACAGGACTCCACGAAGCAGCATTATTAGGAAATGAAGAAATAATTATGTTGCTCCTTAAAAATGGAGCTAATAAGATGATTAAGAAAAATGATGGAAAAACAGCGTATGATATTACATTAGAAAAAGGATATAATCACCTTTTACATCATTTGAAACAGGAAGTGAACTTATGATGAATAAATGGAGTGTTGGTATATTTTTATTTAATGAAGTAGAAGTGTTAGACTTTGCAGGGCCATTTGAAGTTTTTTCTGTAACTGAGGTGAATGAAGAAAAAACATTTACTGTTTATACAGTTAGCGAGAATGGGGAAATGATTACAGCAAGGAATGGATTGAAGGTACAGCCAGATTATAGTATTGAAAATTTACCACCAGTGGATATTTTAATAATTCCGGGTGGGCTAGGTGCTAGAAAATATGAAATAAAAAATGAAATAGTAATAAAATGGATTCGCCAACAAATGAAAGAAGTAAAGCTGATGACTTCAGTTTGTACAGGAGCGCTATTACTGGCGAAAGCAGGTTTACTGGAAGGTTTAAAAGCAACAACACATTGGGCTAGTATTGAAAAGTTTAAAAATGAGTTTCAAAATGTTGAAGTTATAGAAAATGTAAAGTTTGTAGATGAAGGACATATTATAACATCTGCCGGAATTTCAGCTGGAATTAATATGGCATTTCATATTGTGAAAAACTTGTTAGGTATGCATGTTGCGAAGGACACAGCGAAGCGAATGGAGTATGATATTAGTTTGCCAAATTAAAAAGCCCGGATTGGGCTTTTTATATTGAATGAATATAGTTAAGCTCTTCATCACTCAAAATAGGGCGAACAGATGCATTTGCATTTTCTTGTGCTTGTGTTCCTGTTTTTGCACCAGGAATTACAACACTTACTGCCGGATGAGAGAGTACATAGCGAAGTGCAAGTTGCCCTAGGGTCTGATTTTTATTTGAGAGCAGCCGAAGTTTCTCTACGGTTTGTAAGTCTTCTTGAAACCAAGTTTCATTTGGCCAATCTTTGCGTAAATCTCCATCTGGAAAAATTGTTTTATTTGTGAATTTTCCAGTTAAAATGCCCATTTTTAATGGACCACGAATAACAGCTCCTAGATTTTTCTCTTGTAAGAATGGTAATATATCTTTTTCTGGTTTTCGATTTAATATATTGTAATCAAGTTGTACGATATCAATTTCGTTGTTGTTATTGAAATGATGAATGTATTGTAAATCATGAGTCGAAACACCGACTGCTCTTACTTTGCCATCACGTTTTAATATGTCAAATGCACGTAGAAATGCTTCTGTTTCTCTACGATTATGCCACCAAATATGACAAAAATAAAGATCAATATAATCTGTTTGAAGACGTTGTAAACTTGTTTCGAATACGGCGATGATTTTTTCGGGAGTATCATATACAGGAACTCTATTAGGGTCGTAGTGATGTCCGATTAAACCACCTTTCGTTGATAGGATAATATCATTACGATGTCCTTTAATCGCGGTAGCTATCAACTTTTCACTATGTCCTAAACCATACACATCCGCAGTATCAATAAAATTCACACCACACTCAATTGCTTTTTTTATAGCGGTTATAGATTGTTTATCGTTAACAGGTCCCCATTCATCACCACCGATTGCCCATGCGCCAAAACCTATTTCAGAAACAGTTATTCCAGTTTTACCTAATGTGCGGTAATGCATATTCCCCCTCCTTGTAAGCATGTTATAACATGGATATGTGGGGAAGGAATTTTGTGTGTGAAAAAACTCTTCTACAATAGTAGAAAAAGAATTACAGAAACTACTATTTTATAGCAGCATGTATAAAAAAAATCGGTGTAAATATGGAAATGTCGTCGAATGCTATCTTTAATTGGTTAATTTATGGGATATTTTTGTGAAGGAGTTTATTTTATAAGAATAGAATTTAGTTTAGTAAGAAAACGTGCCGATGGTAGTGAAAAATATGGGTTAGGGGGATTTGAATGAGGAAACTCGAGCGAGTAAATGTTCCTAATATACCAGAGCAATTATCACAACCTAGTGACAAGCGTAGGATAAATAAAAAGAAGTTAAGGCGACTTATTTTAATGGTCCTTTTTATTGCGGCAACTACTCTATATGTTCAATATATTTTAACGAAACAACAAGAAGTAATTGATAAAAAGAAAGATACGATTACGGATCAAAAGAAACAATTAGTATCTTTAAAGAAAGATAAAGATTCTTTAAAGACTAACATAGAAAATTTAACAGACGATGAGGAAGAAATTTTGAAGTTAGCGAGAAAAGAGTATCAATTTTCTAAGTCAAATGAAACTATATTTGTGATGCCAAAGTAATAAAAACAGTTAGCCATTGAACTGCACCCCCAATTGTTAGACACCGTCTAACAATTGGGGGTGCAGTTTTTTATGTATGAATGTCATGGTACAAGGAACAATCACATATTGTAGAAATGAAGAGTTTAAGCTATTTTCATAAATATGGAATATGCACTAAAATAAATGTTGTTAAAATTCTGTTAATTATATTATAATACAAGGTAAGCGGATACATTTTTTAATCAACGTTGAGTTCCTCGCTCATACGACTATTAAGAAACCCGTTATCCTCGTATAAGAAAGGAAGATAGCTGTGTACGCTTCAAATACAATTTATATCGTAGGGGATGCGAAAGCACCTCAAAATAATCCCATTACTGAAAAGTATAAAAGCTATTTCGTAGCATTTATACTTGTTAAGGATACAGGGGAAATTGTAGATGCAGACTGCTCAGCGACAATTGCATTAACATCTCAATTTGTTAAATATTTATTTCTACATAAAAATATAAATGACCCGGCGTTAGTAATGGAAGTAAAGAACCGATATTTCGGTTCTTCTCAAAAAGCGTTACTTGTAGCGCTAAAAGATGCACAGAAAAAATATAATCAGATTGCTGCTTTGTCTACTCAATCATAGACAAAATCCAGCCGTAAGAATCATTCTTATGGCTGGATTTTTTTATTTCACATTATCGTCCTACATCAAAAGTGAACGAAAACAAAGTAGAGAGATAGAAGAGTAAATGCCCAATAGGTTTACCTAATAATCCGTGGGTATAAATCTCCGGTGGATTAAAATTTCACTTCATTGGAGAATGAAAGGATGAACAAAATGAAAATTACAGATGTAAAAGTAAATCGTAGACGTGTAAAACTGCATAAACCGTTTAAAACCGCGCTTCGTACTGTAACAGAAATTGAAAGTATAGATGTTTATATTCATACAGACGAAGGAGTAATTGGTAAGGGGGCTGCAGCCGCAACGCCAGTTATTACGGGGGATTTCACCAGCGGAATGGAAGAAGCGATTTTAGGACCGATGCGTTCATGTTTAATTGGTCAAAATATCATTCAGTTTCAGCAGTTACTACAGGGTATTCAAATGAGTTGTATTGGAAATTCAAGTGCGAAAGCAGCGGTAGATATCGCTTTATATGATGTATATTGCCAATATCAAAATGTGCCGTTATATGCCTTGTTAGGCGGGAAGAAAGAAATTCATACCGATATTACAGTGAGTGTGGATGAGCCTGTATTAATGGCAAAAGAAGCGAAGAAACATGTAGAAAAAGGATTTCAAACATTAAAGATTAAAGTGGGTAAAGAGGCGCATTTAGATTTGGAACGTATTGAGGCAATTCGAAATGTGGTACCAAGAAATACGACATTACGTTTAGATGCGAATCAAGGTTGGAGTCCAAAAGAAGCGATCTCTATCATTCAAGAGATGGAAAATCGTAATTTAAATATAGAATTTATTGAACAACCAGTACACGCGAAAGATTGGGATGGGTTAAAGTACGTCAAAGATCGTGTGCAAACGCCAATTATGGCCGATGAAAGTATATTTTCAGCAAGTGATGCATTAAAGCTTGTTCAAGGAAGATACGCAGACTTAATTAATATTAAATTAATGAAATGTGGTGGCATACGTGAAGCATGGCGTATTGCAGATATCGCAGAAACGGCTGGTGTGAAGTGTATGGTGGGAAGCATGATGGAATCTTCACTTTCCGTTAGTGCTGTTGCACATTTAGCGGCAGCACATCCTAATATACATTATTTTGATCTTGATGCACCGCTTTGGTTAATGGAAGAGCCAGAAGGAATGACTTATTCTGGATCAAAGGTAAACCTTCAATCGACAGTGAATAGTAAGTCTTAGGAAAAGAGACTAGTAAATTATTTTTTTAAGGGGGATATATATGAAAAAAGTAGGAACTGCATTTTTAACAACTTTATTTATATTTTCATCGTTTACATCGGCAAATGCTGAAGAAAAGAAGGATAATAAAGCATTTATAGATGTATCTGCTGCAACGTTATGGACAGCACCTGATTCATTAAGGTCAATCGATACACCGAGTGCAACAAATCCAGTGGATCTATGGAAATGGACGAAATCAATGACACTTGACGAGAAACTATGGTTAACAAATGCAAATAAATTAGAAACACAAGCGTTACTCGGTCAAGAAGTAACCGTTATTGATAAGAAAGGCGAGTGGGTGAAGGTATTAGTGCATGGACAGCCAACACCACGAAATGAAGAAGGTTATCCGGGCTGGATGCCTGAAAAGCAATTAACATATAATCAAGAATTTGCAGATAAAACAAATGAACCTTTTGTGTTAATAACAAAGCCGACTGCGATTTTATATATAAATCCTTCTGAAAAACATAAATCACTTGAAGTCAGTTATAATACAAGACTGCCGCTATTAAGTGAAGACACAATTTCATACTGTGTATTGTTGCCAAATGGTCAGAAAGCATGGCTACGAAAAAATGATGGAACAGTTTACCGTTCTCAAACTGATATTCCAAAACCGACAGCTGATGATTTAATTAACACAGGGAAAATGTTTTTAGGTTTACCGTATATATGGGCTGGTACAAGTGGTTTTGGATTTGATTGCTCTGGCTTCACGCATACGATCTATAAATCGCACGGCATTACAATTCCGCGAGATTCTGGACCGCAATCAAGAGCAGGAGTTGCAGTTGATAAAGAAAATCTACAAAAGGGAGATTTAATTTTCTTTGCACATGATCAAGGGAAAGGTAGTGTCCATCACGTCGCAATGTATATTGGTGATGGCAATATGATTCACTCACCAAGAGCTGAAAGATCGGTAGAGATTATACCGCTAAATACACCAGGATATATAGAAGAATACGCTGGTGCTCGTCGTTACTTACCTTAAAAATAGAGGGGGTTTTTAAATGAAAAAAGTTGTTCGTTACTCATTAGTTAGTACTTTATTAGTTTCTTCATTTTTAGTTGGCTGCGCAAAAGAAAAAACTGCAACAAAGCCGAAAGATGAGAAGAAAGTATTACAGTTACTAGAAACGGGTGAAATTCCGTCGTTAAATTCAGGGAAAGTAACAGATGCAGTCTCGTTTAACGTTTTGAATAACGTAATGGAAGGACTATTTCGTCTATCGAAAAATGATGAAGAAATTGAAGCCGGCGCACAAAAATATGAAGTGAGTAAAGATGGAAAGACATATACATTCCAATTGCGTGATGCGAAATGGTCTAACGGAGATCCAGTAACCGCCCATGATTACGTATACGCTTGGAAGCAATTGATTAATCCAGATATAGCTTCTCAATATGCATACATTGCGTACGATGTAAAAAATGCTGAGAAGATAAATAAAAAACAACTAGGTCTAGATGAATTAGGAGTAAAAGCGAAGGATGATAAAACATTCGTCGTAGAGCTAGAACATCCTGTACCGTATTTTACGAAATTATTAATTTTACCATCCTTCTATCCAATTAACGAAAAATATGCGAAAGAGCAAGGTGATAAATATGGATTAGAAGCAAATAAAGCGGTATATAATGGACCGTTTACATTATCAGAGTGGAAGCATGAAGCTAGCTTTACAATGAAGAAAAACGATAAGTATTGGGATAAAAAAGAAGTGAAGTTAGATGAAGTAAACTATCAAATTGTAAAAGAAATTTCAACTGCGGTAAATTTATATGAAACAGATAAAGTTGATAGAGCTGTTATTTCTACAGAATTCGTAGATAAATATAAAAATAATAAAGAGCTAAAACAATATACAGATCCAGTTATGTACTTCTTCCGATTTAATGAAAATGTACCGATTCTTAAAAATAAAAATGCACGTCTTGCGCTAAGTACAGTTTTTGATAAGAAAGGACTCGCAGATTCATTTTTAAATGATGGATCGGTTGCAGCGAACTATTACGTACCAAAAGGATTTTTAAAGGGCCCAGATAAGAAAGATTTTAGAAGTACGTCTGGTGAGTTTAATAAGACAAATGTAAAACAGGCGAAGGAATATTGGGAGAAAGCAAAACAAGAGACAGGTACAAATGAAGTGACTTTAGAATTATTAAATTATGACTTAGAAAACTTTAAAAAAGTTGGAGAGTACATTAAAGAGCAGCTTGAGAAAAACTTACCAGGATTAAAAGTGAATGTGAAATTACAGCCGCATACGCAAAAATTAGCACTTGAGAAGAAGAAAGAATATGAAATGTCGTTATCACGCTGGTTACCAGATTATCCAGATCCAATGACTTACTTAGAAGTATTCCTTTCTGGAAGCAGTGTTAATAATACAGAATATGCAAATCCAGAATATGATGCATTAATTAAGAAGATTAAAACAGAATTAGGTAATGATGAAAAGGCTCGCTGGAAAGCAATGCAAGATGCTGAAAAAATGCTACTTGATGATGCAGTAATTGCACCGGTATTCCAGCGTGGATTATCTTACTTACAAAAACCATATGTGAAAGATTTATATGTACATCAATTTGGTCCAGCTACAAGTTTAAAATGGGCAGATTTACAAAAATAAAAGAATGGGGAAACAGACTTCACGTATGTGATAGTCTGTTTTTTCTTATTTAAAGTTAGAAAAATAGTTCATGGTATAATTTATTAGTCTGTAAACAGTATTTGGAGGGAAAATGATGTCTATGTTTGAAGAAGAGAAAGTAATTTATACAAAAAGATTATTTATGAGGAAACCAATTGTAGAAGATATTGATCAGTTTTATAACATATTAAAAAAAGATACTGTTGGCAAATGGCTGGCTAAATCAAGAGGAATGTCGAAGGAAGAAACAAATGATTATATTGGGCAACTTATCTTACATTGGGAACAGTATGACTTCGGGGTATGGTTGTTATTTAATAGTGAAACAGGAAAGCTTTTAGGACATTGTGGTTTAAGAAAGGTAGATGAAACAGGTGAAATAGAAATTATGTATCTTCTTGACCCAGAACATTGGAGGAATGGGTATGCATTAGAAGCAGCAGAGGCTTCCATTAAATATGCAATAGAGACTTTGAATGTAACAAGAATAATTGCTAGAGTTAAAGTAGCAAATGAGAGCTCGAAAAAACTTTTACGAAAGCTCGGGTTTATATATACTCATGAAGTTGATCATAGCGGGCGCTTATTATCATATTTTGAACTCCATACATCATCCAAAGAATTCTAGACATTTCATATATTTTTTCATTGTTAAAAAATAAAATTATTACTAAAATTCCAGTGTGAAATTTATGTAGAATCTTGTATAATTAACATGTTTCTATGGAAACATTTTCTTGCGCTATTTATATAGGGCTTAATAGAACAAGGAAGGAAATACATACATGTATATAATAGATAAATAGAATGGAACATGTATAGAGACAAAGGAGAGAAAAGATGACGTGTCAAAAACAAGGGTTACAATTTAATAACGATAGAAAGAGGGACAGAAGATGAAAATGAAGCATGCTTTTGGTCCTATAATTTTAGCGTGTGTGCTTTTTTTCATTATCATTCTAATCCCATCGAAAAGTTTAGTATCGCTTATTAGTGATAAGAAGGTAGAAGATGCGGCAACTTCTTTACAAAAAGAGAAATTACAAAGTGTTTTCTTACAGCAAAAAATGTTAGAGAATTCACAGTATTTACCGATGTACGGTTCATCAGAATTTTTACGAATGGATGCATATCATCCGTCTAATTATTTCAAAGTAAATCCAGCTGGTTTTACACCGTTTTTAATTGGAACTGGCGGTACACAAAGCTTAGCTCATATTTTAAATATGACATCTACTATGGATGAATTAGAAGGTAAAAAAGTAGTCTTTGTTCTTTCACCACAATGGTTTACAAAGACTGGTGTCTCACAAGGGGATTTCACTAATAATTTCTCCAAACAACAAGCATATCATTTTATTTTTAATGATGAGATAAATCCAGAAATGAAGAAGCAAATCGCGAAACGGCTATTAGATTATAAAGTTGTTCAAGAAGATGATATATTAAAAAATTCATTAGAAGGTATTGTATATAATGATACAAAACATAACATAAAAGCAGGTTTAGCTAAACCACTTGCTTATATGCATCGAAATATTTTAGATCATAGAGATTTATTTAACTCTTTATTTAAAATCGAACCGATGAAAGAGAAAACAAATATCGGACTTCGTTCAATTTCTTGGGAAGATGCACGTAAACACGCGGAACAAGAAGGGAAAGCTGAGTCTACTACAAATACATTCGGAATTGAAAATCCGTATTATCATAAGAATAATCTGAAGAAAAAACTAAAAGGTTTAAAAAACTTTAGAGCAAATGAAACATATGATGAATCACCAGAATATGATGATTTACAAATTATTTTAGATTTATTTAAAGAGAAAAATGTCAAACCACTCTTTATTTCTGTACCTGTAAATGGGCCTTGGTATGATTATACTGGATTCCCGAAAGAACGCCGTGAAGTGTATTATAAAAAAGTTCGAGAACAGGTTGAGAAAGCAGGATATCCAGTAGTTGATTTCTCTGGTCATGAATATGATAAGTATTTCTTAAAAGATACGATTCATTTGGGCTGGAAAGGTTGGATTTATTTTGATGAAGCAGTGCATAAATTTAATTCTGAGAAATAAAGTATAGAAATCGGAATGGCTATGAGCCGTTCCGATTTTTTTAGTATAGAGGATTTTGGTGAGGACAATTTGGGAATGCATGTATATCTTGAATCTGTCTATAATCATAATGTTTCATTGCGAACTGGGATTGATAAAGGTATTCATACACATATAATTGACCATCATGAGCTGAACATAATACACCAGAAGTTCCTTGCCCATTTATGAAGGAAATACCGATAGGGCGTCTGATTAAGTATGGTATTTTTTGCTGCCAATGCATAGGGGAATCACTCCTTTTTGAGATAATATACGAAAGAAATGATCAAACGGTTGCTTATCCATGTAAATGTAGATGGAAAGGTGTTATATAATTCCTGAAGATTAATATAAATAAAAAACCGCTATAATTCTGAATTTATAGCGGCTTTTTTATATTCTTAAGCAAGATTTTTACGCTTTTTTGTCCATTTTTTTATAACGAAGTATAAAAGTATAAGTACGACGCCACCAATTGCGAATGATTTCACATAAGGACCAGCAATATCGTTAATATTTTCCCAATTTTCACCTAGTTTTTCACCTAAATAAATGAAAATAATAGACCAAGGGATAATCGCAAGTGCTGTTAATGTAGTGAAACGTAGTAAAGGCATTTTTGTAATACCAGCAGGAATTGAAATCGCATGACGCACTACTGGAATGAAGCGTGCTGTAAAAATGACGCCAGTTCCGTAACGATTAAACCAATCTTCTGCAGCATCTATTTGTTTTTTATGTATGAAAATATATTTTCCATAACGTTCTAATATAGGGCGTCCGCCGTATCGTCCAAGCCAATAAATAAAGATTTGGGCAATAACACCGCCAATTGTACCGAATACAACTGCGCCTATAAATGAGATACTTCCATTGAATACTAAGTATCCTGCATAAGCAAGGACAATTTCACTTGGGATAATCTCAATCATAAGTCCAAGCATAATGCCCCAATAACCTAATCCTTCAAAAAACGTTAATACTGAATGAATAAAACTACTTAACATTGTTGCACCTTCTAGTTTATGAATTTTTGAGTATAAGAACCTTTTATTTAATTACGTAAAAGGTTCACTATATATAGATTATACCTTATTTACATAGGGGATTGCTATTTCAATTCTTTTATGTCTCTCATAAGTATTATAGTAAAGTATATAAGCTACGTTTTCATGAAGGGTTAATGAAAAGATTATTAAAAATTTCTCATATATCAATGATAATAGACTGAAAATTAAGTATAATGATATAGGTCTTTCATTTACAAAAATAGGAGGAGAACGTATGTATATTACAGATCCGATTTATGGACCAATCTCTATTCGTGATAGAGATATCCTTCGATTGATAGATACAAAAGCATTTCAAAGGTTGACGGATATTAAACAACAAGGACATACTTATTTTTTACATGAGAACGCAATACATACAAGAGAAGAACATTCGATAGGTGTATATGTGCTAGTAAATAAAGTGATAGAACATCTTACTGAGATTGGTGACATACATTTATCGAAATATGAACGAAAGCTAGTATCTACTGTAGCCCTTCTACACGATGTTGGACATGGGCCATATTCACATTGTTTTCAGCAAATATCGGGTGAAGATCATGGTGAGTGGACGGTACGAATCATTCAAGAGGACGAAGAAATACGTACGATTTTAAATCAAACACCTAGATTATTAGATGATGTAACGAAAGCTTTAACAGAAGATGGAGTTTTTCCAATTATAGATGAGCTCTTATTTAATTCATTAGGAATGGATCAATTAGATTTTTGGAATAGAGATTTATATTACTCGTCGCTTGAATTAGAAGGTTTACAGATAGAAGAATTGATTGCTAACATGCGTTTAATTGACGGTAAACTTGTTATTGAAGAATCGGGAATCCCCTTCATCGAACAATTAATGAAAATGAAAGAAGGGCTTTACAATAATGGATTTGGCCACCCGTTTGTGATAGGAAAAGACGTATTGCTGCAAACAATTTTTAAAATGATAGAGGAGAAAAATCTTTCGTTCTATACTCCTGGACTTCAAAACTTCTTTCATAAAGGAGAGAAGTTAGAAGTAGAAGACTTTCTTCTGTTACAAGATGAAATGATTTTAAATGAAATACAGTGCTTTGCAAAATCAGATGATGTTGAAATAGTATCTTTAATTCAACTTTATGTTTCACCAACTAAAAGTTTATCATTTCAAAAAGGAGTGGAGGGTGATTTTAAAAAGGAAAATAACAATTTAGCGATAATAACTGAGAAAAAGGCGTACAGTTCATATGCAGGTGGTATTTACGTCCATAGTGAGGGGCAGTTAGAGGACATTTTAGAGAAATCAAATTTCATTCAAGAGATAGTAAAATTGCCTAAAAAAGAATATGCCTATTCAATTTGATTTGGTTCGAAAATAAAAAATGAATGAGATGGAAACGTAAATTTAGAGGAGGGAATAAAATACATGAAACATAAAATTGCTGTACTGGCAGATGTACATGGAAATGCAACTGCTTTAGAAGCAGTTATCGAAGATTCTATGAAAGAAGGTGTGACTGATTATTGGTTTTTAGGAGATTTAATTATGCCTGGTCCTGGATCGAATGATTTGTTTGAAATATTAGAAAGTATTAACGTTGATACTTATGTACAAGGAAACTGGGAAGATAGTTTTCTTGACGTTCTTAATAAAAATATTGATATTGATAACGCAACTGATATTTATGTTTCTAGATTAGTTCAGTATCAATGTGAAAACCTGGATGAAAACTATATTAAGCATGTTAAAAATTTACCATTACATATAACAAAACAGGTTAATGATTTATCAATCAGTATTAGTCATAATCTACAAAATAAAAATTACGGAGGAGATTTGTGGCCCACTAATAATCAGGAACAGTTTGATCGGCTATTTGATCGTGATTATGATATTGCGATTTACGCTCATACCCACCATCAATTGTTGCGCTATAGTAGCAATGATCAATTAATTATTAACCCAGGAACAGTTGGACAACCTTTTTACAAGTGGAATAAGCTAAACTCTGACTTGCGTGCTCAGTATGCAATTCTTGAAATTGATGAGGCAGGGATTACTGATGTGAGGTTTAAAAAGGTTTTTTACGATGTAGAAAAGGAATATAAAAATGCCATGAATAAAAATCTTCCTTACATTGATTTATATCGTGAGCTGTTAGAGACAGGAAAAACTCATACGCATGATATTGAATTATTACAAGAAATTAATGACAAATATAATTATAAAGATGAAGTAATTAAGTTTATCGAGAAAATCTGATAGGAATTTAATAGAAAGAAATGAACATTGTTGAATGTTAGGTTAGTAATGATTTTTACATAATACATAATCAAGAGTTATTTTATAATGAAACTTAGATGTAAAATGATTTTTGTATTTTATATTGATTGAAAACAAGCATCCCCCCGTCCTAGGTATATGACGGGGGGATGCTTGTTTTTTTAAGGCTTCACATCTAAGTTCTGTAAAAATAAAGTTGCTGTTACGTAACGCTTTGCTAACATTTGTACATAAGCGGTATGTACAGAAAGGGTTGCAATGATAATAGCGTTACGAATTGCTTCGCGTTGTTCGTTATTAATTTGATCGAACTTGCTTGCAATTTTATCAGCTTTTTCTTTTACGATGTTTTCAATTGTATGAACTGTATCTGTTGCATTTAGTTGTAAGCAATTCCCTTGATTGAGTTCTTCAAATAGAGAAGAGTATGCTACATATAAATGAACAGGATTGATTAAATCATCACTTCGATCAGCTGGATCATTTACAATAAGGCGTAATAGCTTACGAATGGATTCAAAATCAAGTGCTGTTTTTAAATCTTCGACAATAAATAGTAAGGCTGCTTGTTCAATTGAATATTTTTTCCCTTTTTGAGGAGAGCCAATCATTTCTTTTATATCTCGTTTCACCCAGTTTTGCATAGCAGTTACAGAGAAACTTGTGTTTTCAATCTGATTGCCAAGCGCAACTATTTCATTTAAAGAAAAACCGACATCAGTATCGTCAATTTTAATCAGTTTTTCAAAAATAGGTGAAAGTGCGGTAGTAATAAAAGCTGTAACGCTTTGTCCGCTTTCAATATCTTTTTTATGTGACTTTGCCCAAGCTTCTTGTAAAATACCGAGAGGCTTTTTCGTATTCCATCCTCTTAGTGATAGAAGAAGGGTAGCCATTTCGTTTCGTGTGAGATGAAATGTTTCCATCTTTTCACCTCCAAAATAATAAAAAGTTCTTATGAACTTATAATATGTTTTGTTTCATTTAAAGTCAATTCTGTTTTGCTTAATTTTTCCTTTGTCACCAAACTGTTGAAAGTAAATAATACTTGCATATTTCGACAAAAGTTCATATAATAAGTTCATAAGAACCTTTAAAATGTTCTTAAAAACAAATCTATCATTCTGAATTTACTAGAAAGATAGATTTCACATATATCTATATAAAAGGAGAATGGATATAATATGTTGAAAAAACTTGTAGCAGTAATGACAGCATTCATGGTTATCTTTGGGGCTAGTAGCTTTATGTTCGTAGATCATGCAGCAGCGAAAAGTTACAAATCTGGTAAAAAATCATTTACACCAAGTTCAGGTCAAAAGTCAAAAGTGGATTTAAACAAAAAAGACTCAAATGTAAATTCTCAAAAAACGACTCCAGATTCAAAAACGAAAGCAACAAACACGGCACCAAAAAGTAATAAAGGAAGCTTTATGAAAGGTTTATTACTAGGTGGTCTTGGTGGTTTACTAATGGGTAGCTTATTTGCAAATATGGGAGCTCTTGGTTCTGTATTAGCGTTTATGGTAAATATGTTAGTAATGGCTGGTATCGTAATGTTAGCAGTTCGTGCATTTAAATACTTCAAAGACCAACGTAAGAAGAAGGCAGATGAAGTAGCATGGAAACAATAAAAATTTCTGAACAAGAGCTTATAAATGCGCTTTGTATATATATCGCTGAAAAAAGACAAGTGGGTCCAGAAGAAGTATTAGTTGAACTCATGTATGATGACGACTACGGTTTCTCTGCGGAAGTAGAGGTAAATGGTCGCCAGCAAATTTTAATTCAAGCAAACTTAATCGAAGCTTTACGCTTATTGCTTGACAGAGAATATAATGTCAATCCATTCGCAGCGAGATTACAACTTGAATTAGATGATGAAGAAGGCATTTACGCATTAGCGAAAATTAATAACTCAGATGAGTAGGGAAGAGAGCTGTTGAGAATAATCTCAGCAGCTCTTTTTAGTATGTGCATATGTAGATGAGTAATCACGCCAAATTTCATTCATCTTTCGTCTACCGATATCTACCATCGGATTAAACTGAATTGCAGCTTTCTGACGAACAAAGTGAACGTTTTGAATGGCGTGAGATAATTGTTGGTCGACTATATCACGTTTTTTGCTTGCATATTTAGCAATAGATAGACCTGCAACTGTTCCTTGCGCCATCGCAATTTTTCCGCTTTCAATGCCTGTAATATTGCCGGCTACAAATAAACCAGGAAGAGGGGTTTCCATTGTTTCGGAATGGAGAGGAACGTGTCCGCCTAATTCTGAAATGTAATGGAAGGGACAACCAGCTACAGCTGCAAGTTCGGCAAGTGGGTATAATCCTCCGGCAATACAAACAAAATCTGCTTCATATATTTTCTCTGATCCATTAATAACATTTCCTTTAGAGTCAATATTAGCAATACGTACACCTTTAACTTGATCTGTTCCGATAATTTCAAGAGCTGCTTTCCGAAGGTGAAGTGGCGTTCCGTTTATTTTCATTCCGTTGTTTGGATAGAATGTTAATCCAGCTTTTCGAATCCAATCAAATTTCATAAAGTGGCTACCTATTCGCAAGAAAGCAGAAGGAGCGAGGTGAGCTGCATTTAAAAGAGAGTTTAAAACTTCTTCAGGTTCACCAGCTTTTTGACTTAACTCGCTTTTCTCAGGGAGTACAATATGATCCACTGTAATTCCCGCTAATTGCAATTCACTTAAAATGGCGAAAGACAAAATGTTAGCACCAATAATAATTCCTTTTTTTCCTAACTTGCACGCGATGAACATTTGTCATAACTTGAGCTGCTCCAATTGACATCACTCCTGGAAGTGTCCAGCCAGGAAGGGGAATAGAATATTCCGCAGCTCCAGTAGCAAGTAGTACGAAAGGTGCTTCTAACGTACCGATATTAGTATGTACAAACCAATTGTTTTCATCTCTATCTAAATTATAGACCGAAACACCGCACCTGATATGTACTGAAAGTGATTCTGCTTCTTCATGAAGTCGCTTCGATTCTTTTATTCCGTTCCACCATTCTCCAGTAGGCTCTTGATGCAACTGTCCTAACAATCTCCCGCCTGGCTTCATAAATTCATCAATAACGAGCACTTTTAGTCCGAAACGAGCACAAGAAATAGAAGCAGATAATCCCGCTGGCCCTGCACCAATAATAATTACATCACTCATCGTTTTTTCACCATCTCTCTCACGATATTCGGATGCTGTTTCCCGCTTTCAACAATCATGTTTTCTTCTACAACAGTTAAGCATGCGCGTACATTTGTTTGATTATTTACTGTCATGCGGCATTCGGAACAGTGCCCGATATTACAATAAATACTTCGCGGTGTTCCGCTATCTTCATGAACTCTTAATGTCCGTATTCCATTTGCTAACAGGGCAGCAGCTATCGTTTCATGTTCATATGCTCCGTATTGATGACCGTTAAATTGAAAGGTAATACGCTCACTACTTTGTAAAGTACCTAAAATAGGGTGATGTGTAATTCTACTCATTTACTTTCACCTACCGATCCAAAAGTAACTGCACGTATTGGTGGTTGATATTTTAACGGTAGTTCATTAAGAGTTACGTCAGGATTCGCATTTTCAATCATTCGATCTATCATTATTCTGCATGTGCGACCACCGCAAAATCCCATGCCAGCACGTGTTCTTAGTTTTAATTCTCTTGCCGAGCAGTTATATTCAGCAATTGTCGATTGAAGTTGCCCATATGTAACCTCTTCACAACGACAAACGATTAAGTTGTTTTTATTTGTCATGTGTATTCCTCCTCTAGTTCGGTTTTCACAAATTATATATGCAAAAATCATGCCAATATAGAGGAGGGAGAGAGGGCTACCTGTAAACGCCTGATCGGTGCATACTGATTCTTTATTGAAGTCCAAGTTTCTTTAAACGGTTATATAAAGTAGCCCTTGTTACACCAAGTTGTTTTGCGCATTCTAATTTATTCCCATTTAAAATTCGTAAAGCCCTTTCAATAACTTTTTTCTCATGCTCATCCATCTCTTCTTGTAAAGAAAGGATTGTATTATTGTTGCTGAGTAATAGGGAATGGGCTGTATGGTTGTCTAAAGTTTCAGTCGTATGAAATGGTAAATATTCTTGTTTTATAATTCCGTCTGTTGCGAATACCACAAGCCGTTCAACAACATTTCGAAGTTCGCGAATATTACCTGGCCAATTGTAATGAAGCAGTTCATGCATAATGCTTGAAGGTAAGTCACGAATTGGTCTGTTATAGTTGATTGAAAAATCGTTTAAGAAAGAATAGGTTAATTCAATAATATCCTCGCGTCTTTCGCGCAGCGGTGGAATCTGCAAGCTAACTACATTTAAGCGGTAATATAAATCTTCTCGGAAAGTTCCTTTTCTCATTTCTTCTTGTAAATCACGATTTGTAGCAGCGATAATACGGAAATCAATATTAATTTCTTTTTCACCACCAACTCGGTAATACTTTCGCTCTTGCAGTACACGTAACAGTTTTACTTGCATATCAAGTGGCATTTCACCTATTTCATCAAGAAATAAAGTACCGCCTTGCGCGAGTTCAATTTTACCTTTTTTTCCTTTACTATTTGCTCCAGAAAACGCCCCACGCTCGTAACCGAATAATTCACTTTCAAATAATGCTTCTGGAATTGCCCCGCAGTTAATCGAAATGAAAGGCGCCTTCGCTGCTTCACTTGCTTCATGAATTGCTTTAGCAAATACTTCTTTTCCAACTCCGCTTTCCCCAAGTATTAAAACAGTTGATTTCACCGAACAAACTTTTCTAGCTAATTGTATCGTTCTTTGTATAACAGGACTTTTTCCATTCATCGCAAGGAATGGATCGGATTCATCTTTATACTTTGCCACTTCTTGTTCTAAACGGTGCATTTCATGTGACATATTAAATAGTTTTTCATTTAAAGCGACTTGATTTGTAACATCTGTTTCTGAAACGACTGCTCCTATAATTTCATCATTACAATAAACTGGATTTGAATTAATTAATACGAATAAATCGGGACGAGGCTGATGGAACTGAGCGACTATGCTTTTTCCATCATGTAAAGATTGTAAAATTTCCAAGTCTTTATAATCAAAAAAACGAGTAATCGGTTGCCCAATAATCTCATTATGGTTGACTGAAAATATTTTTTCAGCACCATCTGTCCAAGTTCGAACGCATTCTTTACTATCAATTACTGTAACAGAAGAGTCAGTTGTTTGTATTACAGTGTCATAAAATGACTGTAGTTCATTGTAGGACTTATAAAGAAATGGAATCATTTGCTGAGAAGTTATACAGCATATCGGCTCATCGTTTTCGTTAAGGATGATAACAGCTAATTCATAAGAAAAAGCGTCAATTAATGCAGTGAATGAGTCATCTACATAAATAATTGCGCAATTATATTCTTCTGTAGTAGAAGGGAGGTAATAAAACCTTTCGTTTATTTTCTTAATGCGATCAAGGCTACATGTATGATTGATTAAAACGCTTTCCAAAAATTCTTGTATAGTCGGAAATGAGAATTCCATAATGTCCTCCTGTTATGTATAAAAATTTTGACAGTGATAAAAAAATAATACACCTATTTACTATGAATTTAAAATATTTTTACAAATAAAAATATTATTTATAAAAATTGTATATGTACAGAATTGGCACGTCAATTGCATAAAAAGAAAGTGAGAGGGCTAGGAAAGGAGGAGTATATTGTGAGGCACTGCGACGTTTTAATTATAGGTGGTGGAATAATAGGGTGTTCTATCGCTTATTACACTTCAAAATACGGAAGAGACGTAACAATCATTGAAAAAGGGGAATTTGTCAGCGGGACGTCTTCACGGTGTGATGGGAATATTTTGGCCATTGATAAAGACCCGGGATTTGATAGTCAAATGTCTTTAGTAAGTCAAAAATTAGTAACTGATTTAAGTGAAGAATTAGAGCATTCATTTGAATATAGGGCACCAGGAAGTATTCTCGTATGTGAGTCAGACGAAGAGATGGAAGCTGCGCAGCAATGGGTAAATCGGCAAAAAGAAGCTGGATTACCGTTTCGAATGCTTGATAGGCAAGATATAAGGGAAGAGTCGCCTTTTTTTGCTGATGATTTATTAGGCGGTTTAGAATGTGCGACGGATTCAACTGTGAATCCATATCTCCTTGCTTTCTCGCTTCTGTCAGAGGCACAAAAGTTTGGCGCAAAAGCTTTTAAGCAGACGGAAGTAAAGAGTATGGAAATAGAGACGGATGGTTCATTTGTTGTAGAAACTACGAATGGAACTTTTACAGCACAACAAGTTGTAAATGCAGCGGGTGTGTGGGCTCCTAAGATTGGTCAGATGTTAAATGTAAATATACCAATTGAACCGAGAAAAGGGCATATTATTGTAGCATCAAGACAACAACACGTAGGGTGCCGTAAAGTAATGGAATTCGGTTATTTAATTTCTAAATTTGGCGGAAAACGAAAAGTAGATGCTTTAACTGAAAAATACGGGGTTGCGCTCGTATTTGAGCCTACTGAAAGTCAAAATTTCTTAATTGGAAGTAGCCGTGAATTTGTAGGGTTTCATACGAGAATAAACAATGAAGTCATTAAATGTATTGCAAATAGAGCGATTCGCTTTTATCCGAAAATGGCAGATATGATGGTAATTCGTTCTTACGCTGGTTTACGTCCGTGGACAGAAGATCATTTACCGATTATTTCACGAGTGGAACATATTCCAAATTATTTCATTGCCGCTGGGCATGAAGGGGATGGGATTAGTCTTGCAGCAGTTACTGGGAAAGTAATTGAAGAGTTATTAAATGAAAAAGAGACAATTATTCCTATTGAACCACTTCGTTTGAGTCGTTTTACAGAAAGGGTGTTAAACGGATGAAGTCACAAAGAGTCTTTACGACAATTGATACACATACGGGTGGGAATCCAACGAGGACATTAATTAGTGGACTTCCAAAGTTGATTGGAGAGACGATGGCAGAGAAGATGTTACATATGAAAAAGGAGTATGATTGGATTCGAAAATTGTTAATGAATGAACCGCGTGGTCATGATGTAATGTCAGGGGCATTATTAACAGACCCGTGTCATCCTGAGGCTGATATAGGTGTTATATACATAGAGACAGGTGGATATTTACCGATGTGTGGTCACGATACAATCGGTGTATGTACAGCGTTAGTTGAATCAGGTTTAATTCCGGTAGTTGAACCGATTACTTCTTTAAAACTAGATACACCGGCTGGCTTAGTTGAAGTAGATATTGCTGTTCAAGATGGAAAAGCAAAAGAAGTATCTTTCTGTAACATACCAGCTTTTTTATTAAAAAATATTACTGTACAAGTGAAAGACATTGGAACTATAGAAGCTGATATTGCGTATGGAGGGAATTTTTATGCCATTATTGATGCGAAATCAGTAGATCTAGAATTAGTACCAGAAAATGCATCTACAATCATCGATAAGGCGATTCATATAAGAAACACAATTAATGAGAAGTTTGAAATCACTCATCCAGAGTATTCGTTTATAAGAGGATTAACACATGTTGAATTTTATACAGATCCTACTCATGAATGTGCGCATGTGAAAAATACAGTTGTTGTACCACCAGGCGGAATAGATCGATCTCCATGCGGTACAGGAACATCTGCGAAGCTAGCTGTATTATACGCTCAGAAAGGAATCGAAATTGGTGAAGAGTTCATTCATGAGAGTATCGTTGGTTCTTTATTTAAAGGATATGTCATGAATACGACACATGTTGAAAATATTGAAGCTGTCATAACGAAAATTACGGGATCAGCTTGGCTTATGGGTATGCATAGATTTTTTTACAATGAAATGGATCCACTTAAAGAAGGATTTTTGCTAATTCCGCCGATGGAACATGAAACGGAGGATATAAAATGAACATTCAAAAAATGTATACAGCAGTAGACGTACATGTAAATGGCGAGGCATTTCGTGTAATGAAAGACGTACCATGCAAATACTACTACAGTTTGGAGCAATTAAATGAACAATTTTCGGGTGAATTAGCAGAAGAGATGAAGCTTTTATTAAATGAACCACGTGGTTTTATCGGTTTGAATGGGTGTATTGTCGTTCCATCTATCCATAATGAAGTGGATGCAGCTGTATTATTTTTTAATCATGAAGGTTCGGTTCCGCTTCATTATGGGGGCATTGTTGCGGTAATAACGATGTTACTCGAAAGTGGGTATTTAAAAAAGAGAGAGTCCAATCAATACAAAATTGAAACGTTATGTGGAATATTTTTAGTTCATGCGTATGTAGAGAATGATGAAGTTATATCGGTTTCGTTTGAAAGCAAACTATGCTATATGATTGAGAAAAATTTACAGGTTGGTAATGTAAGTTATTCTCTTATACAAGCAGATAAAG
Source organism: Bacillus sp. 7_6_55CFAA_CT2 (assembly GCF_000238655.1). Taxonomy (NCBI): domain Bacteria; kingdom Bacillati; phylum Bacillota; class Bacilli; order Caryophanales; family Bacillaceae; genus Bacillus; species Bacillus sp. 7_6_55CFAA_CT2. The sequence goes on along the minus strand of NZ_JH414709.1, from coordinate 1,001,152 downwards.
TATATGCAGTTGTAGAAAAAGGTGCGTATTCGCCAGAAATTCGCATGGAAAACATTTCTGAATTGAAAAGATGGGGAGAAGCTACACTGCAGGCTATACAAAAACAGTCGCTAATAAAAAGGCTTATTTTAGTAGATCCTTCGCAAAAAGAAAAGAACCATATAAAATCGATTACATTTCATGAAGATAACTTTATCGTACGTTCGCCAGGTTTTGTTTCTACTATTGTATCCTATGTTCATGCGTTATTTAAAAATGATTATATGGCGGATAAACCTTTTAAAAATGAAAGTATATTTAATAGTTTTATAACTGTGGAAAAAGTGAAGAAGGAGGAACTAGGATACATTTTCCGTTTTGAAAGTAGAGGATTTATTACAGGGATGCAGACGTTTCTATTAGACCCTACGGATCCATTTCCGGCAGGTTTCTTATTAAAATAAAATGTGATAAGGAGAGATAAATATGCAAAAAATTAAAGGGGCATTCCCAGTATTAATAACACCGATGGATGAATTTCAGGAAATTAATTGGGATGGGGTAAAGCAAAATGTAAATTACTTTATCGAACAAAACGTTGCAGGTATCATCATTAATGGAAGTACAGGAGAATTTGTAAGTTTATCAAAAGAAGAGCGATTTAAAATGGTAGAAACCGTTTTGAAAGAAATTGATGGCCGTATTCCAGTTATTGTTGGAACTGCTGCGGAAACGACGAAAGAAACAATTGAATATACGAAGCATGCAGAAGCACACGGAGCGGATTGTGCATTAATTATAAACTCTTACTATTGTAAACCGAAGGAAGAGGAGATTTATTTTCATTTTAAAGAAATCTCAAACTCTGTAAATATACCAATTATGTTATACAATAATCCATTTACTTCTGGTGTTGATATGAGTACAGAGCTAATGCTCCGTATTGGAAAAGAGTGTGAAAATGTTACACATATTAAAGAATCTAGCGGAGATATTCGAAAAGCGAGAGATTTAGTAAGACAAAGTGAAGGGGCTTTCCAAGTCTTCTGTGGTTCTGAAGATTTAGTTATGGAATCATATTTAGTTGGTGCCTCGGGATGGGTTTCAGTAGCAGGAAATATCGTTCCCGGTCTCGTTACAAAAATGTATGAGCATTTTCAAAATGGTGAATTAGAAAAGGCGTGGGAAATAAACGATGCTATTTTACCACTTTGCGAGTTTCTTGAAGGATCAGGGAAATATGTTCAAATCGTTAAACGTTCTATGGAATTACATGGGCAAGCGGGAGGACCTTCTCGCTATCCAAGACTAGGGTTAACTGTAGAAGAAGATCAAAAGCTTCAAACGATTTTATCAAATATTGCAGCTCATGCAGCTGTTTAAATAAGGAGGAGGACATAATGTTAAAGACAAATATTGAGCTGAAACCAAAAGTGGAAGCGTTTTTAAATGAAGAAATTAAAATGTTTATTAATGGCGAATTTGTTTCTGCTATTGGCGGAAAGACGTTTGAAACGTACAATCCAGCAACAGAAGATGTTCTAGCTGTCGTATGTGAAGCGCAAGAAGAGGATATTGATGCTGCAGTAAAAGCGGCAAGATCTGCATTTGAATCTGGCCCGTGGGCAGAAATGACTACTGCTGAAAGAGCGCATCTTATTTATAAATTAGCAGATTTAATTGAAGAACATAGAGAAGAATTAGCGCAACTAGAAGCTTTAGATAATGGAAAGCCATATCAAGTAGCACTTGATGATGATATTTCAGCGACTGTAGAAAATTATCGTTATTACGCAGGATGGACTACAAAAATTATTGGGCAAACAATCCCGATTTCAAAAGATTACTTAAATTATACGAGACATGAACCTGTTGGTGTTGTAGGACAAATTATTCCGTGGAATTTTCCGCTTGTTATGTCTTCTTGGAAAATGGGAGCTGCACTGGCGACAGGTTGTACGATTGTATTAAAGCCAGCAGAGCAAACGCCTTTATCTTTACTATATGCAGCGAAACTCTTTAAAGAGGCTGGATTTCCAAACGGCGTTGTAAACTTTGTACCAGGCTTTGGTCCTGAAGCAGGGGCTGCAATTGTAAATCATCACGACATTGATAAAGTTGCTTTTACAGGATCTACTGTTACAGGAAAGTACATTATGCGTCAGTCTGCAGAAATGATTAAGCATGTAACGTTAGAGCTTGGCGGAAAATCACCAAATATCATTTTAGAAGATGCGGACTTGGAAGAAGCGATTAATGGTGCATTCCAAGGTATTATGTATAATCACGGTCAAAATTGTAGCGCAGGATCACGTGTGTTTGTTCATCGTAAACATTATGAAACTGTAGTAGATGCACTTGTGAAAATGGCGAACAACGTAAAACTTGGAGCAGGTATGGAGAAAGAAACGGAAATGGGTCCACTCGTATCTAAGAAACAACAAGAGCGTGTGTTAAATTACATTGAGCAAGGGAAGAAAGAAGGCGCTACAGTTGCGGCTGGTGGTGAACGTGCACTTGAAAAGGGTTATTTCGTTAAGCCAACTGTATTCACAGACGTTACAGACGATATGACAATCGTTAAGGAAGAAATATTTGGACCAGTTGTTGTTGTTCTGCCATTTGATTCGACAGAAGAAGTAATTGAACGAGCGAACAACTCATCCTATGGCCTTGCTGCGGGTGTATGGACGCAAAATATCAAAACGGGTCATCAAGTGGCAAATAAATTAAAAGCAGGAACAGTATGGATTAATGATTATAACTTAGAAAATGCAGCTGCACCATTTGGTGGATATAAACAATCTGGTATTGGCCGCGAATTAGGTTCATATGCGCTTGATAATTATACAGAAGTGAAAAGTGTTTGGGTAAATATAAAGTAATAGGGCGTTTTACTGATAAAAATTGAGGGATGAAATAATGAAAGATGCGGACAACTAGAAAGTTTGATAATAGTTGTCCGTTTTTTTATATACAAAATTGCTTTTCAAAAGAATGATAAGGGGGATTTGGATGGAGAATTTAGTAGAATGGTTAGTAGGGCAAGTGTGGAGTATCGGTTTAGTTGTTTTTGCATTAGGGGCAGGCGTATATTTCACGATTGCAACACGCTTTTTGCAAATCCGTTATTTTAAAGAGATGATTAAACTATTATTTGAAGGAAAGAGTTCAGAGACGGGAATATCATCTTTTCAGGCATTTTGTTTAGCCTTATCAGGAAGAGTTGGAATTGGTAATATTGCAGGGGTAGCGACAGCAATTGCTTTCGGCGGTCCTGGAGCTGTATTTTGGATGTGGGTAATGGCTTTGTTAGGGGCAGCGAGCGCGTTTGTAGAATCAACATTATCTCAAGTATACAAAAGTAAAATAGGGAATGAATATCGCGGCGGTACTCCATATTTCATTGAGAAAGGTTTGAAAATGAAATGGTTTGCAGTCATTGTAGCAGTAGTTGTAACACTTTCATATGGCGTTTTATTACCAGGTATTCAATCTAGTAGTATCGCAGTTGGATTTGAAAACTCTAATGGTATTAGCAAATATATAACTGGTATATTTTTAGTCTTGTTACTAGCAGCAATTATTTTTGGTGGTGTAAAGAGAATTGCTGGCGTTTCTCAAATGCTTGTTCCATTTATGGCAATTGGTTATGTAATTGTTACATGTATCATATTAATTGCGAATGTAACGGAGATTCCAAGTATGTTTGCTTTAATTTTCTCTAGCGCATTTGGTGTAAATGAAATGTTTGGTGGAATTGTTGGTGCAGCTATTGCATGGGGCGTAAAACGCGCTGTATTTTCAAACGTTGCTGGTGTCGGAGAAGCGACGTATAGTTCGGCGGCTGCTGAAGTATCGCATCCCGCAAAACAAGGATTAGTTCAAGCGTTTTCCGTATATATCGATACAATTGTCGTATGTACAGCGACAGCTCTTATGATTTTAATAACAGGTATGTACAATGTTATACCTGAAGGGAAAACCACCATTGTACAAAACATAGGAAATGTGGAAGCTGGTCCAATTTATACACAACAAGCAGTTGAAACTGTGATAACAGGGTTTGGTCCAATATTTATTTCAATTGCGATTTTCTTTTTTGCATTTACAACGTTACTCGCTTACTACTATATCGCTGAAACAACACTTACTTATTTAGATCGTCAACTGAAGTATGGCTGGTTAAAACCAGTTTTAAAATTTGGATTTTTAATTATGGTTTACATCGGTAGCGTTGAATCAGCGTCGCTTTTATGGAATCTTGGAGATTTAGGAATCGGTAGTATGGCATGGTTAAACTTAATCGCAATCTTACTTTTAAGTAAAACCGCATTAAAAGTGTTAAAAGATTATGAAACGCAGAAAAAAGAAGGGAAAGATCCAGTATTTAATCCTAAAAATGTGGGGATTGAAGGATTAACATTTTGGGAAGAAAGAAGTAAAGAGGTTGAAAGAAAAAGTTCTAGTGAAAAAGTTATTGTAGATGATAATTTAAAATTATAACTTAAATTAACTGAAAATTCTTAATTTAAAAGAAGGTATATTACCTCCATTTCATCACATACTACAATAGGTATGGATAATATGACTGGAGGGAATAAGATGGAACATGAGCAACATAGTTCGATAAATGATATTCTACATCATTATAAAGAAGGTATAGGTAGTTTTACAAATCAAATTCCTGAAATCGCTGAGACATATAATGCTTTCACGCAAGCTTGTTTTCAAGAGGGTGCTTTAACAAAAAGAGAAAAGCAACTTATTGCATTAGGAATTAGTTTAGCAACGCAAGATGAGTATTGTACAATTTATCATACAAAAGGTTGTCTTGATCAAGGATGTTCGGATAAAGAGATTCTGGAAGCATGTGGTGTTTCAGCAGCATTTGCTGGCGGAGCTGCGATGAGTCAAGCGGTAACTTTAGTGCAAGAGTGTTTAACAGAACTGAAAAATCAAAAAGCATTGAATAAAAAAACGTTTAACTTTATTAGTTTAAACGTTTTTTATGTGAAGTTAAATTTGAGTATAAAAATTATCTAGGATGGGTTCAATTTATGGTTATACAATAATGGGAGAATTTTAAATTTAGTAGGCATGAGAAATAACAACTATTTATTTAATTTTAAGGTTTTGTAAAAAGCTTCAATTGCTTCATATAATCAATGGCTTTTGTTTTATTTTTCTGTTTAGAAACATAATGTGCCTCATTAAAATCTCTATAGTAACTGTTAACTACTTCTTCAGAAAGAGCACCGTCAGAGATAGCTCTTTTAACCGCGCAGTTTGGTTCGTTTGTATGTGAACAGTTAGAAAATTTACATCTCATAGAAATCTTTTTTATATCTTCATATCCAAATTCAAAATTCCCCTCAAGGTTTATCAAGTCAAATCCTATTTTACTAATAAGAAATCCCTCCATTTTTGAAAGAGTCTTTTAGAAACATAAATACAAATTTTATCGTTTTCAATTTGTATTTACTTTAATATTCTATATCTTCATAAATAGATTTTTCTACATCAGGAAGAACTGTGTATATACTCTTACCGATTAAAGCTTCTAATTCTTTCTTAATCGCATAAAACCCTTTCCAATGTAAAGATGTATGAGATGTTGTACCATGACGCAAACCAACAGAAATTAATCTTCTTTCCAGCGTAGTAAAGCCATCCGCATCAGCAAGAGCGTCACAAAGAGTAATTACTTTATTGTATAAGTCGTAGTTACAATGTTCATTTAATATTTCAACTAACCGGCTTCTCATATGGTCAGGAACGAGACTCCATTCCGCTGCGATATCTATATGTTCATTTTTGCATGGGAATGAGTGTGTCACACAAATAACAGCGTTTCCTGTATACCCTAAATCATTCATATACATATAACCATCATAGGAATGAATGACCGATTTGGTAAAACCTTTGTATCTTCCGATATCATGCAAAAGGGCAGCGTTATATGCTATGTCAGCATCTAGCTTGTACCCTTTTTTTATAAGTTCTATAATTATGTTTTCAGTTGCATGAGCAACATGTAGTGAATGTTCAAACCAAGGGCCCGGGTTTTGTTCATATGCCCATTCGAGTAATTCTTTTGCGTATGTTCTATCTAATATATATTTCATATCGTTATCCTTTCACAAAAAATCATATCTTACTATAAATTCCTCTTATTATTTCATTATTCCTTCTTTAAAAATTGTTACAATGAAACAAAAGGGGGAAAAGTAATGCGAAATTTAGTAATTGAAGAAATTAAGAAACTAGAAAATGATATAGAAGAACTTTCGAAACTTTTGAAAATGGTTGTAAATGATGGGGCATCAATTGGTTTTTTGCCTCCACTGGAACAAAAAGATGCAACAAAGTATTGGCAAACAGTATTAGCGCCAGAAGTGATATTGTATGTGGCTAAAATAAACAACGAAGTAGCAGGGAGTATTCAATTACAGTTAGTTACAAAGCCTAACGGAATTCATAGAGCTGAGATTTGCAAATTAATGACTCATCCAAACTTTAGACGTAACGGTATTGGACGAGCGCTTATGCAAAAAGCAGAGGAACGAGCAAAGCAAGAAAACAGGTCTCTTTTAGTATTAGATACAAGAGAAGGAGATCCTTCCAATAAATTGTACAAATCACTAGACTACCAAGAAGTTGGAACAATACCAGGGTATGCAATTTCTCTGAATGGAAAGTTAGATGCTACGGTTATTTATTATAAAAACATTTAAGGTATAATCAAACGGGGAGAGTGCTTAATTATTAGTAAGTGAATAATAAACGACTATTTTTAACACCGTCTATATTTTTCTGGCGGTGTTAAAATAGTTAATTATAATCTAATTAACGCACTAAATGAATTTGAGAAAGTTTTTAGAGGGTTCTTTTAGTAATGATTCTCGTCTTATAATAAATGTAGAGAAGATGACTAGCCAACTATAGTTATTTTCGCTTTATTATGGGAAGGGGATGAAAGAATGAAAAAGAATAGTTTACAAAAGATGAAGAAAGTTATTTTAAGTGGTGGCGTATTACTTACGGGATTATTAACATTTGGATTTTCAGAAAAGGCTTCAGCTCATGGATATGTAGAATCACCAGCGAGCCGATCTTATTTATGTAAGCAAGGGGGAAATGTAAATTGTGGACCGATTCAATATGAACCTCAAAGCGTAGAAGGAATAGGTGGATTTCCGCAACTAGGACCTTCTGATGGACAAATTGCAGGGGCTGGTCATTTTCCCGCTTTAGATGTTCAAACTGTAGATAGGTGGAAGAAAGTTACGTTAAATGGCGGGACGAATACATTCAAGTGGAAACTAACGGCTCCTCATAGTACGAAAGAGTGGAAATACTATATTACGAAAAAAGGTTGGAATCCCAATAAACCTTTGACGCGATCAGATTTAGATTTAGTGCCATTCTATGTGAAAAATGACGGTGGAGCTAGACCAGGAACAACAGTAACGCACGAAGCGAATGTACCAACTGACCGTAGTGGATACCATCTTATTTTAGCTGTTTGGGAAATTGCAGACACTGGAAATGCGTTTTATCAAGTTATAGATGTAAACCTTTTGAATAATGGCTTATCCTCAAATTTCGCTTTTAACAATGTAGTGCAAGCTCCTACACTATTTTAATTGAAATATACATTTCGATCATCTAATTCATTTTAGATGATTTTTTTTATGAAAATGATGAAAAATATAGAAGAAAGTGCAATTATTTATAAAAAAATATGCTTTAAATATTGTCATATTTGCTTCTTTAAGATATCCTTTTCATGAAGAGGTGGAAAACATGGAAAAAGTACTAGTTTTCGGGCATAAAAACCCAGATACAGATGCAATTTGTTCTGCAATTGCTTATGCAGAATTGAAAAAAGAATTAGGAATGAATGCTGAGCCTGTACGTTTAGGCGAAATCAGCGGTGAAACTCAATTTGCGTTAGACTATTTTAAAGTAGAAGGACCGCGTTTTGTTGAGACAGTAGCAAGCGAAGTGGACAACGTTATTTTAGTTGATCATAACGAGCGTCAACAAAGTGCTAACGATATCGAATCAGTTCGTGTGTTAGAAGTTATTGACCATCACCGTATTGCTAACTTTGAAACAAGCGATCCTATATACTATCGTTGTGAGCCAGTTGGCTGTACAGCTACAATCTTAAACAAAATGTACAAAGAAAATGGCGTAACAATTCGTAAAGAAGTTGCAGGTTTAATGTTATCTGCAATCATTTCAGATTCTTTACTATTCAAATCTCCAACTTGCACAGAACAAGACGTAGCAGCTGCTCGTGAATTAGCGGAAATCGCTGGTGTAGATGCAGATAACTACGGCTTAGAAATGTTAAAAGCTGGTGCTGACTTAAGCGGAAAAACAATGGAGCAATTAATCTCTCTTGATGCTAAAGAATTCCAAATGGGTAATGCGAAAGTTGAAATCGCACAAGTAAACGCTGTTGATACAAACGACGTTCTTGTACACCAAGCGGAACTTGAAAAAGTAATTTCTGCAGTAGTAGAAGAAAAAGGTTTAGACCTATTCTTATTCGTTGTAACTGATATCTTAACTAACGATTCTGTCGGTCTTGCGATCGGTAAAGCAGCAAACGTTGTTGAGAAAGCATACAACGTATCACTAGAAAACAATACAGCTACTTTAAAAGGTGTTGTATCTCGTAAAAAACAAATCGTACCAGTATTAACAGAAGCATTCCAAGCTTAATCGTATTGCGTACAGATGAACAGTAAGGACAAGTAGTCAGATTGGCTACTTGTCCTTTTTTATTTATAATAAGCAGAAATTTTTAATTTTTAAACAGTCGCATTGTGTATGCTTAATGATATGGAAGTATTGAAAAGTAAATTACAGGGGCTTTTTGAAAAAATATTGAATCTGTTTCAAAATTAGAGAGCTGGATTTCGGAGGAACTGCGTTTAACTTTTTAGAAGAAAGGATATAAAGTTTTGATTAACGAATTAAAATAAGGATAGCGTTAGCTATCCTTATAATCGTTTATTCGTAAGATTTTTTCTTGTTTATATAAAATGTGATTATCGTAGTAATGAAGAAAATAGGTATCGCATACACTTGCCCAACAAATAACTTCCAGCCGACATAATTATAGCCTTCAGATGCTGGGATGATAACGGAAATAACGCAAACGATAAAATAGACTAATAGTGCAGGGATAATATTTTTCATTTTTATGAACCTCCTTTATCGCTTTATTAATACATACTATTATTTTGATTTACTTTCATTATTTTGAAGAAAAAATGAAAAATTTTTATGGTATTATAATATTTGCAATCAGAGTAATCTATAGTACGCATATGGTAAAATGTGTAATTTTAACTTTCAGAATTATTATATAGTATCTCGAGAAAAAAATGTACAAAATAACGAATTTTATTTACCAAAGTAAAGGGAGTAGAAATATATATGAAAAGGCTATGTATAATTCCATGCGGAAAAAAGAAAATTTGGGATAAACATTCAGACTACGGACCGATGGAAGCAAAAGATGTATATATTAGTCCGTTCGGAAAAGCATGTCAGGCGTACGCAACTATGTTTTTCGAAAACTGGGTTATATTATCAGCGAAACATGGATTTTTAAGACCAAGTGATATTGTATTAGAAAACTATGATCTTGCATTTGATTCAAAAAGCGATGAGGTAATAAGTATAGAGCAATTACAAAAACAGATGGTAGATAAAAGTTTACTACAGTTTGACGAAATCGTCTTACTAGCAGGGAAGAAGCATAAAAAAGTAGTGACAAAGTTATATCCAGAAGAAATGATTACATATCCGCTAGAGGGGTGTAAAGGAATTGGGTATATGTTGCAGAGGTTGAAAGAAGCTGTGAAGGAAAGGGAGGAAATATAGGTGTAGTTTCAGTGATTTTAAACTCTATTTATTTAGGGAGCTGAAAAGTAAAATAGAGTTTTTAGGCATCGCCGAAAGGGTGATGCTTTTTTGTTCGTGTCGTCATTCATGTAAAAGTAATTTAGAGAATAAATCATTCGATTTATGAAGCGATAGCTTTTTATATCGAAAACAAATTGCGTCACTTTTAGAAAATGTAGGACGTATGGGCACAGTTAAGATTGTAAGTGGGAATAGCAATAAGACAAGTTTTGAATAAGATATTAAGAAAGGAGATGTTGATGAATAATGGCTAGATATAGTTTGCACGGAGGACACAATAGTATTGTTCAAGGTGCTAATTTCGGGAATCGGAAAGAACACGTTCTAGATAGGCAAGTTAAAGATGCCGTGGCGGCTAAGTTAAGAGCCCTAGGACACACGGTTTATGACGATACGGACGAGGTAGGGGCAACTCAATCACAAAATTTAAATAATATCATTCGGAATAGCAATTCCCATGCTGTGGATTTAGTTATTTCTTTTCATCTTAATGCAAGTGATGGAAATGGACAGGGTGTTGAGGTTTTATATTATGATCAGAAAGATTTGGCGGCTAAAATCTCAGCTCAACTAGCAAAAGATATTGGATGGCGTAATCGAGGAGCGAAACAACGTACAGATTTAGCAGTATTAAATGGAACGAAGGCACCGGCTATCCTTATTGAATTAGGGTTTATTGATAATGAATCCGACATGGCAAAATGGAATGTTGATAAAATCGCGAATTCTATTGTATTTGCTCTTACAGGACAAACTGGAGGAGGTGCAGCGAATTTGCTCAAAGTAAAAACTGGTGGTGTAGCATTTAGTAATTTACAAGCTTTGGCTCAAGCTATGGTTGATGCGGGTATTGATGGACAAATTGTCGTTCAAAAAGATGGCATTGGTTATGCTATAACGAATGGCTATCCGTCCGGGAATATCGATAAATTTACAGCTTGGTTAGATGCACGTAAATGGTACTATGAGTACGTGAGATAAAAGTAGTTTGCTAAATAAAAATAAGAGCCGTCATGTGACGGTTTTTATTTTTATTTAATCTTTTAACTCTACTTATAATATGGAGAAAATAGACTAATAAACAAGCCTTTGTATACTTTCAAACATAGAATATGATGAATTCTATCAAGGAGGAAGCATATTTATGAGAAATACTTGTCATTGTGGACATTTTCAAGATTGTAATAAATTTTGGGATGATTTAATGTTTGGGAGATGTAGATGTAAGCGCAATGATTTTCACAAGTGTTGTTGCAAAGAGAAACCGAAGTGTGAGTGTGAAAAATGTCATTGTAAAACAAAAGCGAAATGCCATTGTAGGCATGAAGAGGAAGGGTATTAATAATAAAAAAGAGTACGATGCGTACTCTTTTTTGGGGTGATTATATTCCATCTTGAACAGATTTCTTTACAATTACCCATGTGTCTTTCTTTTTAACCGTTATAGCTACATTAGTTCCATTAGATTCCTTATAAAAGATATATCCATTGTTTGAGTTTACATATGTAACTGGTTCACCTATGCAATCTCGCGAGCAGGATTTGTTGACTAGTTCAATTAAGGATAGTTCACTTGGATCGGTTTTACTGGCTTCTATAACAGCATCAAGGCTTGTTTTTCGATAGCCTTGCAAGTTTATATGAAAAAGCTGCTCTATTTCTCCTGTAATGCTAGTGTTCATTACTTCTACTGAATTCTTTTTTTCTTGAAGAAAGCCGTTTTCATAAAGTAATTTTGTATAGCCAATCCATGCTATTAACACTAGCATGAAAAACATACCCGTCATTTTAAGTATTCGAAGTCGTTTGCTTATAATTGTTTCTGAGTATTTCATTCACTCTAATCCTCCAATGTTTTTAATTTAAAATATGCTTGGATACATACTTTTAGAAGAGGATGAAAGTTAATGAGTTTTTAATAAAAAAGAAAACATCCAGGGTTAGATGCTTTCTTTTTTTGGTATTTTTGGCTATCTGTTAGTTACTTGTTTCATAAGTGGTCTTATTTCTTTAACTGGTGGTTTCTTATCATAGGCATCAACGTAAGAAAAGTAGTAGTTTAAGTTTCTTAGAAGACCTTTTCCTATTTTTGCACTTAAGAAAGGAAAGACTTGTCCGGTATAATCATCGAGAGATTTACAGTAATATTTTTCATCTAAATATATACTGTATTTACATGTTAGTTCTACTAAAGGATTCCCTTCATCATCAAATACTTCTTTAGAATCAATAATATCTATTAGTGCAAATTTTTCATTTAAGTAAACTTTCTTTTTTTCTCGTGTTTATTTGTAAGTATAAAAACGAGACCAATCGCGTTAATCAAACTATTTCCTCCTATAAAAAACGGATATTAATAAAATATATCGATATAAGCTAAATGTAAAGAGGAGAGGTGAAATATCATGGAGAGAAAACTAAATAAGCCGATTGGTGAGAGCTGATAATCAGTGGGGGATGAACAAACCCCTCACTGATTAAAGTTTCACTTTATTGAAATACTTGCGGGAATTGTTTTACGAGTGCGTTTGTTATCATGTCAGCCATTTCTAATGCTTCTTTTTCAATTTTATCGTAAAGTTTTACTCCTGCTTCATAATCTTTATTTAGGAAGGCAAGTGCTTCTGCTTTCGTTAGTGCTAAATGTTCATAAAACATTTTTCTAAATTCTTCTTTATCTATATATGGGTTGATACTGTTAAGAAATTCAATAATTGCGTCACCATTAGCGTACCATTTTTTCTCTATAGCGGCCGCTGCATTTTGATTACCAGCTTTTGCGGCTTTAACAAGATCCGCTGCAATTACTAAGTGATCTTTAATTAATGCACTATATTTTTTTACTGCATCTTCACCGTAAAATGGTTCAAGTGATAGTCCCATATGTGTTGCGTTTTGTAGAAGTCGTCCAACAGTAACGTTAACATCTGGTAAATTAAATACTATACTTATAATAGCCAATCTCGTCCAAGCGACGTGTTGTTCCCAATAAAGAACGCATATATCCTTTTAAAAAATTCTCATTTTTACTAATTCGGTAGTTCCGTACGGATAAATCATAGTTTACATAAGGGTTATGGTAGGGGGAGTAATACGATTGCCAATAAGAATACATAAATAGTAACACTCCTTTGAACATGTATAACTCAAAGTATGATGAAGATTTATTTTTAGTTCCGTGTCCTAGATTATTTTTAGGGAATTTGAAATGGAGAAATTCAATGAATGATGTTGTGATATATATGAATAATTTGAATATAAAGTAAAAGAGGGTCTGCAAGGGAAGTTACAGACCCTCAAAAGGGTATTGCCGAGATGTCGGACTCGACTACGTAATGTTATCATAAAATTCTTTTGAAAAAACCTGGTAAATGTGTCCAAATGAAATTGGGACCTTCATACAGTCAAAGGGACCTGCTTCCCGCGGCAGGCCCCAATAACTAGATAATGTCGATGAGCAAAAAACTCATCTGGAGTACTTTTATAGTAACAAGTAAAATGTGTTTTGTGTATTGAGAAAGAAGAATTGCATAATTATATGTGAACAATTTAACTCCCAACAATTTATGATTATCATTAATTGTTGGGAGTTAAATATGGTTATAAAATGGAGAAAAGATTTGGAAGTGAGATTGAGGTGCATAGAAGTATGTAATTATGAAAAAGACCTGCTAATATAAGCAGGTCAACTTAAGGGGTTTATCCAACAGATTATTATATATGTTAACAACTCAATTGTAGTAAGTCTATATGTTTAATATTGAGAAAACTTCTGTGAATAATATATTTTTTGCGCATATATTAACGTTTAAAAAGTTGAGAAAGAAAATTAAAAAGCTTTTTATAAGAGAATAATGGCTGATACTTATAGTATGATTCATATTTCCACGCATCATTATTAGAGAATTGGAGTTGTTTTGTTTTCGTTTTTGCCGTGATGGACCTCGTATTACGATGTTTCATATAGTAACCTCCTGAATTTATATGTATACGATTAGTAGTATTCAAGAAAGGGAAATAAAATGAACATTTAAATTGAAACTCTTTCTTCTTGTGTACTGGATTTACGTTATAAATGTTGTAAAACATATAAAATAATGATGCTAATTCATATTAAATAAGTGAAGAAACATAGAATAATGAAAAAACAATAAGCATCTAATCATCCCTTTCAAGTCGCATAAGTGATTGATATAATAGAAGTAGATGAAAGATAAAGAAAAGCAGGTGACTCTTTTTTGTTTACTAAAGCACAAGAACTTTTAGCGTCCTACTTTGGTTATTCTTCGTTTCGAAGAGGACAAGATGAAACAATTAAAAATGTACTAGATGGGAAAGATACGGTTTGTATTATGCCAACGGGTGGCGGTAAGTCGATTTGTTATCAAATTCCGGCATTAGTATTTGAAGGAACGACGTTGGTTATATCACCTTTAATATCACTTATGAAGGATCAAGTAGATACATTGGTACAGAATGGCATTTCAGCTACATATATTAATAGTTCTATATCTATTGCAGAAGCAAATCAGCGAATTCAATTAGCGAAACAAGGACATTACAAGTTACTTTATGTGGCGCCTGAGCGTCTTGATTCGATGGAGTTTGTTGACCAACTTATCGATATGAAAATCCCTATGATTGCGATTGATGAAGCACACTGTATTTCACAGTGGGGACATGATTTCCGTCCAAGTTATTTACATATACATCGCATATTAGATTATCTTCCAGAAAAGCCGCTCATATTAGCATTAACAGCAACAGCAACACCGCAAGTACGTGATGATATTTGTAATACACTTGAAATTAATCAAAAAAATACCATTATGACAACGTTTGAGCGTGAGAACTTATCGTTTTCTGTCATTAAAGGGCAAGATCGAAATGCATATTTGGCGGATTATATTCGTCAAAATCAAAAGGAATCTGGGATTATATATGCAGCTACTAGAAAAGTAGTCGATCAATTATATGAAGATTTGATGAAGGCAGGTGTTTCTGTATCAAAATATCATGCTGGTATGAGTGATATTGATCGAAATGAGCAACAAGAACTCTTTTTACGAGATGAAGTAAGTGTAATGGTAGCAACATCTGCATTCGGGATGGGTATTGATAAATCGAATATTCGTTACGTAATTCATTATCAGCTTACCAAAAAATATGGAAAGTTACTATCAAGAAGCAGGACGTGCTGGTCGTGACGGATTAGATAGTACATGTATATTGTTATATTCTTCTCAAGATGTACAAGTACAGCGTTTTTTAATTGATCAATCAACTGGAGAATCACGTTTTTCAAATGAACTTGAAAAATTGCAAAATATGACCGATTACTGTCATACAGAACAATGTTTACAATCATTCATTTTGCAATACTTTGGAGAAGAACCGAAAGAAGATTGTGGACGCTGTGGTAATTGTACAGACAATCGCGAGAGCATCGATGTGACAAGGGAATCACAAATGGTTTTATCATGCATGATTAGAACGAACCAACGCTTTGGAAAGCAAATGATAGCGCAAGTATTAACTGGGTCGAAAAATAAGAAAGTTATTGAATTTAATTTTCATACTTTACCAACGTATGGGCTTTTATCGAACCGTAGTGTAAAAGAGGTCAGTGAGTTTATTGAGTTTTTAATTTCAGACGAGTTAATTGCAGTTGAACATGGCACTTATCCGACGTTAAAAGTAACTGAAAAAGGGAAAGAAGTATTACTTGGTAAAGAGAAGGTTTTACGAAAAGAACGAGTAGAGACAAGACAAATTGTTCAAGACCATCCTTTATTTGAAGTGCTTCGTGAAGTACGTAAAGAAATTGCACAAGGAGAAGGTGTACCTCCGTTCGTTATTTTCTCTGACCAAACATTAAAAGATATGTGTGTAAAAATGCCGCAAAGTGATTCAGAATTGTTGACGGTAAAAGGTATCGGAGAACACAAACTTGTGAAATACGGCTCGCACTTCTTACAAGCAGTTCAGCATTTTATTGAGGAAAATCCAAATTATGCTGAAACGATTAAGACAGAAGTAGTTTCAGAGCGTAAAAAGTCAGGAAAAGCGTCCGCAAATTCTCATTTAGAAACGTATGAAATGTATAAACAAGGTATTGATTTGAATGAGATTGCAAAAGAACGTAACTTATCAAGACAAACAATCGAAAACCATTTAATTCGCTGCTATGAGGATGGAATGGAAGTAGATTGGCAAAGCTTTGTTTCAGCAGAGTATGAATCTCTTATTGAAACTGCCGTTCAAAATGCAGATGGTGGTCTGAAATCTATTAAAGAACAGCTTCCGAATGAAGTGAGTTACTTTATGATTCGTGCTTATTTACAAATAAGAAAGTAGAGGCATATAAAGGGGATAAGAATTTATGTATCATGTTTTCGTTTATGGAACGTTAAGAAGAGGACAAACGAATGCTCATTATATGCTAGGTGCAACATGCATCGCAGACAGAGCTTGGACATATGGAAAATTATTTGATACGAACGAAGGATATCCAGCCATGACTTATTCGATTGAAGAACAGGTGTATGGAGAAATTTATGTAGTAAATGATGAGATATTGTGTAAGTTAGATGAACTAGAAGAATATACAGGCAATGCGGAGACTGATTTATATAATCGAATCACGCAAACAGTATATGTTGCTGATAGGGAAATTGAGGCATATGTGTATATCGCTCAGGATAAAAAGATGTTAAAGAAAGTGATAGACTCTGGTGACTGGCTTATGTATCAAAAAATATAATAAGGTAGTTTTAAAAATTGGAAAGCAGATAATGACGAATTCATTATCTGCTTTTTATTGTGTGAATAATTGTCGTTCTCTTTTTATTCTTATAGTTCTTAGTACGATTCCAATTCCGAGAAATAAAACAGTAGCAGCGACCCCGCTAATAGGATTTAACCAAAAATCACTACTGTTTGTAAGAGTAATAATCCCTGTTATTGTAACTAAAACAGTAGGAACAGCATCCTCGATTGCATGCATGATAACACATGGCCAGACGGATTTTGTAAGTCTATATATTTCAACATACATAATTGACCAACAAACCATAAGGATACAGCCAGATAGAAGCATATTTAATCTTGAGATAGATTCAAAATACTCATTTGGTAAAAAGACTAGATAGTAAGCAGCATGCCAAAGTGCCCAAATGAAACCAGAAATAATATAAATGTACCAATCGTTTAGATTTAGTTCAATCAACTTTGGAGTTAAATAACCCCGCCAAGAAAACTCTTCAAAAATGTTTTTAATAAAGTTACCAATAGTAGACATGACTATGAGTGACAATAACGTGGATATATCAAAACTAGAAATATGAGCTATTCCAAAAATGAGTGATATGCTTATCGTTATTACTGTAACAAATGGATAAATAAGTAGTGCAGTGAAATACCATATAAAATTTCCTTTCAAATTTGGCTTGATGCCAAAATCATTCCAATCTCGGCTAATAACTCTAAGTGAAATGCTTACGAGGAAAGGTAATATTAGCCATAATCCCATACCTAAAGTGTTTCCTTCAGGTTGATTTGTTAGAAGAGAATCTAGGAATACCCCAATCCACCCACTGGCCAAAACAGTGAATACAAAAATAAGTAAATATAACTTTAACGGTTTCTTTTTCGCGACATTCATTTGAAGAGCCTCCTTTACTTTTATTTATCCTACTATTTGTGGGCAGTAAAACGTCCATTGATTAAAGTCTTTCATTTTTACAATGTTTTTTAATAGATAAATTAAATAGGAGACAAATAGAAAGTAGTATCTTTTGTATGCATCACTATACTATATGTGTATTTGTGTGATTTAGATGTTGCATATTCTTTTTAAATTAGAAAGATGAAAAGTAAGTTTTTTCGGAAAATTTAAATGGAAACTATTGACTTTATGATTGGGTTTTTAATACAATGATACTTCGACTGAAAAATTAGAACGGACAGGAGGGAATCGTCGAAATGAGCAACATATTTGAAGATGAGTTACAAAAAATGAAGGATACTTTACATACGATGGATGAGCAATTGGATAAGCTTGAAAAAACCCCGGTTTATTATGGAGAAGATTTTAAAGAGCAAATTCTTGAAAGTATGAGGGAGTCTAATAGACAAAACTTACGTATTGGTGTGCAAGAGCCGTACTTTGGAAGGTTAGATTTTCAGGAAGATGGAAAAGAAGAAGTTATGCCGATTTATATCGGAAAAGTAGGGGTTTCGGATATGGACACGATGAAGCCAATCATTATTGATTGGCGAGCGCCTGTCGCAAGTATGTTTTATTCATTTACCGGTGGAGAAGAATTAGCATTTTATCAATCACCAGATGGGTTAGTAGAAGGTGATGTGTATTTAAAACGAAACATTTCCATTCGAAAAAGAGAACTTGAACGTGTTGTTGATACATATGTAAAAGGAAATGAAGATGTATCCCATGCCGATGATTTTCTTCTATATCGATTAGGTGAGAATAAAGATAATAAGCTAAAGGATATTGTTTCAACAATTCAATCGGAACAAAATGATATTATTCGAGCGGAAAGAAATTTACCATTACTTATTCAAGGGGTTGCAGGGAGCGGAAAGACAACAATTGCTTTACATCGCCTTGCTTTTTTAATTTATGAATATCGTGAACAATTAGAAGCAGAAAGAATGATCGTATTTGCGCCGAATAGTCTGTTTTTAGACTATATTTCGAGTGTACTTCCTGAATTAGGTGTAGGGAATATTAGTCAAACAACGTTTCCGGATTGGGCATTACGTACGTTAGATGATTCAGTGAAACTAAAGCAGACAGAAGAAAAATTGAAAGAAGCATTTTCAATTAATCGTGATGAAAAGAAGGTAATGCTAGGTAAATTAAAGGGTACGTTGGAATTTAAGACGTTTGTTGAAGAGAGAATGATCCAATTTGAAAATGAGTTAGTTCCGACAAAAGATTTTGAGGCGTGGGATAGAGCGATTATTCCAGTAGAAGATATTAAAAAATGGATGCAAGTTGAATATAAACATTATCCTTTACAGAAAAGAAGAGAACGATTAGTAGGACGAATGAAGCGCTGGATTGAAATTGAACTTAAAAAATTCGGGGAAACAAACGAGAAAAAATTACTTAAAAAAGAAGCGACTAAGAGACTCAACGCATATATGAAGTTTTGGCCGAAAATGAGTGCTCTTTCACTGTATAGTTCAATAGTAAAAAGTAAAGAAATACTTGAGGTATTACCTGAAGAACTTGTTAAAGAAACAGAAAAGAGTTGTCGTAAAAAAGAAGTGTATGTAGAAGATTTACCAGCTTTAATATACATACATCATCGTATAACAGGGATTGAAATCGGGCAGAAGTTTCATCACGTTGTTATTGATGAAGCGCAAGATTTTTCGCCTTTCCAAATTTATGCATTAAAAGAAATTACATTAGGTAATTCTTTCACTATATTAGGTGATTTATCGCAAGCGATTTATGATTACCAAGGAATTGAAGATTGGAATGCTTTTAAGGAAGTATTCCAAGAAACCGGTTATTATGAATTGACAAGAAGTTATCGTTCTACAAAAGAAATTATTGAATTTGCAAATGAAATAATTAAAAATGCAGAAATCCCAGTAGGACTCGCAACACCAGTCTTCCGCAGTGGAGAAGATGTGAAAGTAATTCATGCCGAAAATCAATTTACTGAAATTGTGAAGACGGTAAAACATTTGCAAAATGCAGATGTGAAAACAATTGCAGTAATCGGAAGAACAGAAGATGAATGCCGTGATATATATGTGAAATTAACAAATGCAGGATTAACGGTAAACGTAATTGAAGCAAACCAAAGTAAATATGAAGGTGGTATATCAGTAGTACCTGTCTATTTAGCGAAAGGTTTAGAATTTGATGCGGTGCTTTTAATTGATGTGGATGAGGAACATTACAAAAACACAAAACATGATGCAAAGTTACTATATGTCGGATGTACGAGATCACTTCATGACTTATGGATTTTCCATAGTGGGGAAGCGTCACCTTTAATTAAAGGATTAAAATAAAGTGAAACTATAATCAGTGGGGAGTTTTACTGCAAGCTAATGTGGGATAAATATAAAAAGAGGATTTTCTAGTACTGTATGAAAATCCTCTTTTTTATATTGAAATGGTAGATGAATTAACGACTTAAGCTGTTGTGTAAATAATATACAATGACCTTTTCTAATGCCTTAGTTTGTTCTTTTTTCCATGTACGAACAGCATCTACTGGAGTTTGTATATGTTTTAACCAATCTAGAATAAGGTGTAGTCGTTCTTGTATTTGCCCAATGTTTTGCTCCTTTATGTTCTTATTCTGAATTCTATCAATTAATTGAAGCATATAGGGAAGTTTTTCTATGCATTCGCTTAAATCTCCGCAATAACCTGAAGGGAATTCATGTGTACCAAATTCTAAAGTATTGATGTAATTAGAAACTAGGTATATCATGGCTTCTTGTTCGGTATCACCACCTAATTCAATCGCTTTTCGAAGGGATTTTTCTAAATCGTCTTCTTTATTGCTAGAGTCCATATAAATTCCTATCCATCTAAAAGGTCTTGAATCAAATGGGTTGTTTTCTGTCCATCTATATAGAATGTCAATTAGAAAACTATTTAGTGAGAAAGTTAAGACCTCATCTTTTTCGTTTAATGCATCTAAAATAGTAAACAGCGAAATGGCAAACTCTTCTTGAACTTTTGATTCCTATTTTTTTGCATTTGTAATAAATGTCTCTAAATGTTTAAAAGCTAATTTTCGAAGTCCCGCTTGGCGATGCTGACAGTAACAAATAAAATCATGCCAATGCTCATTTGTATTCATATGTATAATAATAGTTTGTAATGCAGTGAGAGGCTTATCCATTATAAGTCCCCAATCTATTAAGCACGTGTTGAAAATTTAGTGTTATTATATCATTACATAAATTAAAGTGGGAAGAATTTAAGATGGATTTTATTGGTCACGGGATCTAATCGATTGGTAATGTAGCGGTTCTAACAGGACCCATTATTGACTTTGAAGATGAAACGAAAAAAGTTATTATGTTTATCTGAATATTGAGGGGATATGTTTATTTAATTTTTAGAAAAAATAGACTATTAAACTTGTAAATGGTATAATCTTCTTATTATTGGAATTAAAATCAAAATATTTGAAAATAAAGGATAGGGTTGGTTTTAATGGGGGATTCTGATCACAAAGAAACAAAGGCAATATTAAAGTTATGGTTTATTTATATACCACTTGCATTTGGAGAATTTGTCTTTTCGAATATCATAGGTTATTTAAAAAAATAAAGATTTTGTATTTGAAAAACAATTAACCTAATTTAATTGTTTTTTATTTTTCTTCTAATAAACCAAACAAAAATAGAGATTTTGAACAAGATGAAGTTTATGAAGGAAATAACGTTGATTAGGTGCTGAAAACGGGAATCATTCAAGCATGGTAATTCACCGTTTTTATAGCTTCCTATAGTGAGATGTTATGTTCACATCATATGTATACGATATTTGTAACTTAATATAGCATTACTGCAACTTCAAAATTAGTAGTTAAGGTTGTTATCTTATAGAGTGTTATATATAACTTAGCTAAAAAAGCACAAATCATATAATTTGCGCTGTTCATTATCTGTTTTTGGTAAAAAATTATAGTTTTTGTCACATTAATACTGTACGATACATAGTATAAAACACATACTGTATGACATATAGTAATGGAAATGAGGTGAGTGAATGGATACTTTATTAAATTCGTTAATTACTGAGTTAAGAAGAGGGACATTAACGTTAGCTGTTTTAAGTCAATTAAGAACGCCTCAGTACGGATATTCACTTGTCCAGTTATTGGAGCAATCAGGGGTTACAATTGATCAAAGTACTTTATATCCACTACTTCGCCGATTAGAAAAGCAGGAATTAGTGACGAGTAATTGGGATAAAACGGAGAGTAGACCTCGTAAGTATTATGTTTTAAGTGATTATGGATTAGAAATATTTTTGCAGTTGAAAAAAGAATGGATAAAGGATTCGAAAGAACTTTATAACTTATTAAAGGAGGAAGAGAATGAATTTAATTGATCTCTATATCCAAGAGGTTGCGAAGAGATTACCTGAAAAAAATCGTGAAGATATTACACTTGAACTAAGGTCAATTATAGATGATATGTTACCTGAAGATTATAATGAGAAAGATGTAAAGAGCGTTCTCGAAAAATTGGGGAGTCCGGTTTCATTGGCTAATGGTTATTTGGATAGACCGATGCATTTAATTGGACCACGTTATTTTGATGTATATACAACGTTGTTAAAAATGATTATACCAATCGCAGCTGTCATTGCACTCATATCAATGATTGCAGAAAATTTTATAGGCTATAGTGGTGATCAAGCAGTATTAAATGTTATTTTTCAATTGATAGGTAAAGGCATTGGGGAAATTTTTGAAGTGGGCCTCCATGTATTTTTCTGGTTGACACTTGTGTTTGTTATTTTAGAAAGAACAGATACAGACAAAGGTATCGAGCCGTTGACGACAAGTTTAAAAAAATGGACACCAGATGATTTGAAAAACATCTCGTATATCCCAAAGAAAAAAGCAATCTCGAAGTTTGAAGTTTTTGGAGGTTTAATGTGGACAGCAGTTTGGGCTACACTTTATTTTTATGCGAATCATCTTGTTGGCGTATATAACGGTACGGCAAATGGACTGAAGTTTGTCTCGCCAACTTTTAATCAAGATGTTTTATTGCAGTACTGGCCAATCGTTGTAATTATGATCGTTTTTGAAATATGTATATCCCTTTATAAATTAGTGCAGGGACAATGGACGCAAAGATTGGCGATTGGGAATGCTATTCTTCAGGTAGCTGGGACGATAGTATTCATTGTAATTGTAGTAAATCCACATGTATTTAACGCAGGGTTTATTACGTATTTGGCAAATGCATTTACTATTTCCCTAGAGGGATTTAAAACGTGGTTAGTTGGCGGTGGAATTGTAATTTACACATTATCTGCTGCAATAAATATATTTGACGGTTTCCGAAAAGCTAGTATTCGTATGTAGATAAAAATCGGAAATTTCGATAAAATAAAACTATTGAAAAGATAGTGATATAAGGTGAACATGATGAAAGGAAGAAAACAATGATAAGGGAAGCAACGAAAAAAGATTTAGCATACATTTTAGATATTTATAACGATGCGATACTTTATACAACAGCTGTATATGCGTATAAACCTGTAACCCTTGAAAATAGAATAGATTGGTATGAACAAAAAAAGGCTGAAGGGTATCCAATTTTCGTATATGAATTAGATAATAAAGTAGTAGGATTTGCGACATTCGGCCCATTTAGAACGTGGCCTGCTTATAAATATTCAGTTGAACATTCTGTGTATGTAGATAAGGCATATAGAAAAAATGGCATTGGGTCTTCATTAATGAAGGAATTAATCAAAATTGCAAAGGAAAGAGAGTATATGACCTTAATTGCTGGAATTGATGCAGAGAATGAGAAAAGTATTGCCTTGCATCAAAACTATGGATTTGTTCATGCAGGAACAATAAAAAAAGCTGGTTATAAGTTTAATAAATGGCTAGATTTAGCTTTTTATCAGCTGGAACTTAACGGTCCTGAAAATCCTATAGAAGAATAAATATTTTTCGGTAGCAAGAAAAAATTCATGCTACCTTTTTCTTATTTTAATAGCTAATGAAAAGGTTTTTTACATTCAATGTTGAAATATTAGAAGTTAATATAACGATATAAAAAGAGGGATAGAAATGGAAACTGTTATAAATAAAATAAAAGAGGTACAATCTAATTATGTGGGAATGGCAATTTATTCTACAAAAAATAATCGTATAGTTGCTTCGTATAATAGTGAATTAAATATTCCGTTAGCATCAGCAGCAAAATTAGTCATTGGATTTGTAGTAACGCAAATGGTGAAGGAAAATAAACATAATTGGAATGATATACTTCATTACATTAAATTTAATCCACATGAAGATAGTGCGCAGTTATATCCGCATTTACAAGGAAGAACTTCTTTAACACTTAGTGAAGCGGTAGAGGTAATGATTGCTTGTCATGATAGTTACGTTGCACAGTCAGTTGTAATGCACTGTGGTGGATGGGATGCTGTGAAAATGTACGCACAAACGTACTTTTCAAAAATTCATATACAAGAGAATGCTAGAGATGAGAAAAATGTTGGAGAATTAAGTGAAGTTCTTGCCCTTTTCATACAAACCTTTCAAGGTTATAAATCAGAACCAGAATTATGGGAACCAATTATTAGCGGCATGGTAAGACAGCAAGGAGAGTATGAAGAAATTCCATATTATCATATAGCTCATATGACAGGTGGATTACTCACAGCTACAATAAATATTGGTATTATAGGAATGTTTAACGAATTTCCACTTCTTTATGTGATTGGGGGAAAAGATTTACCGAATCGCCGTGAAAATAAAGAGGTAGATGAAGCTTTTGCAGTAGTTTTAAAGTACATATACAAAGAATATAGTGAAAGCATGCTAGGAGTGAGCGATTGAAAAGAAACTTAAAGACTTCAACAATCATTATTTTAATTTTAACGATTATTGCTCTTGAAGTTGGAATCGCACTATATGATCACAATTTGTCATTAAATACAATTTACTTTGCAGCAATTCTTATTTGTATTGTATTGCTTTTTGGCACACGTGTTTCTGAAGAGAAAGAAAGTACATCGAAACGAGGACGAAGAAAAATAGCTGTTATATTTTGGCTATCTATTTCATTGTCTATCGCTTGTTTTGCAGTTATAAGTTACATAAGGGTAGGCTATGTCTCTGTACCAGGGATAATTGGCTTTTCATGCTTTGTTACATATGGTGGATTCGTTTTG
This sequence comes from Bacillus sp. 7_6_55CFAA_CT2, assembly GCF_000238655.1. Taxonomy (NCBI): domain Bacteria; kingdom Bacillati; phylum Bacillota; class Bacilli; order Caryophanales; family Bacillaceae; genus Bacillus; species Bacillus sp. 7_6_55CFAA_CT2. The sequence goes on along the minus strand of NZ_JH414709.1, from coordinate 976,278 downwards.
ATTAGTATTTTAAAGGGGAAAAATAAAATGTAGCTTACTAAGTTGAAAGGAAGCAATGTATATGAAACATATAGAGAACGGTACACGTATTGAAGGAGAATACATTAAAAATAAAGTCATTCAATATAATATGTCCATCTTAACAGATGAAGTAAAACAGCCGATGGAAGAAGTAAGTCTCGTAGTAAAAAATGAAGAAGGAAAAATATTTGGTGGTGTAACAGGTACGATGTATTTTTATCATCTTCATATCGACTTTTTATGGGTTGATAAATCAGCTCGTCATGACGGTTGGGGGAGCCAACTTTTACATAAAATTGAAGAAATTGCGAAGGAAAAAGGGTGCAGATTAATATTGCTAGATTCATTTAGTTTTCAAGCGCCAGAATTTTATAAAAAGCATGGTTACCGAGAGTATGGTATCGTTGAAGATCATCCGAAAGGTCATAGTCAGCACTTTTTTGAAAAGAGATTATAATAATATTATGTATACTGATTGATGGGAGAAAGCATATGTACACGTATAAATTGCAACAAGAACAACCAATCTGTGTAGAAAAAATAAAGAAGCTTTATGATTCTGTCGGTTGGTGGCCAGAAAGAAAAGAAGTCGATATTGAAAAAATGTTAAAGAATAGCATAGCCATTGGAGTATGGGAAGAAAATGAATTAGTTGGATTTGCTAGAGTCGTTTCTGATGGTGTTTTTCGAGCATACATTGAAGATGTTGTCGTACATGAGAATGTAAGAAATAAAGGTATTGGAGAGAAAATGCTTACAATATTACTTCGAGAAATATCTCATATTGATATTGTTAGTCTATTTTGCGGAGAGAAGCTAATAAAGTTTTACGGTGAGCAGCAATTTCAAGCAACGAAGCAAATTGTGATGCATCGTAATCAAACAGGGAAAGAATAAGAGGTGCCAATTAAAATGAATGCAACAAGAGCGTACTGTTTATCGAAAAGAAAAGCGACAGAAGATTCTCCAGATGGCTGGAGTGCAACATGTATGAGGCTTAATAATAAAATATTTGCGATAGTAAATCATGAAGAAGGTGAAAAGGCTGCGATTACATTGAAGTGTGATCCAGAAGTCGCATTAAGAATAAGAGAAGATTATCCAGAAACAATTATTCCAGGGTATCATATGAATAAAAAACATTGGAATACCGTTTATATTCATAAGGGTATAGAGCAGGAGCAAATTAATAAAATGATTGATTGGTCGTATGATTTAGTACTACAATCATTTTCAAAGAAAAAGCAGCAGGAGTTAATGGATTAATATGTATTAGGAGTGTGTGTAATGAAAGATTCGATTAAAGATACGTATGATAAATTAGCGAGTACATATAAAGAAAATCTAGATTTCGCAAATCCATATAACAGTTATTATGAAAGACCGGCGATGATGGAGCTTATTCCAAAGGAACTAGAAGGAAAAAAGATATTAGATGCTGGATGTGCAGCTGGATGGTATACTTCTCAATTCATAGGAAGAGGAGCAAATGTTACAGCAATTGATGTAAGTCCTGAAATGGTAAAAGCAGCAAAAGAAAATATAGGAGAAGAAGCGACGTTCCTTTGTCATGATCTGCAAGAAACATTGCCATTTGAAGATAATACGTATGATGTGATTGTAAGTTCATTAACTCTTCATTATATAGAAAATTGGAATCAAGTATTTCAAGAATTTCGTCGTGTATTGAAGCCAGGTGGAGAACTTATATATTCTATTCATCATCCTTTTATGGATTTCACAAAGTTTCCATGTGAAAATTATTTTGAAAAACAGTTATTAATAGATACTTGGGTTAAACCGAATATTACTATTGAAGTCAAGTTTTTTAGAAGATCATTACAAGACATACTAAATGAAACTACAAATTATTTTGTATTAGAAGAGATAGTGGAACCGAAGGCAATTGAAAAAATGAAAGAAGTAAGCGAAAAATCATATCATTATTTAAATATGAATCCACATTTTCTTATCATAAAAGCAATCAATAAATAGCTAGTAAAATAACTTTGTTTTACTAGCTATTTACAGTTTTACATTACATATTAGGAGACTTTAAAATGAATACGAAACGAAATAGAGTAGTATATGCACTATTTACTATAGTTGTTATTATTTTAGGTCTTAGCTCAAGAAAGTTTGCTTTTGCACTACCACATCTATTAAATGATTATTTAGGTGATGCATTATGGGCATTAATGATTTTCACTGGCTTTGGATTTTTGTTTCCTAAAACAGAGACGAAGAAGTTGGCTTTTATTAGTTTAATGTTTTGCTACGGGATTGAAGCGAGCCAATTGTATCATGCGGAATGGATAGATAGCATTCGTGGAACGACTTTGGGCGGACTCGTGTTGGGATACGGTTTTTTGTGGAGTGATTTAGTGGCTTATACAATTGGTGTTGGAGTGGGAATACTGTGTGAGGTTATTTTTCGGAAGAAATAAGAATTGTAAAAGGGGTATTGTAAATGGAACAAGCACTGGAAATTGCAAAGCTTTGGTTTCGAAATGAACATGTCACAGCTACTGTAATTCAACCAAAAGTAGCGAAGGTTTTATGCAAGAATAAAGAGTACATTTTAAAGAGAACGGGATCGATAAAGCAACTTCTAGTTGAATTCGATGTTTTGAAGCAACTGTATGAAAAGGGAATTAAAGTACAGAGAGTAGTAAAGACAGAAAATGATGAACAATATGTATTATATAAAGAAAAATATTATTGCTTATATGAGTATGTTGCCGGAAGTGTTTTAGAAATAAAAGATACGAATAAGCTGGAAAGGCTAGCAAGTACAATTGGAGAAGAAATAGCTAATCTGCACAAAGCATTACATTCGGTGAATAGTGACCATGAGTTAATAAAAAGAGATTTATATAAGATGGTATTTGAATGGGCTATACCGATTTTAGAAAAGAATGAGCATGTTCATCGAGAGGTAATTCAAAAGATGGAGCGAATGCACGCAGCTTTCAAGGAAACGGTCCATCCATTACCGAGACAAATTATTCATCGTGATATGCATCTATCAAATGTAATCTTTAAAGATGATAAACTGGAAGGTTTTATAGATTTTGAGATTTTAGAAAATAATGTAAAAACATTTGATTTATGTTATTGCTGTACAAGTATATTAAGCGAGCTATTTAGTGATGAAAAATTAAGAGGGAAATGGTTACATATCGTTAGCAAAGTCTTTGAAGGTTATTATAAACAAAATGATTTAACGAAAGAAGAACTAAAAGCCATTTGGTATGTTATGCTTTCAATTCAAATTATCTTTATTGCTTATTTTGTCCAGTTACCAGATTTATTAAAGTTAAATGAAGAAATGTTCTTCTGGATTTTTGCTAATAAGGAAGCTATTGAAGAAGTTATAGAAGGTATCGTAAAGGTATGAAAAAAATAATATTAATTGGTTCTGGTGGTTCAGGAAAATCTACATTAGCAAGGCAGTTAGGAAATAAATTAAATATTAAGGTGCATCATCTTGATGCATTATTTTGGAAACCGAATTGGGAAGGTGTTCCGAGAGAAGAACAAATAGCAGTTCAAAATAACTTAATTAAAGATGAGAAGTGGATTATTGATGGGAATTATGGCGGGACGATGGATATCAGACTGAATGCAGCTGATACAATTATCTTCCTTAATATTCATAGAACAATTTGTATTTATCGTGCGTTTAAAAGAATTGTAAAATACCGGAATAAAAAAAGACCAGATATGGGCGAGGGATGTGAAGAAAGATTTGATTTGCAATTTTTTAAATGGATATGGAAATATCCTAATGCTAAACGACCTACAATTTTAAAAGGGTTAGAGCAATTGTCCGAAGAGAAAAAGGTTATTGTTTTAAAATCTCCAAATGAGGTTCGGAAATTTTTAGAGCACATATAATAATAGAATGTGACACAACAATTCTTTTTGAATCTTACCGATTAGTTTAATTAAACTAATCGTTTTTTATTATGGAAAATTTAACGCTTTTGAAAATTGTATTTTGTAATGAGTATATGACTATAAATTCATATAAAATGAACGTTTGGAGGAATAGAAAATGACTAATGATTTAATTCAACTAATTGATTCATTAATGGTAAATATTCCAGCTGGAGAGGTAGTATTAAGAGATGATCGAATAAAAAAAGAATGGCTAGTGCAAATTCAACCATTTCTTCTTGCGAAGTATGCTGTAACAATCGAACTATATGATGCTATTACAAATAGTACATTAAATAATTTTGATAAAAATCATAAACCAGTTGTCAATATTTCATGGAACGATGCCATTGCGTTTTGTAATGTACTTTCAAAAAAAGCGGGATTAAAAGAATATTATTCTATTAGTGATGATGGTCAAATTGTGAAATGTAATTTAGATTCAAATGGCTACCGATTACCATGTGAGGCAGAGTGGCAATATGCATGTAAAGCAAGTACAACCGGATATACATACGGGAAACTTCATGATATAGCGTGGTATAATGAAAATTCAAATGGAGAGATTCATGACGTTGGCCAAAAAGAACCGAATGCATGGGGACTTTATGATATGCTAGGGAACGTTTGGGAATGGTGTTATGATTTGTATGATGAAACAGTGTACGGATCATACCGCATTTTTCGTGGTGGTAGTTGGGCTGAAACAGCGAGAGGGTGCGGCGCTACTTGTCGTCGTCGAAGCCATCCTACATTTCATATAGATGATCTCGGTTTTAGACTCGCTAGGTCAATTTAGTAGGAACATGCTACGAACAACTAAGAAAAGAGTATGGAGAAAATCCGTACTCTTGCCAACATAGAAACGATTTAACGTAAGGAGTGTTTATTATGGCGCGTGTTTTATTTATTAACGCTGGATCAGAAGGACATATAAATCCAACTTTACAAGTTGTAGAAGAATTGATTTCTCGTGGTGAAGAGGTCGTTTATTTTTCAATAGAAGCTTTCAGGGAGCGGATTGAGAAGACAGGTGCTACTGTACGAACGATTGATGATCAAAAATTTATAAAAGCGTTTCTATCTGGAGGCAGAAATTATTTACAGGAAAGAATAAACGGCCTTCTACATACAGCGAATATTGTAATATCTAGCGTTCTAGAACAAATTGAAGGTGAACATTTTGATTACATGATTCATGATTCTATGTTTGGTTGTGGCCATTTAATTGCTCAAATTCTTAAACTTCCAGCCATAAATTCATGCACATCTTTTGCGCAGGATGAAAAATTCTTTGAGCAAATGTTAGGTCATCTGTCAAAAAATATCCCAGTAGAAATTCATGATAAAATACAGAATGATTTTCAAAACTTAACAAAGGGAATTACTGAAAAATATGGTGTTGAAATAAAATCATCGTATGAAGTTTTCTGTAATCCTGCACCCCTTACTATTGTGTATACAATTAAGGAGTTCCAGCCTTTTGGTGATACGTTTGATGAAACATATAAATTTGTAGGACCATCTATCTCTGCACAAATGAAAAACAGAGACGTTGATTTTACTTCAATTGAAGTAAAAAGTCCGATTTATATTTCATTAGGTACTGTTTTTAATGAAGCGATTGACTTTTATAAACTGTGTATGAAGGCCTTTGAGAATAGTGAGCATACAATTGTTATGTCTATTGGTAATAAAACAAAAATAAGTGATCTAGGCGAAATCCCTAAAAACTTCATTGTGAAAAACTATGTGCCTCAAACCGAACTGCTTACTTATACGAAACTATTTATTACACACGGCGGGATGAACAGTACGCATGAAGGACTATATAACGGGGTTCCGCTCGTTGTAATACCGCAAAGTGCAGATCAGCCAGCAATCGCAAAGCAAGTGGAGAGTCTTGGAGCAGGAGTTCAATTACATATGAATGAATTAACCGTGGAGAAATTGCGTGAAAGTGTGGAGTTAATTTTAAATAACCCTTCATATAAAGAGGCTGCTTTGAATTTGAAGGAATCATTCCGAACATCGGGTGGATATAAGGAAGCTGTTGATGAAATTTTTACATTTGTAGGTCAGTAATAAATATAAAGTTATACATGAAAAAAGTGTCTATATTAAATGATATAGACACTTTTCTGTTGTAAGAAGAGAAGAATTGTTTAAATGAAAATACTAAATGTGAATTTTGAGAACTAAGTCTACAATTTCTGCTGCACACTTTTATTTTATCCCGTATTAACCGACCGTAAAACCCCAACTAATTAAAGTTTTACTTTATGATTTCAGGATGTGGTTTTATATGTTAGTAATAATTTCACTGTTTCTGCACAACTTCTGCACATGCTTAGGCGAGTTCTATGTCATGATATATTCATAAAGTGAAATGTTTCACAAGGAAAAAATATATTTTCACTGCGGTGTATGCATAATTAATACATACATCGGTACAAGTTTGTCTCTTGTTATTCTTTTACATCAAAGCCCACATTCCACTACAAAGTATAACAAGAAGGAGACATGAGCATGAATAATCGATTTTTAAAACAACTACAAAATATGAAAATGAACAAAAAAAGTTTAGGAGCTGTAGCATTAACAGCTGGAATTATTAGTACGACACTTATTCCTCAAAATGCTTATGCGCACGGTTTTGTTGAAAAGCCCGGTAGCCGATCCGCTTTATGTAGTCCAACTTATGGTGCGCTAAATGTAAACTGTGGAAGTGTTATGTATGAACCACAAAGTTTAGAAGCTCCAAAAGGGTTCCCACAAGGTGGTCCAGTAGATGGACAAATTGCTTCAGCAGGCGGAAAATTTGGTGGTATTTTAGATCAACAAACAGAAAATCGTTGGTTTAAAAATACAATCACTGGTGGGGAAAATACATTTACTTGGAAGTATACTGCGCCTCACTTAACGAGTAAGTGGCATTACTATATTACTAAAAAAGGATGGAATCCAAATAAAGCGCTAACAAGAGCAGATTTCGAACCAATTGGAACTGTACAACATGATGGTTCTGCAGCTTCAAATAATTTAACTCATAAAATCAATGTACCTACTGATCGTAGTGGATATCATGTGATTTTAGCAGTATGGGATGTAGCTGATACAGCAAATGCATTCTATAATGTAATTGATGTTAATCTTATTAATGATGTGAAACCAGACATAGAAGCGCCAAGTATTCCAAATGGACTTCAGATGCAAAAAGTAACAGCGAATAGTGTAGAACTAACATGGAACGCTTCTACGGATAATGTAGGGGTAAAAGGATATCAAATCTTCCGTAACGGAGAGATGATTGATACAGTACCAGGGACTCATTTTATTGATAAGAAGTTACAACCAAGTACAGAATACTCTTATACTGTAAAAGCAATTGACGCAGCTGGCAATGTATCGAAAGAAAGTACAGCGCTTACAGTAAAAACGACAGTTGAGACTCCTGATACAGAAGCACCAACACAACCAAAAGGATTACATAGTATGGGAACGACAGCGTCAAGTGTGGATTTAATGTGGAGTCCATCTGACGATAATATTGGTGTAGACCATTATGATATTTATAGAGAAACAGAAGGGTCAATGAAAAAGATTGCAACATCCAATACAACTTCTTATTTGGATAAAAATCTGCTCGCTAATACTACTTATAAATATGTAGTGAAAGCTGTTGATGTAGCTGGAAATGAATCCGTACAGAGTGATATATTCACAATTACTACAAAAACTGAAAGCGCTTCACATGAAGCGTGGGATGCAAAAAAAGCATATAAAAAGGGAGATAGAGTTCTACACGAAGGAAAAGTATATGAAGCAGTCCAGAGTTATCAAGGAAATGGTGATCCAAACTGGATTTATGCATTATCATTATGGAAAACAGTGTAAGTTTTACCTAGGTATGAACTAAAAGATGTTGGGCTTTGATGCAAAAGGTAATTTTGAGAATTCACTTTTCTATTAATAAAACAGGGTAGTGTATGAATACATAAGATTCATATACTACCCTTTTTATTATGATAACACTTTCGTCATAAGTATGTGCGGAATGCCATCTTCCATAAATATATCAGAAGAAGTTTGATAGTCTAATTTTTTATAAAATCCTTCAGCTTGTGTTTGACCGTGTAGCTTCACTTTTGTAGCTTGTTCGTTACGAGCAATTTCTTCTAACGTTTGAATGATGACTTTACCTAATCCATATGTACGATAATCTTTTAAAATACAAATACGTTCTAATTTTCCGACACCATCAACAAATCGTATACGCCCTGTGCCTACAGGAAGATCATGATAATAAACTAAAATATGTTTACATTGCTCTCCGATTTCATCGAATGTATCGAATTCATCTGTAAGAGGAACACCTTGTTCTTTTACAAATACTTCTTTTCGAATATGAAAGGCAGTTTCTAAATCAGTAAGTTCTGTTATAAGTTTGGATTGCAAAATGTTCAGTCCTTTCTAGTGTAATCAGTTTGCGTTTTCCTAGTATATCATAATAAAGTACTATTAAGAGAAGAAGAACATACTAAAAAGCCAACTTTAAAAAGTTAGCTTTTATTACAATTTCTTTATCCCATTTTTAGTGCCAATAATTGCTGTACTCGTCATACTTATAAACAACCCTGTTTCAACTACACCAGTAATCATTTTTAATTGGGTGTGTAAATGGGCAGGATTAGAAATATGATTAGGGAATATACAATCGATAATCATATTATTGTTATCGGTTATATAGGTTTCATTATTTTTTAAACGTAACGTTGTTTGACACCCTAAAGATTGAATTTTATTTTCGGTTTGTTTCCATGAAAAAGGGATGATTTCAACAGGTAATGGAAAATTACCTAAATGTGTTACAAGTTTCGATTCATCAGCAATGATAATTAGTTCTTTAGAGGAAGAGGCAACGATTTTTTCACGAAGTAATGCACCGCCACCGCCTTTTATAAGTTGTAAATTTGAATCAATTTCATCCGCTCCATCAATTGTAAGATCAAGACTTTGTACGTCGTTTAACGAAAGTAGGGGGATATTTAGTTGATGTGCTAATGCTTCAGTTTCCTTTGATGTTGGTACAGCTTGAAATGATAATCCTTCTTTTACACGCTCACCTAATTTTTGTATTGTCCAATATACAGTAGAACCTGTACCAAGCCCAATCTTCATGCCATCATTTACAAAGTTAGCGGCATATTCGCCAGCGAGCTGTTTTAAATTCATCGCTTTACTCCGCCGGACGCGGCCCGGCATCAAGACCTGAATTTTCAACTGTAAGTACCGGACGAACGACTATATCTTTATGTACACGCATTTGACAAGATAATCGTAAATGATCTTCAATTCCTTTTTCCGTCATTGCATGTTTCTCATTCGCACTTGCTTCACAGAAATCACCTGCTAGTATTTCTACTCTACAAGTTGTGCAACGTGCATTCCCGCCACAACGATGAAGAATGTTGACACCGCTATCTTCAATTGCTAATACTAACTTTGTTCCTTCTTTCACATCAAAAGTTCCCGCACCTTCAATTGTTAATTTTGGCAAATTTGTTCCTCCTCACGTAAAATTGTACATAACATATTTATGACCGCGAATTATTGAACATAAACATTATTTTTTATATCCCCGTAACTTTTTTTAATGTTGAATCGTTTATTAAGTAAGCACTGAAAAGGAGTGGTTATTTTGTGCACAAAAGTAACTCATGTTTCAAAGAACCATATCGATATGAATCATTCAAATATAAACTTTTTAATTGAACAATATGGAGAGTTAAAAAGATACTGTACTTTTTTAACGAAAAACAAATGGGATGGGGAAGATCTCGCCCAAGAAACAGTGTGTAAAGTGCTTCAAAAATATAGAAATAAAGATATTTGTATGACACTCGTCTATAAAATAGCAAGAAATCGTTGGTTAGATCAGATGAAGTCTAAGTCTGTTCATGAAAAAATAAGAGCACAAATCACTTTTGAAGAACCACATGAGAACATTGCAGATTTGCATGAAATGGTAGGGAAAGTATTGTCTTCATTAAATGTACAGCAATCCGCAATTTTATTATTAAAAGATGTTTTTCAATATAGTATCGCTGATATTGCTAAATTGTGTTCTGTATCAGAAGGTGCAGTGAAAGCTTCTTTATTTCGGAGTAGAAATAGGCTGAAAACTGTAAGTGAAGAAGGGATTGAGATAGTCGAATTCACAGAGGATATTGAAGTTGTTGTAACATCTATTCGTGAGGAAAGACCAGAATTATTAACGAAGCTTCTTCCGACAATAGATTTTACTAAATTACCATCTAAACAGCCAGTCTTATTATTTAATGTGAAAAACCCTTCTTCCTACAGTTATATGCTTTACGCAGCATAACAAGTATTGGAGGGATTTAAAATGAATGCAATTCCATATGTAGTAGAACAAACAAAATTAGGAGAACGTTCCTATGATATATATTCAAGGTTATTGAAAGACCGCATTATTATTATCGGCTCAGAAATTAATGATCAAGTAGCGAGTAGTGTCGTAGCGCAATTATTATTTTTAGAAGCAGAAGATGCAGAAAAAGATATATTCTTATACATCAATAGCCCTGGCGGTTCAACGACAGCAGGTTTTGCAATATTAGATACGATGAATTTAATTAAACCAGATGTGCAAACGCTATGCATGGGCTTTGCGGCATCATTCGGTGCATTATTATTATTATCAGGAGCAAAAGGAAAACGGTTTGCTCTCCCTAACAGTGAAATTATGATTCATCAGCCGCTTGGTGGTGCACAAGGGCAAGCAACAGAAATTGAAATAACTGCGAAAAGAATATTAAAGTTAAAGCATGATATTAATAAAATGATTGCAGAAAAAACAGGCCAACCGATTGAAAGAGTAGCACATGATACAGAAAGAGATTATTTTATGACTGCAGAAGAAGCCAAGGCATATGGGATTGTAGATGACGTTGTTACGAAAAAATAAGTTAAAAACAGGCTAGAGGATATGCTAACCCTCTAGCCTATTTTTATTAATCTTTTACCCATTCATCAACTAGCGCTTGATTCTTCTTAATCCATTTTCGCGCCGCTTCTTCGTGATCTTTCGTTTTATTTAACTCGACCATTAACGTACCAAGCTGTTCATCGTTCATCTTCCATTTGTCAAAGTATTTTATGATATCCGGATGGTCTTTTTCGAAACCTTTACGAACAGAGTAATAAATGTCATCTTTTTCACCATATACTTTCTTAGGGTCTTTTAAATATTTTAAGTCAAATTCTGAAAAGCCCCAATGCGGATTCCAAAGCGTAACAGCGATTGGTTTCTTTTTCGTATATGCTTTCTTTAGTTCACTCATCATCGCAGCTTCAGAAGATTGGACAAGTTTTAGTTTTATATCATATTCTTTCATTGCTTTATTCGTTAAATTCATAAGACTACTACCGGGTTCGATACCGACAATTTTATTCTCTAGTTCATCTTTATGAGCATTTAAATCTTCGATACTGTTTATGTTTTTCATGTAAGAAGGGACGACTAAACCTAGTCCAGTACCTTCGTACCATTTTGATTTTAAGACAATATCATCTTTATAACGATCGTTTAGCGGTTTATCTGTAACTGGTAGCCATACTTCTAAATTCGCATCAACATCACCACGAGCGACACCAGTCCAAATTGCGGCTTTTTCTAAATACATAAGTTCAACTTTGTAGCCTTTTTCTTCTAATAAAACTTTCCACATGTTTGCGGTTGCAATATTTTCTTTCCAACTTGTTACACCAAGTTTAATTTTTCCTTTCGAATTTGCATTTGTTGCATTACATGAAGTGAAAATCATAGTAATAAATAATGCAAGGCATATAAACCAAATTTTCTTTCGCATCGAAAACCTCCTAAGTAACGTTTGCCTTATAAAATAAATGTATAAGTAAGCATTCTTATTATGAACGGAAACGAGAATTTTAAAGAAATCTTATGAATGTCATTTTTATGTAATATTTCTTTGTAAAATCGCAACACTATGTGAATAGATGGGTAGAAAAGGAGTAGTGACATGGATAATACAAAGGTGCGTGTTGAAAACGTAACAAAAGTATTCGGGAAACATCCGCAAAGGGCCCTTTCCTTATTAAAAGAAGGAAAAAGTAAATCGGAAATTTTAAAAGAGACAGGAATGAACGTTGGGGTGAAAAAAGCAACGTTTGAAGTTTACTCTGGAGAGATTTTCGTTATTATGGGTTTGTCTGGTAGCGGGAAATCTACGCTAGTTCGTATGTTAAATCAATTGATTAAACCAACTGCAGGTCATATATACATAGATGGTGAAGACATCGCAACGATGGGAAAAGAAGAGTTACGGAGAGTAAGAAGAACGAAAATGAGTATGGTATTTCAGAAATTCGCTCTATTTCCGCATCGTACAGTTATACAAAATGTTGCATATGGTTTAGAAATTCAAGGAGTTCCGGTTGAAGAGCGAGAGAAAAAAGCGTTAGAATCGCTACAGTTAGTAGGACTCGATCATCATAAAGATAATTACCCAAGTCAACTTAGTGGTGGTATGCAGCAGCGCGTTGGAATCGCAAGGGCACTAACGAATAATCCAGATGTATTACTAATGGACGAGTCATTCAGTGCATTAGATCCACTTATTCGAAAAGAAATGCAAGATGAATTGTTAGAGTTACAAGATAAAATGGAAAAAACGATTATATTTATTACGCATGATTTAGATGAAGCGCTTCGAATTGGAGATCGTATCGCATTAATGAAAGATGGAGAAATTGTCCAAATTGGAACACCAGAAGAAATTATGATGAGCCCCGCTAATGAATTTGTAGAAAAGTTTGTTGCGGACGTGAATTTAGGAAAAGTAATTACGGCTGAGTCTATTTTAAAACGACCAGAAACTTTATTAATTGATCGTGGACCTCGTGTAGCCCTTCAAATTATGAGGAATGCAGGTGTCTCAACTGTATATGTTGTAAACAAAAAGTATGAGTTTTTAGGTATATTAACTGCGGATGATGCGAGTAAAGCAGTACAAAAACAGTGGCCGATTGCTGATTTATTACTTAATGATATTCCGCATGTGTATTTGGATACTTTACTGGAAGAGACTTATGCAAAAATGGCGGAGATGAAATATCCGTTACCAGTAATCGATGAGAAGAAAAGGCTAAGAGGAATTATTAAACGTGAAAGTGTCATTCAAGCTCTTGCAGGAAACATTGAGGAAGAGGTGAAAGACGATGAATAGTATACCGCGTATTCCATTAGGGGAATGGGTCGACTCATTTGTTGCAAGTTTATATGAGCACTTTGAAGGCTTATTCCGAGGATTCTCTTATATTATTGGCGGATTTGTTGATTTACTCACTAATTTTTTAACAATAATACCCGCCATATTGATGATTATTATCTTATGTTTCCTCATTTGGTACACAACGAGGAAATTATCTTTAGTCATTTTTACGCTTATTGGATTATTATTTATTTTGAATATTAACTACTGGGCACAAACGATGCAAACATTAGCACTCGTACTTACGTCTGTTATTATTTCAATTATTGTCGGAATTCCAATTGGTATATTAGCATCTCAAAATGAACGTTTCTCAAAATTTTTAAAACCAACATTAGATTTTATGCAAACAATGCCTGCATTCGTATACCTTATTCCAGCGATTACATTTTTCGGAGTAGGTGTAGTACCTGGAATTATTGCATCAGTAATCTTTGCAATGCCACCGACAATTCGTTTTACTGACTTAGGAATTAGACAAGTTCCAGAAGATTTAATTGAAGCAGCGAATGCATTTGGATCCACAGCATCACAAAAACTATTTAAAGTACAATTACCACTTGCAACCGGAACGATTATGGCTGGTGTGAACCAAAGCATTATGCTTTCGTTATCGATGGTTGTAACAGCATCACTTGTAGGAGCTCCAGGACTTGGAGTTGATGTATATCGCTCTGTAACACAAGTTAATATCGGAATGGGATTTGAAGCTGGATTAGCTATCGTAGTAATCGCAATTATATTAGATCGAATTACACAAGGGTTCCATACGAAAAGAAAATAATGAATAAAAAACACACTTTATAATACAAAGTGTGTTTTTTATTGCATCCAGATCACATACGAACGATAACAGAACCTCCAGCTGGTGCACAAACTTGGTTTTTTTGTTGTTCCATTGATTTAATTAATTGATTATTTTCCTCGATTAATGAGATTAATTTAGTTAATTGATTTTCAAGACTTGCAATACGCTGCATCATATATTGTGAATCATGATGCAATGTATTCCTTGCGGGATGAGGGGAATAAACATACTGTTGATTTATATTTGGATTCCAATGAGGATACATTTGAATCGTTCCTCCTTCAATAAATTACGAAGCTTTCTTATAGTAAATGCCTATGTATAATTAATAGTTACTTGAAAATTTTCCAATATAAAAGGAGTATGTACAGAAAATGGAAAATATTATATGTGAAGTTACAGGACATTTTTTGGAAATATTTAAGCGAGATAGTGCGTATATTAATACATTCAAGTAAATGTATGTTATTTAGGGGGAAATGGTGGGAGGAGATGTAATTTTGGCTAAAAATAAAAAAAGAAATGATGCTTTGGCAATAGGTGTCGGTATAGGGGTTGTAATTGGTGTATTTCAAGGGCACTTTACAAATAATTTAGTAATCGGAATTGTGATTGGGATTATAATTGGGATTGCGTTTTTGAAGAAGTAATGAGATGTAAATTCATTTCAAAAATTGTTGTATCAAAAGAATGAAAATTAGGAATATTAAACCTGTTTTTCCTTTTATTGTGATATTATATATAAAAAGGAAGGTGATGGATATGTCAACAAACAATCAAATAGAACAAAACTGTTTCATTTGCAAAAAACATATAGGAAATATTATAGTTCCAGGTGGAGCTATTTACGAAGATGAACTCGTTTACGTTGGACATGTCCACTGGGATAGTGAAGAAACATACCTGGGTTATGTAATGATAGATATAAAAAGACATGTACCTGGCCTTGCTGAACTAACAGATGAAGAAGCGAAAGCGTTCGGACTTATAACAAGTAGAGTAAGTAAAGCGCTAAAAGAAAGCGAAGGTGCAGAGCATATTTACACTTTTGTTTCAGGAAATGGTGTACCACATATGCATATGCACATTATTCCGCGTTATCCGAATACACCAAAAGAGTTTTGGTCACCAACCGAGATAGCGAAATGGACTGGCGCACCATATGGTAACGAAGAGAAAATAAAAAACTATGTGAAAGAATACGAAAGTATATGGTAAATGAGTATGCATACAACAAATAATACACAATATTCATGGGTTGGAAATATAGAAATGTGTTTAGGAGAAATTTCAGTTAAACAATATGGTGATATTGTACTTGGTAAATATGGCGGGAATAAAAGTGCTGGAGCGAAAAAGAATGAAGATGGTGCATTAGTTTGGTCAAATGGTGAATGGGAATTTGCAGCTATATTAGATGGACATAATAGTGTAGAAAGTGTTGATTTAGTAGTAAATACAATCGAAAAAGAATATGAAAATATAAAAGTAATTTTGAATGAACCAATTAATTCAGTATTTCAGTCTGTTGAAAATCATATACTTACAATTTTTCAGTCATCTTCATTTAAGGAAAAGTGCAAAAAAATTAAAGGTGAAACAGCTTGCTTACTATGTGTAAGGAAAGAAAATTATATATGGTGGCTTTCTATCGGTGATTGTTTAGTGTATGTATTTCATGAAGAGTTACATAAGTTAGGACAATATGCATTAAATCAACGTCATTTTTACGAATGGATTGGAAATGTAAACACATTTGATTTACCTGTTCCTTGCTATTCATCAGGTATTCGTGAATTACGTACTGGAAAGAACCGAATTGTAATGGTGACAGATGGAGTATTAGAATGCGGGGAACGCCGATATGAAATACCTGTAAATTTGTATAATGCTATGAACAGAAATGATAAAACACTTAAAGAAAATATTCACAATGTTTTAGAACACGTGCATCATCAGTTGGGACGTGATAGTGCGACAATTATTAGTTGGGACGTAGAAAATAAAAGGAATGCTACGTATCCGAGTGATCAGCCGGAGAAAAGGTAAAGGAGGAAACATCACTGTTTTGGGTTAAAGGAATTTTATTAATAGTATGGATTATATCCTTAGTTGTTGTTGAAAAAGTAGTGAAGGAAAAAACTAAATATACCGAAACAAACAGACTGGAATAGTAAATATGTAAACAACTTTCATAAATAGGGGCGACTAGGGCC
>NZ_JH414709.1:957468-959667 GCF_000238655.1 Bacillus sp. 7_6_55CFAA_CT2 | reverse complement strand
TTATAATAATTTTTACGATGATATGTGCTACTTTAAATCCCGTTTATATTAGTAATTTACCCATTTTATTTTTAATAACTTTATACTGCTTTCAATCATTTATGGAGTGGAAATTTGATAAAGAATCGAGGGAATATGTCATTTCTTTAGGAACGGTTCCGCTATTAGTAATAACAGGAATTATTCTTAATTTTTTCTTTTATACCTATTGGATTTAATCATATGTGGAATGAATGGGGAGACAAAATAGAAAAATCCTAAATTACGTGCTGAAGCAATGATTTTAAATGAAGATCATTCTAAAGTACTTGTACAATGCGATGAAAATGAATCATTTTATCGTTTTCCAGGTGGCTCTATTGAATTTGGTGAAACGTCAAAAGAAGCAATAATTCGAGAGTTAATAGAAGAATACGATTTGAAAGTTGATGTTCAAGAGTTAGTAATTGTAAATGAACACATTTTTGATTGGGACAACGAAAAAGGTCATCATTGTACATTGATACATTGGGGGACTGTTGAAAAAATCATTACAAATGAAATAAGGCATAAAGAGCATGAGGATATTATATTAATTTGGAAAAGTCTAGAGGAATTACAGGAGAAGCCGACATATCCTGAAGGCATCATAAGTTATTTAGAAGAGGATAACCGTAATATAGTCCAATTTATTTCAAGTAATTAAATGAAATAACTAATAAACAAGAAACCATTTACTACTAAATGGTTTCTTGTTTATTTAAGCATTTATTTTAGTTAATATAGATGTAATGAAATTAGTTTTATCCTCTGCATACTTATGTTTATCAGTAGGGTTAGCTTGTGAAAGTTGAATCTTTAACTGTTCATACTGCATGCGTGCAGTTTTATTGTCTATTAAGTAATCACGAAATTGTAATTGTTCTATTAAATATGTATTCTCTTGTTCATACATATGAATTTGATGAGTTCTTGGTTCACCTTTATTAAAATAGTATCTTTCGGGTAATACTTCTTTTCTATATTTATAGTTTAGTAGTTCTAACTTTTTAATACAATGTATACCGTCCGTATAATTTTCTAATTCAATTGCTATATCAATAATTGGCTTTGCACTTAAATATGGAATAGAAGTACTACCAATATGGTGTATCGCTAAAATATGTTCGCCAATTTGTTCCTCAATGAGTTGTTTCTCTTTCATAAACTCAATTTCCCATTCTTCAGTCCACGGCACTAAAAACACTTTCCCATACGGTAAACCTAACATTTAATTAGCATCCCTTTCAAAATAGTTTTCAAAAAGTTTATTACATTTTCTTAAAGCTTCTCAAAACAAGGTGTTCCCACAATCTCCAAGGAAGAATCTTCTTCGCAAAGATCATAAATTTCACACCTTTACCAATTGGATATCGTAAATTTGTACGCTTAGATTCAGCAATTTCTACAATTTTATTAGCAACATCTATCGGATTACCGAATGTATCACTACCGCTATTAATATGTTTTTGTATTTTATCCATATACTCTTTGTAAGGAGATGTTGTATCAGATTGGTTTTCAGCTAGTTGTTTCCCAACCTCCCATATGTTTGTGTTATAAGAACCTGGTTCAATTAAAGTAACATCTATTCCGAAAGGTTTTACTTCTAAGCGAAGCGATTCACTCCAGCCTTCTAATGCATATTTTGAAGATACATAAGGAGATAAACCAGGGAATCCAACTTGGCCGCTAATGCTGCTTATATTGATGATTTTTCCACTTCTTTGTTTTCTCATATACGGTAAGACAAGTCGGGTAATTGATATAGCTCCAAATAGGTTCGTTTCAAATTGTTTACGGTATTCCTCTACTGGAATTTCTTCTACAAAGCCGCCATTTGCATATCCTGCATTATTAACAAGTAGGTCTACTTTTTGTATTTCTTTTAAAAATAATTGGAAGTTATGTATAGAGTTTTGATCGGTTACATCTAATTGTTGAATTTTTATTTTTTGTTGTAAGTTGAGTTGAGTAGCTTGAGATAGTAAGTTTACTTGTTTTTCAAGGTTCCGCATTGTAGCAATAACTAAATAATCTTTTTTTGCGAGTTCGAGTGTAGTTAATAGTCCAAATCCACTTGAGGCTCCTGTAATTATTGCGATTTTTTTATTCATTTTCCGCCAGTCTTTTCTTTTTCTTTTATCATAACGAGTTATGATAAGAAAATCTATTATTCTT
>NZ_JH414709.1:900559-957448 GCF_000238655.1 Bacillus sp. 7_6_55CFAA_CT2 | reverse complement strand
TGTGAAGGATGTATTAGCAGATCAATTGTTGGCGAATGCAAACGATCCCAGTTGGTATATTCCATTTTCAGATGCAGTTAAGGGTTTGTCTGAGAGGGAAGCTTTCTGGAAACCGAATGAAGAGAGTAATAGTATAGCCGAAATCGTACAACATTTACTGTATTGGAACTCTACGTGGCAAACTAGGTATAAAGAATCAAATGTGAATGCAGTACCCGCTATTGGAGATAATAACAAAAGTTTTATGCTTTCAGATAATCAAACTTTCGATGAATTACGGGAAAAACTACTGAAAAAACTAGTTACAATGGAAAAATCTTATAAATGAAGAAAAGGTTGAAAGTGATGTAGTAGGATTTCCTGTTTCTGCAAAGTGGTGGGAAGTGTTAGCGAATGTAACAACTCATAATGCATATCATATTGGCCAAATTATTTACATCCGAAAATTACAGCAGAGCTTTGATAATGAATAAAATAATAGTTCTCAAATTAGGTGAACAAAAGTGGACAAAACGAGACAGATGTCTCATTTTGTCCACTTTTTTATTATGAAAGAAAAGAGAAAACCTATTAAATCAAGGATTAGAATTTGGCACGGTACTTGCAATATAACAGACGAACAAAAAAATAGGAGGGCTGGACATGTTAAAAACAACTGAAAGTAAAGGGAATGAAATTACGAAAGAACAAGCTCGTTGGATGTACGAAAAAATGTTAGAGATTCGTAAGTTTGAAGATAAGGTGCATGAATTGTTCGCACAAGGCGTTTTGCCAGGTTTCGTTCATTTATACGCAGGTGAAGAAGCGGTAGCAGTTGGTGTATGTGCCCACTTAACGGATAGTGACAGTATTACAAGTACACATAGAGGTCATGGACATTGTATCGCAAAAGGTTGTGATTTAAATGGTATGATGGCTGAACTTTTCGGGAAAGCGACAGGATTATGTAAAGGTAAAGGCGGTTCCATGCATATTGCGGATTTAGATAAAGGAATGCTTGGTGCTAATGGCATTGTAGGCGGGGGTTTCCCACTTGCTTGCGGTTCAGCATTGACAGCTAAATATAAAGGAACAAAAGATGTAAGTGTTTGTTTCTTCGGTGACGGAGCAAATAATGAAGGAACATTCCATGAAGGGGTTAATTTAGCGGCGATTTGGAAGTTACCAGTTATTTTTATTGCAGAAAATAACGGTTATGGTGAAGCAACTACCTTTGAATATGCTTCAAGTTGTGATTCTATTGCGGATCGTGCAAAAGCTTATAATATTCCAGGCGTTCAAGTAGATGGAAAAGATCTTCTAGCTGTATATAAAGCTGCTGCAGAAGCAGTGGAACGTGCGCGTAATGGTGATGGTCCAACAATTATTGAATGTATGACATATCGTAATTACGGTCATTTTGAAGGTGAAGCGCAAACATATAAAACATCAGAAGAAAAAGAAGAACATTTAAATGAAAAAGATGCGATTGTGAATTTCCGTAAGCATTTAATTCATGAAGGTTTATTAACGGAATCTGAACTTGTTGATATGGAAAAAGCAGTAGATGATGCAGTACAAAGATCCATTGAATTTAGTGAAAATAGTCCATACCCAGACGATGAAGAATTATTAAAAGATGTATACGTTTCTTACAAATAAGAGGAGGGTGAAAAAATATGACTAGAACAGTAAGTATGTCAACTGCAATTAATGAAGCGATGAAAATCTCAATGCGTCGTGATGAAAATGTAATTTTAATAGGTGAAGATGTTGCAGGCGGTGCACAAGTTGATCATCTGCAAGATGATGAAGCTTGGGGTGGTGTTCTTGGTGTTACGAAAGGACTTGTACAAGAGTTTGGCCGAAATCGTATATTGGATACACCAATTTCTGAAGCGGGTTATATGGGAGCTGCGATGGCAGCTGCTGCAACTGGGTTACGTCCGATAGCTGAGTTAATGTTTAATGATTTTATCGGTAGTTGTCTTGACCAAGTATTAAACCAAGGTGCGAAATTCCGTTATATGTTTGGAGGTAAAGCAAAAGTACCCGTTACAGTACGTACGATGCATGGTGCTGGTTTTAGTGCAGCAGCTCAGCATTCACAAAGTTTGTACGCATTATTTACGAGCATACCAGGTATTAAAGTTGTTGTTCCTTCCACGCCGTATGATGCAAAAGGCTTATTATT
This sequence comes from Bacillus sp. 7_6_55CFAA_CT2, assembly GCF_000238655.1. Classification (NCBI taxonomy): domain Bacteria; kingdom Bacillati; phylum Bacillota; class Bacilli; order Caryophanales; family Bacillaceae; genus Bacillus; species Bacillus sp. 7_6_55CFAA_CT2. The sequence continues at coordinate 955,275 of NZ_JH414709.1, read as the reverse complement.
AGCAGCAATTGAAGATGATGATCCAGTAATCTTCTTTGAAGATAAAACACTTTACAATATGAAAGGTGAAGTGCCGGAAGGGTATTATACAATTCCTTTAGGAAAAGCAGATATTAAACGAGAAGGTTCTGATGTAACAATTGTCGCAATCGGAAAACAAGTTCATACAGCACTTGCAGCTGCAAAGCAATTATCGAAAAAGGGGCTTGAAGTAGAAGTAATTGATCCACGATCTTTATCACCGCTTGATGAAGATACTATTTTATCATCTGTTGAAAAAACAAATCGTCTTATCGTTATTGACGAAGCGAATCCAAGATGTAGTATCGCAACAGATATTGCGGCAATTGTAGCGGATAAAGGTTTTGATTTGTTAGATGCACCTATTAAACGAATTACAGCACCACATACACCTGTTCCGTTCTCACCACCACTTGAAAAGTTGTATTTGCCAACGCCAGAAAAAGTAATTGAAACTGTATCAGAAATGATTGGAGACCAATCTTTATTACATGTGTAATAAAACGATGAGAAGGGAGAGAGACACATGGCTGTAGAAGTTGTAATGCCGAAGTTAGGTATGGCGATGAAAGAAGGTATTATTACGAGCTGGAATATTAAAGCAGGCGATAATGTAGCAAAAGGAGAACTGATTGCTAGTATTAATTCAGAAAAAATTGAAACGGAAATTGAAGCGCCAGCTGATGGTACGGTACTTGATATAGCTGTAAGTGAAGATGAAGGAGTGCCGCCTGGTACTGTAATTTGCTACATCGGTAAACCGAATGAAAAAGTAGAAATGCAGGAAAGCACACATGTTATAGAAGAAAAAACATCTAATATAGAAGTACAAAATATACAAAATCAAGAACCAAATGGGAAAGAAGTATCGAAGCAAAGAATTAAAATTTCTCCTGTAGCGAAGAAAATTGCAAAGTCTGAAAATCTGGATATCAAGGCATTAGTTGGTACAGGTCCTGGCGGAAGGATTACAAAGGCAGATGTATTAAAGGCGCTAGAAGAAAGAGTAGCAAATCCAGAAGTACCTGAACAAGAAGAAAGTACAGTCGTTCCTGTTACTGGTATGAGAAAAGCAATTGCGAGTCGTATGCATGCAAGCTTACAAAATAGTGCGCAATTAACATTAACGATGAAAGTAGATGTTACAGATTTAGTTGCATTACATAAAGACATAGCGGAAGTTGTACAAAAACGATACGAAAACAAACTAACCATTACGGATTTCGTTTCTCGTGCTGTTGTATTAGCGCTTAGAGAGCATAAAGAAATGAACAGCGCTTATATAGATGATGCAATTCATCAATTTGAACATGTGCATTTAGGCATAGCAGTCGCATTAGAAAAAGGATTAGTCGTTCCAGCTATTCGCTTTGTAAATAATTTATCTTTAGTAGAGTTGTCTAAAGAGATTAAGGATATGGCACAAAAGGCGCGAGCAGGTAGCTTAAGTAGTGATGATATGCACGGAACGACATTTACAATTAGTAATTTAGGTAGCTTTGGTATTGAATATTTCACACCTGTATTAAATACACCTGAGACTGGTATTTTAGGTATTGGCGCAATTGAACATGTTCCTGTATATAAAGGGAAAAAATTAAAAAAAGGTAGTATGTTACCTTTAAGTTTAACATTCGATCATCGTGTACTAGACGGTGCACCAGCAGCTGCATTTTTACGCACAATTAAATATTATTTAGAAGAACCTATAACAATTCTTTTATAAAGAGAAGGTGAGAGAATGAGTAAATTAGTTGTAATTGGAGGCGGACCAGCTGGATATGTAGCGGCAATTACCGCGGCTCAAAATGGAAAAGAGGTCACTCTTATTGATGAAACTGACCTTGGCGGAACGTGTTTAAATGTTGGGTGTATGCCGACGAAATCATTGTTAGAAAGTGCAGAAGTGCATGACATTGTGAGAAAAGCGAATGATTATGGGGTTACGCTTAATACAGGAAGTATATCAATTGATTGGGATCAAATACAGGCAAGGAAATCACAAATCGTAATGCAACTCGTCCAAGGAATACAATATTTAATGAAGAAAAATAAAATTAAAGTTATAAAAGGAAAAGCGAAATTCGAAACGGATCATCGTGTGCGAGTTGTACAAGGAAATAAAGAAGAAGTAGTGGATGGAGAGAGGTTTATTATCGCAGCTGGTTCCGAACCTACAGAATTACCATTCGCTCCGTTTGATGGAAAATGGATTTTAAATAGTAGCCATGCGATGTCTCTTGAGAGTGTACCATCTTCATTGTTAATCGTTGGCGGTGGTGTAATAGGATGCGAGTTTGCAAGTATTTATAGTCGCCTTGGGACAAAAGTTACGATTGTTGAAATGGCACCGCAATTATTACCAGATGAAGATGAAGATATCGCACATATTTTAAGAGAGAAATTAGAAAGTGATGGCGTAGAAATATTTACAGGAGCTGCTTTAAAAGGATTAAATAATTATAAGAAGCAAGCTTCATTTGAATATGAAGGTAGTATCCAAGAAGCTAACCCGGAATATGTTCTCATTTCTGTCGGCCGAAAACCACGTGTACAACAATTAGATTTAGAAAAAGCAGGGGTTCAGTTTTCAAATAAAGGGATTGCTGTGAACGAACATATGCAAACGAACGTATCACATATTTACGCAGCTGGTGATGTGATCGGTGGAATTCAGCTTGCTCACGTTGCCTTCCATGAAGGAACGACAGCAGCATTACACGCAAGTGGAGAAGACGTGAAAGTAAATTATCACGCTGTGCCTCGATGTATATACACAGCTCCAGAAATAGCTAGTGTCGGGTTAAGTGAAAAAGGTGCAAGAGAACAATATGGTGATATTCTCATCGGAGAATTTCCTTTTACAGCGAACGGAAAAGCTCTTATTTTAGGAGAACAAGTAGGGAAAGTAAAAGTCATTGTGGAACCTAAATACCAAGAAATTGTAGGGATTTCTATTATCGGTCCTTATGCAACTGAACTTATTGGTCAAGGAACCGTAATGATTCATACAGAAGTTACCGCTGATATAATGAGAGATTATATTGCAGCACATCCAACTTTATCTGAGGCGATTCATGAAGCGTTAATGCAAGCAGTAGGACATGCTGTACATGCTTAAATAGAAATATGATAAACCACTATTCTCTAAATGAAAGAGAGAATAGTGGTTTGAATTTTTATAGAAGAAATTAAATGTCTTATTACTATTTAATTTCAATCGCTGAAGTAATATCGTTCCAATCAGCAGCTAAATTAGCAGTTTTACCGTACCAATCAGCATGTTTAAATAAAACGCCTTTTCCATATCCTTGTGTTGAAGTGTGCTCCCAAAGTGTCGTTGAATAACTTGCAGAAGGTGACGCTGTACTTACAGAAGAAATTCTGTCATTCCAGCTAGACGGTAAGTTTTTAAATCCGCTGCTCCAGTAAATGTATTGGCCACCTTTATCTTTATGTTCATAAAAATCAGTACTACCAGCACCGCTACCTAAAGGATTAATTTTATTTTTAATTGCTTTTTTATCCTTTTCAATATACGCATCTAATGTTTCACGACTAGTAAAACCATAAGCTAGCCAATCCCCATTTTCATTTTGCTCTGGTAATACCATAGTAATTTGGATATTTTTCTTATCTTGATCATTTAATTTTGCAAATGAATTAACATTTTGTTCATCCACTTTTAAATAATCAAATGACTTAATTGTGTTGCTTTTTTCTTCAGCACTTACCGCACCTAGTCCTCCAGTTAATGCAAAACCCGCTACTAATGTTCCTGCTACTAATTTCTTCAACATATAACCATCCCTTTTTGTTTGAATTTTTGTACAGGTGAATCTTGTACAGCTAAAATGTATTCTAATTTTATACTTTTGTAAATATTCTGAAGTTTTAGAAATAATAGGCGGAATATTTACAGTTTTACATTTTTTCTTTAGAAAAAATAGTTATTGGAATGATATAATAAGTGGATATATTGTTTTTACTGGATTTAAAAATGTTTTAGGAGAGGTGTCATTGAAATATTTTACAAGAGATTGGTATAAAAAAATGCAAGTTTTAGAATTTGTAAGTTTTATAGAGTCTATAAAAGAATGGTCAGAAATGGATATACAAAGTTTAAAGGAAGAAATAGAGGAAAGGAAAATAGATTTATTAAAATTCCTTCCTGAATCGATATACTCAATTATACAAAACATCACAATTAATTCAGAATACCCATCAGGTGAACTGAAAAAACGTATGCAAAAGTGGTCAACAGATTATGAGAAAAGAGTGGCACAATTAGATCAATTATACGTAGAATATTTTAATTCCATTGAGAAAAAACTTCCGTCAAATGTCGCTCAGTTACACAAGACATCACTACACGATAGTGTAATTAAAGTAATAAAGAGAGAATCAGAAGATACTTTGTCTATCGTATTAGATTGCAGTGGTACTTTTAGTGAATTTGATAAACTTGAAGTAACCTTTATAGGAGTAACAAAGTGTTCTATGCCGGAAAACTTTGAAAATGCTTGGTGGTTATATCATGAAATAGCTCTTACTGAAGATGGTTTTGAACTAGGTGTTTTATTTGACTCTCCATTTAGAGAAGTAACGATTTGCGCGGCAGATGTATTACGTGTGAAGAAATAATGTTGTATGGAGTATTACAAACGTTTGACATAATAAAAAAATAAAGTTATTGTAGATACATGAAGTCTACAATAGGGGCTGTATTATGAAATATTCTAAAGCTACAAATTATGCTCTTCATACAATGCTTTTTCTGGCAAAGGCTACACCAAATAAGTTAGTTAGTGTTCACCAATTAGCAGAAATGCAAAATGTTTCACCAACGTACTTGTCTAAAATACTAACTAAGTTGACGAAGGAAGGGATGATACGTTCATCATCTGGTCCAAAGGGCGGTTACTCGCTTAGTAAGAATTGGGAAGATATTTCATTTTTAGATATTATACATGCAATTGAAGGTAAAACGTCATTGTTTGAATGTTGTTTACATGACAAACCTGGATGTTTAATTAATGAAGTAATGCTCGCAGCAGAAGAGAAAATGGAAGAAGAGTTACGAAATCAAAAAATCGTAGATCTTGCGAAAAAAATAAAAGTGGATTTTTAATCTGCTTTTATTTTTAAATTAATTAAGGATAAAAAAACTCTTTGATATCTTTAATTGTAGTTAGAAAATGATATGAAGAAGGAGAGAAGATGATGACTAAATTTTGGAATGATCGATATAAATCAGATGAATATTTTTACGGGGAAGAACCTAATACATTTATTAAAGAACAAGCATTTCGTTTAGCAAATCACAATAAAGTAATAGCATTTGCGGAGGGAGAAGGTAGAAATGCTGTATTTCTAGCAAGACAAGGGAACGAAGTAACAGCTATTGATTATTCGGAAGATGGATTAGAGAAGACAAAAAAATTGGCAGAGAAGCATAATGTAAACGTGCATACAAAAAAAGTAGATTTATTAGCTGATAGTTTGCCAGAAAATGAATATGATGCAGCAATTATGGTATTTGGACATTTTCATGATGATTATAAAAAAATGATATTAGGTAAAATGATACAAACGATAAAGCCTGGTGGTTTAATTATGTTTGAAGTTTACTCAAAAAAACAAATAAACTATGGTACTGGTGGACCAAAAGATGTTGATATGCTGTATGATCCAATTGATATTCTTACTTGGTGTGAAGAACATAAGGTAATTCATTTCTTTAATGGAGAACAAGAGCGAGTTGAAGGGAAAGGGCACACTGGTTTAGCTGATGTTATTCAAGTTGTTATTAGAAAATGAATATAAGTGTTAATGAAAGGTAAATGTATGAATGTAAAAAGACCAGTCATTTAAGACTGGTCTTTCTATTTAGATACTAAATTATCAAGCTTCCAATATGTATTTGTTAACGGCGCAGCTTTGCTATCTATGTATAAATACATATTATTTAAATCTTTTGGTGAAGTTTTCAGTTCAAACACAACGTCAGTAGTTAAAGAGAATTCGTGTGGAACATTTTTATAGTGCTCGTCATCTATCGGATGAGCTTCACCTTCATATTTCTGACCAGTTTTTTCATCTTGTATGAAATATTTTATTTCCGAAAGATCAATAGTTTGTCCATCGTCCCGAACATTATTAATCATAACACGAGTAGTAAGGCGCCGCTCTTTGTCTATTTTTTCAAACTTTGCATTTTCAACTGTTGCTCTATAGTATTCGTTTTTAACTATTTCTCCATAGTGCATTGCATTCTTTTCGAGAGCGCTCTTTTCTTGTTTTGATGTAGTATTGCTATTACATCCTGTTAATATTCCAGTAAATAATAATGCTGTACATGTCGTTTTGATTAATGATTTCATAGTAATCCCTTTCTGTATTAAAAAGTAAAACATAGGAATAATTTTACATCAACAGGAAGGTAAATGGAAGTATTTTTGCGTAATATACAGATATACATTTATTTGGTTGGCAAATTATTGGGATAGAAAGAGGGAGAAGGCTGTATAAAACGGAATAAATAAGAACTGAAAATATTGTAAAACAGAAGAGGCATACATATAATTAAAATAAAGTTTAAGTTTCTGAATCTTCAATAACGGTGGTGATAACATGTTTACTGAAGAACGTCGAGAGAGAATCTTAGAACTACTTAATACAGATGGAAGAGTAATCGCAAAGGAACTTGCGGAAAGATTTGATATGTCTATTGATTCTATAAGAAGAGATTTGTCTATTATGGAAAAGGATGGTTTATTAAAAAGAACGCACGGAGGTGCAATTGAACTTACGCGAGTGAGGAACTTAGCTGCGGAACCAGCTAAACGTTATAGTGATAGCTCAATATATGAGGACACAATTGCAAAAGTTGCGGCATCTTATATACAAGAAGATGATTCTATTTTTATTGGCGGGGCTTCCATTCATAATGCGATGCTGAAATATTTACCGGAAGTATCATTTACGGTTATTACGAATTCTATAGAAATAGCTGGTCATCTAAGAGAATATAAGAACATCGATACATATTTAATTGGTGGAAAAGTAAAGCCTTCAGGAAATATTACTGATACATTTGCCTCTGAATTGATAAGTAGATTTTCTATTGATTTTTATTTCTCTACAGGTGGAGGCATTTCATTACAAGGTATTAGTACTGCAACACCTGAAGTTGCTTATTTTAGTAAAAGAGTAAGTGAAATTGCTAGAAGAAATATTTGTTTAGCTCCGCATAATAAACTTGGAATAGATTGTTTTATAAGAGGAGAGTCTCTAAAAGAAATTGATCTTATTATAACTGACGAAGAGGCTAGTAAAGAAACTGTTCAGGAATTTGAGAAACAAGGTAAACAAGTTGTAATAGCGCCATTATATTCATTTGAAAGGAGTTTGACATGATTGTAAAAGAGCAAGAGTTTCATATAAATGGATTAACTTATACAATTCGTTCTGCAGCTGAGAAAGATGCTGAGCAGTTATCGAAAATTAGAGTTCAGATTGATGGAGAAACTGAAAATATGGATAGAGATGCTGGAGAGGGATTTATAGATGACCTAGGGTTTCAAAAAATAATAAAAACAGATAGTGAAGAAACGAAGAATCTCTTTTTAGTTGCAGAAGTGCACAATCGAATCGTTGGATTTTCAAGGTGTGAAGGATCAAATTTTAAGAGATTATCTCATAAAGTGGAGTTTGGTGTTTGCATTTTAAAAGAGTTTTGGGGATATAAAATGGGTAAGAGCCTATTACAACAATCTATTAAATGGGCTGACGAAAATGCAGTAAATAAAATATCTTTACAAGTATTAGAGACAAACGAGAAAGCTATTCATCTTTATAAAAAAATAGGTTTTGAAGTAGAAGGCATTTTGAAAAATGACAAAAGACTATCGGATGGAAAGTATTATAATACGGTAGTGATGGGAAGATTTACTAATACTTTTCATAAAAGAGGGGAAGAGGTATGTTTTACAGAAGGAAGTACTATGTAGTGAAAAATGAATTCATAGAAGTATTTAATGATCATTTCAATAATACGAACTTACCTAATCAATTAAAGCATGGTTCTAGGCTAATAGGACGCTGGATGAAAGATAATAAGAATGGTACGTCTGAAGTATTTGCCATATGGGAATATGATAGTTATGAACAGTATAATGAAATAGAATCGAAAATTAGAAGTGACGAGAGGCATATTAACAGAATACATGAATGGTATGAAAACCATGGCGGGAAAGAATATGTTTTACAGGAGTACATAGTAGAGATGAAAAATGAAGAGTTAGTATGTACTGTAAAGTAACAGAGGGGTGAGGGATAATAGAAATTAGAACAAAATTATATTTTAGTTTAGCATCCACTATTTTATTTGCAATAGCCGTGATTGTTTTCTTTATAAATGGTAATCCACAAAAGTGGTTTTGGTTATGTATTTTCTTTGCGTCCATTATACAAAATATAGTGCTACTAAAAAAGAATAAAGAAATGCATTAGGATATTCAAATTATTAACATATTTGTGTCGTCTTGCTAGTTTTATTGAAAACGCTTTTATTCAGTTTTATAATAAAAGTATGTTTTATAAATCTCCAAAACAATTAAAAGGGAGATGATACAATGTTAGCTTCACCGTTTTACTTACATACATGGAAAAAGTTTATTGATGAAGGAGTCCTTGATTCGAACCGTATAAACGAAAGAATTTCAGAATCATGGTACCGATGTAAACAAGCAAATGTGAATCCTCATATGAGTAAAGGTCAGAAAATTTTGTCTTCTGTTTTTTTTCAAGAACAAAAGAAAAAGAGTGAAATTTTCCTTAATATAGCATTACCTCAAATACAAAATATGAGAAAAACCATTGATGAATTACAAATGATGGCATTATTAATCGATCCAGATGGTTATGTTCTATCGTTAAGTGGAAATAAACAAACGTTAAAGCGAGCGAAACATATTAATTTTATTGAAGGTGTAAAATGGACGGAAGCAGCTGTTGGCACAAATGCAATTGGAACAGCGCTAGAAATTGAAGAAGCTATTATGATAAGTGGTACTGAACATTATACCGTGGCATCTCATAGCTGGAGTTGTGCGGCTGCTCCCATTCATAATGATGATGGGAAATTAATTGGTGTTCTAGATTTCTCGTGTCCAATTGAATTTTCGCATCCATATATGCTCGGTATGGTAACTTCAATTGCACATGCGATAGAACGTGAATGTAGCATAAGAGTTCATCAAAATGAATTACACTTAATTCATCGTTTTTTAGATGTTATTGATAGTGATGAACAAGTAGTTATTTGTAATCATCGTGATGTTATCGTTTCTGCGAGTAAGAGCGTTCGTGAACGAATAAATAATTGGTCAAGAATGAAAGTTGAAGAGTTAATGCACCATGGATTGGAAACTAAATTAGAGATACCGGTATATAGTAATGAAAGAATGATTGGGAAATGTATGTATTTAAAGGAAAACAAACAAATGAATACATATTCTACTTTCACATTTATAAAAGGAATTACTTTTCCAGGAGTTACCGGGACAAGCAGAGCATTTCAACACACACTAGAAGAAATTAAGCTTGTTTCACCGACTGATGCTAGTGTGTATGTATGTGGTGAGACAGGAGTAGGAAAGGAATATGTCGCGAGAGCGATTCATGAAAATAGTCCAAGAAAAGACGGGCCCTTTATAGCTGTTAACTGCGGTTCTTTGCCTAAAGAATTAATGGAAAGTGAATTGTTCGGTTATGCTGAAGGTGCATTTACAGGTGCGCGGCGCCGAGGGTATAAAGGGAAATTTGAACAAGCAAACGGAGGAACATTATTTTTAGATGAAATTGGTGAAGTACCACCAGAGATGCAAGTAGCATTATTGCGTGTTTTACAAGAACGCACAATAACTCCAATTGGGAGTTCAAAATTGGTACCAGTAAATATTCGTATTATTACTGCCACACATAAAGATTTACTACGGTTAGTAGAAGAAGGGAAATTCCGTCAAGATTTATATTATCGTTTGCACGTTTATCCGTTATATGTTCCATCGTTAATAGAAAGAAAAGAGGATATCCCATATTTTATACAACACTTTTGCGAACGGAAGAATTGGAATGTTGTATTTCCAAAGAGTATATACAATCAATTTTTACAACATACATGGCCCGGAAATATTCGGGAACTAGTAAATGTATTAGAACGTATTTACATTTTGTCGCAAGGACGGGAAATATGCGAAAAACAAGTCGTTTTTTTGATACAAACAATGATGGGAAATCAAGAACAACTTGAGTTGCAAGCTGAAAATAAAACAGAACATACATTACATTTTCGCGAAAAAATACAGCGTGATAGCATGATTGAAGCATTACAAAAGACAAATGGAAATGTTTCGTTAGCTGCAAAACTATTAAATGTACCCCGTAGTACATTTTATAAACGAATGCAAAAATATAAGTTATAAAGTAGATTTTTGCAATCTACTTTTTCTTTGTGGGCTCATGTTCTGTCGGAATGTGCGCTTACCGGGGAAATAATAGAATTGTTAGAAGGGAAATTTCCTAATGGAGGTTAGTGTGTGAAGTACATTGAAATTGGAATCGGGAATAGGTGGTTTGTTCGAACGGAAACTGAAAATAAAGATGGGACTGAATTTGAAGAACGAGGTATTATAAAACCTATTTATTTTGAGTCATTATACGTACGTATTTGGTTTCGGAAAACTTGTTTTATTTTTGATACGAAAGAGGGTTTTAAGAAAGATAAGAAGAGAAGGGTTGAATATAAATTTATTGTTGGAATTGTAAGTAGACTGAATAAAGAAAAAGTGGGCTAACATGCGTAGTTATATTGGACAGGAAATTCTTTTGACTTATATCAAATTCATGAAAAGCACATTTACTAAATATAAATTGTTAATAAAACCGCTAAGAAAACTTAGCGGTTTCTTTTTAAAAAGGGAGGGTTTGCGTATGAATAGGATCGTAACTGTTTTACTTGCAATTATTATAATGGGGTATTCCATTTATAGTTGGAATGATACTTCGGAACTGAGTATGCTAATTTTACAAACGCTTTTAGGGTCTATGTTAGTTAGCTTAGGCGTGCAAAATTTAAAAAATAACGGAAAAGAAAATAGAAGTATAGGAATTGCTTTACTACTCGTGGCTTTGTTTTTAATTGTTGTATCTTTAATAAAATATTTTATATGAATAAGTTTTTAAATTAATAAAAAATGATTATTTATTGAATCCCCCTCACAATAAAAAGTTGAAATTCTACTTGTATTTCACTATATAAAATATGGCATAATGATTTAGTTAAAATAGAAATGGATAGGGTATTTGAGAGGGGCATTATAATGAGTTTTGCAATTGAAATAGTAATAAAAGCACCATTGGATGTTGTATGTGACTACATAATAGAAGATGAAAAAATAAAAGAATGGAATACGTTTATAATAGAAAATCGCTATCCTTCAAATATGGATAAAGAGAATCCACGTGTAGGAGATAAATATATTACTGTTCAAAAAGTCGGTAAGAAAATATTCGAGGCTGAAGTAGAAATCCTTGAATACGATGCACCGCATATTATTTCACTTGGTAGTGAAATGAAGCAAGGATATTCAGCAATGACTTATATGTTAGAAGAAGATGAGGAAGGTACAGCACTAACATTAATTTCAGAATATGAACCTAGTAATTTTTATTATAAAATGATGTATAAGTTAACAGGCTGGATTTCACGAGGTTTAACTATAGAACAAATGGAACGTCTAGCAGAATGTGTAGAAGCTGCTTATAATAAAGAAAATTAATATTAAAGACATATTAAGAGAAAAACGTTACTCAAAGGATTGAGTAACGTTTTTATTATTTGAAGATTTTTCATTGAAAATTTTAATAGCTCGTTCAAATATTTCTTGATCAATACGAAATCTTTCTGTTATCCAATAAGTAAGTTCAAAAGAGGTAAGGTTATGTTCTTTTTTCTTACCTTGGAAATATTGTTTTAAAACATTATCATTTATAGAAGTTGGAATGCCATCGATATAACCGAAAATTTGAATTTTCTTTAGTACAGGAGATGTACGCCAATCGTTAGACCTTGAAATAAGTTCTTTCATACTTGATAAGTGTATTGGTTCTGTGTGTAAGGTTTTTGTGGGACCTGGATTTCTAGTAATTTCAATACTATTATTTGAGATTTCATAAGTGAAAGTTTCTCTTACATTACTTACTTGAAAAGATTCATAAAGTGGGTAAGCTTGGAATAAAGGCGCGCAGTAACCAACATCGACATAGTAAGGTTTGTCTAAGTTAACTTGTAAGCATAAATGTCCGGGGTCCATATACATATAATGAACATCAAAACCAAGATTTGATAATAACCAATGGAATCCAATCGAGTGCGTCCAACAAGTGCCGCCCAGACCTTTTGTTGTAATGCGGTTTATGTATGTCTCAATGGAAGGGAAATAATTACCTGTTTCATTACCTTTTTCCTAGTCGATTATTTTAGTAAGAGTTTCCCACTTTACTTTTTCTTGATGAGCTTTAATAAGCTCATTTAAAAACTTTAAGCTAGTAGGCTGTTTTGTCGATAGGAAGCTATTTACTAGTTGTACTTGGGTCATTTTCTTATCCTTTCTATATAGAAATTGCTATTGGTATTATTATACAATAGGTGTCAGAAAATACAGTTGTTTATTATTGGAGTGGGAGAGAATTATATGTCGATGTCGCTATATTATAAAAAAATCCGTGAGCAATTAGGCTGTGAACTAATTCTAATACCGAGTATAGCTGCTGTTATTAAAAATGAGCAAGGGAAAATCTTATTTCAATATCCTGGTGGAGAATACTGGAGTTTGCCAGCTGGAGCAATTGAACCTGGAGAAACTCCAGAAGAAGCAGTAATTCGGGAAGTATGGGAAGAAACAGGATTGAAAGTACAAGTAAAAAAACAAAAAGGGGTATTTGGAGGGGAAAGGTTCCGTCATATATATCCGAATGGCGATCAAGTAGAATATATTGTTGTTGTGTTTGAATGTGAAATTACTAGTGGAAAACTGAAATCGATAGATGGTGAATCTTTAAAACTACAATATTTCTCATTTTCTGAAAAGCCTCCTTTAGCACTACCATACCCGGATAATATATTTTTATAGATGTAAAATAGCACACCTTATTTATTGAAGGTGTGCTATTTATATAACCCGGTCGTATACATCTCCGTTAACGTATACACAATTTCCTCTAATTTAATCTTTTTGTCATTTTGCATAATAGTCCAAAGAAACGATTCATTCATCGCGAACCAACCGCGTGCTACAATCTCTTTATTTAAATTAGGTTGTGCTAATCCACTTTCTTGAGAGTAAGTAATATCCTGTTTAATGCTTGTTATAAAACGTTCCCGAATCTCATCCCATTTTTGCCGTATTTCTCTTGATAATCCTATCGCTTCCTCTACAACTTGCAAAATAGCGCGTTCTTCATCTGCTAATTGCAGGAATGCTCTAACTTGATTTTGGATCATTATACGTGCTTCCTCTTTTGTTTGTGGAGAAAAAGAGCGTTCAGCGATATTATAAAAACGATTCATAACATCTTCCATTAAACTAATTAGGAGATCATCTTTGTTTTTGAAGTATACATATGCTGTTCCGTAACCAGTTTCTGCATGTTTAATAATTTGTGTAATTGTCGTTTTTTGAAATCCATTATTTATAAAAATAGTGTAACCAGAGTGTAATAGTTTCTTCTTGGTTTCTAAGGAGCGGTGTTTTCTTGATGAAAGGGTACTGTTTTTCAAAGAATCACCTCTTTATACTGAAATATCTGAAAATATAACTGTATTGTAAAAGAAATTCATATATAAAGTCAACTGACATAATATCATTGACGTCGTATCAATTGAGGTGATATATTTCAATTAGTTAGAATAAAAAGAAAATTAAGAGAAGGTGACACCATGTATAAAGAACCATTTCAACCGAATTATGAATATGCGCTTGAATGTGATAAACATGATGAACTGAAAGATTTTCAAACTGAATTCTATAAAAAAGAAGGAACGATATATTTAGATGGAAACTCATTAGGACTACTTTCAAAAAGAGCAGAGAAATCGTTACTTACTTTGCTAGATTCATGGAAAGAGTATGGCATTGACGGCTGGACAGAGGGTGAGCATCCTTGGTTTTTTCTCTCGGAGAAATTAGGTGAGTTGACTGCACCTCTTATTGGAGCTTTACCAGAAGAAACTATTGTAACCGGTTCCACGACGACAAATATACACCAAGTGATTGCCACATTTTATGAGCCGAAAGGAATACGTACAAAAATTCTTGCGGATGAATTAACATTCCCGTCAGATATATATGCACTTCAAAGTCAAATTCGTTTAAAAGGATTAGATCCAGATGAGCATTTAGTAAGAGTGAAAAGCCGAGATGGTAGAACACTTTCTGAAGAAGATATTATTCATGCGATGGAAGATGATATCGCTTTAATTTTATTACCTTCTGTTTTATATAGAAGTGGTCAAATTCTTGATATGAAACGTTTAACAACGGAAGCTCATAAACGCGGCATTCATATCGGATTCGATTTATGTCATTCAATCGGTTCTATTCCACATTTTTTCAAAGAATGGGATGTTGATTTCGCCATTTGGTGTAATTATAAATATTTAAATGCAGGACCTGGTGGCGTTGCAGGAATTTATGTAAATAGTAAACATTTTAATAGACTGCCAGGGTTGTCTGGATGGTTTAGTTCTAGAAAAGATAAGCAGTTTGATATGGAGCATACATTAACAGCTGCTGATCATGCGGGTGCTTATCAAATTGGTACACCTCACGTATTAAGTACAGCACCGTTAATTGGTTCACTTGAAATTTTCAAAGATGCTGGTATTGAACGTTTACGCGAAAAATCTTTACACATTACAAGATATATGATGAATTTAATTGATCACGAATTAAAAGATTTCGGATTTACAATTGGAAATCCATTAGAGGATGAAAAACGTGGGGGGCACATATATTTAGAGCATGCAGAAGCAGCACGTATATGTAAAGCACTAAAAGCAAATGGAGTAATCCCTGATTTCCGAGCACCTAATGGAGTAAGACTGGCGCCGGTCGCTTTATATAACACATATGAAGAAGTGTGGAAATCTGTACAAATATTAAAGAAAATTATGAAAGAAGAAGAGTATAAACAGTTTGAAAATAAGCGAGAGGTTGTGGCATAAGCATGAAAACATCAGAGTGGATTGATATTTCACAACCGCTAAATAATGATATTGCAACGTGGCCAGGAGACACACCGTTCTCATATGAAGTTTCATGGTCAAAAGAAGAAAGTGGCTCGGTAAATGTAGGAAAGTTAACGATGAGTATTCATACAGGTACTCATATTGATGCACCATTTCATTTTGATAATGATGGAAAGAAAGTATTAGATTTAGATGTTCAAGTTTATGTTGGCCCAGCACGGATTATTGACGTTTCTAATCTTGAAAGCATCGGAAAAAAAGAACTAGAAAGTTTTCACTTAGAAGGTGTAGAACGATTATTATTACGTACATCTTCACATGGGAAAGCTGAAGAATTTCCAGTTGTGATCCCTCATTTACGTGCTGATATAGCGCCGTTTCTTTCAGAAAAAGGAATACGTTTAATTGGAGTAGATGTACCATCAGTTGATCCATTAGATGATAAAGAATTAGCAGCGCATCATCAATTATTTAAACATGGAATTCATATTTTAGAAAATGTCGTACTAGATCATGTAGCAGACGGTGATTATGAATTGATTGCATTACCACTTGCATTAACTGATGCGGATGGAAGTCCAGTTCGAGCCGTTATTAGACCAATATAAGTAGAATCATATAAAAGGGGCGTTTGGCTAATATGAAAGAAAATGAAAAAGTGATTATGGAAAAAGGGATTCATACGGATTTTAAAGAGAATATGACGTATGGGGAGTATTTACAATTAGATAGTTTATTATCTTCTCAAAAAAGATTATCAGACCATCATGATGAAATGTTATTTATCGTTATTCACCAAGCAAGTGAGCTTTGGATGAAGCTCATTTTACATGAGCTAAATGCGGCGATTGAATCTATTAAACAAGATAAATTACAACCAGCTTTTAAAATGTTAGCACGTGTATCAAAAATTCAGTCTCAAATTATTCAATCTTGGGATATTCTTGCGACATTAACACCATCAGAATATATTGAGTTTCGTGATTCACTCGGTCAAGCTTCAGGTTTTCAATCGTATCAATATCGTATGATTGAGTATGCACTTGGCTATAAAACGCCACATGCATTAAAAATTTATGAAAAGGATCCAGAATTACATGCACGACTTCATAAAGCGCTACATGCACCAAGTCTATATGATGTCGCGATTCAAGCATTAGTAAAAGAAGGATTCCCTATTCATAAAGATGTGTTAAACCGTGATATTACGCAGCCTTATGAAGAAGATGCAACAGTAGAAGCAGCATGGTTAGAAGTGTATGCGGATGTGAAAAAATATTGGAATTTATATCAGCTTGCTGAAAAATTGATTGATATTGAAGACTGGCTACAACAATGGCGTTTCCGTCATATGAAAACAGTAGAAAGAATTATTGGACATAAAATGGGTACAGGTGGATCCTCCGGTGTTTCTTATTTAAAGCGAGTACTTGATCAACAATTCTTCCCAGAGCTTTGGAATGTTCGTACGAAATTATAAAAATAAACCTGTCAGTTCATTATGGCTGACAGGTTTATTTTTATTTGAGCACAATTATGTTTAAAATGAAGGAACAAGATATAATAAATGGATTAACTATTTAAATGGAGGTAAAGTTTTTGGATTTCAAGCAACTAGAAAATAAATTCGAAAAGAAAAAAGTGAATACATTTCTTGTTTATCAAAAAGGACAATTAACAACTGAATATTATAAAACACCCGAATGTGCAAATAACTTATATAAAATAAATTCGATTACAAAAAGTATCGTATCTTTATTAATTGGTATTGCAGTTGATAAGGGCTATATAAATGATATACATACACCGATCACAGAGTGGATTGAAAATGTACCTAGGGGAAAACATAATTTAACACTATATTACTTATTAACAATGACTACTGGTGAGGACTGGAAAGAGTTTGGGAATGGAGTAGTATTCCCAAATGACTTTGTAGAATCAGAGAACTGGGTACAGTACATATTAGAAAAGCCAATAATTGAAGAACCTGCTACAAAAATGAATTATAATTCAGGTTCTTCTCATTTACTGAGCTATATTATTCAAGAAGCTACTGGAATGTCGACAGAGCGGTTTGCAAAGAAATATTTATTTAATCCATTAGAAATTAACGAATACGAGTGGCAACAAGATCCGCAGGGTATATATGTCGGCGGCTTCGGTATGAAAATGAAATCTACCGATTTATTAAAATTAGGAAAATTATGTTTGCAAAATGGATATTGGAATGAAAAAGAAATTGTATCAGCGAAATGGTTAGAAGAGTCAAGTAGGGCGCATTTTGAAACATATGAACATGTCGGCGCATATGGATATCACTGGTGGGTATTACATACCGAAAGATTTCACATACCGTATTGTATATATTTCGCTATGGGATACGGCGGACAATACATCGTTATCATTCCTCAGTTAGAAGTAGTAGCTATTATAAGTAGTCATATGCCAAAACGTGGGCTCGTTCCATTAAAACTATTTATTGAGCATGTACAGGGAATTTCTAATTATATATAAGAAAAGGAGGGAATGTATGAAGGATGAAAAAATTTTATCTTTATTTAGATTCTGTTTAAGTCTTCTAGTATGTAGCGCCATTATTACGCAATTCATAATCAGGGCACAAGTGAAACCGTTCAATCCAGTTAACTTTTTTAGTTTCTTTACTATCGAAAGTAACATTTTAGTTGCATGTATTCTCCTTTTAAGCAGTATCGGAACAGCTACATTTGGTCGCTCAGAACAGTTTAGTATACTTCGTGGTGCAGCAACGGTATACATACTTACGACAGGACTCGTTTATTTTTTGTTACTAAGAGGGTTAGAAGAGTCACTTCAAACGGCAATACCATGGGTAAATACTGTGCTACATTATATCATGCCGATTGCAATGCTTTTAGATTGGATTTTAAATCCACCTATTAAGAAAATCACTTGGAAACAATCTGCAAGTTGGCTCTTATTCCCGTGTTTTTACGTTGTATATAGCTTAATACGTGGCCCAATCGTGAATTGGTATCCATATCCGTTTTTAGATCCAAGAATAGGTGGGTATGGTAAAGTACTTTTATACAGTATAGGGATAGCAGTTGTAATTGGCTCTATTTGTATATTGGTAAGATTTTTAGGGAATCGAAACTTTAGGGAAAAATTTTAGAAATGCAAGAACCCCCACTGTGTCTGTTTTAACAGTGGGGGTTTCACTTTATCCAGCTATTTGTCGGGCTGCCCGTAAAAGTCCGATTGGTGAGGGCGGATGATTAGTGGGAGATGAACAAAACCCCCACTGATTAAAGTTTCACTTTATCTACTCGTCTTCTGAAACGACAACTTTATAAATTTCTCCGTCTTCGTTTCAAATTCTACATCAACAAAAACACCGTATTCTTTTCCGTTCTCACGTAACCACAATTTAAATTTTTCAACAGTTATTTGAACTGTTTTTGGTTTTCTACCTATATGAAGATAGTCAATAATTTCTGCTTTTGGGTATTGTTCTTTCGTCTTTTCTACGGCAAGCTTACCCCATTTGGCATACGGCGGCTGCGCATGAACAATTGATGAGCCTGTATATATATTTGAACATGTTGTTAGGAACAGAATGACAAGTGCGACACGCTTTAACAATTTCTTCATGATGAACTCCTTTTATCTTTTTTGTATATTGTTTACATATTTTTTCAACGATATGAGTTTGGATTTTTTTGTCTTCTTTACATAAAAGCGAGGCTTTTACAAAACATAACCAAGAAATCATTTCCGTAATTAAGGAGGGAAAATTATGCACAAAAAGGCTATTTTTAAAATAGCAGTTTTACTTGCGTTCATAGGACTGTCTTTAATGGTCAGTAGTATACAACTAAAGAATGTAGAAGCTTTTTCTAATCAAGTCATTCAAAGAGGGGCATCTGGCGAAGATGTCATTGAACTGCAATCTCGTTTGAAATATAACGGATTTTATACGGGAAAAGTGGATGGTGTTTTCGGATGGGGTACATATTGGGCACTTCGGAATTTTCAAGAGAAATTCGGATTACCCGTTGACGGTTTAGCTGGAGCTAAAACGAAGCAAATGCTCGTGAAAGCAACGAAGTATGACAAGTCAACTGCTAATAAAGGGACGACAACGAATAAAGGAAATAGTGGTGGCACTGCACAAGAGAATAAACCACCTCAAAATAAAGGGACAAATGTGCCGAACGGTTATTCTCAAAATGATATTCAGCTTATGGCAAACGCAGTATACGGAGAATCACGCGGTGAACCATATTTAGGACAAGTTGCAGTAGCTGCTGTCATTTTGAACCGTGTTACAAGTGCGTCATTCCCAAATACTGTTTCAGGTGTAATCTTTGAGCCTAGAGCATTTACAGCGGTAGCCGATGGACAAATATATTTAACGCCAAATGAAACAGCAAAAAAAGCAGTTTTAGATGCGATTAACGGATGGGATCCAACAGGAAATGCTTTATATTATTTCAATCCAGATACTGCGACTAGTAAATGGATTTGGACTCGTCCACAAATTAAAAAAATCGGTAAACATATTTTCTGTAAATAGAGCGGAGGTGGGACAATGTTACGAGGTATTATCATTGTATTATTAACAGTAGGTGTAGTAGGAACAGGGTATTGGGGCTATAAAGAGCACCAAGAGAAAAATGCGGTTTTAATTCGAGCGGAAAATAGCTATCAACGTGCGTTTCATGATTTAGCATACGAGGTTGATTTGTTGCACGACAAAATCGGGACAACGCTTGCAATGAATTCACGTGCATCTTTATCACCTGCATTAGCAGATGTATGGAGAATAACATCTGAAGCTCGTTCGGATGTAGGGCAACTTCCTTTAACGTTAATGCCTTTTAATAAAACGGAAGAATTTTTAGCGAATATCGGTGATTTTAGTTATCGTGCGGCTATTCGTGATTTAGAAAAAGAGCCGTTAAATGATCAAGAATATAAAACATTGGAAACTTTATATTCAAATGCAGGAAATATACAAGATGAACTAAGAAAAGTACAACATCTTGTTTTGAAAAATAATTTACGCTGGATGGATGTTGAGATGGCACTTGCATCAAATCGTGATCCAGCAGATAACACAATTATTGATGGATTGAAAACTGTAGAGAAAAACGTAACATCATATTCTTCTACAAACTTCGGACCGACCTTTACTAGTGCGCAAAAAAATAAAAAAGGTGGATTTGAAGCAGAAGGAAAAGCGATTTCTAAAGATGAAGCGGCGAAAATTGCCAAATCGTTTTTGAATTTAAAAGGAAATGAAAAAGTAGATGTAGAGAAAAGTGGAAAAGGTGCGAAAGAATCCTTCTATAGTGTGAAAATTAAAGATGAAGCAACGAACAATGAGTTCTATATGGATATTACCGGAAAAGGCGGATATCCAATTTGGGTTATGAATAACCGCGAAATTAAAGAACAGAAAGTTAGTTTAAACGATGCAGGAAGTAAAGGTTTGAAATTTTTAAAGGACCATAAGTTTAATAATATGGAGCTTTATGATAGCTCTCAATATGATAATGTTGGTGTATTTACGTATGTAGTAAATGAAAATGGAGTACGAATTTATCCAGAAGCAATCCAAATGAAAATTGCTTTAGATGATGGTTCTATCGTTGGGTTCTCCGCAAAAGAATATTTAGCGTCACATCAAAAGCGAACAGTTCCATCGGCAAAGCTAACTGCAGCAGAAGCAAGAAAGAAAATCAATCCAGATGTTAAAGTTATGGAAGAACGTAAAGCTGTCGTAGTAAATGATTTGCATAATGAAGTACTTTGCTATGAATTTGTAGGTACTTTAGGGAAAGATACGTACCAAATTTTCATTAATGCAAATAGCGGAGCAGAAGAAAAAGTGAAGAAGATGCAAGCTGTTGAAAAGATTTATGATTAAATTTTAATAGTAAAGTGGTGAGAATAATGAAGAGCCTAATATATATGTTGATGCTTTGCTTGTTTATAACTGGATGCAGTATTGGAAAAAAGGACAATCCAAACGAAAAACCAGAGCAAAAAAATGTTTCGATGAAAAATGTTAACTATACAAACAAATCAAATAAACCAAATGAAAAAGCAGCGGACCATTTAGCATCTTTAGCTGCAAGTGTGCCAGGTGTGAACGATGCAACTGCGGTCGTTGTTGGAAAATATGCTATTGTAGGTATTGATGTAAAAGCAAAACTTGATCGAACTCGAGTTGAATCAATTAAATACTCTGTTGCAGAAAGTTTAAAAAATGACCCTGACGGTGCTAATGCAGTCGTTGTAGCAGATGTTGATACGTATGAACGCCTCAAACAAATTGGAAAGCAAATAAAAAAAGGAAAAACAGGTGAAGGTATACTAGATGAATTAGCCGCTATTGTGGGCCGAGTAATGCCACAAGTTCCAAATGATATGATAGAAAATAGAGAAACGAATCCAATTAAGGATAATGATAAACAATTACCAAAAGATGAAGAACAAGAGTTAAGAAAAGAACAGAATGATCAATCAAATAATCATTTGAATAAATGAAATTAGCCTCGTACTTAATTGTACGAGGTTTTTAAATATAATATTAAATATTCAGTTTATTTTTAAGGGAAAATATGGTTTAATTATGAGGGGAGGGACAACTGTTATGATGAAAAAAAGCGCATGTATATTGTTTAGTTTATGCTTAGGTTTCAGTATGACAGCGTGTGAACAGAGAAAAGAAGTGAAAAATCAAACAGCAACTTCTTCTACTGTGATGGAAAGGCAACAGAAAGAGTCTATCAATATAAATTATTTCTCGAGTATAAATGAAGGAATGACTTATACAGAAGTGAAAGATTTAATTGGTTTTGAAGGAGATTTACTTATAGAAGAAGGGGTAGAACATTCTCCACAAATTAAACAAATTTTTGCTTGGAAAGGAAACAATCCAAATTCATTTGTTGAAATTACCTTTTTAGATGGAAGAGTGCATTCAAAAGCACAGCAAGGTATAAGTTAATAAGCTAAAAAATGGGAGAGTTTAGCATGAACATACACACAGGGGAAATTCAATTAGTTCCGTATAAGGAGAAATATAAAGAAGTTATACAAACATTTACTTTACCAAGTGAACAAGTTCAGTTTACATCAGATCCAAGCGCATTACTGGAGAAAGCAAAAAGTGATCGTACAAAAAATGTGATTGTTATTTTAGATTACAATGGGGTACCGGTGGGTCTTTTCGCATTGCAAACAGGCGATAGAGTACAGGAATTTACAGACAATAAAAACGCTTTACTTTTAACCTCATTTTCTATAAATCACAATAGACAAATAAAGGGATACGATAAAAAGTCATTGTTATTATTAGACGAGTTTGTAAAACGTTATTTTCCAATAAAAAATGAAGTTGTACTTGCTGTGAATGAAAGAAATATTCCTGCACAAAATTTATATGCAAAAGTCGGCTTCCAAGATAAAGGTTTTAGAAGAATGGGACCAATAGGCCAACAAATAATAATGCATTTGTCTATAATGAAATAATGAGATAGAAAACTTACTCTTGAATATTCATGTAGTAGGTTTTTTTATTTTAATAATATACAATATATGTATATAAAATGAAATAGAAATGAAGGATATAAAAAATGAATCAAGATAGAAAATGGAATATCGTTGGGGGAAGAGTGATTAAAACTGGGATTGCAGTTTTTCTTACAGTGTTAGTTTGTGAATTTTTTAATATCTCAACTTGGAGTTATAAAAATGATTTAAAAGATTATAAACCAAATCATTATCATCACCATTTTTCAAGTGAGTATATTATTTTATTTGAGGTATTATCTATTCATGATATGTTAGAAGAATTAAAACAAATATCCGAGAAATATGAGTGGGGAAATCGATTCAATTGATAAGTTCATTTTATTGTGGGGGAAATAGTATGACACTTTATATTGCATTACTAAGAGGAATCAATGTCGGTGGACATAAAGTAATCAAAATGGCTGAGTTAAAACGAGTGTTTGAATCAATAGGGTTAAAACAAGTGAAAACGTATATACAGAGTGGTAATATCGTGTTCGAATCTAAGGAAGATATAAACTTTCTAAAAGACCGAATACAAACGGAAATAAAAAATGAATTTGATTTCGATGTTCCAGTCATGCTAAGAACACATGATGAATTTATAAATATTATTAAGCAATGTCCGTATGAAGTTCATTCATTGTTAGAAGGAGAAAGTGTTCATGTTGCTTTTTTAGCTAATGTACTTTCTGAAGAAGAGAGTAGTCAATTGCTTATATTTAAAAGTGAACTTGAAGATTGCTATATAGATGAGAAAGTCGTTTATTTGTTTTTCAAAAATAGCATTCGAAATTCTAAATTAATGAACCAGTTTCAGAAGTTACATACACCAGCTACAGTTAGGAATTGGCGGACTGTGAACAAATTAAAAGCAATTGTAGAGGGTATGTAAATATAAAAAGATGAGGTTTTCTACATGTAGAAAACCTCATCTTTTTATTTATATTGTTTTGTCAACTACGAGTTCGACAATAGGATAAATAAAGAAGGAAGAGCAAATTGCGATGAACAGAGGGAGGTTTTTTACTCCATCTAAATTAGCCCCCATAGAAAATCCTTCAGAGAAGATTAATATAAGGAACATTACAACTACAAGCACAAAATATGCAATTTTAAAGCTTTTATATGTAATTTGTTGTCCCATTTCATCTTGACTTTCTTCTGATACACCGTGGGGATCTCCCCAAGTAATGTAATTAATTAAATTACTAAGTATTAACGAAATAGCAAAAATCGTACCGCCCAAAATAGAACCTTCAGTTATGTATTTATATGTGCCATGTACTAGTATTGCAATTAATGCTAAAACAATGATTATAAAAATAGTTTTTTTAGTATTCAATAAATAATTGCCCCCTCGATTGTAAAAAACTCTTTACAAATATAAGTATAAAATTGGCAAAGTATCATGTCAAATACTTTTTACACGAAATATGTAAGTATGCAATATTTTGGTTTTATGATAAATAAAAAATTACAATACATTTGAATGTAAAAGAATGGGCTCGCATATATTTGGAAGGGATGTCAGATTAATTTAGGGGGTAGTTATGTCTATACTTTTAAAAGCTGGTGCAGATGCAGGAAACAACGGTTTGAAGTTAATGGTGAAAGGGCAAGACCCTATTTTTATTCCGAGTATTTATTCTTTATATATAGGTGAGCCTACAGGACTCTTAGATGAGGTAGATGTTTCATTATCTGAATTAGAAAACCACATTGATGTGACTATAAGTTCGCCATCGTTAATGCTAAATAATGTACGATACATCGTTGGAGAAAAAGTCATTCAAGATCAATTAAAAGGTACTGAGGTAGAGAAGAAATCAAATAAGTCAACGGATGAGTTAATGGTTATTACAATACTATCAGGTTTGGCGGTAAGCGCTATGCGTCAAAGTCCAACTTCTAGCCATATTAATATTCGTTATGATTTATCTGTCGCTCTTCCTATGCAGCTTATTACACAAGAAATAGCTGCTGAAAATGCAAAACGTTATATGGGAAATCATAAGGTTATTTTTCATTATCCGAACGGACGCGATGTGACAATTAATGTTTCAATTGAGTATTGTAAATGCCTGCCTGAGGGTGCTTCTGGGACGTGGGGCATTGTATACGATGAAGAAGGAAATGTTGTGAAACATAAAATAGAATGTGAGCAAAATCAAGTTTCTGAAATTGATTTTGTAGATAAAACTCTACTCTCTTTTGATATTGGCGCAGGGACGACAGAAGAAGTCGTTTCATTAGGGGTGAATTTCCGTCCGCAACTAAGTAAAGGTTTATCTTATGGTGTAAAAGAGACGTTACTACAAATCATTACGAGATGGAACCGGAAGTATCCAACTAAGACGATTGATAGTATTACAGAATTCAATCAAATTTATTTAAATGATAAGCATCCGAGAAATACCTTATTAGTTGAGGAATCACAGCCAGCGCTATTAGGTTTAGCAGCGCGTGTTGCAACAGATATTATAAATAAAATTGATGATATGAAAGACGATCCATACGTGTTTATTTATGGCGGGGGTGCAGTAATTATTAAAAACAGTTTAAAAATGATTTTAAAGCAAAAAGGACGACTCAAAAATGTAATCTTTGTAGATAATCCGTTATTTACAAATGCACGAGGATTATTAGTCTATACTTGTTCGCCAAAATATAGAGAGCATAAGCAAAAAGAGTTAGGATTTACAAACTTAACGATAAGTTAGTTGGTGGAAGTATGCGATCTAGGCGATATAAACGTGGTGATCGAGTAAAAATCAATATTCATAAATCGGTATCACCTGAAATGCTTGCGTGGCTGAATAAACAATCAAATCCAACTAATTTCTTCTTCTTTGCTGCGCAGCAACTATTCAAACAAGTAGGAGATATTGACGTTTCTAAAGCTTTACCAAGCAGCCATGTTTTCTCATTATATGTGGAGCCTTCATCCTTATTAAAAGTCGAAGTAAACCCTTTTAAAAACATGACACTAGACACAAATACATCCACTGAAAATGCAAAAAAAAAATTATGGGAATCTGTTGATCAATTAGATTGTCCATTTTTTTAAACATAGAAAAATATAAGAAGTCCCCATCACTATACATACGAATACAGTGATGGGGTTTTGTTTGTAAATGGAAGGGGCACAATACAATTTGTGACCCTTCCATTAGTTATTTATCTAAATTTTAGATGTATGTTTAGAAACAGCATTAATTATGCTTTCCCAGTCATCTGGATGGTTTTCATGGCCTGCCCCTTTAAGGGTTAATAGTACTGAGTTTGGAATTTCATCAATTAGTGCGAGGCCATGTTCAAATGGTAGTGCTGTATCGTCTGTTCCGTGAATAACTAATGTAGGTGCTTGTATGGATTGAAGTACACCTTCATATGCATCATCACCTTGAAGTAAAGCGTGATTAAACATACTTAATAAATTGTTTGCGCGTTCTATTTCTTGTTTTACTTGTTTATAAACTCTATTTTCATCAAATATTCGTTCTGATCCACATAATAGACGAGATCCTGAAACTAAATACTCTGCCACATCATTTTTATTTGTCCAATCTATACTTGTGCCATTTACATGATGTGTTAAAATCCTTTCATCCATTGGAGGTAAATCGCGAGTATTGTCATCAGATCCTATTACACTAGTCGCTAGTAAAGTTAGCGTCAAAATTCTTTCGGGATGTTTTACAGCGGCAATTTGAGCAATCATACCACCTAATGACATACCAAATAGGTGAGCTTTATCAATATGATAAGCATCTAGTACTCCAATTGCATCTTCAGCCATATCTGTTACTGTATAATTGGAAGTTCTAGGTTCATAGGCAACAGAGCGTCCAACATCACGGTTATCAAAGCGAATAACAAACTTCCCCGTACTAGCCAACAGCTCACAAAACTCTTCATCCCAATAAACCATGGAACATGTAGCGCCCATAATTAATAAAATAGCAGGGTTCTTAGGGTTCCCAAAGCTTTCTGTACATATATCAATTCCGTTTATTTTAAATATCTTTTCACTCATATAGTTAGGCCTCATTTCTTTTGAATTTGATCAATAAAACAGTTTTGGATGATTCTAAGATGTGTGTAAGATTCGTGGTGGAATTCATCCCGCTATTTGCTGGGCAGTAAGAGTCCCATCTTAAAATTCAGGGAAAGTAAAGAAGTTGGGAGGGGACCAACTTCCCGAAAAAGCCCGATTGGCGAGAGTTGATTAAAGTTTCACTTTATAATGCTTCTTGCATAATTACCCCCAAAAATAATTATATGTTAATTCAAGGCAAAAAATTTTGAGAAATAATTGTATGTTATTAAAATAAACAGCAAGGAGGAGAGGAAATGAAAGCAATTATTATTGATCAATATGGTATTGTTGAAGAATTAAAAGAAAGACAAGTTTTAAAACCGGTTGTTCAGAATAACGAAAAAGCTCAACAATAAATAATATCCCATACTATACATTTTCATTTTCGAGTATTATTTATTGTTAGCTATTGTGATATTACTTCGAACAAATACTGTTTCGTATTGTATCGTGTAATTTTTCTAATCCAATTTCCATATCTTTCTCGTTTAACATTGAATAGCTAATTCTTAATTGGTTATCATTTGTTTCGTAATTTAATAGACAAGCTGTTCCTGGTAAAAAAGAGACATCTACTTCATTTGCTTTTTGTAATAAGGTAAAGGAATCTATCGAATCAGGTAGTGTCACCCATAAATTAAAACCTCCATTTGGTATTTCAAAGTGTAGTTCTTTTAATGGCGATAATATATCAATTGTTAAATCACGTCTCATTTGTAAAGCTGTACGTAATTTTTCTAAATGGTTTTTCATACGTTCTGCACGTAAAAACGGTAGAAGTGCCTTCTGTGTTAATAAAGGACTACCGATATCCATTGAACCTTTTACTGCATATAGCCATTCAAAAATAGGACCATCGGCAATAAGTGCCGCGATACGCAGTCCTGGTGCTAACGTTTTACTAAATCCTTTTATATATATTACGTGGCCATCCTTATCAAAACTTTTGATTGGGGGCGGGATTATAGCATCCTCAAAATATATTTCTCCGAAAGAATCATCTTCAATAATAAAAAATTGATATAACTCCGATAGTTCTATAAGTTCCATTCTTCGTTCTTTACTCATTACTGTACCTGTCGGATTCTGGAAGGTGGGATTCGTATACAATAAAACGGGATTTTTACTTTGACAAATATCATCAATTAAGTCGGAGCGAACTCCATGATTATCAAGAGAAACGGGAATGATTTGAACACCTTTATTGATGAAAATATCAAGCGCAGCACTGTAACATGGACTTTCTACTAATACAATATCTCCAGGTTTTAATAATGTTTGAGCAATTAAATCAATTCCTTGTTGTGCGCCGCTTGTAATTAATAATTGAGATGGGTCTGTCACTAATTTCTGGTGTTCATTTAAGTAATTTGCTATTTCAACTCGCAATTCATAATCGCCTTGAACTGGCCCATAAGTTGCTAACAACATCGGATTTTTATCCAGCAATTTATGCATTTCATCTGCCAAAAATGGATTTGGTAACAGACGAGGATACAGAATTGCTTGTGAAAAATTATAATATTTACGGTGCTTATTCATTGCATATTGAGAACGCATAACATTAATCGTTTTCATTTGTTGCCATTTATACGGAATTGGTTTGAAATCTTTCTTTACCCGTTTATATATGTAAGCACCTTTTCCTTGTTCGATGCGTATATACCCTTTCGTTTCTAACTGTTTATACGCTTTACGAACTGTTAATACATTGATTTGTAAATCTGTGGCCATACAACGTAAAGAAGGAAGAGATTCACCATGTGAAAGCATACCACTTTGTATTCTGTCAACAATTTGCATATATATTTGCTTGTAATACGGTATGTTTGTTTCTTTACGCAATACAATTTTCATAGGTTCACCTATTTTTCTTTTTAACTTAATTAAAGCGAAAAATATATAGGGAATCAACTACAACTTGAAGTAACTGTTATATGTACCGATACACTGTTATACACCATAGCCTCTATACTCATTCTAAGAGTAAAAAGGAGGAAGCAAAATGGTCATTTTTAATTACATTTTAGTATGTATTATTTTCGGGACAACATTTTTAACGATAAAAATTGGAATTGAAGCAGGGGCGCCACCGTTGTTTTCAGCAGGAATTCGCTTCTTTTTAGCGGGCATAATCCTTATGATTATTTTTAAATTAAAGCGAAAAGAAATTATGCCACATATATTTTCAAAACGCATTATGTATGCTGGATTTTGTTTAACATTTATGACATTCGCAAGTTTATATTGGTCAGAACAATATATTTCTTCGGGATTAGCTGCTGTTCTTTCTGCTACGGGACCAATGATGATTTTATTAATACAAGCAAAGAGGAATAGGGAGAAATTACAAAAGGAACAACTCATTGCTTTAGTTATTGCACTAGCAGGTGTTATATTTGTTTCTTTACCAGGAATGCATCAACAAGTAAGTTTCATATGGAGTATTGCTTGTATTGTTTTAGTTATAGGGGAGTTATTTTACGGAATAGGCTCTATTCGTTCGAAAGAAATACTGTCAGATTTATCAAATGTATCACCATTTCTTATTAACGGTATTCAAATGTTTTATGGAGGGATTTTACTACTAATCGCATCTATTATTGTAGAACAACCAAACGTAACCGTATTAACTTCATGGAGTGTGCAATGGCCTATTTTATATCTCATATTTATCGGATCGATTGGTGGACACGGATTATATTACTGGCTCTTATCACAAACAAATCCAGTATTTCCATCGACGTGGTTATATGTATCACCATTAATTGCAATAATTGTGGGATATATCATTTTAGGAGAACCTTTAAATCCTACAATGGGAATGGGGGCTTGTCTTATATTGATTGGTGTATTTTTGGCCAATCGTTCAACACTACGGACTTATTTCAAAAAAGGGCGGTTATTAGAGAAGGAGATGTAGTTCCATAAAGCAACAGCCCTGTATATTACAGGACTGATAAAATAAAAAACACAGTTGGAAAAATAACCAACTGTGTTTTTTATAATTAATTCACTTTTTTAATAAAGCCTTTATAATGACGTTTTACAAGCTGGCTTTCTAACGTCTTCATAGTTTCTAGTGCTACACCGACAATGATAAGTAAGCTTGTACCACCAATTTGAGCAGAAGGTGGTAACGTAGCAATTTTCGTAAATACGAGCGGTAATATAGAAATAGCACCTAAGAAAATTGCACCGATAAATGTTAAACGGTATAGAATTTTAGTTACATATTGTTCAGTTGCTTTACCAGGACGAATACCAGGAACATATCCATTTTGCTTTTTCAAATTCTCAGCCATTTGTTCAGGATTTACTTGAATAAATGCGTAGAAGTATGTGAAAGCAACGATAAGACCGACATAAAGTGTCATTCCAATTGGATGTGCGAAATCAAGATTTGCAACTAACCATTTTGATACGCTTGAATCAGGGAAGAGCTGCGCAATTGTACGCGGCGTCATTAAAAATGCAGAAGCAAAGATAACTGGTATAACACCAGCACTATTTACTTTAAGCGGTAAATGAGTGTTTTTTGCTCCTTGATATGGATTGTTTCCTGAAACAGCTTTTGCATATTGGATCGGTATTTTACGTACAGCTTGTTGAATGTAAATAACGCCAACAACTATCGCTAAAATTACGAGTCCAATTAAAACAATTTTTATTATGTGCATGAATAGCTGATCGCCAGCATTTTGGAATTGTTGTAAATAAATTTGATTTGCAACATTTGGAATCGCAGCAACGAGACCTGCGAAGATAATCATCGAAATACCATTACCAACTCCGTTAGCGGTAATTTGTTCGCCTAACCAAAGTAAAAATGCAGTACCTGCAGTTAAAACTGTCGCAATAAATAAGTATGTAGTCCAGCTTTGATCTGTTATTAATTGTCCACCTGCTATATTATTAAAGCCATAAGACATTCCGATGGCCTGTATGAATGCGAGAATGATTGTAAAGTATCGAGTGAATTGAGCTGATTTCTTACGGCCCATTTCTCCTTGCTTTGCCCATTCCGAAAACTTAGGTATAACATCCATTTGTAGTAATTGTACTATGATGGAAGCTGTAATATATGGTGTAATACCTACAGCAAAGATTGAGAAGTGTTGCAATGCTCCTCCGCCAAATACGTTTAACATACCTAGAACGTTAGCTTGATCTTGTACTTTTAATACCTCTGCGTTAGTATGAGGAACTGGAATAAACGTGCCAATTCGAAAAACGATTAACATCGCTAGTGTAAAAAGGATTTTCCTTCTTATCTCAGCTACTCTCATGAAATTTGAAATCGTACGAAACATTATGTCGCCTCCTATATTTTTATCAGTAAAAAACTGATTATTATACCCTATGAAGTAACCACAAACCTCCTTCCACACTAAATTCATTTGACAAATGGATTTTCATACACTTTGTAGTTTTCACGGATATAAAAATATAAGGTGTTATATAAGCGACCTATACACTTTACGTAATCATTCAATACCCATAATATATCGAATAAATTAACAAATGTACATACATACGCATTAAAAATGAATAAATAGGTTCATTTTTTACATTTATTTAATGATAAATTGATAGGACATTATACTGGTAAATGCGCTTCGTATATTCCTTTAATCAATTAAAATCCTCCACCTTTTTATTTTCTTACAATCAATATATCGATTTAAAAAGACTTTAAAATCAAATAAAAGTATGAAAGTACATACTACTTTAGTAGTAGTAATAGTAATCAATTGTATTTCAATTAAAATTCATGTGATTAGAGGATTCTTTTTATTTAAGAAGGAATAAATATTTAAAGAAAGCTAAATAAACAGTGTACATATTTATAGGGGAGAAGATGTAAATGAAAGTTTTTATAAAAAAATTACCAACATTAGAAGTAGCATATATAAGACGAACTGGTAGCTACTTTGAACCACAAGATCACTGGGGAAAGTTACTAAATTGGTCAATTGAAAATAAACTTTATCCACCAGAGCAATCATTTATCGGAATATCATTAGATAATCCTGAACAAGTCATAAGTGCCGGCATGATGCATGTGTTACGATTCCTGAAAACTTCGATAAAGAAAAGCATCATGATGTGCAATTTAAAAGATTAGATGGAGGTACATATGGTCTATACCAGTTCTATGATGAACCTCATAAATTAAGTGAAGCGTATCAATACATGTATGCAGAGTGGCTACCAAATAGTGAGTATGATGCAGATTATGATAGAGATAATTTAGAGTTTTGCTTAAATAATG
Source organism: Bacillus sp. 7_6_55CFAA_CT2 (assembly GCF_000238655.1). Lineage (NCBI taxonomy): Bacteria > Bacillati > Bacillota > Bacilli > Caryophanales > Bacillaceae > Bacillus > Bacillus sp. 7_6_55CFAA_CT2. Next base: position 922,995 of record NZ_JH414709.1, on the reverse strand, counting down.
TTGCTGAAGATCTAGACGGAAAGTTAAAGGTTAATTTATTTGTGCCAATTAAAAAGATATAAAAAACAAATAATTTCATTTGTAGCTTTAAAATGAAATTGGAATAGTAGTGAAAGAAAAACTTTTTTTGAAGATAATATTTCTAGCGTAGGAATTTAAGTATGTAGGTTGCAATGAAAGGAGAATCCACATGGATACATTTGTAAATGAAAAGTTTTATGAAACGAGAGATCAATTAGTTGAGGAAATTAATTTGTTGAGTGATGCTCAATTTAATAGGAAACCAGATAAGGATAAATGGAGTATTGCACAAGTTTGTCATCATTTAGTTTTATTAGATGAGAGAGTTATAACAGTTATTTCATCAGGATTAAAAAAGTTAGATAGTACCCAAAATGAGTGTAAAGAAATTCACACTATTTTATTAGATAGAACGAAAAAGTTTATAGCTCCAGAAATGATTGAACCAATTATAGAACCATTTGAAGTGGAGCAAATGCTCAATATGCTAAACGAATCAAGAAAAGAATTGATGCGTTTCCTGAGTACAATAGAAGATGAGTCTATATTAGCGAAAAAAGCAGTGATGCATCCAGCTCTTGGAGAATTATCCCTTGATCAGTGGATAGAACTGATTTATTTACATGAACAGCGTCATATTTCACAAATAAAAGAGATAAAATTGCTTTGTGAAATTGAAAAGTAAAAATCATTCCCTATTTATTGATGCGTATTATAAACAGGGAAAACGGTTGATTCATATTGATTCAGAAGAAAACAAAAATAGAATGAAATTAGTTGAAAGTAACCAATAAGCTTAAGAAAATATGAAACTATCCGATTTTCTGTATAAGTGTAACCCCGTCTTAAATGAAGAGCGGGGTTATTTTTTTGGAAGTATTTTCATTGAGAAGGAAATACTTCGACAATGAAATTCAAAAAAATAATCATCATAACATATTTTATATGCGAATTTTAGTAAATTGAAATAATGATTTTATGATGATGAATGATATGTCCTTATTTTGAAAGTACTCTTCACACGCTTAAGGAAGGGGTATTCTGTCAGGAAACGATAAAATACAATTCTGTTAGGGGATGTATGCAATTTATTCTCTTTATTTTGCAACAGAACCACCTTCAAAATTATCTTTTGTAGTTGAAGTTTCCTGAATAATAAGTTACATTTTTAAAGTTCAAGCAACTTTATGAAAGTACAAAAAGGGGAGAAATATTATTATTATGCAAAAAATGAAATGGAAGAACTATGTATGTTACTTTGTAATTCTATTACTGCTTGGAACAGCAGTAATAGTCAAACCACCTATCTCTAAGGCTGAGGAATCTGAAGTTAATATCACATTGTTAGGTACTGCAGATATTCATGGTAGATTTATGCCTTGGGATTATGCGCTTGATGGAGCAAATATGAGTGGAAGTCTGACGCAGCTTTATACGGTTATAAAGAAGGTCCGTCAAGAAAATCCCAATACCATATTAGTAGATGCTGGGGATACAATTCAAGGAAACTCAGTAGAATTATTCAACGATAAACCACAATCGCCAATGATGGTAGCGATGAATACAATGGGATATGACGCCTGGGCATTTGGAAATCATGAATTCAATTTTGGATTAGATACATTGAAAAAAGTTAGTGAGCAATATAAGGGAAAAACGTTAGCAGGAAATATTTATAAGGAAAATGGAGAGCGCTTTCTTCCTGCATATACAATTGTAGAAAAAGGTGGAATTAAAGTTGGGATTATTGGTATGAATACACCAATGATTAGTGATTTTGAAAAAGGGACAGATCACTTAGATGGTTTAGTGGTGAAAAATCCGGTAGAAGAGACGAAAAAGGCAATTAAGGAATTAGAAGGTAAAGTAGATGTAATGGTAGGAGTTATGCATATGGGATTAGAAAATGAGAATGGTATCCCTGGTACTGGTGTTCAAGATATTGCAAATGCTTGTCCGGAACTAAGCGCTATTTTTGCGGCTCATATGCATAAACTTGTAAAAAAAGAAGTTGTAAATGGCGTAATTATTACAGAACCAGATAAATATGGAACACATATTTCACGTATTGACCTTACTTTTACAAAGCAAGATGGGAAATTGGTTTTAAAAGATAAAACTGCTACCGCTATACCAGTAAAAAATGCTGATGGAACAACGATATTAGCTGATCCTACACTTGAAGAAACATTAACACCTTTTCACGAATATGCGAGAGGAGATGCAAATGTTGTAGTCGCTCAATTAAAGGGGAGAAATCTTGTTCCTGAAAATGAAATAAAAGGTATTCCAAGTGTTCAGATTCAAGAAACACCTTTATCAGATTTCTTTCATGAAGTCATGCTCTACTACAGTAAAGCGGATGTAGTAGCCCATCAAATTGATAATGATTATGCTCGTTTGGATATAGGTCCTATTAAGAAAAAAGATATTGCGTACAATTACCAATATGCCTTGGGAGAAATTACAGTATATAAGATTTCTGGAAAAGATTTAAAAGACTATATGGAATGGGCAGCAGGATATTTTAACTCATCTCGTGCCGGAGATGTAACCGTTAGCTTTGATAAAACCCGCCGTGCATCTAAATACAGTACGAACGATTTCTTTGGAGGCGTAAAATACGAAATTGACTTAACAAAACCATATGGAAGTAGAATTACAAATTTACGCTCTATTCGTACAAACAAACCAATCAAAACGAGCGATGTTATGACGCTGGGAATGAATGCATATAGAATGGAGGCTCTTCAGGCAAAAGGGGGAGCTTTAGAGGGGCGTAAGTTTGAACAAATTTGGTCATCTAAACAAGAGAATGCATTTGGAGAAACAGGTGGAACCATTCGTAACCTTGCTATTACATATTTAAAAGAGGTAAAGAACGGTGTATACACACCAAAAGTTATGCGTAATTGGAAAATTACTGGTGTAGATTTACATTCTTCAGAGCATAAGGCTGTAGTTGATCTTGTGAATAAAGGGATTTTAGAAATTCCAAAAACAGAAGACGGAAAATACACAAATATAGCATCTATAAATACGAAAGACTCAATTTCAAAAGAAGAAATTGTAGCACTCGCACAAAAAGCAAATATTAATCCAAATGAGTTTAATCATGCAAAGACAAAAGGTGAATTTTATAAAAAACTTAATAGGATTACTAAAAAAATATAAATTATAAGGTTTCTTATAGTAATTGTTATTTTAATAGTATGAAACCCACTCTTACAATAGTAAAGAGTGGGTTTTTATGTTGTTATTTAGATGTAAGTATACTTTTATTAGAATGAATATAGATAATTAATAACTAACCAATTGGATGAGTGTCTATAAGGATTCTCTTTTATTCAAAATAATGTACATATGTGTTCCGTTCATTATTTATAATATTGACCACAATTTATGTAATTTTGCATAATGTTACATAAATTTCGTATTTTCTCTTTTTTCCGACAGGAATAGACAGTATACTTTGTACAAGCTTTCTATTTCAAAAATTATACGAGGTGAAATAATGAAAAACAAAAAGACATTAACTAAGGTAGCATTAACAACAGGATTAGCTTTAACAGCTGTGGCACCATATGGCGTAGGTCATGCAGAGGAAACAGATCAACTACAAGTTCAAATTCAAGAGGAATCGTTCCGTTCGGGTGAACTTACACAGCCGTCACAAAAGGCACCAGAAAATGTAGTAAAGGATGCACTTAAGGAGAAAACAGAGCAAGCTCTGTCCCAAAAACAAGTCAATGGAGAAGCAGGGGTAGATTATAAAGTCCTTCAAAAACGTGGTTCGTATGATGGAACTACACTTGTGCGTATGCAGCAAACATACGAAGGAAAAGAAGTATATGGCCATCAATTAACTGCACACGTAGATAATAAGGGTGTTATTAAAAGTGTTTCAGGTGATAGCGCGCAAAATTTAAAACAAGAAGAATTGAAAAAACCTATTAATCTATCAAAAGATGAAGCAAAACAATTTATTTATACGAAGTACGGGAACGATATCAAGTTTATTTCTGAGCCAGAAGTTAAAGAGGTTATTTTTGTTGATGAAGATAATGGAGAAGCTAAAAATGCATACCAAGTTACCTTTGAAGCTGCAACACCAACCTATGTTTCTGGTACTTATTTAGTAAATGCACAAAATGGTGATATGTTAAAAAATATGGTACAAGAATCTAACTTAAAAGCCAGTGACAAACTAGTTGGAGCTTTAAAGAAAAGTAAACAAAGCAGTCTTACATCATTAACTGGAACAGGAAAAGATGATTTAGGTATTTCTCGTTCATTTGGTATCTCTAAACAAAGTAATGGCAAATATGCTCTTGCTGATTATACAAGAGGGCAAGGAATTGAAACATATGATGTGAATTACAGAGATATTACTAAAGAAGAAAGCTATTATCCTGGTACATTAGCGACTAGTACTTCGGCAACATTTAACGATCCAAAAGCAGTAAGTGCTCATTACTTAGCAACAAAAGTATTTGATTTTTATAAAGATAAATACAAGCGTAATAGCTTTGATAATAAAGGACAAAAAGTAGTTTCAGTTGTACACGCTTGGGATTCTGAAGAGACGAATGATCCGAAAAATTGGCAGAATGCATTAAGTGCTAATAATGGAAGTATGCTTGTATATGGCGATCCTATCGTTAAAGCATATGACGTAGCTGGACATGAATTTACACATGCTGTTACTTCTAGCGAATCTAATCTTGAATATTACGGAGAATCCGGTGCGATTAATGAGGCATTATCTGATATTATGGGAACATCTATTGAGAAATACGTAAATAATGGAAACTTTAACTGGACAATGGGAGAACAAACAGGATCTGTTTTCCGTGATATGGAAAACCCAGCTTCTGTTCCATCTTCACTAGGAGTACCTTATCCAGATGATTACAGTGAATTTAACGATTTTAATGGATGGGATCAAGGCGGTGTTCATTTTAATTCAAGTATTATTAATAAAGTTGCGTATCTCATTGCGAAAGGTGGAACTCATAACGGAGTAACTGTTAAAGGAATTGGTGAAGATAAAATGTTTGATATTTTCTATTATGCAAATACAGATGAGTTAAACATGACTTCTAATTTCAAAGAATTGAAATCAGCATGTATTCGAGTGGCAACTAATAAATATGGTGCGAATACAGCTGAAGTTCAAGCAGTTCAAAAAGCATTTGATGCAGCAAAAATTAAGTAATTTAGAAATATAGTTATCATTCATATATTAATACATTATGAAAAAACAGCTAATATCATTTTAAGGATATTAGCTGTTTTTTTCGTAATGTATTGTTGGAAATAAACTGACTAAGCAATAATTAGGTGCGTTATCTGTAAGAAGTTGCGATAAATAAGGTTTAAAGTGTGTAAAAACAGAAAATTAATAATATATTGACCTCTTGATAGAAAGTCTATAAAATGAAAGCGATAACAAACGATTGCTTTAAAATGATTTCCCTGACCTTTTAGCATTTACAAATATATGAGGGCATACACAAATCTATTTTTTTAAGCATTAATGCAAACGCTTTCGTATTAAAAGGTCATTGAAATACATACGTGAAAATAGCAAATATGGAGGTGAATTAAAAGAGATTTCTAGATTAATTTAAGCAGTGTTATTCAGTGTAAGCATAATAAATCGCTAGTAATATTTGAAGAAAGGGTGTATGTGGTGCTAATTACAAAAAGATTAATTAATAAAACAGTTTTATTACTTACTTTAATCATTATGTTATCATCTGTTTTCTCTTTTCAGAGTGTGAAGGCAGTTTCAAATTCGAAAACAACTGAAATTATCATTCATTACAAAGAAAAGCTTGGAAATACAAAAGACTGGAATCTTTGGTTATGGGGAGAAAATGCAAATGGTACATCTTATGAATTTACTGGTGAAGATGAATTTGGAAAATACGCTAAGATAAAAATAGACAGTGACTATAATCGTGTAGGATTTATAGTTCGAACAAATGAATGGGAAAAAGATGGTGGGGATCGTTGGATTGAAAATATAAAGGACGGTCGTGCTGAAGTATGGATTCTTTCGGGTGATGAAAAAGTATATAACTCTAAGCCTTCATCGGATCTCTCAATTCAAAAAGCAACTATTGATAGTTTCAATGAAATTACTGTAACGACTAATGTCCCGTTTCATATTAAGGAAAAGAAAATTGAAATTGAAGGCATTAAAATTAAAAATATTACTCCTTATGATACAAACAGTGGAGATATTACTAATAAGGTTAAAATAATTACGGAACAGAAAATTGATTTAAAACAAACATACAAAGTTAAAATTGAAAACTTAGCTGATACGAATACTGAAATTGGTAAAGTCATTCGTAGCGAAGAATTTGATAATTTATTTTATTATGGTGGCAACGATTTAGGAAATACATATACTCCGCAACATACAAAGTTCCGTTTATGGGCTCCTACTGCAAGCGAAGCGAAGTTAGTTACATATAAAAACTGGAACGATAAAATAGGTGCTGAAATAAACATGCAACAAGGTGAAAAGGGAACTTGGACAGCAGAACTAAAGGGGAACCAAAAAGGGCTCTTTTATACGTATAAGGTCAAAATTGGTGATAAGTGGACTGAAGCGGTTGATCCATATGTGCGTGCTGCTTCTGTAAATGGGGATAAAGGTGCAGTCGTTAATTTAGAAGAAACAAATCCGAAAAAATGGAAAGCAAACAAAAAGCCAAAATTTAAAAATCCGGAAGATGCTATTATTTATGAGTTACATGTACGCGATCTTTCCATCCAACCTGAAAGTGGTATTAAACAGAAAGGGAAGTATTTAGGTGTAACAGAAAAAGGAACAAAAGGGCCAGAAGGTGTAAAAACAGGACTTGATCATATAAAGGATCTAGGTGTTACTCACGTTCAGTTTTTACCGATATTTGATTATGCTTCTGTAAATGAAGAGACTTTAAATGAACCGCAATATAACTGGGGATATGATCCTAAAAATTTCAACGTTCCAGAAGGCTCCTATTCTACAAATCCTTATGAGCCGACTGTGCGAATAACTGAATTGAAGCAAATGGTTCAAACACTACATGATAATAATCTTCGAGTAGTGATGGATGTAGTATATAACCATATGTATAACGCTGCTGAATCTAATTTCCATAAGTTAGTTCCAGGTTATTATTATCGTTACAATGAAGATGGAACATTTGCAAATGGAACTGGAGTAGGAAATGATACTGCTTCAGAAAGAAAAATGATGAGGAAATTTATGATAGATTCCGTCACATATTGGGCAAAAGAATACAATTTAGATGGATTCCGTTTTGATTTAATGGGTATTCATGATTATGAAACGATGAATGAAATACGTAAAGCTGTTAATCAAATTGACCCTTCTATTATACTACACGGAGAAGGATGGGATTTAAATACACCTCTTGCAGCTGAGCTGAAAGCAAATCAAAAAAATGCAGAGAAAATGAAAGGGATTGCTCATTTTAACGATAATATACGTGATGGGTTGAAAGGTAGTGTATTTGAGGAAAAGGAAAATGGTTTTATAAATGGAAAGGAAAACATGGAAGATCGTATTAAAAAAGGTATTACGGCAGGTATTGACTACGATACAAATTCGTCTACCTATCAAGATCCGGAACAGGTATTAACTTATGTGGAAGCACATGACAATCATACATTATGGGATAAACTTGAGTTAACTAATCCAGGTGACAGTGAAGAAATGCGAAAACAAATGCACAAATTGTCTTCTTCAATTTTATTAACATCACAAGGGATTCCATTTTTACATGCAGGGCAAGAGTTTATGCGGACGAAATACGGTGATCATAATAGTTACAAATCTCCAGATTCAATTAACCAGATGGATTGGCTGCGCCGTGCAACGTTTAATAATGAAGTAGATTATATGAAGGGTTTAATAGAATTACGCAAAAAGTACTCAGCTTTTCGAATGACATCTGCAGAGCAAATAAAAACAAACGTATCATTTATTGATGCTCCGAAAAATACTGTAGCTTATACAATAGAGGGGAATAAAAATGAATACTTTACAGTGGCTCACAATGCAAATAGAGAAGCTGTTGAAATAACACTTCCATCGAAAGGGCCTTGGAAAGTACTAGTAGACAGCAAGCAGGCGGGAAGTAAACCACTTTATGTTGTCCATGACAATAAAATTAAAGTTCCTGCATTAAGTTCATTTGTCTTAAAAACAGAGAAACCGATTAAATAAAAGCGAAGAATGTGGAAATAAATACTGCATTGAGCAAATTTAACAAGGATTGCAAATAAAAAAAGCGAAGTGAAGATTATTCTCACTTCGTTTTTAAAGTTAATGTAATATAATTTCACATACTGTAATTATATTACAATTTAATAAAAGAAATAAGCAATAGCTTATTTCTTTTGTGACAGTAGGAGGAGAAGATATCTTTGAGTTTATTTATAAAATTACCTGAAATACATTCGTAATTCATATAATGTTTATTGTATATTCGAACATATAACGAACTAGATGTTCGAGTTGTATTAATTCCTACAAATCGTTTAAAAATAACAAAGGCGTAAAAAGTATATGGAATTAAAATAGAGAAAAGACACCATTCAAGGTGTCTTTTCTCTATTTTGAATATGAAATGTAAGTAACTCGATTGTATGTAATAGTATGTGATATTTTCACACTAACTGATTAAGAAAAATTTAAAACTCTTTTCTTAATCTATTTGTAATAAATTACATCATAAAATTTTATCAATATAATAAATAAAACTTTCTCAACATTATTTGATTTAATAACTATATTCAACCGCTCTCCAATCCATTACAATAATTTCACATTGGAAATACATGAATATTCTCAATGTTATAAATGGTTTATACCTTATAGGATTACTATGGGAAAGGATGTGAAGTATCCAAAAAGAAATCATTTTTTATGATGAAATAAAAAATTTTAATGAAGAAAAAGTTATTTCATTATTTTCAAGTTTCGTTAAAGTGCATGTATTTATAATCACTATGAGACAAGGAGCAGAATCTGAAAAAAATTTTGTAAATTAGAAAATTGCATTTCAAAAATAAGTTAAACGTTTATGGAGGGTTATATGAGCGAGAAAATTTATTACTGGTCTCCGATTAAGCATTGGGAGAAGTTGCATAATGAAGTTTTGATAGGGGAAATGAGATTTACAGGTATTCTGTCTGAGTGGTTTCCAGATTTTTATTTTATGGCTCAAAAAGGTGTGAAAATTAGTGAACTAGTAGAGCGCTTTTCGTTAGGAAATGTAGAAGAGACACAAAAAAACATAGAGCTCATGATAAAAAATCGTGTGTTAGTAAGTAATATATTACACCCAAGAGAAGTATTTTCTTCACAAGAAAAGATTTTTTCAAATCCATATAGCAACCAGATTCGCTTTTCTAAAGAAAAGTTAGATAAGTATATGAGTGAACAATTAAATCGCACGCACGTTGCTGCACGGTCGACCGAAATTCAACTTGAAACAACAAATGAGCTACCTACTATAATCAAGGAACGTAGGTCCTGTCGTCAATTTGATATGGAAAAACATATTAGTTTTACGGAATTTTCCCAATTCTTATCAACTCTAAAACAGGTTAGGGAAGAAAAAATATACTATCATTACGCAAGTGCAGGCGGGCTCTATCCCATTGATATCTTTGTTTATGTAAAACCAAAACGTATAGAGGATATGAAAGCTGGATTTTATTATTATAACCCATCAAAAAATAGTCTTGTGATTGTAAACAACATTGATCAAGTAATCAAAAGTGATCATGAGTTAATTAATCAGGATTTATTTACTCAATCTGCCTTCTCAGTTTATTTGGTTTATAATGCGAACGCTTCCATCCCGAAATACGGTTCAGATGGATATTTATTTGCTTGTATTGAGTCAGGCATTATCACTGCTACCTTAAATATGGTTGCTGAGACATTAAATTTAGGGATTTGTTCAGTTGGTCATATGAAATTTGAAGATATTCAGCAATTTTTATGTTTGGATAATCATCAAGTGTTTCTCCATGGGCTTGAAGTTGGCTTAAAAATTAACGAGTAGAAGAAATGAATATTAGGGGGATAAAGATAAAAATGCACATTAAAGATCGAAGTTCGATTCATGAAAATAAAGAAGTAGAAGCGTTTTGGAAGGAGCAATTATCTTCCGAGATTCTCGATTTTTCTGTATTTAAATTTAATAGCGATTACCAACTAAATAAAGAAATACCTTGTGAGTACGTTCAAGTCATAGTGAATGTAGAATTTAGTAAAAGTATACAAAAAATAAGTAAGTCTCAAGATTTATTATTATTTAGCTGGTTTCAAGCCGCTTTAAGGGTTTGTTTGGCACATTATACAGATCAAGAAAGAATTACTATTGGTATTCCTATAATTGAAAAGAATCTTGAACAAAGTGAGAATCTTAATAAGTTGATTCCTTTAGGAAGTGAAATCCATCCGCATCACACCTTTAAACAATTAGTAAATGAGATTGAACAAACGACTTTATTCGGGTATGAAAATCAGGAGTATCCGCTCTCTGAATTATTAGTTAAACACAATTTAACTCCTTTTCAAATTGTAATCGGGATGGAAGGATTACATAATGAAAATTCGCTAGAAGAATACGCAGAGAATAATTTAGTCCTATGGATACGAAGAAAATGGAATGAAATACATAATGAATTTGAATTTCAAATTTCTTGCAAGTCCCGTTCATTCTCTTCTTTGCAACAGTTTGCCAATTCGTATTGTTATGTTTTAAAGCAAGTTTCACAAAATCCGAATTTGGCATTGAAAGATATTTGTATTATTGCAGAAGAAGAAAAAGAGTTGTTAGAAGGATTGAATACTTTTCAAACGGGCATAGATTTGTTTCAATCATTTCAAGATTTGTTTGAAGCGCAAGTATTAAAAACTCCAGATCAAATTGCTGTTGTTTGTAATGATCAATCTTTGACATATAGAGAATTGAATAAGAAAGCGAATCAATTGGCTTCTATTCTTCAAAGTAAAGGTGTTTCAAAAGAAAGTATTATTGGCGTTATGGTAGATCGGTCATTAGAAATGATTATTGGTATGATGGGGATTTTAAAAGCAGGAGCAGCGTATTTACCAATCGACCCTAACTACCCAACTGAACGAATTGAATATATGTTACAAGATAGTCAAGCAAAATATTTACTTAGTAAGCGAACAGAGGAAGTATTGCCGCAATTTGCAGGTGAAGTACTGTATCTTGATAAAGAATATCTTTTCCAAGGTGAAGAAAGTAATTTAGTACGAGAACATAATCCTAATGATTTGGCTTATGTTATTTACACATCAGGATCGACAGGAAATCCAAAAGGGGTAATGATCGAACAAAAATCGCTAGTTCATTTTTTAAATGTAATGAGAGAAAAAGTAAAGGCTAATCAATCATTCTTGTTTCTTGCTAGTGTATCTTTTGATATTTCCTTGTTAGAAATATGTCTTCCTTTAACGCAAGGTTCAAAAGTAGTAATTGCTACAGAGGACCAGTTTGCAACAAAAGAATTGGCTCATTTGGTCAAAAAACATAAGGTGGATTTATGGGAATCAACGCCATCGCGAATGGAAGTGATTTTGAGTGATCCAGAAGGGGCAAGTTTTCTAAAAGATTTAAAATCTATTTTATTAGCAGGAGAAGCATTTTCCATTGATTTGGTTGAAAAAATTCGTTGTATCAGTGAAGCAACAATTTTAAATATTTATGGTCCCACAGAAACAACCATTTGCGCAACAGTAAAAGACTTGAGCACTTCCAAAGAAGTTACGATCGGCAAACCAAATCCGAATTATCATTCCTATATATTGAATAAGTATGGCCAATTAAAACCATTTGGAATTCCCGGTGAACTCTGCATTGCTGGAGTAGCGGTAGCACGAGGGTATCTTGGTAAAAGTAAACTGACAGATGAAAAATTTGTACAGAGTCCTTTTGCGGCAGGGGAAATGATGTATCATACAGGTGATCTCGTTCGTTGGTTGCCTAATGGAGAACTTGAGTATTTAGGTCGAATGGATCATCAAGTGAAAATTCGAGGGTATCGGATTGAATTAAGAGAAATCGAAACTCAATTAAGGGAATATCCAGAAATAAACCAGGCTATCGTTGTTGATCAAGTGTATGGAAATAGGAAATTATTAGCTGCCTACTATGTATCGGATAACAAGGTGTCTTTTGGTGAAATCAGAAAATATTTAAGTAATAAATTACCTGAGTTTATGATTCCTGAAAAAATGATTCAGGTAGAAGAGATTCCATTGAATCCAAATGGAAAAGTGGATAGAAAAAGGTTATTGGATATAACCCAAACGGATTATGTATCAATTCCATACGTTGCCCCGCGCAATGAAATTGAACAAAAATTGGTGCGTGCGTGGGAAAAAGTTATGGAGATTGAGGGAATCGGTATTCATGATAATTTTTTTGCATTAAAAGGAGAATCTATTAAAGCACTTCAGGTAATTAATTTATTAAGAAAAGACTGCTTAAAAATAAGTACAACAGATTTTTTTAAGCACCCTACAATCGCTCAACTGAGTTCTTGTGTAAAGTTAGAGCATAAAGAAGAAAACTTTGAAAGTAGACCAACTCATGTTAAAGATTTGTCTAAGCCATTTTCCTTAACAGAAGTTCAGACAGCGTATATGATAGGACGGAATTCACAGTTTGAATTAAGCGGTATTTCACCTCAAACATATTTTGAATATGAAACAGCATTGGATATCAATCGTCTTTCAAAAAGTTTTCAAAAGGTAATTCATCGTCATCCAATGTTGCGAGCTGTAATTTTACCAGAGGGAAAACAGCAAATATTACAAAGCGTTCCTGATTACGAGATTGAAATAGTGAGTCTCATAGATTTAGATGATAGGAATCAAAATGCTCGCTTACAAGAAGAGCGTTCTCGAATGACTAACCATGTATTCCCTTTGGGGCAATGGCCTTTGTTTGAATTGAAAGCTTTTCTTTTAAAAGAAGACACGTATTTATTATGTTTTCGATACGATGCTTTATTAATGGACGGAGCAAGCATGAACATTGTTGGACAGGATTTGTTGCATTATTATTATAAACCAAATCAAAAATTAGAATCTTTATCTTTTGATTTTCAAGATTATATGTTTATCTATGATGAAATGGAACAAAGCGAAGAATATAAAACAGCAAAAGATTATTGGACAAGTAAGCTTCCTGACTTTCCTTTTGCACCTTCTTTGCTGTTAAAAAAGGATCCAGCAGAGATTGCTACTCCTAACTTCCAATCACTTACAAAAATCCTGGATAATAAAAAATGGACAAAGCTACGAAAGTTAGCACAAGAGAAAGAGGTAACGCCTTCCGCTCTACTTTGTACAATATATGGTGATGTGTTGGCATATTGGAGTAATCAACGTCGATTAGCAATTAACTTGACTGTATTTAACCGTTATCCTGTTCATGATGAAGTAGAACAGATTGTTGGAGATTTCACATCACTTATTTTATTGGATGTTGATGTAAAACCAGAGCAAACTTTCTTTACTAGAGTAAAAGAAACGCAAGCTACTTTATTAGATGGCCTTGAACATCGTCATTACGATGGAGTTAACTTTATTCGAGATTTTACTCGATATCATCAAATGACGCCAAAAGCAGTTATGCCAATCGTTTTCACCTCGATGTTAGCAGGTGCAGGTGCTTTCTCTTGGGAACAACTTGGTTCTCTTCGCTATATTCATGCTCGGACTCCACAAGTGTATTTGGATAATGTAGTAATTGAAAAAAATGGAGAGTTATTAATTAGCTGGAACTACGTTGAAGAGTTGTTTGATGTTGATGTAATAGAAGCAATGTTTTCCCAATTTGTTGACTTATTGGAACAATTGGTGAAACAAAGCGATATAACATCTTTGCAGATGAAAGAATCGGATCAAACTTTAATTAAGCAATACAATGAAACAACAGAAAAAATACCTTCAACTACTCTGTATCAATTATTTACAGACCAAGTAAAACGTACACCCGATGAAGTAGCAGTGGTATTTGAACAAGAATGGTTAACATACTCGGAACTTCATAAACGTTCTAATCAAATTGCCCACTTCTTAAAAGAGCAAGGTATTGGTCTAGGTGACAAAGTGGGTCTTTTAGCAAAAAGGCGAGTTGACACAATTGTTAATATGTTAGGTATTTTAAAATCAGGTGCCGCTTATGTTCCGATTGATCCCGATCATCCTTTAGATCGCCAAACATATATTTTAAAAAATAGCTCATGCAAGCTTTTATTAGAACCTAGTCTTTATGAAGAAAATCATTTGTCATTTTATACAACAGAAGATATGCCCGCTATTGCTGGTCCAGAAGATATTGCCTATATTATATACACTTCAGGAAGTACAGGAAAACCAAAAGGAGTAATTATTACTCACCAAGCGGTTACAAATACTATTCAAGACATAAATCAAAAATATGAGGTGAATGAAGATGATCGTATTATTGGTATCTCTTCCATGTGTTTTGACCTATCTGTATACGATATTTTCGGAGCTTTAAGCACAGGTGCAATGTTAATAATGATTCGTGATCCAAGAGACATGCAAGAATTAATCCGCACTGTCGAACGTAGAGGGATTACAATTTGGAATACAGTGCCTGCAATCATGGATTTGGCATTGGATCAAGTAGGTTCTCATTTTGAATATCCTTCTTTACGTTTAGTTTTACATAGTGGAGATTGGATTCCGCTTTCTTTACCAGAAAAAATAAAAAGACATTTTCCAATTGCAGAAGTAGTTTCACTAGGAGGGGCAACAGAAGCATCGATTTGGTCAATTTATTATCCGGTCAAACAGGTGGAATCACATTGGAATAGTATTCCATACGGGATGCCCTTGGCAAACCAAACGTATTATGTGTTGAACTATGAAAAGAAAATGTGCCCTGTTGGTGTAATTGGAGATTTATATATCGGGGGAGTGGGCCTTGCTAAAGGATATTTAAATGATGAAAAGAAAACAAATGAAGCGTTTGTGTCACATCCTGATTTTGGTCTTATATATAAAACAGGAGATTGTGGAAAAATGCATTCTGAGGGCTATATTGAATTTTTAGGCCGCCAAGATTACCAAGTGAAAATTCAGGGATATCGAGTAGAGTTAGAAGAAATCTCTCATTGTCTTCTAACTTATAAACAAGTCGAACATGCTGTCGTAATTGATCAAACAGATGAGAACGGAATAAAATTTTTAGTTGCATATGTGGTAACTGAGCAAAATATTAGTACAACAGAACTACGAAAGCATTTGCGAGATCACTTGCCAGATTATATGATTCCTTCTTATTTTGTTTATTTAGACCAATTACCCCTGACTCCAAACGGGAAATTAGATAGAAAAGCGCTTCCTACTCCGGAGAAACAAAAAAATGAAGTATTTATTGCCCCAAAAACTGAAATGGAAAAAATATTAACTAGTATTTGGCAAGAAGTACTCAAAATAGATCAAGTTGGAGTAAATGATCATTTCTTCGCCTTAGGTGGAGATTCGATAAAAGCGATTCAAGTGTCCGTTAGACTGTATCGACAAGGATTCGAGCTTGAACCAAAAAATCTATTTTCATTTCCTATATTAAGGGACATGGTTCAATTTGTTAAAAAGCTAGACCAGTTTTCAAGTTCACAAACAAATGATGTAAATATAATGAACGATAATAAAGCTATATTACTAAATGTTAAAGATAAACAACTTAATCAACATACACTTACCAAAATACAAGAAAAAATGCCGGATATAAAAATAGAACGTATTTATCCGTTAGCACCTTTCCAGGAAGTTATTTATGAGCACGCTACGAATGAACCTGATACAAATGCATATTTTGAACAAACAATTTGGGCACTTGAGGGGGAGCTGGATATTAAACTCTTTATTCAGTGTTTCCAACAATTAGTTGATCGTCATGATTCTTTAAGAACAATAATTGTGCAAGATGAACAAGCAAAACCTTGGCAAGCTGTTCTATATGATGTTCAAATAAATTCAGAAATAAAAAACTTAATTGAGATGACGAAACAAGAACAGCAAGAATTCCTAGATCAGTGGATGAATGAAAATTTAAGTCAAGGATTTAAAAATGGTGAACTTATGACCCGTCTCTGTATATTCCAACTAGGTAATAACGAGCATAAGGTAATTTGGAGTTCCCATCATCTATTATGTGATGGTTGGAGCGTCAGCATTTTGATAGACGAATTATTCCAGCTCTACGAAACTACAAATGCGGGAACTAAGGCGGAGTTACCTATGGTAAAACCTTTTGAAACATTCATAGACTGGACTTTGGCACAAGATCATGAGAAAGCACGTCATTTTTGGCAGGATTATTTATCAGGATACAATCAGAAAATTAGTATTCCTAAAAAGAAAGTCCCATCTAAAAGTGAAGGGTTAAACTTCACTTTTATGGATTTAACATTAGAAAAGGATTTGACTAATCAGTTACAGACATTTGTAACTAAAAACAATATAACTATGAATACAGCACTACTAGCTGTATGGGGAATATTACTTGGCAAATTTAACGGAACGAGAGAAGTAGTATTGCCTAATCTAGTATCAGTCAGACCTCCCGAAGTAGAAGGAATTGAAAATATGTTCGGTCTGTTCACAAATGTTTTGCCTATCCGATTAGCATGGACAGAAACGCAATCTTTTGTGGACTTCCTGCAAAAGGTACAACTAGAGACATTGAAATGTAATGAGTATGCATACTATTCATTTGTTGATATACAAAAGCAAAGTGAATTAAAAACTGAGTTGACTGACCATCTTTGGGTTTTTGAAAACTATCCAACTAATCCAGCAATCTTTTCTCCAAATGAAAACAGACATTTTGCTATCACGGATTACGAAGTTGTTGATGAGCCACATGTAAAGTATGGAATTATGTGCTTCCCTGAAGAAAGACTTACAATAAAGTTTGGATATGATCAAACGGTATATGAAGCAGAGAAAATACAGGAAATATTAAATCACATCCATGGGTTAATCAACACGATTCTTCAAAATCCAATACAAACAATTTGTGATTACAAATTATAAAAAATGAAAAGGCGAGCAAGAACTCGCCTTTTTAAATAGAATAGGAGTAAATCAAATGACAAAAAAATTACAGTTATCAGCCGGAGAAATGCGTCAGTTAGGATATCAAGCGGTTGACTTGATTGTTGATCATATGAATCATTTAAAAAGTAAACCAGTTTCAGAAACGATTGATAGTAATATTTTTAGAGACAAGCTAATTGAAACGATTCCGGAAAACGGATCTAATCCAAAAGAATTACTTCATTTTCTTAATAACAATGTGTTTAATCAAATTACTCATGTGGATCATCCTCATTTTATGGCTTTTGTGCCAGGTCCTAATAATTATGTTGGTGTATTAGCAGATTTTTTAGCAAGTGGGTTTAATGTATTTCCTACAGCTTGGATAGTAGGTGCAGGTGCCGAACAAATTGAATTAACGACAATTAACTGGTTAAAATCAATGCTAGGATTCCCTGATTCAGCTGAAGGACTATTTGTCAGTGGTGGTTCCATGGCTAATTTGACTGCACTTACTGTAGCGAGACAGGTCAAGCTGAATAATGACATAGAAAATGCGATTGTTTATTTTTCTAACCAAACTCATTTTTCTGTAGATCGAGCACTTAAAGTATTAGGTTTTAAACAGCATCAAATTTGCCAAATTGAGACAGATGAAGACTTAAAAATTTCAGTTAGTACTTTAAGAAAACAAATAAAAGAAGATCGATTAAAAGGGAAAAAACCATTCTGTGTTATTGCTAATGCAGGGACAACGAATTGCGGAGCGGTGGACTCCCTCGATGAATTGGCTGATGTATGTGGTGATGAAGATATATGGCTACACGTGGATGGGGCTTATGGGGCTGCAGCAATTCTCAGTGAAAAAGGAAGGGAGTTATTAAGTGGAATTCATCGTGCCGATTCTTTAACGTTAGACCCGCATAAATGGCTTTTTCAGCCTTATGATGTTGGTTGTGTACTTATTCGAAATAGCCAATATTTAAGTGAAACATTCCGTATGATCCCAGAGTATATTAAGGATACAGAAACTAATATAG
The DNA here is from genome assembly GCF_000238655.1 of Bacillus sp. 7_6_55CFAA_CT2. Classification (NCBI taxonomy): domain Bacteria; kingdom Bacillati; phylum Bacillota; class Bacilli; order Caryophanales; family Bacillaceae; genus Bacillus; species Bacillus sp. 7_6_55CFAA_CT2. Next base: position 904,779 of record NZ_JH414709.1, on the reverse strand, counting down.
AAGAAAAAGTGAATTTTGGGGAGCGTGGAATTGAACTTTCTCGTAGATTTAGAGCATTAAAGGTATGGCTTTCTTTTAAAGCATTCGGAGTTACAGCTTTTCGTGAGGCAATTGATCATGGCATTATGCTAGCTGAACAAGTTGAAGAGTTTTTAAGGAAAGAAAAAGATTGGGAAGTAGTAACACCTGCCCAATTAGGAATTGTTACTTTTCGTTATATTCCATGTGAGCTAACATCTACAGATACAATTCATGAAATAAACAAAAAATTGGTGGAAGAAATTAATCAAAGAGGATTTGCTATGCTAAGTACGACTAAATTAAAAGAAAAAGTAGTAATTCGACTTTGCTCTATCAACCCAAGAACAACAAAAGAAGAAATACTTCAAATCATGATGAACATAAAAGCATTAGCAGAGGAAATAAACACATCGCCTAAACATCTTATATCTGTTTCTCAACCTTAATATATTAGGCGGATTTTAAATATTAATAGCCGATTCTTATTTAGAATCGGCTATTATATTTAAATGATAAATACATATATACTATTTATAAGTGTTTCTCTTGTAATGGGATTAAGCCTCAACCTTGGATACTCGTTTGAAACCAGTCTTTATTGCTTGTACTATTTCGTTCACAGCATAAATAGATACATCGGCATTTGGATTTAACCCTTCAAACCAGTGATAGGCATTTGGATATAAATGAAACTCCACATCAACACCAGCTTGTGCTAGTTTGCTTACATAGGTTAATGTTTCGCTGCGGAATGGATCTAATTGACCAACAAATGTGTAAGTATACGGTAAGTCACTATAATCCTCAGCTCGAGAAGGTGCTGCATAGGCAGGGATTTGATCCGTTCCATACATTTCTCCTAAATACATTTTCCAGCCAGCTTCATTTGCCTTTTGGTTCCAAACAAATCCCTCTTTAATTTCATTCGCTGAAGGTGTATCATTTCTGTCATCAATCATTGGATATAGTGGCATTTGTAAACAAATTGAAGGATATTTTCGATCTCGGGCTAATAATGATAATGCTGCTGTTAGTCCACCGCCAGCGCTTACTCCTGCAACCCCAATTCGATTCGAATCAATGTTTAATGACTTTGCATTATCAGCAATCCATTTTAAAGCTGAATAACAATCCTCAATTGGTGCTGGGTAAGGGTGTTCAGGTGCTAAGCGGTAGTCTACAGACACAATCACACAGCTAGCTTCTTTTGCAAACCTCATACAAGTATCATCGTTATCATCTATAGACCCTAAGATATAACCTCCACCATGTATCCATAATAAGACAGGTAAAGATTCATGATTTGATTTTGGACGATAAATTCGTAATGGTAACGGATTATCATCAGGCCCAACAATGACTTTATCTGTTAAAGAAAGAGAGTCATCAACAACGGTAGGTGGTCTCATTTGAGCTATTCCTTCTCTGATTGATTGCAAATTTTCTGGGCGTAAATCGAGATCCGGAAACATCTCTAACCCTTGTAATAATTCTGGATTTACTCTAGTTTTCATTTTAGCACCTCTATTTGTAATTGTTTTCAAATAAATGAAGTGTATTCTAAGTAGTTTAATTGTGAAAGAACACCACAATTAAATTGTAAATTGGATATGTTATAACGGTCAACAGAATATTCGGAAATTAAAACCTTTCTCAAGAAGGAGTTTCATGCAATTAATAATACAAGTAGCGGATTTAAGAGCAAAGTGTTTTAATGTCGTTGTAATTATGTACATTAGAAAAATTTATTTTCTAGACTCATGAAGAATTATGAAAAGCAAAATTTTATAGATAGTTACCTTAAAAATAAACAAAAAGAGAAGAACTAACCAATGTTCTTCTCTCTTTTTCATATGTAATTAGGGTATCCATAAATGTAAATAAGGATGGTATAGATTAATGGATGAATAATTTATTTTTAAATTAATAACGTAATAAATAAATATTTTTGTATGTAATATTGCATATACAGGGACCACTGGTGAAAGTGCTGAGCAATGTTTTTCCATATGGTAAATTAGTTCTTTAGTTATTTATTTTATTTCATTTTCAATCGTGTAAGGCTTGGGGCTAAGATTTACAAAGGTGACTAGTAAAAAATATAACAATATAAGTATAAGATTTTGTACTTAGTAATCTCGCGATTTAAGGCATGGCATTAGATAAGTGCGGGGTGTTCAATCGATTTTGAATAAAATTGATAGTATCAGTTGCAATTTTTTTACGTTTAAGAACGATCCCGGCATGCCCGCATGTATAAATATATCGTGTAGGTTTTTCCCAAGCTTCCCACAAGTAGTCTGTATCCTCAGAATGCACATATAGATCGTGCTTACCTGAAATTAATAAAATATTTTCTTTTTGTACTTTTGGTAATGCTTGACTCGGTTCAGTGATTTTCCAATAATCTATTAAATCATCATACGTAACACCATGATGTTCCAAGTCTTCTCTAATAAATTTACCTGGAGTTGTATTCCAAATAGAATAAGAAAGTCGATTTGCATAGAAAATGGATGCTAACACATCAATTTCTTCTTCAACAAGAGAGGTTAAGTTAGTAATAAATCCGCCTAAACTAATTCCTATTAGAATCAGGGGCCCCTTTTTATTTGCTTTAATCCATTTAATCAAAGCTCGTAAATCAGCTACCGCTTGTCTAATTGCTTGTAATGTTCGTTCAATATTTGCACTTACCATATACTCTCCACTGAATAAGGATTGATCGGGTTTTCTTTCAAAATGATAGGGTAGAGTGAAATAATACATATTCCACTTCAGGCTGGTCATATGATCGTGGAATATTTTTTTCACACGTTCGTTAGAATCCATTCTCCAACCGTGAACAAAGATAACATGAGGTGCATTTTCATTTTTATGTAAGAATAATTCCCCAGTTACAGAGTCGTTGCGTGAATCACCGGATTGAACCGAACTTTTATAGTTGAATTGCCCAACCATGTATTCATTTTCCTGCTTTGAATGCTTAATGTCAAAATGAAAATGTGATGGTTTTACTTTATAAAAAGATTCTATGTTCTTTATATTTAATGAAGTGTTAGAAAGGGAAGTAAACTGAAATGCTACACTTCTTTTTTTGTGTAAATCATATAAGGCGTACCAATCAATGAGTTTTGAAAAAATCAAATTAACCTCCTCCAAAATACATATTGTTTAAAACATAGACAAAATTTATGTTTTAAATTAATTAGGAAATATTCTCTTTTCCTAATAGTAGGTGCTTGAATTATAAAAATAGGTGATAAATTTGTATATTATATTATAAATCGTGCAATAAAATAAAACTATAAATAATTTATATTAAAATTTAAGAAGAATGTTAACTTGTTTCTTTTCTTATTAAAAGATGTAATTTCTATGAGGAACTTAACAATTCCCATCTAGATATTCACAAATAGCTTCTCTATATTTATTATATTATATACATTAAATTAAGCTTAACCTCTCTTTTCTATAAGTCTCTTAAATTGACTAACTCCTTACCAATATTCAAAAACGACTGCGTTTTTGAATTTGTGTTCTAGCTTTTCTGAAACAGGTAAATAACTACACATAAACTCCTTATATCTCTAGTTAAACTACCGATTAGCTCCATATAAACTCTAGATAACCTATATAGAATACAAGATATCAAGGAGGTAAGAAAAAATGAATTTTATGAAACGAGCAATTCTCAGTATGAAAAAAAGGATAGGAACATCATTAATTTTGATGGCAGTTTTTCTGATTGTTACAAATTTGGTTCTTTCAGGTTTCACAATCCAAAATGCATCAAAAAAAGCAGCGGATGCTGCAAGAAAAAAACTTGGTGCAGATGTTACTTTAGGTCTTGATTTCGACAAAATAGGTCAAAAAGCTAAGGAAACTGGAGAAATGCCAAATCCGCCGCAGCTCGATGCAAAAGAAACAGATCAATTAGCGAAGTCCAAGTATGTAAAAGATTATAATTACATAGCTAACACTTTCGGTATTTCTGATGGACTTAAACTAGTAGGAGCTTCAGAAGGAGAAGAAGAAGAAGAAGAAGAAGAAGAAGGAAAAGGTAAAGTGGGAATGACGGCTGCACGAGGCGGTTCAAGCTCTGGTACAGAAATAGATATGAATGCTTCTTTTATGATTGAGGGAGTTCGCAAGACTGCATTACAAGAAAGCTTTAAAAACGGAAAAAGTAAAATCAT
>NZ_JH414709.1:858198-899853 GCF_000238655.1 Bacillus sp. 7_6_55CFAA_CT2 | reverse complement strand
CTATTGCTATAATAGCAACGCTTCTTCCGGATTATCTATTCTACGTTTAAAACCCAAAACAAATTCTTTTAAAAGATGAATGAGGAGGCTTAATATGGAGACGATTTTACAGTTTTAAAAATTTGGATTATTATTATGAAAGTAATGGAAAAAATGTAGCGATACTAGAAAATGTTAACTTTTCTTTTCAAAAAGGACATTTCTACACGATTTTAGGACCATCTGGATCTGGTAAAACCACAACTCTAAGCTTAGGTTGTGGACTAGATGTCCCTAAAAATGGTTATGTACTGTATAATGGCAAAGATATTAGAAAAATTGGTTTGGATCGATACCGTAATCAAAATGTATCTGTAATTTTCCAATCTTATAACTTAATAACCTATATGACAGCTCTTCAAAATGTCTTAACAGCAATGGAAATTACAGGTGTTAAAGTGCAAAATAAAACAGCAAGAGCATTAGAATTGTTAGAAAGGGTAGGACTCACAGAAGTTGAAGCGAAACGAAACGTCCTGCAACTAAGCGGTGGACAACAACAGCGTGTAGCAATTGCTCGAGCACTATCTTGTAATGTTGATTTACTGATTGCAGATGAGCCGACAGGAAACCTCGACGAGGAAACCGCAATGGATATAATAGAACTATTTCAAGAACTTGCACATAAAGAGAATAAATGCATTATTGTTGTGACGCACTCACAGGCGGTTGCTAAAAAATCAGATCGTGCAGTGTATTTAAGTAAGAAGAAGTTGGTCGTAAATGAAATCTAATATAAACATCGTAGTTATTTAATTCACATAATTTTCGAAATCTATACCTTTCAAAAGTTTATATTTGATTTATAATAATATCAAGCCATAATCAAAATGGTCTCCCTGTACTGAATGTTAAAATAGTTTGTCGTTCCCGTTTTAATAATATTTGAAAAAGAACTTGTAGGATATTCTACAGGTTCTTTTTATTATAATTGGTTACCTATATCATGGGATAATCACATATGAAAAACGAGACAGTACCTAGATATATAATCTAAATGCTGTCCCGTTTAACTGTGTATCTGTATAGTTATTGCAGAATTAAACCTACAATCATAATTAAACTAAATACTATTATCCAACCAAACGCACAATAGCCAAAAATTCTAATCCATTTAGGTAATTGATTCATGTTAATTTTATTTGAGGGAACTCCCTGCATAGAAAACATCATTTTTTGATCTCTATCTCTATTATTTTGTTGTTCATACATAATATCATCACCTTTCCAGAACTATTGCGTTTATAGTATATCAGCCTAAAGAAAATTATGCACAGAATAAGAGGGGATAGCATAAATATTATGTGGTGAATTTTATAAATAAATGCATTTAATTCCCATGGTTCTAAGCGCTAATCCGTTATAAATACTGAAAAAGAGCACTACATAAATAGGACTCTTTTTCTTCAAATATTAAGTTGCTGGATATAAATCAGAACCAAGGTAACGTTCTTTTATAATTTGAAGGTGATGAAGCTCATGACCAGCAATGATGTATGCTAATGCACGAACTGTAACTTCAGAATTATTCGCATTTCCTCTTTGTGACCAAGCTTCTTTATCTAAGCTTCTAAGTAAATACAAGGTAGATTGGCGAACAACTATTAAATTCTCAAGAAGATTTTGCATAGATTGCTTATCAAAACCAGCTCTAAGAACATACATATCATCATTATAGCCTGGAAGTTCTGCTGTCTCGCCTCGAGCGATTGATAGCAATCGATACGCCATAATCCGTTCTGTATCTGCTATATGACCGATTACTTCTTTTATACTCCATTTAGTAGGAGCATACCGGAAAAGTCCCTCACTATCAGAAATTCCCTTTAATAAAAGATTTGTTTCCTTCATTTGTTGTTCTAGAATATGTATGATATTTCCGTCTGATACCAAGTTGGTATACGTTGCATAATAGGAGTTATATTCACTTACCTCTGGTCTTATTTGCATACGAATCATCCTTTATGTTTTATATTTAATCTTTACATATAGCTTATCATAAAAGAATTCTAAATTAATCTGAAAAATGGAGGGAAATATGCATTTTTCATCTTCCTTTTCATCTTCATAGATGAAATGCATCTCGAATAAGAGAATCTAATTTGCTGTTAAGCGGAATTTCATTTTTTGGCTATTATAGTAGAAGATAAATATGTAAATTAAATACAGTTTGTCACTACTTATGATAATCGCCATTTAAGAAGCAGCATTTGTCCATTAAGTGAAAAACCTGTTAATAAATTTATACTTACTACAAAAACAAACAAACTCGTCCTATTTAAAGGAGAGTTTGTTTGTTTTTATGTTTAGATAATGGAATACTCATGTAAAATTGCACACTATGTTCCATATTTTTTATTGAATACTTTATATCTAGCGTTTCAAGAATTTGCTTAACAATATATAGCCCTAAACCATTTCCTCCAGTATTTCGATTTCTTGATTTTTCAATTCGATAAAATGGTTTGAAAATTTGTTGTAAATCTTCATCTTTAATATTGACACCTGTATTTATAATTTGCATTTCGATTTGACCTTGTTTCGAATCCTCACTTAACTTTATATAGACTTTTTCATTATTTGGTGAATACATAACCGCATTGTGAATAATATTTTTACATGCTTTTTCTAAAAGAGCACAATCGGTATAAATAAAAAGGTCAGAATTAATTTCTTTTATTATTTCAATGCTTTTTTGAGAAGCAAAAAATTCAAGATCTTTTGTGATTGCACCTATTAACTTTGAAGGATTAACTTCCTCTACTTTTAGTTTGAAGGTGTGTTGTTCTAATTTCGATACGCTTAAAATTTCACGAACTAATTGTTCCATACTTTCAATAATTTGATGATTTTTCTTTAAATATTGATCGCGATTTTGATAAGGGCCAATATTGTATATCATTCCTTCTAAGTATCCTTTCATTACAGTAAGAGGGGACTTTAATTCATGTGCTACAATCGCAAAAAACTCTCTGCGTTTTGTTTCTATTTCTCTTTCTTTTTCAATATCATTTTTTAATTGTTCATTTGCTTTTTTCAAATCAAACATAGCTTGTTGCAAGTTAATAGACATGTCATTCAAACTATTAGATAATTCTCCTAACTCATCTGTAGAGCGAACCTCAATTTTTTCGGAGAAATCTAAATTTGCCATCTTTTGTGCACCTTCATTAATATAAATAAGTGGCTTTGTAATAAACCTGGAATAAAAATAAGCACTTCCTATACCAATAACGAGCACAATGATACTAATATAGGGGAGAAAGCGTACTAAAACCTGTGAAGCTTCATCAATCGGTTGAAATGTAGCAAACACTATAAGCGTTAAACTACCATCTTGAAATTGAATTGGTTTCGTAACGTTATATGAATTGCTAAGGGTACTTGCATTCTCGAATCGTGTTGCTTTAGTAACTACTGTTTTTTGCGTACCACTTTGAATAAAAGAAAATGAAGGAGAGTAAATAATTACTCCTTCTTTATTTTGAAGATAAAGCATCGCATTATTTTTTTTGGCGTATTCATCAAAAAGTGGTATCGCATCTTGAAACATAAGATTTTTAGATTTATCAATGATTTCGTTTATCCCTGTTTGAAGTTGATCTGTTTTATATTGCTCATAAAACGTCGGAAGAAAGAAGTATAAAGTTAAATAAATCAATACTGCAAAGGATAATAAAATGAGAGATGTAGTCATAAAGAGTTTATAAGTAATTTGCTTCATTTTCATGAGTTTCACAATACTATTCATCAATTTTATATCCAATACCCTTTATTGTTTTAATATAAGGGATAGCTAATTTTTTGCGTAGGTTTTTAATATGTGTATCAATTATTCGTGTTTCTCCAAAATAATCGTAACCCCAAACCTTTTCAACGATATTTTCTCTTGTGAGTACTTTTCTCTCATTTTGAAATAGTAGTTGTAGAATTTCAAACTCTTTTGTCGTTAATATAATTTCAACGTCATTTACATATACTCTATATGCATCCACATCAATACGCACTTCTTTAAATATCAAATGATTATTTACATTTTTATCATAACTTCTTCTAAGTACAGCTTCGACTCGTCTAATCAAAACATGAAATGAAAAGGGCTTTGTTATATAGTCATCGATCCCAAGGTCGAATCCTTTCATTTGATCTTCCTCTTCTTCCAACGCAGTTAGCATAATAATTGGTACGTTTGACTGACTTCGGATCATTTTAGAAACTTCAAACCCATTAAGATTGGGCATCATGACATCTAGAAGAATTAAATCAAATGATTGCTTATTAAATTGTGTCATACCCTCTAGTCCATCTGAAGCGACTACCACTGTATAATGCTGTGTCATTAAAAATTGTTTAATTAATTCCTGAATTTCTTGATCGTCCTCTACCACGAGAATATGATAGTTTTTCATAATATCACCTCTGGTAGTCATTATAGCCGTACTATCTGGAGTTTATGTGGAGATACAATAGGAACTTCATAGGACGTTTAACGTAGTAGCTCCATTTTCAAGATTGTGTATTCTCCATAAAAAAGTATTATTACCCATATTCCTTTTTTATAGAGAAATATTTGTGCGCTTGAAAAAACTTATTATATAAAAAGCTAAACAATTAATATTTACAAAAAACTAATGTATAATAATGTAAATTGCATGTAGTTTTTTAAACCGTTTGAACATATACTTTTGATACTTTACTAGAAGGGGAAAGGGAGATGAATTTAAATATAAAAGAAGCCAGCGAAATTTTAGAGCTTACGCCACAAATTTTTTAGTTTTTTTGCTAATTTAGTAAAGGCCTAAGGTGCAAACAAGGGATTATTTAAATCATGTGAGAAAGGTTGTGAAATTATTTGATGGGTTATAAAGCGATGCTGTTTGATTTAGATGATACGTTAATTGATAGGGATAAGGCAGTAGATAACTTGTTTTTATTAGTTTTAGAAAAATGTTATGAGGATGTTAGTGATACAGTCAAAAACAATATGTTACAGAAATTCAAAGAATACGATAAAAGGGAATACGGCATTAGTGATAAAACGATAGTTTTAGAATCATTATTTGATGAATTCGCGCCGAAATATAGATTGCCACACAATTATATCCAAGATTTTTGGAATGAAAATTTACCTAAATGTTTTTCAATAGACCAAAATACTATTCATTTCTTAAATCAAATAAAGAAGCACTTTAAAGTTGGAATTATAACAAATGGCTCAACGCATAGACAAAAAGCTAAAATAATTAACACGAATTTAAACAATTACTTTGATACGATTATTATTTCTGAAGAAGTAGGATTGAGTAAACCTGATAAAGGTATATTCCAACTAGCATTAAATAAGCTTAATGTGCAATCAGAAGATGTATTATTTATTGGAGATGACTTAGAAAAGGATATTGCTGGTCCTCAAAATGCAAATATAAAAGGTGTGTGGTTTAACCCTCAGAAAATCAAGAATACTACCAAAATACAACCATATGCCGAGATTAACACTTTGGATAGTTTGTTAAGTTATATTACTCCACAATATTTTTATAACAAGTAAAAGTAATTCTGTATATACATATTCAAAAAAATAAAAAAGAGAAACTATCATTAATTTCATTGACCGTATTAGTAATAAAAAATATATATTTACAATAAAAATAGAGGCAATTTTTTATAGCTGTGGCTAATTTAATCTATGATTAATACGAAGTTTTGTAAAACAATTTTACTCGTACTGTGTAAATTGAAAAACTAAGTACATTAAAGTAATAATTATATCCTGCTAAATTCCCCCATTGCACTTAGTTCATAATTATATACGATATAGAAGAACTGATGTTTGTGGTAAACTAAGAGATGAATAAAGGGGGAGTTTTCTTGAACAATTTTAATAATATAATCCAAAATTTAAATAATATAGTTTACAAACCTAACAATTTAATGATTACGAATCTAAAAGAAGAAAAGCAAAACGCAGAATATGCAGGATGTTTATTCCACTTAAATAACAAAACCATTCGTTTTAGAAAATCAAAAGTTACACCTAATAAAACTGGTCAATTTGTTTCTTTTTGGGAGAAAGATGAAAATATGCGAAATAGAGCGTTCTCTTATAAAGCTGCTCCTGATTTATTAGTAATCACTTGTATTGCTGATAATAAACTAGGACAATTTATTTTTCCTAAAGAGATTCTTCTTAAAGAAAAAATATTGAGAACACAAAATCAAACAGGGAAAATGGCAATGAGAATTTATCCTGTTTGGGATACCACTGTTAGCAATCAAGCTAAAAAGAGTCAAATGTGGCAACTTCAGTATTTTGTTGATTTAAGTGATAGTAATAATTTGCCTATAGATAAACTATTAAATTTATATTCGTAGCTTTTGATCTACTCCAAAAAGAAGTAATTACAGAAAAGGCATTTGTAATGACGCCTTCTATTAATTTACCCCGTGAATCGTAATTTTTGTACCGGTACAGTTAAATGAAATGTACGTTGTTACAGTGCCTCTTAAAATTTACAATCAGCATATAATATTTTAACTTATACATTTTAAGGGGTGCTGACTATGACAAGTCTACAACATAAGCTTTTTACAAGATTGAATCTTGCAAAGCGTACTGAAGTGAAGTTTGAAGAATTGAATACAATTCTCTTTACATTTGCACACACTATACCATTTGAGAATTTAGATGTTATAGCACGAAATACGAATCAAATCTCTCTGGAAAACTTACGAGAGAAAATTTTAACTAGTTCCCGTGGTGGACTTTGCTACGAATTAAATACTCTTTTTTACTATTTCTTAAAAGACTGTGGCTATGATGTACAACTGGCATTAGGTACGGTGTATAAAAATGATATAAATGCATGGGCACTGGAGGATGGCCATATAACAATTATTTTAACTTATGATAATCTACAGTATTTAATTGATGTAGGTATAGCTTCGTTAGTACCTCTTGTTCCTGTACCTTTTACTGGCGAGTCTGTTTCTTCAAAAAATGGTTCGTACCGAGTGAGACGAAAAGATACAAGTAAAGGAAATTATGTTTTAGAAAGAATAGATACTGATGGAGAATGGAAAGTTTGTCATGCTTTTTATAAACATATTATTGATGAGATAGTAGTAAACGATGTTCAAAGAAGAGTGATAGAAGATGAGAAGTCTATTTTTAATAAAGGACCAATTGCAGTAAAGTTGACGAACTCCGGTCATATTTCATTAACGAATACAAGTTTAACTGAAGTTATTCATGGGGAAAAAACTAAGCGTGAAGTTACAGAAAATCAATATAAAGAGTTTTTATATACTTTATTTGCTATTAAGTTATGAATAATAAAGATAGCCGGTTCTTATTCAGAAGCGGCTATCTTTATTATTTTTGGTGTAAATGGTTTTCTTCTAATATGTTTCGGAAACTGCGGTATAGTTAATGTTTTTAATGTTTCCTCCGCTTCTTCATATGTATGAAAAATTGGTTCTTTTCCATCATCCCCTTGTAAAACTAGCCCTTCATCTCGGATTACATATGGCATAAAACCACCCCATCTAGTAAAGAATTATATTCTTTTGCAGCAGAATAATACGATTTAAAGTTGATTTTCTTAATACATATAATACACTAGAACAGTACGCAAAAGTATGTACAATGAATTTTGAATGTAAAGGAAGATTAATATGTCAGTTATTGATAAATTGAAACTTAATAAGTATACAAATATGGTCGTTATTAACGAACCAAGTGATTATGACATTTTTACAGGTAAAGAAACTGCATTCTCAAAAGAACACGATGCTATCTTTATATTTGTAGAAACGCTTGATGAAATGGTGAAACAAACGAATTTTATTATAAGTAATGAAGAATTACTAATTGAAAAAGGTTACGTATTCTTCGCATATCCGAAAAAAGGTAATGCTCGTTATAGTACGTTTATTCACCGTGATGAGATGTTTCCGGCATTAAATGTTGGAGAAGATGGTTATGTGGGAGAAAGTGATATTAAATTTGCACGAATGGTAAGTATGGATGAAGTCTTTACTGTTGTAGGTTTAAAACGCGAGAAGAAAAAAACAACGAAAACATCTGCTATGAGTCAATGTGTTGCCGATTATGCAGATCGAATTAAAGATGTTGAAGCATTATTAGCTAATCATCCGAATGAACTTAAGTTTTATCAAAGTTTAACGCCTGGATATCAGAAAGATTGGGCACGTAATCTTTTTTCTGTAAAACAAGAAAAAACACGTGAAAAACGTCTAGAGAAAATGATAGAGATCCTTTCACAAGGCTATAAAACAATTGAATTATTCCGTAAGAAGAAAAAATAATGATTAAGAAAGTCACAATGCTGCAACAATTAATTGTGATAAGTACATTGAAAAAAGCATTCCTTCTATTATACTAAGGAATGTTCTTATATTTATATAATTAGCAAAAGAGAAAAGGTGTTTGAGATGAAATCGTATATTGTAGTTGGATCTGGAATTTTAGGAGCGTCTACTGCTTATCATCTTGCTAAGGCAGGTGCGAATGTTACTATCGTGGATCGCCAACAATTAGGGCAAGCAACTGATGCAGGAGCAGGTATTGTATGTCCATGGCTATCGCAGCGTCGTAATAAAGCATGGTATAAAATTGTTAAAGGCGGTGCACGTTACTATTCTTCGTTAATTCAGCAATTAGAAGAAGACGGTGAAACTGACACAGGATATAATCGTGTAGGTGCAATTAGTTTACATACTGACGAGAAAAAGTTAGATCAAATGGAAGAGCGAGCTTATAAACGACGTGAAGATGCCCCAGAGATTGGTGAAATCACTCGCTTATCAGCTGAAGAAACAAAAAAATTATTCCCAGCATTATCAGACGAATATAGTTCTGTTCATATTAGTGGTGCTGCACGAGTAAATGGAAGATTATTACGCAATGCATTAATAAGTGCTGCGAAAAAACATGGTGCAACTTTAATAAAAGGCGATGCTATATTAGTCCGTGAAGGAAATCATATTACGGGAGTTACAGTAAACGATGAAACAATTTTAGCGGAAAAGGTTATTGTAACTGCAGGCGCATGGGCGAACGAAATCTTGAATCCATTAGGAATTAATTTCTTAGTTACATTCCAAAAAGGACAAATTGTTCATCTGCAAATCGAGAATACAGCAACAGAAAATATGCCAGTTGTTATGCCACCGAACGATCAATATATTTTAACGTTTGACAATGGGCATGTCGTAATTGGTGCAACACATGAGAATGATACTGGTTTCGATCATCGTGTAACAGCAGGTGGTTTACATGAAGTATTCCATAAGGCATTAGCAGTTGCACCTGGATTAGAAAATGCTACAGTGCTTGAAACGAGAGTTGGATTCAGACCATTTACACCAGGATTCTTACCTGTTATCGGACCGCTACCTAACTTTGAAGGAATTCTCGTTGCGAATGGATTAGGGGCTTCAGGTTTAACAGCTGGTCCATACTTAGGAGCGGAACTTGCTAAATTAGCGCTGGGACAACCAATTGAGTTAGATTTAAATGATTATGATGTTGCTGGCGCAATTGAATAATATGGAGTACTGCTAACATTTATGAAAAACCATGCTAAACAAATTCGACAGAGAATAAGTAGTTTTCCCTCTGTTAAGAGTAAGCCTGTTTATGAAAAATAAAATTATTTAAAAATAGAGGGCCGACATTATAAACCTGCATTAATAATGTAGAATTGTGATGTCGGCTCTTTATTCATATTGCTTTAAAACTTATTTTCGAGAGGAGGTTAAGTAATGAGAGCGCCATATCAAGTATTGATATTTCCTTATATAAAAACTGTCGATTCTATTCAATATGCCATTTTTAACCGAAGTGATTATGGTTATTGGCAAGGAATAGCTGGTGGCGGAGAAGACGGTGAGATTCCTATTGAATCAGCAAAACGGGAAGCGTTTGAAGAGGCTGGTATTACAAGAGAATGTCCATATATACAATTAGATTCTGTGTCTTCACTATCAGTAGAAGATGTAGTTGGAGGATTCCTTTGGGGAGAAGAGGTTTATGTAATAAAAGAATTTTCTTTTGGAGTTAAAGTCCCTACAAAAAACATATCATTATCTAAAGAACACTTTAATTATAAATGGTTATGCTTTGAGGAAGCAGTAACGTTTTTGAAATGGGATAGCAACAAAACAGCATTGTGGGAATTAAACAAAAGATTATTAAAACAATAAAAGTGTTAGCTAACAAAAATAGTAGTGAAAGAAGAATTGAACCATTAACAAACCCTTGCTACATTTCTAAACAATGTTTTAGATTATAAAATAGAGTAATATAGATTTGGCATGTTATGCTAAAATTCGCTTAGTGTATATTTTCGTTAAAATGTGGGTGGGCCCCCTTTTAGCAAAACCGGAGTGGGAATGATGAGTATAAATAGTTTTGTGGGATTGATAAATGACGAATTATTAAAAGAGGTAAGTATAAGAAGTGATGATGAATTCGATCCTGTAGTAGTTAAAGATATTCCTAGACTTTGGAAGTGTTTAGGAACAGGTAATTATGCCGCAGTATTCATGCACAGAGAATACAAAGATTGGGTAGTGAAAGTTTACGTGCGAGAAGGAGAAGGAATTGAAAAAGAGTCAGAAGTATACCGAAGAATTGGAGATCATCCTTCTTATTCAAAGCTTATATATAAAGGGGAAAATTTCATAGTATTGAAACGTTTAAAAGAAATTACCTTATACGATGCCCTTCATAAGGGGATTAAAATTCCTAAGCAGGTGATCCTTGATATAAATAAAGCTTTAGAGTATGCGAGGGAACAAGGATTAACTCCTTGTGATGTTCACGGGAAAAATGTGATGATGGAAAAAGGAAGGGGATATGTAGTCGATGTATCTGATTTCTTAAAAACAAAAGAAGATAGTAAGTGGAGGGATCTAGAAAAGGCATATTTCACCTTTTATTTTCCTTTCATTTATAAATTGCCTTTCTCTGTTAAAATACCGTATTTTATGTTAAACATTGTTAGACGTTCGTATAGAAAATATAAGAAGCTTAAAAAGAACTTCAAATTATAAAAGGACCACATATGTTCCTGAAAACGAGTTAAATTCACATAAATAACTTTAGAAAAATTTTAAATTTTGTTTAGGGGCTACTTCAAGACCTTAGCTTGCTGAGCATGTGGTGCTACCTCAAAATATAAAAAGATTAGGAGTGAACCCTAATCTTTTTATTTATACATATTTTTGATAGTTATATATATCACTATCAATTCCAAAACGGGATATTTTGAATAAATGAAACCGTCAAAATAAGTGTTGATGCGGAACCAGCAGTTACTAAAGTTACTATTTTTCGTACGTTCTGTTCTTTTGAAGGTTTTATAAGTTCTGTAATTAACACAATCCATATTATGATAGAAACTATTGAAATAATATTTATAGACATATGTAACACATCCCTTCTTGTTTTCACATAAATATTGCTTCTTTTATAAAATAAAAGCAATTTAACAAGAAAATATGTAACGCATTAAAAATCAATATTTTCCTGTTAAACCACCTTTTTTAAATAGAAATACGACTGATAAAACGATAACAACAGCCTTCAAACTGCCCCAATATGGATAAATAGCATGATCAGTTAGACTAGCATGCTGAAAAATATTCTCTAAACCGAAAATTCCTATCATGACTGCTAAAAGGAATGAAGCTGATCCATACGTCCCTTTACGATAGAGGGTAAATAAATAGACTGCGAAAATTAGTGATAAGATGATTTGTAGTACGATTATCATAGTTCGTCCCCCAGATTATTTATAATTATATTATATGCAAAATTGTAATAAAAAGGAAGAAAACTTATTTGATACTAACAGAACTACTCTAATCATATTCTTCTATAAAAAAGAAGAAAAAGGGGTGTACAGTTAATTGACAAAAGTTAAAGTTAGTTTACGACCCATTGTTCATAACGTAAATTTACCAACTGTATTGAAAACAACGATACTTCCAGGTGAATCGACCGAAAGACTATTTATCGCAACTCAATTAGGAGAGATTTTTTACATAGGGGACGGAGTTATAAAGACATTTTTAGATATTCGTCACCTAATTATTAAATTAGGTACATTTGAAGAAGGTGTTTCTAGTAGCGGTTATGATGAACGCGGATTGCTAGGACTTGCGTTCCATCCACAATTTTATCAAAATGGGTTATTTTATCTTCATTATTCAGTAGCCGGAACTCAAGGACCAGGTGCACTTTCTGAACAATTTAAACCGAATCCTTGTGACCCTAAAACGTTAAATTTGAAGTGGGTTAATAGAAATACGCAATATGATCACATTGATACAGTGGAAGAATGGACTTTACAATCTAATGGTCAAGCTCAAAAGCGACGAATATTATTGAATGTAAGAAGACCATTTTTTAATCATAACGGAGTCAATAGTTTAAACTTTTCACCTGAGACTGGAAAACTTGTTTTTACAAATGGAGATGGTGGATCAGGTTATGATCCATTTAATTTAAGCCAAGATGATTTAGAAATAGCAGGAAAAATAATTGAAATCGATGTAAGTAAAAATACATTTATAAATAACCCTCCTGTAGTTACACGCTTTAATGAACTTCCTTTATCTATACAAGAAACACTTACAGTAATTGCAAAAGGAGTACGTAATATAACCGGCATTTCATTTCAAAGGTTTTATAATCAATATATCAAATACACCGGAAATGTCGGACAAGATATTGTAGAGTCTATTTTTTCATTTGTTCAATATAAACCTATACCGGTAACAGAACTTGTTCAAATGCATTTTATGAGGTTAACTCCCAATCAAGATGGGTTTATCAATTTTGGGTGGCGAGGATGGGAAGGGGATTTACCTACTTCTTTTATACGACATTGTTCTGAGAATCAGACTTTGGATGAGAGAACGATGGTTTATTATGATGAAACAATACAAACTTCAGTGAAGCGTATTCTGCCTCTACTTAGTTATTTTCATAAAGATTCTAGAACAGATAAGTTTGGAGGAACTTCACTTACAGGAGTTCAGCCATATATGGGAAATGCAATTCCAAATTTAACAGGTAGCGTTGTTTTTACTGACCTTGCCAAGAAAGGAGAATCTCAGTCTCCAGTTAAGGGTGTTTTAGCCTATACTAGAGCAGGTACAGACGGTAAACATGCTGACTTTCATGCTATTGAAACCAATTATGATTTTGGTACGCAAGCAGCTTATTATATGAGTTTAGGAACAAATTCGAATCAAACTAAGTTATATTTAGGAGTTTACAGTTCTATGAAAGTAACTGATTTTAACAAAGGTACCATTTTTGAAATTATTCCTTGATACGATATAAATTCTCAGTTTAAAAACATAAAGAGTTTATTCTGCTTCCAAAACGCACAACTTGACTTGCCCCCCCTAAAAATCTTCAATTTTATATAGTGATTTATAACTAGTAGAAAGCAACTCATAAACCATAAGTGTATGAATAATATAGAAAGTAATGAATGTGGTATCTTTAGGGGGTATTTTAATGAATTGGTTTGTACGTTATTGGTATCAACTGATGATAGAACATGATACGAGCTTTGTTCATAAAAGAAAATTGTCCCTTGCGAATAAGTTAGTACTTACAGCTTTGATGAGTGCATTGGCCACCATGTTTCAAGCAGCTGGGAACTTAGTTCCTGGTATAGGTTTGCTCATTAGTCCATTTTCGACATTAACGATTTTTTTTGCTATTTTTTATTCTATTCGTGAGGGAATACTTTCTTATATTCTTACTATTTTTCTATTATTTATTATTGAGCCCAGTGAACTAATTGTCTTTCCTTTTACTACAGGCTTATTAGGTCTAGCCTTAGGAGTATCCTTTTTAAAATTAAAGAGGAGAATTTGGATTGTTTCTTTTTCAGCAACTTGTCTACTTATAGGTATTATGATCGTTCTCGATGTTTTCCACTTTCCGGTACTTGGTCCTGCTGTTCATACAACTATGGATATAAAAATTATTTTATCAATATTTATAATGAGCTTTCTATACTGTTGGATTTATGCAGGTTTTTGCAGAATAATGATGAATAGATTATATAAAGTGTTGTATTGACAATGGCATAATGAGGATTGGAGATTGAATTCATGACTAACGTTGCAGTTAGACGACCGAATTTGAATGATGTAGATGAACTATATTTATTTTTCCGTATAGTTATTACAAATACATACAAAAATGAAGGATTGTCACAATTATTGGATGACATAGAAAATGAAATTAACTCAAAAAAGCAGTATTTGAAAAGTGATTTTGATAGTAACGGAGAAAGTCGTTACTTTTTATTAGCAATTGATACAAGTAACAATAAAATCATTGGAACAATCGAAATCGGTCCAGCAAGTACATTGATTAATAGTTGTACAGGTGGTGTACTTAAAAATTTGTATGAAATAGGAACTGTATTCATACTTCCGGAGTATCAAAGAAAGGGAATAGGGAGTTTATTACTACATACAATGTTTCTTACATTACTTAGCAGAGGGATAACAGAATATTGTTTAGATAGTGGATATAAAAATGCGCAAAGTATATGGACGAAAAAGTTTGGAAAACCTAATTATGTATTGAAAGATTACTGGGGAGAATCCAGTGATCATATGATTTGGAAGAAAAGTTTACATGATACACCTATAATATTTGAATTATAAAATGAAATATGCCTCTGAACATAGCTTTTCTTACTTATGTATGCTATTATTTATCTTTATAATAAAAGAGGACGTGAATGAACTTGATTAAAATTAATATTCCTGAAGCTGATGTTTCAATTACTGAACGTAAACAAGTTATTAAAGGAGACGAGCCAATCATTACTCCAATTAATGGATTTATCGATTTCCACTTGTTCCCTAGAGATAAAGGCGGCATTTTTATGTTTTACAATATTAATGACGAACTTCTTTTCGTAGGTAAAGCTCGTAAAATTAGACAACGTATTAAGAAGCATTTTGAAGATAATGTTTCACCAATTAAAAATCACCGTGATGAAGTATACCGCATTGATGCATGTATCGTAGAAGATCCAACAGAAAGAGAAATTTACGAAACATATATCATTAATGAATACAAAGCGAAATATAACGTTGATAAAGTATTCTACAAATAATCAACATTAATAAAAAACAATCCTAGCTAATATGCAAGGATTGTTTTTTATTTAGATTTATTCTTCATATCTTTCTCCTTTTTTCAAATGATTAGCAGCAACAAAACAGATTACACCTATAAATATAAGTACAATACCAACCGTTTTCTGTTTTCCCTCAAAGAAAGGAATATCTGAAATAACATTTGTCATACATAGTCCTAAAAATACAAAGATGGGGCCCACCCAAAGTAATACATTACCGAATTTTGTGTGCTTCCACATAATAACCCTCCTTAACCCTCTTTACATATATATCCATAAATAAAAAGTAAATTCATAGAGAAATATAGTTTTTTTCATATCGAAAATTTAACCCTCATATATTGGTACAAGCAAAAGAGAAAGGAGACCATCATGAATTGGTTAGAAGCTTTCATACTAGGTATAATTCAAGGTTTAACAGAATTTTTACCAATCAGTAGTACCGGACATCTTTATTTAGGAAGGCATTTGTTCCGATTAGATGAGGCTGGCTTATTTTTAGATACGATGCTGCATATTGGGACTTTACTTGCGGTTTTTATTTATTACAAAAAAGAATTTATATATTTAATTAAAAACCCATTTTCAAAGCTCATGTTATTACTTATCGTTGGGACAATACCCGCAGTTGTAATTGGTTTATTGTTTAAAGACTTCTTTGAAGATATTTCAAAAACAGGAATCACGATCGGTTGGGAGTTTTTAGTGACCGGATTCTTTCTCTACATGGCAGATAAACAAAAGAATGGTCGTAAAAAAATGGATGACATAACATATAAAGACGCATTAATTATCGGTTCATTTCAAGCTGCTGCTATTTTTCCAGCCATTTCTCGTTCTGGAATGACAATTGTCGCTGCATTATGGAGAAAATTAGACCGTGAAACTGCTGCTTACTTTTCTTTTTTACTATCGACACCAGCCATCGTTGGAGCTATCGTTTTGCAATTTGTAGACGTTTTTCAAGGGAAAGCAGAATCTATTTCTATCACATCTTTAATTGTCGGAACGTTATCAGCAGCGTTTTTTGGATACATAGCCGTTTCATGGATGATTCAATATTTAAAACGTCACTCCTTAAAAATATTCGCGTATTACGTATGGGGATTAGGTATTTTAATTTTAATGTTGCAATTTACTGATGTATTTTAAGTATAATGATAAAGAAGTTAATTAGTTTAAGATCCTGTTTCATTCATACAAGGCAGGATCTCTTTTTATTAAGGGGGAAAATATGTTTAATAAGGCTATCGTTATTGGTGGAAGTATGGCAGGAAAGTTTGCAGCAAAAGCATTATCAACTTCTTTTAAAGAAGTAATCATTATAGAAGCTGGTGAAAGATGGGATGGAAAGTCTTCGAGAAAAAGAGTTCCACAAAGTAATCATCCTCACGTGTTATTAAAAGGTGGAGAAAACGCAATTGAAGAATTGTTTCCTAATATTACGAACGAATTAATAGAAGCGGGTAGTATTATAAACAACTTTACGCGTGATTTGAAATGGCATCAATTCGGTCTATGGAAACAACCGTTCATAGGGGAAGTACATATGATTCAACAAAGTCGTCCTTTGCTAGAATGGCATATTCAAAAACGAATACATCAAATTTCAAATATTACTATTAAATATGAAACATTGGTTAAAGGGTTATTGGTAGATGCAAAGCTTAACAAAGTGTGTGGAGTAAAAGTTAAATATTTAGAGACAAACACACAAGAAGAAGTTCATGCGGATCTTGTAGTTGATGCGAGTGGATTTGGCTCAAAAAGTATAGAGTGGCTACGAGAATACGAAATTAAAGTACAAGAAGAGAAAGTTCGTATTGATTTATTTTACGCAACGAAAATGTTCAAACTTAAAGAAAATGAGGAGTTAGACTGTTGTAATATGCTAATGTCTCCTAGTTTCCCTGATAACCCTTATGGCGTTCTTATTCAAACGATAGAAGATAATCGTTATTTTGTTACTTTTAGTGGATACGCAAATAAGAAAGCACCACAAACAGATGATGAGTTTTATGATTTTGCTGAAAATCTATCAATTTCTAATGTTACAGACTTCTTAAATAAGGCTGAGGGAATTACTGATATAAAGACATACAAAATTCCTTATCAAGTACGCCGGCGATTTGATTTAGTGAATAATGTACCAGAAGGATTATTAGTTATTGGAGATGCGCAATGTCGTTTTGATCCCGTTTTCGGCCAAGGCGTATCAGTTGCTGCTATGGAGGCTCACCAGTTGCAATTACTTCTGCAAGATAGAAAACAACTTGATAAAACATTTACACAACAATTTTATAAAAAGGCAGCTACTATAATAGAAACCCCTTGGGATATGACAACAACAGAAATATCACGTCACCCGCAACTAAAGAGAGAATTAACTACAAAACAAAAATTTCAGCTATGGTATACGAAACAAATATATCGACTATCCGCAAGTAATTCTGATGTTTATATTCGGTTAGTACGAGTGATGAATTTAATTCGTAGTCCATTTCATCTTTTTCATCCGAACGTGCTACTATCTGTATTACTTAATCGAAAGAAATAGCAGGAATATAATTGATTAAAAAAGAATGTATAACAGTTAGTAAATCAAGAAGGAGAATACGGAATGGAAATATACATAGAGCAACTAAAGAAACAAGATGCTAAGGATTTATTTACGTTTGAACTTACAAATAAATCTTTTTTTGAAACAATGGTACCAAATCGTGGCTCGAAATATTTTGAATTTGAATATTTCCAAAAACTACTAGACGATTTATTAATAGAACAGGCAGATGGAGATTCTTATTTTTATTTAATTCGTAATGAAGAAAAAGAAATTGTAGGGCGAATCAATTTAGTAGATATAGATACGGAAACTCGAATTAGTTCGCTCGGGTATCGTGTCGGAGAAAAATTTACTAAAAAAGGAGTTGCAACAGCAGCCGTAAAATTAATTTTAGATGTAGCGAAAAATAATGAAATTACTGAAGTTCATGCTAAAACAACGACTAATAATCTCGCATCACAAATTGTACTAGAAAAAAGCGGGTTTTCTTCTTATCAAAACGAATCAGATATAACATCTGTAGAATTAAATGGAGAACATGTGAAGTTTGTACACTATATTTGGAGAAATACTTCACACTTATAATAAGGAGGACTTATTCATGAATGATTTACGTTATCCAATTGGCCAATTTACATACAAACGTCCTATAACTGAAGAAATGATTGATACATGGATTCAAGAAATTGAAGATTTACCTAATGAACTAACAAGGGCAATTAAAGATTTAGATCAGAAGCAGTTAGATACACCATATCGCGTTGGAGGTTGGACTGTACGTCAAGTAGTTCATCACGTCGTTGATAGCCATATGAATAGCTACATACGCTTTAAATTAGCACTGACAGAAAAGAATCCAACTATTAAGCCGTATAAAGAAGAGAAGTGGGCAGAGTTACCTGATTCAAAATTACCGGTAGATGTTTCACTAGTAATGCTAGATTCATTACATAAAAGATGGGTTAATCTTTTATATTCTCTAGAAATTGAAGATTTAGAAAAGACATTTAACCATCCTGAAACTGGTGAAACAAAACTTGCTGTTGCAATAGGACTATATGCATGGCATGGTCGTCACCATACCGCTCATATTACTTCTTTAAGAAAGCGTCTAAATTGGTAACATGGAGATTATATTAGAAAAGGTGACAGAAACTGATGCAGAAGTTATATTTCAAATGCAAATAGGCTCATTTAGCTCTTTATTACATAAATATAAAGACTATGAAACAAATCCAGCAAATGAAACTATTGAAAAAACTATTTTTAGAATAAATAATCCCAGCAGTAATTTTTATAAGGTGATAATAGATTCGAAACTTGTTGGAGCGATATGTATATCCGCAAAAGAACTACCTTATAAATTTTGGATTAGTCCAATGTTTATTCATCCAATCTATCAAGGGAAAGGAATTGCTCAGAAGGTACTTATTTTAATTGAAGAAATGTTTCCAGAAGCACGAAGTTTTGAACTTGCTACGATTTTAGAAGAAGAAAGAAATTGTTTTCTATACGAGAAAATGGGGTATAAAAGGACAGAAGTAATAAAGAAATTAAATGATAAAACTACACTTGTTTATTACAAAAAAGAAAGGTAAAGCATTTAAAATACGCTTTACCTTTTTATGTTATTTTAGATTAAATATACAAAAATAATGTATGTTCTTCCAAAATACTCGGGTTAGTAATTTTGAAAATGAATAAAGATACAAAAACCACTACTTTGTCGTAAAGGTTACTAGCGCTTTTTGAATGCTTAAAATACTATCGTCACCTTTAAATTCTTTCGTAATTGGTTCCTCCATACTAGACACCCAAATTTTAAGTTCTGCATCTAAATCAAAATGCCCAGCCGTTTCGATGCTATATTGTGTAATACTTTTATAAGGAATAGAATGGTATTCTGTTTTTTTGCCAGTTACTCCTTGTTTATCTACTAATATAAGACGACGATTTGTAAATACGATTAGATCACGAATTAATTTATAAGCATGCTCTACTTTTTCATCGTCTAGCATAATCTTCTCTAAATCACGTTCTACACTTTCAGAACTCGTATTTGATGCATTTCCTAAAATACCGCTAAATAAACCCATATTAAATTCCTCCTTTAATATATGTGGAATGAATTACTTATATTGTAACATGTTACTCACAAAGATATTATCACATTACTTTAGTAGTTTCTGGTTATTGTTGTGATTAGTTTATATAACCTCACCTTAAAATCTTATGCTAATATGAAATTAAGAAAAAAGAAGCAGAGGGATATAGAATGAAGAATATCGGTTTAGTATTAGAGGGCGGAGGAATGAAAGGTTTATATACTGCAGGTGTACTCGAATATTTCATGGAAAAGAACTTATTCTTTCCATATGTAGTCGGCGTATCAGCTGGAGCCTGTATGGGAGCAACCTATTTGTCGCGTCAACAAGGGAGAAATAAGAAGGTAAATACAGAGCTAATATCAGATTACAGGTATATATCTTATCGAAATTTAATTCGAAAACGTGAATTATTTGGAATGGACTTTTTATTTGATGAAGTACCTAATAAAATTGTTCCATTTGATTTTCAAACTTTCTTAAACTGTAATGAACAATTTGTTATAGGGACGACTGATTGCGAATCAGGACAAGCTGTTTATTATAATAAAACAGAACATGGAAATGATATTTTAAAAATCATCCGTGCATCCAGCTCTGTGCCGTTTATAGCACCTGCTGTAGAATATGATAATCGAAAATTACTAGATGGAGGAATTATAGATCCTATACCAGTTTTAAAAGCTCAAACTGATGGTTATGAAAAGAACGTTGTAATTATGACAAAGCCAGAAGGATATGAGAAGCAGCGGAATAAATTTTCAGGCCTAGCTAAAATTTTATATAGAAAATATCCGAAAATCGCAGAGAATTTAGTAGACCATTATCGTTTTTATAATGAGACGATATCTTATATGAATCAAGAAGAACAAAAAGATAATTTTTATGTAATTCAACCAAGTGTACAGCTTCCTATAAGCGGAATAGAAAGAAATAAGGAAAAGCTCGTTAATTTATATAATCTTGGGTATATCGATGCTCAATATCATTATGAAAACTTATTAAATTGGATAGAGAAATAAAGGAGGAGAAAGTTGAAGTTAGGAAAACAAATTATTTTTAAGGAATTGCAGAAAATGCATATTCCACTTCATAAACCGTTTCCTTATCGTGCTACAGCAAAATTGCAGCGAGACTTAAAAAGTAAATTTACCGAAGATGACTGTATAAACGCTAATTTTAATCATTATTGGATGCATATAGCAGCTACTTTAAATTCTGTACTAAATGGAAACGAACAGAACATTACGTTTCAACAAATAAAGTGGTTAAGAAAATCGTTTTTTGAGTGGTTTCCGCAATATCGTTTTCTAGAAACAGAAATTGTGAATTATCCCATTTTGTATAGAGATTTCATAAGTTATGAGAAGACCAGAAAGCTATTACTTTATTACCTTACTGAATAAAAGCGAAAACGTACAGGTTAGTTACATTACTTGTACGTTTTTTTGTTCATAAAACATTCAATATTAACAACTAGTTTATATAGGAATTCTAATGAGAAGAAAGAAGTACATATAATAGAATGATGCAGGGGAGGAGAGAGGAATAGCTGTTTTACTTTAAGTTATTGTCCAACTCGAATACAGTTAGTTATTTATATTAAAATATTTCGAGTGAAATCAAGCTTTTAAGGATTTCATTAAACATTAAACAAAACAAGTTAGCAACGTAGAAGGGATAACATTAACATGAAAAACGTATCAAATATAGATAAAGTAGAATCAATAAAATCTTTACAGTCAACAATTAGTAAACTTGAAAATGCCTTATCACAGATGACTCACAAAGGATCAAATACTACTTTAGTGAAAAAAAGACTCAAAGCAGCTAGTATCGGCTTAGCTATGTTAGAAAGTGTTTGGAAGCAAGAAACTCATCATTATACTCAGGAAGATTTAGCAGAAGCTCGTAATGTTCTGATTGGTTTGCTTCCATCAATTGAAAAGATTTACGTTAAGTCGAAGCT
The DNA here is from genome assembly GCF_000238655.1 of Bacillus sp. 7_6_55CFAA_CT2. Lineage (NCBI taxonomy): Bacteria > Bacillati > Bacillota > Bacilli > Caryophanales > Bacillaceae > Bacillus > Bacillus sp. 7_6_55CFAA_CT2. The sequence goes on along the minus strand of NZ_JH414709.1, from coordinate 877,968 downwards.
TGGGAGTCCTCAAAGAACGCTTTTAGAAAGAAGAATAAAATCGTTGGAACTTTCTATTCAGGCAATTGATTATTTTTCTAATAAATAACTTCGCTAAACAAATAACTTACGACTACTTTTATATAGGGATTCTAATGAAAAAAACTACATATAGAATACTACAAAGGATGAAGAGAGGTGACTACAATAATCAGTCCTAAGTTAGAGAAGCTTAAAAATCAATTAAAGAATGGAAACGAAAAAGCTCTTTATACTTTTTTGCATGAAATAAAGTCAAATCACACGCCACTAATAGAACAATGCCCTGCAGATAATCAGTATAAGCTTATAACGTATATATGGTTAGGGGATCAAAACACTGAAAACGTTTATGTATTCGGTAGTTTTCCTGGTTGGGATTTGTCTGTAAATCAATTACAACGATTGTTACAGACAGATATTTGGTATGTAACGTTTAGGACGGATAAGAGTTTTATTTCAACGTACTATTTTTCAGTAAACGATGTTTTCGAAAATGATTGGATAAAGCGTAGTGAACAGTACGAAATAGACCAATTTAATCGAAATACATTTGGAGAAGGTACCAATAAAGCGTCTGTGTTAAACATAGGAATGGAGGTGCAATATAGCAGTCGTTTTCCTTCAAATGATTATCCATCCGGAAAGATTGAAACATATTCTTTTTATAGTTCGATTTTAAATAACACACGCAAAATTCATATTTATACGCCTCATGATTATTCTCACACTTCACATCTTCAAGAACTTCTCATTGTATTTGATGGGAATTCATTCATTAATGACCTTTCAATCACAAAAACACTTAATTATTTAATTTACGAAAAAGAAATCCCATCGTGTATTGCTGTTGATATAGATCCTGTCGATCGATTAGAAGAGCTAACTTATAACGATAAAATGAATGCATTTTTAACGAAGGAATTACTTCCGTGGATTCAAGCTAAGTATCACGTTTATCAAGAAAAGAATCATACAACAATTGCTGGTTTCAGTCTTGGTGGCTTAGCAGCTTTTTATGCAGCACTTCAAAATCCACATATTTTCGGAAATGTGTTGTCACTGTCTGGATCCGTACATTGGAAAAAGGATAATTATGAAAATACAATTCCTTGGATTGAAAATCAAATTTCATTAATATATTCTAATGCGACTCATCTACATTCTTACATAGCAGTAGGTGAACTCGAAAACGAACCTCTTTTAACGGCTAATAGACGGCTATATAAAGCTTTAGAAGAAATGAAACGCCAAACCCACTTACGAAGAGTTTCAAGGCGGACATGATAGCGTATGGTGGCGAGAAAAGCTATTCGATGGATTAAGGGCATTAGAATTTACAAAAACGACATTAGAAAATAAAAAGGAGAGGGAATCTATGAATCAAGAAGAACTAGATAAAAAACTAAAAAAACAAGAGATTTTAGTAAAAGATGAGAAAGTTTGGTCTTATACGTATGAGGATCATATTAGTTCTATCGTTAAAGAGGCAGAAAAGAAAGGGTCATTTAATAATTTACCTGGTAAAAGTAAACCTCTTAATCTCGATAAAGATCTTTCTTACAATCCTGAAAAGCAACTTTATAGAACTTTAGCAAATAATCATGTTTTGCCTAGGTGGATTGAGCTTTCAAAAGAAATTGACGATTTAAAAGAAAGACTAAAAGAAAATACAAATACTACAGAAGCAGCGGAATTAATTCGAACTATTAATAAAAAGGTTTTAGAGCATAATTTACTTTGTCCGCCAAGCGCGCAAAAAATGAGGGTGAAAATGGATTTTTAACGATTTTCAATTAAGCTATCGCTTACTATATAATTAAGTTAGGCATTTTCAATTCATTACTAAAGGGAGGCAAATGTAGTGAAGAATACGTATCAACTTCAAATTCCGAAAGAACTAGAACAGTATCGTAGTATTTTAGAAGAAAGTGTGAAACCGTATATTAAAGTGTCTGGAACGCAAGCAGAGACAACGCTTTTTGAAAGTAAATTTGGTGGATATCCGTATTTACCTATAGATCAAGAGCATCCTAAAGACTCAAACGGACAACCTATGATGCTACTTGCGCAGTTAAACCTTGAAGAAATACCTAACATTGAACATATGCCTCAACATGGAATGTTACAGTTTTTCATAAGTGCTGAAGAAGATCTTTTTGGAGCAGATTTTGATCATCCCACAAGCCAAAAAGACTTTCGGATTGTTTATCATTCTACAATCACAGCGGATTTAACTAAGGTGATTACTGATTTTAGTTATTTAAACACTTTAGATTTAGAGAATTTTATCATACCCGAAGCAGCAAAACTAAAGTTTGAATTGGCACATCAACCAGTAACACCAAGAGATTATCGATTTGAAATGATTTTTAGTGATAACATTGATTGGGAAGAAATTGTTGATGAAGAAAATAATACAGAATTAGGCGAACTGTATGATGATTTATGTAAAGATCAAGGACATAAAATTGGTGGATATCCATTTTTCACACAGACAGATCCGAGAGAATGGGAAGAAAAATACCAGCAACATGACATATTATTGCTGCAAATCGATACAGACGATTCATTAAATATTATGTGGGGCGATTCTGGGGTTGCTAATTTCTTTATACGTAAGGAAGAGCTGTTAAATCTAGATTTTTCCAATGTCATTTACAATTGGGATTGTTACTAGAAGATATAAATAAAATAATAGCAAACAAAAAATCTTCCTGAAGGCGAGGAGGTATTTTTTTATGTTAAAAATAAGCGTTATGTTAACTAGAATAAAAACAATGAGTGTAATGAAAGTCAAGCCTAAATAACAGAAATAACAACAAATAATGTAAAGTTGTAAAACATGTGCAAATAGCAATAAATTCATTAAGTAAAACATAAAATAAAATTACTAATTTATATTTTGTATAGAAATAATTTTTCTGTATAAAAATTTCTTACCAATCAAAAATGTTTTTAATTCGTTAAATCTTAAGTGATTATTGATTAAGATTTGCTGTGATGAATTTATAACAAATAAAAACGATAAAAACTGAAGAAATTTGTTTAGATAAGATTTCATGTGAATCTCACTAAAAATCTCTGTTTCGTCTCATTAAGTATAGTTTACTTGAGTTTTGATACCTGATATTACTTTGTTTCTATAACTGCCTATAATATATATTATGTCTACTAGTAAAAAATAATAAACTTATTATAAGTTAGCTTAGTTTGGTATACTTCCCTTTTCTTTATTTATTAGTGAATAGTTCGTTGATGCTGGATTAGTATAAATAATAATTAATAAAACATAATAAAAAGCAACTTGTTTAAATTTAATAATTAAACAAGTTGCTTTGAAATTGACTAAACTATATTTATAATTTGTTTGCTTTAGGAATTACTTTGATTTTAATTAATAATTCATCGTGAATTTTAATTTTATAATTGAACTTGTTTGTGAATTATTCGATCATCATTACAATTATTCTTTTTCTTGAAAAATATTGTATTTACGCTTTAAATGCAAACCTTTATTTTTATAAATCCACTGTGAAAATTTATTAACATTATTTTTACCACTTAGGTAAATACGATATTGTTTTTCTTTGTCAACAAAACTTAATTGGAATTTATTATTCTCAAGGATATCTTTAAAAGAATTCATAAAATTATATGATCCTCCAACAAAGCTAACAAAGTATTTATGAGAATTAACATGACCATCCCCATCGAAATACCCACGAACAAAGTGATGCAAATATTCTTCTGGTACAAAAGGAAATTCGATGTTAAATGATTTACACGGCCTGATTCCATGTATGTTCATAAGATCGTCTTTTATTGTTTTGCTATTAATATTTAGCATATATACACCTGTTTTTTTGTTTTGGTATAGCGGCTGATTTGTTTTTAGTTCTTTTTTTATATCTTCTAAAATATAACTTTCTTTTTGTGATATACTGACGCATTGATTTTCTTTTGGTATAGCACCATCAGCTGCTATAAATCCTAAAATATAAGCCATATTATTTGACCACGTTTTAAAATAATTTTCTGTTATGTCATACTCTCTCTTCCAGCTCCCTATAGCGCGCCTTGGAACGTTGCTGTCTGATAGAACCATACGAATATATCTTGCAGACACATTAGCAAGCATGGCGATTTCTGAAGTACTTTCCCCTTCTGTATACATATGAATGATTTCAGCTTTTGATAGTTTACATTTTGATTTCTTTTTTCGCTCTATTTGCACTTACATCCTCTCCTTCCTTTTAATAATTTGAGACTTATCTTCTTCTATAACATATAACGAAACATACGTTCTTTGTTGTTTATAAGAAGAAATTTACTAAATTAAAACAATTTACATCTACTTAATATTGATTTTATCTGCTGCTACATGGTTTTTATTTTGCATATAAGAATAATGAATTTAACAAATTTATGAAATGTACTGCATTTAAGGTGAAAGGTAAAATGATTTCGTTTAAACTACAAATAGCTACAATAACAACATACGTATATTGTTAATCATAAAAAGGAGAACGAATGAATAAGAAATATACAAATCAAATTCATACTGATATGAGTTTTAAACCGAAAGATATTATAAGTTTAATGACGGATTACTTTAAAATGAAATCAAAGCTGCGTCCTATAAAGGATTTGCCTGTTGTTTTATCAAATAAAGATAATGAAGCGTTAGAGAGTGTTACATGGTTTGGCCATTCTGCTTCTCTTTTGAAAATAGAAGGTAAAAAACTGTTATTAGACCCGATGTTTGGAGATGCCTCTTCCCCATTTCCTTTGTTTAATAGTAAACGCTATAGTGGTGCTTTTTCTTTAGAACGTGATGACCTTCAAGAAATTGATGCGATTGTCATTTCTCATAATCACTATGATCATTTGAATTACAAAAGTATTATGCAGTTAAAAAATCGCGCAAAACACTTTTATGTTCCAACTGGAGTTGCACAATATCTTATTAAATGGGGTGTTTCACCTAGTAAAATTAGTGAGCATAATTGGTGGGACGAAATTACGTTTGATAATATTAAGTTAGTATGTGCGCCTGCAAGGCATTTCTCTGGACGTGGTATGACAGATAGAGATCGTTCATTATGGTGTTCATGGCTTATTCTTGGTCAAGAGACTAAAATTTTCTTTAGTGGTGATAGCGGTTATGCCCCTCACTTTAAGGAAATTGGTGATAAATACGGTCCATTCGATCTTACATTAATGGAATGCGGGCAATATGATCCGAGGTGGTCTGCTATTCATATGTTGCCTGAAGAAACGGTACAAGCTCATATTGATGTTAAAGGAGAATTACTTCTTCCGATTCATTGGGGTGCTTTTACGTTAGCATTACACGAATGGAGTGAGCCGATAGAACGTGTTACGAAAGAAGCTAACCGTTTAGGAGTTAAAATTACAACGCCACAAATTGGCGAATCTATTACGTTAAAATCTACAGACTATCCTTTATCCGCTTGGTGGAAGAAAATTTAATTTTAAAATATAAAAAGAGCGAATCCTCTTATAAAGAATTCGCTCTTTTTTCTGTATTTAAACTTATTTCACTATATTGGATCTCCCACTATCTAATACTCTATTTGCTGGTACACTGGATATTTCAACCACTGTATTCATACTCTTATCAGTCAGTTCAATGAGTTCGTTTTCATGTTTTATTTTATTTAAATCCCACACCATCCCATGAAATTCATTGTGTTGACCACTTACCTGTATAATGCTTTTTGTTTTATTTGAAGGCTGTATTTGAAGGTTTGTAAATTGATTCCCACTAATTTCATTTGGCGTAGTTACTTGACTATCCATATAAATCATATTTACACAGTCTTCTAAAGAAAAGTTCATAAAACGATTGGCATTTATCCAAGCTTGTCCGGTGCTCGGTTTTTTCGCTACTAATTTCAGTCCAGTTTCCATTCCTACAACTTTAATATTTTCGAAGTTAACAAACGAAATTTCATTTTCTTTTCCAGCAGAGTATAAAGAAATTCCGGTACCTTTATTCGTTTCCGTCCAATTGATAATATTTATATCTTTTATTTGTGTTTTGTTCCAAGTGTTATAATATTTATTTTTACCGTCTAAATAAATAACTTCAGAGTTAAATTTAGGATCGTCAATAGTTATATACGCTCCTTCAATGGATGCGTTTTTCTCTAGTTCTAAAACTCTAAAGTTTCCCTCAACTACAAATTGGGATCCGTAACCAAATAATAATTTCACACCTTTTTTAACAATGATTGGTGACGTGATTTTATACTTTTTATCATCAAGCAATACAGTTTTAATTTTACTAGACTCTGCTTTATTAATAGCAGATTGTATTTTTATTGAATCATTTTCCCCTTTAAAGTTTTCTACATACAAGTTAGTACTTTTAGCTGCATAGTCTTTTTTGTTGTATTGATAAAAAGCAAAAATAATTAAAACTATACCCATGAGTAAAACAATTATTTTCTTCATCGTACTCACCCCATATCGATTAATCTATGGCTTTTATATTCAGGTTATTATTATTTTGCTTTGTATTTCAGATTACCATTGCTGCTTTGTCTATTAATCCCTTCCTCTATCCTTAATAAGCTCTTACTGGCGATATAAGATGTACTGCTGCAGATTGCTCTCCTGCTTCAATCAATATCGGTCTCATAGAACCGCCAAAGCTTAAAGTAATCGTTTCTTCTTTTATTGCTCTTAAAGCATCAACCATAAAACGCCCATCGAAAGATATATTTAATTGTTTTTCACCTTGAATTGCATCTATTTGTTGCGTTTCGGATATTTGCCCAATTTGAGAAGCGTTTGAAGAAATTTTAATTGTGGATTCGTTTATGATTTCTAAGTTAACATTGTTATTGGCCCATTCACTTGCTAATAAACTTGATCGGTCTACACCTTGTAATATCTTTTTTCTATCTACGTTAATAATCGTTTTAAAATCATTTGGAATAAGGTTAGAAATATTAGGATATTTCCCTTCAATTAGTCTTGAATATAATGTAGTTGTTCCGAGCGTAAATATAATATGACTCTCTGAAAGGTAGATATATACGAATTCCGAATTGCTGTTCATTAATTTTAGAAGTTCACTAATGGTTGCGCTTGGTACAATACAATTTGCTTTTACATCTGAGGAAAGTAATGTTTCGCGTATCGCTAGTCTATGTGAGTCAGTTGCAGCACAAATTAACTTATTATTAGATAACTCTATATGCACCCCAGTAAGAACAGGTCTAGATTCATTTTTTGCTACCGCAAAGACTGTTTGTTTAAATACTTCAATCAATTGCTCTGTCTCTACTTTGATTTCTGCATGATTGTCTATAAGCGGTACATTCGGAAACTCATCTGCAGGAAATCCATTTAAACTTAATGTGATTTCTTCTGATTGTATCTTAATAATTTGCTCATTCTTACTTTTTATTGCTATATCACTTGGCATTTTCTTTATTATTTCAATGAAATACTTTGCAGGTACAACAATAGTTCCTGCCTTTAAAATGGTTGCAATCTTTTCGTCTTCAATTAAAACAGGAATGAATTTTTCAATAAAAATATTCGAGTTACTTGCAATTAAAGTAATTCCAGATTGATCTGCAGTTATTTTTATACCAGATAATATAGGGATTAAAGATTTTGTTGATATTGCTTTGTTGACTTCTGAAAGTGCTTGAGTGAATTGTTTGTGATTAACGATAAACTCCATGTTTTCCCCGCCTTACATGAGATAATATTTTTATGAAGATTGATGAACGATTGTTCCATTAAAAAAATAAGGTACTGTTTCTTTCTTTTGTAATAAATATAGTAAATGTTCTGGTATGCGTAAATACGGTGCTGCTTTATGTAATTCCATCCAAGTAATCTCTTCGATTTCTTTTGGCCTTGATATATATGTCTCCCCGCCGATTATTTCGCCTAGAAAATTAAAGAAAATGGCATGATGATCTCTTTCCTCGAAAAAGGCTTCGCTGATAGAAAAAATCCCGTTTACGTTTATATGTAACCCTGTTTCTTCTTTTACTTCTCGAATTACTGCTTCTTCTAATGTTTCTCCTAGTTTAACTGCGCCACCTGGTAATGTATAATAAGAACCATTTTCCCCTTTGTTTTTTACCATTAAGATCTTTTCATTAGTTTTATCGTACAAAATCGCGTATGTAACATTAACTTTTTTCATATGTACCTCCTCTATTTTAAATAAAAGGAATTTTCTGTCTTCTATTCATTCTACCATTAACTCCTTTTAATATATATAAGTTAGTTAAGTCTTGCCTTTACCGCTATTGGTGGAGTTAATAAGAATAGGCTACTGATATAAAAAAGAACGTACCTTAGGCAGATTATCCAAAGTACGTTCTTGCAGTTTTAGTATAAAAATTGATTCAATTAATACTGAAATTAATAATAACCTCGCCCTTATTGCATTTGTATTCCAAATACTAATGTTAACAAATTCTATATACTTTTTAACCGTTTTTCTAAATAATAATGATTATGTCCTTTCGGATGATCTTCACTTACTCCAATTACTTTATATCCATGTTTCTTATAAAAATCAGGTGCTTGGAAACTAAAAGTATCTAAATTAATTAACCTACACCCTTTTTCAATTGCAAATTCTTCAATAAGCTTTATTAACTTGCTTCCGTAACCTTCATGCCTATATTCTTCAGAAACCCATAGAAAGTTAACGTGGACATGGTGCCAAAAAGTTATTGTTGTTACCCCACCTACTATTTCTTCTTTTTCATTTCTTACTATGAAACTAACCTTTTCTGAAGGTGTTTTTTCTTCATCTGCAAGATATTTTTGATTGTATTCAATTACTTTCTCTCTTATGTAATCACTATCTTCTTGTACCCACTGCTGTACTATTTTCATTTTAAGTGTCACACTCCTTTTACGATAGCTATTCAACTTCATAATTCTAATGTCCTGTCTAAATAATAGTCGTAGATGACTAATACAATTGTTTCATTTCACTAAAATAAAAAAGCCCTACTACATTTCATCTGTAATAAGACTTATATACGTTGTGTAGAATCCAATTAATCTCAATGAATGTGATTGGTCAAAAAAATATTAAAATTGTTCAATTCTTTTTTATGAAAACTTCCGTTATTTCAACACCTTAGGAGAATAGTCCAATTGTATCACTGCGAAAAAGAATGAACATTCCTAAACCAATTAGAACAATTGGAACAATAATATGACAATTGTTCTCAAGTGCTTTAGCTAGAATAGGAGCTCTTATCAATTTGTAGCTAATAAAACACCATATCGCTATCATGGAAAAAAAGATAACTAATGTAACGATATTTGCTTCAAGAGTTTGACTAGCAAACATTGGTATATAAATTGAGATATTGTCAGCTCCATTGGCTAATGTAATCGCAGCTACTTTAAATAATGAATCGGAAGTGTTATCAATAACTTCATTACTTTTGTTAGAACGAAGCGAGAATAGTCCTTTAACCCCCATATAAATTGGCACGAATCCTAATAACCCAATCCACGAAACAGGAATGAAAAAAGAGCTTAAAGACCCAACGATACTTAGAAAAATTATCATACTAAACCCTACATATTGTCCAATAACAATATAAAGCTTTTTTCTCATAGCTTTTTCGCGGACAGCTCTTCCTTCTTTCCTAATTACTTCTGTTCTTATTTGTGAAAATAAAACAAGCAGTATAAAAATGTCGTCAATATTTGTTGTAGCGAATGCCACAACAGAAGAAATTATGGTTGTAATCAATATAAGCCAACTACTTTCATTGTAAACTTATAAGAAAATAATGATCTATGAATGAAGTGAACGTTCCATCACAAAGTTGGTTAACTGTAATTTTCTAAATGTTTTTTAACAACATGTTAGTTCCTTTATAAAACAATATGAATATTCTACGTATCTGCTACTTAGTTCATCAAGAAATAAACAACTTTATTGCTTCTCAAATCATTTCATTTTAAATTAAATAACTCTATTCTCTCTACATAAAAAAGAGCCCTATATTAGGACTCTTTTTAGTATCAAGCTACTTTCCGATGTAAATGTTTTAGTTCCTTTTTCTTCTCTGCATTTGGTGGGCGGATTAATATTGAAATAATGAAGGAAATAACACTTAAAACACCGATTATAATGAAGGTTGGTTGAAATCCTCCGAGTATCGCTCCAATAAATGATCCTGCAAGCGCACCAAATCCGAAACCTTGGTAGACGATCCCATAATTTGTACTATGGTTTTTTAATCCAAAGAAATCTCCGACAATAGCTGGGAATATAGTTATATTACCGCCGAAGCAAAAGGCGACACTTGCTACACAAGCAAAATAGATTCCGTAATTTAGCGGAATAAAACTTAAAGTAAAGACTGACAAACCTATAATAATAAACGTTGCAGAGACAATTTTCATTCGCCCGATTTTATCTGATAACGTCCCAAGAATGATTCTACCTACTGTATTAAAGATTGCAATCATAGCAACAGCGTTTGCAGCGGTTGCTGCGCTAAGTCCAACAAGTTGTACGCCGATATCTTTTACCATACTGATTAAATACAAACCACCCATACACGAGGTGAATAACATAAAAAATAGCAGATATACTTGTTTCGTTCGCATCATTTCACGCGGAGTATAGTCATTGTGTAATGTTTCAGTTACAGCATTACTTACAATTGCCTCACGTAAGAAGCACGATCCGATTAACACTAAAAGTAACACGATAATACCCCAATATAAGAATGCTTGTGATACACCAAGGTTATCGATAAGATTTCCGTTTATATATCTAAAGATTAAGCTGCCCATTCCATACGCTGATACAGATATACCTGAAATAAGCCCTTTCCGATTTGGAAACCATTTAATTAAATTAGATAGTGATGTAATATAAGCTGTTCCATCCGCATAACCAACAACAACACCAGCTAATAAATATAAGAGTGGTAAGGAAGAAACTTGTGAACTAAGTATTAAGCCGAGTCCTAAAACAATTCCTGCAGTAGCAATAAGTTTCCGAAGTCCTAATTTTTTCTGCAATTTTGCTGCAAATAAAGTTGAGAATGATAAAGAAAAACTTGTTATGGAGAAAGTTATCGCTACCGAATTAAGATTCCATCCAAACTTACTTACAAGGGGTTGATTAAATAAACTCCATGTATAAATTGTTCCAAGGCCAATTTGAACAATGATTGTACCTAGAACAATTAGTAACGGATTTATAGAAGTTTGTTTCATACTAACTGTCCCCTTCTTTTATCTTGACATGAATTTTCACAGTTAGTATATCCATCTTAAATTGCAAGATACTGTACGGAAAATGGTAATTAAGTTCATATACACAAAAAGACACTTCATAAAGAAGTGTCTTTTGCAGGTTATATCAGATGTTTCTAAAGAAAGCTTTGTTAAGATAAGCCATTTTCAAATGCTTATGTATATATGTTATCAAATAATTTCTTATATGTGATGAGACTTAAGACGTATTTTTCATTCATCATATAGTCGGATGAAAAATTAATATTCGATTTCATCAAAATCCTTCGGCTGCGGTACAGTTTGCATATTAGCTGCATCTTTAGGATCGCTATAAATTGCATTTTGCTCTGTATTTACATCTTTTATATTTTGTTTTTTATTTTTGTTCACTTTATCTTTCACTTACAATCACTCCTTTTTGTTATAGGAGTAATTATGCCCTATTACCGTTACTAAATGTATCAGCGACTAAATTACTAAATTCACGTAAATAATATAAGTAATTATCACCGCCGTAGTTATATCTTTTGTTATACATTTTTGCAACAACTACATTATATTCAGGTATTACTAAAATAGTCGGTCCAGTAATCCCTAATATTTGATATGACCCTTTTGGAACACGTTCACCAAGTTCGCTTAATTGTGCAGATTCATTTTGAACGAACCAAAACAAGCCATTTTGTGGTAGCTCTTTATTTACATATGTTGGACTCTGCAAACTCGTAGCGATTTTTATAACTTCTTTTGGAACAATTTGCTTACCGTTTATCACACCTTGATTTAAATGAAGGTTGCCCCAATAAGCAAATTCTCTAGCTGAGACAAACAGATTTTTTTCAGTACCGTCATCTACCGTACCAATTTCACTAATTGCGTCTTTATTTGGATTATTAACAACGCCAACTAAATTTTCATCTCGCTGAACTCTCCAACCTGTTTCTTGAAAATTAGCAGGCTTAAAAACACGCTCCTTTAACAATTCAGGAAAACTTTTGTTATATAGCTGATAAATAAGACGTGTCATCATTCTTACATTAATATCTCTATATGCCCATGCTTGTCCCGGTTCAAATTCACGAAAAATTGTCCCGTCATTCATTTCTTCTAATCCGTGCGAATGTGTTACTAAATGTCTTATCGTTGTTTTACCAAGCAATGCAGGATCAAAGTCTTTAAAATATTTTATCGCTTCATCATCAATAGAGTTTATTTTCCCCTCGTAAAGCGCATACGCTATCATTAATCCTAAATAACTTTTTCTAGCAGAAGCAACGTTGAATTGCGAAGATGCAGTTACTTTTTTATTAGTCGCTGTATTTGAGTGATAACCGCTATAATGCTCTAATACGACTTTATTATTTTTTATAATACAAAGTGCTGTAGCAGAACTATGATTTTTTTCTTTTATATTCTCTACCCAAGAAGTCAACTTTTCGTATGTATACAAATAAATCCTCCTTAATCCTAATACAAAATTACAGCATGAAAGAAAAGTATAAACAGTATTTACACCTTTCTTTCATGTAAAATAGTTTTGATCTTCTATACTTAAATGATCCACCAGTTCCAGCAATTAAAGCAACCAAAACATCCGGCACAACCTACGCAACCACCACATCTGCCGCCGCCACAACCGCCACAGCGTCCACCACAACCTCCGCATCCGCCACAACGACGTGCATCGCCTTGGATGTAATAATATGGATATTGACTTTGTTGTTGATCCCAATACACAACATTACCAGTTTGATAATCATTAAGGTTTAATGTTTGTAATTCATGTTGAAACTGATTCATTACGAACCCCTCCATTTATAAATATAAATTTCGCCCAAACGTTAAAGTTTATATATTTTTGTAAACAAAATAGAAACAAGACTATAGACTAAATGCGTACATCAACAAAATATGAACTTACACTAGGTGATGTACCTTGTTTTTTAGCCTATTTTCTTTATATCCTTGCGATGGACCTATTTACTATAAATAGAGTGATTTAAAAATTACTTATCCAACAATTTAGTAGTTCATCACTTAACTTTCTTTCTAGTAATTCCTTCACTAATGGCATTGGCATGATTTCATAATGATTTAAGGCTTCTTTATTATAATCTATCCAGTGAAATGCTAAATGAGACTCGCTAGATTTCGGTGTTAAGTCCGTATGTAAATCTTGTGACTCTACTTCAAAAATGTGGTTAATTTCATGATGAAGCACTTCTTTATCTTGCCATTGATTTTCTATGACTCCTAAAAATTGTTGTATACTACAGTTTACTCCAAGTTCTTCCCTTAGCTCTCTTATTAATGCATTCTCTGCTGATTCTCCAATTTCAATATGGCCACCAGGTAAAAAATAATGATGGCCAATATATTCAGCAACTAATATTTTTTCATTTTTTATCATGACTGCTCGTACAATATGATGGAATTTACTTTTCAATTGATATCCCTCCTAGTTATTCAATGTATAGTTGCTCAAAATAGTCATTTAGTATTGGTATAATATAAATCATAGGTGTTTCATACGGATGAATATCATTAATAACTTCAAGAGCATCTTTTACAATTTCTCGTTTACACTTTATTTCAACTTTACATTCTTGCCCTTCGCATATTCGCCCAATTTCTCCATTAAAAGGAGATGCCTCGTCTAAAGGTCTCCAATATCCTTTCACTGAACTATAGGAAAGGCAATGGTCATATTCGCCCGTTTTACATGCTCCAATTTTATTTAATTCATCCCTTAATGTTTCAATATATTCTTCAGGAATGAACACTTCAATTTTCACTTCAGTAAATTGCATATTTCATTTCACACCTTTACTTCCTAATAGTTAAACAAATAAACGATATACTTGCTCACCATCATACTCTTGTCCTAATGATATGAAACCATATCGTTCATATAATTTCTTTGCAGAGAGATTATCTTTATGTACTGTTAATCTTATTTCTTTACACGATTTAAAAGTATTTTTTATTATATTAATACTTTCTCGTAATGCTGCTTTTCCATAACCATTACCTTGCTGCGATTGATCAATAATAAATCCGTTAATCCAATACATATCCGATGTCTCTCTTACAACAGCATGCATAACAAAACCAACCATAAGGTCACCATGGTATATAGCGAATGGTATGTACTCTACATTGTCACCATCTGGTTTTATATATACTTTAGCAAGCGAAACTGCTACGGGTGGAACAAATTTCAACTGATTTTCTTTAACTTGTAGTTTTAATGCTTCTTCCCAATTTTCTCTCGTAACAACCTTTAACTGGATATTCAATATTGTAAGCTCCCTTATATAGAGGATGTATGTTTATATTCAACGCATTGAAATAATTCCCTTTTTCGACAACAACTTATAACATAATTTTTATAAAATCTTGAATGAATTTTTGTTCATCTATTTCTAATGCTATATGGGCTCCTTCAGATATAGAGCTAAGGCGAAAATCAGCAAATGTTTGTCCTTTCGTATCTCCGTATGTATCAACATTCACTGTACGATGTACAAATTCAAAAAAGTTTGGATTTACTAATCCACTTATAGCAACCACATCATGAAGCAATGGCCCTTCGATAGATGGATTAAGTTTTTGGTATGCAGAAAAATAGTAATCATACATTGGTTTCATTATCGTATGGAATGGATTCTTTGAATTAGCTTGAATATAGTCAAACACATTTGGTGTTAACACAGCTTTGTTTGTTACATTTAAAGGGAATATTAATAAATTCTTTGCTTGATGGAAAACAATTTTACTTGCTATAGGATCTCCATACACATTTGCCTCTGCTAACGGCGTAACGTTTCCTATTTCTAAAAAAACACCACCCATGAAATAGATTCCTTTTACATTTAGCATTAAATCATTCCACAAATTAAAAGCAATTGCTAACGAGGTAGATCTTCCTACATCAACAATCGTTAAATCTTTTCCGTAATTTATAAGAATCGCAGCAATACTGCCAAAATTGTATATTGGAATAGATAATACGCTTTCTGGAACATGGATGGTACCTAATCCTTCTGCTCCGTGAATTTCAGGGTAGTACGTAGTAATTTCTTCTGTAAGTGGTTTTGTTGCACCACTAATGACAGGAATGTCTTGTCTATTTGCTAACTGTAAAATATACGCTGCATTATGTGCAGCATGTATATGCTCAACATTTCCGTATCCAGTTACAATACCGACAATTTCAATTTCGGGATGCAGTAAGCCATACATAATGGCAAATGAGTCATCAATACCTGGGTCTCCGAAAAATAATACTTTTTCCAAGAAATACGCTCCTCTCACGAAAAAATCGAGTCATTAGTAACTATGTATATGAAAAAAGCAAGTATATCTATGCAAATTTTAGAATGGATAATGTTTTACAAAATATTAAAAAGGAACTAGCGTATGCTAATTCCTTTCTTGAGTAACCATTCTCAAATTTAATTAATTATCGTATCCTTCATAAATTGCATCATTTATTTGATTTTGTATTTTTGTATCATCAGGTATAGGTTTCCACCAATTTCCTGTAATGAATAACATAGTTAATAAATTATAACTATCACTAAAATAACTTTCTCTCTTATTCTTCATCCAATCCCAACCGCTATTTACCCACTTTTGATTATTGCTACTTGTTATACTTGCAGCAATAAACGGTGAAACAAATACAGCAGTTGAATAACTACCAATATTAGATCCATTTAATTGATAACCATCCACAATTTTAGAAGGATTTCCATTCGTTTTATTTTGAATCCACGAAGAAACTTTATCAGAAATGACTTTACTTCTTTTCTCGCCGTACATCGCATAGTCCATTACAATTCTCAATGGTACCCGACTAGCATTGTAATAATATGCATTTGTATATTCTGACTCCTCTAAGAAGTCTTTAGGTGCGGGTTGTGGTGGGTTTTTTACAACGAAATCTGAAATAAGTCCTGTATTTGGAGAGTACTTATTACTAAATTGCGTATAAACATCGTACAAATTATTAATAACAGTAAGCCAAGTTTTATCACCTGTAAATTCATAAAATGCTCTAAGGTGTGACATCATCCAATCAGATGGTCTCGTATCAAGTGAACTTTTAGAATCCCAATCTCCTAAATTTAGTCGGTTATTATTTGTAACATTACTAGCTTTAATACCTTTTGTAATCATGTCTTGTGCTTCTTTCAAATAATTAACTGTTCCATTAGATCCCCACTGCTTATGAGCAAGAAGAAGAGAATACGCAATATCTAAATCTCCATCAGTAGCAGAATCAAAATGACCTTGTGCTTTTTTACTATCTGCGACAACCCATCCCATTAAATTAGGATTTTGAGAACTTTTAAAAGTTCTTGCTGTTTTAAATAAACCGTCATAGATTTTTTGAGCATTCGAATCATAACCAGCCATTAATACTGTAATTATCATCCCATACCCTTGACCTTCTGAAGTTCCAAGTGGCTTAAACCCATCTGCATCACCTGTAATCTCTCCTTTTACATAATAACCACCAGGTAAAGAAGATAAATCATTTTTCAAATATTTCTTTTTCCAATTATCGTAGTAACTTCTTACAGAAGCATTTAAACTTTCCTGTGTAACATGATTCGGTTTTATAACACCTGCATAATTAACTTGCTGCGGAAATGGTTTCATTTCCTTTGCAGCAGCTACTTGTTGATTAACTACGGGAATAGAATTTTGTACTGAATTGTCCGTTACACTTGCTGCGAAACTAGAATTAGAAAAACTAGCTAGTCCGATTCCTACAATAGAAATACATGTGAAAATTTTTCTTTTTCCATTCATTATGTTGTCAGCTCCTTTTAAAATGCTTACTACATAAAATGTAACATACAATATTTAACTGAAATACAAAATATTATATTTATCAACATAAGAAAGAAACTATATAAAAAAGTATCTTAAAGTCATTATTGAATTACATTATACGGATTGATTATTTGCTAAATTCCCATGTTTTTCTTTTCTTAATACTGGTATATGAGCAATCACAATTCCAAGTATAGTAATCACTCCGCCAATTATCGAAACTAAAGTTGGCACTTCTCCTAACCATATCCAAGCAATGAAACACGCAGTTATTGGCGTTAAATATAGAGAACTTGTTGCTTCAGAAGCACCAGCACGAGATATAATATAGGCCAATGCAATATACGGGAGTACTGTTGGAAAGACACCTAAATATATAACGCTCAAGTTAACTTCAAGAGGAGCTGCTAGTATTTCTTGATAAACTCCGGGTAAGAAAATAAGCATACATATAGTACTAGACAAAATTGTATATATGGTAAATGGTAAGAAGCCGTATTTTTTTAAGTAAGATGTTTGGAAAACGAAAAATAGACTTTCTGAAATCGCCGCTAATAATATAAATAACCCCCCGCTATTTAATTGAATAGCGTCGCCTTGGCTAAATGAAATTAAGGCAATTCCTGCAAAACTCATTACACCACCGATCCAGCCATTTAATTTCATTTTTTCATTCAAAAAAACAGAAGCAAGAATTGCCGTCACTATTGGAGTGACTGAAATTATTAAACTTGCAGATCCAGCATTTACTGTTTTTTCGCCGTAGTTTAATGCGATGTGATAAATAGTAAACCCTAAAGCACCAAATATAAAAAATGCTGGGATATCCTTTAAATCCGGTAGTCGTAGTTTGTATATAAATGAAAATAACAAAAGTATAAATGAAGCGATTAATAAGCGTAGTAAAGTAAGGTGTTCCGGCGTATAAGATTCAAGCCCCATACGAATTGCTGGAAAAGCAGTTCCCCATATAAGAATTGTAAAAGCGTGAGCACATATAATGCGTAAATCCCATTTTTTATTATGCATGTTTTCTCTCCCTCCCTAATAAACCAACCATTTTTAAATTACCAATTATTTCTTTTCATCATATTTAATAGTTGATACAATGTCTTCAACCAGTTATTTATCGGAAAAACCAACCACTTTGAATCTTTTAAATAAACGAGGGAGTTTTTTATATGACAAACGATAAAAAAGTGCCCAAATATCGGCAGATAATAGACTATATGAAAGAAAAAATTGAAAACGGAGAATGGCCAATTGGAAGTAAAATCCCTAGTCAGCGGCAGTTAGCAAAATTATTTCATGTAAATCGAAGTACTGTAATAACTGCGCTAGATGAACTTATGGCAGATGGTTTAATTCAAGGACAAATCGGAGCAGGAACAATTGTAACAAATAATACATGGTCATTATTAGCAACTAATCCCCCGCCTGATTGGAGTGAATATGTAAAGGCAGGTATTCATAAACCAAGTAAGTTAATGGTGCGAGAAATAAATGAAGCAGAAGCAAATAAAACGCTTATCCATCTTAGTAAAGGTGAACTTGCACCTCATCTTTTCCCGCTCGAAACTATGCAATCTATAATAAAAAACGTCAGTGAGGAATTAGATTATTTCGGATACGAAGAACAAAAAGGTTTTTATCCGTTACGTGAAGCAATAAGCAAATATGTAAGATCATTTGGAATACATGCATCACCGGGTTCTATATTAATAGTGTCTGGTGCACTCCAAGCATTACATTTAATATCAATTGGTCTTTTACATAGAAAATCAACTGTTTTACTTGAACAACCTTCTTACTTATATTCACTTCATGTTTTTCAATCAGCAAATATAAATTTATCCGGTATATCAATGGATCATCACGGTATTTTACCTAACGACTTATTAAAACGAATTAAATATAGTCAAAAGAATAATATTTTATACTCAATCCCTTGTTTTCAAAATCCAACGGGGATATTGATGTCCAAAGAGCGAAGAAAAGAAATATTAAAAATATGTGAAAAAGAGCAGTTGCCTATCATCGAGGATGATATTTACCGGGAGTTATGGATTGATGAATCACCTCCAGCTCCTTTAAAGTCGATGGATAAACATGGACATGTATTATATATTGGTAGCCTCTCTAAAACACTTAGCCCTGGACTTAGAATTGGATGGATAATTGGACCAGAGCCTGTTATTGATAGATTGTCAGATATAAAAATGCAAACAGACTATGGATCGAGTTCTTTATCTCAAAGAGTAGCTGCTGAATGGATAAATGAAGGTTTTTATGAAGAACATGTAGCAAACGTAAGAATGCACCTGAAAGAACGAAGACAAATAATGATACGAGTTTTAAATAAATATTGTGCAGATATTGCATCGTGGGATATTCCTAGTGGTGGAGTTTTTATATGGCTAAAGGTTGTACATAACATTCCGATGAAAAAACTATTTTCAGAGGCACTATCAAAAGGAATTCTTTTAAACCCGGGACGTATTTATGAAGAAGAATCAGATCAGTACATTCGTTTATCATATGGATATGCTTCTCCAGAACAAATGACTTACGGGGTTAAATTGCTCAGTGAATTAATTCGGAAGTTAACAGCATAAAAAA
>NZ_JH414709.1:830524-858106 GCF_000238655.1 Bacillus sp. 7_6_55CFAA_CT2 | reverse complement strand
TTTGTTTTTCGAGGTATTTTTTTACGTATCTTATTTACCACAATTTCATTTCCTGCCCTAATAAAATAAGTTCTTCATAAGGATCTCCGTCAATATTTAATACTTGAGCAAAAGCAGGTTCTGTTTTTAAACCTTGTTCCTTTAAGTGAATAACTTCTTCCCTTATATGGGGATGCTGCATTAATAACATGTGCTCCACTATCATATGTCTATATGCATTTTGATTACGCACTGGCTTAGGTTGAGCAAATAATTCAAATTCAAAACCTTCGAATTCAAAATTCACCTTTATCGATTCAGTACCTTTCTATTTTTTCTTTTTTATATTGAACCCTCTATAAGAACCATATAAAGATCTCATTTCCTGCTCAAAAACATCAAAGTTATATACTTCCATTACAATATCTAAGTCAGATTGAGGAGTATCAATTCTTATAGGGATTGTCCCGCAAAGAACGGGATTATATAAAGCTAAATCCTCCATAATATTTAGTTTGTTCAAAACATCATATACTTTTTGTTGCTTGTCATTCCCTGATTGTAAATATGTAATAGATGTAAACATGGAAGTCTCTCCTTCATTTCACGTAATACGTGTCTCACTAAACTCAAGAAAAATTTGTCCGTTTAAACTTGTTCTTGAAGTACCTTTACTTCAATATATTAAAGTGAATAAACAATATGTTTCAACTTTTCTCCTATGCTGCAATACTATAAAAATAAAAAGGGAGGAATTATGATGAGCATTTTCAACATTCTTTTAACCATCCACATATTATTTGGAATGATATGTTTAATAACTGGGATAATAGCGATGGTTGCTCAAAAGAAGAAAGGTAAACATACGGAATGGGGTGAAATATATCACGCATCCTATGTCGTTATCACCGTTACTGCCATTATATTATCCATTATAAACTGGGATAAAATCGCATATTTATTTTATGTAGCAATCTTCTCTTATTCATTTGCGATTTATGGATACCTTGCACGAAAAAAACGTTGGAAAAATTGGCTCCATCACCACATTAGAGGTATGTTAGGTTCTTATATAGGTGCAGTCACCGCACTTTTAGTAAATGTCGGCATCCATATTCCCATTATAAATTTACTTCCGCCAATATGGTTTTGGTTTTTACCCACCTTAATTGGTATCCCCCTCGTAGCCAGTGTATCAAAAAAATATAAAAAGCGTAGTTGAAATTAATTACATTTTGATTACTTTCTGATTATTAGAATGAAAAATTATAATCTATGTATCACGAATGATATCATGAGTGCTCGCCCTATGAATATTTAAAATAAAATGCCGCCCAACAGGACGGCTCTTATTTTTACTTTACAAACGTAACATATTCACCAGAAACCCATTGATTTCCACCAACATTATACCAACCATCTTTATATCCAAATGATTGATATTTTTCACCTTGATACACGTTTTTCACAATGCCGTAATTTGTTCCTGGGCCGGTACGAACACGTAATACATCAGCGATTATAGTAACTACACCTATACCCTCATTTGATGATTGTGAAGGTGTTGGCACATTTCCTCCCGTATAACGAATATATGATGGATCGTTAAAAATCCACTGATCGCCACCGAGATTTAACCAGCCATTTGATTGCCCAAATACTTTGTAGGACTCTCCTTTCCCTAATTGACGAATAACGCCATATCCAGTACCAGGTCCTTTTCGTAAATTTACATTACTACCGTTAATATAAGCAATCCCTACACTATCATTCGACGTGGGAGGAGCCACTACGTTTTGAGCACCTTTTCCAAAAGTATCCGTTCCATATCCTTTGTAGTTATATTGCAAATGCGGGCTATCTACAAATCCTTTCCAGTCACCGCCCCATTCAAAACCAATTTGTTTAGCATAACGAATTGCTGATGCCCACAGTTCTTTATTATAGCCATTCCAATCTTCTGTACCATTCGACTGAATTGGAACAAAATCTAATGCCTGTCCTACTAAGTGATATGAGCGCATCGTTTGTGATGCTCCTTTACGAACATATTCACGTTGTTGCTCGACCGTTCGGATTGTTTCATAAATTAATACTTCAATTCCATTGTCGATACAGTACTGATACCACTTAAAAGCTGCAGCTTTCGTATTATCCGCTAATTTATTCAGATTACTTACATTTCTATTGTGGTATTTCAATATGCAACATCTCCTTTTCTATTATCCTATGCAAAACTCGTCTCACGGGTTGTACATATACCTACAACGATACGAAGTACAAATACATAGGAAGCCAATTCAGCTAAAAAGGTTTTCACTTCTAGCTTCAAACTTTGTAAGTTGAAATCGAAGCAATAAAAAAACCACAACTTAAGTCTTCCAGTTGCGGTTTTTGGTATTTTCTTTTTATATGCTACATGCCTTCTTGCATTGATAATCCTAATATACGGGTTGTGTAAATTTTTCCTTTATGAATAACACTTCTTATTCATGACTTTTCAAATCCAATAATATTGAATGTAAACGATCCGGATCATTAGTAAACATCCCATCAACGCCCCATAAAAGTAACTTTTTCATATCTTTTTCATTATCTACAGTAAATGGATGAACTTCTAATCCGTGTTTCTTTATTCTCTTTACATAAGCGGAATCAATATATTTATAGTTCATCCCAAGACCGATGCAGTATGTTTTATACTTTTTTATCTCTAATTCAGTTAATTGAACTGCCTTTTTGTAAGGTAGTAATTGTACTAGCGGTAAAGTAACATCTAAACTATGAATTTTTTGCAGACTTTCTTCACTAAATGATTGAATAATAACGTTATCACTTATTTCGTAGTGCTTTATAATTTCTAATAGCTTCTCTTCCATACCAGCGTATTCATCTGGTGATTTTGTTTCAATATAATAGTTTGCACCATTCCCGAACGTTTCAATAATTTCTTCTAGTGTTGGGACTTTAGCATCTTCAAAGTCTTTCTTTGCTAAACTTGGATGCTTTTCATTGAAAAAAGAACCTGCATTAAGTTTCTTTATTTCTTCTAATGTATGTTCCTTAACTAGACCCGTACCATTTGTAGTGCGGTTTACTGTTTCATCATGCATAGCCACTAAATGTCCATCTTTTGTCATTTGAAGATCAATTTCTATATAATCTCCATTCATTTGTTGGCCTAATTGATATGCTGCTATTGTATGTTCAGGTGCATACGCAGAAGCACCTCTATGTGCGATATTTTTTATATGATTTGATTGATTAATAGCTTTAGTATACTTATGTTCATTTATTTTCTGAAAAACAAAGATACTTATTACTATAAAGGCACAAATTATTGTAGCGAGATATATCTTTTTCATAACGATTTATAAGCTCCTATATAAAGACGATTTAACTTGAATGATTTACTCAATTAAATGTCGATTTTCCAATACAGTCATTTTGCCAATAGCTTGAAATCCCGATTTTTTATAAATGTTGATTCCATCGGGTGAAGCTTGTAACACACAATACATATTTTTTAATTTTTGTGCTTCTTGCAGAAGGAAATTGAACATAGTAGATCCGAATCCTCGTCCTCTCATTTTCTCTTTAGTTGCGATGTCATAAATACCAATACTATCTTTTGAACATATCAATGAACCAACAGTTACGACTTCCCCTTCATAAAATCCTAAAAATAGTTTCATATTTTCACTGTTCCATAAATCAAGATTAGAAATTTGATTATAGAATGCTTGTACATGTATACCTTCTTCTGATGTGCCGAATAGATTAGCTAACATTTCTCCAAATTTTTTTATTTGTGCAGGTGAAGATGCCTGTTGAATTGTAAAACTTACTGGCATGTTTATTGTTGGAGAAATTGTTTTTAAGTCTGCTACCATCGCAATATTTTGCTCCGCTTCTTTTAAACCGATTTTATTTAACTTGCTTTTTATATCCCGCTCTTGCTCCTCATCCCATAACCAAACACTCATTGGAAATTTCTTTTGATTATAGTATTCTACCTCCTTATATAATTTCTCTATCCCTACCGTTAAATTATTGTTTAGTAGAGTGATGATATTGAATGTATCGGCAGGTAATCCGCAATCAACAGCAATATAATCTTTCGTTTCTTTTATACTCATTCCGGGCACAAATTGCGCAACATATGAAGTTTTAAATGCAAAGTTATCTATTAGTAGTTGTTTATAATTCATCAATAGTTCTCCTTTTCATAAAAAGTAATCCTCGAATTCTTCTATATTAAATATAACATATTAGAAATTTACCTTTTTCTATAAAAAGTACCTCTTTAAATTGTGCTCTATAGTTTAAAATAATTAAAAATGATATAACGTTGTCGGAATGAAAAAAGTGGTATATAATAAATATTAACATTACTAGTAATTATTTTAGGTATTCCTAGAATAAAGGAGCGATACATATGAAAATTACTATTTATTTCGGAAGTCATGAAGATCAAGATGTTCGTACTATGGACTGTCATTTAGATGTAGAAGATACAGAAGAGATTGTTTCTGTATCATAATATAAATAGTTAGGGTAAACCCTATTCCCTACAGCGTTTAAGGCACCTTTTATAAGGTGTCTTTTTTGTTATATTTTCATCAAAAACCCTTTACTTTATAGCGTTTTAATAGTAAAATATAAATATACGAACAAACGTTCTTTTTATTTTAAACGTACATGAAGGGATGATTTTAACAATGGCTCCATTAAAGCGCAGAGGAAGAAAAAAGCAAGCACCTATTATTTCAAATACAGGCTTTATCGGCTCTGTCTTTATTGATACATTGGAGTTACAAAAGAAATCCTATTATTTCGCTCGTAAAAAACTTCAAATTGTTCATCACGTATTAGATGGTCTCTCTGGAGCAACAAGTGCTTTATTTAAAGAACATAACATTTCAGCATACATGTCATGTGTGTATTTACATAAACAAAAGAAAATTGGCTTTGTTCTTTCAACGAAACCATTTGAACAAAGTGATGGCGTTGCTTATTTTGTCAATTATTTAATCGAAAAGAATTTTTACGGCGGCCATGACGAAGATGTAGAATATCAAGAAGTATTTAATACAGGTTTTATCGGTGTAGTATTCGCTGATTTATCTAGTATAGATCGCTTTAATTTCGAGTTTGAAATGGGTATGCTAACGAAATTAATGAAAGATATGATTATTCCGGTTAAAGAACTCTTTTTACGCCATAATGTACCGGCTTACATCTCCACTTCTCATTTAGAAGAACAAAACAAATTAGGTTTCGTTCTCTCTGTAAAGCCATATGACGAACGCGCTGAAGCAGATTTATATTTTGAAGCATATTTAAAAGAACGAGGATTATTTATTGGTGATGAAGAAGATGAAATTGATAAGATTGTTATTAGAAAAACAGCTGAATTACGATAGAAAAGCGCAGGATTCTAATCCTGCGCTTTTTAAGTTACGTTAAACACTATAATCTTTTGAATGAATTTCTAAATTTAACTTATTTGCTAAAATTTTATTCAAAATAAAAAATACCATCCCCCCTGCAATGGGAAGCGTGTAGGCTGGAATGAAATTTAATAATAGTCCTGATATTGCAAGTGCTATTGGCTGCATTATTTTACCTAAGCTTAATCCAATACTAAGAACTCTTCCTCTATATTCTTCAGGAATCTCATTTTGCATGAAATACATTAAAGGAATATCAATTTGTGCTATCATAAATCCTAAAAAGAACATAATCATGCAATACGTAGTAACATATACCAAATTATTTACTACAATAGATTTAAATAAAACAGGTATTCCTGAAACTATCATAAAAATTGCCAACATAAAACTTATTTTCTTCAATAGATAAGAATAAGAAAAACAATCAGTTATCTTTTTTACTAATATTGCACCAACTATCATACCTATCGGAAAAGTCCCTTGAATCATACCAAATTGCTTAGAACTAAGATTGAGAACTGTGTTAATAATGTATGGCAATGGAACAGTTACAGCAAAGCCTAAAAAGAAATTAAGTGAAATTAAAATACTAAAAGTATTTTTTAAGCTTTTCCGCTCCAATAAGTAAGAGTATCCCTCCTTTATATCTTCAATAAAATTAAT
Source organism: Bacillus sp. 7_6_55CFAA_CT2 (assembly GCF_000238655.1). NCBI lineage: Bacteria > Bacillati > Bacillota > Bacilli > Caryophanales > Bacillaceae > Bacillus > Bacillus sp. 7_6_55CFAA_CT2. The sequence continues at coordinate 852,008 of NZ_JH414709.1, read as the reverse complement.
TTCTCTAATTGAACATTCCTCATTTATGTTTTGCTCGCACAATTTAAAGTTTATAAACAATATGGATATAGCCGAAAGGATAAATGAAATACCGTTAATAATGATAAAAGTTTTTATATCAAAGACTGCAAAAACAATGCCCCCTAACATAGGCCCTAAAATTAAAGATATAGAATCGATAATTTTACTTATAGAATTAATACGCATTAACCGTTCTTTAGTAACCATATTCGGTTTTACGGCCTCTAATCCTATTCCAAAAAACGTTGTAAATACTGTCATAAGAAAGGTAGTAGTATAAATAATGAATAAGTTTAATCCATAATAGTTGCTTAATATATAAACAGTTATTAATAAGCACCCGCTTAATACATCCATGCAAACGACGAGTTTCTTTTTATCAACCTTATCAGCAATGACACCAGCAAATGGATTCATAACAATCATTGGAATTGTTCCTAATATGAGCGTAATCGCAAAATTTAACGCAGATCCGGTTATTTGTAAAACATACAATCCTAATGCAAAACTATAAATAGAGCTACCGAATAGTGATATTGTTTTTGCAATTGAATATAAACAAATATTTCTTAGTTCTTGGTTTCTTTTTTTATTTTCTATATGTAATCGTAAACTTCCCATCACTTTCCCCTCACTTTTCTTTGTATTACATAAAGTGTAAATTCTCGGGTTAACCCAATATCAATACACTGTGTTTAAAAATTACTACAAAGAAATGAAAAAAGATGGGGCTAACCCCGTGCACATCAACTGAAGATATTAGTGCATCCTACAACGATAAAAAATAAAATGATTAATAAGATCACATGTACAAATGCAAATTTTTTATTGAAATCTAAAAAATAATATGGTATCTTCTATTACGTTGATTAATTACATATGAGAATCATGTATAACTCCAAGAATATGGCTTGGGGGTCTCTACCAGGAACCAACAACTCCTGACTACAAAATGCGTCTTTTAGCGTTTGTAGTCAGGAGTTTTTTTGTTCTACGGTAAATAATGCAGAGAAGGGAATATAAAAAATGAATTTCAAAGTATTTATATTAGCTTTAGCAACGATAGCGGTAGGTCTTGTAGAGCTTATCGTTGGAGGAATATTGCCAGACATCGCTAAAGATTTTAATGTTTCATTAAGTTCCGCTGGTCAATTAATTACAATTTTCGCCTTTACTTATGCAATAGCAGGTCCTGTATTATTGATTTTCACAAGTAAAGTGGAAAGAAAAAAATTATATATTATTTCACTTTACATTTTTCTAATTGGTAATCTACTTACTTATTTTAGTCCGAACTTTACTTTTATGATGATAGCAAGAATTTTAACTGCTATGAGTACTGCTTTAGTTGTAGTACTTTCCCTAACAATTGCAGTTAAAATTGTTAATCCCGTTTATCGAGCAAAAGCATTAGGATTAATTTATATGGGTATTAGCTCTTCACTTGTACTAGGAGTACCACTAGGCATATTAATTTCAAACACATTTGGCTGGAGAATTATTTTTTTATGTATAGCTATTTTATCATTGGGGTCTATTATCTTAATTTCAGTATTTTTAGATAAAATACCTGGAGAGGAAAACCGAACTCCTTTATCTATCCAATTAAAGGCCGTTTGTAGTCTTAAACTAGGATCTGCCCATCTAGCTACCATGTTTATGTTAGCAGGACACTATACTCTATATGCTTATTTTACTCCTTTTTTAGAAAATAAGTTTCACCTAAGCCCTTATTGGATTAGCATATTTTATTTAGTGTTTGGTATAGCTGCAGTAAGTGGAGGAGCGTTTGGCGGTGTATTATCAGATAAAATAGGCGCTCAAAAAAGTATTGTGATAGTTATTACTCTATTTGCTCTAATCTTATTTATATTACCGTTTACGGCAGTTTCTATTATCCTATTTATTCCTGTTATGATAGTTTGGGCTGCATTGAGTTGGGGGCTTGCACCACCTCAACAAAGTTATTTAATCCAAACTGCCCCAGATACGTCAGATATACAGCAAAGTTTTAATAATTCAGCCCTACAAATAGGAATTTCACTCGGCTCTGCAGTTGGAGGTATAGCTTTAAAACAAGTACATAATGTCGCCAATATGGCCTGGGTTGGTGGATCTTTAGTTTTATTATCTTTAGGTTTGGCTATCTTTTCTCTTACTAGACATACACCGACAAGAGACTGTCCAGTGAGTGCTAAACATTTAGATTAACATTCTCTTTTTCTTTTCATCGTAAAAAGTATAGATAGGAATCGTCATAAATAGTCCCGTTATAAAAACGGACTTTTTATGACGGGGTTAACCCCATCTTTTTCCGAAAAATGAATATGTATAAATTTCTTCTCCTTGAACAAAGAAATCCTCGTACTTTCCCCCTCGTATCAAATAATTTGAAGTACTTTCATCAATCGATTGAAACTGTAAACTTTGGATTTCTTTCGTTACTTTTACAGATGTAAAATTCTCTCTGAGTCTAGGTGCAATTTGGCTATTTATACTAAATTTATTAAATAAAATAAACGAACTTAATAAATAACTATTGTGTTTAAAAAGAGAATTTAATTCGCACAATAAGAACTCCTCATGTTCAAAACTATAATTACTTGTACCTGATTGATCAATTACAATATCAATAGAATAATTCTGAATAGGTATGTTTAGAAAATCGGCACAGATAAATAAAATATTTCTTTTCACATTTCTTCTCTCAATTACATCTTTTAAAAGTAAAAGTTTATTCAAATCTCGATCAACAGCAATATATAAACACTCTTCCGGTAGTTCTTCATAAATATTTCGTAAAAAGAACCCAATACCAGACCCTAAATCAAGTAGTATTTTTTCATTTAAATCTAATTGCATTAGTTTCTTTTTCGCCCATTCTCCTCCTCTTTGAACATTTTCCAAAAAAGCAGTATCAGTTTCATGAATATAATCCGAAATAGAATCTTCAAGTGATTTCTTTTCATACGCTTTCACTGAGTTACCAGCTGTTAAAACCCCTGAAATAATCGTGTATTCTTCACCACAATTACAAATTAACTTTCCCTCAATAATTTGATTCTTATTAATAATGCCATCTTCAAGAATTAAATTTCCGTTACACTTAACACATTTAAATAAATGAAGTACTTTTAAATCTATCCCTAAAATTGAACTCGAAATTTCAGTTTCTATAGATAAATTATGTAACGCTTCCTTTAATTTGCATTTTCGTTCCTCTAAAGTTTTTATTTCTTGTTCAATCTTTTCATATTTTACTTTAAATAAAGATTGATAAAAATTATCCTTTTCATAGCCTAAGGATTTCCCTAAATTTTTATAAAGAAACAGTTCTTTAATTTCATACAAGCTAAACCCTAGCCATTTGTACTCTAATATAAGTTCTATATCCTTTTGACAATACTCGTCAAAAAAATAGTGACTTCCTTTTTTCTCGGGAATAACGAGTCCGAGGTCCATATAATGTCTAATCGTATCTACACTTACATTATTTACTTCTGCAAACTTACTGATTTTCATCCTAATCACTACCATTTATATATTTGTTTATACATACTTCTTTATTATTTTAAAAAATCCTTTCATCTCCCTATACAAAATTATTTATGCTATGAAAAAGATGTAATTAATTTTAAAGTTCCGCCACATACCCATTAAGCTAAGCTTATATAAGTTTAGCTACTCCTTTTTTAATCTTGAATTAAAAAAAGAGTAGCAGGTAGTACGTTTATGTCTATATATCTAAAAACTGTGAATTCATGTATGAATTAAAAACTGCGGCGTAAGTACTGCAGTTTCTTCCTTTTTCATTGAGTTGAAATATGTAAAGTTACGTACTTTAACTGTAGCGGACTTGTACTACGCGTTCATATTAATTTTATAGACGTTTAAGGATTTTGTTTTATGGGAAGTATTCTTGCTGTGAAATTAGGATTGTAAATATAGATGAACGTGATTCAAATCAAAAAAAGGTACTCCTAGAAGTACCTTTTTTACTATTCTATATGTGCGAACGCTTTCAAAATTATTGGATATAAATCGATGTACGCATTGTATTAAATGGTGCATTTATAGATGTCTTTTGGTACTCAAAAGTTCCTTGTTGGTGTCCAGAAGCATCCCATTTATAATACCAGCCAACGATTGGTCTTCCCCCAATTATAGTGGAATCAATACTTTTTACATTAGAACCATTCATTTTAGCAAATGGGTTTTGGCCATAGCCCATTTCTTTCGTTGTAATATATAAATATTTTCCCCCGTGGTTACGCGATGTGCTGAAGCTGTTCTGATTAATTGTTTCTACCCCGCCTAGCTCAGACTCTACTTGTACGACGTTTAGTGAAGTAAGTGGTGCTGCTGGTCCAGCTGAAGCTTCTGTTGCCATCCCTAATCCGACGAACGCTGTGATTGCTAACGATGAAATCCCTAGTGCTGCTTTTTTTAACATAAAAACATCCCCTTCCATCTATTGTTTTCTCTTTCATTGTCAATATAATCCTAATAATATTATATGTAAATAGATTGTAACTGCAGAAATAAAAGAAAGAATATTCTGATTTATTAACATTAAAAATATGACTTCAACTTTTTTCGTTAAAGATAGTCATCAATCTCTAACTACCTAATGACCTCAAATAAACGCTATTCAAGCCATTTTAAGAGGTACAAAAGACCTTATAGTATATAAGGTCTTTCCCGACACTCTGAAAAAACCCGTGAATCATTCACGGGTTTTACTTTAATAACTAATTGCAATTGTACCTTCACCTGCATGAACCGCAAATGAAATTGGTAATGGATATAATTTGAAATCCATTTCAGGGAATGCTTGTCTAATATCTGCAATCCATTCTTCAGCTCCAGCTTTATCGTTAGCATGGAACATGTGAAGTACTTTTGGTAATTCTTTTTCAAGTTCATTTTTAATATATTCTCGACATTTTTGGATTTTACGAACTTTCTTTTCAAGTAAAAGCTCTCCACCTTTTACTTCTAATATTAAGTTGACACTTAATAAACTTCCAAGTAAAAATTGAATACCCTTTACACGGCCACTTGCATATAGACCTTTTAAACTCTTTGGAAATACATGAAAAGGTCTTCTTTTTTCCTCTACTAATGTTTTGTGTATATCTTGTAAAGTCATACCATCATTGTATAACGATTTCGCTTTTCTAATTAGTTCATCCATTGGATAACTTGTTGTTTCACTGTCTAATACCGTTAATGGAAAACCTGCCATTTCTGCAGCTAACTTCATATTTTGATAGGTTCCACTTACTTTTCCGCTAATAGCAACTGCAAATCCCTCTTCATATTCTTCTTTGCATTTCGAAAATAACTCTACCATTTCCCCTATGTTAGGCTGTGATGTAGTGACAGTTTTACCTTCGTTCAAAGCATTATAAACGCGCTCACGCACACCTTCTTCGCAATCTTTGTACGACACACCATCAATAATAACTTCAATTGGGATAACAAAGTTATCTCCTTCTGTTTTAAAACTCGCAGTTGTACTATCAGTAATCCAAGCAACACGCTTCATGTTGTTCCTCCCTTAATTCAATTCCTCTTTTCTGACTTTTCTATATATTTATGTTACGAAAAGAGAATATCCCTGTAATAGTAACAGGACTTTATTGTTTTGGCTATAGTAGATGCATATTAAATGTGACTATTTCTTGTCTATTTCACAAATAAAAAAGAAAATCAAGGAATTTGCTCGATTTTCTTGTTATCATATACTATTTAAAAGTTTCATTATCTAAAATTACAACATAATCATTCGTTAATCGGCCAGCTTCTTTTGTATAACTAACAAGCCTTTGTATATTATCACAGCAAATTTTTGCTCCCCATACGAGTAACGGTACGCCAATAAAATCGATATGGAACCTTCTAGAAAACAGCCCACCGAAAGTCATTGGTAAAGGTACGGTTGGTGATGTATTAGAAAAAATAATCTTTTCATGACTTTGATAATGTTTTTGCAAGATTTCTCCTAAATGCTTCATCGCAGGTACAACAACTTTTGATGCGCCGCATCCAATCGTATATACAGGATGACCGTTTTCGTCTATTCCATGAAAAATAATTTTTCCCATATCTTCTGTTTTCAATTTATTAAAGTAATCTACATTCAAAATTTCTTCTTTCGTTAACTTGCGATCCGTTGGTAATTTATTCAAATGATACGCTGCAGCTAGTGAGGTAGTATGTGTTCCACCAAAATCTGTGTAAATGTATATCATATTATCATCCCTTGTTGTAAAAGTTCAATGTTAATTAGTATTACCGTTCTTAGCAATGTTAAACAAGGGGTGAATGTATTTACGCTTTTTGTGTTAATTCATTATATTTTTTCCTAAATATAATAACGTCTACTAATCACAGTGCCTAATGTAATACATAAAAAGGCATTTGTTACAACCATTAATGTCTGGTGCGTACTACCAGAAAACATACTTTGTTTAATCATAATTTTTGCTCCTAAAATAACAAGAAGGATTATTGCACTTACCCAATTTCCTTTTCGTAGTACATGACCTGTTTTACTATCTAATCGAAATGTTAAAGCTCTTCCCCGTATAATTCCTAGACCTAAGCCAATTCCAAGCATTACAACAAACAGTAGTCCTTGCAGCAAAGTTATTTGTCCCATATGAATAATGGACTGGATTGTTACAAAACACAACAAAGCCGGAATGAGCCAAATACGGTTTATTTTCACTTTTCGTTCTTTACTTTGCATTAAAACAATAATAAGAACAACAAGTAAAATATCCATTTAGAATCCTCCTATAAACTTGTTTATCTTTAAAGATTATATTCTCCTCTTTTCATTCCATACTTGAAATACGATAGCTACTTTAAAGTGTAAGATGGATAATGTGATTTCTCATCAGCCTTAAGCATTATTTATAAAAATAAAAAGACGTACTTTTTACTCGTACGCCTTTAATAACTCGTTTAAACTCCTATTTATCAACTAATTCCACACCTTTAGAATTAGCTTTACCCAACACTCGAATGTTAAATTTATTAATAGCTTTTAAAAAGATAATATAAATACAATATCCAACAATAGAACCTATAACATTACAGATCACATCATCAATATCAGTAATACGTCCCACTCCACTAAATAAAGACTCAATTAATTGTAGCAATTCAATACTAGCTGATATAGAAAATCCTAATAAAATTGTATTTTTGAATTTCTTATATTTATCCCGTAGGATTGGTGCTAAAAATCCTAAAGGCATTAATAATAAAATATTCCCGCCTACATTTCTTACAATTAGACCAATCATAAATAGGGCATCTCCAACATAAGCACTACCAATTTGATTGATGTCTTTAATAATTGATGCAAATGGTATTATATTGACCGAGCGATTTAGATTTTCAATATTAGAAGGAAAACCGATTGGTAAAGGGAATAAAGTTACTGCAACAACCATACAAATGTAGATCACAAATAAAAAACTTATTATTTCTTTCCACCAAATCACATGTTTTGTATTTTTGGTACCAATTAATATTCCACGTACAATTAAATAACAAATAACTCCTAAAATAATAAACACACTACCGTTGATCATATACAAATTGTCAACACGCCCTTTCATATGAATGAATAATTAAAATTTAAAACTATATAGTAATGTTTTTAAATTCTAAAATCTATATAATTGTATATATTTTTATGAAATTATAAAACCCTTTATTTACTAAATAAAGGGTTCCTCGTTAACTAAAATATTTTTCAAAACAGAAACAATCATGAACCCGTTTAAATTATTTTCGTATCTCTTCTTTTAAATCCATATAATTAAAAAGCTCTTTCTATTTCTGTCATTAATTTTTCAGGTCCTGCCCCTTTATTCGATGGAATAACTAAAGTGATTCCTAATTCTGGATATATAGCCGAGCGAAAACTGACGCCTGGATCATATCCCATTACATGATATTTGAATACCTTGTTTTCTCGTGTTTCAATCCATATTCCATAGCCGTAGGACTGTTTATCATTTACTTGAATGTGAGGAGTTAAAAGTAATTTTGTATATTCCTTTCCTAAAATTTCATTATTAAATAGGACCGCCCAAAATTTCAGCATGTCTGGTGCAGTAACATATGCACCTCCATCAGCTCCTCCTTTTATCGGTATAGAGTAGGCGTTTGTTCTCCAATTTTGGTTGGTTTCGTCCTTTATATATCCTAGAGCTGTATGTCTTGGTAATCTATCTAACGAAAAATAGCCAGAATCATTCATGCCAATCGGATTAAAAATGTTCTTTTCTATATACTCCGTAAATTTAATTCCCGTCTGTTCTTCTATTATTAATCCAAGTATGATAAAACCTGCATTGTTGTAGTGAAACTTAGTTCCAGGTGCAAACATCATATTACTTTTTTGGAATAATGATAAAAAGTCTTTTAAGCTCTTTAATAGATACATAGGTGTTTGTTTCCAAAGATCTTCGAAGTTATCCATAATACTTTCATCAAAATAATCTGGTATACCAGCGCTATGCGTTAGTAGTTGATGTATTGTAATATCTTCATCGAAGTTTGGAAATTTTATCTCTAGACAATCTTTTAATTTTGTATGAAAAGAAATAAAACCTTTTTCAACAAGTTGACAGATCCCAATTGCAGTGAAAATTTTACATCCTGAGGCAATGCCAAATCTTGTTTGTATCGTATTGTTTATACATTCACTTTGGTTTGCGTAACCCAAAGCTTTTTCATAGACTAAGTCTTTTTCTTTTTTTACTAAAACTACTCCAGAGAAATCTATTTTCTTTTGTATTTCTTTTACAATTTTATCAATTTCATCTTTTGTTTTTATCACGACAACCACCCTTATCTTTCGGTATTGTTCTTTCCCCTTATTAATTTTTCCATATAAAGGGGAAAGAACCCTTTTATTAAATACGATAAATTGTTAATGAGAACACAAAGTTCATTTCGAATTTATCCCGCTATTTGTGGGCAGTAAGACCCCCATCTCAAAATTCAGCGAAAGCAAAGAAGTTAAGTGGGAACCCTGCTGCCCGTAAAAGCCCGATTGGTGAGGGCTGATAATCAGTGGGGGATGCCCCCTGATTAAAGTTTCACTTTATTGATTCAGTAGAATACAACTTAGATTGTGCTGGGAATAAAGTAAACACACATAAGACGATAGTAATAAATAACATGACCAATGAACCTACAATAACTACAAGTTGTATAGAAATGAACTGAGTCGCAACACCAGATAATATTGTAATAAAGATTGTTACTATCGCAATAACAAGTCCATATATACTCCCAATCCGTCCCATCATATGAACAGGGATATTATTTTGGTAAAATGTATAAAATCCTGTATTTGCATATGCCATTGAAAAAGATAACATAAAGAATCCAATAGCAGCTATTAAAAATACATTTGAAAAAGCATAAATTAAATAACCAATTGCGATGAATAATGACCCTATTCCAATTAGAAGTGAAGGTGCTAATTTCTTTGACAAAATTGTATTTGTTATGGCACCTAAAATAAATCCTGCACCAGCTATACTAACTAGAAAACCATATTCACTATCTGTTAGTAGTAATACCTCTTTCGCAAACGATAGTTCAAGTGAATCAGTAGCGGTTGCTAATACGAACATACTTTGAAATAAGAAGTACACGCATACGACATACACATGTTTTCTACTAAAATTTATAACAGTGTTCCAATCTTTTTTTAATACTGTAAGAGATAATGTATTACTTGTTGTATCCGAAGCTTCTTTCTTATCAAGATTAGGTAAAAGTAATGTAATGAATCCTGATAACAGAAATGCTATAGCATTTATATATATAGCAATCTCTGGTGTACTCGCAATTAATAAAACCCCTGCTATCGCTGGACCAATTAAAAATGCGCCAGATCCTATTAAACTACGTAATGAGTTGAAACGTTGTCTTTGTTCTACTGGAATTAATTTCGTCATATACGTCATAGCAGTTGGCTCATAAATTGCACTGGCCATACTTATAAAGAATACAAATACATAAACAATCCAAAGTGACGGAAGTAAAGGTAAAATAGCGATAAATAACGCACGATATATATCGAGGTGAATCATTAATTTCCGTTTATTTAAACGATCAATCATACTCCCAGACCAAGCGTTTGTAAATAAAGTGGCTAATGGTTTTATTACATATAAAGCAGCAACAGCTAAGGCTGATCCGCCCATATGATAGACAAGTACATTCAATGCTATTAAGTAAATCCATGCTCCTAAATTCGCAATACCAACACCGGACAGTAGTAATAAAGGATATTTCCAATCTTTAAGAAAGTTTTTCATTTTTGGCCCCCGCTTTCCAAATTGTTTTAAAACAATAAAAAAATCCCACCCCCAAGACTTTTAATCTTAGGGACGAGATTTATCATCGCGGTGCCACCCTAGTTTGTTAATATGTCACCATATTAACCTTATCAGGTACTGCATTCTAACTCATGCTTATACCATAGCTCTATAACGGGAGCTCCCGTCACACCATCCCCTAATAATAGGTTCCGATGCGCTGCTCAGAGGCTTGGTTCAATAAAGAATTTTTACTCCTTTTCAGCTAAATGGAGCTCTCTGTAAAAAATTCATTTTATTTACTCTTCTCTTCACTGCATTTGATTTTTTCCATATTATCACAATTATTTTTAACTGTAAATAAAAAATAATCAGATATTTAATAACGTGTCTCTATTAATTCATTTATTTATTGTTTTTTCTGAAAATTACGTTGCGTGAAATTACTTACAGCTCTAAAGAAAGAGCCATTTGCATCTAGCTCCTTCCAAATACCTGAATTAATTCGTATTCGCCTCTGTTAACGGTTGTAACGGCGGTTCTAATTCTAGTTCTAGTGTATCTCCTTCTTGTAAATTTTGTCCTTTTTCAATACTTTGGCTCGTTACATAACCTGTACCAGAAGTTTTCAAATCTAATTTCAAAAGCTTAGAGAAATACATAACATCACGCATGGACCAACCTTTTACATTTGGCATTTGTGCGTTATTCCCTAATAAAAATATACGATCCCCTTCACTCATGACCTCGCCAGACTGTGGATATTGTTTTATTATTTTTCCTTCTCCTAAAATTATTGGCTGTAGCTTCTCTTTTTCTACACTTTTCTCTGCTGTACCCATCGATTGATTTACATAATTTTGTACTTTTAATTGAGATTGCTTCGTTGCATCAGCTATTTGTTTTTCTGTATACGGTTTCACCTTTAAATATTCAAGGCTGTTTTTTATAACAGGTTTAAATATTTCAGCAAGAGGCTGAGCTCCATACTCATCTCCTTTTAACTTTGGCTGCTTAATAGCTAAGTATACGATTAACTCCGGATCATCAATTGGAGCCATTCCTAAAAAGGAGAAAATGTAATTCTCTTTCCCTTCCATATATCGGCCGTTTTCAGGATTCGGGATTTGTGCTGTTCCTGTCTTACCTCCAATTGGATAACCATCTACTTTATACATTGTACCAGTTCCTTTTGAAGATGTTATAACACGCTCCATTAAGCTTCTAACCTTGTCCGCTGTTTCTTTTTTTATCGGATTCCCAATTTCTTTCGGTTGATTTTCCATAATAACTTCTTTATTTGTTGGATTTACAACTTTATCAACGATATATGGTTGCATCATTTTCCCGTCATTTGCTATAGCAGTAGCTGCTTGGATTAATTGAATCGGAGTTACTGTAGAACCTTGACCGAAAGAAGTTGTAACCTGTTGAATTTGCGTATTTAATAATAAAGTATTTTTACTTTCTCCAGGTAAATCTATTCCTGTTTTTTGATTGAATCCAAATTTATTCATATATTGCTTAAATTTATTTGGTTTCAGTAACTGATCTTCTAAAATAGAAAAAGCTACGTTTGATGATCTTTCAAAACCTTCATCAAATGTAATTGACCCCCATCCAAATCCACCATTATGATCTTTTATATCAGAGGAACCAACGGAATATTTTCCAGATTGAAAATATTCTTTTCCGTTATATACACCTTCATTAATGGCAGCTGCTAACGTAAAAACTTTCATAGTTGAACCTGGTTCATATGCATTTGCAATCGGATCATTTAAAAAGTATTCGATATCACCTACATTAGGATTGTAACTAGGTTTACTAGACATCGCTAAAACCTTTCCTGTTTTTGGATCAGCAATAATTCCAATTAACATAGAAGGATCATAATGCTCTTGTGCTTTGTTCATCGCTTCTTCTAAAAAGCTATTAATTTGTTTATCAAGCGTTAAATACACGTTATTCCCATTTTTAGCAGGTTCTACTTTACCTATATCATTTGTAAGCGGAATCCCCCTTCGTGTACCCACATATTCTATATTCCCGTTTGTAGAGCGCAAATATTTATCCAAACTCTTTTCAAGCCCAAACTTTCCTTCCGTATTCCCTTTATCATCTGGTCTAGCAAAACCCAGTATATAGGATGCAAAATCTTCATTCGGATACACTCTTGCTTTTTCCGACATAAAAGATACACCTGGTATTTTTAAATCGTTAATTTTTTCCTTCGTTTCCCTAGATAAGTTCCGACCAATTTTCCCAATTTCAACTTGCGTACGCCCTTCATGAAAGTTTTTTAATACTTCTTCTTTATCAATTTCAAGCACATCGGCTAATTGTTGTGCGGTTTCATCTTTATTTTTCACTTTATCTTTTCCTTTTAAATTCACAACAACTCGATATGTTGTAGAATCTTGTACTAACACCTTTCCCGTTTGGTCATAGATAGTGCCACGATTCGCTTCTAAAACACCTTTTTTATTATGTTGTTCATCCGCGAGGTCCTTTACATTTACATTATGCACGACTCCTACTGCCTGAATATAGACTATACGCAAAATCATAATAAGAAACAAAACAATAAAAGCAATCATCATATATCGAGCGCCTTTATTCGTTTGAAGTTTTTGCATACTTATCTCCTCTCTTTTGGAATGGATTCGTACGAAGATGCGTTTTATAATTTGTAGTTTTTGTTTACGATACTATATGTTTCGAAGTTTTCTTTTTAATTCCTTTAAAACAATACGAAACTAACTATTGTTATTTTTTGTTTTTGTTTTATTTAATTAAAGTACGGTGCGTGAAATTTCTGAATATTAACTCTACCAAAACTTGATTGCATATCACTCTAAACTCTTTTCTTATTTACTATAAAAAGTTCCCCTCTGGATTTCCAAAGGGGAACTTTTTATAAGAAAATTATGCGATATGGTTATATTTTGCTAAGAAAGGAATTCGTCTCGCTACTAATGCATACATTTTGAATACGAATTTCGCTATTGGTTCAAACATACGTGTACTTTGCATTACTAAACCGCTCGTAACAAGTGTTATGAAAGCTGCACCAAGTATATCTAAAGGATAATGAACACCTACATACATACGTGATATACCGACTAACACTGCCCATAATAGCGCGATATATTTCAGTTTTTCTCCTCTAAGAATAAATACGAAGGCGATTGAAAATACAAGTACAGAATGATCACTAACAAATGATGAATCTGCTGCATGTGGTACTAATTGATGTACATCATGTGATACGAACGGACGCGGATGGTAATATACCGCATGTATAAGAACATTTACTACTAATGCAATAATAACCGAAAGCGTCGTATATAAAACTGTATATTGTTTTCTAATTGCATTCTCTTTCTTTCCATTATTAAACCATAAGATAAGCATAAATAAAATGGCTACGTATGCAGCGCTATTTGTAATTGCAACCATTATCGTATCTAATAGTTTGGATGAATCAGCAAAATTATTAAACCACTGAAATACTGTGTAATTCATAATACTCTCTCCCTACTTACAAGTGTTCTTGATTTACACAGTATACAATACCATTATGAAAATGGGCTTAAACTTTTCTCATCTAATTCTCATTTTACTATTGCTCATGTGACAATTATAAAACAAATTTTATACGCTATTTATGTATAAAGTTCGTAAACCTTTATAATAAGGCGATTCGTATTTTTTTCATGTTTGGAATACATAACATGTTCATTTAAATATACTAATTGCAAAATCATATTTTTTAATTCATTTGAAGTACAATATTTCCGAATTGTTCTCCACGTTCCATACGGCTTAGTGCTCGAATTGCTTCTTCTAACGAGTAAACTTTATCAATAATTGGTTTAATTTGATGTTTTTCTATAAACTTTATCATCTCATTAAATTCCTCACGGCTACCCATGGATGTTCCCATAATATCAATTTGATTGTAAAATAGCGCGCGTAATGGTAATTCAATTTTATCTCCTGAGCTTGCACCAAAATTCACGATTCTTCCATTTGGTTTTAATACATCAAAATATTTCAAAAAAATTGCTGGACCTATACTATCTATTATTAAATCTACTTTTTCACCTTGTAAGCTCTCTTCCCAATTTCCGGCACTATGAAAAGAAATATCTGCACCATATTTTGCAGCAAGTTCCATTTTATTCTCTACCCTTGAAGTAACACTCACTTTTGCGCCAATTGCTTTCGCGAATAACATGGCAAATGTAGCAACACCACCGCCTATTCCCGGAATTAAAACGTGTTCGCCGCGCTTCAATCTACCTTTAGTAAAAAGCGCTCTATATGCAGTTAATGCGGATAAAGATAAAACACCTGATTCTTCCCAAGTAAGATATGACGGCTTTTCTACAACATTTTCAACTGGTACAATTACATATTCAGCAAACGTTCCATCTTTCGGCCCACCTAGCACTTCCGGTAACTCCGGTACTTCAGTAGCATGTTCCCATCCAATACTAGGATTAATAATAACTTCTGTATGTAGTGTAATATTTGAAACTCCTTCTCCTATTTCTGTAACAATTCCTGATCCATCTGACCCTATTACTAATGGTAGATCCATTTCTTTTCTATTATTTATAATAAATAAATCCCTATGATTTAACCCGGCAGCTTTTAACTTTACTTTTACTTCACCTGCACTAGGACTTATCTTAGGTGAAAATTTATATCCTACTCCCTCTAATCCTTTTTTATATTGATGTACAATAGCTTTCATAGCTTAATTCCCCCTTAATATTTCCAATGTACTAGAAATATCAAAATAAATAAAATAGTTTGCCTCCAATAATTAGAAATTATATATTTAGTCATGAAAAAACAAAAAATCCCCTCCCTATAAAAAGTATAGGAAGAGGTTTCAAAACTAATTAGATAAGAATCTATAAATTCATTGAGTTCTAGCCAATTCTAATATTTTTCGAATAAACGGCGCTTTCGCCTTTGTATATGAAACGCGATCAAAGGCATATGTAATAGCAAGCATCTCTTTTAATTCTCTATATTCTTTACGTGCCCATTCATGGCGTATTAGAAAGTCACGAAATAAAATATTGTTTCTCCACTCGTCACTATTATAAATATAAACATGCAAATGATGAGTACCTGCTCTCCATTTTCCCTTTCTAAAAAAACGCCAATTGGTTGCATCTTTTGGAACATACTCATATCCAATTTCCGATAGAACTTCAATCCACTTTTCAGTTATTTGCAATTCTGTTACGCCAATCATCATATCAATAAGAGGTTTAGCTCCTAATCCTTCTACTGCTGTGCTTCCTATATGTTCAACAGCAATTATTTCTTGTCCTAACAAGGAACAGAATTTCTCTTTTTCTTTTATATACTCTTCAACCCAGTCTTTTTGATACGGTTTAATAACAATTTGTTGATCCATTGTATTCACCTCTTTATAAGTATTTATCATTATATTTATAAAATTTTATATTGTTAGCATAGGATTTCCATAAAATATGTCGAATAGTGGAATGTACAACTTAATTATATTAAATGTGAGGTAATCTATGAAAAATAATTCCGTCGAAATTCAGTTAAATAGTGTAACATTCCAATTAAAAGAATATCATAATTTTGATTGGCTTATTAAATTAGGGACCGTATTTGCAGTTTTTGACCAGCAAGACTCAGGTAATATAAGTTTTGGTGTAGAAAAAGATGGTCACAAGAAATTTATCAAATACGCAGGAGCACAAACAATTGCATATGAAGGAACAACGGGTGATGCTATTAAAAGGCTAAAAAATTCAGTTACTATCTATGAAGATTTAAAGCATGAATCGCTCATAAGACTAATTGATCATTTTCCAGTTCAATCTGGATATGTATTAATTTTCGATTGGTTTGATGGTGAATGTCTTCATTCGCATTGGAGTTTCCCACCTCCTGAAAAATATAAAAATCCAAACTCACCATTTTATAAATTTAGGCATTTATCTGCTATAGAACGAATTCATTCCTTACATTCCATTTTTTCTTTCCATACTTATGTAGAAAAGAAAAACTATGTAGCAATAGATTTTTATGACGGTAGTATTTTATATAATTTTAATACAAACGAAACAAAAATTTGTGATATAGATTTATACAGTAAGAAACCTTACATAAATAAAATGGGCCGGCTATGGGGTTCCTCCCGTTTTATGTCACCAGAGGAATTTGAACTAAACGCAACAATCGATGAAAGAACAAATGTATTTAATATGGGAGCAATGGCTTTCTCACTTTTAGGCGGTGAAAACGATCGTTCTTTTATAAAATGGAAAGCAAGTAAGGAATTATATGAGGTAGCGTATCGTGCTGTAAATAAAAATCGTGCAGAACGTTATGCATCAGTTACAGCATTTTACGAAGCGTGGTTAAAAGCAGCTAACGCAGAAAAGATATAACCCTAAATTATTAAAAGAAATATAGAGTTTATACTATTATCATGTATATCAAGAATGAATTTATGACTTTTGAAAACGATCGTAAATTAGGCATTCAACAAGGGTGTATAGTAATAACAGATCAATCGCAATATCTTGTCGTTAAAAAGAATGAAAATTATTCTTTATTAAGCATCGCATCTGCGGAATGTATAAACTTTGAAGTTTCACTTGAACATCTTGAAGAAATGGTCCAAGTAGATTTAAAAGAAAAAATTCAAGATATCATTCCACCAGAGAATATTAAAATCGTAGCTCAAAACAGAATATAAAATGTATTTTCTAAGAGCACTTTTGATGGTGCTCTTTTTTCATGAACAGTTTTAAATAACGATTTTATTATGTTTCCTAACTTACAGTAATGTCCTTAAAAAAACTTTCATATATATTTATCAGATATACTTTGAAATCACAGAGTATCAAATATTTTAAGATTTAACTGACCAACAATATTCAACTTCTCTTTAAAAATAACTTAGATACAAAAAAGCTACGTTTTATATAGGATAAAAAATTATCTTACGCAAAGGAGCTTGATTATTTGTGAATTACCAAAATGATAATAACTCTAACATTCACAAACCTTGCACTTGTCCATCCCCCCCGGCTAACAGTTTAAATGTTGTTCAAACTACCCCATCAATAGTTTCTGTAAATTCTGCGATTCCACTAGATACCGTGGTAAATTCTAATGGTACGGCAATCTCATTCACACCACCAACAACTGTTTTACTTGAAGGTGGAAGAACCTATTTGGCAATCTATGAAGTGCAAGTTATCATTCAACCAGGAGGTAATTCGGCAGGTATCACTATGTATTTGAATAATAATCCAATCATTGGCTCTGGTACTTCTTTGGGATATACTGCAGGATTCACTTCTGTATCAGCACCCGCTATTTTCACTACACCTTTAGGTATAACAAGTACTCTTACTGTTAATGTAGGACCATATTCTAATACATTAAATACGTTGGGCTTAACTCTTGCTGTTGTAGCATTAACATAGTAAAATCTAATACTTTCTAAAATAAAATTCTTTGTTCTTCGACTGCCATTTTGAGTTAGCCGCTAAGAAACCGCTATAACTACATATAAAAAATATTATTTGGATCGATAGTACTGGGTGACTCGGCTGACAGAATTGCTGAGTCACCTTTTTTTCTAAAATAACGCTTTTGTTGATTTTATAAAGTGAAACTTTAATAATTGGTGGGGTGTTTATCCCCACTTATTATTAGTTGAACCAATCGAGCTTTTATTGGCAGTTAATGCCTCACTTAACTTCTTTGCTTCCGCTGAATTTTGAGGTGGGGATCTTAATGCGGGATAAATTTAATAGCTTGTATATTTTACTTTGTAACTTTCATTTCTCCTCCTATGATTACAATCTTTATTAGTAATTAAGCATTGATTATACGTCCTCTAAGAACATCTCCATTTTGTTTACATATACTTTGAAGAAAAAAACATTAAACATATACCCACAAACATTTTAAACATAGTTGCTAAAATAATTTATCTAGACTTACCTAACATTTATTTTTTAAAAAGGAGGTTACTTATGAGATATAATCAAAAATCAAACTCACCAAATCCGTGTGATAAATTCCAGCAGCCCTGCTTTATTTCTATATCCTCTTGTAATCAAAGTAATTGCTGTACACCTGTTTTTTTCTCAAGTTCTCAACAACAAGAATTATTACAAATAATAAGCCAATTAAATCAAGCTATTCTTACTTTTTTCACAACACCAAATTCAACAACTATAAAAATACTCCAATCTGCATTACAGGCATTAAATAATTTATTAATAGCGGTACAACCAAGTACACCAAATAGAAATTTAGTCATAAGAACTATAAATCAATTAATCAATTCTTTACCTACTGCATCTCTCACTCAAATCTCAGCGTTATTCCAATTTCTATTCCAAAGCTTGTCTTCACTTATCAGTTGTTCAAATATATCAGACCCCTTATTACAGCAGACATTCAACCTAATTTTACAAGGAATCTTGAATAGTTCGTTATTGAGTAACATCGGAACGCCAGGGCCGACTGGAGCAACAGGACCTAGAGGAATTCCTGGACCTAGAGGAGCTCAAGGGTCTCAAGGTGTGCAAGGCATTCAGGGACTTGAAGGACCGGAAGGGCCGGAAGGGCCTCAAGGTGTGCAAGGCATTCAAGGGCCTGAAGGACCTCAAGGACCGGAAGGACCTCAAGGGGTAGAAGGGATTCAGGGACCGGAAGGGCCGGAAGGGCCTCAGGGACCTCAAGGTGTGCAAGGCATTCAAGGACCGCCAGGGCCACCTGGGCCGACTGGTTCGGGAACCGGAATGGGAATTCCTGGACCACCTGGACCGACTGGACCACAGGGTATACAAGGGATTCAAGGACCGGAAGGACCAGAAGGGCCAACTGGACCTCAGGGTGTGCAAGGCATTCAAGGGCCTGAAGGATTAGAAGGACCGACTGGACCTCAAGGTGTGCAAGGCATTCAAGGGCCTGAAGGATTAGAAGGACCGACTGGACCTCAAGGTGTGCAAGGTATTCAGGGGCCGGAAGGACCACCTGGGCCGACTGGAGACTGTGAGTGTCCACCGGGACCAACTGGGCCGACCGGGCCAACCGGACCAACTGGACCTGGATGTAATTTCCTTGTATATGTTACTAACGCGGGAGCAATCGATGACCCTACAGATGATACAGTATCAGTGATTAACACCGCAACAAATACAGTAGTCGCTACAATTACTGTAGATAATGCACCTCTTGAAGTAACAGTTTCACCCAATGGGGCTCGTGCTTATGTTACTAATATTTTTTCCGATACCGTTTCCGTTATTGATACTGCTACTAATATAGTTATTGCTACCATTCCCGTTGGAGCTGATCCAATTGGCGTAGCTGTTTCTCCAAATAACACAACTGTTTATGTTGGAAACCACGCGAGTAATGACGTTTCAGTTATTAATGCTGCTACTAATACAGTTATCACTACCATCCCTGTTGGTATCGCTCCGCAAGGAATAACTGTTTCTCCAAACGGAGCCTTTGCATATGTTGCAAACGAATTAAGTAACACAATTTCTGTTATTAATACTGCTACTAACACAGTTACCGCTACCATTCCTGTTGGCATTCGCCCTAGAATAATCGTTTTCACACTAGATGGCACTCGTGCTTATGTCACGAATCAGAACAGCAATACTGTTTCTGTTATTAACACCGCTACCAATTCCGTAATTAATACAATTAACGTAGGTACCGAACCTGTTGGTATAGATATTACACCAGGTGGAAACCTTATTTACGTTGTAAATAAAGTTAGCAATAATGTTTCGGTAATAAATGTGGCGACAAATACTTTGATTGATACAATTCCTGTTGCTTTATCCCCTGATCAGGTAACTATCATACCTGATGGCACTCGTGCCTATGTTACAAATCAAGGTAGTAATACTGTTTCTGTTATTGATATTGCCACGAATACTGTTATCACTAATGTCCCAGTAGGTTTCGCTCCAACAGGAATAGCAACTGGAACTATTTGTGAATAAAATGAAAAACAAACATAGTTTTTATTAAGATCGATAGTATGTGATATTCTTTCTTTCATTACCTTCAAACAATCAGAATGAACCTCTATATTCTCTTCTTTTTTATCTTAAAGAACCTGCTAAGCAGTTAGCTGTTGTCAGTCGCTCTTTTTCTATAAAATTAGAATTTTATAGAAATTAATCAACTTACATTTTTAGGGTTTCATGATGATTATTACCTATAAAATCATTACCCTTACAAAAAGAGTTATGAACCTTTCCACTCATGGCTCTTTTTTATTACGAATTTGACTAGCTTCACGACTAAATCTCTCTGAGTATCTTATTGCTAATTTAGAAAATATCCCATAATTTAAATTCATCATTTTCTTCACACTATTTTTAAAATGAACATAATTATGTTGTTCTACTAAACGGCCTTTTACTCCAATCTGCAGATAAATTATTTAACAAGAAAAGTGTATTTGGAACTGGTGATGGAAACCTCGCAGCTTGAAAATTTGTAAGAAGCGGAGATGCAATAACGCCATCTATGGTACTACCGGCTTGGACTTGCACCATATCTCCTGCATTCAATTGTACAATGGTAGAAACTGTTACCGCATTTAAAAGCCCAGTATTTCCACCAAAAAAGCTATCATCTCCTGCTATTAAAGCACTGTTAACTGTTATAAATACTTCCGTCACATAATTTAGAGTATCATCAGTAGGACTAAAAATTATAGTAGTAATAATTAAATATACTCCATCTTGTTGCGGTATAAATGTTGATACACCATCATATTCACCATTTAAATCGAATTGTGTAGTTTCAAATGTTACTATAGACAGTGTATTAGCAGTAACGGATTGATCAGTAGATTTGAAAGCTCTGAATGCAGATTCAAATCCCGTTGGACCTGTCGGGCCTGCTATTCCGGTTGCTCCCGTTGAGCCTATTGGGCCTGTTATTCCGGTTACCCCCGTTAGACCTGTTGGGCCTGTTATTCCGGTTGCCCCGTTGGCCTGTCGGCCTGCTATTCCGGTTGCTCCGTTGAGCCTATCGGGCCT
>NZ_JH414709.1:816833-830308 GCF_000238655.1 Bacillus sp. 7_6_55CFAA_CT2 | reverse complement strand
TTCCAGTTGCTCCCGTTGGACCTGTCGGACCTGTTGCTCCACTTATTCCCGTTGGTAGAGTAAATGAAGAAATCGGTGGCAATGTCGGTCCTATTAAACTCGAATCCAGTGAATCAGCAGATGGATTTTTAAAGTTAATCCTTCCCATTCTTTTCCTCTCCATATATCTCACTCCAAATTAAAATCATTTCTAAAATAAGAAAATATTAATTGTACAAAATATGATATATACAAGATGTACTATTCCAAATAAGGTGTTTTAAATAAAAATATTGCTTCAAATATACAAAATCATTTTATAAAATTAACTTTTGTAAAAAAACAACTAATATATTAAATAATCAATTCAGTTTATATATGGTAAAATATATCCATCGCTGATATGTCCAACTATGTAATTTTCATAGCAGCAAAATTACAACTAGACTTTATACAACATGATTCAAAACAAATGAAGGAGTGTTTTAAGTGAAAGGACATATACGAAAAAGAGGAAATAAATATTGCATCATTATTGATATCGGTCCTGATCCAGAGACAGTAAAAAGAAGATAAAAGTGGTTTACTGGTTATAAGACAAAAAAGAAGACGAAAAAAATTACGGAGTTAAATAAAGGGACTTTTGTGGAGCCGTCTAAGCTTGCTTTAAAAGACTATCTGGTTCAGTGGTTAGAAATTAAAATGAAACGTATAGAAAAGAATATCTACGTTTCTTATAGTAGCAACATGCCCCACCATGTTATAACTAACATAGGAATGATTGCACTTCAGAAATTAAATGTTATGCACATTCAAGAATAGTATAAATCAGCACTAGATAATGGTATTTTAAATAATTCCATACTCCTATTGCATTGGATAATAAAAGCAGCTTTAAATCTAGCAGTTAAATAAAATATTATTTCTAGAAATACCGCGAAAACAAGTGAATTTTATTAACAAGTTTCGTGCAGCTTAACACATGTTATCATGTATAATACATATGAAAAGGAAATTCAGAATAACGAGGCAAATATTATGGACTTTGTTTATATTAATCAAAACGTATTAAATAATCTTCTATACATTTTATGTAGTATATTTGTTTTTTATTTCATATATGATAGCCGGCACTATTTAAAGAAATATAAAATACTACTGATCACCCTTTGTTCTAGTATCCCGCTTATTTTATGTATGCGATACCCTATCTATATGGATGAAAGTTGTATTCATGATTTAAGACAAATTCCGGTCATAATAGGTACGCTTTATGGTGGATTCCCTGTCGGTATCATATTGTTTACAATTTTATTAATTACGAGATTTTTATTTTATGGCTTTAACATGCTGACAGTTGTTGTTTACGGAATAATGTTCATCGTTACAGCACTCGCATCTTCAAAATTTAATACATATAATAGAAAACTTAAAGTAACTTTTTCCATGTTTTTAACCTTTTTCCTAGCAATATTTACAACTTTAATTGTATTAACCTTATCAGATTTTGAAGTGAATAATTTGTATATTATTTATTTCATGGTATTACCGACTACTTTAATGTTATTTATTGTTTATATAAATGAAGTTATTAAAGATGCTGTATTAATGCGCTCAAAATTAATTAAAATGGAAAAAATGGAGATTGTTAGCCAACTCGCTGCAAGTATATCGCACGAAGTAAGGAATCCCTTAACGGTTGTAAAAGGATTTACACAGCTTTTAAAAACACCGAATTTAACTCCTGAGTCAAGAGACGAATATATTAAACATATACTTGAAGAGTTAAATCGTGCCCAAGAAATTATCGATGATTATTTAACGTTTGCCAAACCTGCTCCAGAAAAATTAGATCAAATTTCAATAAAACAAGAGTTAAATCGGGTTATTAA
This sequence comes from Bacillus sp. 7_6_55CFAA_CT2, assembly GCF_000238655.1. Taxonomy (NCBI): domain Bacteria; kingdom Bacillati; phylum Bacillota; class Bacilli; order Caryophanales; family Bacillaceae; genus Bacillus; species Bacillus sp. 7_6_55CFAA_CT2. Next base: position 828,437 of record NZ_JH414709.1, on the reverse strand, counting down.
TATGATATTGCCATTGTGTAATATGAATACGATACATATTACACAGGATTTTTCTGAGGCAACCATTGTTGGTAATAAACAGCACTTTCAACAATGTTTTTTAAACTTAATAAAGAACAGTATTGAAGCGATGCCTAATGGTGGTACCTTAAATATTTCCTCATCTATCAATAATAGTAAAGTTGAAATACGAATTGAAGATAGCGGAGTTGGAATGTCACAGGAGCAAATACATCGATTCGGTGAACCGTATTTTAGTACAAAAACAAAAGGAACCGGTTTAGGTACAATGGTTGCTGTTAAGATTATTGAGACGATGCATGGAAGTTTAAAAATCCGAAGTATCGTTAGTAAAGGAACGACTTTAACGATTACGTTCCCGAAATATAGTAAGAATACGCATTAAAACAAATAAAAAAGGAGCATAGTCGCTCCTTTTTTATTTGTTTCGATACATAAGTATCTTCAATGTTTTTTTAGTTTACATTTGTGAAGACTAATTAAAAATTAGTATCCTCCGCCCCAGCAGCTGCATCCTACAATTATTAATAGAATGAATAACACAACTAATAAAGCGAAACCTCCACCAAAACCACAAGAACCACCGTAACTCATATTTTCTCCTCCTTTTGGTTTGAAAACTAATAGGTAGTTGATCATTTTAACTGGTTCGTATTATACATTATGTATATATCCCTTTTTTGAGCATGTCTACATAAAAATAAGTAAAAGCACTCGTTTAAAGAGTGCTTTTAAATGGATACCAAAAGTTTTGAAATACGTTTAATTTTAAATATACCGCAACAATAAATATGAAAATACCGGCAAATAAAGCGATGAAATCTTCACGTTTCGCCTTACTTGTATAAAACCATGTACGTTTATCCTTCTTTCCAAATCCTCTTAAATCCATTGCATTTGAAACCGTATCTATTCTTTCTAGAGAATGAATGATTAGTGGCCAGAAAATTAAAACACGGTTCTTCATACGAACCCATAAACTTGCTTCTCCTTTTTCAAAAGCCACTCCTCTCGCTTCTTGCGCGTGTTTAATAATTTTATACTCAGACTGGATGTCAGGAATATAACGTAGTGCAATATTTATTGCATAAGTAATCTTATAATGAATACCAAGTTTACTTAAGCTACTTACAAATTCGCTTGGATCTGTCGTGTAAATAAAAAGAAGTGTAAATGGTAATAACGTAAAATACTTTAATGAAAGTGTAGCTGCATAAAATAATGTTTCATATGTAATCGTTGCATATCCAACATGTAAAAACGCGGTATATGATTCAGTTAATTCAGATCCATGAGTTGGTGTAATAAATAAAATCATGACAGAGTTTAATAAACTAAATGTAAATATGACACTAAAAACAATTAAAATTTTACGAAATGGAATTTTAGCAACGCTGAGTCCGATACACCCCATAATAAATAATATTAGCAACACCCGAAAATCAAAAAACAAAAAAGTAAGCGTCATACAAAAAATAAATAAAAACAATTTCACTACCCCATCCATACGATGAAAATATGTACTATGCACCTTCCTCCCTCCTATTACTGTCTAAATAAAGCTCCATAAATTTTTCTGGACATGCAATCCCACTAAATTTAACAAGCTTGGTTAAAGAACTCTCTCTTAAGTTGGCTCTTTGTAACGTTTCTTGATCGCCTAATACATCAAACACTGTATTATCCGCAATAATTTTCCCTTCATTTAGAACTACTGCACGGTCTGTATATTCTAGCGCGAGATTCATATCGTGAGTGATAAAAACAAATGAAATTCCCTTTTTAGCCAAGTTTTTAATAAACGACATAAATTGTTTATAATGATAATAATCTTGTCCCGCTGTCGGTTCATCTAATATGATAAGTTTAGGATTTGTTGTTAATACAGATGCGATTGTTAATCTCTTCTTTTGCCCATAGCTTAGTGCTTGAATTGGCCAATTACGAAATGGATATAAACCACAAATTTTTAAAGTTCCTTCTACTCTATTCTTAATTTCTTCCTTAGAAAAATTATGTAATGTTAATGTAAATGAAACTTCTTCAAAAACAGTAGGCTGTGTAATCATATGATTTGGATTTTGCATCACGTAAGATATGATTTCCCCACGTTTACGAATAGACCAAGAACTAATATCTTCACCTTTTAACAAGATTTTCCCATTTTTCATTTTGTTTATGCCTATAAGACTATGAGCTAATGTTGATTTCCCTGCTCCATTATGTCCTAACAGTGCCACAATTTCTCCTTCATATATTGAAAGGTTTACATTTTCTAATACTTTTTGTTTATTAGAGTATGAAAATGATAAATTCTCCACTTTAAGTAATTCCTTGTTTTTAGTATTCCCTTTTAATATGACTTGTTTCTCCATCCACTCTTTTATAACGTTGCTTACCTTTTCTTTTTGAAGGTTTTCCATTGGATATATTACGTCATTATTACTATCAAAATGTAATCTCTTTAATGCTTCGATGTAAATAGGCTCTCTTAAGCCGATACGTGGTAATATATTTGACGCTAAGATTTCTTTTGGTGTTCCTATCGCAATGACTTTACCTTCATCAATTAATATAATTTTGTCTAAATCCAGTTTTAAAATTTCTTCTATTCTATGTTCGATAATGACAATCGTTTTATTATATTGTTCATGTATATCTTTCATAAGTTCTATCGTATGTAAGGCGCTTAGTGGATCTAAATTAGCTAACGGTTCATCGAACAATAATATATCCGCATTTGTTGTTAATAAACCAGCAAGAGAAACTGTTTGCTTTTGACCTCCTGATAATTCATGTGGACTTTGTTTATGAAACGTATGCATCTTCACCTTTCTTAATGAGTCCGAAACAATCTTTTTCATGTCATCTTGCTTTACACATTCATTTTCTAAATAAAAAGCTACATCTTCTTCTACTGTCAGACCAATAAATTGAGCATCTTGATCTTGCAAAATTGTTCCTACCTGTTTACTTTGTTCAAAAATACTTCCTTCCCTCGGGTCTTTACCGGCAATTAAAACGTTACCTGTGCTATTCCCTTCGTAAGAAAATGGGATTAGCCCATTTATACAATGAGCTAATGTCGACTTTCCTGAACCACTTCGTCCAGCAATTAGCACTTTTTCCCCAGGGTATATATGAAAGGTAATATCACTTAAAGTAGGCTGCGCAGCATGCCCATATTGAAAGGTGAATTGTTCAAACGAAATAATTGGTTGCATGTTGACATCCCTACTTTTCAATTTTTAAATGTGTATGTTTCTTATTGGATTTCGCCAGACCAATTGTAAGTGGCAATCCAAGTACTAAGAAAACGATGACATCGGAAATTGTTGCTCCTAATACTTGTATAACAATTTTGTCAAATGGTTCCCCCATCACAATAATATCGAATGCCCCAGCAAATATAATAGCAATGACAATACCAACTAGCCCAGTAATTGCTAAATAAGAAATATCCCCCTTCTTAAATGACCCGTTTTTCACACTAAAACCAACTCTTTTTTGAATAAGCCCCATTGAAAAACCAATAATACCTGAACTAATAACCCATCCCCACCAAATCCCCCATCCAGCAATCGTATCTGTTACGGTATGACCGATAAGTCCGATTAACAGTCCTGCCACTGGACCAAATAATGCTCCAAAAACAGTTAATATAGCTAATGCTGGTTTAATAAATGTATTCGGTGCAATAGAAAATCCCCAAAGTCCTAATATCCCGTATAATGCTGCTCCAATACCGATTGCTACTACTAACTTTGTTGATAATTTGTTCATGACAATTCCCCTCTCATATTAGTCAACTTTTATTACTCTATATTTAATTTAAAAATGAATTATGCATCGACACTCCCTTTCTATACAACAAAAAAATGACCTCTTACATAAGAGGTCATTTTCTTTCACGTTCAAGAATCCTCTTATCTTTCAAAAAACACATCGTGTCCTCTGCGGAATTAGCACCTTCCTATAAAATTGCATAGGGGTTGCTGAGGTTTCTTAGGGCCGTTCCCTCCACCTCTCTGGATAAGTATTAATTTGTAATTCGTATTATGGCACTAAAGAATGTAAATTTCAACACTTTTCTTACTATTTTTATTTTTCGTTAAATAGATCATTTAAATCATTGTATTCTTATCGGAATTATGAAATAATAAATTCAAAATCGTTTCGGGAGGAATGCATTATGAAAGTTATTGGTTTGATTGGAGGATTAAGTTGGGAATCTACATCATTATACTATAAACATATTAATACACTTACACTCTCTCAATACGATCAAAATGCAAAGTTAGTTTTATATAGTATGGACTTTGGTGAAGTAACTACTTTATTACAAAACCATCAATATGAAGAAGTGAAAAATGAACTAGTTACAGTTGCAAAGAAAGTTGAAAAATCTGGGGCTGAATGTTTATTAATGTGTTCAAATACCGTACATCTATTTGCCGAGGAAGTAGAACAAGCAATATCTATCCCGCTTCTTCACATTGGTGATGTAAGTGCTAAAGAAATGGTAGAACAGAGTATAAAACGTATCGGACTATTAGGAACAAAACAAACGATGGAGCAAGATTTCTATAAATCACGATTAGCGAAATATAACATTGAGACAATTATCCCAAATGAAGAGGAAAGAACCTTTATCCACCATGTCATATTAGATGAATTAAGTAGAGGGATCATTTCAGAAACATCTAAAGAAAAGTTATTACAAATTACAAAATCATTAATTCAAAACGGCGCTGAAGGTATATTATTAGGCTGTACTGAAATACCTTTACTTATCTCCCAAAATGATCTTACTGTTCCCGTTTTTGATACTGCTTTTTTACACGCAAATACTGCTGTGCAATTTGCTGGATAAGAATATACAAGCATAAAGGTGAGAACCTCTATGCTTGTATACAGTTACGACTATTTATCCCGCTATTTATGGGTAGTAAAATCCCTACCGATTAAAGTTTTACTTTATTTAAAAGAGATTCAATAACTGCAATTGCTTCTTTTGAACCACCACATTCTAAAAAGCTATCATTAAGTTTTCTTATACCATGTTTATACTTTTCATTTGAAAGAACATCTGTTACGGCCTCTTTTAAAGTGTGCACATTAACATGTTCTTTCAATAGTCTATGTGCCGCTTCAAGCTCAGTTAATCTTTGCGCTATCATTGGCTGGTCTTTATCATGCGGTATTATTACAAATGGGACATTATAATGAATGGCATCGTGTACGCTATTCATACCGCCATGTGTAATAAAAACATCTGCTTCATTTAATATTTCTGATTGAGGTACATATGGAGCAATTATAAAATTATCTGGTGCTTTCTTAATTTTAGAAATATCATTTCTATCACCAATTGCCATTACAACTATCCCATCAAAATCTGAAAAAGTATCAATACAAGTATTAAAGAATGGTTCGAGTCCTTCAAGCAGTGTTCCCATTGAAATATAAATAACTTTCTTTTCTTTAAGTGATTCCAGTGGAAACTTTATATTTGTTTTACGCTTTGAAATACTCGGTCCAATAAAAATGTTATTTTCTCCGAACGATTCGTTATTAGGTTGGAAATAGCGACTTGTGTATACGAGACAAACATCACCCTTATTATTCATAAATTGAAGATTATTCTTTGGTTTTACTCCAAATTTATGTTCCATCTGATTTAGTAATTTTTCAGAGATTTCCTCTGGTTGGAATGGCATATCTGCATTTGGATGAAAAGGTAATGTCTTCAAAAATTCTGGCGGAATTAAAAATATAGGTGAGGACACTACACCTGGAACTTGTAAATACTCCTTTACTAACTCTCCTGCGCCAAATATATCATAAATTACGAAATCAAAATTTATACTTTCACATAATTGTTTCGTAATTTCTAATATATATAAAGAAGTTTGAACATGCACATGAAAGAAAGCATTTAACCCAGATGAGGTTTCAGCATCAATAGAAATCTCTTTTAATAGATCCGGATGAATATGTACAGTAGCTCCTAAATCTTCAATTCTATCCTTAAAGTTTGCCGTTGTAATATAATGTACGTTATCCCCTCGTTTAGTAAAAGCTTTTACTAAATTTAATGTAGGGTTTACATGTCCCTCTGCTGGAAAATTAACCACTAAAATATTTAGCACTTATTCCTCACTCCTTACATTGCATTGTTTTAATTAAGCATACTGTTATTTGTACAAGTAATCTTCCCCTAATAGTCCTAATATGCTTGCTACATTATATTGATAAATAATTTTCAGTCATCAACATAAAAAAAGCATCTACCTATGTAGATGCCTAACCGTGATAAGGAGTGTTCTGTGAGGTTAGAACAAGCTTTTCTGCTTGTCCTATGCTATTAATATATGATTGATTTTATAAAACGTGAATAGTTAATAGAATTATTTTATCCATTTTATATGATCAAATGGATAAAATACCATTTCTACTTTACCTATTATATTTGACTCATCAATAAGTCCAAGTGTATTCCTACTATCTTTACTATGATTACGATTATCACCTAACACAAATAATTTATGCGTAGGAACTTTTATTTCTCTAAAATTTGAAAAACGATTGGATACTTGTGACATATCTAAATGTATATACGACTCATCACGCTTTTTACCGTTAATAAATACCTTATCCTTTTTTAGTTGTATATTATCCCCCGATAATCCAATAATTCGTTTCACATAGTAAGTAGGCTCGTCTTCTTTTTTTATAATGACAACATCTCCATGATGAAAAGACGATAAACAGACGTTTACCTTATTAACAAGTATATAATCTTTTTCATTCAAAGTAGGTTGCATCGAAATTCCTTCTACCATACAAAATAAAAAGGACTTATTAATAAAAATAACCCCTATTATAATTAATATGTAGCTACATATGTTCCTCCAATATTTTAGAATAAACAGCTTCATATATACCTCATTTCTAATCTATTCCCAGATAAAAACGCCTCTAGTTCACAGGAATGCTAGAGACGTTTCGTACATTTTAATTCTCTTTAGAGGCATCTGTTTTTGGCGCTTCACCAGTTAACCGCTTATTTTTCAAATCAAAATAAGCATCTAAAACTTCTTTTCCAATATCGGAGTTAATGCCCGATTTATCATTTTCAACCCACGGTACTACAACAGAAAATGCTACTTCTGGATCATCATATGGCGCATATCCAGCTAATGTTAAGTTATAACATTCTCTACGATCGCCTTTCGCATTTCGCCCAATTGCATTTTCTCCACCATATACAGTTTGTGCGGTCCCTGTTTTACCAGCTGGTTTATATGGTGCTTTTTGGAACGCTCTTACTCCTGTTCCATCTCCTTCTTGAAATACTTTTCTAAATCCTTCTTTTACTTGATTAATATATTCTTGTTTCATATCGATTCTATTTAAAACAACGGGTTCTATTGATTGTACTACTTTACCAACCTCATCTTTTTGAACGGTTTGTTCTCTAATCTCTTGAACAATTTGTGGTTTCATTCGATATCCTCCATTTGCGATAGTCGAAATATATTGTGCAAGCTGAAGTGGTGTATACGTATCATATTGCCCAATAGAATAATCTAATAAGAAACCAGGCTGATTATCTTTTTTTCCAATTTGCCCTGCAGTTTCATTTGGTAAATCAATACCAGTTTGTACACCTAGTCCAAATTGCCTGAAATAATACCTCATTTTATCAAAATATTCTTGTTTAATATCTAGTGAACTATTTTTTACATAATCCACGCCAGCAATTTTTAATGCTATATTAAACATATAAACGTTTGAAGAAACTTGTAACGCTCTTAGATCGTCTATATCACCAAAATTTTTCCAAGACTTCTTTTCCTTAGTTCCTTTAAACTTCATAGGTGCATCATAAAAATGTGTTCCAGGAGTTATTGCATTTGTTTCAAACCCTGTTAACACTGTCGCACCTTTAACCGTTGATCCAAGCTCATATGAACTTGTCAGCGTGCCTAAAGCATAATCTTCTACTTCCATTTTCCCGTCTTTTTCTACAAGCCTTTTCCCAGCCATTGATAATACTTGGCCATTTTTAGGATTCATCATCACTACGAAAGCACGGTCTAACATTGATTCTGATCCTTTATATTGTTTTAATATTTTTTCTATGCTCTCCTCTACTTTTTTTGCAATTCCATATCTATTGTTAAAGTTAAATTTTTACCGCTTTTTCCTTCCGAAACCGTTTCCGTTCTAATAGTATTTCCTTGTTTATTAGCAATGCTTCTTACTTCTTTTTTTGTACCATGAAGTACATCTTCGTATTGCTGTTCGATATAACTTTTGCCGACCCTATCATTTCGGCTATAATCACGCACTAAATAATAATCTAATCGTTCACGGGGCAATCCTTCATCAGCATTTGAAACGTTACCAAGGACAGAACGGAATAATCCATCATTTACATAGATTCTCTCCCAATCAACTGATGCGTCTACTCCTGGAAGGTTCGCTAAATTTTCACTAATCACCGCATATTCCTGTTCACTAACGTCCTTTTTAATAATTTGAGGTGCCATTTGAAAACCTGAGGTCATTTTACTTTTAATAGCTAACACTTCTATATCTTTAGCCGTTAGTTCTTGAAGATTTTTATCTGTAACGCGTTTCCTTTTTAAATGTTCTATTTTTTTGTCTAGCTCTTTTCCGGTAATATCCTTATCTCGGAACTTATCTATTTCTTTTTTTGATACTAAGTCTTGAGCCAGTTCTGGATTCAATTGCATCCAAAAGTCTTTCTTATCAGTCTCAGTTAACTTATCTATATCTTCTTGTGGCATTTCAATAATATCTGCAAGTTGTCTTGCTGATTTTAATATTTCTTCTTGTTTTACACCTTTCACCTTTGTATATGTAATCGTACGTAAAGACTTATTATCAACTACTGGATTTCCTTCACGATCAAATATTTTCCCACGTGGTACAGAAAGGCCCACGGTTGCATTTTCTCTCTTCTCTAATTCATTTTTATATGTTTCTCCATCAAAAATTTGCACTTTCCCTAACTGAATAATAATGCCAGAGAATAATAAAAATACACAAAGGAATAAAATATTTAACCGGAGAGGTACTACTCTACCACTTTTCTTCTCTTGCTTTTTCACCTTGTCATAATCTCCTCCTTACAATATTTCAAATAATAATCACATTTCTATATTAAAAGTAATGTACAATTTCTATACATTGCTTTGTACAAATATTAATATAATGTTTAAAACTTAATAGAAATTAAAACAAAGGTAAAGAAAAGGTAAAGTTTACTAAATTAAATATAAAAAATACCCAATAACAAAAAGCTTAGTTTTCACTAATCGCTTTGTTATTGGGTATTAATTGATTTAAGAATTACTACTAGTGCGTATTGCTATACATTTGTCGTCACAATTAGAAAGAGATTGTTTACTTAGTACTTTCGGTAAGTAAATAGTTACTGTTGTCCCGACACCAACCTCGCTCATGATACTAATTGTCCCTTGATGACTTTCAATAATTTTATAACTTAACATTAATCCAATACCAGTCCCTTTTTCTTTCGTACTATAAAAAGGTTCACCTAATCTCTTAATTCTTTCTTCAGGTATTCCTATTCCTTCATCTATTACATGAATGATGACACCATCATCATTTATTTCTTTTATGTGAATTGAAATTTCCCCACCATTTGGCATAGCTTCGATTGAATTTTGCAAAATATTAATAAATACTTGTTTCAATTGATTTTCTGAGCATTCAATAATTATATCTTTGTCATCCGTAAATAGTTCAACTTGAATATTTGTCATAATTGCTTTTGTATTCATTAACGATACGACATTTTTAAAAATTTGATAAATATTTTTCTTTTCTGTATTTATCTCATCTGTTTTAGCAATTGCCAGAAATTCTTGCAGGATCGCTTCTATCCTTTCAATTTCAGAGAGCATAAGATCAAAATATTTTTCTTGATCTTCTTTATTAATTTGAAATAACTGTATAAAACCTTTAATTACAGTTAAAGGATTTCTTACTTCATGAGCCACGCCAGCTGCTAATTGACCAATTGCTGCAAGCGTATCTGATTTATTTAGCAATTCTTCTGTCTTTTTTCTCTCTGTAATATCGCGTACAATAATCATAATTTTATCATGTAATAATGGTAAGCACCTAGCCTCAAAGAAATCAATACTTCCATTAAGTGTGAGTGGATATTCTATAATTACATTCGTTCCTTTTTCCTTCACTTGATTAATGGCTTCCTGAAACTGCTGTGCTACTGAAGATGGTAATACTTCGTAAAACTTTTTTCCCATAAAAGCTTCTGCGGGTACGTAAAACTTTGTAGGAGATCCTGCCTTGTAATCTATAATTGTGCCATCATCTTCTGTTAAGAAACATAAATCTGGTAAAGCTTTAAAAATTAATTCCAGTTCAGATGTTTGTTGTTTTAACTGCTCTTCTATCGCTTTTAAATGTGTAATATCTACACCAACAGCCCAATAACTATATCCTGTTACAGGAAACTGTTCTGATATATTCGACCACATTATTGTTTTGATTTCACCATTTTTACATGTTAAGTGCATTTCCCAATCTCTGAAATTTTTTCCACAAGTTAAAAATTTCTTTTGTATTTGATGGCGATAATTATAATCAGGATACAATAATTGCAGTGCATTTGGATTTCCAATTATTTCTTCAGCGGTATAACCTGTTACAATTTCACATTCTCGATTCCACAAAACAAAATCTCCATTATAATCAAGCGCATCGACCATAACAGGCATGTTTTGTAAAATCGTATGTAGTTCCTCCTCTTTCCGAGAAAGCAACGTTGTACTTTTACTTTGAAATACTTTTATTGCGCCATCTAAAATTAAACTTGAGAGCATTTCAAAGTATTTTTGACAACTGAAAATTTCACTTTTTTTGGACCATACAACAAAAGAATCCTAAATGTTGATTGTATAAGAAAATGGGGATTTCAATCTTTGGAAGTTTACTCTTTTTTATCTCATTCATTCCGAATGAAAAAACACATTCTTTTTCAGCATCAAGAAGTTGATGTGATATATTAGTTAATTTATAAAATTGTTCTGCCATGGTTTCTATTGTACTCACATCAATAAGTTCCATTAGCCGCGAATTCATTCCTTTTTCACCTCAATATGTAAAATTAATACAAATCTAAAATTCATACTTCTCCATTATACGAAGAAAGCTAGTGTAGGTATATAGCTGTAGAATAATTATTCGAACAAATTTTATTTTTCAATTAAAATAAGAAAAGAATATATATACTGAATATACCTTTAATTAGTATATATTTCGTTGATTCCTCACTTATTGTCTAGTAACTTGAATTCCTCCTTACATTCACTGAATTTTCACTTGAGAGTCATACACGTTACTAATAGCGGTATAAACATGCAATAAGTATAAAGTTCATAAAATATTCACAATTTTTATGAAAAATATAAACATTTATTCCAATATATTCTATATAATAAAATGTAATAAGGCTTCTATGAATCTCATAGAATACCTTACCCCTAATAAAAAAGAAAA
>NZ_JH414709.1:797966-816346 GCF_000238655.1 Bacillus sp. 7_6_55CFAA_CT2 | reverse complement strand
TTTTCTTTTTAATTACATTACATATTTATATAAAGCATGTGCCACACCATGTTCTTCATTTGATAACGTTTCGTATTTACACATTGCTTTTATTTCTTCTACTGCATTCCCCATTGCAATTGATATGTTCGCTTTTTCCATCATAGAAACATCGTTTAGCCCATCACCTATCGCTACAGTGTTTTCAACTGGAATATTAAGATGTTCTGCTAAAGTATATAATCCATTCCCTTTTTGAGCATCTCGATGATTAATCTCTAAATTGTGCCAATATGAAGATGTAATTGCTAAATCTGTATTATGAAGAAATGTTTCTTTGAGTTTTTTTAATTTCTCAATTTCATAAGAAAATGGTAATAGTTTATGCACATGTATATCTGTTTCTACAATTGGTTTACAACTTTCCGCACTATGAAACGCTGTATGCTCAAGATATAATGCTGCGATTGTTTCTAACTCTTTCAAGTCGAAATTTTCTTTTGAATTCTTCACATGCTCAATTTCATTACGTACACTCTCTACTCCATAATCCGGCACATACACACCTTTATCAGTATAGAGCTGATAATATAAACCATTCTCTTCAAGATATTCTACAATTTCAAGTGCCTGCATATTTTGAATTGGATATCTCTTCATCATTTTTTTATCTTTATATATAAGAGCACCATTTTCCGCAATGATTGGACACTCTAAATCAACTTCTAACAATAATCGCTCAATGTCAACAATTGAACGTCCTGTACAAATTGCTACAACATGGCCAGCTTCTTGACATGTTCGAATTGCTTCTGCATTTTCTTTACTTATCATTTTATTCCCCGAAAGAAGAGTTCCATCTAAATCAATTGCGATTAATTTCATTATTTCTTCACCACTTTCTATAAATACACGAGTTCTAATTAATTATTAGGTATCGTTTTCATACAATCCTCGTGAGGTACTTCTTATTTATAATTTATGAAAAGCGTTTCAGGTCAAGAAATAATTAAAAATAAAATCCAAAGCTTTTCTTTTTAAAAAAGCTTTGGATTTTAAACTATGAATTATAACTAATGTATTTTGTCTCACACATGTACACATTTTTTTCTTCAGTTGGTATATATACTTTAAACTTTTCTAACCGTTTTCCATAGACATGAATCGTAATAACGCTTTCATTTTTGCTAATTTCAAGAATATGACAATCCGCTGGTGGAATTACTTTATCTGTTTCTCCTTCTCCCAAATAAAGATTTCCTGTATGTGTTAAATAAACAAGTGAATTTCCAAGTTGTTTCGTTTGTATAAAGTTCTGCACCATAATCCTTCCTGAAAAAACGCCTTCTACTCCCCATGTGCCGTCATGATCATGTAAAGGTGTAGATTGTCCATCTTTCCATACGAGAGCTAGTACTTCAAAACGTTTGAGCGGATCTTCATACAATAAATGTCGTGCATATTGGGTCAAATTGGCCTTCTGTTTATCTAACGGAAGCCATGTTTTCTTTTCTAAAAGTTCTTCTAGTAACTTTTCAATGCCACACACTATTTCTTCTTCAAATAAACCGTTTTCCATAAGATCTGTAACACCTTTAATAAACTTTTGAAATGATTTACTTCCATTACAAGTCAACATAAGAATCCTCCTCTACGTTTTATACAATTCCATATTAAGGTGATTACCGAAAACTCACAATTGAGAAACAAAAAACAAGATGCAAATGTATGCACCTTGTTAAGATTTTTATTTAGCTTTCAATCGAATAGGTAAGTATTTTAATGTTTGTTCATTTTCCAATATACATTTTTCTAAACAGAAAGATGGAGATAGCTCTATTTTTTCAAAAGCATTTATAAAGGTAGTTAATGCAATCTCAGCCTCTAAACGTGCAAGTGGTGCTCCTAGGCAAAAGTGAGGACCTTTCCCAAAGGTTAAATGCTTTTCATTTCCTGTTCGATGTACATTAAATTGAGAGGCTTGTGAAAATTTTTTCTCGTCTAAATTCGCTGCACTAACCCACGCAACAATCATCTGATCCTTTTTCATTAAAGAACCAAATATATTTGTATCCTCTGTAATCCTCCGGGCTAATGTAACAGGAAAGCGATAGCGTAATACTTCCTCAATCGCTTTTGAAATTAAGTTAGGTTCTTTTCTTAACTCTTCATAAATTCCAGGTGAATCTACTAAAAAGCAATAAAAGCTATTAATAATTAAATTTGTAGTGGTTTCATTCCCAGCTGCTAGTAAACCTAATGAAAAGGTTACAATTTCTTCATCGGTTAATCTTTCGCCTTCATATTCAGCTCGAATTAAATCAGAAATGATATCATCGGTTAAATGATATCTCTTTTCCTGAACAATCGGTAGAAGGTATGCTTTGAATTCATTTAATGCTATCCCTTTCTCAGCATCCAGATCATTAAACTTTTCTTTACTATACGGCATAAATAAAATATCAGACCATTCTTTAATTTTTTTACGATCTGTTGTTGGGACTCCTAATAAATCAGAAATAACGGTAACAGGTAAAGGTGCAGCAAACTGTTCAACGATATTAACTTCACTACATTTTTCGATATGTTGTACAAGTTCATCTGCGATAGCCTGTATTCGAGGTTTCCACTGTTCTAAACTTCTTGGAGTAAATGCCTTAGAAACAATGGAACGTACATTGCGATGTTCTGGTGGATCTGTAGAGTTTATATTTATTCTAGTTTCTAAAGGAGGGATTGAGAATTGTCTGCGCTCCCTTCTACTTGAAAATAAGCGATAATCTGATAAAACACGATTTACATCATCATATAAAAAAACATTCCATACATCCTGCTCTTCATCATAATGAACTGGGTGATTATCCCTCATCAAACGATACCATTCATATGGATTCCATAATTCTTCTTTTGTTTTCAGCTTTGAAATTTCATGAACTAAAATAACATTTTCAGGTGAAGCCATAGTTCTTTCCTCCCTTTTCTTTTACAATAAAAGTGATAGGTCGGCAGTTCAAAGTTGTATAAACTATCATATGTTATTTTAACATATACTAAAGGGGATTTTTCATTAAAGAACTTGAGAAATATATAAGGGGGATTTTTATGTACGTTGATATTTTACTACTAGCAGAATTAACGACCGGACCAAAACATGGATATGAAATCAAAAAAAATGTTCAAAATCGTTTAGGTGAGAATTTTGAATTAAATCACAACATGCTTTACCCTGCCCTTCGGCGCTTTGAAAATATGGGTGCTATAACGAAAAAAATACATAAACAAGTTGGAAAACCAAACCGAAATATGTACGATATAACAGAAACAGGAGAAGAAATTTTTTCTGAAATGTTACGAGAGTTTCCCGAAAAACTTGCGACAAATAATGCAGAATTTCTTGTTCGTATCGCGCTATTTGAAAAACTTGAATATGAAGCTAGAAAAGAGATTTTGACTGTACGTCAAAACGTACTACATAGTCAACTTACCGCTATTCAGTCTCTAGAGGTTACCTCAGCCTTTATTACTGAAGTCATTGAATTTAGTAAATCACGAATTGAACATGAATTGAGTTGGATTACATCACTTATGAAGAAAATATGAAAAAATAACAAAAAAAGCTAAAATTAATGAATGAAAATGATATTTATTATCAATACTATCATTAATAAAAGGGCAACCACGATTTGGCTACCCTTAAAGAATTTACACTTCTGGATCAAATGTTTTGCAATCTGTTTCTTCCGTTGTAGATGCATGTTTACCTTTATGACTTACTACGTAAATTGCCTCTGCACTACATTTATTACCGTTCGCCCAAAATTTACAGTTGTTTACTTCACATAAAACGTCTTGTGCCATAGTATCACACCTCCTTGTTCTATTATCATTAACAAAATTCGGAGGTATGATACTATTTGTCATCCATTTTTCATTCCCTTTTTAGCTTTCTTAATGGTTCAATATCTCCGCGTACAATAGCATCAATATTTCCAGTTATTTTTTCAATATCAAAATGCCACCATTGAATTTGCAATAATTCTTGAATTATTTCATTTGAAAATCTCTCTTTTATTTTATTTGCAGGGTTTCCACCAACAATTGTATATGGTGCGATGTCTCTAGTCACAACAGATTTAGCTGCAATGATTGCACCATCCCCTATTTTTATTCCGGGCATAATTGTTGTATCCATACCAATCCAAACGTCATTTCCTATAACTGTATCACCTTTATAAGGTAAATCAGACAAACTAGGTGTATACTTCTCCCACCCATTTCCAAATATATTAAATGGATATGCCGAAAATCCATCCATCCGATGATTGGCTCCGTTCATAATAAAGTTAACTCCAGATGCAATACAACAAAACTTTCCAATAGTAAGGCGATCTCCAAGAAATTCATAATGATGTAATACTCGATCTTCAAATGTTTCTCCATCTTTCGCATCATAATAAGAATAGTCACCAACAAGTATATTAGGTTTTGTTATTATATTTTTTATAAATTGAACGTTTTGATTGCCTTCAATAGGGTATTTAACATTTGGATTAGGATTCATTTTGTATAGCACTTCCTTTACCACTTATTTCACTTTCTACCGCTATTACTGGCTTTAAATTGTATATAGGTAAAATAAACAATAATCCAATTATAAAAAGTAAAGCCGTCCCTTCATACATCATACTTAATGAAAACATCTCTTTTAATGAGCCAGCTATACTCATCGTTACTACCATTGAACCGGTAAAAAGCGGACTTAAAATACCATTTACACGACCTATAAAATCGGTATCGCTATTTTGAATAATAAGCGTATTAATACCAATTTGGATACAAGGAAGAGCTAAACCACTAAAAAGCTGCGCTGTAAGTGTCACCCATAAATTTGTAGAATATCCTATAATGCCAATACCAATTGCTTGACCAAGCATACCGATAATTAACATCTTTTGCGGAGCAACGTTTTTCGCAAATACCATTGCTAATGCTCCGCCAACAATCATTCCCGCACCATTTACTGTTAGTAGCCACTGTAAACTCTCTTTTGATAATCCTAACTGCTCAGTCACAATAAATATACCTAATGGCTGAATTAATCCTATACCTAGTCCTGCAGCCATAAAACAAAGCCCTAGCAAAGTTAATGCTTTTTTCTTTTTGACATACTTAATACCATCCTTCATCTCCTGCAACAGAGTGATATCCTTCTTTTCTACGGCGTTTTCAAGATCTTTCGGAAGGAATAACAATACAACTGCCGCAAGTAAAAACGAAATACCTGTTATGATGATTGAAATATAAATTCCAAAACTATGAAAGATAAATGTCCCTAGTATTGGTCCTAATACCATAAATATTGCAAATATCGTTTGATATATAGACATTGCTAATTGAATTTGTTCCGTTGATAAATGTTGTTTAAACAACTTCATTCCAGATGGTTGTGAAAACTGTGAAAGGATTGCAGAGATGAGTGTCACAAAAAACACAATTTTCCACGTTCCAAACATAAGCGTAATTAATACAGCGAATACTGAAATGGAACTTAACGTTTCACACCATATCATTGTCTTCTTTGGCTTCCACCTATCAGCAAAAGTACCGCCAATAAATGAAAAAATAAAAATTGGAGCGAATTCAGCAACTGAAATCATCGAAATAGCAAAAGCATCACCTTTTGTCATTTCCATTACATATAGTAATACCGCAAAGTTTCGAACCCATATTCCTATTTGTAAAAATAATGCTGATGCTAAAATCCCTTGAACAAACCGATTTTTTAATACTTGTGATACCCCATTGTTTTGTTTCGTTACTACATTTGTCGACATAAAAAAGCCTCCTATTTCATGTTCTGAACAGGAGGCAGCACAAATCATATAAAAAGACTATATATTCGCAGAGCGAAATACATCCCTTTTCTATAAATGTACAGACTAACCCTATTCAGAAGAATATTTCGTTTTTTAACGAAGATCTCTTACAAATAGAATTAGTTGATCATTGGGATGTTTTCACCCTTCCGTTTCGAATTTAAATAACACATACATACTCTATGTAAATCATTTTCGATGTATGCATGTCTCCTTTTAACTATTCTAGAAAGTTAAAGGCAATTCCTCTAAAGAACGCATTAAATAGTTACCTTGCCATTTAATTTCTTCACGATTCCCTTTTATTTGTAGTTCAGGCATTCGATTAAACAAAGTAGTAATAGCAATCTTTGCTTCTAACCTCGCAAGTGGAGCGCCTAAACAGAAATGGCTACCATGACCAAAGGCAATATGACGATTATTTTCCCGAGTAATATCGAATACTTCTGGGTTTTCAAATACAGTTTCATCACGATTTGCAGAAGCTAAGGCAATGACAACCATATCTCCTTTTTCGATTGTTCGGTCGTGAATTTGAAAAGGTTCCGCTGCCCATCTTGCAGTTGTAACCTCAACTGGAGAATAATAACGCAATCCTTCCTCAATAGCCGAATCAATTAGTTTTGGATTATCTTTTAATAACTGTAATTGATTTGGATTTTCAAGAAGTGCTAATACCGTATTTGTAATTAAATTCACTGTCGTCTCGTGTCCTGCTACAATTAATAGCATTATCATTGAATATAGTTCCCGAGCGCTAAGTTTATGCCCTTCACTCTCTGCAAGTATTAAAGCACTCACTAAGTCTTCTTTTGGCTCTTTTCGTTTAATATCAACTAAATATTGAAGATATGTAATAAACTCAGATAGTTGTTTTTCGGTCTCTTTTATTTCTTCAGGTGTTTCTGGTGATGCAATAACAGCATGAGACCAAATTCTAAATTTCGCTTGATCTTCTTTTGGAATACCGAGCATCTCACTTATTACAATAATCGGTAATGGAAATGAATAATCATCCACAAGATTTAATGTACCTTTTCGCTCTATATCACTTATCAAATCATCTGCTATTCTCTCAATTCTTTTGTCTAATTGTGCAATCATCTTCGGTGTAAAAGCTTTTTGAACTAAAGATCGTAAACGACTGTGGTTAGGTGGATCTGAATTTAGCATATGCGTTGTTAAGTGGTCACTATTATCAACGGAAAGATACATGTTCTTTATATCTTGAGAAAACACATTTGTCCAATCTTTTTTTAAACGATTATCTTTTAAAAGTGGTAGAGCATCTTCATATCTAGTAATGAGCCATTCTTTACCGATTTCAACTTGGTTTACAAATAATATAGGTTGTTTTTTTCGCGATTCTTTATAAATTTCATACGCATCTTCTTTAAACTGAGCTGAAGCTAAATTAATGCCATCCTCTATGCTTAACCCAACTTTGTTTTTCATTGACATTGTATTCCCTCACTCTCATTTGTTTTTGAAAATCAACCCAACATATGCATTATACTCTAATAAAAACGTGAAAATTGTAAATTTTTAATCAAAATCTTACTTCGTATATTGAAAAATAAAAAAGTGAGAGAGTAAAATCGTTTCACTCTCCCACTTCTCTTTATGCGAAGCACATAAAATTACTAATTTGTTGATAGCGATAACTTACTTTACGACGACGACCACCTTGCCACGTGTAACCTGACACTCCATTTCTTCTCACTTCAGTCGGGAAGAACCATAAATCTCTTCCGAAAGGACCAGGACGATGTAAACGTAAATAGCCCCATCTTCCTAGACAGTTACACATCCATGATTTCATATTACCTGGTTGTGCTGGAGAAGCAAATGTAGACGGTAACGACGGCGCTTGTGACGGAGGTGGTGACGTTGGAGCATCTTCTGCATCATCTGGTCTGTAATCTTCTTGTTCAATATCTCTCACTTCATTTGTAGGTTCATACCCGTAGTCATGTGGATTATAATACATCGCTTGATCATATGGATAATTTTGTTGGTTATACATATTAACAAATCACCTTCTTTTCATTCATTACCTTTACCATTCATATGTGATATGCCCTCTCTGGGAAGCTTATGTATAGCCCAAATTCAACTTAAAAAGCTCGTATTATTAAAAATACGAGCCTTTCAAAAATAGAATGTGTTTATTATTTCCTTAACTTCACACTATAAAAACGCATTTCATCTAACGAACCTTCAAATTCAAATACTTCTTGTTTAATTAATTGTTTCAAGCGATATTCTAAGAAAGTATCTCCAACTAACTGTTCAACAAGACCAAGTGCTTCACCAATTACTCTAGGAGCTTTAAGGAACTCTCGATCAGCACCCACACTTTTCGCGCATTCAATTATAAATTGATCAAAATAATCTTCCTGTACAGAATGCACTTCATTTTCTTTCCAAACTCTTAAACATTCTATGCTTTCCGATAATCTATCCCACTCATTTTCAAACTTCATGCGCTTCTCTTCAGTTAAATAAGGTAGCTTTATAAAACTTTTTTGGAATAGAGCTAAACTTTCAGGTGGTAATTCTCCCGTTCCACGAATATCATACTCTTGTTTTAATATTTCTCTACTTGCTTCAGACGTATTAATAACTCGAATATTTTTCTTATCCTTTAATTGTGCCATTACAAAACTTAGGCCTACATGTTCATGTGCATTATCAGCCTTCCAAATTGTAATAGGCGTTTCAACAGGAATAGTATGTAGTTCTTCTATAGTTGCTATAAATCTTGATAAATATTCTTCTTCAAAATAACTATCATAAGCAGTTAAGTTATTTATTAACCACTTCTGTCTTGCTAGTTGCCCCTCATTCGTATGCAACCTATATATCGGTCCAATTGAAAAGAATTCCGAAAAAGCAACAACACTCTCTTCAAATAATTCTTCTTGACTTAACATATATTTTAAGCAACCAGCCGTTGAATCATCAAAAGCAATATGTACGTGCGCACTTTCTTTTACATTCCTTTTATAAGTAGGATTACTCGTTAATTGTTTCGGAATATCCATCAAATTTTTAATTGTATCTTCACTGTAGTTTTCTTCTAATAAGTTTAACTGTATGAGAATACTTTGAAGTAAATCTTTAGCCTCATCTTCGTACATATCCTCTACAGCATTTTTAATTTTATCTATCACACAAATCCCTCTATTCATTTCAAAAATAACGTAGATTATAGTGTATCATTTTAGTATAGTTCTTTAAAGTCAAATCCAGATTGCTACAGCAATCTGGATTTTCAACAAAAGCTCTCCTTATATTTTTGAATTGCTAAATATTTTACTTTGAAAATCTTTGTATCTAAATGTATAATTATATAAAAACAAAAATATAGGAGCTATATTTATGGAGAAAGTACTTACTAATTATAAACATTACTTAAAAAATTGGAGATTTATATTTATTTGCATACTACCTGCTATTGCCTTATTCGTTACTTTCGATGTCATCTTTGAACTACTGTTTCATCAAAATTTCTACTTATCTAACTTAATTTCTGCTATCATATTATTTTTAATATTTATTAACGTTAAAGATAAATTTAAAATTAAAGGCTAAAAAACACTATTTCAAAATAGACCTTTATTATTGCATCCTACTATAAAATAAGGCTCATAGTAGATTTTCGTAAAAAATAAGAGCACCCTGCAATTGGCTGCTCTTATGTGATTAGAGGTTTTTTCTGAGTATTAAGTAGGACACGAAGATCTTGTCCTACTACATAATATATGCTTGTACTTATTATTTCGTGCATGTATTAAGCACCATGTTCAGGTACTTAATATATGCATAGTCATTGCTAAAAAATCTACTCAAATATTCACTGTACAATTTCATATTTATAAATTAAAAAACATCCTCAATGGATGTTTTTTATCTAACGATTTTAAGCTTCCATAAACTTAGCCGGTACACCAATTTTTTCAACTACAGAAGATATATTAGTAGGATTAATCATTACATTTTCAATACATACTAATTTATTTTCTAATATCCCATTCTCTGTAGTAATAAGTTCTTTAAACCGATCTAAAGTCATTGAGAATTTATGTTCACTTCCACCATTCATACTAACTTTTACATACTTCATAGTGTCACCGCCTTTCATAATAATTTACCTTTCGACAAGAAGGCGCTTACATCCTTTTTATTTACTCTTAGATTTCTCACGTTTACATATATTTTGAGAACGGAAACTACTATTATTCACTCACAAAATTATTGCTAATAAAAAAGATAAAGATAAAAATGCACAAAGTGGAATATATAAACCGGTATCCATTCTTGCAAAGTGCGTATCTTTTTGTCGTTTAAAGATACCAAAATAGTTAAATTCACCAATTACTCTAATAGAAAAGACGATCATACAAATCCAGGAACCGACTTGAATAATAACATTAGGAACTGCAAAATGAACAATATTTGCTTGTTGCAACAAAATTATTGCTGCCATACTTAATAATAATGCAATGAACAATGTCATTCCGGCGCGAGGTGTAAACGCCTTTTCCCCTGATTTAGTTGGAATAACACTATTTGTCCCCCAATTACCTCCGAAAGCCCAATATACATGTAAAAAGCTAACTAAGAATAATATACAAGCAGATATATATGTAATGATAAGCATTTTATCCTCCCCTTATTTTAGTTCCTATCTATAAAATATGCTATTCCCCTCCGCAATAGCAACCTTCATTTCATTACATAAAAAAACCGTAATGATTTATCAATATTAAGATAAGTCATTACGGGGTTATTAAACTTCATTATGCATTATACCTATTTCTTCGGCGTTCCATCCTTGTTTGACCTTGAACGGCATTTTCTTTGTATGGATCTATTTGCTCTGTCATTTCATATGTTGCAACTGGTTCTTCGTACTTATACTCATGGATTTTTTCTGGCATTTTACTTTTAGATTCTTTCCCACCAAACTTAAATAGTTTCATCTTTAATTTCGGTAATCTCGGAAGACGAATCTTAAATGATAATCTTTTGCGTTTCTTTTTTGGTCCAAGTAGATTTATATTTTCTTTATTATTATCTTTCTCTTTGCGGTGAATGAACATCGCAAGTAATCCTCCTATTACAAGTCCTCCAATTAATAGTAATATATATACATAATGGCTTGTCATTAAACTCATTATGCGTTCAAGTATGACTAACGACTGTACTTCTTTTATATCCCATAGTAAAGCGGCCCATAATGAGAATAAGCCCAAAGTAAGTCCATATGTACGAAAACGGAATAAACATGGAATTAACGCGACACATGCAGCAATTTTCGCATTTGCTATGATTGAGCTTGTTGCAATATCTTGATGCCAAATAACTAACAGTAGTGTTATAAATGGCGCATACGCTATCCAACTGCATATACGTGAATACATCTTTTTAGCAAAATAACTACCGAAACTAGTAAAAAATAAAAGCCCTCCAATATATATAGATTGTTCTAAAGGGATTTGCTTTGTAAGTCCTGCAATTGGAAAGAGGCCGCTCAGTAGCATTAAGAGCACATCTAATTTCTTCACAATTCCCCATTCCTTTCAAATTTTTTCAATTAATAAAAATCGTTTTTCCATATGATATAGTTTTTGTATTTCTAAAAAACATATTAATCCTGTCTGCACATAAAGTAAATATGTAAACGAAAAGATACTTGACAAAGGATATCCTTATTTACATAAAAAAATGACAAATCCTGATCGATATAACGAGCAGGATTTGTTTACTAGTATTTAAAGTAGAATAATTGAATCTTTCTTTTCTACTTTTACTACATCTACATCCAATTCATCATCAAATTCTTTAAACTCTCTTGCATCTATGTCAGTAATATAACTCTTTATTACCTTTTCCATATGCATGGAATATGTCATGTGTACATTCTTTTTCGAAAGCATACTAGAATTACAGCACATGTAATGTATCATTTTAGCGATATAATCCCTTTCTACAGGTTTTACACCTAATGGTAGAATTTCAAGTATATATCGCTGAAAAATCCCACTACAATTAAGTGAATATTCACCAGTGCTATAATACATCCCTTTTTGATCTGCATATAAGCCAATGCTATCTAGAGCATCATCACATTCTATTACACCGTAACTTGGTACATCAAAACCTGTATTTATTCTAATAATATTTAAATTTGGAACCTTTAACACCTCTGGAACAATATCAGGTAAAATATCTGTATTAATTTCTTTATTTTGTAACTTTTTTATCCAATACCTTCTCAAATTTGCATCTACAATGAAGTAAACTTGTTCATTTTGTTCTTTTGCATATTTTACAATTTCCATTAATGTTTCGGAAACATATTGTTTAAAAAGAGCTCCCATATCATTTCTCTTTGATGGTTGTGGTAAAAATGCATTATGTTTATTTATATTTAATAATACGTAATCAATCGTTTGCCATTCTGTATTCCCATATAATTTATATAAAATTTCTTTTCCTTTTATTTTTGAAAGAATAGGTAAGAAATCAAATTTCGATATTCGTTCAATTGATAAATTAACATATATACAAGGTAAATTTATCTTATTCCAACTACGCTTCAAAAATCCTTTTTGCTCTAATAAACTAAAAACACTATTTACAATTGTTTTACGCGATACACTTTGGCCTATAAATAAATTAATAAATGTTGAAATACGGTTTGCTCGTGCAAATCCCTCTCTAATGATTTGTTTTGGATCAATTTTTTCTCGTCCATCACAATTTTTCAATGCGATTAATGCTAATGTCGCATCACTGCGCTCGCCCGCGGTAGCATAGACAGCTTTCGTAACATCATCTACAAGATTTGTTTTATATTTTTGGCAATATTGCATTTTATATGGATTTTGTAACACCTTTTCAATATTGTATCTCACAACCTTTAATAACACTGGAAAATCTGTATTCAATACATAAGTATTTTCACCAACTTTAGTCAAAATAATTTCACTATCAAGTAATGCTTGTTCTATTTCCAGCACTATATTTTCAGACCAAACCTCTAATGTTAATGTCTCTAATCCTTTTGGTGCAAATAAAGGAAATAATTCATTTTTGTTATTTGTTGCTACCTTTTTACATTCTGGAAGTATTGTGAAATAAGAGAATTTACGCTGAAATTCTTTAAATAAATACTCTCTTTCCTTTACTTTTATACCCGGTTCTATTTTAGTACCTTGAACTTTATAAATTCTCTCATTGTATGGAAATAACACCCTTTTATTTTCCCCTACAATATAATCTTTCGGATATTGGAGAATATGGTCTAGATCCACCTCTCCCCCTATTTGAAAATCATCTTTTAAATTTCTAAATATTTTAATCCATTTCATACCGGTTGTAGCTTGTTGTATTTTTAGTTTTACAAACCGTATTTTTTTATTATTTGACGCAAACTCTGAGGTAGAAATCAATATCATGCCTCGTTTCCGTCTTAAAAGTAAAGGAATATCTGGATGATTATATTCTTGATATTAAGACGATTTTTATGAACATTTCGTATAAGTGTGATTTTACTGATTAAAGCTATTTTCAAAGAAGACATATCAGCGATAATTTATGTCTATTTCTTATAGGTGTTAGCAAGTTTGTTTGCAAACTTGTTAGCACTTTTTTATTTAAATAACTCATACATTTCTTTTTACTTTACTGATTATATTCCCAATTGCGTACTAATTATGTAGGTTCGTCTACCTACCATATTTCAGACAAAATAGCCGGTACGGATTGATGCCAACAGGGTAATGGCAATATAAGTCTTCTTTCTTCTATTATTTTATTTCCAAGTATGTATATCATATTTTTCATTAATAGAATAAGAGAATTTAATAGTAATGACGATAAATTCATATATCTTATTTATATATATTATGTTATAGTTTCATATGTTAATTAATTACAATATTTTTCAAAAAGAGTATACATAGTCATATCAATCATGTTATTTGGGATAGGTTTTTCTTTAAATTAGGAATTAAATAAAGAATCATAAAAACGCGCTAGGTACAACTAAGAAAGAAACGGGATAAAGAATAAGTCATTGGGGGACTAGTAATGAAACATAAAGTGTTATCGGTAGCATTACCAATTTTGCTAATTAGTGGAGTAGGTTGTTCAAAAGAAGATACAGAAAAGAAAAAGACTGATAATTTACAAGTAGCTGAAGCGGAATCTAATAAAAAGGCCTTAGAGACTGTAAACAAAGAAGTAGATAAACTACGCAAAGAAAAAGATGAATTAGAGAAGAAAGTAGCTGAAGCGGAATCTGATAAAAAGGCTTTAGAGACCGCAAACAAAGAAGTAGATAGACTACGCAAAGAAAAAGATGAATTAGAGAAGAAAATAGTTAAAGAACCAGGAATCAAAGAACAAGAAAGAAAAGAAAAAGACCCCCTAACAGATGTCCATGGCCCTATAACGATAAAACAGTATCAAGAAAAGATGGAGACACTTGTTAATCAGTTTTCAAGGGAGCTGCAAGCTACAAAACCGATATTTGCAAAGGATCAAACATTAAAAACAAATCAAATGGAGTTAAAGAAACAATTTGAAGTAGTCAAGGGAGAACTTAGGAAGTTAAAAGAACTTGACCCACCTAAGGCTTATGATTATTTCAAAGTGCAACTAAGAGACGATGCTAAAGTAATTGAAATATGCATAGAACAAATATTTGTAGGTTTAGATGAAAAAGATACTGAAAAGGTTGATTCAAGTTTAAAAGCTATGTATGGATATATAGATACTATGGGTTTGACACTAGACGAAATAAGAAAATTAGAAGGTTAATCCTTAGAAAAGAGTTATTTGTTAATGAAATATAAATTACTAAATTTATCTACCCCTGTATTTCTTGTACCAGGGGTAGATTTGAGAATGATGACAACATAAGTTAAGGTATTAAATTTCGTTGAAGTTAAAAAATAATAAATACTTTAAAAAAAGAGAGTTACCTATTGGTAACTCTCTTTTTTTATTAGATAAGATTATTTTTCAATACTGTCTAAAATTCAAATTATTATTACTTAAATATCTTTATATAAAACACATGGAAATATTTACTTCGTTTCAAAAACGTTATATTATTATATTTATTAATTATGTATTTTAAATTCAAAAAAGGAGATGAAGTTTTGATTAAAACTAGAACTGTCATATTAGTTGTCTTTATAGCTATAATTTTTTGTTTCTCTATTAAAGTAATATTCGGTGATAAACCGGCATCGAATACAGAGTCATCTACTAAAGTTAAAGATGCTACCTCTGAACCACAAAAAGAAAAACTGTCCGCACAACTAGATACGTTAGATTATAATAAGGAGACAAACAAACTCAAATTATCTTTAACTACCAATATTCCTGATTCTACAAAAGCAACCATAAAAGTATATAGTTCAAAAAAATCAGATGAATACAATTATACTGCTACAAGTAGTGAGGTATTTAAAGATGGCAAATTACAAACAACTATTTCCCCGTCACAAATTGTCGAAAACGGACAATACTATGTGAAAATACTAATTGATGTTTCAACTGCAGAATATACTTCTACAAATAAACATCTCATTGATAAACTTGGAAGTAAATATGAAGTAGAAAAACAATATAGCGGAGATACATTAGTAAAAATTCACAATATTTCTTACGATAAATATAAAATTGATATTGACACAAAAAATATAATATCTATTGAAAACGGCTTTTCTGAACAAGAAGCGCAACAAGAACGAGCTAAAATAAAAAAAGAACAAGAACAACGCGAACAACAAGCAGTACAACAGCCTAAACAAAATGAAGTTCAGACTACAACTGTTGATGCAAACAGTAAGGGTGAAGCGTGGCTAAAGTTATCCGAAGCAGAGAAACGAACATTAACAAACCGACTAATCAGTAACTGGAAGTCTAATGGCTACACAGTTACAGTTGATGCTGATTGGTTTATCGGAGCTTTAGATGCATTCTATGGAACCCCAGAAACAAACGTAAATACAATCGCGGATGCTATGACTCTATCTGGTGTCGCTGGTGGAGTAGTAAAAAATAAAAAAATTCGACCGCCTGTAATAGGCGGTCTTTTCTACGTTCATTAAGCGCACATGTTACTTCACATTCACATACGTTGGACTAGCCGTAATATAGTACGTATGCCCTTTCGAATTGTGTGCCTTATACTGCGGATAGCCATTTACATCAACTTTAGCATCGATAGTAAAGCCGAGTCCTGCGTCAACAGTGCCTGCTAGGTATGATCTATTCCATGTAGCTTTCGTATAAAAGTTTAAATCGTTTACTTTCGATACGACACGTTTACCTAATACGTTATTATTTACCGATACATTACCTTTATTATAATGAATATAGGACGAATTATATTTAACCCATTGCTCGCCACCTAAGTTTAACCAATTACCGTTAGGTCCGTTAGACTCAGCGAATACTTTGTACGCTTCGCCTTGTTTTAATTTACGAATCACACTGTAATTAGTACCAGGACCTTTTCTTAAATTAACGTTAGTGCCATCGATGTATGCTACACCGTTAGAAGGCGTTACAGTAACGGTAAGTTTCTCGACCTCTGGCTTAGTAGGTTTTTCCGGTACTACAACGGATACTTGACCGTTTTCGTACGCTTTCTTTACATCAGCACGGAACTGAGCGATAGAGATACCGTATGAAGCTAAGTATGCACGGGGGTCTTCGTGATCAGTACCACCTAATTTACGTGTTACATCTTCGTGAGTCCATAAGCCTTGTTCGACTGTTAATCCGTTGTCTTTCAGGATTTTCGCTAGTAACTTAACATAACGCTCATACGAAGATTTAAATTTTGCTGAATTACTAGATTCAGAAAGCTCAACGTGGACAAATCGTTTATTTGCCGCTGGCCCCGCGCCATAAGCGATATACTTCGTATCTGCGATTTGAATCGTTTCGTTCCAATCTACCGCAAAATGAACGAATGCATTTCGCCAAGTCCTAGCTTCATAGTTTCGAATATTAATAGCAGGTGCTTCCGGAGTGGCGGTCGAATGAGCTACAACGCCCTCGTAAGCACCTACACCATAACGGTATGGTTTTTTCGGTAAATCAGGAATAATAAGTGTTCTATCAGCAAAAGCACTTGTAGCAAAAGAACTAGCAAGTACTAGAATCATAAGTAAAGAGGTGATATGTTTCATTGTCTTTTTCATTTAGCATCAACATCCTTTTTCATAATTTTTGTGTGGTCAAATAATCCACTTGCTGACAGTCCAATGATGATTCCTTGAAATACATTTGTTTTGATATCTCTGTCCAAAAATAAAACGCCTAGCACTATGCCAAGCGTTAAATTTAATAACGGAACATATTTTGTTTGTAATCCAATTGTTTTTCCAATTTGTGAAAGACCAACTACAATTCCAATCATTACAGAAATTTCAAACATTACATACCACCTCCTTTCATTAAGAAAGTGAGAATGCCACCAACAATTCCGCCAACTATAAGTCGCAAAATCCAGGTAGTATTGGCGCTGATTTTATCTAGTTGTTTGTTGATATTGATAATGTCTTTTTCGTTACCTGTTGTCCGCATTTCTAAACTTTTAATCTCTAAGCGAATGTCCTTAATATCTTGCTTTATTTCCTGAACATCGCTTCTTACTTCTTGTAACCCTTCCACTTTGACCACCTCATTTCAAAATAAAAAAGAGAGACAGTTATTTGTCCCTCTTTTGTTATAAAAGCCGTATTTTGTGCAAAATAAAAAACAGCTTATGGCTGCTCTATTCGCGTTGTATTTTCAGTTGCTTGTGTCTCTTGCGGAGGGCATTGACCAGTAAATGAGAAATAATCATCAGAACAAAGTTTCTTTTTCCCAAAACCCGTTTCTAATTCATACAAACGCGCGCCACGTTTACATATTTCGCATCTTGTTGCAATACGGAAATATATCGTTCCATCCGTTTCCCCCCACACCTCTACTTTATTGGCACCATATAAACCAGCATTGTTTAGCATATCAAAAGGAATTCGCACAAATACTCCGTTTTCGTTTCTTTCTGAATCTACTAACCTCCCAGCAAATGGAGCGCCTTGCCCCGCTTGTAAGGGATAACCTTGTAAATCTTTGTAATCATCCATATATTTTCCTCCTAAACGTTAGGTAGCTTGTACCATTGTCCTGCCATTCCCATAAAATAAAACCCATAACCTTGACCGCCATCAAAGAAACGAATGGACCCAGCTTGGCCCATTTTATTACGCCCTAAATTTATTCCCTGCGTTAGAATAGGTTGATTTATGAATACATCCTTTTCTGTACTTATATCAAAGGTCTGCCCATGAGCAGCTGGACCTATGTTGTTATTTACGCTGCCTATAGCAATTCTATTAAACGGTTGAAGACCATCGGCCCTTTCTGCTGCCGCACGATCCCAGTTATACATGCAAGCGTAGTTACCACTAACCAATGTTATCCTGAACACAAACAGCTCTA
>NZ_JH414709.1:690171-797946 GCF_000238655.1 Bacillus sp. 7_6_55CFAA_CT2 | reverse complement strand
TGGAGCGCCTTGCCCCGCTTGTAAGGGATAACCTTGTAAATCTTTGTAATCATCCATATATTTCCTCCTAAACGTTAGGTAGCTTGTACCATTGTCCTGCCATTCCCATAAAATAAAACCCATAACCTTGACCGCCATCAAAGAAACGAATGGACCCAGCTTGGCCCTATTTTATTACGCCCTAAATTTATTCCCTGCGTTAGAATAGGTTGATTTATGAATACATCCTTTTCTGTACTTATATCAAAGGTCTGCCCATGAGCAGCTGGACCTATGTTGTTATTTACGCTGCCTATAGCAATTCTATTAAACGGTTGAAGACCATCGGCCCTTTCTGCTGCCGCACGATCCCAGTTATACATGCAAGCGTAGTTACCACTAACCAATGTTATCCCTGAAACACAAACAGCTCTACCCGCAGAAACTTGTGCATTTGCAGCTGTAACTTTAATTACAATCATATGTTCTTGTGGATTGTAATTGTTAGGAACGGTAAACGTGAAATTATACCTTCTAATTTCACCATAAAATGTAGATGGCTCTGGAAAATCTTTATATATTTCGTGCCAAATTTTATAACTCACTTCATCCAATGGCGTAACAAAGCATACCTGCAATCGTGGTTTTGCCGTTACACGTACACTATTAATCTGTGCGGTTCTATAATGGGCTGACAATGTATAAGAGTTCCCTGGATGAATCCCGTTTTGAACTTTTGTTTCTGGGTAATTATACGTGTCGACACGGACTGCATTTACCATTTGTTCATAATTAAATATAAAAGTATTATTTTCTATCACTACACCGTTTCCTTGTACTTTCCAAGGTAGACCATATCCAGCACCAAACCCCTGATAATTGGGGTTACCTATGTTCAATTTTGGAACACTAGAAAAATCATGATCGGCTATTAAATTTCGTTTTGGCATAACGGTTGTTTTTGTTCCCCATTCATCTTCAAAAAGGAAGTCTAACATTTTAACAGTAACACCGTTTTTATCGATGGTAATTTTATCACCATTAACGTTTATAACATTCGTATCAATACCCTTTGCAGTTAACCATTTCACCATTGTGTCTGCGTTAATATCTAGTTTTGCAGCATTGATTGTAATTTTCCCAGGGGACATATTGATGGCAGTGACAATGCCGTCCTTTAAAATCTGCGCTAAAATCCCTTCATCTAACACTTCTAACTTAGATTCTGTTTTCTTTACATAGGCATTATAAGTCTCATTTATAAACGTTTCTTGTTTTCCAGAGATAATTGAAACGCCTTTTTCAGTAGCACTAATACTTCTTTCTAATTCTGTAACTTTTTTATTGTAAGGTTCAGTTGCTATCTTATCGGCCAATTCTTCCATGATTTTATCTTTATCTACAATATCAACAGGGTTCTCCATAAACGAAGAAGGTTTATCACCAATTTGTAGCATGGGCTGTGCCATCCATAGACACCCATTTTTACGAACCCAAAACAGCACTTTAACTTTTTTTGTGCCTTCGATTAATAGCCCTGCCACATGTGTACGAATCCATGTTCCTTGTAAAATAGTTATTTCTTGCAAGTAACTTTTAATCATTTTATTGTTTATATCGTAACATTGGAGCTCGATAGCAGCTCCAGCATCTATACTAGCTTTGTTATCTGTATAAAAGTAAGCAGAGAAAACATAATTCCATCCAGGACCAGCATTTATATAATCGTGCGATGCTCCTTTATACAAATTGCTCGCATTACCTGCAGTAATAACACTAAGTGAATTACATCCCTTATAAGTGACTTGTGTATCTCTTGCTGCGTTTGAAGTTAATTGCCAATATTTCGTGTCGTTCTTCCACAAGACATTGCGTAAAACCGTTTGGTCACCAATTCCACCAACGTAATCTTCAACATCTTTCATTTTTAATTGCAATTCCAATGCTTTACTATGTTGTTCTATCTTTGAAGTAGCCTCACTAAGCGTCTTCCCTTGCTGAGTTTGTATTTCTTGTACTTTACCGACGCTTTGTGAAATACTATCTGCGTTTTTCTCTACTGTTGTTACTCGTTTATCAAATCCCGTTTGATTTTGTTCAACCTTAGTTATATTTTCTTTTATACCATCCACACTTTTTTCAATTTCGGTTGTTCTCTTGGTGAATTTATCGGTTGTTACTTGATCTTCAGGCGCTGGTGTCCATCCAGTAGCTTTATTTCCTTTTTCAAGTTTAAAATTTTGAATAATGATTTTTGTTGTTTTAGCATCTATTCCCCAAAATTCCAGTCTCGCTTGTCCTGTGTTATTAAGCTGTTCTGTAATTTTTGTAGTGTACGTAACTCGTTGGAATTGGTCCGTAATTCCTGTGAATATTTGTCTAACGAATGTATATTTAGGCGAACCGTTTTCGCCATAAAACTGAACGCGACCTGCCGTTTTATCCGTTGTTATAATTTTTACATCGAAGCTAAAAGTTACGGTTTTGTCTACTAATTCACTAAAGATTTGATTTAAGTTATTCTTAAATACTCCATAAGCTGAATTTGAAGATAATTGCGTCGTTTCCCAATATTTCGTATCTGATATTAAATTACGTACTCCAATTTCTTGTTCATTGAAGTTCTTTTCTACACTTGTTAACTTCTCACTAATCTTTCCTGCTTGTTCTTTAATTTCAGTTGTTGTTTTCTTCAAGTCGTTTGTTGTTTGCTGCACATCAGAAATAATCTTCTTTGTGCCTTCTACAGTTTGTTCGACTGTATTTAATTTATTACTGATTTCAGTATCTTTTTTTGTTAACGATTCAATAGAAGTTTTAAATCCATTAGAATCCTGTTCAACCTGGGTTACTTTTTTATCAATTTCACCTTGTTTGTTCTCAATACTGGAAATCGTACGGCTCACACCTTGTAAGCTTTCCTTTACTTCGTTAAATTGTCCTGTCGCTTGATTTTGTGCTTCTTGAACCTTTTGATTTAACTCCGTTTTAGCTGTTTCAATATCTTTCTTAACATCTTTAATACTTTGCTGTAACGGAGCTGTATCAGGGACGACAGGTTCCCATGTTTTGCCTGTCCATATTTTTAAAATACCAGGCTTACCATTACTAATATCACGCCATAGTGTTTTATTTGATTTAAGATTAGTAGTAGGTGGATTAGCTCCTTCTATAATATCTACAAGGTTTTGATCCATATAATCTTTAGTCTTTTCTGCTATATCCTTTGCCGCTTTACTTTCTTTTTGAGCTTGTTCGGCTGTACCCTTCGCTTCTTCTGCTAACTTTTCTAGTTGTTCTAATAGTTCTTTATTGGCTTTATTACCTAAAGAAGCAAGCACTCTATTGTATAATTTTCGCATTTCTTCATTCGGATCGGTAATTTCACGGTAGTCACCAAATATATATTTATCTTGTGAAGGATCAGTAAATGATTCATCACCAGCGATTGCCCGTGCTTCTAAATACAGTTCAGGAGTAAAACCTGTATCTTTAATTCGGATTGTGTCACCTTCATTAATCAGCTCGTGAGCTAGGCCAAATACACGTCCAATGCTTTGTGCTTGAACATCGTAAGAAATAGAGGAATTTATCCGTTTGGCTAATTCTGTTTTCATAAGAGTCATTAAACGTTTCGGTGTTATATCGCCTTCTGTTTCTGGTGTATAAAAGCCAAATTTATGTTGCCCACGTTCGTTCCATCGTTGGAAAGCATCACTGTCCACAAGATAAGGAATACCGTCATTTATGTCAGTAATTGTAATAAATCCGTCCCCTTCTTTTTTTGGAGAAACCAAGTAATGCTGTACAAATGTTTTGTGAGTTCTCAACACGTTTAATTCCCACTAAATCTTTGCCAAGTGTTACTTCTTTCCCTGTTTCTTGACCGCGTTTCTTTACCATGTCCACATAGCGACTGACAATTTGAGAACCAACTACTTCAGCACGGTATTGGATTTCTAACTCGAACAAAGAAGCGATATCTTTTAAAAATTTCAGTGGATCTATGAATTCATCAATTGTCATTGTGTGGAAACCAGCATATTCTGTTCTTCCTCTTTTCCACTTCGTACCTACAAGAGCCATATCAATAAACTCATTTACTGTTTTACCTTCCACCTTCTGTGGAGTAATAATGCCAGCTTTCGCAAGTTGAATCCATTCACCAGATGCATAAGCAATGACTGATCTATCATTAGAATCCTTTTCGGTTTCAGTAATAACATACGGAACGATACGCCCGTCACGCACTTCTTTTAATACTAAATTTTGCTGCATGAGTGTAGCTGCATGTTCCGTATTATCAAACACTTTAAATTCTAATGTATCTATATTGTTCTTAATTTCCCAATGTCGTTTATCATCCCAATAATCTTTTGTTTGTATATTAGAAACGATTTGACTCGTTTTAAAATCAACAACATGTAATGTTCCGCTTGGTGTTCTCATCTAAATCGCTCCCTATACGTTATTTTGGCTATTCCCACATCGGAAGGCATAATTTCAAGCTTGTTTAATCCTTTGTTAACAACTGGATAATCACTGAATATATCTTTTAGATTAATCGCCTTTTTACCATTGATTGATACAAGGCTTCGCTCGGTATCAATAACTACTTTATCTCCAACATCAAAAATATAAGGCGGATTATCTTGGGTATTCATATTGACTTTCCAAATTTTTAAGTCATCGATGCTCATGTCTGTACAAAACATGTTATCCGAAAATTGACTGATGCTTATTTGAACTTGTGCCACTTTATCCATATTCATATTGTTTTCATCTTCCCACACGACAAAGCGCTCTGAATCATCCTTTTCGGTATTCCATAAAAACTTTGAAATATAAGCTTCCCACCTATTGCCGGTACGTGCTAACCATAATCGACCACGATATTGATTCCATGTAGTAGGATGATCTCCAGGTTCATTTATAAGCACTCGCTCGCTGTTTGGTTTCTTTTTGTTACCAAGCTTAGCGAACCCTGTATTCTGTTCTGCTTGCCAATGAACATCATTCATAGAAATACGAGCCACATAGTCGCTATTTTCATCTAATAAACCTATTTCAACACGCCCCATTTGATCGGGGTGAGAGCTTCTTACCCCAACATACGCCTGCATAATAAAATCTTGTAGTGGGCCTTGTGGGATGTTCTTTTTAGCTATGCAACCATGCCAACCTTTTATATTTGTTTCACCTAAATAAACCGGAACTAGGCGTGAGCCTGCATCTACTTTAAAAGCCCCGCCCCCAACCATATCTTCCGCACTCGGAACATCCGTCCAACCTACAGTTGTAGACATTTCATCCCACATTACCCGCTGATTTCTTTCAACAGGTATCTGATTTACACTAAGCGGCCATCCGATACGAAAATAATTGTTTCCATTCCATACATCAAGAAATGTGGAAGGGTTCTTCACTTCAACCTCTATAATTGGATTGGACTCTACACTTCCTTTGTTTTGAACATTTGCTATTAACACGCTTGCACCTGTTTGAAAATCTACTGTTCGAGTAGGTCCTAATTTATATGGCATTGGACAAATGAACTTAATTGTTCCTATTCCAAGTGTTACAAATTCATCTGGATCAAAGCTATCTTCCACAACTGCTAAATATGTTCTATTTGGTTCTACATCAAAAATAAGTTCTGCTGGTTGGCCTGTGATTAACCATTCTGCAATTTCTTCTTTCATAGTTTCCAAATCTGAACACTCAGGAACTAT
Source organism: Bacillus sp. 7_6_55CFAA_CT2 (assembly GCF_000238655.1). Classification (NCBI taxonomy): domain Bacteria; kingdom Bacillati; phylum Bacillota; class Bacilli; order Caryophanales; family Bacillaceae; genus Bacillus; species Bacillus sp. 7_6_55CFAA_CT2. Next base: position 792,235 of record NZ_JH414709.1, on the reverse strand, counting down.
AATTCCTACAGGAATAGATAAAACACGCATTTCCGTTTGGGTGTTTAATAGTCTTGCTCCTGTATATCCTGGGACACTTAGAAAATTCCTTTTCACCGGTGCCCACGCTGGTCTTTTCCATCCCTTTTCTATTTGAACAAAATCTTTGCGTATGTTGTTAAATGAAAAAGAACTCATACTGTCACCCTATTTCTTTATAAAATAAAAGAAACCCAAACCTAAAAGTCTGAGTTTCTTTTTGCTTCTCTTTCTTGATACTCGGTTGTATAGCGATAAGTACCGCGTGCCACGTCTCTTCCTTCTAAATTAACAGGCACTTCAATAACTAAATCTCCACCAAGCATTGGAATAACTCCACCACCTGATGAACCAAAAGAGTTATTAATGACTTGATTTGATACACTGTTTGTCATGGCTTGTCTGCTGTTTGACATATTCCCATACACACCACTCATAACGGTTTTTAATCCCGCTAATTGGTTTGCAGAATTAGTCATCATACGGCTCATATCGCTCATTAGTTGATTTATTTCCCCTGGTATAGCAAATTGTTGTCGTGGCATGGCTGCTACGATTCCTGCGCCAATATCTCCAAGTGTCTTTTTATTTAAAGGTAAAACCGCTTCTTTTCCAGCTTCACCTGCACCTTGCAAGTTCCCACCATTCATTCCAAATATAGTCGGTTTAGTGAAGATACCACCTTTTGCACGCCAATCTATATTAAGTCCAGAAGGGAACGTAACATCCTTCCCTAAAATATTTTTCGTACTAGTTTGCAAGCTAAAGTGTGGAAGTGGTGGCATTTCAGGTTTAGGAATCTTTAACTTCAAATCACTAAAGAAGCTCTTAATCTTCCCAATAAATTTTTCTACACTGTCAACTGCATCTTTAATTGGATCAATTATAAAGCGTTTAGCTGCTTCGAATTTTTCTTGTGCAGCATTCTTTACGGAATCAAATTTTTCCTTCGCTGAATTATATAAATCAGTAAATTTTTGTTTGGCTGAATTGTAAGCTTCAGTTACTGGATCAATCACGTATTTCTTTGTCAAATTCCAAGCTGTTAGCGTATAAGATTTTATAGTTTCCCAGTTTGATAATATCCAATTAGCCAAATCTGAAAGTTTTTGCTTGGTTGTATTCCATAAGTCTTGAACAGGTTGAATAACATATTCTTTTACCAAATTCCAAGCTGCAAGAGTATATGATTTAGCAAGTTCCCATTTCGAACTTAACCAAGAAATTAAATCACCAAACTTTTCTTTTACTAAGTTCCAAGTATCTATGACAGGTTGAATAATATATTGCTTAAATAGTCCCCAAGCGATTTGCGCCATAGCTTTTGCAATTTCCCATTGTGTACCAAGCCAAGTGACCATTTCACCGATTTGTGTACTTACCCAATCGTAAGCTTCTTGGATTGGTTGAATAATGTATTGACAGATTGCTGCCCATGCAATTTGTGCACCTGCCTGTATTAACAACCAACCAGCTTCTAAAACGGTAGAAACTGCCGAAATAATTGGATCTAACACAGTAAGAATCGTATCCCAGGTTTCTTGCCATGCTTGCGTTAATAATCCCCACAATTCAGACGCTGTTTCAGTTAAAGAAGTCCACCAAGAGGAAGCTGTTTCCACAATTCCGGACCATAGACTACTAAAGAATTCACCTATCGGATCAAAGAAGCTATGCATCATTTCAGTGAATGAGGACCAAGCTCCTGAAAAGAATTCAACAATAGAATTCCATGTACTACTACATATTTCACCTATCCCTATCCATAAATCGCTAAAAAATTGCCCAATTGGATCAAAGAATGAATGCATTGCTTCTAAAAATGAATTCCATGCTTCACTAGAGGATTGAACTATCCCATCCCAAAGCTCTATTAAATATTCCTTAATAGAATTCCATGTATCTATTGTCCATTGTTTTATAGAATCCCAATTTTGATAAATGGCAATTCCTAGAGCAACTATAGCTGCTATGATAATAGGAACTATGGCAACTATGCCTAGTGCGGCGGCGGCTCCGATTTCAAATACACTCATGACCGCCATAACTATAGGAGCAAGCGCCATAACTGCACCTGAAATTACGCCAATAGCTATTGCAACAGCTGTTAATGTGGCTGCTAATTCTGGGTTATTAGAAATCCATTCAGCCACTTTTGAAATAACATCTGCTATAACACTAAGAACCGGCTGAAGTGAAACTTGTAAATCTTGCATCGCCTTTTGAAATTTAACTGCTGGGTTTGAATCCATTTTTTTAATAGAGTCATTCAATTTGTCCTGTTGCTTTCCAAAATCGACTGTTTTATCTTTCGCGCCTAGCAAAGTATTAATAATGTTTTGCCCTTGATCTTCGTACATTGTCATTTTGTTATCGTAAAGGCTTTTTATCCTCTACTTCTTGCACTTCATATTAATGCAAGCTCGGCATACGTTTTCACTTATAAAGAAAGTGTCGCGGTCTCGTGGAGGGATTATATCTTTTCACCCTCTATGCTCTGCCCCTGACTATACTTTGTATAGCCTTCGGTTCAAATTAGGATTCGCACCCTCTTTGCTTTATACCGCGATTTTACTTCGGCACAATTCATCATCTACCGAAAAATTTAACGCCTAATTCATTACGCTTTGTTTCATCATCAACTTGCGATAGAGCTTGTGCAATCTCGGTCATTGCTGCTGAACCTTCTTTACCACCATTTGCTACAGCTTGACCCCATTTTTGAACTTGTTCTGCTGAAATTTGTGTACCTTCAAGGGCTTCTATCATTGCTTTATCGACACCTTGACCGAATTCAGCAGCTTTTACACGACCTTCTTTCAGTCCATCTAGCAAATTATCGATATTCCAGGTTCCTGTTTCAACCCCAGCTGCCATAATAGCTTGTACTTCTTCAGCGTTGTATCCTGCTCGCGTTAACTGACCACCATATTCAGCGATAATATCTAATTGTTCCGGTGGAAAACCCATTTTTAATAAGGCATCAGCCATACCAAGAGCGCCTTCTTGTGAAATGCCTAATTCATTACCGATTTCATTCGTTTCTTGAATTAATTCAGTAAAATCAATGCCAGCATAAGCATTAGAAATAACAGCTGCACTCTGTACGAAAGAAGCATTTGCTTCATCACTAACATTTTTATTCAAAGCCCATTGTCTTCTTACACCCTCAAGTGCTTCTTCTGCATCTAATCCATAGGCTGAAATTCCTCTCACAGCATCCTCTACTGATTTTTTTGAGGACTCAGGAACATCAAATCCTATTTCAATTTTTGTTTTTAACTTTGACATATCAAGCGCTTTTTCAACAGCTGCTGCCATTCCGCCACCAGCTGCCATTCCACCGATAACATTTTCTAATCCAACTTTTAGACCTTCAAACTTCTTCTCAGTTCTTCCGGCTTCTTGTTGTAATTCTCTTAACTCATTTTGTACTTGCCGTATGGAGTTTCCAGCATCCACAGATCGAAGGGCTCTTTGTAATTTTTCAATATCAGCTTCTGTACCTAATGCTTCGCGCCCAATAATCCCAATCGCTTGTTCTAACTGACGACTTGTAGCTGTTCCATTCCGAATTGCATTCACAAGACGATTTCCTAATGCTCCTGCAAAATCATCAACGCTTTTTCCTGTAGCTCTAAACAATGTTTCTAATTGCCTTGTGGAACTCGCTACATTCTCTTGCTCAGCTTTCATGTTTCCTAGTTTATTTTTAAGACCATTAAGTGACCCTTCTGTAAATTCAATCTCACGCCTGAATGCACGATACTGTTCTTCAGAAATTTTACCGTTTTGAAATTGCGCTTGAACTTGTTGTTCCGCTGCTTTTAACTTATCTAATTTTTGCGTTGTGTTTTCAATCTGTTGCGTAAGTAACTGTTGTTTTTGAGAAAGTGCCTCAATATTACCTGGATCAAATTTTAGCAAACGCTCGACATCTTTTAATTCTTTAGCCAAAGCATCACTTTGTTTATTTACATCTTTTAAAGCATTTTGTAGCGGCTGAGTATTACCACCAATTTCAATCGTAATCCCTTTAATTCTTCCTGCCATTTTCTCACCCCTTTCTTAGAATGAATCGAAGTCTTTTTGATTTGCTTTTCTAACTTTTTCTTTATCTGGATTCTCCAGCTCAGCGAATTCAGCAATGTAATCAAAGCAATCACCAACGGTCATTTCTTCTAAATCACCTTGTGTTAAATTTGCTTTATAACAAAGAGCAAGAAACAATTCAGTAGTAAATTCTTCATCACTGAATGTTCCTTGCTCTCCATTATTTTTCTTTATTTTTTTTTTGCTCCCATAGTGACCTGAACCAATTCCATGACTTCTGGCATAATTTCTTCAATTGGGAATTCCTCAAATTTATCTAGCCACGTCATAGGATCAGGAATATTAGGATCAGCCGTTTTAGCGTATAACCACGTTAAGTCATAAATAAGTTCAAAATCTACTTTACTCATATCAACATTAGACATAGCAATGGGTTGTTCTGACCCATCTGATGAAGCTAAAGCATTAATTGCCCCTAACCCCATCAAATCTGCAAATAAATTACGTCTGAATTGTGCTTTATATCGTTTAACTGTTGCTGCTGTAGCTTTTAATCTGACTTGTTTTCCATCTATTGTAATTGTCTTTTCCATTCACTTACGCCCCTTTTGGTAATGCAGGTACTTTTGTATAAACTTTTTTGTACCAATTATCATAGATTTCTTGTTTTGATTTAGTAGTAGTTTTCGTTTTAACCATACGTTTTCCATTAATATCAATAGGGCTTGATACAAATTTAAGTTCATTTGTGTTAGGCTCTGCTGAATTTGTTTTCGTTTTAGATGCAAGTGTTGGACGACTTGCTGAACAGTTAAACATAACGTGTCGAGTCGCTCTTACATCGCCATCGAATTCAAATAATAACGCAAATGATTTTCCTTTTGCATCGGCTAATTCATTTAACACACCATCTTCTTCGTCTAATTCCTCACCTAATGCATCAATTGCAAATTGCTCTGGAATATGAGCGATTGATAGAGTGCCATCATACCCTTGGTTATTACTTGCTGCGTAGTAAAGCATGTCATCTGCATAGAACTCAATTAAATCCCCTCGTGGATCAAATGTTAATTCAACCGCCCCTGGTAATCGTATCGGTGTACTAAATGTAACTACACCATCTTTAATGTCATAGAGTGCATAGTGGACATTTTTCAGACCAAAAGCTACTTTGTTTTCATTCATTTATATCAACCTCGTTTCATAATTTTTTTGATACATTTTTTCAGATTCAATAAAAGTCTCATACGAGTCATAAGGAATCTCATAATCGTCTAGGACTTTTTCAAGTTTGGCTTCTGCAACTAAATCTTTTTTAGTTGTATAAAGCTCAATATTTGCATCGTCTATCTTGTGATACACCTTGTTATCAGCCATTAAATTTGCTGATCCATCCACAAGGAAACATATATAAGGTGGCGCTGGAACTGGCTTGGTCGGCGTTGCTGTGAAATGCGAATAAGCCACAGGATAACCTGTAGCCTCAAGGATTTTTGTTAATTCACCTAACGTCATTGTTGAATCGCCCTTTCAATACGTCTTGGCAACTCATCAATTACATACTGTTCAACTGGAAGGATATGAACTTGTGCTGGTACACGGCCCCCACCCACTTTCGCATGTCCCTTTTCTAAAAGATGTGTTAATTGTCCTTTTGTATTGTGAACGACAAAACCATTACCTTCTTTTTTCTTACGCCATCCTTTACGATAAGCACCTGTTTTTTTAGGGCTACCTTGCCTTAATTTTTCTACAGCGACATCAGCTACTTCTTCTTCTGCTATCATTAACTCTTCTTCCACAACATTTGCATATCTTTGTAATTCTCTAGCAATCTCACTCGCAAAATCATTCATATTAAGTATGCTCCTTTGCGATAATAGTCAATGTTTGATACATTTCATCATCATTCATTGGCGGTTCGATAATATCAAAGATACGATTCTTCATATTAATTCGCATTAATTCTGTAATACCTGTTGTATAAGGAATTACAAACCGATAAATTCGTGTAGACTGTGAAGCCGAAGCTTCAATGTACTCCGAACCTTTTACCGTTTTTATCATTGCCCATGCTTTTTTAACTTCTTGCCAATTCCCTGTTTCAATTTCTTGATTCAGTTCATCTTTTATTACCTCAGGTTGTTCAATGATAATTCGATTTCTACAATCACCTGTATTCAGTGGTTTCTTGTACTGAAAAGGACGCATATTAATCACCGTCCAATTTAATTTCTTCTAATGCTTTTGCAATACCAAAACTATTAATTTCCGTTAAAAAATTCTTAGTAAAATATTCAAGTGCATCATTATAAACATAACGAGAACGCTCAAAAACCAATTCTTTGAACGTCTCATCTTTGTTTATGTCATACAATCCACATACTTTTAATAAAGCTTCATTCGATGCAAAAAGGATGCGCTTTAGGTTATCGTCTTCATCATCACCCAAGTGCATCCTATCTTTGAACTGCTGTATTATTTCGTCTGAAATTACTGTTTCCATTTACATCATCCTTGTGTCGGTGGCGTTACTTCTTCAAGTTTCAGTGTATAAACTTGTGAAGTGTATTTATCCTTTGGTTTACCTGTAGCATATTGTTTAGCAATATAAACAGTTGCATCTTCTAAAGCTAATGTTTCTTCATACTTCTTGATTGGCTCTGTTCCACCCATTGCTGAAACATATTGACCTTTAACAAAGAATAATACTTTTCCTTGAGGTACAAACACTGATTCTGTAAGGATTGGGTTAAATGGCAAGCTAGTTACATATACTCCGGCCGCATTTTGAATTGTCGCGTTTGCCTGAATATCAAAAGTATCAAACGGATTAGTTACCATAACTACTTTACCAGCAATATTTTTTGGTCGATCTGCGTCTGAACCATCAGCATTTAATTTTTTAGCTAACAATTTAACAACGCCTTTTAGTTCGTTGATTGTTTCACGACCCGGTTCAAATGTTAAAGTACCTACTGGCTTTTTATCTGGATACACTCCGCCAACTACACTTCCACTTGGATCTTTTAATAACCCAATAGGTTCATTCTTACCTGTACCAGCTACAAATCCACGTTCTAAGCCTACTTTCATCGCTTCTGTAATCATTGTACGAACATAACGTTCTACCCATACAGGTCCAAGTTTCAACATGTCATTTGCTAATGGAATAAACGCCGTTAATTTAAGTTGTGAAATGCTATCTTTACGGAATGTAGCGTTTAATTGACCTTTAATACCATCAAATAATGGCCCCCATACCGCTGCACCTTCTGGATCTCCGTAAACGAATTCTGTTACTGCACCTAAATTCTCTAAACCAATATGTTGTAAGAAAGGATGATCTTCAACTAAGTCATCAAAAATACGTTCTTGAGTTGTTTTAGGTAAAGTTTCAGTAGACTTAAATCCACCTTCTTCAACTACTGCATTAAAGAACTTCATTTCTTCACTTGTTAATACATTAGCACCACGAGACTGCATAATAGAACGATCTACCATTGATTCATTCACTTGATTTAAAATATCTGCTCGTACATCTGTGGCAAGTGCTTCAATCATGGAGTTTAATGCTACTGATTGTTCTTCTGCGGTACCATCCTGTGTTGCTTTTGCAAAAGCTAGTTTTTTCTCTTCGAAATTATTAAACTTAATAACCATATTTTATTTTCCTCCTAAATTTAAAAAGAGCGTACTTAAATTCTGTTTTGTATGAACAGGTTTTTGAATAGGCTCTTTTGGATTTGTATTTGTTTGTAAATCATTCAGAATTTCATTTTTCAAAACTGATAATGCTGCATTTAAATCTTCTTTTGTAATCCCTTGGCCTTTGTTCATGGTTCCATTTCTAAAGCCATCGATTACTTTCTGTGGAAGCATGGCAGCAGTAGAAGCTGAAGCTATCATTTTTACCTGATTATCCATAAACATAATTTCATCCACAAAATTATTTTCTAACGCTTGTTGTGGACCCATCCACGTTTCTTCAGCCATCATATTAAGTAGTTCTTTTTCTGATTTACCGCTTTTAATGACATAGGCGTTTACAATTGCTCGATCTGTTGTTTTTAGCATTTCGGCAGCCTTTGACATATCGCGATGATCTCCACCATTCCACATTGAAGCGTTATGAATCATGATTTGTGCAGTTGGAGAAATTCGGACTTTATCAGCAGCCATTGCAATAACAGAAGCCGCACTTGCAGCCAAACCAACAATTTGAACTTCCACATGACCGGGATAATTTTTCAACGCTGTGTAAATCTCTGAACCTTCGTGTACATAACCACCAGGACTATTAATTGATACAACTAAGTCATCGCCATTTGCATCTTCAAGCGCTTTAGAAATCTTACCTGGGCTTGCAGCATCCATTTCAAACCAATCATAAATCCACGCTTCATCATTTGAAATGATTGGGCCTTTAACGTCAATGTTCACCGTCATTTTGTTTCTCACCTCCTTCAGATTCAGTTAATTTCGTATAGTTTTTCGTAATATGATGTGTATTTAAATTAGGATCATCTGAAATTTCATATCCTACTTCTAATCGAATTTCATTTCCTGTAAATGCACTTGAAGAAATGAGTTTATCAATACTTGTAGCGAGATCAAATATACTTTGATAAGATACAGCTTTAACTTCAATTTTTTTACCTAAAAGATACTCTTCTTTTTCAAAAAATTTAACGTTAGCTTCATCAGAAATCTTTTTCAACAAAGGTTTCACTGTGAAAAGCATGTAGTTTTTAGTTTGTTTTTCTACATCAGCCATTTCACCATAGATTAAAGCTGTAGGTATCCCCATTGCCATTGCTACTTGATTTAAAAAACCATTTGTAACTTTATTTATTTCTTCCACACTAGGGCCATTAGCAGATCCATTATAAACTTCTTTGTACTCAATTCCTTTTTGCTGCGGAACAATAGCAATATCTTTCTTACCAATTGCTTGATACATGTCATCTATGAATTTCTGTAACTTATCCACTTGTTCTTGTGTTTTAGCACCGATCATATCCATATCAACTACGCCACGAATTTGATTTTTTCGTTTCTGAGAACTTAAAATTCTTCCGAATAAGTCGCCATAATCAGCAAATAGTCCATCGATAAGTGGTGATAACTTATCATTTCGATATTTCAAATGGATAACTTCACTTTGTTTAAAACTTCTCTTAAACTGATAATCTTTTACTGTGACATTCGTAAAGGTATCTTCAAACACAGCATATTCGTTATGTTCAAAGTCATCAGCAATAAGTAAATCGCCATCATCAGCTTGAATAGCTAAACATTCATTATCATAAACAAGCTTTCGAATGAATATTTCCCAAAATGTACTTGCTGTCATGTTTTTATTCGGCCTAACATTTAACCGATAATATAGTTCGTTTTTTTCGAACTCTTCACCATTTTTCACCCTAAATTCTGATTGACTAATTGTTCTCCCTAATAAAGATATACAAGTATCAATAGCTAATCGCTTCATGTGGACTCTGTTCGCTGTATCAATGAACATATCTACATCAAACATAAATTTAATTTCCTTGTTTTTGTTTAATACATCACTGATCCATCCAATTATCATCACCCCCTTTATTAGAATTTAATATTGCCTATAACAAAATCAGTAGCTTCTTGTATCTCATCCGCCCGATAAAGAGCATGAACAAAACACTGAAATCCATCTGTTTTTCGACGAACAGGCTCTTTCTTTTCGTATATTTTATTTCCATCAGCTTTGATAACAACCAACACATTTTGCGTATACCAACGCATTAGTGGATTATCCTCAAAAATAATTTGTTTATTTGCAAACGCCATTTCAATACGTGGAGCTAACAAACTATGAATTGCTTTTGGGTTTCGTATAACTTCTATTTCAAACCCTTCTGCTACTAATAGTGGTCTTATTGCTTCCATACGGAAGTTATCCGCTATAATTTTTTTAATCCCATATTGTTCTCGCATTTCTACAAACCAATCAACAATGTGTTGAGGATTAATAGTCGGTTCATCAACAACTGTTAGTAATCCTTGCTCTTCCCACTCTTTAATTGGAGCGAATTTTTGTTTCTTGAACTCGCCTGCTTTTTTAGAATATCCGTAATAGATATCAACAAATTCTTTTCGTACGAAGGAATGAGTTTTAAAAATGTATTCCCCATTTTGTCTAAATAAAAGACCACATGCTGCAAAGTCCCGAATACTTGCAAAGTCTAACGCCCCTATGCATTCTTGAGCATATAAATCAGGAAAAGGACGATTTGTAGCAAGAATTTCTGACCATTTTGCAACGGACCGTTCTAAATTTGTAACAGGTAAGTTCATTCGCTTTGTCATGAACTCTTCTCGGTTACTTGGATCGTCCTCTAAATCCTCATACTCTTCTTTTATTGTTTCAAGTAAGCCTTCAGCATACTCACTTAACGGCTGAGATAACATTGGGTTCGCCATTTCCCAATTATCGATTTCATCAACTTCTTTTTCATCATTTAATTTACAGATGAAAGGGAACAGCGCATTCGGACGGGCTTCACCCTTTAAAACTTTCATTGCCTTTTCTTTTAATTTATCTAAGAATCCATCTCTTACATATCCATCTGTACCAATGTAAAACTCACGTGGATTTTTCTTTTTTCCCAAACCACTGATGTGAACACGGACATCTTTATTGCTTTCATATTGATGAACTTCATCAAACATTACAGCGCCATCGCGAAGACCATCTTTTGTGTCTCCGTTTGATGTTCTAAACTTCACTACACTTCCAGTCGATTTCGAAATGGTTTGTGTTAATGTTGTTTTAAAAGCTCTTTGTAAAACTTCATTTCTTTTAATACATTTATGAATTTCATCTGGGCTTGTTTTTGCTTGCTCTTCACTGTTTGCAACAACGGAAATGTTATATTCAGAAATTCCATGTAATTCGCTTATTAAAAAGTGAAGAATAACTGTCATTAAACCATTTTTACCGCCGCCACGGCCAAGCATCCACAAGAATTTACGATAAAATACACGGCCATTTTTCTTATAAAATAAAAAGACGAATGCTATTAAGAATTTTTGAAATGATTGTAATGGAAAGTACCACTTTTCACCAAAGCGGATACACTTCTCGATCATTTCATCATCAAAATACAAGTCGTCTCTGTTTAAAACGTATTTTTCCAGGTATTCAATTAACAGTTCTCTTTCATTATTGAACTTTACTTTACCACTTCTATAAAGTTCATTGTATTCATCTACATATTTTTGCCTAATCATACTAAATCACTTGGACTGTAACCCGAATTAGAAGCACCAACTTTAGGAGAAAGTTTTATATCTCTTCCCAAAGCAATTAATGAACTGTTAATTTTATTCCTCTCACTTATAAGAGGGTGGGCTTTAACAAAAACTTGAGAACCGTTTTTTATCGTTACGGACTCGCCTTCTTTATTAATAGTTTTATTTATTTTTCTAAATGCTTTTACAAGATCAATATATCTTTCTACCTTTTCAACTTCGACTAAATCTGTAATATCAATACTATTCATAAGCTGTTCTTTTAACCTCACAATACTAACAGCCATCTACCCACCCCCCTTACGTGCGTAAAATAGAAAAAAACCTGACAGTTAACCCCCTCCTCCGGTGCCCCTTAGAGCATTTTTTGATGAAATTTTTTAAGGGGGGGTTTATTTTTCTTTCCTTTTCTTTATATATTCCATACTCGTTTGTTTACCGCACTTTTTACATCTTCTTGCATCAGGATTTTTATAGTCTGATTCGATAAAGCCACAAGTTCTATCAATACAAGAATGTTTTACGAGTTTGTACTTCAACTTCATTACCACCTCTCATCGTCTTGCCATTTATTTACCTTCTTAACAAACACTCTTCCATGTTCTTTATTATGGCAATCCACACAGACTGTTTCTAGATTGTCCATTTCTAATGCAAGTTCAGGATGATGTTCCAGTTCTTTTATATGATGGACAACGAGCTGAATCTTCTTACGCTTTGCACTCTCACTGTATTCATTGGTGTCCACACGAACACTACCATTGCGCTTACACTCTTGGCATTCATAGTTGTCTCTCTTCTTTACTTGTTCACGTATGCTCTTCCATTCACCACTGTCATAGAACTTACGCTTCTGTTGTTTGGTCTTGTATTCATTCATCTGTCTTTACCCAACGTATTTGATTCTCTCTATCTCTTTCCAATAAATCTCTTATTGGCGTTTGCGTGAGATATTCTATCGAGTAAAGCATAGGTTCCTGTCCGTACAATTTGTAATACTTGAATCGATTAACGTCAATACCAGCCTTCTTATTTACTTTCTCATGCGGCTTAAGGTATTTGATATATGCTTTCTTATCAACAGGTAAAAGACCAAGTGCAGTAATCTTACCGTTTAAAACACTGTCCAATTATCCTCACTCCTTATCTTTCCTTAACAACAAACAAGACGCCACCCAGATCACGACAGCGCCTACGACAATTGCTATTGGCTTAATCACAATTTAACACCTGATGTTTGTTATAGTACGTCCATCCATTTCAGCATTAACATTAATCTTTGTTCGAGGGAAACCAGAAAATTTATCAGTTAACCTCTCCAACTTCTCCAATGCAGACACGCATTCATTAGCAGCCTCAGTAACTTCCCTCATTTGTTTTAATGCTTCAGTTGTATCAGCATCAATATTAATTTTTAATTTGTTATTAGCCATCCTTCATCCCTCCAAAATAAAAAGCACCCGAATGGGTGCTATTCATTAATTAAAATTTTCCTTGGCTTACTTCCTTCGTATGGTCCAATAATCCCATTTTCTTCAAGACGATCAATAATCTTATTTGCAGTTACGTACCCAATTCGGAATCTACGTTGTATCATAGATACTGATGCAGCTTGCATTGCGATTACACATTCTTTCGCTGGTTCATATAAGCTCTCTACAGCTTCATTAATCTTATATTCCATTTTTACTTCCTCCCTTTAAATAATACGAATCATTAAAATTAGTGCTTTTTATCTCAATATAAAATGACATACTCGTATTATTTTTTTATTATTAATCAATTTATTCAATAATTATTAAATCTCAGCAGGAAAAAAGGAAATAATTGTCGAATTTCTTATTTTTCAAGAGAGTTTTCTCTTTTTTGGAGGTGATTCATAAACTTCTAATAAAAGTGTCTTATCACACTTTATAATAACGTTTCCTACAGAATAAATATGATTATCTATTTGAAATACAGTGCCAACAGAGATCGTTTTAGACTTCTGACAAATACTTTTAATTGAAAACTCTCCTAGAAAAGAAAAATTCTTAATACTACGCACATTCTGATTCTCATCACCTTTTGAAAGGAAGATAACATGTCTAAATCAAAATTAACATTAAGCGAAAAATTATCCCTTTTTCACCCTTATTTCCAAAAGAAAACAATGCTACAAAAACTTAAATTTTATAATGTTTTTCCCGAATTTAATCAAGTCTACAATGCATTACGTCAAGAAAATAATAATGACCAAAACAGCAATGAATCTATATCCGATTATATAATTAAGACTTTAATTTATGGTATAGAGCATAATATTATTAATGAATCTAATCTAGATGATATACTCTTTTCATTATTAGAGGATTCGCTTTTAAATTCATATTTATTCAAACTTGATACAAGCTCATTTAATTTAAACCAATCCAATTTTTCTCAACAATTATTTCAATCATGGAATATACCCAAGCAACCAAAAATTCTCAGTAACATAGATAATTCAGATACTCATGAAGACTTTATTATTTGTGGATATAGAAAGATCGAAGATGAACAAATAGAGCTTATTAGACTACTTTTATTAGATACAAAAGTACTAAATACAGCATCTAAAAGAAATGAGTCCAAACAAATTATTTTCCCTACAATTATAGATATTGATTTTATCAATGAACTATTACACATTCGCTTGCGTGACGTTGACAATATTGTAAAGGAATCTCCAGAATTCAGTACAATGTCTGGAAGAATTAAAAATACTCTAACTTTTTTAGATCACTTTAATCCAGAAATTAAATACACACCATTTAGTAAATTTAAAAATAAGCTTTTTGATTTAGAAGAGCTCCTATTAGTTAATAAAAGGAATATTGTGAATGAAAAATTATCCGAATTTACAACAGAAATCGAAAATTTCACCAAGGTTATCTGTCAAAAATATTCTGTCCCCCAAAATAATGATATAGCACCAAAAGATTATATTTCTAACGGTGTTATGTCAATAATTGCATCAACACTAAATGATAGTGAGTTAGGAGATGTAGTTGGAATAAAGTTTCGTAATTCAAGACATGAAAAGGACTTGAATTATGCAGAAATAAAGATTATGGACAACGGTGATAAATGTATATCAACCAACAATCTTTATTGGCTCAATCTACCTGTTTTATTAAATCGAAAAGCCATTGAATACTTAAAAATTCAAAAGACACTCCCTTCTGGATTCGCAACTGTACATCTAGAATATTCACTTGATACTGCAAACATTAAAATTCTGCAAAAAAGCAAGAAAAAAACAAATGAAAACAAACAAGCAACTCAAGAGAAATATGATGATTTTATTAAATTCATCCTACCAATTATTAAATCGTAATAATAGATATTTCAAAAATAAAGAACCTCTAATATGATTATACTTTCACTAAAAAGCCACCTACCATTAGCTGGCTTTTTTAGTTTTAATAATCTGTTTACTTAACATAACCTCTATAGTATCTTAAATTATTTATAATATTTCCCCTTAAAATTTAAATGAATGTATTTTACATTTTTCCACTATAAAAAACTTTCTCTCACCAAAATAAAAAGCACCCGAATGGATGCTTTTTCATTAAGTATTAATTTGTACTCTAATTACGGTAAATGAAGTTTTATTCTTCTTCCAATCACCCTAATGTTGCTACATTCATCTGTTCCAAAAATATTAAGTAACTGGAAGAAGAGCAAAAGCTCTTCCTAATAACGGTAGCATTCAATCATTACCATCTGCTGGTTTCGGATTTTATTTGCCGTCATTATGATACCGTTTAGACAACATATAGATTATAAAGGAATCTTTATGAGCAATGTTTTCCGCCACTACTCACTCTACAAATATATCATGTTAATTGCAAAACAACCGACACATTTACTGCCAAAAAGCGGTCACGACTCTGCCACATAAATAACACTGTACTATTAATACAAAATATCACAAAAATACATTCATATTTTTATCGTATAACAATAATCTTTCGTCATTACCTGCTGAAATGGTTTTAGCATAATATTTATGGATTTTTGATTGCATTTTGTTACTTAATTTATTCCATCTTATTGGTGAAACAGCCCAGTTCTCAAAGTATGCTACTATTAAGTTCGAGATTATAACCTTTTGCATTTTAATACTTTGACTAAGAATTTGCTCCCTTATAAATTTATATTTTCTTTTATTTCTTTCAAAATAACTTAATAAAATATAGGTTTTTCCACCCTGTGGAAATATTGTAACGAACAACGGCGCCAATTGTGCGTTAAGATCCTTTAACTCATTTACCACTTTATCATTCAAATCTCTTTCAATATAAGCAATAGAAGAGACCGCTATATGATATTCTTCATCCAGTTCTATTACATCTGTAACAATCTCACTAAAGTTAGAATTATCTACAGCTTTATTCATCCTTTCCCTAAAAATTTGCAATCTAGCTTCTGACTCCTCATGTCCTATCAAAGTTCCAGTAATATATTCAGCTATTAATTTAATCTGTTCTATATCCGGCTTGTTATTTTCATCGAATGTATTACTTAATTTATGATACTCTCCAGCTTTGGTGTACTGCTTCATTTTTCTAGTCATATCCCCTGTAGTCATCTTAGTATGGTATTCTTTTGCCAAAGCTCTATATGCAAACAGAAATTCTTGTTCCTTATTCCCTATTTGATAATCTTTATCCTCGATAGGCGCAAACAAATTCTTATCATGCCCACCACAAAAACCTGTAAAAGTTGTTGCTATTTTTCTTCCTTTTCGTTGCATTGATGTCTTAAAAAATATGGAGTTATCATTTCCATCGTCAATCATTAGCACTTCTCCATTTTCGGATATTTTGTTTAAAATTTTATTATTTTGTATAGAGTGTGCTTTTATTATTCTATCACTACAATTTTCATCTTGATGGAAGCATTCCTTTAAAAAGCATTCTTTCTTAAGTCTATCAAAATCCGCAAAATTATTATTCTTTTTCTTCATTCTTATCCCTCCATAATTATATTTAATTATAACATTATACAAACTACTTACCCATATCTTATATTTTGTGTAACTAAGTCTAACGCTACAGTCCTTGATATTCATAGCTTCATAACACTTTCTCTTTTGGGTTACACAACAAAATATAAATGGATAACTGTATAAAATAGATATCACAAAATACCTATTAAGCTAAATTTTTGAGAAACCCCATAATGAAATTTACACCTTTTACAGTTATTTATGAGAATACATCCTCAACATAAAAAACCACTTCCTATAATAAAAGAAGTGGTCTTTCAAAATTATATATTTTATTAAAATAAGACTATGATAATATGGTCCCATTCAGCCATCCGTTTATGGCAATAAGGTCCATCAATACATGTAATTCTGTACCTATTAAAGCAGAAATAAAAATAATTTTTAATGAAGAGCTCTGTTTATAAGTAAACAATTTCATTAATCTAGGTATTGTTTTAAGACCTATCATAATTAGTAATGTCAATACTACAGCGCAAGCTAGTCCACCTATGAAACTCTCATCTACCGCGCCTCCTGGTATAAGCGGCACCTTTCCAATGAACATGCTTATAGCATCTGGAATCGCCATACCAAAAAATAAAGTTGTGATATTTAAATGTTTTTTATATACTAATCCTGCAGTTGCAGTAACTACTGTATGTCCTATAACGCCAGCCATATGAATCCTCCGTAATATATATTATTTTCTAGTTAATATCCAATTTAATTAGCACCTTTTTTATAGGCTTATTATTGTTTTATAATTGATAGCCCTTCTAAAAACTGTGAATTATCTTTTTTACTCTCAATAAGCTTTTGAAATGCGTTCTCCACTTGTACTGATTTTTTATCCTCGGTATCAACAACTCCATGATTATTTCCATAAACTTTGTTAAGTTCAAAAACTCCCATATAAGTTTCTTGTACAGGAATTTGAGTAAATGTAGAATTATTGACAATTAAAATACATTGTTCATAATTCGAGTTACGATAATGCCCAAACCAAGTATTACTATCATATTTTACCGGGATTTCCTTGTCAGCAATTACTATTTTTTTAGTTCTTTATTTTTTTCACCTGCAAATAACACAGCATTATCATTTGTTATTTTAGGCATAGATTTTATTGGGTCTGAAATCGGTGTAAAATGATTTTCTCCCTCTCGTAATATTCCTTTTTTTATTACGGCTTCACCTGTTTTTTGATCCATAATAAATACTGATTCTCCATTATGTTGTGCTGTTTTAACTTTATATAAATCGATAGACTTAATTTCACTTTTGTTTTCATTTCGTATATCTTGTAAAGCCTGTTTATCTCCTAACATCAAAATTCCATTTCTGGGTTCCTTAGGTGTGAACGCTAAGTATAAACCAAATAAGAGAGCTCCAATCATACATAGGTTAATAATTTTTCTCATTTTTAATCTCCTTAGAATTATTGTTTAAAGGTGGGTAAACTAGTTAAGATAATTGCTGTAAATCATCTATACGTATACCGATTCTTTAATTCGTATTTGCTCCTTATATAGAATAATTGTTTTATAAAATTTCACATATTCATTTACCTTTCATTTGTATTACATTTATGTAAGGTAAATGAATTATTAGCAAACTGCGACAGTCGGAATAACATCCTACACTATCAAACTCCAAAAACTATAGCGATAAAATGAAAAAACATTATTCTCCCTTAAGAATATTCAGAAAATATGTTGTTTTTTACATTTATTTCTGTATCTTATGAATTACAGTTATTTGCTGGACTACTAAGTCAAAAACTAGCCTCATCTATGCCAAATCCTTATTTATATAAAAAACTACAATTAGATTCTAAACCTAGTCATTGCTTTATCCATTGCATCTTGGTTTACTCCTATATAACGTAATGTTACTCGTTCACTCGAATGATTGAATATCTCCATTAGCAAAGCTATATTCTTTGTCTGCATGTACATATGATAACCGAATGTCTTACGTAATGTATGTGTACCAATCTCATCTAATCCAAACTCCGCTGCTGTACCGCTAAGTATTTTATATGCCATGCTTCTTCCGATTGGTCGATTTTTTCCTTGTCTGCTCTTGATGAGATACTCATAATTTTCCATATCTTCGATGTACCATTTTAACTCTCTTCTTAATGCTGCAGTAATTTGAATACGTTTCTGTTTACCCGTCTTCATTTCACGCATTGAGATATGACTTCCCTTTAAATCTCCAACCTTTAGCTTTAGAATGTCACTAATACGTAGACCTGTATTGATTCCAATTACAAACAAAATATAATTCCGTTCACTCTTTTTCCTTAAATACTCTTTAATTTGTTGTATTTGCTCTGGATCACGTATTGGCTGAACAAAATTCATTATTCATTACCTCCAGTTTCTTCTGTCTCGTAAACTTCTAATCTAAGAGCAAAAGCAAGTTTATAAAATACTCTAGCCTTAACACGTCGATAAGTACGCTCGCTCATGCCGATTTCGTTATATACCATATAATCACATACATCTTCATCTTCTAAATAACGCTTAATGATGATGTCTCTTTGATCCTTTCCTGCACGTCCATTACCCAAACGACTAAGAAACTGGTCAATACGAAATGATGTTTGCTTAATCCACTCTTCTCTTTTACTTTGTTGAATATTAGCCATCGCTATATCTTCTAGTGGCTTCCCTACATCATTTGTAGGCCCGTGATATCTAATTACATAAGAAGGAGTGACTTTCATTTCTTCACGCATCATTCCAAACTGTCTATATAAACGTACATTTTCGAGAACACCTTCTAATTTTTTCTGCGTTGCTACTCTATCAATTTTTGGTAAGAAAGATAATTGTTTATTCATGTAAGACCACTCCTTTTTATTTTTAAATTACTTTTGTCTTATTGCTCCGCGTCTTCGTTCATAACAAGATCTATGCATCCCCATTAAATCCTCAATTTCACGAGTACTTAATTTCTCTTTGTGTTTTTTCTTGTTTTTCTTCTTTCCTTGCTTGGATTGCTTTTTCCATTCGCGTAATCGGGCTTTTAGTGCCTTCATATTTCCCCATCTCCCTTTTCAAAATAAAAAGGACACCTATTCCTAAAACAGCTTTAATTGCTGCTTTAATGAATTGGTGTCCTCTAGTTTTCTAGCCGGACTATATTCTGTTTGCTTTACTTTAAAATGCCAGCTTGTACAAAAATGTTTCTCCAAGCTTTATTAACTTGATACTTCTTCACTTCTTTTGTGCGACGAGCAATTGCTTTTCTTACTTTTCTTTTCTTCAAAGCTTTCATTCTGCTAACCTCACTTTCTATTCAAAGGATTATTTTGTTGTCTTTTAAACTTTTTAAATACATTTTTTATTTTTCATATGATACTTTTTATATATAATTTAACTGTTATATACATTTATACTACTTAAGGAGTATTTACTATGATTGAAACATTTTTATTAACAGGTTTTATATTTTTAATCGTCTTTGTACCATGGCATATGCGTTTAAAACGCGAAAACGAAGAAGCACTTCTACGTATAAAGCAAGAAAGAGAAAGAGTATATAAACTACGTATGGAAGAACTTCGTCAGTCAAGTATTGATGAAATCGATAAAATGAATGGCCAACAATTTGAAGAGTACTTAAGCTCCTTATACCAATCCCTCGGATACATCACAGAAGTTACAAAAGGATCTGGTGATTTTGGGGCCGACCTAATTTTAGAAAACAATGGTGAAAAAATTATTGTTCAAGCAAAACGTTATAAAAATAAAGTCAGTATCCAATCAGTTCAAGAAATAGCTGCAGCAAAAGGATACTATAACGCTAATCATGCATGGGTAGTAACTAATAGTTATTTCACAGCACCAGCCCGTAAATTAGCTGATGCTAACGATGTCTTACTTATAGACCGTGACCTGCTAATCAAACTAAGCGCACAAGTGAATCTTCAAAATAACCAGCAATCCACAAACTTAGAGCAGAGCAGTTATTAAAAGCTGACTGTTCTTTTTTCTTTAAAATGAAATTTTTGTGATTTTTCTCTACAATCCAATACTACTTTTTCCTATCTACTATAGTTTGTGAAAAACTTAAACCTCACTAACCATACTTGAAAGTGCTATAATTTAAATGTTTTCAACATTTCGATTACGGAGGGTTAGAGAATGAAAATTTCAATAGTCTGTTTCGATAATTTCACTGATATAGATGTTTTTTTACCCTGGGATTTATTAAATCGTGTACGTCTAGTTGGTGGTATTGCTGATTGGGAGGTCCAACTATTAGGAACAGAAAAAACTCATGTATCCATGTCTGGTTTACGTATACCCATGACAGGAAGCATATCCGATATCCCTTCTGCTGACGCTGTAATATTTGCAAGTGGTAAGGGTATACAAGGTTTATATAAAAATCAACAATATCTTAATAACATTCATGTAGATCCTCAAAAACAATTAATAGGCTCTATGTGTTCTGGTTCACTACTACTAGGAGCTAAAAAATTATTAACTGGCAAAAAAGCAACTACATATCCATCCGTAGTAGAACAACTTAAAGAATTTGATGTAGACGTTATTGAACAAAGTTTTGTAAACGAAGGCAATATTTCGACTGCTGCAGGTTGCTTTGCTGCACAAGACCTCTCAGCTTGGATTATAAGAACCCTAATTAATGAAGAAATGGTTGATACTGTGCTAGAAACTGTTCAGCCAGTGGGCAAAGGTTTATATTTTTAATTTCAAATCAAGTCAGATATTTATTTCTGACTTGATTTTTTTATAGCGTTTTTGTTTAAATTCACTTTTTTTAACTGTGGCCTTAATAATACTTTTGTGCTAAAATCCACTAGGATATTTATTTTAAAATTATTTTTGGAGGCTTTATGAATAATCAAAACAACAATGAAAAAAACAATAGCAATAGACTATTGGCAATTTTTCTAATAGTATCGCCACTATTAATACCTATCGTGCTCCCTACAGCCATAATTGTTGGAATGAAGCCATGGATGCCTGATGACGTTGAATACCAAAATATAATGTCACTATTGACCTTATGTATTGGATTTTTCATAGTTGGGATTATCTTCTCTTTCGTATTACGCGTATTTAAATTATCTGAAGAAAAGTTAAAAGAATTAGGTTTCTTAGGATTTACAATTTCAATTGTTAGTACTTTCCTGACAATGTATGTCGGATATTTTTGGCTAGCAAAACTTAATTTAACAGCAGTGCAATTATCACCACATGCTGTATTAATCTTTTCGATTTTATCTACAATTCTTTTAGAAGCAATCTTTAAATTGACTGATAAATTTGATACACCTGATGCAAAAGAAACACTTGAATAGATATTAAAATGATTATCTTAGAGCACATATCAACATGTTGTTTTTTTTTCTTTTAATCAAATAACGATTTTGTTAGGTTCTGCCCCATCCATTTTTTATACGTCTTTCCGCTAAACACATTTTTCTAGAAAATCCTATATTATTGAACAGAGTTATCGACTTTCAACTTGAAAATTTTTACTTTTGATGATGTAACCACCTATAATGGAAATATACTTTTTTTCAAAGGAGGTATCTAATGTATATATCAAATAAGATTGGCTTATTTAGCTGGATTGCAACTTGTCTATACTTTTTAATTGAACCTTTCTTTATTTTCACTTCTACAGCACCTTATAACTATTTGCATCACGCAATGAGTGATCTAGGTGTAACAACCTGCGGAGAATTCACCTACGAAATAGCTCCGTATGAAATATGCTCCCCTAATCATTTTGGGATGAATATACTCTTTATTGTTAATGGAATAACATTTTGTATTGGAGTACTATATATTTCACAACATCTAGAAAAAACAAGAATTAATAGAATAGCAACATTTTTTATACTTATAATAGGAATCTCTACTATAGTTTCAGGATTAATTCCTGCAGATGTAAACCTAATTGGACATTCCATTCTAGTTTGGATAGGCATGCTTACGGTATTTCCAGGACTATTTATTTTTGCTAAGAATCTAAAAAAAACTAGAAAATGGACATATTTCTGTTTACTAAGCTTAATAGTAATAACTATCCTTATCGCACTTGTTTTTCTTTTCCCCTTACCTGCAGGTCTATTACAAAGACTTTTTTACTTGGTTCTTTTCGTTTGGGGAACTGTATCAACCTATAAATTGATAAAATAAAGATTTTGTTATATTTCTTGCACTTTTAAATGAGACAAGCATATGTTGTAGTATAGTGTTTCATTACTTATATACACTTCCTTTTTTCAAGAGTACATATTCGATATGTACTCTTTTTGCATCACTATAAAATAACGCTTTTGTTAAGATTTTAAATACCCTAATTCTTTAGCAAATGTAACTATCGCATCCATGTCTTCCTTTGGATACCCCCAATACTCATGGGTCCACTTTAAATAACTTTTTTCGATTTCTTTCCCAAATATGAAATCCTTAAATTCCATAACTAGCCCTAGTAAAGAATCACCTTCACAAAAGCGTGTGTAATATCGCTCCTGCAATTTTCGAGAACCTTTAAAAAGTGGAATCTTTGCTTCTGTGTATCTATCGACGTAATAAATCCGCTGCCCTTCAGTGCTTGCAAAATATGATATGCGATTCTTTTCAGCATAAGAAAATAATCTGCGCCCTCTATTTGCAATTTCACAAATGATTTTATTCACGATTTTGATACGCTCTTGCTTATCCATATCTCATTCCCCTTTTTTTAATAAAATTCAAATTTTATACCAATTAATTGACTAACATTGAATTTTTTGGGATTATATGATAATATTTATATATAAAATCATTACCCTTATAAAAAAGAGCTATGAGCCTTTCCACTCACGGCTCTTTTTTATTACAATTTTCATTTCATATCTACACGATTTTGACTAGCTTCTCGGCTAAATCCGTCTGGGTATCTCGTTGCTAATTTAGATATATTCATTTGAGCAATATCTTCTAGGGTATATCCCATTTCATGAGACATGATTGAAATGTAGTACAAGATGTCCCCTAGCTCTAAAGCGATTTTATGTGTATTTCCTTCTTCTTCTCCTGGACAATGAGCTGGATCAAATCCATGACCATGAAAAATTGCTTTTTTTACAACATCAGCAACCTCACCAGCTTCTCCCGTAAGACCTAATGCTGCATTTAAAACACGTCCACCAAAATCGTTATTTGTATTCCATGTACGTAATGCCGCTTCTTGATATTGATCTAATTCACTAATATGATTGATATTCATTACAGCTTGTCCTTCCTTTGATTCACTAACTAATTTAGTTGTTTCATATACACCGTTTTCCATAACGTTCATTTTATTTTCCCCTTCCTATTTAGCAAATCCCTAATCCTATTGGACGATTTTCAATTAAATACTTATCAGCTTGATCTATTACAAGAAGCGCAACTTCCGCTTGGTGTCTCCTTAACGCTTTTGCCATCTTCGGCAAACTCATACCTTGACTCCACATTTCACGAAAACGTACTACATCTCTTTCATCCCAAATGAAGTTAGCTTCTTCTAAAGCGATGTATATTTTTAACCGTGATTCCTTCATCGCTTTATGATTTCTTGCTACACTCATAAGCGAACCTACTTTCTAAAATTGATTATTTTATCTTTTCAGTAAACTTAGTATCTACACGATCAACTTTACCGTTTATCCAAACCGCCACTTGTTCTCCGAATCCACTCATTGGCGGATTTACTGCTGTTACATTTCCGTCCTTCACTATTAAAAGTTTGTTGCTGCTAACATCAATTTCTATTTTTTTCATATGTCCCTCTCCTTTTTACTACCGCATGTACTCGACAACATCAGGTTTAAATCCACTTCCTAAATAAACCCTTACCGGAATTATTTCTTTTTTATCCCTTGCTGCCTTACACAATTCTTCAGCTGTATCCCAATTAAAAAACTTATCTACAGCCCGTTGAAATCTCCAAATTGCCATTACATATTGTTCAAAGATGTCATAACGATCATCTTGCTTAGTTGTGCGTGGTAATTCATCCGTACACTTTGCATTCGTTGGAACTTGGACGCGTACGTCAGCGTATTTAGTGCGTCCAGTTCCTCTCTTCACATTTGCCTTCATTACATCGAACTCACAAATTGCTGGCTCTACATCGAAAATGTTTAGTTGCTTAGGCATGTGCCATCCCACTCTTCTGAATAAGATCCAGTAATTCAATTACCCCTTCCTTGCTTAAAAACATTCGTCCACCTAGCAACTCTATGTTATTTTCAGAAACTTCACCCGTTACAAAGCATGACTTTTCATGTTTTCTTAAAACGATGTTTTCACCATCGATATGAAAATCTAGTGCCGTTCCTTCGGTAATACCTAAAGTTCTGCGTAACTCTACTGGAATTACTACACGACCTAGCTCGTCCACTTTTCTTGCAACACCTGTGTTTTTCATATCTTACTCCCCTTTAGTATTTTTATATTTATTTAGAATCTCATCCAAACGTTTCTTATTATTTTCAAAATCATCGCTTTGAGTTTGCTGTGGCTGCTGTATTGGCTCTTGTTCTTCTTGTTTGCGTAACCAATCCGGTACAACTTCCGTTCGTTTGGAATAACCTTTACCAGTACGTTTGTTGTTTTTCTTACTCATTTCAAATCGAGTATCTAAAGCAGCAACATCATTTAATGTTTTTACTTTTTCCTTTTCCCAACTACTTAAAATACTGCGGATATATCTCCACTTTGGTACATTTTCATCAATTGCTTTATTAACAGCGTGAATAACTAATTCATTACCGAATCTATCGCAAAACCCACCTAATTCTTGAATTGCAATTTCACTTAAAGGAATTCCCTTTTCAAGTAAAAAATTGTAACTAATTTTAAATTCTTGATCAATTAATTTCTGAGTTGAAGTAGCATCATCATCATTTATATTTGTAGTAATATTTGTAGTAATCTCTGTATTTGTCTTACGTTCTAGTGTAAGAGACTCTTCCGTTTTATCGTAGAAGGGTATTGCTTTAGAATGTAAGACCCTCTTGCTTTCTAAAGTAACAGGGCTATTACTTTTCAGTGTAGGAGGGTTACCATTTCCCCAATACATAATGGATATTTTCTGAACCATTTCAGGTACAGGTTCAACATACATAACGTTATTACACCTAGTTCCGTTAACAAGAATCGTCCTAAACTCAATTTTTATAAGTCCACGTTCTTTCAGAAAGTCACACGCTTCTTTTACTTGTCTTTTTGTAAATCCAAATGAATCGGCTAATTGTTGATAGCTCTTTTGAAGCGTGTCTGCCTTAAACTTTTGCTTATATTGAACTTGACTAGATTCTTCACTTCTTACTTCAGTAGGTTTATACCAATAAACAATTTCTCCTAAGATAGTAATTGCAACAATATTAGGTTTACCATTATCTAATGTAAGTGTTTTAAACCATCCATGATCTATAACATTGCCACGAAAATTTATTTGCCCTATTTGTAATACCTTGGTGTTCATAGTTTTCACTCCTTTTCATAAAACCAATGTGCTATCTCCCTATTTTCCGTGGTATACTTATAACAACTTATTTTTTGAAAAGGACCCACTGCAATGGGTCTTTTTACTTTGCTTCACATCACTCCAAGCCCATTGTTTTATCGGTTCATAAGTTATGTAAAACAAACATGAACCACATGCAATTAATATCGCTAATATAGCTAATGAGGTTGTATCTTCCACTAAATCACCTCCTTTTGTGCTTCAAGCCAAGCTTCTAAATCCTTTTGCAAGAAAAGTAATTTACGTCCTTCCCTGATCACTGGAAAATGTGGGTGATTTGCTAATTCATACATTCTACAAACTGCTATATTGAGGTAAGCAGCTGCTTCTTTCACCCTCATTACCTTGTTTGGTTGTGATTGTTGTTGGAATGAAGCTAAAGCTGCTTGAATTTCTTCGCGAACAACTTCGCGGATTGACTCTTTAATGATTTGATCTAATCCCATTTTGTTTTGCTCCTTTCTAATTCACTTAACCAACCACAACTTAACTAAGGGTTAAGTTGTGGACAAAAAATTTTAATTGCATCTAACTTCACTTTAAAAAACTCAGCAATTTTCACAATTAAATCATAATAAGGTCGACGCTTCCCGTTTTCTATATACCAATAATAAACTTCAGTAATACCAACGGCTTCAGCTACTTCCTTACATGTATATCCCTGTTCTACACGTAGCTGCTTTAGAGTTTTCATAAACAACTCCTCTCTTCCGTTTTTGTTGTTAATTACATAATAACTTAACCTTAAGTTAAGTTCAAGTGTTTCCAAAAACTTTTTCCATAAAAATTACCTTTCCACTTAACTGATAGTTAATATATAATGACAGTGTGACACCATAATAGTAATTAAGAAAAAATAATTTCATATAAAATAAACTTGGGGTGTTTTTTATTATGTTTAGTCATGAGAGATTGAAATCATTAATTGAAAAGAAGAGCATCACCCAACAACAGTTAGCCGACGCAATTGGTGTTAGTCATGTTTCTGTTTATAATTATGTCGAGGGAAAAAAAGCACCCGGTACACGTACACTTCAGAAGATAGCAAATTATTTAAAAGTAACAACAGATTATTTGTTGGGTTTATCTGATTCACCAGATTTAACAGCGGGCGAAGACTTACAGTTAACAAAAGAAGCACACGAAATTCTTCAAATCATTAATGACTTACCTGAAGAACAACGAAAAAAAGCATTAGAGCAATTAGAGATGTTTGTGAACTACGAGAAATCTAAAGGAAATATGTAGTATAAAAAGACTATCCAAGAAAGTTAGATAGTCTTTTTTACATGACTTTTTCTTTTTTGGATTCACTCAAACAAATAGAAAATAATTTCTCTTTTGGATTATCTTCTTCTTGCAAAAGTAATAAAGCTTGTTTAATTAGATTAACTTCCCCTTCTTTACTCTTCATCTTCTTCGATCTCCCTCTTTTTGTTTTTGGATTTTTTTTACAATAATTTCTTTTTTCTTCTTTTAGTAAAAAAAGAAATTTCTCCTAAAACTACAAATGACATCGTCAATTAAGACGATGTCATTTGTAATATATATATACCTTTATTATGTATTTTACCAGCCGCCACCAGGGTCAACCATCATGTGTTGAATTGTAGGTTTTGAATTATTTGTACTAGGCTTTTCTTTTATAGAATCAGTGTTAATGAATAATGTAGCAGCTATTAATAGCGCAGGAATGATTGTAATTATTTTTTTCATTATTTCACCTCTTTCCGAAGACAATTATACCAATTATTCAAATTAAACCCAAGTGTATTTTTGGTAAATTCGAATAAAATATATTCCCTGATTTTTGACACATCAAAAGAGAACGTTTCATTAACTCTTCTTTTTTTGTACCTTCATATGTTAAACCTAAATATGCAGTCTGTATGTCTGTTAATCTTCCATTCTTCTCATTTAATTGATTTAATAGTTTTCTCGCTTCAATCTTCTTACCTTGTTTAATCCTTAAATATGCTAATTCACCTGGATGGACAACATCTAAGCTACTAATTCCTTTATCATGATGAATCTTTAGAAATGATAATGTATGTTGCACCATTTTTCTTTTTCTCTCAATTCCATTAATCTTACTATCCCCTATCACTTCAAGAGTCTTTTCCAAATAATATTTTGCCTTCTCATATTCATTCGCTGAAAAAATATAAGATTCACCTAACTTTAAATATGCATTTACTTTTGGAAAAGAAAAAAAGTTATCCCATTCAAGATCATCTAATAGTTCCATGCTAAAATTCCTTGCTTCACTGACTTCACCACCCTGCAACGAAGTAACGGCAATGGCTTCTTTATATCGTAATTTATAACATTCTCGAATGTACCTATTACTTATTTTATTTATTTTTATTTCAAGAGATTTTAAACGCTCATTTAAAGAAGTAAAATTACCCGATTGATATTGCGCTTGACACAATAAAATTTCAATTAACACTTCCATCTCTGAGGTTCTTATTGATTTACTTTCGAGGCTTAATGCCTTATGGTACTGTGTAGCATCAATCTCACCTATATATCGTCTATATATAATTCGATACACATTAGCAAATTCTCTATTTTCTGCTACCTTTGATTGTGATTCACTATTTATAATATTAATTAATAGATTAAACTTTCCCCTTAAAGCTAAATCCTCCATTGCCTCACGTAAGTTTTCTGATTTTGGTTTCGTTATATGTATATAATCTGTTAATAAATTTTCTTGAACATGTATGCCTTTGTTTAATAGGATGACTGTCTTAGAAAGAAAGCCAAAACTCATATCTGTGTTACCTTTAAAAACTTTTGTAACAGTACTTGGCTTAACTCCCCAATAATTTGCTAGTTTATTTTTCCTTATTCCAGCTGCACATAACTCTTTTTCAATTTGATTTAGAGCTTTCCACATGTTTTGTCCCCCCTTATTGGAACAAGACACACTTCCCTATCATGAAAACGCACCTTAATGATGAATTACATCTAAAAGCTGTGTTATACTAGCCGTATATGTTACGCATAGTCGTAACTGAAAGGCTCATGGCAAATGTTTTCCCTACTACAATTAGGGCAAACGGTGTAAAAGTGTTCCCAGCACAATTACACACGCTATGGGTCTTTTTCGTTCCGTCAAATTATATTATTAAGAATATTCTATCACAAATAACCCAAACATCTATTCTCTCAAATTCTGAAAATACTTGAGAAAGTTAAACTTTATGTTGAAGCGTTGTTTTTTTAATCCTAAATTTAAATATGTAAAATTGCATTTATAAAATCTGTAAAAAGTAATATAATGTTATAGCGTTTTAAATTCACAATTAAAAAGGATGATTTGATGCCCCTTATGTACTCTTCACCTGTAACTAAAGAAACTGGTTTTATTGATTTAAAGAAATTTCTAACAGAAAAAAATGAAAACTTTATACTAGTATTAGACTCTAATGTTTGTATCTATCTAGAAGATTATTTCAAGAATCCAATCGATACCATTAACAGATGGAAAAAATCTAATCCAGAACTATTAACCGATTTTTTCGAAATGATAAAAACAGTTAGAGAATATAATTTAGAATTCCAAATACATCAGGCTTTAAATGAAAATTGTAGAAACATATCACAAGACTACTCATTAAATGTAGAGAGTTTTGTAACAAAGCAAGATTATATATTGTCTATATTAGAAGATTTCCCCTTAAAAAAAGTTTTATATCCTAATAAGCCTTTTGAATCCGAACACAATATTAATCATTTAAAACAAATCATGGAACCTATTGTAAAAAATTTAGATAATCCAAAAGTTACTTTAAATTTATTGTTATCCTATATTTGTACACTCAAATTAAGACTATTAATAGAGAATAGAGAATTAAAGAACCATGAAAAATTAAGAAACTATTATGATTTTATGTCTAAAACGGTTAACATCATTAGTTTAGCCCACTTTGGTACCGCAATTTTAACCTTTAGTGATTTCAAACTCAAAAATGGTAAAGGTATGGCTAGTTTAATTCACGCTAAAAAGAAGAAAAATTTCTCAAAAAGAGAATCCTTTATTAAGGCCATTTGGAATGCAGCAATTGATTTTGCTTGGGTTATTGAA
Source organism: Bacillus sp. 7_6_55CFAA_CT2 (assembly GCF_000238655.1). Lineage (NCBI taxonomy): Bacteria > Bacillati > Bacillota > Bacilli > Caryophanales > Bacillaceae > Bacillus > Bacillus sp. 7_6_55CFAA_CT2. The sequence continues at coordinate 762,203 of NZ_JH414709.1, read as the reverse complement.
GTATGTCAGGAAGCTGACTACGAAAAAACACCTATTTTTGTTACTAATGATTTTGCATTAAATGAAATAATGCAGAGATACAATATGATATTACGTATTAAAGACATTCAAAGCGCGCCAGTTTTTGCAAGATATGATTACTCTGGTATAAAGTTCGATTCACAATTTAACAAAGAATTAAATATAATTGAAGAAGAGTTAAAATTAAGACACGCTGATATGGACAATATGATTTATAGTTTTAATCAACAAAATAATAATAACGAAATTATGCAAAGGTTATTATCTATAAAAGAAGAACTAGAAGCTTTAATACCATACTAACATGCATATCACATTTCCTATATGGTAAAATGTATCTATCGCTGATATGTCCAACTATGTAATTTTCAAAGCAGCAAAATTACAACTAGACTTATACAACATGATTCAAAACAAATGAAGGAGTGTTTTAAGTGAAAGGACATATTCGAAAAAGAGGAAATAAGTATTGTATTGTTATTGATATTGGGCCTGATCCAGAGACAGGAAAAAGAAGACAAAAGTGGTTTTCTGGGTATAAGACAAAAAAAGAAGCACAGGCTGATGTGGCAAAGAAAATTACAGAGTTGAATGAAGGAACTTTTATAGAACCATCTAAAGTTACGTTAAAGGATTATCTAAATCATTGGCTAGAAATTAAAAGTATGAGCATAGAAAAGAGTACCTTTGCTGGCTATAAGGCGTTTATCAACCAACATGTTATACCTAGTATAGGAATGGTTGCACTCCATAAATTAAATGTTATACACATTCAAAAATGTTATAAGACTGCAATAGATAAAGGGATTGCAAACAATTCTATTCTGCTTATGCATAGAATTTTAAAGAGCGCTTTAAACCTAGCCGTAAAACAAAATATTATTTCTCGAAATCCCGCTGATTTTGCTGAGATACCTAAAAAAGAAAAAACCCCTATCCAGACTTGGACAGAGGAAGAAGTAAAAAAGTTTTTAGCTCATTCACAAGAATCACGATATCACATTGGGTATCTACTTGCAATAACTACAGGTATGCGTCTGGGAGAAGTTTTAGGTTTACGATGGCAGGACATTGATTTTGAAAAACATACTGTTACAATAAATCAAACATCTGGTCATGACAATAAAATCAAAAAAACTGCAAAAACAAATTCATCAAAACGCACAATTCCTGTACCTAATGAAACAATAGCAGCCTTAAAAAAACATAAAATTTTAATCAATAAAGAGAAATTAAGGTTTGGTTCTGCTTATCTAGATCAAGATTTAATAAATTGTAATGAGTTTGGAAGAATAATAAAAAGAGCACATTTCAGAAAAAGTTTCATTAGGATGACACACAAAGTAGGTATAAAAGAAATTAAATTCCATGATTTAAGACATACACACGCAACTCTACTATTGAAACAAGGAGTTAACCCTAAAATCATCAGTGAGCGATTAGGTCATACAGATATTTCAATGACATTAAGTGTCTATTCTCATGTTTTACCGAATATGCAAGAAGAAGCTGTTAAAAACTTCGGTAAAAGTATCTTTGGATAACTTATGTTTGCAAAATGTTTGCATTTTATAAAAATAAGTCAAACAAACGTTGTTATATCAAGGTTTGTTTGACCCAACATCTTATATTCTTGATAAAATCTCCGAATCCCTATTGAAATATTTAATAATGGAGCGTTCTCACCACCGCGGGTTATGCATTGGAATCGATATACATAGGAGAAAAAATCTTGTGTTTTTTCATCTTTTATCGGCTCTGACATCGCCTCACAAATATTTTGTGATCTAAGAGGAGAAAAATAGATTTCTTCTTCATTTGTATTTTCTAAATATATAGGACGCTCACAAAAAATATGTGAGATTAAAGCGGGTACCCACTTAGAATACGTTTCATTATCATGTAGTACTGGCAAATTAGAAATCAAATCGGATTGCCATTCATATTTTGGTAGTTCTACTAATCTATTTGGCTTCCAATCATGAATAATCTCATACCAACTTTGAAAAATATAATCGAGCTGCTCTTGTTTAATAGGTTCTTTTGATACAATCCATGGTGTATTTTCATTTAATACGTACGGATTATGCTGAATAAACAATATATCTGAAAACATATCATACAATCTTTCATTCAAACGTTTCAACTTACTCGTTAATAAAAATGTCTTATAATGTATCTCTACGATGTCCAGCCATTCAATAGGAAAGTATATAAATGATACCTTTTCATTTAAAAGGGGTTCTACTATATTTTCAAATGTTAGCAGCCTTAATTTTTTCATAAAATGATTCCTTCCTTTCTTCAGTTGTCTTGATTATCAAAAAGCTAGAACAATAGTTACTTAATCTAATCCATTTAAACCAAGTATTTAAAAGAAACGTAAAAACTATTTATCTACATAAACTATTATCAAACCGACTCTTTTAAAAATTCAAAGTAATTATCATGTATAACACCTCTATAATATTTGTATTTCAATACATTCGAATTATACATTAAACCTAATGCATTGTACTTATCATTTACAATAACTTTACAAAAAAACCAAAAAAGAACACCTTAATTCGGTGCCCTTTTTACAAATATCAACCTTTATGTAATTGAACATATAGATAACAGTAATCCCCCAAATGAAATTGCTCCTAGTAAACCTACTACAACTCCTGTTAAACAAATACAATCAGCAAGACAAATAGAAGACTGCGATAATGGAACGAATGACCTACTTGTACCCGAACCATATTGTTTTATCTTCTCATAATTCATATCTAACATTAAATGTAGACATGTTACACCATCCTCAATAGTATGTACAGATTCTTTTTCTAATCGCTCCAATAATTTACTATCAAAAGCAACTGCTAGAGGGTACTGCTTATCCGATTTCATATTTTGATAAATTAGTTGCAAACGAGATAATATATTATTTTTCTTCTTTTCAGATGTTACTGTACATTTCATATTATTAAATTCATTTAATAACAGTGATAATTCATCTCTTTTTCCGTATAAATCTTTAGCTATTTTTCTCTTTAGTTTATACGAATGGAAAATAGATTTTAGTTCAACCATATTCATACACTTCCTAATTACATAGTATTTACCCTATTATTTTGTAGATAAACAGTACTTTTTAATCTTATTTAAAATACACTTAAGCAACTTATTTTACTATCGATTAACATTACATTAACCTTACACGGTTGTAATAAAATCATTAGCTAGAAGGAAGCAATGCCCAAACTAGACAGATATTTAATGATAAAACCATAAGAAAAAAACAATGATTAGATTTTAAATCTAGTCATTGCTTTATCCATCACATCTTGATTACATCTATATATCTTATTGTTACTCTTTCACTTGAATGATTGAATATATCCATTAATAATGGCTATATTCTTTGTCGGCACGTACATATAACTAATGTTTTTTAATTGATAAAGTGAAACTTTAATCAGCTCTCACCAATCGGGCTTTTATGGGCAGTCCTCCACCTAACTTCTCTTTGCTCTCGCTGAATTTTTTTGGGGATGTTACTGCCCGCAACTAGCAAGATAGATGTTATCAATATTCATACGTTACAATAGTACCGGTAGTATCAGTAAAACCATCAAAACAGTTAGAGCAACCACCACAGCCTCCACAACCGCCACAGCCTCCGCAACCAAAACAACCGAAGCAACCAATACAACGGAAGCCACCACAACGGAAGCCGCCACAACGACCTCCACCACAACCGCCACAACGACCACAACCGCCACAGCGACGAGCAGCATCTTCAATATAGTAATATGGATATTGGTTTTGCTGGTCCCAATAGACAATATTTCCAGACCGGTAATCATTAAGGCTTAACGCTTGTAGTTCTTGTTGAAACTGATTCATTTTCATAACCTCCGTTTATAAAATACAACCTCATCGATACTTCCCTATATTCCTGTTCGTTACATCTAAGTAGAAATAGCGCTATAAACTAAGTTCAATACGTACATCAACAAAGTATGACTTATCACTAGATGATGCACCTTGTTCATATACCTATTTTTACTATGGGCTCATTTTTATAAAGTGAAACTTTAATCAGTGGGGTTTTGTTCATCCCCTACCTAACTTCTTTGCTTCCGCTGAATTTTGAGGTGGGGGGCTTACTGCCCGGCAAATAGCGGGATAAATAAAAATTAAAAAATATGAATTCTAGCGTCATATCTTCATACTTACTAAGTTCAATTAATTTCTCAATAATTATGATCCATATCCTATATATTTCCGTCTGCTGCTTAGATTTTTCTGTACTGTAAATGGCTTTCGCTATAACACCTCCAAGTGACCAGTTTTTATGACGGTTAAGAAATTCCAACAAAAAAAGCCCTAATTAGGGCTTTTCATTCTATTTCTCCAGCAAAGCTCTCTATGAAATTGTTAATTAAAAAAGACACACTTAGATTGATGCGTCTTTTTGTGATGCCTCTTTTGTGAAATCATATAAAGCAATTGCGCCTAAAAGAACAAGTATACCTTGAGGAACATCTAGCAAAATAGTTTTCCAAATTTCTGGAATTACCCATTTAATATCTGCTGCTGTTTCAAGATATGTTTGGAAATAGCTGATTGTAAAATTAATTATCCCTAAAAATACAAACAACGATAAACCAAATCGAATTAATTTCTTATTTGTAAACATATAACACCTCTCAAAATTCATTGGATATTCCTGCTTTTGCTTCTTTATATTTCCATATCTCTATATCTAATTTTAACACATAAAGAGCTCAAAAAAAATACGATATGCATATTTGCATATCGTATTAACAACACTCCATGATAATTTAGAAATTCCTGCAAAGAAAAAACAACTCCGTTACAGCTAACAGCTCGGGTTTCTTTTCTTATTTAACTTCATACCACCAACATTTACGTTCTTTGATTGTAAAATAAATGTGACAGAAGTTTATCCAGTTAATGCGTAGACAAGTAAATGAGCTAAATTATCGATATTCTATTTCGCCATATCCGTAGCACTAATGACTTTACGCAAATTTGACAAGAAAAAATATATAGATAGGTATGATCCATACCTATCTATAACATTACTTCTATTCTTTATCCAATTACGTCTTTTACGTCTGTATCCACTGGCCACTTTTCTAATGTATAAGCCATTTCCCAAAATGAATATTCATATTGACTGCTAATAATAAAATGCTGTTTCATACGTTTGCGGTCTGCCTCTGTTACTTTTTCAGCGATAGTATCTAAACGTGTAATTTGTTCTTCAACTAGCGTACGGAACCAATCAGATCCATAAGCAGAAATCCATTCGTTATAAATTGGCTCTTCCGGCTGGCACTCTTTTAAGCGTTCGCCAATTTCATAATACAACCAATAGCAAGGTAAAATTGCTGCAATGATATCTCCTAAATGCCCTTCATACGCAGCACGATACATATGTGAAGTATACGCATATGCAGTTGGCGCAGGAATAAAATTATCTTTTTCTTCTTTCGTTATCCCTAGTTTTTTAGCAAAATTCTCATGTAAAGATAACTCTGCTTCATATGTATTTTGAGCATGGTGTGCCATACGAGCTGTCGTTTCTAATTCAAGAGCTTTCGCAGCTCCTAATGTTTGTACTCTAGCAAAATGACTCAAATAATATGAATCTTGAAGAACATAATAGCGAAAACTAGCTAAATCTAACGTTCCTTCACCAAGTTTTTTTACAAAAGGATGGTTAAAACTCGCTTCCCAAATTGAATCTACTTCTTTACGTAATGATTGTGAAAAAGTCACTTAAATCCCTCCAATAATGTATAAAATATAAGTATTTATCCACAATTATTAAAGCTGTAAAATAAAAAAACTTTCTTTACAGGCGTAAAGAAAGTGAAATCGACAGTATTTATTTACTCATTAAATAGCAACGTCTTTCCCACTTCCCTACGCTGGCATTAACCAGATCAGGTACTAAGAGTCTCAAAATCACATTTGATCTCAGCCTATAAAAGGCCCCCCTAGTGGATAAATATTTTGTTTTTATAATGTATTCATCATAGCATACTTCGTGAAACTGTCAAAAAATTAGTTATATAATTCCCTTAAAACCCTTCTTCTTTTCTAACTTTTAATGATGTTTCAATAATCATATCTAATAGTTCGCTATAACTAATTCCCGCCGCTTCTGCACTTTTTGGCAATAAACTTGATTGTGTCATCCCTGGTAATGTATTAATTTCCATTACATATGGAATTCCGTCCTTCACCATCATATCAACTCTTGCATAAACACTACATTTTAATGCTTTATAACAAGCAAGTGACGCTTTATTTACACGTTCATTAATTTCTGCTGGAAGTTCGATAACTTCCTCAACTGTACTAGTATCATCATATTTTGCATTGTAGTCAAAGAACTCGGCTGCATGTCGAATTGAAACTATAGGTAACTGTTTTCCATCCAGAATTGAACATGTAATTTCATCACCTTTTATATACTTCTCAATTACTACTTCAGAATCCCATTCGAATACAGTTTCTAGCATTGAGATCAATTCATTTTTATTATAAACGATTTTCACTCCGACACTCGATCCGCCAGAGTTTGGTTTTACTACTAATGGAAATCCTAACTTATCTAACTCATCAAGATTTAGATCCTCCATTTTTGTAAGTTCAATCCAATCTGGTGTTTCTACACCTTCATAACGTAAAATCTTTTTCGAAATATTTTTATCCATACATATACTGCTAGATAACATATTACTTCCGCTATAAGGAATCCCTAAACTCTCCAGTGTTCCTTGAACTGTCCCATCTTCTCCGTATTTTCCGTGTAACGCGAGCAACGCAAAATCAATGTCTTTCGTTTTTTCAATTAAATCCACTTTTTCATTTAATGTAATTGGAACTATTTCATACTTATTTTTATCTAAATGAGCAATCATTTCATTCCCCGTCATAATTGAAACTTGTTTTTCAGACGATACCCCGCCCATAATAACACCGATTTTCATTTTCTCAACTCCAAATTTCATTTTTTAATGTATCACCAATTATTTTAATTCCCCGAACTATTTCTTCTTCTTTCAAGCGCGAAAACCCTAATCGGAAAGTGTTCGCTCCTTCTCCATCAGAGTAAAAAACATCTCCAGGTGAAAACGTAACGCCTTTCTCATAACACTTTTGTAAAAGTGTGCGGGCATTCATATGCTCTTCTAGTTCTATAAATAAATGAAGTCCACCATCTCCAGTCATTCTTTTGAAATGAATGTACTGGTTACATGCCCCGACAGCTAACTCATATTTTTTCTTATAAACAGATCTTGCCTTTTTTAAATATTTCTCAAAATATCCCTCATGTAAATATTGAAACAGAACAGCTTGATCTAGCGTAGATGTGTGAATCGTTCTTGCTCTTTTTACGCTTTCTAAATAATGAATCAGCTCTTTATCTGCAATAATCCAGCCTACACGTAAACCAGGGAAAAGTACCTTTGAAAAGCTACTAATATAAATCACATTATTGCCAGCTCCCGCAAAAGTTAATAATGGAGCTAAATGTGAACCTGAATAACGTAATTCTTCATTAAATCCGTCCTCTATAATAGGAACGTTGTATTTTGAGAATAACCTCATCAATTCCGTTCTTTTCTCTGAACTCGTAACAATACCGGTTGGATTATGATAAGACGGAATTAAATAAGCAAAATCAAAATCTTTTTCACGCAAACTTTTTTCAACTTCATTCGTATCAATACCATCCTCATGCATATCAATCCCATGAACTTCAAGTCCATGTAAACGGAACAGCTTTAGTGCAGCGTGGTGAGTTGGATTCTCACAAATGACACGACCAGATTTTTTTGATAAAGAAGAGAGTACAATATCCAATCCTTCTGTAAATCCATTTGTAATTAGAATATCTTTATTCGAAATGTCTACACCTTTCATTTCCATGTAATGAAGTAAATAATTCATTAACGGTCTATATCCCTTTGCATATCCGTAGTTCAATACGATGTCTCCTTCAATGGACATACGAGTAAGAAAAGCTCTTTTGAAATTTTCAACATCAAATAGCTTCTCATCCGGGGCTATACTATTAAAGACAATCATTCCCTTTTCCCAACGAACACCATGTTTCATTAAATCTAATTCATCCGCTAATGCGGTCACTGTATTAAGTTTATTTTTCCAATTTATTTCAACAGACGAAGTGTTAGATATATCCACCTTCGCAACAAAGTTCCCTTTTCCTTTAACTGCATAAATGAGTCCTTCTTGTTCTAAATCTGCATAAGCAGCGAGTACAGTGTTTCTACTCACACTTAGTAATTCACTTAGTTCCCTTGTTGATGGGATTTTTTGATCCCCGAGCAAATGCCCTTTCATAATCATCTTCTTCAAATAATCTTTCAATTGAATATAAACGGGACGATCTTTAACAACTTTAAAATCCTTAAACAATTCCTTACCCCCTGCAATCATTTTTTCATATTTATTTCATTCTCAAAAGGTCCACGACATATGTATTTTTTATAAAGGGCGGTACGGTCTTACAAATCTTTTCGATATAAGTTAATCACATCTTTTAAAGCTGCAGCTGCAGCGCCTCGTGGATTAGAAGCCCCACCAATTGTAGTAACTTGTCCCATCGTATCTGTAAAGAACGTAATTCCTTTTTCGGTCCCATTTACTTTTGCTAACGGATGATCTTTCTCTATTTCGCACGGTTCAACATTTAAATTGACATTGCCACCCTCATCCTTATATATTGATGCTATTAATTTAATAATTTTATGTTGTTCCTTAGCATTTCTAATTTGCTGTTTTGTAACGTGCTCGATTCCTTTTATATGTATATCAGTAAGTGTTTTCTCTGTTTCCATTAAGCTGTTTGTCAAAAGTAACAATTTACACGCACTATCTGAACCACTTATATCTAATATAGGGTTTGTCTCAGCAATTCCTTTATCTTGTCCTTCTTTCAATGCTTCTTCAAATGTCATATCTTCCTCATACATTTTCGTAAGAATATAATTAGTTGTTCCATTTAATATTCCTTCTATTTTTTCAATACTGCAACCGGCTAAACTAAATTGTCCGATATCTAGGGTCGGTAATGCAGCGGCTGTTGCACCGCTATATCGAATTCGTACATTTGCGCCTCTTGCTGCTTCATTTATTTCTCTCCAGTTTGTAACGAGCGCCCCTTTAGAAATTGCTACTATATCCATCTGTTTCTCAATCGCTTGTTTCATATATTGTCTTCCTGGATTTCCATCTTTAAGATTTGTAACTGTTGATTCTACCAATACAGTGCCACTTATGCTAGTTGTTGCACGTTCCTTCGGATGATACTCTAAATATTTTTCAATTGCAGCGGTACCGCCACCATACATCAATAAATGATGAAGTGATAAGCCGTCTTCATTATGTATTGCAATATTTCTCCCTAATACGCCACTTACAACTAATTGAATCCCATATGTTTCATATATATATGAATATTTTTCATTTAATAATTTTATAAACTCTCTGCCTACTGTTCCGTATCCTGATAATACAACTTGAATTTTCATAATATCCCCCCATATTTTTCTACCAAATCCCTCTTTCAATATAATATAAAGCGCTCTCGAATTCCATCGAGAGCGCTTTATTATTACCTATTTCGGTAAACGTGATAGCTTTTCAGCAATTGTTCTATAAAACTCTTGAATGCTAGAAAAACCTAATGAGTCTGAAACACTTAATCCTACCATATCGAGATGATCCCAATTCGCTTTCGTTTCGATATGGTTCCATTTTCCAATCTGTAATGACCCATTATTATTTACAGCAACATTAGAAGATGGTGCAATCATAGAATTCGTATTTACTACACCATCATTTTGCCACCAAGAAGTATCAACTAACGGACGGTTTTCTTCATATCTCGCATAAGAACCTAAGAAAAATGCATTCCCCATCAACACTTTATTCATCGTAATATGCGGTAAATGTAAACCTGTTATAGGTGCTGCTTGTGATGCATGTCCACTATAAGATAAGTAATACACATCCGGTTGCGTCTTTACCCAATTATTTAACTCCTTTGCACCATCTGTACTTAAATCCCATTGACTTATATCTTTTGTATTTTTCCAAAGTGAACTATTTAGAATACGATTACTATATTGGAAAAAGGACTCTCCAGCATTTTTCTTTATACCCCATTGATCCAATTTAAAATCATATAATGATAAATTATTGTTTCCTCCAAAGCTTGCAGCTGTAATGAGTAAATCTTTAACGAACGGCAGTAGAAGACTACCATCCGCAAGTGTTGTACCGTTGTGAGGGGTTGCTAATGTTGTAACACTATGAACATATGATTTTCCGCCTTCAAATAGTGGTGATATTTTGGTGTCTGGGTGATTTTTCACATAATTCTTTTCTTCAAAACTACCTTCTTTTAATAGCTGTACTAATGTTCTAATCGTTTGTCCACCCATGCTATGTCCAACTAAATGAACTTTATTTGTTTCACTCCAATTCGGCGCAAAACCACTATAAGTTCTGCCAAAACGATTATGTCCATGTTTCTCAGCATGTACTGCACCATAGTCTACTGTCCCACCGCTAATTTGTGCATACAATTCACATGCACGATCCCAGTTACTAGAAACAGGTCCAACAGCTGCGGTATGTACCGTATAACCATTGCGTTTCAAATCTTCCTGTATATCATGAACACCACCCCAATATTTTACGCCAAGCATTTCTTCTCTACCCCATCCAGCAAATCCATTCACCAATATGATAGGATAATTATTTTGTTGCCTCTCTTCAGCGTATGATATTTTTGCTGCGAATGAACATACGGTCACTAATGCGAAAAAACATATTTTTAAAAATAACTTCCCCATACTTCCCCCCCTAATAAAACGTTTACATGTTTCTTTTTTAAAAAATAACAGAATACTTTAACAACTTAAACATAATGTAAAGTATTTTATATACGTTGTATATATAGAAAACATATACAAATGTTGATAAATATTAATTCAAGTAAATATTTACTTTTTACAATACAACTTGTAAATCTGTTTATTTGAATTTATAATTAGATATAGTTGCCTCATGTTAAAAAGATTTAAAAACCATAAGAAAACTAATCTCATTGCTTGAAAAGGAGGAAAAAGCATGCAAATCGGATCAAATATTCATACATTATCTCAACCTACTAAAATAACTCCATCTACTCTTGAGCATAATACTATCTCTTCTACTAAACTTGAAAGTAAGAAAATAAATGATCCTATCAAGTTTGATATTCGTTCATCTGAAAAAGAAATGAAACAGCCTGAACATAAATTTAATGAATTAGATTTATGGAAGATGTTAAAGGATAAAGGTGTTCCCTTATGGATCATCCTTGAAATGCTACAAAAGGCTCGTAAAGAAAAAGAAGCCCAAAATAATTCAGTTCAAAATTCAAATGGGATTGAGGAAACAAACGAGACTCGATTAAATGAAGTAATGTAAAGCATAGTAATTGATTTGTCTATAGACTAAAAAGAGTTCGAAGCTGATGAAATTTTTATCAACTCCGAACTCTTTTTTAAGGTTTTTCGCCAATCGTTACAAATTGAAAAGATACTTCTCCTTCCAAACCTTTAATTAGCTTTTTTACTTTGACATTTTCATTAACCATTGTATTATCTGTCGACATTTTAGGTCTTTCATCGCCTAAAGATCTCTTTAATTGAAGAAGGTGCATTTTCGTTTCATTTGCTTTTATTTCCTTATATACGCTATTTTTTGCTACAATCACATACGATTGCGTTGGATATTTACGAGTGTTTCCTATCCAAGTGTCACTATCGTATGTAACAGGAATCTCATTTCCTTCTATTTTAATACTTTTCATAGTCTTTTCGTCTTCATTTGTAAACAATAGTGATCCTTCTTTTGGGAATTTTGGTAACGTATCTAAAATATAATTGGAGCCATTACCTCGTTTATGAAAAATTTTTTCTTTAATCAGTGCTAGTGCTGTAGATTCATTTAAAATTAATACATGTCCATTTCCGACTTCACCTTTTTTCACAGAAAACACTTCATTTTCTTTCGTAATTTCCTGATAACGATTAATAATTGGTGAAATATTATTTTCATCTCCAATAATTAATACACCGTTTGCAGGAAATGAGTTATCCTTTTTAGAGCATGAACTAAAGCTTATTAAAAGTATTATAGTTAACATAAAAATAGTTAAAGTTCTTTTCATCACGGTTCCTTTCATAATTCATATCATTTTTTACATGCTTTTCTGTAATTTTATTAGTTGATATCCTTTATTGCTCCATAGTCTTATAAAGCTTTTGTAGGTAACGCCAACGAGTAATAAAGAAATATAAAACTTGTATACATATAAATGAAATTAAAATAAAAATCGAGCTATTTAAAATAGAAAAACTAACTAATTGTTGCAGTGCCGTATACGCTACTACAGTATGAATCACCGCAACAGCAATCGGTAAGAAGAACATTAATAATAACTGTCTCGTTACAACTTTTTTTAACTCTTGTTTACTTAATCCCATTTTCGAAATCATTTTATATTGTTGTTGATCACGGTCCAAATCAGTGTATAATCGGAAATAAATAAAACTAGCAGCAAATGTAAAGAAAACGATTCCGACTAAAACACTTGCCATAAGTAATAAACCATTTTTTTGCTTTGCCTCCAACAAGTTTAATGTTAAAGCTCCAAAGTAGAAATCACTGTCCCTAAGATCTTTATCGAATATACTCTTTAATTGATTTGAAATCTCTTTCGTTCTTATCCAATCATCTACAACAAATCCGTAAGTACGATGTTGAATATCTTTATCCTCTGGATTACTCGTCAGAGGAATTTCATCATACACATGATCTTGAACAGCAATATAAATACTACTAGAATCATGTGGTAAAACTAAATTCTCTACAGTTTTCTTCACACGAAATGTCTTTGTCCAATCTCCTTGAATGACTTCAATATTTTTTTTATAGTCACCATTTTTAAATTCTTGCTTTTGTGACACCCTCCCAGGGATTAGTAAAATTTCATCTTCTTTTTCAATCGTTTCATGTTGGTACCCGAGTGCTCTCGTAAGTTCGTTATATTCACTTAATTTCAATACATTTACGTTACTTTCTGTAAATTTACTTGAAGATGAAGCCATTCGATACGGAATATTTGCATCCAAGAGGTGTTTTTTTATAATAGAGAGATGTTTATCTACCAATTTGTTGTTTTCAGAGCTTTCATACAGAAATGTATATGGGTTTGTCATCCACACTAAATTTCTATTACCAATAGCAGCTGTTGTACCAATAGCTGTAAATGCAACTGCTGAAATAATAGATACAATAAAAAACATCGTTGCATTATCTTTCATACGGTAAATTAATTCAGAAAACGTTAATATATTTGTTCTTTTTAAAAAGAAAGATTCTCTCCTTTTAGCAAGATGTAATATATAAACGCTACACTGTGTATATAAAAAGTACGTTCCTACAATTACTAGTAGGACACCCATTCCGAGCGTAGTAAAACTGGAACTTGAAATAAAGCGAAATACTGAGAAATATCCATATCCTATACTAATTAAAGAAAGCAGTGATAATAAAATTGAAGATTTCGGTTCAGGTTTTGGTTTTTCCTCTGCTCGAATAAGTTCCACAAGTTCCGTTATTTTTACCATTTTAAATGTAAATAGTGAAACAATGAAAAATAAGAAAAGAAAAGTGATAACTGTTAATAATACAGCCTTCACTGGTGTATAAAAAGGCAAACCATTATTAATCATTAATACACTTGCGCTTATCAATAAGACTAGTTTAGAAAATATGAGTCCAATGAAAATCCCTATACAAATTGAACCAAGTCCAATCAACATATTTTCAATTAATAATAATTTCTTAAACTGTCTCATTGACATACCTTGCATCATTAATATGCCAAATTCTTTCTTACGAGTTTTTAAAAATGAACTAACTGAATATAGAATAAAGAAAAATGAAAATACAAAAATCAAACCTTGCGAAATTGTAAATCCCATCGTACCATATGCACTCATTGTTGCACTTGTTGATTTTAATTCCCCTTGTAAATCAGGATGAAATAATAAAAGAGCATACGTAAAGAAAACCATAATAGAAAATGTACTACTTAAAAAATGGGCAGCATATGTACGCTTATTACGAAAAATATTATTAAATGCGAACTGACGAAAAGTCATGCCTTTTCCCTCCTAACAAAGAAAGAACATCCATAATCTTTTGATAAAAGGCTTGTCTGCTTTCACCACAATAAATTTCGTTATATAGTTGACCATCTTTAATAAATACTACTCTACTGCAAAAACTCGCAGCATACGGATCATGTGTAACTAACATCATCGTTGCTTTTTCTTCTTTATTAAGAGTATCAAGCATCTCCATTACATCATTTGAAGATTTAGAGTCCAAGTTCCCTGTTGGTTCATCTGCAAGTAATAATTGCGGCTTATGAACGATCGCACGAGCGATTGCTGTTCTTTGAGCTTGTCCCCCTGATATTTCAAACGTTCTTTTATTCAATATATCTGTAATATTTAACTTCTCTGCAATCTCTTCCAATCGCTTGTTCATTTCTTGCACGGAAACACCATCTAAAGTCATCGGCAATACGATGTTTTCTTTTACAGTAAGTGTGCTAAGAAGATTAAATGATTGAAAAACAAATCCTAATTGTTTTCTGCGGAATAACGCTAATTCTTCTGATGATAATTGAAAAGGATTTGTGCCATTAATAAATATTTCTCCCGATGATGGAGAATCAATAGTAGATACCATATTCAATAACGTTGTTTTTCCGCTACCTGATGGACCCATAATTCCTACAAATTCACCTTCTTGAATTGATAAATCAATATCTACTAATGCTTTATAAGGTACTTTCCCTTTATATACTTTACTAATACTTTTTGCATGTAAAATTTCCATGTATATTCTCCCTTCATTTCCACTGCTCACTATAAAGTGTAAATGAATTGTCTTACAGCTCATATTGATTCATCTTTCATTTACCTTACACGCTTGTAAGATTTCTGAAAAAACTGACAACATAATTATTTCAAACTAAAATTAACGCATAACTATCTTATAATAATTGTATAGTAGTAGGAAATATAATGTATAATAAATCTTTATTATATAAATGAGAAAAGACCGATTGCTATCGGTCTTTTACTACCAAACGTTATATTTTTATCCACTCAGATTTTCTCAATATATAATGATTATATATTTGATTTTCTATCCTCTGTTGGCTCTTATAAATAAACCCGCATTTTTCAATAACTTTATTTGATGCTACATTGTTAATTAAAGCAATTGCGTTAAGGACATTTAAATTTGTTTCTTTAAACAAATAGTCAATTAAACCTTTAGTCGCTTTTGTAGCATAGCCATGATTTTGATATTCATTTGAGATAGCATACATTATCTCTCTGTTTGGTGAAGGGAGTTCTTCTTTCATACCTGTGCAGCACCATCCAATGAGTTCATTTGTAGCTTTCTTAAATATTCCTAGCTTTAACGTATGATTATCTATGTTATTCGTAGTTTTCACTGCATCAAGAAATGCTTTGTTTGCTGGTATTTCATAATCTGCAATCCAATCCACCCTTTGTTCTTTCGTTGATTTCCAGTCTGGTAAAAATTTTGCTATTTCCGGTTGATTTGCTATTTTATAAATACTCTCTGCATCTTTGACCGTAAATTCTTGCAAGTATATATCTCCACAATCTATTTTAAATAACTTAGTGAATCTCTCTTCTCCCATGTTAATCCCCCTTACTTACGTTATAGCTCTTTAATCTGCTTCGTAAGTTCCATAAACCGTTCATCCAGTGCTTTATATTCTTTGTCTTTAGAAGTTAAAAAGCTTAATTTCCCTAATACTTCTTGTCTCTCTGTTTCTAACGTTAAACGTAGCTCTTCAATATCATCTCTTGTTTTAGTAGGTTCTTCTAGCTGCTTTTGTATCGTATTGTTTGAAAACACGAGTTTTGTGTTAGTTGTTTTCTCCAGAAAATATCGATCGTGAGATACAATTACTAATGTTCCGTTATACTCAGCTAATGTATTTTCAAGTTGTTCACGTGAAGGTAGATCCAAGTGATTCGTCGGTTCGTCTAAAATGAGTACATCTTTTTCATCTAAAATATAAGCCATTAGCTTACATTTTACTCTTTCTCCCATACTCATATGCTCAATCGGCTCTTTCCATTGAGACGCTTGGAATCCTAAATGTTTCATTAAATTTTGGACTTTTCCTCTTTCTTCAAACGTCTCTTTAAAAAATAAATTTTCTGGTGTTTTATCAAGCGGTAAATCAAAAACTTCTTGTGTTAAATAGCCGATGTTTGCAGATGGTGAAATCCATATTTCTCCTTCAGCAGTTTCCGTTCCCATAATCATCTTCAGTAATGTTGTTTTCCCACTACCGTTTGGTCCAACAATCGCAACTTTCTCACCGTGCTGAATTGTAAAATTAACGTTTTCAAATAATACTTTCCCATGAAAGTCTTTTTTTAATTGCTTCACTTCTAAAAAGCGTTTTCCTACTTTTTTGTTCGCTTGAATAGAAAACTCAACTGAATACTCTTCTTTCACACGTTCTACTTTCGTTTTCTCCAGCTCTTTTTCGAGTCGTTTTCGTTTTGACTTCACTTGTGCATCCATTCGCTTCGCTTTTACACGATAGAATTCTTTCACACCTTCTTGTTTTGTAGACTGCGCGTGTGCCTTTTGTGACCATGAACTCAATTCTTTTATATGTGTTTCTACTTGTTCTATCTTTTTTTGCTGCTTTTCATATTCACGCTGCTGCGTCTTTCTTTTATGCTCACGTGCTTTCATGTAGCTCGTATAATTACCACTATGCTCAATTAATTTTTTGTCCTCAATTGACCATATTTTTGTTGCGACAACATCTAAAAAATATCGATCATGTGATACAACGATAACTGTACCTTTCATGTTTTTTATTTGTTTAATGAGAAATCCCGTACTGATCTCATCTAAATGATTTGTCGGTTCGTCTAATATTAAGACATTAGGATTTTCAGCAAATCCTTTTGCTAATCGAATTTTCAGCTTTTCACCACCACTTAAAGTATGAAAATCGTTCGTTGGCACGCCCCATTTCGCAAGAAGTTCTGCTTCTTTTGCAATTACATCATTACTAATAAAAGATTCTATTTCTTGCTCAACATATGCGGTTGTCATATTCATTTGCTGCCATTCAACAATCCCTTTTGAAGGCTCAATCTTTCCATTTATTAATTGAAGTAACGTTGATTTACCAGCACCGTTTTTACCAATTAATCCGATAACATCCCCTTGTTTTACTGTCACATTCATTTTCTCTAACAACATATTTTCTTTTATTTCAACATAAACATCATTTAATTTTAATAGTTCTTTCATAATACCGATCCCTTTCATTAAGGGAGAATAAAAAAATCCTCCCAAATAAATTTGGCAGGATTAGTCGTTAAAATATTTACACCCAAATAAGCTATTACGTAACATAAATAGCAATACCGTTCTATGGAAATTGGGCAGACTAATCCTATTTTTTAGAAATTGAAATTTATTGAATTTCAACATTTAAAAATAAGATTAGTTAATCATCGTCCACCCATCATTCCTTTCTGTCATTAATAACCATATTGTACCATGATAATACTGTATGCGTAAATATTATTATTTGTACTTCAAAAGCAATTATTTTTCTTCAAGTTTATTTTTACAATTTCATGTGCTCATATCTTTAATTTTTACTAATTTGTATCATTTATTCATATGAAAACTTTTTAAAAAATACAAAACAAGGCTAAAAAACTTATCTCCAACGTTCTTTAGCCTTGATCACTTTTTACACATTAAAAAATATTACTCGTACTACCGTACCTTTATCAACTTCTGAATGGATTTCTACACTATGTCCTAATTGCTTCGTAATTTCATATACGAGATATAGCCCCATTCCTGTTGATTCTTTAAAATCTCTACCGTTTTCTCCTGTAAAGAAAGGTTTGAAGACTCTTGGTAAATCTTGCTTCGGTATACCTACGCCATTATCAGCAATTTCAAGTATAACGGTATTACCTTCCTTACAAGCTTTCACTTTAATCTTTTCTCTACTACCTGATGAATATTTAATCGCATTCGATAGTATTTGCCCAATTAAAAATTGTAACCATTTCGCATCACTTTCTACAGTAATGTCCTTATCAATTTCAAGCTCTGGATATACAAAATTCCGGATAAAGAACCGTTTATGCTCATGTACCGAATCATTCACTATTTTATGTAGTTGTACTCTTTCTACATAAAAATCTTGTGTAAATGCTTCTAAACGTGCGACATACAGAGCCATTTCTAATCCCTTTTTTAATCGATCAGTTTCCTCATTTATACTTTCAAAACGTGAATCTACTTCATCCTGTGTAATTAATTCTATTACAGATAAAGGTGTTTTCATTTGATGAATCCACTGATTCATAAAGGTTAAATGGTCATTATTTTTTCTCTCTTGCATTTGCAGCTGATTTTGATAATGTCGATATTGCACCTCAAGTAGTTCTTGAAGAGCAGCCGATACAGCTGCAAAATCAGATTTTTGAACAGATTCATCCAAAGATTGCATCGGGTTTGCTAAGCGCTCATAAAAAGAACGATGTGTAAAATAACGAAACACTAAATAACTTCCCATAAAGAAAGCCCCTAGAAACATTGCATATAACGCCGTTGTAATATGATTATGCCCATCAAACCAATATACGAGAAATATAGCTAGTAGTTGAATTATAGTAAAGCAAATAAGTGGTATATGATCACGTATAAATAATCTTATCATTTTTCTATACCAGTATCCCAAGTAATATGCAATCTATATCCAACACTACGAATCGTTTCAATCGCACCTTCTATATGTAACGTTTGTAACTTTTTACGCACACGTGTTGTATTTACACTTAATGTATTATCATCAACATAAGATTCGCTATCCCATAATTTATTTAACAACACTTCCCTACTCACAACACGCGGATAATTTTTCATTAATGTCTCTAATAAAATAGCTTCGTTTCTCGTTATATCAATCTCTTCGTTTCTAAGTTTCAATACAAGTCTTTCAGGATATAAACAAAGGCCTTGTTGCTCAATCATTCGCTCTTCTAGTTTCGGTGCATAATCTCCATATGCACGTCTTAAATGACTACGAATTTTCGCCACTACAACTTCATAATGAAAAGGCTTCGGAATAAAATCATCGCCACCATTTTCTAACGCCATAACTTGATCCATCGTACCTTCACGGGCCGAAATGAATAGTATCGGACATGTAGAAACACCGCGAATTTGACGACACCAAAAGTACCCATCAAAACTCGGTAAATTAATATCTAATAAAACTAACTCTGGTTGTTCATCTAAAAAAATGTCTAATACATTTTGAAAGTCCGATACAATAACTCCTTGATAACCATATTTCGCAACATGTTTTGATAATAGTTCTGCAATTTTCATATCGTCTTCTACAATCATAATTTTGACCATTATTGAACTCCTTTTTAATCCACAATCTCAAATATACTTATATAAAATAAATACTACCTCTTTTCACAAAATCCGTAAATTAAAAAAGGATGCTTTTATACAAAAGTATCCTTTTTCGTCCCTTATCTATTTAATATGAAATTTACTAAAAGTAAATCCTAGTTTCTCCACATAATCCATCCCTAATTCCATACGCGCCGTTTTCAACGGATCCACAACTTGGCAAACTTTTAAATTACCTGCTGCCGATAATAAAAGCGTTGCATCAGCTTTAGACATTGCTAATTCTTCATGTAAAAATGTCACCATATTACGTACAGCACGATTTGCTGCATCATCTAGCAATTTTTCTGAAGCAATCGTCATTACTTTTTCTTTTTGAATAGCCATTGGTAGTGGCCATTTTTTCCCTTTTATAATTTGAACTGTTACAGTTACCTCACCAGCAACCTCTACTCCACTAACCCCAATTTCACCATCCCCCATTGCTGCGTGTAAATCACCTAACGCTAATAGTGCTCCTGGGACATTAACTGGTAGTAGTAATGTTGTTCCTTCTTTAATTTCTTTACAGTCCATATTCCCGCCGTGATCATGCGGTGTGCCACATGAAATGCTCTCTTCTTTCGGTGCAATACCAATTACCCCAATCATTGGATTAATCGGGATTTGTAGTTCACTTGAAAACAAAACATGTTCATTATGTATTGGGACAATTTTCACTGTATTTTCATTTAACTCATTCCCTATTACACCAAGGTTTGCACCTGTAGTTAAAACGCCCTGCTCTGCAATTTTAATCTTTTCAATCGTTACGGCTAATATATCGCCAGGTTCTGCTCCTTTAACATATACAGGTCCAGTCGCTGGATTAATTCGGTTCCAATCTAATTCTTGAAACACAACATCTTCAGAATCGATTTGATTTTCAAAGCAATCATATGTTTCAAATACAAGACTGCTCCCAATTTCCACTTCCATACAAGGCTTATTTTCTGGTGACATTGAGTAAATGATATGGTCTTTATGAATTCGATACATAATACCTCTCCCTTTTATATTTATCTACTATTACTAATTAGCTCTTTTTATACAAGCTCCTCTTAAAATTAAATGTTATTTTTATGTAAAAAAGCACGCAGATTGTTTTATAACATACACTCTTTACTATAACAGAAAGGTGGTATCACTATGCCCCTTATTCCATACAACGAAAGTGATGTTGATTTACTAGCTCGTTTAATTCGTGCTGAAGCTGAAGGCGAAGGTCGCCAAGGTGAGGAGTTAGTTGGATGCGTTGTAGTAAACCGTGTATTTTGTGATTGCTTAGATTTTAAACAACTCCGTACCGTACGCGACGCTGTATATCAAAGCCCCGGCGGATTTGAAGCAGTACAATATGGATATTTTTATCAACGCGCTCGTGAATCAGAAAAAGAAATCGCACGAAAAGTTTTACAAGGTCAATGGCGCTGGCCTGCACGATGGGCTCTTTGGTATTTCCGTCCAGTTGGAGCTTGTCCACCTGAATGGTATAATCAGCCATTTGTAGGACAGTTTAAAAGCCATTGTTTTTATGAACCAAGTGGTGATGAATGTCCGAAAATGTATTCACGATAGTAAAATTTGCAACGCAAGTACTTAGAAATTTTGGTACTTGCGTTGCTTTTAACTGTGTTTTAGAAATCTAATAGTGTGATGAATTTTTCTATGCCTACTACATGTATTAATAATGGTATACGAGGACCATTTGATTGATTCATAATGAGCTTATATATAATAGTGAATAATTGTTTTTGATTTTCTTTCATTATTTTTTTATTTTCATGATGACAAATCGCATATAATTGCTCCATTAAGTTAGAGTAATCTTTATTAGAACGAAGTATTTTACAAACTTCTACTAGCCATTCTTTCTGCCTTTCATCTAATGTGTAGTAAAACTCTGCATTTTTCTCCTCATTTACCGCGATTAATTTTTCAGATTGAAAGTTTCTTATCCAATACTCTGCGCGATTACTTATCGCTCTCATTTCATCTAATGCATAGCTCCTATCTATTTTCTTTAATATCCCCTGTAAAATAGTTGAATCAAAATTTAATAATGGTAACGTTCCTGCTACTTGATTAAATTTCGGATATTCTTTAAACTCACTATCAACTCTAGAGATTTTAATTGCATCAAATAAATCTTCATTTTTGAGCGTTTTATTTTCATAACTATCTTTCAATCGCTCATACTCTGTATAATTACGAATCACATCTTCATCCAACCCAATATGAAAAGCAGCGCCTGGTTTGTATTTGGCAAACATAAAGAGAATTACTTCTGGTATATACACTTTCAATAAATCGCTTGGTGTAATGCTATTCCCTGAAGAACTAGACATTTTTTCTATGATTCCCTTTAATACCAATGAAATCGTAAGCAACGTAATGAGGCGCTTCACGATTGAATATTTTCCTTGCAATTTCTTTTGATACATTATAACTACCCGTTTCTGATGAATGATCTCTTCCACCCGGTTCAAAAATAACATCCTCTATCATCCATCTCATCGGCCAATCGATTTTCCAGTTTAGTTTCATTTTATTTGTATTTAATACGGATAATTCTTTTTCATTTCCGCATTCACATTCATACCGGACTGTTTTTAATACTTCATCAAAATGTGTAATAGTTGTTGTATCTTTTCCACACCTCTCACAATATAATGTAGCTGGATAAAAATTGTTTCGCTCTTCTTCACTACACTCTCCAGTTTTAAAATCCATTAAAATATCATATATTTCTTTTCGTTTATACAAAGCCTCTAAAATATTTTTGTTATACCTTCCACTTCTATATTCATCATGTTGATAAATAAATTCTACTTCAATTCCAAATGCTTGAAGCGATGTTTCAAACTCTTTTTCAAAATGCTCCGCATACGAGTTATGACATCCAGACGGATCTGGAATATCACAGTATGGCATACCAATATACTTTGCAAAAGATGGATCAATATTTTTTGGAACTTTTCTAAATCGATCATAATCATCCCACGAAAATATAAAACGAGTCTTTTTCCCTAAACCTTGAAGTGCTCTTACTACGAAATAAGTCGTTACGATTTCACGAAAGTTCCCAATATGAACAGAACCTGAAGGACTAATTCCAGATGCACAAACAAACGTTTCTTTATTTGGATGTTTCCTAATTAATTCATGTGCTACTTCATACGCCCAATGCATTTATTGCTCACCTCAATTATTTTTTGTTTTCGTATTCTCAGTTTTATGCAATAAAAAAACTCCCACCCCCAAGATTATTCATCTTGAGGACGAGAGTTGTTAGCTTCGCGGTACCACCTCAGTTTGTTAATATGTCACCATATTAACCTCTTCAGGTACGGCAAAATATGCTTATACCCTATCTCTATAACGGGAGAACCCGTCGCACCATCCCTAAATAAATTAGTTCCTTGCGCAGCTCCAAGTCTTTTTTCGTTAAGATGTATACCGCTCTTTCTCAGCTACCAGAGCTCTCTGTACGTATTCTTTCTTAACTACTCTTCTCTTCCATGCCATTTTAAATATTAGTTTTTTAATATGATAATTTATAACACTTTTATTGTCAAACTTTTCCGAATCAAAAACATATAATTACCTAAAAAAATTCTTTATCGCTTCTAATTGAATTTTATGACTACACTCATCACAACAATATGCCCCGTTTGGTTTTTCTTTAAATCGCTTATATTTTTCACTGCCTTCGTAAACACGAAATATATTCTTACAAGAAAAGCAAACAATCTCATAAAACATCATATGCATTTTCCTCTCCTTGGTTATACACTTTTTTAATCACTTGTGAGAAGGTCATTTTTCTACAGCATAAATTTTAATATCCTTTGACTAAAAGGTTTACCTCTATTCTTATCGAATTATATTAATATCTTATAACGCGAGGTGAACATCTTGTTCAGTAATATAGAATTAGTTTTAGATGCTAAAGCAAGTTTAGCTGAAGGACCATGTTGGAATGAAAAAAAGCAACTTTTATATTGGGTTGATATTATGGAGAGAAAATTATGCATATACAATCCTACCGCTAATACGAACCGAGTAATTGCACTCAATCAACAAATCGGCTGTGTTGTTCCATATTTAGAGGATGTACTACTCTTAGCTATGGAAAAAGGCTTTTATTCTATTAATATAAATACCGAAAAACTGACACATATTTTTGACCCTGAACCACATTTAATAGAAAATCGTTTCAATGATGGAAAATGTGATCCAGCTGGTCGTTTCTGGGCAGGTTCTACAGATACATACGGTATGAATGCTGCAGGTTCCTTGTATTGTTTACATCATAATTTAAGTGTAGAGAAAAAAGTTTCACATGTAAATACATCAAATGGAATTGCTTGGTCACCTGATCATACATACTTTTACTTTATAGATACACCTACTAAAAAAGTGGTTCGCTATCAATATAATATACGTACTGGAGACATTCATAATCCAATTGATGTAATCATTTTCTCTGAAAATGATGGTCTACCTGATGGTATGACAATTGACGAAGACGGCTGTTTATGGATTGCACATTGGGGAGGTTCAAAAATAACTAGATGGAATCCCTCTACTGGAGAAAAAATATTAAGCATTCCAATTCCAGCTTTATATGTAACATCATGTACATTTGGAGGACCTAATTTAACAGATTTATATATCACAACAGCCAGAACAAGAATGACAGATGACGAATTAAAAGAGTATCCACATGCTGGTGGTATTTTTCGAATTCAAACAAATATAAAAGGTTGTCCTACATATGAATTTTGCAATAAAAATATTGGGGCTGAAACAATATGAACCGTATCGAATACATAAGACAAGAAGAAAAGAAATATCACGACCTTTGCTATGAACAATATAAACTATTTGAAATTGGCTCTTGGCTGTACAAACCGGTTAAAACAGTTATGGACTTGATGGATCACTTTGAAGGACAAAACAACTTGCAAGTACTTGATCTTGGCTCTGGCATCGGTAGAAATAGCATTCCAATTGCACAAATAATAAAAAATTATAATGGCACTGTTACATGTGTTGATTTACTTGATTCCGCTTTAACAAAGCTACAAACTTATAGTAAAGAACATGATGTATTCGAGGTTATAAAAACAGAACAAACAGAAATTGAAAACTATCATATTGACTCTAACGCTTATGATTATATCGTTGCAGTATCAAGTTTAGAGCATGTTAAATCAAAAGAAGATTTTAAAAAAGTGCTCCATTCTATGAAACAAGGGACAAAAAACGGCGGTATTAATTGTTTAATTATTAACTCTAACATACAAGAAATTGTTTTAAAAACGAATGAAGAATTAGAAGCTTTAATTGAAATTAATCTCCCAACTGATGAAATGATACATCTATTAAAAAGTATTTATAAAGGATGGAAAGAAGTAAAAGTTGAAATAAAAGAATTAGCTTATAATATGGTTCGTAATGAAAGACACATTCAATTAAAAACAAATGCTATAACGTTTGTAGTTCAGAAATAATCGTATAATAAAGATATGGTTATTTCTCTCAGATTTATTTTTATTGCACGAAATTTGCAAGTATAAATATTTATGAAACAAAAAAATAAAAGAGCACTTGTTTCCGCAAGTGCTCTTTTGGGGATTTTGAGATACCCTATTAACGAAAGTTAAGGTTACTTAAAGTTAATAGGTACTTCTATTATATGCTTGTCCTTTTTATTTGTGCATAATCAATATATAAACATCTTTAATAATTCTTAATAACTTTTAATTATAGTTCTCTCTTACATTTTATCGTTAAAAAATTAATTGGAGGTTTATTTGCCATGTTCTTATTTGGTTCATCAATTTCCGAAACTTGTACTAATCCATATTGATTAAAATCTTTTTTTATAGATTCAGAATCATAGAAGAACATTTTTACACCTTCCATTATCTCATAATAATCTTTATCCAACTGTTTTCCTTTTCCGTACATGGGAGCTTTTTTAGAAACAGTTGTAAAAACCATATATCCGCCTGGTTTTAACTGATTATAACAATCTTCAATAAAATTCTCTCTTTCCTGTCCATTCAACAAATGAAGAAGTGCATGACTAAATATCCCATCATACAGTTTATTATCAAAAGGCATTTCGTTTACTGAACCGTGATACATACTAACATCTTCTAGTCCGTTTTCTCTTGCTAAATCGATCGCTGTTTTCGAAATTTCAATACCTGTTACATTTATACCATTATCGATAAAAACCTTTGCATTTCTTCCATAACCAATACCCGGAACTAATATATCCTTAACGTTCTTTTCAATAAAAAAATCTTTTGTCAAAATTGCAGATTCTGTAGGTTCCAATCCCCACATCGTTTGTTTTTCAATAAAACTTGATTCCCAAAATTCCATTATGTTTCTATCTCCTTATTCTTATCTCATGTTTAATATCACATGAAAGACCTATTCATTTTAACGCTGCTTTTTTCACCACAGTCACTATAGCTCCATTGAATATAGCATATTAATAAGCCTATATCTAATTTAAAGATTGGCTGAATATCTATTCTAAATATTAACTTTTACATTTAGAAAAATAAAAAATGCCAATAATTCAATTGTATATTGGCATTTCACATAAGAAATTATCTTTTTATTTTGTGCTGATCTAATGTTTTTTCTAACATTTCTAAAGTTATCGGTTGAGCTTTCTCTATTAATTGATAACCAATACGTCCATTCGGCTCAGCTGTAACTTGCTGCAAAATCTTTAAATCATGTATTCCTTTTTCTCTTAATTGCATATAAAGTTGTTGTTCAGACATTTTTGCCTTCATCAAGTTCGCTTTAATAATCTCTCCATTTTCAACAATTACAAAGCTACTGCCATTTAGGAATTGTTCCGCCTCCCTTGATTTCAGTTCAAAGAAATGAATGATAAGAAGTACGCTTGCAAATATTACAGCTGCAAATATAGATGGGACTACATTCCTACTTAATACAGGCTCTACAATAATACGCGCAATTGATACTACTATGATGATTTCAGCTCTTGTCATTTGGCTAACAGATTTACTACCTGTCATTTTTAATGCAAGAATCCCAGTGAGAATTAAAATAATGCTTTCAACAATAATATGCATAATAGCCCAATCCTTTAATGGTAAATGTTATTAGCATTCTAGATGCACTTTAAACTTTTTGGTGAAAATTAAAACTTACATATATAGAAAATGGATCTATTTAGATCCATCTTTTTTCAATAAGAATTTGATGATCTATTTTCTATTGTCAAAAAAACAAAAGCACCCAAATGGATGCGTATAGATTAAACTTATTCATTATTACTTTCTCCACTTTGATCATCAACTGATTTCGAGTCTAACATGCTGCCTATATCAGGCGGTAAGGCTAGCTCTATACCAGCTACTGGTTGATTATCTTCATTAAACCATTGTTTCTTAAATTTACTCAATTCTTCATTTTTCTTATTTCCATCCATATTACCCCGCCTTTTATGTACGTGATATTAAATACTTTACTTAATATGTACATTGAGAAAGATAATATACGATTTGTACATAATGAAAGAGCAACAACCCGTTGTGCCTATTAAAAATTAACACGTACATGCTACTCCTCGTTTTATTATCATATTAATGACAAAATATATGTGAGCTACGTGACAAGTACGTTGTCATTTTATTCAAATGAGACAAATACTTTTAAAGGAGTAATTATTCCTTGACTTAATTCCTCAAAACATTTTTCAAGTGCAGTATAATGAATTTCATGTTGAAAAATCTCTTCTATCCATGGCGTCTGTTCTATTTGACTAAAAAACCAATCTGCATGTTTTTGGTAACCATATCCATCACTTGAACCAATGATTTTCAATTCTTTTCGATAAAAGTCGGCGGTTAATGTTAAGTCTTCTATATTACCATCAGAAAGAATACATATCGCTCTATTACTATTAATGGCCTTTTGTAATGTGTGAAACCCTCTATTTGTAGCAGAACATTCCAAACCGTAATTATATGTTTCTATTATTTGTTTTTCTGAATCAAAGAGGTTTTTCGCACCAAACTTCTTTGCAAATTCTCTTCTATTTTTATTAGGCTCAACAACATCCACATGCTTAACACCTACATAGTATTTTAAGAAATAACAAGCGAGTAAACCGATAACTCCCAGTAATAAGTACTTTTTCATCCTGTCGCGGGTCTAGCTTCAATACCCCTTTAGCAGCATCACACGAAAGAATAGATAATAAAGCAACTTTAGGTTTTATATAACTAGGTACTCGAATTACTTTATCTCCCTTAACTATTCCTATCGTTTCATGTCCATAAAAAGAAACTACTTTATCACCTACGTTTAAATTTGTTACTTTATTACCAACTTGAATTACTTCACCATAACTTTCATATCCAGTTTTTTTTGGATAGATAGGATTTGTATCTGTAACATCCGATTCTTTATACTGTGGTAACTCTGCTCCAATACTTATTGCACCTGCAATTGTTTTAACGATAATTTCATTATCCTGTATAGACTTAATTTTACATGTTTTCCACTTAAGACGTTTTGGTCCTTCTAAAACTAATTTATTTTGTTCCATTTATACCCCTCACATTTTATAAAATATATTCTCACTAAATTTCAAACAATGTATAATAGATTCATCTAAAATTAAGCTATAAAGTTGGCTAGCAACCAACAGTGATAATATGATAATTGAATTTGATGGATATGAAATAAATGAGTATGTTATTGGCCTTACCTGCTCTATACACGAAATAAGAACAATGTATTTACATGTTAAAAGTGAAGAATTATCTAACGAAGATCTTCTAAGCTTATTTTGTGTACGGTATCACTTTGAAAAATCCTCAAAATTACTACAAGAAGAAGTCCTAAGCGATGCTGTCATTGATTTAGATACAGACTATATTTATATCCCTAATAGATAACAATACACTAGATTTAAATGAGTAGAAATTACGATTCAGCTAAGTGTTTAATAAAATAAGTGAATGCCCAAATTAATGTCGCAAATTGAGTGACAAAATACATTGTCCATTCAAAACCAGTCAATTTTCTCTCTCGTTTCACTTTCTTTAAGTATCTGTAAAATATAAATGTACTTAAAAACATAAGTAATAATGATAATTGCTGTAAATCATCGACTATACGTACCCCCATAGACTCCATCACCCTCCCATTCAAAATAAATGCTATACTTTAAAGATATCATCTATTGGTAGTTTATTTCCATTTAAAACAATTATGTCCTAAACAAAAAGAGCACTCAACAATTGGGTGCTCTAAAAATTATTAACATAACACTTTTCTTCTACTTTTTATAACTCAGTTCTATCACTTTGGGTATATGATTGTTATCATATTTCCTTTTATAGAGGTAACGTCAGGAAAATACGAATATACAAAGTTAAGGAATTTTCATTACTTTATAACCATTTTTAAGTTATATTCAATAACCATGCTTTGACATTGTCTAGAGCATGGTTATTATTTAAACAAATATAAATCTGCTTAGTTGATTTTTTAGTTCATCAATTTATTGAATTCATTAACTGAAAGAAGTATTCAGGTTTGTGAGTTTTATTTAGGTTAAACCATGAATGTAATGTATCTGGTGCAAATACATCTAATTTTTTCAGTACTTCCATCGCAAATTCCAGAGGAGCTATTCCTGATGCAGTAACTAAGTTCGCATCAGATACCGCAGATCTCAACTCATAGAATTTTTCTCCTTTATAGTTAGGACATACCATTTTAGTGTATTCTAAATTATTAGTTGTATGCTTTCTAGTATCTAAGTATCCCCTATTTGCAAGGGCCTCAGTTGCACCACAAATTGCACCAACAATAGTACCAAACTTTAAAGCTTGGCCAACTCCTTCCAAGATAGGTTGATGAATCTCTTCACTCCAAGTAGTCCCTCCTGGTAAAATTAAAAGATCTTTACTCTCAAAAGTACATTCATCAAGGGAAATATCTGGTTTTATGCTCAGTCCCCCCATAGTAGTAATCATTTCTTTATTAGCTCCTACTGTAATTACTTTTAAAGGTACTAAATCTTTTTTAAAATATCTTCCTGAATTTAGTTCGGTAATTAAATATCCATATTCCCAGTCCGACATTGTATTAAATACATATAGAAAAACTTTTTTTGTTTGCATCCCATATCACTCCAATCACAATTGATATGGATATTATAATATAACTTCATGAAATTTTATTAATTCCGACAGAACTTCAATAAGTCTTTTCTTAAGACTTATTGGCTCAATAACTTTAATAGATTTATTGTACGGTAAAAGTAAATAAGGTACATATGTATGTATCATATCTTTTTCAAGAAGAAAAACTGCTTGATTTGAAGTTCGCACTTGTAAATAATGTCCTAAAAACCAATGTTGGCAAATATCATCCAATACACTTTTATCCCCACTAATAACCAAAGAAATAATCCCTTCCTTATCTTCTATAGTTGGAAGAAGATTTTTTATAAAAAAGTCACGTGCTGAAAAATTTTCTGGCCGGTTAAACTTATTTTCGGTTAGCATTAAATTTTCAATTCGATCTACCCTAAAACTACGGATATCATTCCTAAGATGACAAAATCCAATCACATACCACCTATTATTCCAATAGATAATTCTGTACGGATCGACCAATCTATAATTTAATTGCTTTTTCCCACTTTTATAATAAAGAATTTTTACTGAATACCCATCAGTTACGGCCTCCTCCAACTCCTTCAAAAAATGTTCCATAGAGGATGAACTAAATCGACTTATTACTTCTAGACTACTTAAATGTCGGTTTATCTTTGCTTCCTGCTCTTGATTTGAGTATTTACTTAGTTTTGAAATGGCCCTATTTAATGCTTCACCTCCATAATATCCGGCTTCTTCTGCAAAAACAGCAGCGTGAAATAGTGAAGTTTGCTCTTCAAAATCAAAAAAAAGAGGAGCCTCAATAAAATTGTTTAATAACGTGTATCCACCGTTATGTCCTGGTTCTGAAATTATAGGTACACCACTTGTTGAAATTGTATCAATATAACGATACACAGTCCTTATATTCATCTCTAACTTTTCTGAAATTTGTTTTGCAGTAATTTTTTTACCTGAGCGAAGCATCCATAGAATCGCTAACATATTATCAATTTTAGGCATGTAATTCCACCTCTCTATGGAATTTATCCCTTATTATATATTTCTGATTTTTAGTATAACTCATCAACTGTTCCTTTCCGATAGCTTTCTAAATAATGAGGCCCTAGACACATTTGTAATTTCACAAATTTGATTTACATTCATATCTACCTCTTCATAAAGCTTTACTGCATAATTCATTCCTGCATGATTTTTATAGTATTTCTTTAACCAACCTTTAAATTTTCCTTCTTTCTTATTCAGTTCAATACCTTTATGTTTCCACCTACGAATCAGATCACGTTCTAATTGGTTTATACCCGCCATAACCTTAATTAAGCATTGGTTTTAGGGATTATCTTCCAATAAATCGAGCCATGTATCTTTGAAGGATTATAATTATCATCCTTATTATAATATTTAGTTACAACAATAGCTTCAATTATTATAGCGATACACACAAACAAAAGAATTATTTTGCGTCTCACAACAAAGCTACTTATTCATTTTTTTCTTTTTTAAATTGGAAGGATATATGTTCCAATTGTTTGATTTCCTCTATTATTTTACGAATTCCTTCTTCAATCCTATCTTCCTTTACATTCGATACGTTTAACTTTAATAGTCTTTCTTTCGGAAAACCTCTCACATAATTTTTATCAATTGTATCAATACTTATTTGTTTTTCACTTAGTCTTTTGAAAAACATTTCTGAAATACTCGTTTTATGTAATTTTAAACAAGTATGAATTCCAATTGTATTATGCTTTTTATATGTGAATAAAAGTGGGTTTTCACTATGAGTTCTTTCTAGTGTTTCTGCTAATTTTTTAGATCTATTGTGATAGGAAGATTTAATTTTATTTTTATGACGTTCAAACATACCGCTCTTTATATAAATTTCTAAAGCCGCTTGAGAAATCATTGGACTATCAATATCTAGTATCTTTTTGTATGTATAGAACGCATTTGCAATGGATGGTGGGATGACTGCAACTCCAACCCGTAAACCAGGAAAAATAATCTTCGAATAACTTTTCAAATATATGACATGACTACAATTATCCAAGCTATATAACGGATCTGCTTTTGAATCAGTTTCTAAATCTGCTAAATAATCATCTTCCACTATAAATACATTGTATTTCTTAGCCAATAGTGCGATATTTTCTTTCTCATCTTTAGAATAAGAAGTTCCAAGCGGATGATGATATCTCGGTATCGTATAAAAGAATTTTATTTTTCCAGTTTGAAATATTTGCTCCAATTCATTCAAATCGATACCTTCATTCGTACGTTTAATACCGATTACAGGAACTTTATTTATTTCTAGATAATCAATATATAGATGATATGTTGGCTGTTCAATTAATACAGTTTCATTTCCATTCGGAAATGGTATAGAAGTTAATATAGCAAGCGCCTGCTGCACACCTGATGTTATAAAAATATTGTCTTCTTTCGTGAACACTTGATAATTTGCCAACTGTTTTTGAATGACTGGAATTAAAGATGGTAACCCTTTCGGTGTTCCGTATACGAACAAATCATTTTTATAAGTATCAATAGCCTTATTAATGCAATGCTGAAAATCTAAATATGGGAAAACATCTGGATCTGGTGCTGAAGAAGCGAAATCAATTATCTCGTTATTTTCTATGGTACTCCCAGATTTCTTAACAACGTAGTATCCACTTTGAGGGACAGAATATATAATGTGACGCTTTTCTAATTCATGAAGCGCACGTATAACTGTTGCCTTATTACATTCATATTGCGTAACGAGTGACCGTATAGACGGTAATTTCTTTCCTTCTTTTATATCTCCATTTTGAATCTTATTTTCAATGTCATTTAAAATATGTAAATACTTATACATATTACACCTCCTTCAGCAATTCTATATTTGATTCCATCGGTTTTCTATTCATATAGCATTCATTCCTCAATTAGTTAATTTTCCGATCATCTATATCGTAAATCCCAATAGCATATGAATCATTTTCAATCCATTTCTTTACTGCTTCTGTTTTAAGTACAACTTCAACTTCTTTTTCTATTTTCTGTCCAAGTTCTCTCGCCCCTACTTCATCATCGCTAATCTTAGTTTTTATATCAATGGTAACAGGTTGATTCTTTTTATAATTTATTTGCTGAATACCAAACCCTTCATATCCATTTTTTCTGAATACATCATCAAATATATGTCCAAAAACTTGATTCCATCTACTCTCTGCCTTTACAACTTCTCTATTTCTTTGAGTTATATTGATTTTATAAGACGTTACACCTTGTATCACCAATCTTTTATTAATATCATTTTTTATTTCGTTACTATCTTCGCTATCAGCAATCTCTAAATCTACTATCCTTTCTTTTTCATCTCTTATAGCAGCACTAAAAAAAGATTCCTCCTTTACCGCTGCTGTGGCAATATCCATCACTATAGAATCTTCACTTTTAGCATCTTCAATGTCATTCTCACAGGCACATAATAAAGCAAATGGAAATAAAAGTACAAGTAACTTCTTTCCCTTTCTCATGTAGCACCCCTCCAAACATTTTCATTTACGATAAACTTTTTACTTTGACATATAAATACCTTCTTTAATTATTAAATTTAACATTATTTCACATTTTCCCCACTTAACAAGGAAATTACAATTAATAAATAGAATATCTCTATGAATAAATAAAAAGTGAGGGATATATAATGCAACGTGTAAATACGATTGATATTAGTAATGTACTACAATTGGACAAAACTCTTTCGACTTTATTAAATAAAATGATTTCTTCAAAACTAGACCTTGAAAATTGGTTAAAAGAGCAGTCAAAAGTAATTTGGGACATCGAAGAACAATTAAGATCACATTACATCGCCTTTCAATGTAATACGGATGATGAAGAAATAAAGGATACTTTTGAACATGATCAACAATTTGTAAAGCCACTTTTAAAGCGGTACCAAAATTTATTGGATAATAAATATTTAGAGTCACCTTTTCGAATGGAATTAGATTCTAACGTATATGGTTTATTAGATACAAAAATAAAAAACGCTCAAAAGTTATTTTGTGAGGAAAATATTGAATTAGAAATAAAGGAAGACAAATTAATCACAGAGTACTTTGAAATCACTGGAGGATTAAGTGGAATTTGGGACGGAGAAGAAAAAACGATAACAGAATTACAATCCTATTTACAAGATTCGAATCGTGACACCCGTAAAAAGGCAAAAACCATTATTTCTGAAAAATTTTTATCTGTTGAAAAAGAACTCCAAAACATATTAAATCAATTAATTGAAATTCGCCATCAAAAAGCAAAAAATATTCAACTAGAGAATTATCGCGATTATATGTTCAAAAAATACGAGCGTTTTGATTATTCAGCGAAAGATTGCTATGAACTAGCTGAATCCATACGTAAGTATGTTGTGCCTCTTAAAGATAAAATATTGCTAGAGAAAAAAGATAAACTGCAAGTTGATACGCTTCGCCCGTGGGATGTATCAGCTGTAACTCCAGATCAAAAAGTACTTAAACCTATTGCAAATGAAAATGATTTAATTGAAAAGAGCACTCATATCTTTAATAAACTAGATGTTGAATTTTCAGCACTTTTAAACCGAATGTATAAACACAATTGTCTTGATTTAACAAGCCGCAAAGGAAAAGCAGCTGGTGGCTTTTGTGAGTACTTACCAGCTTCACAATTATCTTATATTTTTATGAACTTAAATTATACACAAGATGATATTGTCACTTTTATACATGAAATGGGTCATAGTATTCATAACGAACTCATAAAACCATTAAAATTACGACAGTATATAGAAATTCCAGCTGAAACAGCTGAGCTAGCCAGTATGACAATGGAGTTATTCTCGCTTAATTATTGGGATACCTTCTATACAGACAAAAAAGATTTAAAACAAGCAAAAATTAACTTCTTTAAAGATGTTATTTCATATTTACCTATTATGCTTATTGTCGATCAATTTCAACACTGGCTGTATGAAAATCCAAGTCATACTTCTGAAGAAAGAAATGAAAAATACTTACAACTTCAAAAACATTATCAGTCTAGCTTCATACATATTGATGGCTACGAAAACTGGATAGCAACGAGTTGGCTACCTGTACTCCATATTTTTGAAGTACCATTTTATTATATTGAATATGCGATCGCCCAACTTGGTGCATTACAAATGTATAAACAATATAAAGAGGATCCTAAGCAAGCGCTAGAAAATTATAAAAAGGCATTATCACTAGGAAGCTCACAATCTATAAAAGAAGTGTATGATGCAGCCGGTATTCGTTTTGATTTTTCTGGTGAAACAATTAAAGAACTAATGCTATTTGTAGAAAAAGAATTAGAATTACTTGAGCAATTATAAGAAGAAAGCTGCACCTATATTTTTGGTGTAGCTTTCTTCTTTATTTTATTAATCAGCTCTATGTACTGAGTATCTCCATATCCGATTGTTGGAAAAAGATAAAACAACTTTATTAATAATTCACGAGTTGATAAATCTTTATTTTTAGAGATGAATTTCATTACTGCATTATCTTCTGTTAACATTTCTAAAAATAAGTCTATAGCCTGATACATTACAGGTGGTACCTTATGAGAGGTCTTTTTATGGTGTACTAATACTTCATTGTATATAGAAGAATAATTCCCCAATTCAAGTTCAATTTGATTTACTTTAAATTCATCCTCTCTAAAGCTATTTAAGTATACCTTCCCTTCATAAGCAGACTGTTCAAGGTGAGAAAGTATGGTAAGTAGGTTCATTTGGCAAAACATATCTTCACCAAACCATAGAACAATACATTTATACTTTTTCGTAAAAAGGTTTTCTAACGGATCTATAACCTTTTTTATATAACTTTCTACTGAACTGTTATGTCCTTTCGCTCTTGTTTTAATAAACTCTTCATTAAAAACTTGAGTAGTAGCCGAGTTCACACACATTGCCTCATTAAATGGTGCATAATCAGAATCACCCATTAGCTTTTCGTTTTTAAATTCTTCATACATAACTTGACCATTTAATATGTTAAGTACCTCTTTATCAAATAGCTCACTCTTCCTATCTCGTAACTGTTCAACCTCTATTTTTCTAGAAATATTCATTTTAAACACCCCTTCTTTATTTAAATTTAGTTTAACAAATGATTGAATAGGCATTTTGTTAAGTTGGTATTCTCTTGGATTCATTCCAAAAACATTTTTGAAAGCTCTACTATAAGCCTCTTGGGAAGAGTAATCGTAATCCAACGCTACCTCAATTATCTTCCTACCTTTCTTTAAATCTTCCGTAGATAAATACAACCTTCTAAGAAGAATATAACGTCTAATACTGAAACCCGTTACTTGATGAAATTTAAAAGAGCAATAATAAGGAGAATACCCCATGTAACGAGATAATTCATCTAATGAAAATCTCTTTTTTAAATTGCTCTCAATCCAATTAATCATCTGCTGTATATGTTCATTCATTTCCTTCACTCCTTATTTAAAAGTATAGGAGAAGTGCGTTTCTTTCTTTTGATATTTCTTGTGTTTTATAACATGAGCCTTTCTCTAAAGTCTTTATAATCTATATATAAGTATTAATTTTATATTTTTTCATCTATCTTATTTTGTCATACCTTCTATTCATTTTTCAATTTAGCGTTAATGAGTATGTTGGCAACACCTTACTAATTATTAAAGGTCAATTTACATCATATTTCATTTTAAAGGATTTCAAAAATTAAACACGAATTTTATAAAATAAAATTCTTTTAATTCCCAAGTTAAAAAATTAAGGTTTGGAAAGGACGTTTCAATGAACAAGCTAGAAAAAGAAATACTTCAATTCATAAATGAACAGTATCCGTTGAATTTTATTAACATTAAGCCAATAACAAATGAGATGTATGAATGTCTTACAGAACAAGGTACATACTTCAGTAGAATTACAAACTACAAAACATATGAAGAACAGATAGAAGAAGTTTTATATACAAATTTTTTATATCAAAATGGTTTAGGTGTTCCACCAATAATCCCTTCATTACAAGGGAATTTTGTAGAAAAATTCACATTAGACAAGGAGATTTTTGCTGTATTATATAAAGCTGCTCCTGGTATACATTTACCAAGGTCTGAATGGAATTCTAATATATTTAAAAAACTTGGTAAACAAATTGGAAAATTACATCGTATATCTAAAAGCTTTGAAAAGATTAAACCAGTAAAACATATAAACGATTGGTATGAAAATGAAGAATATAATTTTCTTAAATATATCCCTAAAGAAGAAAATACAATAAGAGAAATTGCATCTGACGTTTTAACTTCCATAAAAGAGCTACCAAAATCCCCTTCAAATTACGGCTTAATACACGGAGATTTATGGTTAGAAAACATTTTAGTCGAAAATAATTCAAACTTAACAATGATAGATTTTCAAGACTGCGAAAAACATTTTTACATATTCGATTTAGCCGTTCCTATTTATAGTGCGATAGAATATTCATTTTCTGGAAATGGGAATATCATTGACTATGAACATTCTATTACAAAAGCACTATTTGAAGGCTACCAAGAGGAAAATGAACTACCAAAAGAGATGATAGACAAGTTTCCATTATTTATTAAATTAAAGGAGATTTTTGAATATAGCTTAATGCATATGTATTGGGATAAAGAAGAATTAACGGAGGAACAAGTACGGATTATGAACCTTTATAGGATGAAGATCGAAAATAAGTATACCTATATCAATATTTAAGAATGCTGTTGTTTAACTAAAAGGAAACTTTGGTTAAACAACAGCATTTATTAATTTGCTGACAGCCTTTTTTATGACTTATAAATACTGATTCAATAATCTTTTCAAATACACTTCATTTTGCGGTGATACTTTTTCAGAAAATCTAGCTGCAATAATAATAGGAGCCCATTGAAAAACTTCATCTCTTGATAAGCCGGTACGACTGCAATATATATGTAAATACATCTCAGCTAATTCTACCGAAGATTGTGAGTACAACAAGTATGTTCGAAATACATCTGCACGAATATCACCTGAACTTGCATCTACCCAGTCTATAACTTTCACTTTCTCTTCCTTACTCAAAATCAAATTAAATGGATGGAAATCTCCATGACATAGCCTAAAATCAAATGTAATAGAATCTAATTTTTGTAATATATTCTTCTTTTTGCTTTCATCCAATTTATGTACAGATTTAATTTGACGCTCTAACCTTTTCCTCATTAACTCCATTTCATCTGTATTCACACGTATAGCATGGATCTTTTTTTGCTCATTAACACAAAGTCCGATATAACGCTCTGCCTCATTTAAATTATTAAGTAGGAGATCACCAACACTGTCCCCTTTTACGTATCCCATAATAATTGCCTGTCTATCGTGTATCTTTGTCACTTCAAATACGTTTGGAACTGGCAGCCCGCATGAATAAGCATATTTTTGTTTTTTTGCTTCATTCATAGACTCTGTATCTGGGAGGTAATCTTTAAATAATTTTACAACCTTATCATCAGTTAAATAAATTTCTGCTGTATTCCCTTTTGCAATTGGATTACCTAAAACCACTTCATTTCTCCCCTTAACATAAATTAAAATAACACCTTATACCTCTCTTTAAATTCACTATAATCCTAGCTAAAACCTTCTTCACGAATATACAAAAAACTTACCGCTTTCCATCCTTAAATAGAAAGCGGTAAGTTTAATTGTTTAGGAATATCAGAATGAAACTCTGATGTATGCACAATTGAAAATGTATATCCTTGCTCAATAAATGATACTTCATTACATTTATATTCAAATGATACACCATTTTTCTTAAAGTTATTTTGGATTCGCTGTAAAAATGCGACGTCTGGTGTTCCGAAAGAAACGTGTACTTTCGGTGATAGAGCTTTCATCGCGATTGGAATCCAAGGTCGCTGCCACCAAGTTGCGACGACATAAGCAGTG
This sequence comes from Bacillus sp. 7_6_55CFAA_CT2, assembly GCF_000238655.1. NCBI lineage: Bacteria > Bacillati > Bacillota > Bacilli > Caryophanales > Bacillaceae > Bacillus > Bacillus sp. 7_6_55CFAA_CT2. Next base: position 723,299 of record NZ_JH414709.1, on the reverse strand, counting down.
CCACCAACTACAAAGTTAAAAATATCCCCGTCTTCCATCGTTTTCATATTTAGATTTGATTTCAGCCATTCCCTAAAAATAGGTACACTTTTAACAGGAAGACCAATTTCCCTTACATATAAAATGTTTAAAGGTGACTGCGGTACTAATACATCTTCTTTAACATAACTATGCGCGATAATTTCGAGTAGATTTCCATCTCCGTCTTTAAAGTATAAATTGAATCGACCATCCTCTTCATCAATTATATGACCATCTTTCCATTTCGCAATGAGTAATCCAGACTCCTCAAGCCATCTTGCTGTTTCATGAAATTTTGAATATGGGATTTCAAAAGCAACATGTGCAGGTGCAATTGGTTCATACACTTCTTGAAAACTAATTGTTGTATAAGGTGTTACTTCAAATTGAATGAAGGATGCTGTTTCTTTTTTTATTGGAAAAGATAATATGTCCTTATAAACTTGTTTTACCCCTTCTATGGAAACCGTTTGTAGTTTTATATCTGATATATGTGTAATCACTTTACATTCCCCCTCATTTCTTATTATCTATTCGTATTGTATTACACTTATAAATAGATAAAATCAAACGGAAGGATGGATTTTCCATATAGAAACTACAACTTTAGTATGAATATGTTAGCTCCAATTATTTTTTATTTCTGCTATAACAATTTCTGGTTTATCCCAGTGCAACATGTGTGTAGTATCAGGAATTACTTTTACTATACTGTCCGTTTTCTCTTTGAAAACATTTACTGTCTTATCTCTATAATCCGCCCAAACTTGTGGAACTGTAGCTCGGAGTAATACAATATTAGCCGGCAGCTTCTCATATATATCTATCGTTTCATCTTTGTACATACCTCTTATTATATTACTAGCTGTATTCCCCCTGGCATGCCACCATACTTTGTTATCCATTTCGATCCCTAGGTCCTTTACAGCAACTTCTAACAATGAAGACCACCTAGTATAAGCTTCTTTTTCACTTTTGAAAAATTCGTCCCAATTATTAAAAACGTATTCATCAAAGTCCTTTTCATAATAAGCAATTTCTTCTTCCAACGTTTTTTCTTGAAGCCTTTTTGTTTGATATCCACCATCAATAAGAATACTTCCTTGTACTTTTTCTGAATGATGTAACAAATAAAATAACGCTACAAAACTTCCCCATGAATGTGATAGAAAATAGAAGTATTCGATTCTCAATTCATTTATTATTTCATTTAACCAATTTGCTAAATTCTGCATCTCATAATCTTCTGTTCTTTCAAATGGCGGTGTTTTACCATGTCCAGGTGCATCAACGGAGATAAATCTATACTCTTCTTTTAATTCCTCAGCAATTTCTATAAAACTTAAACTCGTACTACCTAATCCATGTAAACAAAAGATAACGGGCTTGTCATTATTCCCCCATTCAGTAATATGTACATTTATTTTTTCATTGCTAATATAGTAACGTTTCAAAACATTTATCCTCCATATTTTGATTTACACTTTATTTATTTCTATTATTTTCAAGTATTTCCTGTATTCTTTTCCACACAAAAAGCTGCTTTTCTTTAAATGAAAAGCAGCTTTTACGCTAAAATATATTATAATTTAACAGCGATAATCATAAATCTTTTTGAATTTGTATGAATCCCTTTTTCAGAACTATTCGTGTCAATGAACTTTTGTAAAATATTAAAATCCTCTTCCTCTTCTCCAAATCTAGGAATAATAGGCGTATGTTTTAATAAGAAAATGAGATCTTCAGGCGTATTGTAATAATCAGTAACATCATATTCACGTACTTGCACGAGTTCAAATCCTGCATTTATAAGTTCACCCATATACTTTTCTTTTAAAGTTCCATCTCTTTCACCTAAGCATTGTCCTCTCCCAAATGTCTCTTTTAGGTTTAATTTATCATGTTCGCTAACTTGTTGCGTTAAGAAAAAAGCACCCTTTTTCATTACTTTTGATAATTCAGTCGCTGCAAATGGTGCATGACAACTTGAAGCGATATCAAAATGCGCATGCGGAAACGTTAAAGCTTCAGAACCCATTTGAATAAACTCAACATTTTGTACACCTGATTTTTTCAAATTAGAATGTGCCGTTTCAATCATGCCGTTAGAATTATCAATTCCAATCAACAATTTAGCTGATGATGCTATGTTAAGTACATTTTCTCCTCCGCCTGTACCAACATCAAGTAGAATGTCTGATGATTTACATCTTTCTTTCACTTCTCCATAAAAGTCCCATATTTCTCCTACAGTTTCACATTTTATTTTACTAAAATCCCATCCATTTAATCTTCCTACTTTATCATAAAAGCTTTTGTACTCTAATTCATTCACCTTATAACTCCCCTTTGTAAAAACGAATTAAATATGTATAATAACCTACAACACTATTTAATTATATATTATAAAATACAAATTATTAAAACACCATTCCACTTCGTACGACGATAAGTTTACATAACAATTTTATAGTTCATCTTTATCTATATGTTCTAAATGACCTCTTCCCCAACTACACACACTATCCAAAACAGTACTGACTGTTTTTCCATGTTCAGTTAAGCTATATTCTACTTTAGGTGGTATTTCTTGATAATGCTTATGAATCTTATAAATCTCTTTCTCTTGTAAAAAGGCCTGGCCATAATAATGAAATTGCACATACTGTTCTATATTTAATGCAAAATAGTTTTACTACGGGTAATGTATTATTTCCAGATGGAGGGTACACATATCATTAAATTATTAGCAACAAAAGCCCCTTATTACAGTGGCTTTTGTTGCTAATTTAAACATTGCTGAAGTAATATAGGATTCTCTTTTATTAGTTCTGCTAAAACAAAAGTTGTGGAAAAGGTTGTAAGATTAACTCTTTATCCAGCAACCCCTTTTGTTCTCGAATCATACCGCCTCATCCAATAAAAGCCGCCCTAATTTCTATTCCCTACACTTTTATATAAAATTAACCTTATAAAGGTAGGATTCAACAACTTCTTACAGAATTCTATATTTAATACGTATTGGACGGATTATTTTCAAATTCCTCTTTACTAAAGGTGGTTCATACAATTGTGAAATTTGTACAAGAACGAAGATTAACTGTCAAGACAATTTTTTCAAAAGAATACAAGATTTTTATTTTTGGTTTACTCATTTCACGAATCGGGGATTCATTATATACTTTTGCACTGCCTTGGATTGCCTATCAATTAACTGGTTCAGCTGTAATTATGAGTTCTTTATTTGCTGTAAACGTATTGCCAATCGTTTTATTTGGCCCTTTAGTTGGTGTACTAGTTGATCGATATGATCGAAAAAAGTTACTTTGGATGGCGGATATTACCAATATTATTTTAGTAAGTCTCGTACCAATTCTACATGCATTACATATATTAGAAGTCTGGCATTTATACGTAATTACTTTTATCTTAGCAGTTATGTCCATGCTTTTTGATGTAACAACAGTTACAGTCATTCCACACATCGCAGGTGCATCATTAACGAAGGCTAATTCTTTATATCAAATGGTTAATCAATTGGCTAGTTTGTTTGGTCCAATCATAGCTGGGCTTTTCATATCTTTTATTGGCGGCTTTCAAGTACTTTGGATTAATGCTCTTTCATTTATTGCTACATTAAATTGCTGTGATTATATTACCTTCTATGAAAAACTTAAATAAAAAGAATACTGATAAAAAAATATTGCAAAATGTACTAAATGATTTGTTTGATGGTTTTAAATGGCTCAAAAATGATTGGTTAAATATAGCTTTGTCACTTCAAGCTATGGTAGGTAACTTTGGAGCAAGTGCTGTTTTAGGTGTACTTATGTATTATTTATTATCGACATTAAATCTCACCTCCGCACAAAGTGGCTATAATTATACTTTAATAGGAATAGGTGGGCTTTTAGGAAGCTTAATTGCCGTTCCTTTAGAAAAGAAATTTCGACGTGGTGTACTTATTCCTTTACTCCTATTTTTAGGAGCGCTTGGGTTAACATTTGCTTTGTGGAGTACATATTGGCTTGCTCCCGGAATTGCTTTCGGAATCGCGATGACATGTAATATCACATGGAATACGATTGTTACATCAATTCGGCAGGAAACTGTTCCATCCAATTTGCAAGGACGTGTTTTAGGTTTTTCTCGTGTACTTACACGATTATCTATGCCATTGGGGGCATTAGTAGGTGGAATTATTTCAGCCTACAATCCTGTATTTATATTTGCTTTAGCTGCTTTTACTAAAATAATTGAAGTCTTTATTGCCTTATATAGTCCGATACGAAAACTGTAAAGATAAAGATTTATATATCTTGAGATATTAATAAAATAAAAAAGGCATAAAACATGCCTTTTTTTATTACTTATTTGTTTATTGGATAACAAACTTCTGTAACCCACTTATTAGAATCGGATTCCATCGCTGGGCTCACATGATAAATATTAAACATCGGGCCTGCTAATTTGTAACCCTCTGTCTCAATCCATTTTGCCGCAGCCTCATTTACAGCTGTCATCTGTTCATAACTTCCATTAACTGTTATAGAAGCTACATTAGTCGATTCCATATTTTTAAATGTAACGTCTTTTGTATTTTCGTGCTTACCAAGAATACTTAGCTGTATTTCTATATCCACATCATTTTCTTTGTATTCACGATCATGGAAAACCGCAATACTATAACTCGGTTGGGCAATACTAATATTTTTCATTTGAATTTCTTGCATTAATACACTCCATAAATCACCTTCGCAATTATACGATGGAATAATCTTTCTAACACTAGCTACAGTTCTTTCTGGAATTTCTTTTATTGAAACATGATAATTCATCTCAACAACATCCTCTCTCATCGTTTTCATTGAGTCTTCGAGGAGACGTAATTGTTTTTGGAGGTTATTCATGTCTTCTTTAATTTGAGCACTACGATTAAAAAATTGCTCTTTTATGGTATCTATATTATCGCATTCTATTATTTCTTTGATGGTAGCAATATTAAACCCCATAGCTTTTAACGTTTGAATTTGATTTACTTTTTTTAATTGGTCTGCTGAATAAAATCGATATCCACTCTGCTCATCGACTTTTACTGGTTGTAGTAATTCCACTTTATCGTAGTGTCTCAACATTCGTATACTAATGGAAGATAGTTTTGAAAAATCCCCTATTTTAAACATGATTTCCTCCTATAAGTTACATCTGCTTTGAAGCTCAACTTTATTTTAAACAATAACATTGTGTGAGGGGCAACTGTTTATAACGTTTGAATTATATTTCTTTAATTATTTACCCTTATATACTCTTCTGTCTTATGCCTATAAAGATTGATAATAATCCGTTCACAGCTAATAAAATTACTATAATACTTGTAAGTAAACCTACATCTGCCGCAAATATTTTTATCGTACGCCATGGTGAGCTTGTACAATAAGTAAGAAGTGGGATGAAAATAATAGATAATAGTAGGAATAGAGCCCCTACGAATAACCAAGTTAATTTTTTTACAGTTTCCTTATGTTTATATTTTTTAATTAACATAATTGATGAAATGAAAAGCGCGAGTATAACTGTAGACATAACAATTTGTGTAAATGGTATGCTTTTATGGGGATCAACCGGTTCTTCTTCATTCAAAATATTAATAATCCCCTTTTTTAATACTGAAAGTGCTGGTTCTTCTAATACATGATTTTTATTTGTTAAAATCACACCACCCCAGCCACTTTTATTTAAAGTAAATATTTCTGTACGAGCATCGGGCGTTGATCCTGAATGCCAAATCATCGTTTCGCTTTCATTTATACTTGTTGTTCTTAATCCAAAACCATAGCTTTTTTCTGAATTTATGTTATAAAGTGGTGTAAGATAAAGGTCGATGTTTTCTTTCTTTAAAAATTGAGTATCTTCTTGTCGATTCAAAAACATAATAAATTGAATCATATCTTCCAAATTTGCGGTAATATAACCATACGGTGCCCCGGCATTATCATAGGATACTACACTTTTTCTTGGTATGCCAAACCATGACTGATAACCTGTTAAATAGCCTTTTTCATATGCAGTTTCTTTACTTGCTGCCGCACCATTCATATTTAATAGCTGAAAAACATGTTTTTCCATATATGAGGAATATGTATCATTTGTAATTTCCTCAATAAGTGCACCTAAAACAATATAATTCGCATTACTATATTGATATTTTTCTCCTGGTAGAGCAGTTAATTTTACATTTGAAAGTCTCATTACATTTTCTTTTAATGCTGTAGAACTTTTGGATTGCTTATCTGATATTAATAAGCCTTCATATGTGTTTATTCCGCTTGTATGAGTTAAAAGGTGTTGGATTGTTATAGATGAGGATATTTGAGAATCTTTTAGTTTAAACCAAGGAAGATGTTGTTGAACTGAATCCTCTAATTTTATCTTTTTGTCTTCTATTAATTTCACTATAGCTAAAGCTGTTAAAGATTTGCTTATTGAGCCGATTGCAAATGGTGTTTTACTAGTTATTTTTTTTTCAGATTCCCCAGTAATCCCCCACGTTTTAGTGAAGAATACATCTTTATTATGTACAATTGCAACAGCAGCCCCTGGAATATTCTGTTCCTTTATAAATTTTTCAATATACTTATCTAAAGTAGCTTTAATATCTTGCTGAGCATATGCTTTTGGATAAATGATACATAATACTATTACATTACAAAGAATATAGATTTGAAATAGTTTATAGATAGTTTTCTTCATTATACTTTAGATAGCTTTCTTTTTTTATAACTTACTAAGCTAATAAACACTACTACAGAGAGCATAAAGCTAATCATTATTAATAAAACGTTCCACCATTGATTCTCTGATATGCGATATAAAATATTATAATTAAATGTATTTTTGCTATTAGTTGAATTAAATGATTCAGTTAAAAATATTGAAAATGTAGTTTGCGAGATGAGGTAAGTAATAATTGCGATGAATATGCCACGTAAGATAAATGTGTTGAATTTTCTTTTTTCATTTTGAAGTTGTTTCATTTTAACTTGTAAATCAATTTCATTTATTTCTATAAAATCTTTAACAAATAATTGAGGGGTACCTAAATCATCTATACTGTCTTCACCATGTTCATGACACTCTTGAATATGTTCTAATATTTGTCTCTTAATATTTTCCCTTTCTTCTAAACTAATATCGTATTGCTTTAATTCCTTAAGTACGTCTCTTAAAAATTGCTTTTCTTTACCTATCAATTTATTCCTCATTTCAGAAGGTCTCCTTTCAAACCGCTTTTTAATAATGTTTGAATGTCCAATTGCAATTCTAACCACTCATTAATTTTCTTCTCAAGACGTATTTTCCCATTTTCATTAATTTCATAATAAATCCTCACTTTACCACTGTCTGTTACCTCTTGATAAGTGTTAACCCACTCTTGATTTTTCAACTTAGTTAAAATAGGATAAATACTTCCTACTCCTTTCAATTTTAAATTGTTTATTTCAAGTTCTTTCATAATCTCATAACCATAACTTTTCTTTTTCGACAAAATAGATAATACACACATTTCTAAATGACCTTTAATTAAACTTGTTCTATCCATAGGATAAATTTAACAGAAATATATACTTCATTCAAGTATATATTTCTGTTAAATTTAAAAAATCACACAATGAAAAATAGATTAATAAACAAAAACATATCACTTACGAACCATTTTAAACCTTAATTTTCGCTTTTATAATATAATAATTACATAATATATTAATCGTTTATCACTATTTGTTTGGTATCTCTCCTTCCATATTACTTCTTTTCTTATTGAAAAATATTGTATGGAGACATAAAAATACTAAAAGATCCAATTTCTTAATTTTGATATTAAGAAATTGGATCTTCTTTCATTACCTTGTATTAATCATACTGCGCTAATATATACATTATAAAGAATATATGTTTTATTAATTTATATTAATAAAACATATATTAATAAAATTTACTGATTACTCTCAAGACATTCATAAACCGCCATCATATCTCGTTTATCCAACTCACGTATGCGATTGAAAATGGGTATTTGTCCAACAGCTTCTGTTAATAAGCTTTCATTCACAACATCACTTACTTTTCCAGTTAACCACGTTTGTACATCCACGCCCTCGACAACTTCTTTTAACCCTTCGTCATTAATACCACTTGCATTACAAGTTACACATGGAATTGTTAGTTTAAAGACACCATCATGTAAATTATCTTCGGTTATCACTTTCTTACCTTTACAAAATGGACATGGATTACTTTTTTTAATTTTATTAATTTGGGTAACTAATTTTTTGTATCCAAACGCTTCGTATACATACGTAAGTTTTTTATATTTACCATTTGTGAAATACTTATCTATAATGGTTTCTCTCGTTTCATAAACATTAGGGAAATCACAAACAGTTACCTGATTATTAACACTAATGGATTCGATATTTCCTTTTATTTCGCTCCAGAATGGTAAGACATTTTGTAACACCATTTCATAGTTTGAAAAGCTTGCTTGTTCTAATTCAAACATTTTCAATGCAACTTGTGCTTTTCTGGGCAATAAAGAAACATCTTCCGTCAATACCATATCGCCACCAACAATAGACTTCAATTTAACAAGTGCCGGTAAATCACCAACTATTTTCAATACTTTATTAATAGGCTGATTGATTATTTCACGAATATCTACGTTACCAAATTTAAGTGGTTTATGATGATTTAAAACCGTCCCCTCACAAATTGGACATTTCATCATTTTTTTTGAACTCTTAATTTCTTCTTTAATAGGTGCTTTTGAAATAACAATATATCCACCAATAATTGTATTAAACCCTACCCATGTTCTGCGTGTCTTTCCTTTTTTATCATAAAATGATTTTTCAAAATATCCGTACCAAAACGTATGCTTTTCTTCTTCTGACATATCATTATAGCTCTTTGACAAATCGTGACCAAGCTCATTTTTTATTTCTTCGAATAGAAATTCTATTTTTTCATGCTGATAAAATTTTAATACCTTCATGATTTCTTGATCGAATAGCCCATCCCAAAATGGAACACTTTTATCTTGAATGGCAATATCTTTATCAAAAACTTCAATTTGAAGACGTCCAGAACAAGATGGACAATGATTGTCCTGTGAATAGAAATCAAAACTTCTCGTATCTTTATTAATTGGATGAGCAGCTACAATATGATTAATTAATCCACCAATCTCATATAAGAAACTATATTGACTATATAAATGTCTTTCAAGATCAATAGCAATAACAGGTGCGATTGTATCAGATTCATATTCACCATAAATTAACCTAGCCATTGATGATAAACTTTTTAAAATACCGCCCTTATAAACATTTTCGGCATTTTTAAAATAGTTAATATGATTTTCTTCTAAATAGTGAACTCCTTTTTTCTGCTTAAGCATTGAAGAGATATTTATTTTCTCTGTGCTATTCACATTACTTTTTTGTACGATAGTAATCCTCATGTTTAACTAACATCCAAATAGCTCTACAGATTCATTCTGCCTTTTTCCAAAATCAACTATATAATCAGAGCTTTCTAACATGTAACGATTATGCTCAATCATAATGATAGAAACTGATTCATCTTGCAGAATACCTCTAATACTATCGATAAATTGATTTAAAATATTTTGTGATAAACCTTTTGAAGGCTCATCAAAAATGAATAATGTATGTGGATTTCTAGTGTTTGCAAATAATTCCGAAACTAAATGAACACATTGAAACTCACCTGTCGATAATGTTTGTGTTTTTCTCTCTAATGTTAAATAGCCGAGCCCTAATTTAATTAGTAAGCTCAAACGTTTATAAGCGATATCTTCATTTGGAAGTTCATCAATAATATCCTCAATCGAGCGCTCAAAAATATCATCAATGTCTTCACTATACTTTGTGAGTTTCTTTTTAATATCTAGGAAAGTTGCTACAGTTGATCGACTTGTAATTGATTGATTTCGGTCTTGTCCTACCATAACTAATTTATCTTTTGGATATCGTTTTAAAAAATCTGTAGCTAGACATTCGTTGACAAGTGTAGATTTCCCACATCCCGATTCTCCTGTAACCGTTACAAGCCTGTTTTTAGGAATTTGAAACTCCGCCATTTGGATATTACGGCAATATAAATCATAGAATGTATAATATTCTGTTGGTATTTCTTTATTTCGCTCCCACAGTATTGACTTTGGTCTTGGTGATTCTTTCACAACTTTCCCGCCATATTTTCCGCTACCAGGTCCAAAGAACAATTGCTCATCAGTTGTATCTAGTACCGTATCTGAATGATCAATAAGCCAAATTTGATTTTTACACCCTAATCGTTTAATCTCTTCTAAAATTTGTAATAATGTTTCATGATCAAGTCCAACTGAAATCTCATCAATAATAATTACAGCATTTTCACTTACTGCCATGAATTCAGCCAAATAAAGTCGTGTTAACTCTCCACCTGACAACGTACCCATAATTCGATTTAATGTTAAATAACCAGTGTTCATATTAATAATATTTTGCAGTATATGCTGTTTTTCCTCACTAATATTTAATTGTTTTGCTATTGAAAGAATAGATTCAACACTTAAATCATTAATATTTGAAATTGAATGTGGCTTGGCCAACAAATCAATTTCATGTTTTTCAATTTCTTCACTATAACGTTTTCCCTTACATTTTTTACACTCAACATTTTTTGTAGTACCACGGCCTTTACAACCAGTACACCAGCCTAATTGATTATTAAATGAAAAGACCTCTGGAGAAAGATTAAATACTTCAGCAAGTTTTTCCCGAACCTCTGTAAAAACACCAGTATGAGTACCAATCGTTGAACGTGGATTAGACGAAATCGATGATTTCCCTAAAAAAAGTACTAATGGCATTTCTTCCATCTTAATAGCACTAAAATTTGTTTCCATAATGTTAGGAAATAAATATTGATATTCAGCCTTTGGTAATAAAGAAACTAATCGTTTTTTTGACTCTTCACCAATTGTTTGGCAAAAAGTTGTTTTACCCGATCCAGATAACCCAGCAATTCCAAACGATTTATTAAACGGTATAGTTGCATCTAATTTATTTATGTTATTAGCAATTAATTGATTTACTTTCATATTAACCTCTATTCTTATTTATCCATAAAAGCATTTTTATAATATAATAATTACATAATGAATATTACCTATTATGTAATTATCCTCTAACTTCATGAATCTTACCCTTGTATATTTCAAACCATTGTTGCCATTCTTTTTTAGAAAATTCTTTCTCTTCTCCTTCTAAAACGCAAGAAAAAAGATTTAAACAAATATGCCAACCAGCTACATCTCTCGGTGTATGATCTGTTAATTCATGAATGTACTCTTTAAGAAGTAAAAGAGTACCATTTTCCTCTTTATGTATTTCAAATCGGACACGGTCTTTATCCCAAGTAAATTCAAGTACTGAGTTTAGTTGACACTCTAAAATATCAATATTTATGAATGAACCGTCCATCATGTCGAACTTTATTATTCCACCCGTTTTAAGGCTTTCAATCTGTAAATTGGACATCCATTTTTTCAGCTTACTGTTTTCTGTTAATACAGACCAAACTTCCTCTACCGTATATGGAAATTCACGTTCAAATTTTACAATATATCCATCAGTTAGTTTCCCAATTTCAGCTATCATTTTGATTGCCTCCTTATATAGAATATATGTTCTTATTTCATTTTACACGAATATAAATATAAAATAAATATTTATGTCAACGAAGTGTTAATTTAAAGCGAATGACGCTGAGAAAAACTTAAATATTTTCTAAATCGAGTTATATAGTATTGAAAATTAAATATAGATTTACGTACAAATAAAAAAGCCGCATTTGCGACTTATGAAATCATAGGATTAACTCCTTTTTTGTTGAATGATTAGCGCTTAATCGCATCGACAATTAGCGATGGAAAACCAAGTTTATCGCCTTTATTTCTAGAATCATACCTTTTCGAACGGAAAATAACACCGTCGTTTGCATCCCATTCGTTGTAATAAAACCGACCATTTTCATCACAATATTCAAGTAAAACTACCTCGAATCCAGCAGTTTCAAACATTTTCGTTAATGTTTTATAATTATGAACGATTTTATGACTTGCTGCTGGATGATCTTTCGGACCGGGTCCCCCTATTTGAACTATATTTTGATATACCTCATCCTGAAAGAATGCATCAGGGACTCCGCACCGAATATGACCAGATGGTTTTAAAAATTCATAACAGATTTCAGCTGCTCTTACACCTTCTTCAAAAGTAAGGTGTTCCCATACATGCTCAGCTAAAATAGCTGAAATAGAGTTGTATTCAAATCTTTCTTCCCACGTAGCTTTATCTAGTAAGTTAAGTTCATCTTCTTGCGTTTGAATCCAGCCTGGATTATTATTAAACACTCCAGCTCCGACAACTACTTTAATTTCGTCTTGTTTTATTGCCACCATGTTCACCTCTTAAACATTTTAATTCATTAATATATTCTATGTTTACTATTATCCTTCCTCCTTCAACAAATGTAGTAACATGAGTCCAGTACAATACCGAACTCATGCCCTAAAAACTCTCTAACGCAACAATCTGTCTAACTCTATAAAATCAGTTCATAATATACGATTTTTCTTACAGAAATATAGCACACCAAACATTAGCATAATACCAATTACGTAAAAAATTGTTGTTCCGCTCCCACCAGTATTAGGAATTACCCAATTATTCTTCGCATTTTTCACTGTTATTTTTTGTGTCTTTACTGCTTCTGTAATTTCTATTTCTATTGGATCTCTAAGTAACATGTATCCGTTCGGTGCTTTTATTTCTTTAATCGTATACTTACCAATTGCTAATTGGTTGGAAATTACCTTTCCTTTTTCATCCGTTATTAATCTACTAAGTTCTTTCCCTTCTTTATCTAACACTTGAAATACAGCGCCTTTTAGCTTTAATTCACTATCCTTATCATCAACTTTTTCAATTTCAAATTGCCCAGTCGGATCTGGCAATTTCTTATTTTCTATTTTAATTTCTACTACTGTATCTTTTTCTATTTTTACAGCTATTTTATCTTTTAATAATTCATAACCTTTAGGTGCCTCTATTTCCACTAGGGTATAGTTTCCTATTGGTAAGTCCTTTGATATCATTTCTCCTTTTTCATCTGTTATTAACTCTCCAACTACTTTTCCTTTTGCATCTTCTATATGAAACTTTGCCCCTGCTAGTTTTTTATTTTTATCACTTATGTCTACTTTCACAAGCTTCATTTTTCCCATTGGATCTGGCAATTTCTTATTTCCTATTTTAATTTCTACTTCTGCATCTTTTTCTATTTTTACAGTTATTTTATCTTTTAATAATTCATAACCTTTAGGTGCTTCTACTTCCACTAAGGTATAGTTTCCTATTAGTAAGTCTTTTGATATTACTTCTCCTTCTTCATTTGTTACTAGTTCTCCAACTATTTTCCCATTTAAATCTTCAATTTTAAACTTTGCTCCTGCTAGCTTTTTATTTTTATCACTTATGTCTACTTTCACAAGCTTCATTTTTCCCATTGGATCTGGCAATTTCTTATTTCCTATTTTAATTTCTACTTCTGCATCTTTCTCTACTTTTACAGCTATTTTATCTTTTGATAATTCGTAACCTTTAGGTGCTTCTTTTTCCACTAAAGTATAGTTTCCTATTGGTAAGTCTTTTGATATCGCTTCTCCTTCTTCATTTGTTACTAGTTCTCCAACTATTTTCCCATTTAAATCTTCAATTTTAAACTTTGCTCCCACCAATTTTTTATTATCATTATTACTATCAACCTTTTTTATTTTTACTTTTCCTGTACTAGGCTTGTTCCAATGTTGCCAGTTAAATTTGAAATTGTGAAATTCAAATCCACCAGTTTGTTGTACCGCGCCGACAAATGCTTGTCCATTAATCGAGCCGCCTTTTGTTTCTAATACAGCATTGGGAGCAAACACACTCCCAACGACACCATATCCCTCTGTTGTAATTTTTTTCGCATTTGGAAAAACCCAAATCACTTTCCCGTATAGCTCAGTAAACGGGGAATTAGGAGAATATGGTTGTGATGTAGGAACTATATCTGTAGCCCTTCCAATATTGTTCGTGTCATATAGAATAGACCCATTTTTAAATGTAACCTCTGTTGCATCCGAATAAATAACAATAAAATCTTTGTCCTTAGCACTCGGTAAAAATACATCTCTTATATCTAAATTGTTTTTCCCTGTCAATTCTGATGAAACATAAATATTAGAATTGTTTATATCTTTTCCGATTCCATAACTCATATTTGGAATTGGGGTATTCGTTTTATATTGACCAGCATTTTTACTGACTTGGTTCACTATATTGCGAAATTCATTAAATTTCGCGTCAATTTCTAGTTTTTCTTTATAAACGATATGATCATAAGAAGATTGTATGATGCGATCTGGATCACTCTCTTTTGTCATTACGACTATTCCGTTTTGAATGATAAAAGATTCTTCTCTTGATTTCTTAAATTTTCCAGACAATAACAAGGACGGATATCCCTCATCAACCCATTTTTCACCTACTATATTAGATGTTCCCGCTGCAGCACCTACAATTGTATACCCCGATGCATCCATATCACCTTGAACTGCAATTGCTCCTTCAATGTCGCCACCTATTGCTTTATGGTTACCAAAGACAACTGCATTATAACGCGATATATCACCTAGACCTTCTAAGTTTGTCGTGGATCCATATGCTTCTTTTGGTACATATACGACAAAACTTACACTTAACATTAACAAAACAATAAAATGAATACTTACCAGCTTTAATCGTAGCCTCAATTCCTTTGTTCCCACCTTTACCGTATTTTTTTATAGTCGAATAAAATGACATGTTTATCAATGAGGATTTACTTCATTCCCTATATATCTTCTTTACTTATCTCTGAATTTCCGGTCCCAATGTCCATTAATGCAGGATAAATAAATACATTCTATCGAGTTAACCTTTTCTTATAAATTACGACTAGAAACACACATAACAATAGGATTGGAACTATTACAGTCCACTTATTAAATATAAATATCTCTGTACTCACTTTTTGTTTTTCATTCTCGTTTAACTCCACACGCACACCTCGAACTAGCAATCTATTGGTGTTTACTCCATAAGGCGTACACGTAATTAAAGTTGTATAATCTTTATTTTCTACAATTTGTAGATCGTCCGTTTCGTGTGGTAACACTACTTTAATTTGATCTACTTTATAAGCAAGAACTTTGTCTAAAGAATGAATATAAAAGAGATCTCCTTCGCTCAACTTATCTAAATCTGTAAATAATTTTGCTGATGGTAAACCACGATGCCCTGTTAAAATAGTGTGCGTATTTTCTCCACCTATCGGGAGCGAAGAAAAATCTAAATGACCTATCCCGCGGCTCAATACTTCCTCAGATGTCCCTTGATAGATTGGCAGTTTTATATTAATTTTCGATATTTCAATATACCCCATTACATCTCCTAAATTTAACGCATCAGCATATGCTTGATGATTACTTTTTTTTTCAGAAAATGGATCAGTAAATGTTTTCGTGGAAGTGTGAACTTGTTTATTATATTCGGCTGCTTCTTTTTCCCTACGTTCGACTTCTTTCTTTTGTAGCGCTTTGATCTTCTTATCGTAAGAGCTAATCTCAGAATAATGTGCACGAGTCGCCAACCAATTACTAATAGTAGGATATAAAAAAACACCTAATCCAAATAAAAAAATACCTCCCAAAACAAGATTTCGTTTCATATTTCCACCTCTGTATATGCTTAAATATCGAAAAGAGGGAAGCATTTTGCTTCACCCCTTTTCCCATAGTTACATGTTCCTAAAATCTTAATTATTAGCAAACTTTTTTCTAAAGAAAACAAATGCCGCTGTAACCATTAACGTAAGGCCTATTACAGTAAAAAGAGTCGTTCCTATGCCACCCGTTACCGGAAGAACCCATCCACTTTTATTATTTTCAATCGTTAATTTAACCGTTTGATTATTTTCGCTAATCTTTACATCAATGGGATCTTTTAATAATTGATAAGAAGCTTTTGTACCATCTTCTTTTGTATATGTTGGTGCTTTCGTTTCAAAAATTTGATAGTCTCCATATGGAATGTTAGACCATTTAATAACACCATTTTCATCTGATACACCTGTTACTTCTTTTCCTGCTACAACAACTATTTTTCCATTTTTATCTTTAAGTACAAACTCTGCACCTTTTAATTTATTCTTATTAGCACCATCAATTTTTGTTAACTCAATTATTCCAGTTGTCGGAACAACAACTACAGGTTTAGATTCCTTTTCTCCAATTACATCATTTTTATTTGTAAAATCAATTTTTGCTGTATTTAAAATTTCCGAACCAGATGGTACTCCTTCTTTTACTTGAGATTTAATTTGCAAATGAAATTCTTTTTTACCATCTAATTTTGTGAAATCTTTTACTGTAGCTGTTACTTTTTGACCTTCTATAGCTATCTCTACAATGCTTGCATTTACTTCTGCTCCATCAATTTTCACAATTGGCTTTCCTTGAATCACTAAACGATTATCCAAAGTATCTGTTACCACATATTTTTTATATTCCTTAATGTCTTCTGGAATTAATGTTTTAATATCATAATTATAATTAGTTAACGGATTGATTGGTAACGCTTCCAATTTTCCGTTAATCTTTTTATCAATTATTGGTTCTTCATAGTTTTTCACTTCTAATTTAACTACTGTACCAGAAGTAATAGTTCCATCTTCATTAATTGTTCCCGAGTTCTTAACAAAAAACTCACGTTTAGTTGGATCTATTACATAGCCTTTCGGAGCTTTTGTTTCTTGGAAATAGTATTCTCCATACACCAATCCTTGCACGCGAATATGACCATTAGCATCTGTTACTAACTCTTTTTTCACTTCTGTACCGTCTTTTTTAAATAAAGAGAATACTGCACCTGCTAATGCTTTTTCATTTACACCAGTTTTTATTAAATCCACTGCACCACGTTTAACCTCATTTTTAGGATACATGTGAACATCATAGTTTAGCACCTTACCCTCTTTATTCGTTAATGGGATATCCACTGTATACGTATTGGGATTTAGATTAACATGTGGAGGTCCTGCCACTTCTTTCACCTCATAACGTCCTAGCGGAAGATCTTTTAATACAACTTGTCCGTTATCATCTGTTACTACTTGATTTGGAGTGGCTCCCATTACAGGTTTCACGTCTTCTTTTACGATTTTCCCATCGTTTGAAATTTTTTCAAAAGAAGCAACCCTTTTCACTTCAAACGTTACACCTTTTAATGGTTTCACATCTTTTGGCACCTCTTGATTTGCAGAACCGTCACCTTCTAGTCCCTGCGCTCCATCTTTTTCTTGTTCATACTTATGAATCGTTAAAGTACCTTTAGATGATGAATCTGCCTTTACTAATACACTAGACCATGTAGAAAATGTTAAGAATAACACTAAAAGCACACTAAATATTTTTTTCATTTCTCTTATCCCCTTTACTACTTCTATCATTTTAAAAATTTCTTTACTACTATTACCTTCTTAAAAGCAATAGTGTGCCAAGTATCAGAGTTAAACGAATAACATAAAACATAGTCGTCCAACAATCCATTGATTACAATCACTTATTCACTTTTCTTATCTTCTATTATTACGTTGTCTCTCCGCATGATATATGTAATTTTCTCCCCTAAATTACACGTATATCCCTATTTCAAGAATCATTACATTTGTTACATAATAGCTTTCACTGCTAATTTCTACTAGTCACTTACTGTCAATCTATTCATATCTCACTTCCTATCCCTATTTAAAATCCAATCTTAATCATTTTTTAATACATATAAGTAATAACCAACAAATAAGTGTGACGATTCATATTTTACGTTACTGTCCAAAACTATTACCTGTATATTCAAATAATATGTGCTATTCATGTTAAATTATGGTATTATTCTTAGAAGTTTATAACTTTTATTTATATTTTTTATTGATAAAGGTTTTCCGTATCTACTTATGAAAAAGGAATATATGTTTATTTAACTATTACGCATAACTGTAAGGAGGAAGAATATGACTAAAAAACTCAGTCTAGTTGAGATAGAGTACATTTGCAATATGTTTTTTCAATCTTTCGAAATTCCAGTTTGTTTTTTAGATTGTAACAAAAATATTCTTTTAGAATTTAAATCCAAAAATGATTCACATTCGTTATATACATCAAAAATAGAACAGTTACATATCCTTTTTCAGAGAAATGATACATATAATTCCCCCATCTTCAGAACTCACGAACATCTAGGGCACTTCATTTTAATTCACATAAAGAGCGATTATATGGTGAACGGTACTGTTATTATTGGGCCCTTGGCACATGTAAATTTTTCTACAAGTAAAACGGATAGTAACCTTAATTTCATTCCAAATTATAAAAGAACAAGAGACCATTATTTTTCATTGTCAGTCAAAGATCAAAATTTCTTTGTAAATATAGCAATATTGTTCTATAACATTCTCTATAAAAAAAATTCAGATGTAAGCACCTTTTCAAATAACAGTGATTCACTTCATATAAGTCATAGCAGAATCTTAAACGAAGATGTATATATTTCAATGCAAAAAGACGAATCCATTTATCATAATTTATATATAGAGCAGCAATTACTTGGTTCTATAGAAAACGGGGATAAAGAAACCGTACTCAAATATTATTACGAATTCCAACAAGAGACTCTTTCATCTTTATCTTCATTCCATCAATTAAGACGTCATAAAAACATTTGTATTTCATCCATCACGCTCGCTACTAGATATGCGATAAAAGGGGGACTTCCATCTGGGATTGCTTACAAAATTTATGATTTACATATTCAAAGAACAGAAGATTTAAAAGACAAAGAATCTGTTTGGGATTTGTTAAAAAATACTTTTTGTACCTTTGCAGACCGTGTAAAGGCACAAAAAACACAGCAACATTCACAGACTATTGCTATCTGCAAAAACTATATTTTTAAAAATATTTACAATCCAATATCTGTTAAACAACTTGCTAAATTTGCAAATGTGAATTCAGATTATTTATCTATATTATTTAAAAAAGAGGTCGGTATTTCATTAATTGAGTACATTCAACGTGAACGAGTCGAAGAAGCAAAGAAATTATTAACTTTCACCACCTATCCTTTATCAGACATATGCGCTTCGCTTAATTTTAGCGATCAAAGCTATTTCACTAAAATTTTTAAAAAATTCACCAACGAAACACCTGGTAAATACCGAAAATCTCATGTTGTCATTTAGAGTGACACTTCCATTAAAACAAAATATTTTCAGTAACTTATCAATGGCAGATTAGAAGCACTCCCAGATTCATGAACTATAGGATTTATGCTTTTTCCAAACCAAAAAACACGTTACTATTCTTTTATTTTAATGAGAATAGTAACGTGTTTTTTATGTAATGTAGTTTTGTAGACAGAACATGATCCAACTACAAATTTTTATAGAAGCCAAATGCACCGCTTAACTACTAAAATCTTATTAAGTAAAAAATCCATATTTTGTTTTACTTACTTTCTATTTTATTTCTTTTGAATAATGAACTCTTTTCTTCAAACGAATGATCCCTACTATTATTTTTGTATCTTTCTAAATTTGCGAACAAAAGTGAGTACTGTGCCTGTAATAATCATCAATATGCCGATTGCTGCACTGTTAGTTGTACTTACACCCGTCTTTGGAAGCTCCTTATATGTATATTCTTTTTTATCGGTATTACTGTTGTTTGTCTTATTAGCAAGACCATTAGGTTTGCTAGTTTCTTTATCTTTCACTAATACTTTTTGTATCGTATTTACCTCATTACCCACGGAATCTCTTACACTATATATTATTTCATAAATACCGGCTTTATTTGTATCTATAGTTCCTTCATACGCTACTTTAGAAGTAAGGTCACCGTCTTCTTTGTCAGTAGCTGATACTCCTATCAACGGATCAAATTGATCACCCTCAGTAATTGAAGTTGTAGCAGGTACTTTTAGTATTGGTTTATCATTTTTAACTTCTTCTCTAACTTTGACCGTTACAGTTTGCTTCGCCGTTACTTCATGGCCTTTTGAATCTGTGACTGTGTATTTTAATACGTAAGTACCGGCTTTATTTGTATCTACTTCACCATCAACTTTGATTTTAGAAGTAAGATCACCGTCTTCTTTATCGATAGCTAATACTTCTGCCATTGGAACAAATGAATCTCCTACATGAATTGTCGCTCCAACAGGCACTGTTAATTTAGGTTCTAAATCTGATGTTTCGCCATTTCCCTCTACAATTACAGTCTGTGTAGCCGTTGCATTCCCCCCTTGAGAATCAACAACCAGGTATTCCACAATGTATGTACCTGGTTTTGAAGTATCTACATCGCCTTTATGCTTTACTTTATTTGTTAAATCACCATCTTCTTTATCAACAGCTTTTACATTTCTCATTGGATCAAACGTATCACCTACACGTAGTGTAATCGTAAACGGTACAGTTAACTCTGGAGCTTGGTTTTCTGCTGTTTTTTCGTTTTCTTTCACCGTTCCTGTAATTTTTGCCGCATCAAAAGCATTTTGGACTGCTTGAACTTCAATTGAGTTCGTTCCATATTTATTAGCTGCGACTTTAAGGCATGCCAATTTCAATTCAGAGAAATCAGAAGTCATGTTTAATTCATCAGTATTTGCATAATAGAAAATATCAAACATTTTATCTTCACCAATACCATTTACATTTACACCGTTATGAGTACCACCTTGTGCAATTAAATACGCAACTTTATTAATAATACTTGAATTAAAATGTACGCCTCCATAATCCTCTCCATTTAAATCATTATATTTACTATAATCATCGGGATACGGTAGTCCTTCTGAAAAATTAATTGCAGTTGGATTTTTCATATTACGAAAAATCGATCCAGTTTGCTCTCCTATTGTCCAGTTAAATTCCCCATTATTTATGTATTTCTCTATAGCCGTTCCCATAATATCCGATAATGCCTCGTTAATTGCCCCAGATTCTCCTGAGAATTCAAGGTTAGATTCACTTGATGTAACTGCGTGTGTAAATTCATGACCGGCTATATCGAACGCTTTTACCATAGGATCTCCATATAAAAGCATACTGATGTTATTAATATTAGTACTAAATGCATTCTCCCAATTTTCAGGATCATTTGTTCCTCCAGAATCCCATGCATGTACAACTGAAACTACTTTTTTCCTTTATTATCAAAACTATTACGATTATATTTTTCTTTATAAAAATCATATACCTTTGTTGCTAAGAAATGAGCGCTTACCGCCTTTGGATCATTAAATGTTGTTGAAGCGCTAGTTGCTAGTATGCCAGGATAATAACTTTCTTCATTTGTAATATCTCTATAATTTACATCATATGTCTCAATTCCTTGCCCTCTTGTGTAATCAGCAAGCGCATAATTCCCACTGGTCTGTTTAGAAATACCAAATGTACGAGTTACGCCTAAATCATCTTTTCCTGTTCCAGTTAATGATGTGAAATTGCTAGTTTTATTTTCCTTAACGGATTCAACATACTCTTCACTTATTTTCAAACTTGATTCTTGTACCATATCTTTTAACATATCGCCATTATGAGCATTCACTAAATAAGTTCCAGATACATAATTTGGTGTTGTAGCAGCAAATGTAACTTGATATGCATTGCTAGCCTGCCCATGATTTTCATCAACAAAAATAACCGCCTTAACTTCTGGTTCAGAAATAAATTTAATGTCGTTTCCGTACTTTTTATAAATATATTGTTTCGCTTCTTCTTTTGATAAATTAATAGGTTTCTTTAAATCTTCTTGTGTTAAATTTTGTGCGCTAGCTCCTGAAATGCTTTTAATAATACCTTTTTTATCTACGTGAGCAGTTAACTGGTGGCCATACACTTCTTTTCCTTCATATATTTGTTGCATGCGCACAAGTGTAGTTCCATCATAAGAACCACGTTTTTGAAGAACCTTGTAATCTACTCCTGTTTCTGCACTAACTTGTTTTGGAGACAAAGCATGCTCCGTATTTTCCTTAAGTGCATCTTTCACTACATTCTCTGGCGCCTTTTTTGATGGTTGTGTAAGATCACCTGTACGGAATGAATCCTCTTGAATTTCAACTTGCATTTGACCAGGTTCCTCTGCATGACCTACTCCATATGGTGTTACACTTGTTAAAACAAATCCTGTTGTTAATGCAACTATAGCTATTTCTTTTTTATTTCCCATGGTATTTACCTCGTATAAATTTCTATTATTTATATGAAACTGCTAAAATGTATACAATCTATTCCTAACATAAAAAGATGACTTTTGTAATCTACAAAAGCCACCTCTTCAATATATAATATCCCTAAAATGTTTTTAATACATAATTTCTATACAAAAAAGAAAAAAGCATTCATTAACGAGCATTTTGCAATACTTTTATTAGGTCATTTATATTTTCAACTTTCTGCTGAAACTGATCAAATCTGTTATGTAGCGATGAAGGATTTTTATCTTCAGTTGAAATAACTTGTTTTAATTCATTTTCTAATTTATCATACATATCAAAAAAATTATCAAATTCTACACTTACAAGCTCTTCATTTTCGCGATAGAATCTTTTTGCTTCTATATAAGTCATATATGATTTATTTAAAAATCCTAATGAAATTAAATATTTAGAAGTGTTTTCTTGATAAATAGCAATATCACATGCTATTTTAATATCAGAATAAGTCTTTTGAACGAGACAATGCAATTCAAAAATCTTAAACTTTAATCCATTATTCATTTTCATCCCCTCCCATCGTATCTATTCTACATAAAATTAGAATATTATACAAAGAAAATTATTAGCAAGAAATTGACAATTAAAAAAATAACTTAAGGATAAACAAAATCCCTCTCATTATAAATTATAATTGCGGAGCATTTACCAACATAACAGCAAAATAAAAAACGAAAAGAATAAATCTTTCCGCTCTTAGAGTAATAAATACATTTCATATTGCGCTAAAGAATTCTTTTCAAATCCACATTTCTTAAAAAAACCCTCTAATAAATTATTGTTAGGAAACCCAATTGATAAACTTGATAAATTTAATTCTTCTCTTGCTACTTGTAATAATTTCATCCCAACACCAATATTTCTATAACCTTTGTCTACGAAAATAAAACTAATTTTACCTTGTTCAGTTACGCATAGAGAGCCTTTTAAGTCATTATCAACATATGCACCATAAAATACATTATTTGTTTTTTTGATATAATCAATATCATTTTGCCAATTTATATGGAAGTTTAACCATTTCTGAATTTCATCTTTAAAAGTTGGAAATTCTAATTGTTTTACTTCAATATCCTTACAAACTTTATTCTTTATTTTAGTCAAATCATTTAAATTATAATAAGAAAGATCGTACACTTTTTCATAGCCCAACTTATTATAAAAATGAATCGCTCGGTCGTTTCCTACAATGACTTCGAGAAAAAGTTGCTTACATCCATGTTGAATCGCCTCTTCTTTATGCAGTTCAAATAATTTTTGACTCACACCAATACCGCGGTAATTAGGATGAACCGCTAATGTTCCGCAGCGCATAGTCTTTATACTTTCATAATCCTTTATGCCACCTAGTATTACGCCAACAGATTTGCCTTCTTCTAAAGCAAGAAAAGAATGTTCTAGCAAATTACCTTCTGGTCCCAAAAAACGTTGTATAAAATCCTCTTTTGAAACCTCCATCTTAATAATGTAATCTGAAAATCCATCTTTAAAAGCTTCATATACTAAATCAATATTTACTTCACTACACCTTTTATATTGAATCATATAAAATTGCCCTCCAACTGCTTATATTAAACTCAACGTGTACCCATATAATATATTCCATCTATTATAAATTTCAGCTCTTAATTTGAAATGAGCGGACATTTCCCTACATATAACTCACTATTGATTTGTTTTATAACAAACTATCTATTATTTACTACATTAACCTCATAAACACGTAAAAAAGCAATTAAATGCTCACATGCTCTTTCACATGCTAGCATTTTAAAGATTTTTTGTTCTTCTTTCGTTTTATCATTTGCTTGATCTGAAGCAGCTTTTAAACAGAGAAATGGTTTTTTATTTATTTGGCATACATAGGCGAAAGCTGCTACTTCTTGATCAACTGCCAATGCTCCATATACGGTATGGAGTAAATATCTCATTTCTGAACTACGAATACGTTGATCTCCTGATAAAAATGTACCGAAATGTATCGGATCATACGATCGTATTTTTTTTATTCTTCTTACAAGTGATTTTGTTGTTTCAATAGGTGCTGTTCTACCGTTATATAAATTAAAAACATCTTCTCCTGAACCAGCAGCAGTAACATCATGTTGTATTGCGTTTAGTGCGACTACAATATGACCGTTTTTCACCTTGTTTGATAAACTTCCGCATATTCCTGTCATAAACAACTCATCTGGCTGAAACTCACTAATTAACAATTGTACACAACTAGCGCAGCTTACTTTACCGACACCAGTAACAACTGATATAATTTCCAGCTCATTAATAGTATGAAAATGAAATTCCCAAGCTGCTCTTTTTTCAACACGTTCACTTGGATAATGTTGATGCAAATACGTCAGTTCTGGTTCCCATGCAGATACAATTGCAATACGTTTCATTACACGCTTCACTTCCCCTATTGTCATTTAAATAAGTTATCTATACTTTCTCGTTCATAATCTGGAATCCATTCTTTGTATTTCTTATATAAATCTCGTATTATTTCTTTATTCTTCGCAATTACTTCACATCCTCTATCATCATACATAAACATGACAATATCTTTCGTTGCATTTATGAGAAATACATCTGGATAAGAAATTTCTTTTTTTCGTCCAAATCGAGGATATAAATCAAAGAAATCCTCATGATTAGCAACTTGTATAAGCGATTCATATTTAATATGTTCCGCAAGGCATTTTAAAGAAAAATGATATGTACAATATAAATCTGCTTCTTCATCTTCAAATAAGAACGGTAACGTTTCTTATCTTATATGAAACCTTAAATCTCTTTTCTTA
Source organism: Bacillus sp. 7_6_55CFAA_CT2 (assembly GCF_000238655.1). Taxonomy (NCBI): domain Bacteria; kingdom Bacillati; phylum Bacillota; class Bacilli; order Caryophanales; family Bacillaceae; genus Bacillus; species Bacillus sp. 7_6_55CFAA_CT2. The sequence continues at coordinate 697,990 of NZ_JH414709.1, read as the reverse complement.
ATATATTTATTGTATACATTTATTTTCTGTGGAGTTTTTATATTTTCCTTTTTAAATCTATAAACATTTGTCACTACAAACACTACATCTTCTTTTGAAAATATGTCTTCAAATAAGAATTTATTATATGTATATAGTTGAGAAAAGTATTCCGTATTTAAATTGTCGGTTCCTTCTACAATTTGATATTTATCTTTTCCAAAATCAAAATGTAAATGATTTTCCCACTAAGAATATAAGTAGGGTACTAATGTAACTCCTGGAAATGTTTGATTCATATATTCTTTTAATTGCATTTCCTTGTCCTTTCTACTGTACAATTCCTTTTAAATCCCAGTATGCTTCTTCTAGCCATGGATGTATAACTTTCAATGTATCTTTCCTTTCCCACAAATATGAAATATATACAAAAGCTGCTTTTTCCAAAGATTTTTCCAATCCTTTTTTTATTTCTATTAAATATGGTGGTGTCCCTTTTTGATCCCATTCTATTTTATCTGCAACAAATAATACTAAATCCATCTTCGTTGCATGTTTACGCAACGTTGTGTGGCAACAAATTGCATTTAAAATTTCTTCATCTTCTACTTTAAATATTTCTTTTGCGATTACTCTCGATAGTTTTTGATGAATGATCATAGGAAACTTTCTTTCTGCTTCCACTATTTCTACACCAAATTCTTCAGTAACTGCAATCCGCTCCTCGTTCGGAAAAATGCCACTAATATCATGTAAATATCCTGCAATTGCTGCTTTTTCTTTATCTACGTGAAACTTTTCTGCAATCTTTTTTGCCACATTTGCCACACGAATTGAATGTTTATATGTAAACTCTTTATTATATTTTAGTAGAAAAGCTTTAATATCATTTTCTATTTTTCCAGTTGGAGTAAATGAATATATATCATTACATAACATAGAAAATCCCCCTTATAACTAACTTTCATTATAATGTAGGATCTAAATATCCTCGTTATTTTATATTCGTTATTAATCTTTTTACTCCTTTTTAATACGTTACATGAAATTTTATACAGAATCATCGCTACAAGTACATAAATGTTTGATATTATAGTAATGTTGATGATTTGTAAGGAAAGGAACTACACAATGAATAAAAACATATTAATTATTGATGATGATAAAGAAATTGTTGAATTACTTGCTGTTTATTTGCGAAATGAAGGCTATAACATTTATAAAGCTTATGATGGCGATGAAGCATTGCAAAAGGTTTCTACATATGAAGTTGACCTTATGATTTTGGATATTATGATGCCAAAGCGAAACGGATTAGAAGTTTGTCAGGAAGTGCGTGAAAATAATACTGTACCAATTCTAATGCTTAGTGCAAAAGCAGAAGATATGGATAAAATATTAGGTCTTATGACAGGTGCCGATGATTATATGATCAAGCCATTCAATCCATTAGAATTAGTAGCAAGAGTGAAAGCTTTATTACGAAGATCATCTTTCCAAAACGCTACTTCGCAAAAGAATGAAGATGGTATTATTCGTATTCGCTCTGTTGAAATACACAAACATAATCATACTGTTAAAGTAAATGGAGAGTATATTAAACTAACCTCTATTGAATTCGATATTTTATATTTGCTTGCAAGTAATACAGGAAGAGTATTTAGTTCAGAAGAAATTTTTGAACGCGTTTGGAATGAAGATGGTTACGGTTCAAATAAGACTGTAATGGTCCATATTAGCAACTTACGGGATAAACTTGAAACAGTAATAAATGGAGAGAAATTTATTCACACTGTTTGGGGAGTTGGCTATAAAATTGAGAAATGAAGCATTTGATATATTAAAAGATATCCCTAAATGGAAACTTATTTTTTGGCTCTTATTAGCTATCACACTCACGCCTATTACTGAATTAATTATTTATCGCCTCGTTACGAGTGTAATTGAGAGTTCACTTACTCTAACTGAACTCGGTAAAGAATTCATTCGAATTTTTGGTTATGAAAAGTATAAAGGGATTAAAGAATCGTTATGGATGATGATTGTATCTTATTTGTTTTTATTTTCTATTTTTTCATCCTATCTTTACATTTTTTATCGCCACGAGAAAAAACTTTACTATGAAACTTGTATTAAAAAAATGATAGAAGAAATTCGTTATATTGCAAATGGAAACTTCAATCATAAAGTTTCTATTGTAAATCATAATTATCTAGAAGAATTAGCAATCGGGGTCAATGAAATTGTTGAACAATTAAAAGTCTCCATTGATGAAGAAAGACAAGCGGAACAAGCAAAAAGTGAACTTATTACAAATGTATCACATGACTTACGCACTCCCCTTACTTCTATAGTTGGATACGTAAATTTAATCCATCATGATAATTATAGAGATGAAGTAGAATTGCGATACTATATTCAAGTCATTTACGATAAAGTAACTCGTCTTAATGCATTAATGAATGACTTGTTCGAATATACACGTGTTCAAAATAAAGAGTTAAGCTTGTATTCTGTTCCTATTGACATAGTAGAGTTACTTGGACAATTAACTGTTCAATTCCGTATACAATTTCAAGAAGCAAATATAGAATGTCGACCTTCTTTCCCATCTCAAAAGCTCATGGTATTAGCTGATGGTGAAAAATTAGTGCGTGTGTTTGAAAATCTTATTATAAACGCTATCGCTTATGGAAGCGAAGGTCGCTATATTGACCTTACTGCTTATGAAAGCAATAATATGATTACAATTGATATAACAAATTACGGACAACCTATTCCTAGTACGGATTTACCTCATATTTTTGAACGTTTTTATCGCGTTGAGAAATCTCGCTCTACAAACACTGGTGGATCTGGACTTGGATTAGCTATTGCAAAAAGTATAGTCGAATTGCATAAAGGAACAATTGAAGTATATAGTGATGATGAAAAAACAACATTCACTGTAAAACTACTCCCATACAAATGTTAATATTATAAATAAAAAGTTCAATTTCTTATCATATAAGAAATTGAACTTTTTCCATTAATGCCCAAAATTTAATAATCCTTTATAATTCTTTAGAAATTCTTTACCTTTTCTTTCTTCCTAATTAAGCATTCCTTTTTACAATACTAGTATTGATGTCATAATAGGAGGATCGCTTATGCAATTCTTAAAGAAATTCGCTATTTTATTATTATCTTTTTTTATTACTGCACTTATCGTTTTATATTTTTATCTTTATGTAAATGGTCCGATTATTCAAGCTAAATCAGCTATTTTAATAAATGCTAATTCAGGTGAAATTGTTTATAAAAAAAATGAAGAAACTCCGATACAATCAGCTGCTTTATCTAAATTAATGACAGAATATATCGTATTGGAGCAACTAAATGATAGAAAAATACAGTTAGATGACTTCGTACAAATAAGTAACGAAGTTTTCCGAGTAGAAACAAGCCCTATACAAGTAACATCGAATGATAAAACAACGGTTCGTGATTTACTTCATGCATTGCTACTGGCAGGGAATAATCGTTCTGCACTCGCTCTAGCAGAACACATTGCTGGAAATGAAGATAACTTTACAATATTAATGAATAAAAAAGCAAAAGAACTAAAGTTATTACAACCATCTCCATTTCTAAACTCTACTGGAATTAATAATGATACAAATAAACAATCAACTACAACAGCGATAGATGCAGCTAAACTAGCAGCACGATTAGTAAAAGATTTTCCAGATGTATTGAATATTACGAAACTAACCTCTTACCAATTTACCTTCAAAGATTCCCAAGTTTTCAATACGAATAAAATGATATATTCCCTTAATGAAAACATTAAACTTCAAGGTGTTGATGGCTTACAAACTAGTTTTTCAACTAACGGTAATTATAGTTTTGTCAGTACAGCAAAACTTGGAGATACTAGACTAATTTCAGTAATATTAGATGCAGATGAAGAAAACATTTCATTTATTGAAACAAAAAAGTTACTACAGTATGGTTTTGATCCTTCCTCGTACTCTGCACTCCAAGCTTTTAAAGACGCCCTTACATCCTGGACAATATTACTTCAGTTTAAAAATTTAATTATACAAACTATAATGATTTTTTTAATCATTACCACCTTAATGTTTTTACATATACGTCAGAAAAAATCCGAGGATTTCAATTAAGAAATCTTCTTATATATAAAACCGACTTGCGCTTAAGATGCAAGTCGGTTTTTAATTCTATCATCCTCTTCAAATTTGCTGAAACTGGTTGCAAGTTTAACTTCCTCGCCCATATAGATAGCTGACCAATATGATGAATTTCATATCCCATTACATGTCTTAAAACCTATGTTTTTTGAGGCATACATCCATCTCTGTTTCCTTTCGTTGTATTCGTTTGTTTAGTTTAAATGGGTTAATCTATTAATTCTATTAAATCCAACAATTGAACTATTACATATTAAAGTTCTATTCATATACTGTAGTAGATTACTAGAAAGGAGGCTTAACTATGGATAGTTGCGTTGTATTTGTAAACGGACAACCTTTTTTAGTTCTTTCAGTAGCTGGTATTGAAATTGCTAGATTAGAGATTTCCCTTCAAGTAGCATTAGCTCTAAGAGTGCTTGGGATACCAATCTGTGATTAATTACCAAATTAAAAGAAAAAGAGGGCATTAGCCCTCTTTTTTTATTTTCTTCTCACCTTTTCTTAACAACAAACAAAATTCAAATTTAATTAATTATAAAAAATTAAAGTATATGAACGTTACATGAAACACTTGTTAAGATAGCTGTCCTTCACACTATTTATTTCGCCGACATTATATAATCAAAGCACACAATGATTAACTTTTTATACGTCTTATTTTAAGTGTGCTAGCATTCTAGGCTAGATAATTATGACTGCAAAAAAACTTCAAGTTCTCGTTTATATAAATTAAATAACGCTTTCACTTTTTGAATCGATTGATAATCTTTAAATTGCTGTTCTCTATCTTCTTATCCTTGAAGAGCACTAATCCAACTATACTCTACATCTACAATATGAAATAATGTTTCTAACATACCCCCAGTTTGCAAAGTAAATCTTCCTCTGAAAGTTGTTCACACCACTTAAACCAATCATCTCTTACTTGCCAATTATATTGAAATAAAGTGTACACATTTATCTCTCCCTTACTTCAATTATCCACCTAACAGCATCTGTTATACATTTAACCATTGACAATCATTTCTCTTCGGCCAAGTTCCTCTACAGCGTGATTAATTATTTCACTTACAGATAAAGAACCATCCAATATGATATCTGAATTTGGCTTAACAGTATGAATTGCCTCTAAATAAGCTTTTCTCGCATATGTCATGTAATGTTCCAAATCATTATGTATTTCATCTATTGTACCTTCCTTAAAATCTCGCAAAATCCTTCTAGCCATCGCAATATCTAAAGGCGTATCAATAAATATAGTTACATCAATGAACTTTCGCATCTCACTATTTAAGTTTGCAAAAGGATAATCTATAATAATATAGTCTAAGCTATTATTTTGTATAAGTTGCTCAATATCATGAATTAATGGTGTTAATACCCACTCGTCATAATTCGCCCCATCATCAATCCATTTACAAATATCAGCAGGACAGTTATCAAATGTATAACTATCAAAATATAAAGCTTTTGAGTTTTTAAACTTATGCTTTAATCTTTCTGTAATTGTAGTTTTACCTCCCCCCGAAACAGCTGCAATTGAAATTATTTTTGTTTTATTATCCACTATACCCACCAAGACCCTTTCGTTAACATAATATAATTATAAATTACTATCGTTGCTACTTCTTCCATTCATATTCTAACATACTCATTTCCCATAAATTCCAATACGTTTCTCCTACTCTTTTTGACTCTCTTAATAAGCCTTCTTTTACAAACCCTATTTTTTCGTAACATGAAATGGCCGATGTATTAAAATCATACACACCAAGAGTTACTCTATGTAGTTTTAATTTGTCAAAAGCAATATGAAGTACTGCTTTCATCATATGTTTTCCTATAGAACGTCCTCTCATCTTCGTATTACCAACTAATACTTTTCCAATTCTAGCGGACTTGTTAATATTATCTATTTGCCCAAGCGAAATATGACCAATAACGTCTGAAGTCTCTTCATCTACCACTTTGAAAGCGAATGTATTTGCACTTTCTATATACTTCTCTAATTGCTGTTCGTCTAAAGGAAATGTGAAGGCATTACCTGACCATTGTATTAGAAATTCTTCGGAATTAATCCAATTTATTAATTGTTTATAATCAGATTTTTTAAAGGTTTCTAGTTTAATCACTTCCTTGCTCCTTTCGTACATCATGTTTTATAACCTCAAACTTATTTCTATATAAAGAATATATTCTCCTTTTATATGAAATTAAAATAAAGCCATTCATGTGAATGGCTTTACAAAAAAGCAGCATAATTATGCCTTGTTTGCTACATCAATACCATTAAAATCAAAGTCAGCCGTAACCGTTGTAACAGGTGGGAAAATTGCTTCAATTTTGCAAATGGAAATAATTACTCCAACCGATCCAGGAATAGCCGCAAGCTTAACTACATCACAACTTACAGACGAAACAGTACCTACATAAGTACGTCCCTCTGTGTTAATTTGAACTGTTCGATTAATTAATTTCTTAAGTTCATCTCTAATTCCTTGTACACAAGAATTATCACATTTCTCATGCTGTTCTTTTTTACACTCTTCGAATACTTCCCAACAATCATCCTGTTTACATGTACACTTCTTTTTACAATTATTAAATCGAGAACCCAATACCTCACCCCCTAATCATTTCTATTAGTAAAGTATGTCCACTAGCTTAAAAGGGTACGAGGCAAACGCATAAAAAGAAAAAAACAAGCAATTGTACCAAACCTTCTTTTCATTATTCATTATAAAAACAGACCTCTCCTAATTAAAAGCTTGTTTAATGAGCGGCCGTGAATTTAGTCCTACTCCATTTAATGTTTAGACACCGCTTTCTAAAACAAACCTTTTTTCTTTTAAATAAGACGCTCCTTAAAAACGCACTAGATTTTCCCATTAACTCACATATACATAGACTTTATTTGTGGATTTTTCCTTTGTTATTGTGAAATATACATTCAAAAAAGCGTACTCGAAAATAAGATATTATTTGTAATCAGAACGCTTTCTTCAACAAATGTTTATTAAAAAATACCATAACTAGTAGTAGTTCCCTCCACTATCTCTTAAAAATTAGCATAGTTTGTATGAACTCTATATCGAGTAGAAAACACTCTATCATATAGAGATAAAATAGTAGGTTAATAAACAAGCCATTTTTTTATTAAAACATAGAATAATATGAACACTATTGAAAGGAGGTAGAAATAAATGTCATGGAAAAATGATTGCTGGAGTTCTCAGAAAAAGCATTGTTGTGATGATTGGTGGAAATCTAAAGAAAAGCGTCATTGTGATGATGATTGGAGTTCTCAGAAAAAGCATTGTAATGATGATTGGTGGAAATCTAAAGAAAAGTGTCATTGTGATGACGATTGGAGTTCTCAGGAAAAACATTGTAATGATGATTGGAGTTCTAAACGAAATAAGTGTCGTTGTAAATGTTTCTTTATTTGTTGCCATTGTAAAAGAAAAAATTGGTAATATTTTCAATCTCAACTTAAAGGAAAGAATATGTCTTTTGGAACCAATCGGACTTTTCCGAAAAGTTGATCCCTCACCTACTTCCTTGCTTTCGCTAAATTTTTAGGTGGGGGGCATTACTGCCTGACAAATAGCGAGATAAATACTAGAATGTAATATATAAAAAGA
>NZ_JH414709.1:587555-689849 GCF_000238655.1 Bacillus sp. 7_6_55CFAA_CT2 | reverse complement strand
ATATATGAACACGTAAAGGTTTAAACAGACATATAAGCAGTCACGCTTTGTCATCACCTTGTTGTTGTAAATTAGTATTCCCCCATTGAATAGACATTCTATAATATCGTATTTTGATTAAAACTATAAAACATACTTAACACTAATAGTAGAATTTTTCTTCTTCATCAAATTCACTTCTTCTTTTTTTATAAACATAAAAAAGGAGCTCTATTTATATAGAGCTCCTTTCTAATTTTATAATTTACTAGACTGTAACCCCTGAATAAATGGAACTACTTCAGGATTTACAAGTGAAGACAAATCACCTAATTCTTTTCCTAAGTAAGCTGCTTTAATAACACGGCGCATTACTTTAGAATTACGTGTTTTCGGTAAATCTTCTACAACGTGGATGTCTTTAGGACACAACGCTTTTCCAATATGAGAGTTTACTAAACTCATTAATTCTTTCTTTAATTCTCCTGTAAATGTTACATGGTCTCTTAATACTACAAAACAATGACAAACTTCACCTTTTACTTCGTCAGGTACACCAATTGCAGCAGCTTCAATTACATCGTTATGTTTCACAAGAATAGATTCATATTCAGCAGGTCCAATACGTTTACCTGCAATATTTAACGTATCGTCTGAACGCCCTGTGATGATATATTGTTCACCATCGTAAATGACCCAGTCACCGTGGACCCATTTATTTTCAAAACGCGACCAATATGTATTTATGTAACGTTCATCATCTTCCCAGAAGCTTTTCGTCATACCTACCCAAGGTTTCTCTAAGCATAATTCTCCGACCTCATCCCGAATTGGTTTACCTTGATCATCCAGTACGACAGCTGCCATTCCTGGTAAAGATGCGTTAAAACTAATCGGTGCTATTGGCTTAATAAGAACATTACCGAAAATCCCACCAGAGATTTCAGTTCCACCTGAGTAGTTACAGATTGGGACATTTCCTTTTCCAACTGTTTCAAACAGCCACATCCATGGATCAGGATTCCAAGGTTCTCCTGTTGATGCGAATACTTCCAAACTCTTTAAAGAATGTTTATTGACATACTCATCACCTTTTGCCATTAATGCTCGGATTAACGTTGGCGAAATACCTAAATGAGTAATCTCATATTTATCAACTGTCTCCCATAACCGGTCTGCTTCTGGGAAGTCTGGAACACCTTCGTACATAACCATCGTTGCTCCATTAATGAGTGAACCAAATAATAGAAACGGCCCCATCATCCAGCCCATATCAGTTACCCATAATACACGATCACCTTGTTTAATATTCATTCCAAATCCTGCATCAAAAGCTGCTTTCAAAGGAAATCCTGCATGCGTGTGTACTGTTCCTTTCGGCTTACCAGTCGTTCCTGATGTATAAATGAGCATTAATGGATCATCACTTTGCATTTCCTCTGCATGTATGAATGGTTTTTCTTTTTCTAGCGTACTCCACGAAAAGTCATAGTTATGTGGTGTAAAATCATTTCCTGCATGACGAACGATAACAACTTTTTCAACAGTTGGGCAATGTTCACAAGCTTTATCTACTTCATCTTTTAAAGAAACAATTTTACCGCGGCGTGAAAATCCATCTGCGGTAATAATCATTTTTGAACCTGCCGCTTGCACACGTGTCATAACTGCATCAGACGCAAAGCCTGAGAATATTGGTGAAATAATTGCTCCGATTTTCATTACAGCTAGCATCGCAACAACTGTTTCTGGAATCATCGGCATATAAATTGTTACACGGTCACCTTTCTCAATACCCGCGTGTTTCAAACCATTTGCAACACGGCTTACCCAGTTGTCAAGCTCTTCATATGTAAATGATTTTGAAGTTCCATTTTCCCCTTCGTACTGAAGTGCTGGCTGTATTCTCGTCTCTTCATCCGCAAGCCAGCGAGATAAAGCTGATTCTACAACGTTACATGTTCCGCCATTATACCACTGTGCAAACGGTGTACCATTTTCTAAATCTAACACTTCTGTATAAGGTTTCATCCATTGATAGCCTACTGCTTTTTCTGCCTCTCCCCAAAACCAAGCTGTTTCCTCAATAGATTTATTATAAAAAGTTTCATAGTCTTCATATCCCAATGATTTCATCCAACCATATAAACGTGTTTTTTCCTTGTACTCTTCTGTTGGAAACCAAACTGCTTGTTTCAATGTTTTCCCCTCCTTAACTTTTTGAGCAAGAAAGCCCTAAATAGGGCTTTTAAACTGGATATACAGGATGTTTACGATCTGTGAATACTTGATATTTGCTCATATACATTTCAAAACGTCCTTTTAACTCTTCACGTAAATTGTTTGGATGAACAATACCATCAATCACCATCTCTGATGCTAAGTGGTATATATCAATATCTTTCTTATACTCTTCACGTTTTTCAGCAATGAAACTAGCACGCTCTTCTTCTGGTAAAGTTGCAATTTTATTTGCATATACAGCATTAACCGCAGCTTCTGGACCCATTACCGCAATAGAAGCTGTCGGTAATGCCAGACAGCAATCTGGTTCAAATGCTGGACCTGCCATCGCATATAAACCAGCGCCATATGCTTTACGAACAACGATAGAAATCTTCGGTACAGTTGCTTCACTCATTGCAGAAATCATTTTTGCACCGTGGCGAATAATACCGGCACGCTCTACTTTTGTACCAATCATAAATCCTGGTACATCCGCAAGGAATAATAATGGAATATGATATGCATCGCATAAATTAATAAACTTAGCAGCTTTATCAGCTGAATCATGGAATAATACGCCGCCCTTCATACGCGGCTGATTTGCAATAATACCAACTGGCTTACCATCAATACGTGCTAAGCCTGTAATTAGTTCTTGAGCAAATAATTTTTTCACTTCATAGAATGAACCTTCATCAATAACTCTATTAATGAGATCTTTCATATTGAAAGGAGCATTTTGATTTTCTGGAATGATTTGTTCTAACGTTTTATCGAATTGTTTCGGTTCTTGAGGTGTAACCAATGGAGTCTTTTCTAAATAGTTGTTTGGAAAATATGAAATGTATTGTCTTGCTTGTGTAATCGCATCTTCTTCTGTCTTACATAAAACATCTCCGCATCCTGATACAGAGCAATGCATACGAGCCCCGCCCATCTCTTCTAAAGTTACCTTCTCACCGATAACCATCTCAGCCATACGAGGAGATCCTAAATACATAGATGCATTTCCCTCTACCATCATTACAACGTCACAAAAGGCTGGAATATACGCACCACCAGCTGCAGAAGGTCCAAATAACAAGCATACTTGAGGAACTTTACCTGATAACTTCACTTGATTATAGAAGATTCTTCCTGCACCGCGGCGCCCTGGGAACATTTCTACTTGATCTGTAATACGCGCTCCAGCAGAGTCAACTAAATAAAATAACGGAACACGTAGTTTTTCAGCTGTTTCTTGAATACGTAAAATCTTTTCAACTGTGCGTGATCCCCATGATCCAGCTTTTACAGTAGAATCATTGGCCATTACACACGCAGTACGACCATGTATTTTACCCGTTGCCGTTACAACGCCATCCGCAGGTAAGCCTGTTTGTTCACAGTTAGCAAATAATGCATCTTCTACATATTCGCCATTATCAAATAGAAGCGCTAAACGGTCTCGAACGAATAATTTTCCTTTTGCTTTATTTTGCTCATGATATTTCGGTGCCCCGCCTTGTTTAATTGTTTCAACTCGTTCTTCAAATGAATTAGATTGTTGTTTTTGGTCTAACATATTTACTCCCCCTTATACATCGGTTTGCGTTTTTCTTTGAATGCCTGTAATCCTTCTATGCGATCTTTCGTATGGATTACACCTTCATACGCTTGTTTTTCCATTTGTAATCCGGTATGTAAATCAACTTGAATACCATTTGAAATTGCCTCTTTTGCTAATCGAACAGCAATAGGTCCATTACTAGCAATTTTCTCTGCTATTTCAATCGCTTTCTCTTCAAGTAAATTAGCTGGTACAACAAATTCTACTAAACCGTATTCTTTTGCTTCTTGCGCTGAAATACGTCTACCTGTATAAATTAATTCTTTCGCTCTACCAGCACCAATTAATCTCGGTAAGCGCTGTGTACCACCTGCTCCTGGTATAATTGCAAGTGTCGTTTCAGTAAGACCAAGACTTGCAGATTCAGCAGCAATTCTAAAATCACAAGCTAAACTTAATTCCGTACCACCACCAAGTGCAATTCCATTTATAGCAGCAATAACTGGCTGTGGTAATTGTTCAACCATCTTCATAGTAGTACGAATCATACTAACAGCATGGCGAACTTGTTCTTCATTCATACCGGCACGCTCTTTTAAATCTGCACCAGCACAAAATGCTTTTTCACCAGTACCAGTCAAAATAACTACACGTGCGTTTGAATCTTCACTTATTTGAGTTAATATCGTTTGTAATTCATCTAATAATGCCAAAGATAATGAGTTTGCTTGTCTTGCACGATTTAACGAAATCTTTACTACGTGAGGTGTTACATAATCAACGGAAATGTTTTGTAATTGTAGCATCTACTCACCTACTTATCGTTTTATGTTGAAGCGCTCTATACACATGACTCGGTAATTGGATATTCAACTTACTTTGAATAAATTGACTAGCTCTCAATAACTTTTCTTCGTCTATATTCGTTTGGACTCCTAATTTATGGAGCATATGTACTAGGTCATCAGTGGCAACATTACCTGATGCTCCTGGTGCATAAGGGCAGCCCCCGAGTCCACCACAAGAACTATCAAACGTTGTAATACCGTATTCTAATGATTTAACTACATTCGCTAGAGCCATTCCATACGTATTATGAAAATGCATTGCAAACTGCGAAGCATCATACTTCTTTAATAGGTGTTCTAATACTTGTTCTACTTGTAATGGATTCGCTACACCGATTGTATCCCCTAGAGAAACTTCATAAATACCGTATGAAAATAGTTGATTACATAATTCGTCAACTGCTGCGACACTTATATTCCCTTCATAAGGACATCCAAATACAGTAGAAACATAGCCTCTTACCTTTTTCCCTTCGAATAATGCCTGTTTTGTTATATCTTCAATTACAACTAATGCTTCTTTGATCGATTTATTAATATTACTTTTATTATGAGATTCACTTGCTGATAAAAAAACATTCACCTCATCTACATTTTGCAAAAAAGCTCGTTCCAAACCATTTTGATTCGGAACAAGCGCAGCATATGTAACATTGGGATCCCTTTTCAGCTCAGAAAATACATCATTTGCATCCGCTAATGCAGGGACCCATTTTGGGTGAACGAATGAGGAAACTTCAACATACGACAATCCCGCTTCTGTAAGTAGTTGAATCCATTTTACTTTATCTTTTGTGCCAACAATCTTTTTTTCATTTTGTAAGCCATCACGTGGCCCGACTTCTTTAATGACAGCAAAATTAGGTAGTTTCAATTCGCTTCCCCCTATATCTCCCTATTCAATTTCTAATAATACATCTCCTTCATTTACAAAATCGCCTTCTTGCACATTAATTTTCATAACTGTGCCAGCTTCTTCTGAAATGATTGGAATTTCCATTTTCATAGATTCCAAAATGACGACATCCTGCTCTTCCTCTACTGTATCTCCTACTCCTACAACAATCTTCCAAACGTTTCCTGCCATCGATGCGTATACTTTCGTCATCATTTTTTCCCCCTTAATATTGTTAAATCTTATTTTTTAACGAGTTGTTTCGTTACAAAGCCTGTTGTATAAATACCCTCTTTGAACACTTCGTCTTCCAAAACTTGCAGTAGCATTGGTGTGTTCGTTTTAATACCTTCTACTTTTAATTCCTCTAGAGCATCATGTAATTTTGAAATTGCTTCTTCACGAGTCTCGCCATGTGCAATGACTTTCGCAATCATTGGATCATAGAAAGGTGTAATCGTTACATGATTTTCTAAGAAGTGATCAATCCGTACATTTGACGGTAATGTTAAATCTGTAATTTTCCCAGGTGACGGGAAGAATGTTTTCGGATCCTCTGCATAAATACGAGCTTCAATGGCATGACCACTACGTTTTACATCATCCTGAGTAAATGATAGTTTCTCTCCACTTGCAATCAGAAGTTGTTGTTCTACAAGGTCTAATCCCGTAATTTCTTCTGTCACTGGATGCTCTACTTGTAATCTCGTATTCATCTCTAAGAAATAGAAGTTCTTCTGATCATCTACAAGAAACTCAACTGTACCTGCATTTGTATAACCAAGTGCTTTGGCAGCTTGTACAGCAACTTCCCCCATCGCCTTTCGTGTACCTTCATCTAAAAATGGTGAAGGTGCTTCTTCGATTACTTTTTGATTTCGGCGCTGTACCGAACATTCACGCTCCCATAAATACACTGTGTTACCATGTGTATCTGCTAAAAGCTGAATTTCAATATGATGCGCGTCTGCTATATATCGCTCTAAATACATTTCTCCGTTACCGAAGAAGTTTTGCGCTCTTGTTTTATTACTTTCAAACGCTTTGGTGAGCGTTTGCTCAGTTTCCATCAACTGCATACCAATGCCTCCACCGCCTGCGGATGCCTTAAGCATTAATGGATAACCAATTTGTTTTGCAATTTCAATTGCTTCTTCAGCAGTTTCAATATTTGTAGTAATACCTGGGACTACTGGGACATCTGCTGCTTGCATTGCGATACGTGATTCGATTTTACTTCCCATCTTCGTAATGATTTCTTCTGAAGGACCGATAAATACGATTCCTTCTTCTTTGCAGCGAACCGGAAAAGACGGATTCTCTGATAATAAACCATAACCCGGATGAATTGCTTCTGTATTTGTCTTCTTAGCTATTTCAATAATTTTTTCAAGGTTTAAATAGCTTTCTTGGACACGCGGTCCACCTACTAAGTAAGCTTCATTTGCCATTTTCACATGAAGGGCATTTTCATCTGCTTCAGAATAAATAGCAACAGTGCGAATGCCAAGTTTTTGACAAGTTTTCATAATACGAACTGCGATTTCTCCGCGATTTGCAATTAATATTTTTTGAAACATAGTGATTCCTCCCTTTTATCTACATCCTAAATGTCTAGCAATTACGAGACGTTGAATTTCAGAAGTTCCTTCACCAATTTCTAATAGTTTCGCATCACGAATATGTCGTTCAACTTCATATTCACGCATATAACCATATCCACCATGAATCTGTACTGCTTGATTCGCAATACGGCTTGCTGCTTCCGATGCAAATAGTTTTGCCATTGCCGCTTCTTTGCCGAAAGGTTTATCATTATCTTTTAACCAAGCTGCTTTATGTACTAAATTGCGTGCTAGCTCTACTTCAGTCGCCATATCAGCTAATTTAAATTGAATCGCTTGGAAATTAGAGATTGACTTTCCAAATTGTTGACGTTCTTTCGCATATTGCAATGCACGTTCAAAGGCTGATTGCGCAATACCAACTGCCAATGCTGCGATTGAAATACGTCCTCCATCAAGTGTATATAAAAATTGTTTAAAACCTTTATTTACATCACCAAGAATATTTTCTTTCGGTACACGAACACCATCAAGTACGATTTCACAAGTATTAGAAGCGCGAACGCCCATTTTATCGTAAGGACTAGAAATCGTTAATCCTTCACTAGTAGTAGGTACGATAAATGCTGAAATGCGTTTTCTACCATTCTCTTCAACACCGTTGACAGCGGTTACAATAATTGTATTTGCATACTCTGCGTTTGTAATCCAACACTTCTCACCACTGATTACATACTCATCGCCATCTAGTACCGCTTTCGTTTGAGTACCACCTGCATCTGATCCAGCATTCGGCTCCGTTAATCCGAAGGCACCTAATGTTTTACCTGACGCCATTGGAACTAAATACTTTTGTTTTTGTTCTTCTGTACCGAAATAATAAATTGGAGAAGCACCTAATGAAATTGTTGCAGCATAGCTTAAACCAGTGCCACCACAAGCGCGACCAATTTCTTCAACTGCTAACGCATACGATACAGTATCGCCACCTGAACCTCCATACTCTTCTGGGAATGGGATGCCTAATAATCCTAGTTCGCCCATTTTTTGAAATGTTTCATATGGAAACTCTGCAGTTTTGTCATAATATACAGCTTTCGGTGCGATTTCCTTTTCAGCAAAGTCACGTACCATTTCTTTAATCATTTGTTTTTCGCGAGTTAGAGTAAATTCCATTCCGCTACACACCCCTTATCGAATATTGAGTTTCGACAGCGTGCGAGTTTCTACTACAAACATAACAACTTAAAAGACAAGAATATTAGTTAGACAATTGCTATAATTCTGTCATAACTTAATTTTAAAACAGATTCTGTACTAATGCACAAAAAAATTCCTACATTGTTCTACAACAACATAGGAGATTTTGTGTCGAATTATGTAATTTATTGTTTAATAATCTCTACCTTTTCCCGAATCAGAAATTTCTACTAATGCTTCAGGGTATGGTTCGAAATACGTTTGTCTTAATAAATACTTTTCATCAAATCGAATGGCCCATGATTTTAAAATTGTAAGTAAACTACTAAGTGGTATTTTCTTTTCTGCATACTTTTGTAACAGTTCTATAAAATGATCTTTTTCTTGTTTTTTTAGCTTTGTTTTAAAGTATCCAAAAATGTGCTCGCATACATTTACATTCGATGTATAGCGGGGGGTGCGCATAAATAATTCATATAAAGTCTTCTCATAGTTTTCAAATACAACTTCAATCTTTTCATTTTTTTGATTTGCAATTATACGCCCTAATTCCTTTTGTTTCACTTGATTGTATGCCATAAATAAATATTTATTGTCCGACTGAAACGATACAAGGTCTTTCATATTTTTATTATGTTTAATCATTTTGTAATATGCGATTGTAAATAACCTTGTAAAGAAATGCTCTCTAATAATAAAATTCGACAATCTACCTTCCTCTTCAATAGGAAGATGCGAAAAATTTTTTACTACTGCTCCGCCAAATAAGCCTGATCCTTTTCCCTTTGCTGGCGCTTTTTCAAAACCAGAATAAATTTTCACATCACGCGTACCACAACTTGGCGAACGATTCTTTAAAATAAAACCATCCACATCCGATATCGTTTGTAAAAAGTCATTTGAAAACCGCTCCATTTTTTCAGTTACATCTTCTCGTGTCGACGGTTGCACAAGTCTGTTCTCACCATTTTCTTCTACAATTCGTATCGTTTCACGAGGAGTTCCCAATCCAATCTCCACTTCTGGACAAACAGGTATAAATGTAACAAATGGCTGCAAATTTCGTATTGTTACATCTGGAATCATCTCTCCATTATATCGACAAGCATCAAATTCTAAACATTTACTTACGACGATTGTAGGTTTTGCAAATTGTCGCATCTCATTACCTCCTTAGTGCTAGTCCGTATACTATAAATTGTACTAAGATTAACATTTTAAGCAAAGTTTGATTCATTTATTTTTATGAGAAATATATATCCAATAATATATTAACAATCATTCAACTCTATTTTCAATAAATGTGCGCCCTATTATACTGGTTTAGATATTGTGAAATGAATAATACACAGATGCTACGGAGAAATTAATGATTAAGAAAGGAGGGAATTGTTATGAAAAAGAAATTATCATCTATTTTAAGTGTTTTAGCACTCTCTATTATGTTTTTAGGTACATCTGCGCAAGCTGAATACGATGGAAATAATATGAATAGAGTGAATAACACTGATATTTCAACTCGAGTAAATGACAATAATTTAGACAGAGTTAATAATGATGTAAGAACTCGAAATGTAAATACAACAAATGATTTAAATGATAATCGTGATAGAAATAATAATTGGGCTTGGCTTGGTTTATTAGGACTAGCAGGATTATTAGGTCTTAGAAGAAGAGACAAAGAAACACGCTGATTTAGAATATTTTTAATAAACAAGTACTTATTTATCAAAAATATATAACGAAAATAAATCGCCTTTTTAAAGGCGATTTATTTTTACTTAAAAAGTAATGTATGTAATTCACACTTCGACGATTAAATTCGTGGAGTTAATCCATACAATATAAATTGAATCGTATTTTCAATTTCTTCTTCATCATTCCATTTTTCTTCAGGCAATAATAAAAATCGTGTTAATAATAAACCTAATACAGCTGATAAAGTAAGACGTAGTACGGAAGATGGTGGTATCTCAATAATCTCTCCTTCTTCTTGAAATTTCACAATCAACTTTTTGAAATGTGAAAACAGTTCTGTTTCTACTAATTGCTGTATTTCATTTTTTAGTTCTGGTTGAAATGGTACTTCTTGAATTAATATTTTTATCATAGGAAAGTGTTTTTGAGCAAATTTAAATCTATTATGAATTACAACCCTTAAAAGTCCTTCATACGATTCATACTCTGATTTAAATATTTCTTTTGCAAAGGTTTGTACGAAAAATGGTGCAGCGAACTTAGTTAAAGTTGGCATTACGACCGCTAGTAATAAATCTTTTTTCGTCTTATAGTAGCGGAAGATGGTTCCTTCCGCTACACCAGCACGCTTTGCAATTTCACTTGTTGAAGTTGAAGCGTATCCTTTTTCTCCAAACATATCAACAGCCGCCTCTAATATTCGCATTTGACGTTCATTTCGTTTATCCGTATTAGTTGCAGCTATTAATTCCTCCAGCCAATCCTTCTGCATTTATAAAGCTCCTTTTTGTCATTATTATATTTTGCGATGTTTCTTTAAAGCAAATACATTTCCTACTGCAAATAATAGTGAAAAAAGTAATAACACAGTAAGATCTAATGCAATCTCTGTAAACCCTTGATTCCGAATCATCACTTGTCTCATTGCGTCAGCGCCGTATGTGAGTGGAAATGCTTTCCCTAACATTTGGAGCCACTTATTCATAGATTCCATTGGAAACAATCCAGAAAAGAAGATTTGTGGCACTATAACAAGCGGTATAAATTGAATCATTTGAAATTCATTATTTGCGTATGCCGATAAAAACGTACCTAATGTTAGTGCAGTTAAAGAGAGCATACATGTAATAAGTAGCGTTAGCCATATGGAGCCAGCTACGTATAAATCTAAAATATAAACGGAAAAGCTTACGATAATAATGGATTGTATAAAGGCAAAGATTCCAAAACCAATAATATAACCTGCGACTATTTCCCATCTTCTTACTGGGGTGGATAATAACCTTTCTAGCGTACCACTTAAACGTTCTCTTACGAAAGATACACCTGATAATATAAATACAAAGAAAAATGTAAAGAAACCAATTAATACAGGACCAAGCCCATCAAACATCGTAAAGTCTTTAGAGCCATGTAAATAATTTACTTCAGGTTTCATAATCGATACATCATTCTTCTCTGTGCTTTTTTGCAATACTTGAAGTACAGCACGATTTTTTGACGAATCACTACCTTCCAACAGAAGTTTCATTTTTCCATTCTCTATACGAAATACTGCATCTACTTTTTGTTTTTCCAACTCAGAAATCGCCTTTTCCTTACTGTATTCATAAATTGACGCTTCTTGATTTTTCATCATTTTTACTATTTGAGCGGGCATATCAACAACAGCAATTTGCGGTATATAGTCTTTCTGTGTAAACACTAGTGACAAAAGCCAAAGTAATAACATCGGTGCTCCAAACATCATTGCTAACGAACGCTTATCTCGAAAAAATTGACGAATAATACGTATAATTACACCAGTAACTCTCATGATGGCACCACCTCTTCTAGCAAAAAGACATCTTCAATCCGTCCAGATGACACGCGTTTTTTCAATTCTTCAGTTGTTCCAACCGCAACTAGTTTCCCTTCTCTAATTAACCCTAGACGCTCACAAAATTCAGCTTCATCCATAATGTGCGTCGTTACAATAATCGTTGTGCCTTTCTTTTTAAGATCATAAAATTTTTCCCAAATCGTTTTTCTAAGAAGCGGATCTATCCCCACTGTAGGCTCATCTAAAATTAATATTTCTGGTTCGTGAAGGAGCGCTATTGCTAATGATAAGCGTTTTTTCATTCCACCTGAAAATTGTTGTACTTGCTTTTTCATATACTGAGACAATTGTACAAGTTCAAAAACCTCTGCAATTCTTGTCTTTTTACGTTTTCCCTTTAGTCCATACATCGTTGCTATAAAATCTGCATTTTCATATGCTGACAATTCTTCGTATAATGCATCCGCCTGAGCCATATAACCAATTCTTTTCATTTCATTTAAATTAGGCATATTAGTATTATTAACAAGCACTTCACCTTTCGTTGCCTCATTAATACCTGCAATCATTTTAATGAGCGTTGTTTTCCCCGATCCAGAAGGTCCAACAAAACCAAAAATTTCTGCTTTTTCAACTTGCAATGAAAGATTGTGTAACACTTCTTTTTTTCCAAAACTTTTTGATACAGTCCGTAAAATAATTGAAGGTTGTTGCACGTTTCATCCTCCTTTTCCAATAAAATGAGTGAGTACTCACTTTTATTTTACCCTTGCTTAATTATATGTCAAACTTCATTGATTAGTATGTATGTTCAATCAACGATATTAAACAATGAAACAGAGTCGACATTAGAATTTCATTTCCTAAAGTCGACTCTGTTTCATTTAAACTATAAATTTCACTTTACGTTTTTAAATTCATATACTTCCGAATTCTAGCAACATCTAAAGAATATTCAATAACTAATTGCTGTAACGGTAAAATAACTGTGTCAGGATATAAATGTGCATATTGTAATGTTTCTGCATATTTTTCTAACCTTTTTTCTAAATACTTTATTATTTGATCAGGATGACTTACTAATAAACATTTACAATAATAATGTATTTGTTCCTCAATCGCCGTGTATTCTTCAATTTCATATTCTTTATGCATGTGTACACCCCTTTAAGTTTTTTACATGAATTACTTATCACAATTTTCACTCGACAAATTTTAAGTTTTTTGATTATTTACACTATAACAAACAATCAGGGTCAAATTTTGTTACTTTATGTAACGTAGAAAATTTTTAACAAAATTGTAATGTTAACTCCTGCAAAATACATAAAATCTCTTTACTCACTTTTGCATAAAAAAATCGTACAGCTTAATTTAACTGCACGACTACAATCTCTGGCCTATTCAAAATTCTTTGCGGAATGATACTATTTCCTAATCCTCTACTCACTACCATTGATGTATTTTGTTCTACATATAAACCTGCTGTATATTTAGGTAAAACACCTTGATTTGGAGCAACTAATCCACCGATAAATGGCAATCTAACTTGCCCTCCATGAGCATGTCCCGATAAAACCAAATCCAACCTCTCATTCTTATATTCCTTTATAAATTCAGGCCTATGGGATAATAATACATTATATCTATCTGGCTGCATTTCAATTTTTGCTTTTTTAATTTCATCTATTATAATATTTCCTTCATCACGGTTTCCAGTAACAAACTCTGGATCATCAATACCTAGCAAGTTTATTTCTTGCTCACCCTTTCGAATGCCTACATGTTCATTCCTTAAAACATTGACACCATATTTCTTCAACTCTTTTTCTAAACTGTTATACTTTCCAGACCATTGTTCATGGTTTCCTGTCACAAAATATACAGGATACTTATTTACCATTTTTTGTATTAATTGCATACTCACTTCTGCATCGTATGATTTACTGTCAATTAAATCACCCGTAATCGCAATAATATCTGGGTCTATACTTTTTATTTTTTGAATTAACACATCTTGATTATCGCCAAATTTTTTATTGTGTAAGTCTGAAATTTGTAGAATTTTATACCCTTTAAAAGAGGATGGTATTTTACTAGAGGTTATTTTAACCTCAGTTATACTTATTAAATTGTTCTGTAAATATAAAAAGATTGTAAAACCTACTAATATACAAATAATCATTACAATTCTATTAATTTTCTTTTTCATATTTTCTCCTTTACATTCTCATCAAACACTTCTATATGCTAACTGAATTATATTATACTTTCTTGAAATTTATTTAAATCAATATAATAATACAGTACATGAAATTTCGTATGAGATATGTCATATATATTCGTTATATTTTTACTTTTACCTTTTTAATAATAAGAATACAAAAACGACTCTTATCACAAGAAAAGAGTCGTTTTCTAACTTTATACTTTTAATACTTTCATGTTAAAAATGCGAAAACTAAAATACTATTTAAGAGCCTTAACTATAACTTTAGTTGCCTCTGCAATGAGTTGATTATCATAGGTTGCCTCTTTCTCATCTTTACTAGATAAAATTGCGATGATAATTGGTGCTCTATTTGGAGGCCAAACGATAGCAATATCATTTCTTGTCCCGTAACTACCAGCACCTGATTTATCTCCAACTACCCATTCAGTTGGTACGCCTGCACGAATAAGTTTGTCCCCTGTAGCATTTCCTTTCATCCACTCTGTAAGAATTTTACGTTTTTCAGCTGGAAGTGCATTTCCGACCGTAAAAGCTTTAAGATTCGTAGCAATAGCTTTCGCTGTACTAGTGTCACGAATGTCTCCTGGAATAGCTTCGTTTAATTCTGTTTCAAAGCGATCAGACATAGTAATCCGATCCCCCATATGCCTAAGCGCTTTTTCATATCCTTTCGGTCCTCCTATTTTATTAAATAAAATGTTCCCTGCAGTATTATCGCTTGAACGAACAGCAGCCTCAGCAATTTCTCCTAGTTTCATTCCAGTATCTACATGTTTCTCTGTAACAGGTGAATAATCCACTAAGTCTTCTTTCGTAAATGTGATTACTTCATTTAATGTATCAATTGAGTTTTGCTGTAGTAATACTCCTGCTGCTAAAGCCTTGTAGGTTGATGCGAAGGCAAATCTTTCGTTAGATCGATAAGAGATTGTTTGATTTGTACCAGTATCAATCGCATATACACCTACTCGAGCATCAAATTTTTTCTCAAGTTGTGAGAACTCTTTATGCGTCGCCTGATTTTTATGTTTCACTTGTCCAGTCTTTTCTTTCGCTTCAACTTGCAGTGACTCTCCTGTAAAAGCTTCTAGGCTTGTAATACTTAAACCTAATATACCAACGCATATTCCTATTTTTAGCATCCTCTTATTTTTCAAAATCATCATTCCTTCCAAATTTTTAGCACCTTTTTATACGTACACATAATAGACAATCACCGAACCAAATTTGTTCCACAAACTAAAAAAATTATAGCTAGTATGAGAGTTATTAACAAAATAAGAGATAGTAGCTACGACGCCTCTATCTCTTATTTCATATTTCATTTTTTTACTTATAAATGGCTTTATATGAACAGGGTCTCTTCCCTGAGAAAAGTACTCTAATTTTGCTTAGAACTACCTGTACTAGTAGCTTCACCATGTATACGTTGCTGTTTCAAATCAAAGTATACATCTAATACTTCCTTTCCAATTATAGAATTAATTCCATTTTTATCATCATGAAGCCATGGAACTACTACGGAAAATGCTACTTCTGGATTATCATATGGAGCATATCCAACTAACGTTAAGTTGTAACATTCCATACGTTCTCCTTTTGCATTTCTACCAATCGGGTCATCTCCACCATATACAGTTTGGGCTGTTCCTGTCTTTCCTGCTGGTTTATATGGCGCGTTTTTGAAATATTTCACGCCAGTTCCATCACCTTCTTGGAATACCCATCTAAACCCTTCTTTTATCCGATCAATATGTTCTTTCTTCATATCAATTCGATTTAATACGACAGGCTCTATGGAACGTATAACTTTGCCAACCTCTTCTTTTATTGATTGTTCTCGTATTTCTTGTACAATTTGAGGTTGCATTCTATAACCACCATTCGCAATCGTTGAAATATATTGCGCTAATTGCAACGGCGTATACGTATCATACTGACCGATAGAAAAATCTAGTAAAAACCCAGGTTGACTATCTACTTTTCTCGTTTGTCCAATTATTTCATTCGGTAAATCAATACCTGTTGGGACACCTAAACCAAATTGCTTGAAATAATAGCGCATCGTATCAAATGCTCCTTGTTTAATATCCAATGAGCCATTTGGTACGTAATTAACTCCCGCAATTTTTAAAGCTGTCTGGAACATGTATACATTCGAAGATACTTGTAAAGCCCGTAAATCATTAATATTACCAAATCCGGATACATTCCACGATTTCTTAGCTTGTGTACCTTTAAATTTCATCGGCGCGTCATAAAATTGATCTCCTGGATGTATTGCCCCTGTCTCATATCCAGTTAATAAAGTAGCACCTTTTACAGCTGACCCTAGCTCATACGAAGTTGTCATGTTTCCTAATGCCAAATCCTCAACCTCTATTTTCCCTTCTTTTTCTACAATCTTTTTGCCTGCCATTGATAAAATTTGTCCGTTATTTGGATTCGTCATGACAACAAAAGCTCGATCGAGCAGTGGCTCTGAACTCTTAAAAGCTCTCAAGTTTTTTTCTATACTTTCTTCCACTTTCTTTTGTAATTCCATATCAATCGTTAATGTTAAACTATTACCACTTTTTCCTTTAGAGATTATTTCTGTGTTAACAATGTTTCCTGATTTATCAGTAATATTTTTTACTTCTTCTTTTGTGCCGTGTAATACATCTTCATATCGTTGTTCAATATAACTTTTTCCAACACGATCATTACGGTTATATCCACGTACTAAATAAGAATCTAAATTTTCTTTCGGTAATCCTTCTTCACTACTCGTAATATTTCCTAATACAGAACGAAATAAATTACCGTTTACATAATTACGTTCCCAATCAACAGTTGCATCTACTCCTGGAAAATTCGCAAGATTTTCGCTTATCCGCGCATACTCTTCATCTGTTACATCTTTTTTAATAATTTGTGGTGTTAGTTGATAACCTGAACTCATTTTACTTTTAATAGCTAACACCTTTAAATCTTGTGCTGTTAATTCTGCTAATTCTACCTCTGTAACCCGACCTCGTCTTAAGTCTTCTATTTTTTTATCTAACTCTTTTCCCTCTATACCCTTTTCTTTAAACTTTTCTATATCTTTCTTAGTAATCTTTGTCTCCGCACGTTTCGAATTCAACTGCATCCAAAAATCTTTTTTATCGATATCTGTTAATTTATTTATATCTTGTTCAGGCATTTCAAGTACTTTCGCCAAGTCTTTTGCTGTTTTTAAAATATCTTCACTCGTAATTCCCTTCACCCTTGTATACGTAATTGTGCGAAGAGATTTATTATTAACAACTGTTTTCCCTTCTCGATCTAAAATTTGTCCACGTGGAACTGGAATACTAGTTATTGCATTTTGACTACTTTCCACTTGGTTCTTATAAGCCTCTCCCTCAACGATTTGTACCTTTCCTAGCTGCATAATAATAGCTGAGAATAGTACAAATATGCAAAGGAACATTATATTTAATCGAATAGATATATATGTCTTCTGCTTCTTGCCTTTTTGTCCTTTCATAAATCCTCCATTTAATCCTTTCAGGAATTGCTACAAATACTAAAAGCATTCCTTATATATTAGATACCGATAATCGGTTATAAATATCGCCTCAATTTTTTGCTTAATCCTTGTAAGCAACCATTCCTTTTCGTTTAGCTACGGAATTAATAACTCTCCCTTCTTGTTTTCTCTCTATTTTTTTTGCCACTTGCATTAGAAGTGCTAAACTGTATAATAACTCTTATTAAACTTACATATAAACTTGCTAGTAAATTTTCATGCTAATTATTCCTTTCTTCATGCTGTAATACTTAATAGACAACCTAAACAATAAAGTTGTTCCACATTTACAAAAAAAATAATTAAATATAAGATGAAATAGGCTACATAAGGGAGGGTTATATGTTACATACAAGAAGATGGAGATTTTTTGCGGTTCTTTCTATTGTAGGTTTGATTTTACTAATTTTATTAAAAATCAACTTCATTTCAATTACTATCGCAACTTCTTCAGCTGAAAGAGGAAAGATTTTTGATAAAAATGGTGTAATGCTAGCTACAAATAAGAAAGTTAAGTCTCTATATTGCACTTCTAATGATGAAAAGCTATCGAAACAAGATACATCAAACACATTAGCTTTTTTTAACCAATTTTCAAGCGAGTTTCAACATGATATTTCTACAGAGAACATAAAATCTCAATTACAACAATCTTGTAAAAAGAAGACTATGAATGATATACCGTTATACTCTGATATAAATGAGAATGAACTTGCATTCATAAACAAAAACAAACCCAATAATGTAATAATTAAAGATGAATGGATTCGATATTACCCTAAACACGAAATTGGTTCACAAGTAATTGGGTATGTAGAAAATGACCTTAAGTCCAAGCATATGGCTGTTGGAAAAAGCGGGATTGAGCTGCAATATGAAAATGATTTAAAAGGAAAACCAGGCAAAACTCTTATTTTTAAATTGAATAATAAAAAGTTCTTATGGAACATTCAAAAAGTACAAAAAGGAAAAGATGTGCGGCTAGCTTTAGACTCTGAGTTGCAGCAAAAGGCAGAAGAAGCATTAAAATCTCAAATTAAGAAAACACCTGATGCTAAAGCTGGTTATGCTATAGTGAGCGATGCAAAAACTGGCGCAATTTTAACTATGGCCAACTCGGTAGCTTTTAATCCAAATATATTAAATACACATGTATCTTCTAGAAAAGAAAACATTAAATCTCTTTCGCAAAATAAAGCAATTCAAAAATTAAAGTATGGTGAATCTTATGTAAATATGGCTTCTACTATAAAACCACTCACTATTTTAATTGGATTAAATGAAAAGCTTTTCCAACCAGAAGATACTTATTTAGATAAAGGTACTTTTCAGTATGATAATCAAAATAACATTACGAATGCGCCTGGAACACCAACAGGGGAGATTACACCGAGGCAGGCTATCATTAATTCATCTAACACATTTATGACAGCAAAAGTAGCTCTGCCCTTATTCAACCAAAATAATGGAAATATAGAAAAAGTGGCACATATATGGACAGATTATTTAATGCAATTCGGCCTACGTTCTAAAACTGGGATTGATTTACCCTTTGAAGAAGACGGACAATATGAATTCCATCCATCTAATAAATTTGAAAATGGGATTTCAGCTTTATTAAATGCCTCTTGGGGAGGAAATGAAGTGCATACTCCTCTTCAACTCGCTCAATATGCAGCAACTTTGGCAAGTAAAGGCGACAAATATAAACCTCAAATCGTAAGTGCGATTATTGGTCAAGATGGTAAGGAAACCAAAAAGTTTAAACCCATTTTAGAAAGTTCAAATCGTTACCCGATGAACTTTTGGAGTGTCGTGCAAGGTGGGATGAGTCAAAATATAGAGGAAATTAAAAAGTTGCCCTTTGACGTCGCAGGTAAAACAGGTATTACAGGTTTTCCAAATGAGCAAGCAAGAATGATAAATCACTCTCTTTTCATTGCGTATGCTCCTACGGAAGATCCACAAATTGCCGTTTCTGTCGTTATCCCTGGTAGTAATTCAGAAAAAAACATTGCCGCTCTCGTTACATCAGAAATTTTAGAGTACTGGAATACTCTTCAAAACGAAAATAAAAATAAAGAGGAAGGTTCACTTTAATGAACCTTCCTCTTTTACCATATAGAATCTATATTTATTATTTTCCATATACCTTCATTATTCTTTTCGAACATAAATGAATATTTAATATCAGTTAAAACGTACTCTTTCTGTACATATCCAGTATTACCGTTAATTGTAGATATTTTTATATATCCATTATTCTGTACTTTTTCTGGAATCCAAGCTTTTACCATTTCATTAGATACTTCATATAAAACTTGTGATTCTCGCTTTGGTTCAGCTAAAATTTTCGTTTTATTTCCAGTAACAGTTGCATATATAAAATGCGCTTGGTTTGGTTGGTTACTTTCTGTCAATCCACTTGGTACTTTATATACTTGCTTTGTATCTTTTGCAAACTCTCCTCCCATTGTAAGGGCGACTTGCAACTCATGAAAGATATCTTCATCAAACTTCAATTCATCCTTCCTATAACTCTTTCCTTTAAATAGAACTTCATCATTTAACGCTTTGTACAAGTTATTTTCATTTTTTGAGTTCGTACTTTGATATAGTTCATTCATAAATTGTTTTAATGATGGATCTTGAGCAGACTCATCTTTTGTTTTAGGCTTAATTTGAGTACTACTTTGTACCGGCGATTTATTATCATCAAGCCAAGGTTGTTGAACAATGAAAAATAACATTGTACAAACCAAAACAACTACAATAGGTAATGCTTTTTTACGAAATGGTCTTTTATGTTTTTCAAAATCCACTTCATTATTTTCATATATAGACTGCTTTATTTTAGAAATAAATTCTTCTTCATCTTTACGATTCTCCATTGGGCCTTTTTTTATTTTTCTATACCAGTCAGGATTTTGTTTATTGTTCATCACTACTACCCTCCCCTATTAATTTTGAAACCTTACTTCTCGCTCTACTTAATCTCGATTTTACAGTTCCAACGGATACTCCTAATGTTTCAGCCATTTCTTCATAAGATAATTCATATTTTGCATCCAATATAATTATTTCACGGTGCTTTTTAGGTAGTTCTAATACCACCTTCCACACATCATTCATTTCTTCTTGCTTAAAAAAATTCTTGTTCTGCTGACAGGGATTGCTTATCGTCACTAAAAAATCCTATTAAAGATATCCTTTTAAAATAGGAGGATTTCAAATAGTTTATTGCCGTATTTCTTGTGATTTTTAAAATCCACGTTTTAATAGATGACTCCTTTCGAAATGAATTCCAATTTTTAAACACCTTTATAAATACATCTTGCGTGATATCATCTGATAAGTGTGGATCTTTCGTAATAATAAATGAATAATTCCATACATCTTGCCAATAGTCTTTTATAACATAGTCCAGCTCATCATGATTACACTTTTCAATAAACGTCTGTTCCATTTCCACACCTCAAACTTATTTGAATAAACATAAAACTGCCCTCACTTTTTTATTATGGTTTCAATATATAGACAAAATACAAGTTTCATTTGTTCCATTGTTTATCTTTTTTCAGGCAGAATAATACTACTAAAAAACAAGTAAAGCATACAATGATAAAAATCCACTCACAATAATCTATTTTTTGAATTTAACGTAACACTCTACTTGTCCATTTCAATTTGCTATTCCCTTCTATTTACCATTAACAATGTCAACTTTTCTAAAATGACAGCAAAAAAGCATTCTCGATTAGAAAGAATGCTTTTTTGAAATTTAATTGTTCTATATTTCCCCCAATCTATATCTTTGAGTTAAGCAAACATGTAATAAATTTAGTGAAAAATTCACCTTATAATTAAGTATTATTTCTGAAATACATGTTTTATTTTTTCACCTGGAACGTTACTTCCTCCTCTTCCTTTTACATCTTCAATCATCATTGTAACAATCATGTCTGGCGCATTTGCATCGAAAGCTGCGAACCATCCCAGTTCTTTTCCGTCTGCTTCTTTCGACTCTTTCAGTTCTGCTGTACCAGTTTTACCAGCAAGCGTCACACCATCAACCTGTGCAATTCTCCCTGCGCCATCAGGGTCATTAATGACTTTAATTAATGTGCTCTTTAATATCTCTTGATTCTTTTTAGAAACCACATTTTCTTTCCAATTCCCTGCTACTTTTGCTTCTTTTAAAAGATGTGGCGACGGAATATTCCCTTCATTCACAATCGGTGCATATGTTAATGCTAAATGAAGTGGTGTCATTAATACTTGTCCTTGTCCATAGCCCGTGTCTGCTAGTTGAATATCGTTTTTTATCCCATCTTTTGCAATGATTGAAATAGGAAGTTCGTATTCGATTGGTAATTTTTCATGAAATCCGTACTTTTTAAATTCATTTACATACTGATCTTTTCCCATTTTCAAAGCTTGTTGAGCAAAATAAATATTATCAGAGTACTTCATTGCCTTATCAAAATCAATTGGACTTGCATCCTTTACACGCGTTACATAGTAATTTCCCCAAGACGAATCTTTTGTCCACTTCAATCCTTGAATTTTAAATTCTTCCTTCGGATTTATTGTGTTTGTTTCCAAACCAATTGCACCTGTGATCGTTTTAAATACGGAACCTGGTACAAATGCTTGTGTAAAGCGATTCGTCATTGGTAGTTTCGAGTCGTTACTCCATGCTTCTCGTTGGGCTTTCGATGCTCCTCTAACTATTATATTTGGATTATAAGCAGGGCTACTTACAAGTGCGATTGTTTCACCCGTTTTAGGATTGACCGCTGCACTAGACCCTGCTTCAGTTTTCATCTCATTAAAGATTTTTTCTTGAATTGCAGCATCAATTGTTAACGTAACATTTTCTCCTTCTTTTGCTTCTTTTTTTGCTACGTTTTTAATCTCTTTCCCCTTCTCATCTTCTATAAATACGCGTCCACCCTTTTCACCACGCAATTTATTTTCTAACACTTTCTCTAAACCGGTCTTACCTACTAAATCATCTGCTTGATAACCTTGTTTTTGAAGTGATTTTAACTCCTCCGCATTCACCTTTCCTATGTATCCAGTTAAGTGTGCCGCTGCTTCACCTAATGGATACGTACGAATATTTACTGGGTGAGATGAAACTCCTTCTAATTCAATATAATCATTCTGTCTGGTTCCCTCTTTTAAAATGCCAATTGGTACAAAGGAGTCTGGTTTTATCCATTTCGCTGTGAGCTTTTGTTCGACCTCTTCTATAGACATATCAAGTAATTGTGCTACTATTTCTTTCGTTTGCGCTGCTGTCTCGCCTAGTTTCTCTGGAATAATTCCAACCTCAGTCGCTTTACCATTCGTTGCAAGCCCTTTTCCATTTCGATCATATATTTCTCCGCGTTTTCCTTGCTCTATTTGCATACGTACTTTGTAATCTTTTTTCATTCCTGGAAAAATGAAGTCTGGCGTCCAATCTATTTTCCAAGACTCTTTATCTTTCACAAGTTTTGCTTCATGGATGAATGAAACTGATCCTACATCGGTATCCATCTTAACTTCAAAAAGAAAAAGCTCTTTATCTTTCGTATTCTCTCCTTTCATTTTAACTTTTAAATTCTTAGCTCCAATCCCCTCATAGATTTTTTGATATTTTTCTGTGAATTCTTTTTTAGAAATTGATTTTTTTGCATGATCTGATAAATGATCATACATATTTGTAAATTTTCTATCATTCCATAAATTGATATATTCTTCAAATGCTTGTTTTGGCGGTTCGTTTTTATTACATCCTACCAACATAACCGCGAAACAAACGAAAAGCAGCATCCATAATTTTTTCAATTCAATCTTCTCCCTTAGTTAAAAATGATGATTCCTTTCTTAATTTATTTAATAAAAAATGTTTTAACGCTTAATAGACAGTGAAAGTAAGGATATTGTTCCATATTTACAAAAAACTAAAAAAGAGTGATAAGAATTCCGTAAATTTGGAATCCTCATCACTCTCGTTTGATATTGTGCAAATCATGAATATGAAATAAGAATTTCTAATTTTTAAAAACAATTTCAATTTTCCGACTAATGGGATAAAAATCATGTATTTGTTCTATTTTTAATAATTCATAAATTCGTTGAAATGTTCGCATCAAATTCATCTGATGTTTTGGTATCTATTTTTCTCCCATCAATTGTCATCTTTATTTTTTGTTTTTGGTTTGCTGTTACTATCCAAGCGTTCGGTAAATAACGATCTTCATGGGATAATGTAGACGGTGAATTTATAACCTTTCCTCCTAAATATAGCGTAGCAGAAGAACCTCCATCCATTGCCATTGCATTTATAGCTCCTTTTTCATATAGAATATCTTGACACTCTTTCAACGTAGCTCCTATACTATGTGTCTGTCTACCGTCAATAACTAGAAACATAATTGTACCATCTTCTTTTTGGGCCATAATACTTCTTGGAGCCGACCCCCAACCGCCGTCTCCTTCTGTAATCATTTTTTCTCCATTTACAATTAACTGTGGCATAAATCCAGCTGCGGAAACGACTTGTTTATCCAACAGTTGTTGGGTAGAATAATTTCCTGTTATCATTTGACCAAACTTTGTTAATCCCGTAATAATTGTAGGGGCATTTCTATCCATATTTGTATCAATAGCTTTCCCATTTTCTATCACAATTCCAGTAGCAACATTTCCTCCACCCCTTCCTGTTTCGTCAGCAAATCCACTTGCATTCACAGCAACA
The DNA here is from genome assembly GCF_000238655.1 of Bacillus sp. 7_6_55CFAA_CT2. Taxonomy (NCBI): domain Bacteria; kingdom Bacillati; phylum Bacillota; class Bacilli; order Caryophanales; family Bacillaceae; genus Bacillus; species Bacillus sp. 7_6_55CFAA_CT2. The sequence continues at coordinate 665,527 of NZ_JH414709.1, read as the reverse complement.
AGTGCATGATTACGTTTTGCCATTACACTAATTTTTTCTCCCCTGTTAGCACCCTGTGTTCCTTGATGGCTAACAAGTTTAACATTGAAAGGATTACTAATTGTTACTAACTTTCCTTCGAAAAGAAAGCGACTATCTTTATTACTTTTAATTGTTTCTACATCAATTTCTAATGGCTGATTTTTTAATTCTTCTAATCTTTTTCCTACTATTTTTTTATAAATATGCTCATCACTGTTTGACCATTTTGGATGATTAATTCTATCTTGCAGTTTATCTAGTTCCTTTTGGGATAGGAATGTATATTTCGCATATTGTGGATGCTGAGAAGTTAATATACTCCCAGCGATTGTTATACGAAGCTCTCGGCCATAGCTAGTACCAAATAGTATTCCTACGCCAATAATCATTAAAATAGAAAATAGAAGCAAAATTCGTTTGAAGATTTTTCTTAGATGTTTCATAGTTTTATCCTCCAGCATTCATTACATTCAATAAATCCATTAAAATATTATTTATCTAAAGACAAAAGTGTTTGATTTCCTCATGCCTGAATTCCCCACTATGTTTTAGCAATTAAGGCAACATACTTATTCCGGATTTCGTTTTTTTAGTGTATATTTATAAATTTAATAACGTTTTTGCAACCATGAAGTAAATTATTAATCCTGTTCCGTCAACAAATGTTGTAATAAATGGACCTGAAACAACTGCAGGATCTAGTTTTAATTTTCTTAGAATTAAAGGTAAAGCAGCTGCTACAAGAGAAGCCCAAATAACAATAAATAATAAAGTAATTGCTACAACTTGCGCAACTTCTGTTCCAACTCCTAACATATAAGCACGAATGAGCCCAGCTATCCCAAGTGCAAGTCCTAGAAGCATACCAATTGCAAATTCTTTTTTCATTACACGGAAAATGTCTTTAAATTTCAACTCTCCAATACCAATTGCACGAGTAATTGTTGCTACAACCTGTGTTCCTGTATTCCCTCCAGTACCTACTAATAATGGAACAAAGAAAGCAAGGGCAACTACAGTTTCAATTTCGTCTTCAAAATACTTTAATACTGTACCTGTATATGCCTCAGCAACAAAAAGAAGTAATAACCATGGTAGACGTTTTAGGAAAATGCTCCAAATACTAGCTTCAAAGTAAGATTGATTCAATGGTTCACTTCCGCCTAACTTTTGAATATCTTCTGTAGCTTCTGCTTCCATAACATTCATTACGTCATCAAATGTTATAATACCAATCATTTTATTATTTGCTGTTGTGACAGGTATTGCTGCTAAATTATAATTCAGTAGCTTTTTTACAACTTCTTGTTGGTCAACTTCAGCGTGTACTGAAATTACCTCTTGCATCATGATAGTAGATAATACCTCTTCATCTGCTGCTAGTAATAACTCATGTATGGAAACGATTCCCTCAAGATAACCATAACTATCAAGAACATAACTATAAGATATTGATTCTACATTTTCAGAGTGTTCCCTAATATGCTTCAATGTCATTTTTACTGACCAATTTCCTCTAACTGCAACAAAATCACTTGTAACAAGACTTCCTGCCGTTTCAGGTTTGAAAGTCATTAATTTTTTTACGTTATGTTTTGTAATTTTATCTAGATAAGCCATTAATTTAGCCTGTTTTTCCGGATGAACCGCTAGAAGTAAATCTACTAATTCATCAATCGGTTGTAAATTTAGTAACTTTTTAGCTTTATTTTCAGATAAGTGAATTAAGATATTATACTTTTCTTCTGCACTCATATATTGAAGAACTTTAGAGCTTTTTAATACAGGAATCGTATTTAGTAATATGACTTGATCTTCAATTGAAAACTGTTTTACTTCTTGCGCAATATCATACGACGGAAGACGTAAAACTTTCTCTGCATCCAAGTTATTTTTGGTTATAAGTAATTCCTTTAATAATTTCTTCATGTTAACTCCTCCTCATATTGCTAAGGGAGACTCTAGAGTTTCATGAGTGGTTTTGTTTTATTTTATCTGTCTTAAATTTTTTATTAGAGCAATAATAGTTACATTGCAATCAATTCATTAGTTAGAATTACCTCCTTTTTGAATATAGACAAGATAAAAATAAATAACATTAAACAGAAAAACCTTTACTCAAAAAGGAGTAAAGGTTTTTTCACAATACAAATAAATGATTATTAAGACAGCTCTGCCGAAATCACAGAGGTGCCTTTCTATCAAATCGTATACCACTCCCTCGTTGAGTTTTAGCACTGTATAGCATAGGTTTTTATAACCAGCTACATTAAGAAGGGCCTTAATCCGACCGTTCCTGTTGACCCATTGGCGTCTCTCGACATTTTTGGGCAGCAGCGTTTCTCTATACAGGAGCCTCACCTAACAAAGTTTATTGAATTACTTCAAAATTTAAACCAGAATTTAATATTTGTCAACTGACTTTCAATTCCATTTATAAAAAAATCTTTTATAGAAAATGAAATTATATTTTATTATAAATTTAAAATTCCCCTTAAAAAACATAGAATTCAAATAGATTTAATTCGAAGAAACGTAATAAAACATATGAAACTTATTGTTTTTAATCAAATTCCAACTTTATAACAAAAGATGAATAATTAGTCATTCTGTATATCAAAAGAACATTCACAAAAAAATCTTCTTTTATGATTAAAATCTTCTTTACTGTTTATCAAATTTATATGGTTAAACTACTTAATCAAACGATACACTACAAGTCAAAAATATGTACTTATACAGAATGATTACAGACATTTTTTCATATCATTTCTCAAAGGACTATAAAGCAAGAAAACAAATAAAATTAGCAATATGGTTGCTTGACAAGCAAAAAAAATATATTTATGCTTGCTACACGAAACAAACACATAAAATTTATATTGCTTAACCTGTTAGGTGAGGCTCCTATGCAAACACAGGCTATTGCCCAAAAATGTCGAAAGACGCCAATGGGTAGAACAGGAATTGTCGGATTAAGGCTCTTCTTAAGATAGCTAAGTAATGAATTTTCATTACTTTACGTTGTATAGTGCCAAAGCTCTACTAGAGGGAAAAAAGCCTTATTTAGTCATGCCATTTTGAATCCCTCTAGTTACATACTAGGGGGATTTTTTGCGTAAAGAACAGGGAATAAGCGATAGAATCTTCCTAAACAAAAGTCATATTTAGTAATTAACGAGAACAAGATTCTATTCATTAGCAAATGTAATATTATGTTTTGTTTTAAATCAGGAGGATATTAAAATGAAAAAAATATTAAAACTCGATTATCTATTGCTCCTTCCTCTATTCATAACATGTACTTTAGGTATTATCATGATGTATAGTGCAAGCTCCATTGTCGCTGTTCAACATTACGGTTATAACAGTAGACATTTTGTTGATTCTCAATTAACAAAGCTACTTTTAGGAACAATAGGATTAATAATTTGTGCTTTACTCCCATATGAAATATGGAAAAAACGAATAGTCTCAATCTGTATTATGGTTGGGGGGATTTTTTTATTAATTATGGTTTTATGGAAAGGAAAAGTGGTAAATAATGCTCAATCATGGATCTTTGGAATACAGCCAGCTGAATTTCTTAAGTTAGGAACAATCCTTGTAACAGCCCGTTTTTTTGCATTGCGACAAGAACAAGCTAAAAATAACTGGAGTGGTATCGGAAAACTTTTATTTTTTTTAGCTACAATTTTTTTTCTTATCTTTAAACAACCAAATTTAGGATCTGCACTTTTAATATTAGGTATAGGTTTTAGCATATTTCTTTGTTCAGGAATAAATATAAATCTACTAATCAAAAGAACTACCATCGGTTCTATTTTATGGTTACCTATTTTATATTATTTGATTCAATATAGTTTATCAGAAGTTCAAAAGACACGTATTACTACGATTTTCAATCCCTTTCTTGATGCGCAAGGAAATGGATACCAGCTTGTAAACTCTTTTATTGCCATGGGCTCTGGAGGAATCACTGGTCGTGGATTTGGAAATAGCATACAAAAAACAGGTTATCTTCCAGAACCACACACTGATTTTATAATGGCAATAGTTTCTGAAGAACTAGGATTTATTGGTGTATTTATTCTATTGGTTGGAGTTTTGACTATAGTACTTCGCTCCTTAAAAATTGCACAATTATGTGTAGATCCATTCGGCAGTTTTATAGCAATTGGTATAGGATGTATGATTGGTATGCAATCAGTTGTAAATTTAGGTGGTATTACGGGACTATTTCCTCTTACAGGTACTCCATTTCCATTTGTAAGTTTTGGTGGAAGTTCTTTAATGGTGAATTTAATAGCAATAGGAATATTGCTTAATATCTCAATTTTCAATAAAATAAGACTTTCTCCTTTTTAAAATTACTATTGTACTATAGTCATTTTTGTTACATTTAGAGAGATTATACAGGCTTTCATAATGATTTGATCAAACTGTAGATTTATTAATTTTAAACGAACATTTAAAATATTTTATAGCATAGAATAGACAGTATACAGTAGACACCACTAATATCTACTAGGTGAATAAAAAGAAGGAGAAAATAAATGACTCTAAATATAAATAGAGTATTCCCACGTAATTGGTATGCTGTGAGTTATGTAAAAGATATAAAAAAGATTCCAGTAAAAAAAAGAGTTGCTGGCAAAGATTTTGTATTATATCGGGATGAAAAAGGCGAAGTTCAGGCTCTATCACCTTACTGCCCTCATCGTGGCGCTGACTTATCACTGGGACAAGTAGTAAATGGTAAACTAGTCTGTCCCTACCATGGTTGGGAGTTCGATAGTTGTGGTACTTGTGTAAGAATTCCATCCCAACCCAATAAACCTATCCCGAAATTTGCTCATACCTTCTCATACCCTGTAAAAGAAAAGATTGGGTTGATTTGGATATACCCTGATAGTGAGGAAAATCCACCTGAATGGCAAACTTTTCATGTAATGGAGAACACTCCTTTTAAACTCTCTTTCTTCCACGCCACTTGGAATGCACACCTTACTCGATCAATCGAATCTGTGCTGGATATTGCTCATCTTGCTTATGTACATAAAAAAACGATTGGTAGAAAAACAAAAGCCGAATCAACCAATTATAAGCTGGAGGGAACACTGGATCAGTTTATATTCTCAAATGGTGATGCTTACCTTGAATACAAATTCCCACATCAGTGGATGCTTCACAGTGGCAAACAGGAGAATGAGTCATTTATTCAGTATATTACGTTTACACCAATTGATGAAGAAGAGACATTAATTATGGGATATACCGGAAGGACATTTTTAAAGTACTTCCCTTTACTAGACCAAATTTTAGCTAAATTTAGTTTAAGAGTACTAAAAGAGGATCAAATTATTGTAGAAAGTCAACATCCTAGACCTATACCAGAAGCTTTAAAAATGGAGGCCCATGTTCATGCAGATATGGCTCAAGTTCAGTTTAGAAAACGTTGGTTTCAGTTTTTACAAAATGGGTCTTGTTTTTCACTTGATTAAAGGCACGTAACGCAGTATTAAATATAGGTGTAGTGATGTTGATAGACGGTGGATGCTACCCCATCGCCATCAAGCTAAAATTTTATAGTACCCCCTGAACCCAATTTTGTACTAACTCGTAACAAAAAATCCCTTCAAAAAAGAAAGGCGCCTATGCACCTTTCTTTTGTAATGCATTCTCACTCTCTTAGCATTCAGAATCCCTTATGAATCACTTTAATGCATCATTGTACGAACCTAATTACCCTTTAGAAAAGTAATAATTTGTCTCCTTACTTTTCAGTAACATATTTCCTCTTATTATTAAAAATAAGTCGTTTCTACTTAATATTTTTACTATAACTCTAACTAGTGCTAACCAAAGGATCATAATAAGCCAAATATAATTTATTAATCACGTTTAAAGTACATAAGTCTGCACTGATTGAAAATGCAGAACCAGCATTAATATCGTTTAGCGTATTTGTAATCCGCTAACGACTTAAATCACCTTATTTCACTCTCTTCGGTAAAGCTGAGCCTGAATGTTCAATTACTGGATGAACATAAACATTAATGTCAGCATTACTAAAATAATTTTCACCTTGATCCCAATTCTTACTTATTTTCTTTCATTCTTTATAATTATTCCGCTTATATACTTCTCCTAATGCTAATGCATCCACCTTATATTTTTTTGAACAAGCTTTATTGATTTTTGAATCCTTTGCTCCATCTCTTTTGAAATATCCTTCGTTAAGCGTTTTTTATCTCCATGCTCAAATGTTTTCAATTATTTTTGTTTCTCCAGATTTATTATAGAATCTTTCATCTAAAATTAGTCTGTTTTACCAGTTAACATAGAATTTGACAGACGAATAAATTCTTCTTTTCGATTTAAAAAAATGTATGTGCAATAAGAGTTATGTTTAACATTAACAAAACACTTAATATAACCAATAAAACCATACACCCAAAATTTACTTCTTCATTGAAAAAACAACATTTTTAGCTAGATATAGTAAGTTATTTTAGGATGAAAAATTTAAAATATCTATCTTTATATACAGTTCAATATATTACTACAATTTTAACAAAGGACCACAAGCAATTGTAAAAGAGAAAATGAAAAAACAACTTAAGTTTTACCCTATACAATCATTAAAATATATTAAATTTATTGTTGTATTAATTACCAATAAGAATTTCATAAAGAAAGCACAGACTTATTAAGACACATATTTATCTAACCTACATAAAATAAAGATGTACAATTGCCTACTTTATGAATTTTTTATAATGATATATAGAAAGGATTCATTAAGTTATGTTTGTTGGGAAATAACATTTATATTTCCTCTAAAATAAACAGGGTACAAATTACACATATCAGCCTGTTTATTTTAGAGGAAAGTTGTTTATAAGTAGTTCTTTTCTTTAAAAGAAGGAACTACATTTTTTAAATTAAATTTCTAAATGGATAAATTTAGCACGGGAAAGGGATTGAACTTATGTCTAATTTAAATTTCATTTCTGATCAATTTGCTGCAATTCTTAAAGGAAAGAGTAAAATAAATCAAGGTGGTTGTTCGGTGTCTTTTCACCGCAATTTTAAGGTCCTGGTTCAAGGAAAACCAAGTGCCTATGTAGTTCCCGTCGGAGTAAGTTTTGAATCGTTGGATCAAAATGGCAATGCATTAAATTTAGGAGAAATCGCGGTTCTACAAGAAGAGATCCCTGCATTTATGAAATCAATTGTACAACAAGGAATTATTGTCAGTGCTTTACATAATCACTGGTTATACATGAATCCCTTAATTATGTATATTCATATCCAATCGGTAGAGCATCCGTTACATTTTGCAAGAAAATTGGCAAATTCATTTTTATCGTTAAGCAGCTATCCTGTTACTAATATCGAAGGGCAATAATTTATCTACAATCATAGATATGATAATAATATGTACCAGACTCCATGCACGTTGCGCTTGTATAAATAGTATTATCTAATGTATCTTCTTCCGTTATTACTCCTCCTTTTGGAACCTCACAATTTTACAAAATACGAAAAATGACCGATATACCCTCTTCTTCGTTATCTATACCCTGAATATTTTATTTACCATACGCTGCTCGTATAAACCTTGATGGTGGGGTGAAATCTCCATTAAGTCCCATTGAACCTGAACCTTGTCCAAAAGTACTTAATGGTATATCCCCCTCGCATGGCTGCGATTTAAGACCTATATATTGTCTTGAATTTTGTAAATGCCAATTAAACTCAGGACTATTAGTCACTACTCCTTGTCGATTCTAATACAATAGATTCACCCCATTTATCCGATAAAATCCAATGTAATGGTGGAGTAACTCCTAAAGCAGGTAATGGTACCTCCCAAAAGGAAATACTAGCTACAAATTTCTTTAACTCTTCAACAGATTTGAATTGTGTCTTTCGAAACCAGAAGAAAAGCCAATAGATTTCTGAAAACTGGGCGTATGATTTGATATTGTAAAGCCCTCAGGCATCAATTTGTTCATCACCTATCATCATGTATCCCTTGGTTGAAACCATCAGCTTTTCTGTACCTCTTCCCAGTCGATAGCTCGAAAAGTTATGAGTGTTGAGCTCAACTTAACGACGACGAGAGCTGCTCCCCAATTAGTGATGAAACCCATTATCACATTTCGTATCATGTGGCATAGGTCCATCCAAGGAATCCAGAAAGGCAACGGCCTGTTTGAGGTTCCTCAAAAATAAATGCGCGAGATCCATAGAAAACCCGTTTCGAACCACAACGCGCATAATCGTCACTGCTTCTAGGTCTGGAGGCAATGGATATGCGGGTACTTGCCAGCCGAACACACGCAATTGTCGAGATAAATCATAAAGGTTCCAGTTTAATGTGTAACCTTTTTTCAGTTGCCAAGCGAAAACCGGAATATCCGAACCATCGGACAAAAGTTCGAACGGTTCCATCTCCTGAATTGCCTTGCTAAGAAAAAGAGCGACCTTCTGAGAAGCCCTTTGGACATCATAGTACCCACTTTTCCCCAAACGCAGGTAATTGTAATATTGTAGGAGCACTTGTGCGCCAGGACGTGAAAAATTCAGGGCAAAAGTCGGCATGTTTCCGCCTAAATAGGAGACGCGGAAGATTAAATCATCGGGGAGATCATCAGCTTCCCACCAAATTATCCAACCCAAGCCAGGATAGACTAATCCATATTTATGTCCCGATACATTGATGGACTTCACCCTCGGCAACTGAAAATCCCAGACTAAATCTGGTTGAAGAAACGGTGCTATAAATCCGCCCGAAGCCGCATCTACATGCATAGGAATGTCGATTCCCGTCCTCTCCTGTAAATCGTCCAACGCTTTTGCAATGGCGGCAACCGGTTCGTAAAGTCCGGTATAAGTCTCACCGAGAATCGGTACCACACCAATCGTATTTTCATCCACGGCTGCAAGGACCCCTTGAGGATCTAATCGGGGATGCTCAGGGCTAACCTTCACATAGCGTGGTTCAACCTCCCAATAGTTCGCAAATTTTTCCCAAACGACTTGAACAGCAGAACTAAACACAATATTAGGCCGATCCACCGGCTTACCCTCTCTTTTTCGTGCATTTTGCCAGCGTCTCTTTAACGCAAGCCCCCCGAGCATACAGGCTTCCGACGATCCAGTTGTTGAAACGCCCATAGTTGTAAGGGGGCTGGGGGAATGCCAGAGGTTGGCTAAAATGCGGACACACCGCTCCTCAATTTCAGCTGTCTGTGGATATTCGTCCTTATCAATTATGTTCTTATCAAATGATTTAGCATATAAGTGCTCTGCGGTAGGTTCCATCCATGTACTAACGAATGTTGCAAGATTCAAGCGTGCATTGCCATCAAGAGTCATTTCATCATGGACGATTTGATACGCTGTTTCTGGTAACATGCCTTCATCAGGCATGTGAAAGCGCGGAACGACTGATTCTCCTTTGCGGGCAAAAAGAGGATTTATAGAAAATTCGGGAGGCAGCTCCATTTGCACGTGACGCGGTAGATATTGTGGATTATCTGGCATAACCTCTTTTCCTTCATATGTATCGTTTTGCACTTCTTCTTTTCGATCCTGCGGCATACTAGTCCCCCTTAATTAATGGTTTAACAAATATATTATTTACAAAAAAACATTTGCTAAACCAAGGGACAATTCTAATAAAAGGTGATGCCATCATTCAAAATAAAGGAGTATAGTTTTTGATTATAAAATAGAAATCGATTTATATTTTAATGAAAATATTGAATATTTTTAATATAATTATTGAGTTATGTATTTATAGAAACTTAAGGGGTATGATTATGGAGTTTATTACTTTTAAAGTAATTTGTATCTTTTTATTTTTAATGCTTATGACTTCTATAGAAGTTTTAGGATATGGAGTTCAACTTGTTGGAGCGAAATTAGCTTTAGTTGCATCGGCTTTTGCTAAATATAATATTATGTCTTTAATTGCTCGATTTTCTAATATGTTTCAACAACCATTTACTGTTTCTTTAGTTGATAGTACAGCAAAAAATGGTAGATTAGAATTACTAATTAAACAATTAGATTTTTGTTATTAGGTTCTACTATGGGAGTAATACTTGGAGGGATTATTAGTACCATTTTTTATGAAAGTTCTTTCTAAAGCGCTAATACCATTGTCAAAAGATGGTTCGTTTTTAAACATGTTCAAATTAATATGTTCACAAAAGAATTGATGCAACGTTAAAAAGAATGAGCCCGGTACAATACCGGACTTATATTCATACAACCGCTGTATTTTTCTGTTTAACTGTTGGGATTCAGTTCATAATGAAACATATTTTTACATAAAAGACTTTCGTATATAAATTTTTCAAATGATTTATTAGCGAATTGTTGACCAATATCACTTTTTTGAGTGAGTAATTTTTTAGATTGATAATGTAATGAATTTTTTTCGTTTCTTTTATGTAAAATATTCTAGTTTTGCATTAGGAAAGAACTGTTTCATATAGGAATACAGATAGTTTTTTATATCCTCTTCTTCTTCTTTTTGATAAATGTATTTTCCGATTCCATATTTCCCCCATTTATACCTTCTTTTCTCTTCATCTAATTCTAGTTTTGTCATCGGGTAGTTTTTTTCAATTACTCTCTTAGCTGGCTTTGTAAAACGATGTTGAATAAATTCAAATGTAATATCATCCCGTGCATCAAGAGGTAATTCAGCATTTAGGCGTTCAAACATATGATAGTATCCTTCCTTCCAGCCTTCATGCAGGTAAATAGGAGCTACAATGAAACCAAGAGGATATCCAGCTCTAGCTACTTTTCCTGCTGCCTCAATTCGTTTAGCTAAGGGAGAAGTTCCTGGTTCAAAGTTTTTAATCACATAATCAGCGTTTACACTAAAGCGAAATCTTGTTTTTCCATTATGTTTAGCATCAAGTAAATGATCTACATGGTGGAATTTCGTAACAAATCTCAATTTCCCATATTCAGATTCTCCAAAATGCTCAATGGCCCGTTTAAGGGTATGCGTTAAATAATCGATTCCTACAATATCTGAAGTACACGACGCTTCAAATCTTGTTACTTCAGGTGCACGCTCTTTCATGTATTTATCAGCAGCATCTAAAATTTCTTCAACATTTACATACGTTCGTATATAAGGCTTACTTCCCATCGTTGTTTGTAAATAACAATAATGACAATGTCCCATACATCCCGTTGCAAAAGGAATTGCATACTCTGCTGAAGGCTTGGAAGTATCGAATTTCAGTGTTTTTCTAACACCAACAACCAGCGTGGATTTTGCTACTCGATACTTTTGAAAATCGTTATCCCCTGGCAAATCTCTTACTTGATTATGGGAAGTAGTATGTCGAATTTCAACATCCATCTTTGAAAACTTCTCAAACAGCTCTTTCCCCAAAGGATAATCTAATGCTTTCGGTTCAAAATATACGAGCTTAGGCATAAATGGCTTATTCATTCTAACATCCCCTCTGAAATATCACCATAATAGTAAGTGTAAGCTTGGTTTGCTTCATCTTCGGTAGCATATATAGCCATCTCATTTGTTAGTGGATAATACGTTTCGTAAAGAAATAGTGCTAATTCATTAGGTCTTTCAGGATTATTTACAACTGCTGCAGCTTGTATGTTAGCTACGTCTTGAGTATGAGGATTTCGGTAAAAAATATAAACAATGTCACCAGCATGATACGTATTACTTTCAGAAGAAAATTCCATTCCATCACCATCTCATTTCATAAAATTCAATGCTCACAGTTTTACTTTCTAATTTTCTTGTAGTGTAACTATTTAATTACATTGATAATGATTACGTCATACAAACATATTTTGAAAAATGAATAATAAATGTACTCCCAAAAAGGCAAGCATATATCAATGCTTGCCTTTCGTTCTAACGACGATGTTCAACAAGATCGATTACACCTAAAACGACGTGTGCTAAACCAAAACCAAATACTGTATTTGCAATCATTTTATTAGTTCCACGAGTTTGTTTAAGAGCATAACCTGCTGCTGTCACTGCTGTACCTAAAGCTGTTGGAATTAATCCTTCACGAATGTCCACAGTGATGCCTCCTTGTTTCGTAGTTAGTAAATTTGTTTTAATGACTCGAAGTAAAGTATTAAAACAAGTATTAGTATTTTTCTTTTTAATAAAATTATGTGAAATTTTTATGAATAATATTTTAAATCCATAACAGCTATAAAGATTGAAAAAATTATTAATTAACAAATAAGAAAATATCTTCAAAACGTATTTTTATATGAAAATTTTATACCTCAGACAAAAAAATCTTTGCGAAAATTCTCTCCATAAAAAGTGCTCCTAAATTTATATATATAGGAGCACTTTTTATGAAACACTATTCTTTATTTGCTTATGAACCACTTTATTATAATAACCATGCTTTACAACTTGCCTAAAATCATCTACCTCGATATCCATTCTTTCCGCAATATCTACAACAATTGTATTTTGTAAAACATTCACCACAAATCCCATTAATTTCAAATTGTGATTTTTACGATATGAAAATTCAACGTAATCCCCAAGTGTTACTTCTTTATTATGTTTCATTTGGCGCCCCCTAAATTATCGATAATTATACAATAGTTTCCCCCTTTTTTACTTCTACATACGGGGTCACCAGTTTATCATTTTAGCCAATTCATCTCCCACCTACTTATTTTGCGTTCCTTGAGGAAGGGGTCTTCTTGGCTAAAATGATAAAAAAAGACAAACTCTCCAATGTGAGGAGTTTGTCCAAAACCATGATTTCTTTAGTTTAACAATATAGAATTCAGTTCCGATAAGAATCTTTCTTTTTTCCATATCCCACGGTTTTTGCATCGATACTAACAATAGTGGATTAGAATAATGACTTAATACTTGCTAGGACAGTAAGAATACCTATAATAATGACAAATACATTGCTAGATTTCCCTTTGTATTTAGCAAGTACTGATACTTTATGGATTGCATACATGGGTAGTATACATAAGATAGCAGCAACTAGCGGACCGCTAAGGGCATCAATGATTCCAAGAATACTTGGATTTGTATAAGCAACATACCAGCATGTTAATACGACAAAAGTAAGAATCATTGTCTTAACTGTTTTTTCTCCTATATCTTTCCCACGTTTTTTACTGGACTTGATAATCATGTCACGCATTACCTCATACGCTCCTATATAATGACCAAGGAAAGACTTTGTAATAGCCACAAAAGCAATGATAGGAGCTGCAATAGTGATTACTGGCGAATTAAGCTCATTAGCAAGATATGATAGGATTGACAAGTTCTGTTCTTTTGCCACCTTAAGATCATTTGGAGTCAAACTTAAGGTACTGCTCCAAACAAAGAACATAACAACTGCGAATGTCATAATATAACAAACTTTTTGTATTTGAGCACATTTAGCATCAGTAGCATCTATTCCATACGTAGCTCTCTGTTTCATAACAAATGACGAAATCATAGGCGAATGATTAAACGAGAATACTATGATTGGAAGTATCATCCATATCGTTCCTAAATATCCTGTTCCTGTTGAAGCAGTAGAAACACTTGAAAAACTAAGCATTGACGTATTCCACTGTGGAATCAAAGATATTGCGATAAAAAGTAGAGAAGCTATAAAAGGATACACTAGCATGCTCATGATCTTTACAGTTATATCTTGACCAAAATTTAGTATAGCGATAAGACCGAGTACTAAAACAAGCGATAAAATGGACCTTGGAGGCTCCGACATGTGCAATTGATGCACGATAAAGCTACTAGCGGTATTTGTAAGTGCGACCGAGTACATCAGCACGATCGTATAAATGGAGACAAAATATACAATATTAAAAATGATACTTGCCTTATTTCCAAAATACTCTCTTATTGTACCTGTAATCCCCTCATCGGCAGAGTTCGAAGCGTAAATCATTTTAGCAAGCGCCCTATGTGAATAATACATAACAGGATATGCAAGTATGGTAATTAACAGCAATGATAATAAACCACCTGAACCTGCATTAATCGGTAAAAAGAGTACTCCTGCTCCAATTGCTGTTCCAAAAAGGCTCAATGCCCAGGTAGTATCCTGTTTATGCCACTTTTTAGGGTCTAAATATTTCTCATTTTTTACTGCAGTGTTATCAGCTTGAAATTCTATGTTTTTTGCAGTATTCCCATCCATATAATAATTCCTCCTTGTGTCCTATTCTTAATTCTCTTTTTAAGATATAGGAATATAGACCGTTCTTGAAAAATGAATAGCTTATATAGTGCCCCACAACGAATATCCCCCTTCTAGGTTAATAAAAATCAAAAAATTAGCGAAGCATCAACCTGAAGGGTTTGTTACCACTTATAAAATATTTTAATTATATAGTAGTATATTTTATTGATAACTCCCCCAATATACAGACATCCTTAGGCGAACAATAGAGTAAAGATTGTTAAAAACTTCACAATATATTCGATAACTTATTGATTTGATTGTTTCTCCCCAAAGATTTTATTTTTAATGGCAATTCCTGTAGGTGTAGCTGCAATACCACCTAAACCTGTCTCTCTTAATTCGCGAGGCATCTGTCTTCCAACTCTATACATGGCTTCAATCACTTCGTCAGCATTGATGAGATTGTTTACGCCAGCTAATGCGATGTCCGCTGCTGCTAAAGCATTTGCCGTTCCAATGGCGTTTCTCTTTACACAAGGAATTTCTACCAAACCAGCGACCGGATCACAAACTAAACCGAGTAAATTTTGTAATGCAATCGAAAAAGCTTCAGAAGATTGCTGTGGCGTTCCACCCGCAGCTTCTACCGCAGCTGCAGCCGCCATCGCTGAGGCACTTCCTACTTCAGCTTGACATCCTCCATACGCTCCTGAAATACAAGCGTTGTTTGCGACTATCGTTCCAAATAACGCTGAAGTGAATAGAAAATGAATCATATCTTCATGACTTAACTGCAACGTATCTTTAATACTAAATAGGACTCCCGGAATCGTCCCACTCGCACCTGCTGTTGGAGTTGCACAAATAGCTCCTAATGCAGCATTTACTTCATTAACACCGATAGCACTTTGAATCCCTAACACCATCAAATCTCCAGAAAGAGTTTTCCTATTTTCTCGATAGTTTTTAATTTTTACAGCATCCCCTCCGGTCAAACCTGTTGGAGAAAATACACCGTCGCCCTCGATACTTTTATTTATTGCATGTTGCATAGTCGCTAAATTTCGTTCCATTTTACTCCATACTTCTTCATAAGAAGTTTTAGTTTGTTTGATTTCCTGTTCGATTGCTAATTCATAAATTTGCTTTTGGCTTTTATTAGCTGCATCCACAATTTCTTTTATGGCCATATGCATATTTTTCACTCCTTAATGTGACTAAAGAATAATAAGATTAGCTATATTGCTTAAATCTCCTAATTCCTTCTGAGCATTACCTGGCAATATCGAATCCAAAGCGAATGCATATAAATATTTTGTTTTATCTTCCAAACTATGAAAGTTGTTAATTTCCACATCATATTGTTTAAAGATCCTGCGTAAAACAAATTCAAAGTCAGCTCTTTCTGAAATCGCAATAACAACTGGCAATGGCCCCTGCAGATTTAAGCTAAATCCATCAATTTCAACATTTTTGACTTCAATCAACCCACCACCGACCGAAATACCCATTACTCTAATACTTCGACTTTCATCCTCTGCATATACATCTGCCGTATTTGGATGACCAGCAGGACTATTACCCAATTGTTCAATAAAGGTAATGTCAATTCCCTTAGACTCTGCTATTTTAATAGCATCTGGCACTTTGCTGTCATCAGCAGCTAAGCCTAATATACCAGCAATAATTGCAAAATCAGTTCCGTGACCTTTATGGGTTTCAGCAAATGATTCATAATACTTTACCACAACTTTTTTGGGAAGACCTTGAAATAATTTATTAGCAACTGTTCCAATAGCCAAAGCACCTGCAGTATGTGAACTTGAAGGGCCTATCATTATGGGCCCAATCACATCAAAACAACTTTTGTATTTAACAATCTTTTTTTCTTTAATAGATGCTACATTCATGTTCATATAAGCACCCCCATAATTTATTATTTTTAGCTGTAGTTGAATCTAAGTTATTAGAATGATCGATTCAAAACAAGTTTTGTTTGATAACGCTTTCTTTATTGAGTTGAATAAACTTCCCTTCTAATCCGCTATCCTCCGTATAGTAATCATATCAGTATGTCCAATTTTAAAAAATTACTGGCAAGTTGTTTAGAATTTTTAATCCAAAACGAGGTTTGATATTTTCTCTAGAGGTAATAAATTGTGTCTCGACGCCCTCATTATAACTTGTATATTTATAAGTTTAATCTTTTTTTATTTTTAGAAAGATCGAATAGACAGAATTTTGAATAGGTAATAAATTATACTTAGTATGTAGCAATTGTGTCCTTTGTTTGAAGCTGTATTAGTTAGTAAAAAAGCAAAAATAACACAGAGTTCCTTTCATAAACACATTGATTATATTGAAAAATCATTATAAAGATACTTATATTGTCTTTTGTTTGAACATCTTGTTTTGAACGGGAAACCTGTTGCAATAAATAATTCATTCAGATGAAAAGGAATACATTAATAAAATTTAAAAACGTTTTAGTATATTAATTATACATTTTGTATAAATATTAATTATCAAAAAAACTAACTTCTTATTAGGATCTTAACATAAAGGATACATTCCAAATAACAATGGAGATTCTGCTTTATCAATTTCTTTATACGTCATATTTCCCTCTTTACCTGCAACAGCAACTTGTACTTTTTCATTTGTTTTCACATCTTCTGCACCTATTGCACCACCCGCCAATAATCCTGTACTTAACAGACTATCGTGAACAAAAGTTAGAGAGTTATAGAACAAAATATAATGTGTATGTACATACATTTCTTTTAAAAGAAGTTTTGTAGTATGCAACTGAATTAAAAAAATATAGATTTTTATGACTCTTTTTAGGGGATATAGCAAAGTGAGATCTTTTATATGCACATTGCTATACCGAACTAGATTTCAGCATAGTATTTTTTTGCAACACATTGATTTTTTACCAAACACGTATAAAAACCAACAATATGAAAATAAACGACTGGCTAAAATTTTACTTTCAATAAAATAAAAAAGAACCTGCAAATTTGCAGATTCTCCTGATAATGATTTATATGAGTAAGACTCGAAAATATAATACAATGATTCAAAAATAAGTTCAAGTAAATTCAAAGAACCGGCTAGAGTTCGAGTTCTTTCAGAAATGATGATGTTTTCTAGGCTTCGCAAAGTGAGAAAATACAAGAATATAATACATCGAGATTTAGAGAATTTCAATACTTAAATTAGAGGTTATTTTAATGTGATGTAACATCAGCATTTTGAAGGAATAGCAATGAATACCTTATACATCCCCAGTCTACATAACGCTTTATTATCAGTAGAAAGAAAAAGGAAAATCCCTACTTCCACAATAAATCCGCCTTGCTACTCTATTCATTTTTTGATACATTCCTATCCACCGTTTTAAGGTTCTCTTTTGTACTGTGTTAGCCAAAAAATTGTATAAATCATAATTCGTTTTTCTTCCACCTGTTTCACCCTTTCTACACCCTAGTTTTACAAAATAAGAAGTCATCAAAACTTATATTTATTACTTTCTGTTATCTCCTCTCTCTTGTTCTATGCATAGTCTATCTAAATTTTTATTAGCTACTAAAAAAAGAATTTACAGGACGATTAAAAAAAGCCAAGTGTATTGCACTCGGCTTTATGGTCGATTAAACAATTTTACTTCAGACGTATTAAACTGATGTAGATAGTCTTTAGTAGAAGTATAACCTGAATTCATGAGTGTTTTCTTTTCTTCTTCTGTGATATCAAAATTAAACGACGACGTAAAGAATGTATTAATAAATACAGTGCGGGCAGCATCTTCTTTGGTGGTTTTTCCGCTCTCATGACCTTTGATCATGGTTTGAGACAAATTCCATGCAAAATGAATAAGAGAATGGCCAATATGATGTTCTGTTGAGGTTGCGATATGTTTTAACATGGCAACCTCCGCCTGAGATTCTAAACGGAAACCAAGTGTTTCTTTGTTGTAGACAATTTCATCTGTAGGATCAAAGAAAGATGCATTGTATTTCGTGTGTAAGCTTCTTAGTGTAGAATGATCCTCTATATTGCTTATCAGTTTATTAACCTCGTCAATCGTATCTGTGGTCGTGAAGTGTTCTTCTTTATTCACAAAACTTTTCCGATCAAATAAACGAATTGGGTAGTTATCGAGTACACCTCCGTCTACATAATAATCTTTATCCCATTCCACAGATTTAAAAAAGAATGGGATGGACATCGAAATCCGCACAGCAACTACTAACGGGACATCAGGTGTCGTTTCGCGTGAAAACGTACGAAGCTGGTGTGTAGAAACGTTCGTTCCTTGGAAAAACACGTCTTTTCCTGTTTTGTCATACAACTGCTGAAAAGTTGTGTCCTTACTCCCTGTCCACTTTTCAACGATCTTTCCTACCCACTCAGTGAAGAAATCCCCTTTATAGATACCAAAACCATCAAAAAACAAACGAATGTTATCTTGTACAATCGAAAAATCATCATCTTTAAACGCTTTGAAATTCATGTCTTTGTGGATTTTTACAAGATCTGCGAATGGAATGGAAAGACCTAAAAGTAATGCAGTAATCGCTCCTGCTGAAGTCCCTCCAAATCGTTGTATTTCTGGTAAAATCCCTTCTTCATTTAGTGCACGGATGGCACCTATATAAGCGCTTCCCTTTACCCCGCCACCTTCAAATACTAAGTTACGAAATGGATATGCCATTATATACCTCCAATAAAGAAATTTTCGATCTGTTATAGTATCGGAAGTATATTGAAATATATTCCAAATGGTATTAAGAAAGTTTCATGTCCTCCGATACGTATGGCCGAATTATCTTTATTCAATGGATGAATTGTTTGAAAGAGAAGAAATTTGCTTGGAATGGTAATTTAGTAGGATAGGAAACAGGAAACGGAGTGCATCTTTGGATGCACTGAATAATATCCCCTTTTGAAATCGTATATAACGTAACTTCTTTTCCGATGTCCAAGTAAAATCACGAGTAAGAAATCAAGGAATAATCTACATTTCATAAATCCCGCACTCTCTTTAACATACAATTCAGTGAAATAATTTGTTTCAAATACGTAGAAATATGGTTTAACCAGCAATCAATGATCAGGTCTTCTTACCCTAAGTAAACCTAAATCTATTTGTCTCCATACAGAAAGGAATAAATAGTTTTGTTCCTATTCATGAAATAGTACAATATATGCAAAATTACATATCTAATTAATTGCTTTTAATGTTATATTTTAATAGCGATGAATGCTATTATTTCATAAGTTGTCAACAAGCGTTATGTATGTATGAGAAAAAGGAAGGAGCCAAATAGGCCCCTTCCTTTTTCTACTAATTAACTAAATTACTCTCTGGTAAAAATTTAAATAGTAATGCTCATTTACAGGCGTCTGATTATGCATTAAACATGCTAACTTTGCTTGCTGTCGGAAAAATTAAAAACGATAGCATTAAGCTATTAAGAGACAAAAATTCATCAACACGAAGACAGATTTGTCTTGGCTAGATAAATTTGGTGATAAATACAGGAAATAACTCTTACGATTCAATGATTCTTTTTCCTGCCTTCTCCCCTTGCCACTTCTGTTTCATGACTTGTAAATAGAGATCTTCAAACTCGTTAAAATGGATGCGAAAAACATCTAATGTATCGATATAAGCAGAAATCACATCTTTTTCATTAAAATGGATACCTTCCTGTGCTAAGTCATAGCTATCATTAAGGCTGTATAAATCAAAATATTCTTCTTCCCAATACAGGCCTCTATTTACTAGTAATCGAGTAGAGCAAGTAATCGCTTGTTTAATATTCCATTTCTGAGCTACTAACTTTTCATTTAAGACTGAAAGAAGGATGTTTACCAAGGGTTTTTCATCAACTATGCGGCTATATGACAGTAAAGCCGATTCTATATATATCAGCTTTGCTTTAGACATTAAAGATATCTCCATAATTTCATATGGCGGGTGATCACTTGCTTCAATCAACCTATCGCACCATGAAATAACCTCCTCTCTATTCCAAAGTCCGCAGCCTAGTCCTAATGCATACAAGTGGGCTAAAGTTTGATAAGATTTCAATATGTTTCACCTTCAATTTAACTGTATAGTGGTATTGCATTCATTTTGGAAATAATCACGCTTAGTAATAAATATAATAAGCTGCCCAAACGGACAGCTTATTTGCATTAAAAACACTATACATGAACTTTTGCTTTTTTTCGACGCACAAGCCACCAAACTAAAGATAGCAGTACTAGGGGAAACGGAAATACCTGAATAAAGAAAAATACTTCCCAAAAATCGTGCATCGTACTACCAGGGGAATCTGTTGCCATCCCGCCAATAAAAAAAGACAATGGAATGACAAGTATATTTATACCTAAACTAATCATTAGGAATGATAGATTATTCTTCCAGATTACTGGTAATGCAGCCGCGATTAATAAAACCAATGCAGTACCCAGTATAAGAAACAGTGCTCCAAATAAAAATACAAAGTATAAAATAGCATTGATTAAAGGTTCCACAATAGCCCTCCTAAGGATTCATTCTATAGAAACACTCATGTTATTTAGAAAGTCAGGATGCTATACCTCTTAGTTGTCTTTCAATTTCTTCATCGCTATAGTCTTCATTTATCTGCTTAGAATACTTAATCTACTTGCTTATATTCTGGACTGCGTTAGGACATATGTTTCTATTGTACAACCAGCTAGCAAGAAACCCACACTTATCCCTGCTAATACGGTACCTTTAAAGGCTCTGTTCATATTCATTTGCCCCTTTTATCTTTTCGTATTTTTTCTCTATCCATAGACAGTCCATTATGAACGTTTTCATTATAAGTATTGTCTGCTGTTACTGTTTTACTTTCCTTACTATCTGTTTCGGCACTGCTTCTTCTCGTTTACCGTTTCAGTATTACGCTTCAATTCGCATTATCATCACATAAAAAGGACATACCTATTCATATATACCCCTTTATTATTTTATATTGAAATAAATAATGGTTCAAAGTTATTTTGTGAAAATCATACAAAAATTAATAATTCATCGATTACCCAACAATAGATAATATGGATAAAGAAAAAATACTAGAGAATATCACATTGTAGTAGTCTCTAGTATTTTTTCATAGTATTTTAGCGGCTATGCAATACGGAGGGAGAAAAAAGGACCTCTTACGGAAAGATAAGAGGTCATCAAGAAAATAAAAATGTTGTATTTGAAACACGCGAGTTTCTAATTCACATCATAACACAATATATCCATATATTCAATATATACATTTAAGATAAGGAATATTACATCATTAAAGATTACGGTGAACCAGGAGATAGTGCTGAAAATGAACCTACTTTGCGCAACATTTTCCCGAAAAAGCATGCGGATGTCGCACCTGCTAAGACATTTTGAATAATCTTTGCAGCTGCTACATCAACGGGTAATTTACTGTATTTCCAATCTAGAGAATCAATTGTCCAATCCCATACTTTTAAAACTAGTGCAATAGATCTTTTTAATTACATACTTAATTTATTTTTTAATGTCCAATATCTTTCTCCATTAGCTTCAAAAGAGAATTCTACCCATCCATTTGGATCTTCACGATAAATAAAGATGGTTGTTCCAGGGGTTACTGTACCAACTTTATTCTCCTCGACAGCTACATCTGGTCTACTTTTAATTTTTAAATTAAATGGATAAGGTACCTGGTAGTAAGCAGCTGATGATACAACATTTGAGCTTGAACCGTCTGCATACATTTTATATGGAATTTCATTCGATAACGCGTCGACATCTAATGTTTCAGGATTCTTTGGTAATTTTTTTGCATATGTATAGTCTTCTACATGAAACGGTTTAATACGTTCCATAATACCCGCAATTTTCTTAGCCCAGCCTTTATCTGATGCATATTTCACATTCATGCCAGTTAATGTTGGGCCGTTATAATACATACCACTTTCTTCTAAATATCTTTCTCGTACATAATTAGCGTTATAAGCAACGCTATCCCCGTAGCTTGGTAAATATTTTGCATATTTAAACGGATCTCCATCATATGCACGTAGACCGAATAGATTATGTTTTTGATATGCGATTTCTGATTTTCCGTATCCAGATTCTAAAATCGCATGCGCTGCTAAATAATGAGCACTCACGCCATATTGATTTTGCGCATTGATAAAATCTTGCCCATGTCCAACTAAAGGACTATCTGAGTGATATTTCGCAATAAACCTATCAATCTCTTGAGCTGTAATTTTCGAAGCCACTGTTAAATTTAAATCTTCATATGAGGTAGCAGTAATAACCTCTTTTTCATCGTTTAAATTTTGTTGTAACATATCTGTTTTTGCAGTAAGTTGAGCAGCTTCAGCACGTGTTATAAATCTATTTGGTTGCCAACCGTTCTCGGTACCATTAGAGATTTTTAAATCTATTAAAATATTGGCATATTTTTCTCCCCAATGCCCTTTTAAATCTTCAAATCTAACCTGATCATTATGATTTGGTGTGCTTTGTAGTTTATATGCATTTACTAGCATCGTAGCCATAGCAGCGCGAGTTACTTTTCCGGATGGATTGAAGATTCCATTACCTTCACCTTTAACAATCCCAGCTTTTTCAGCAGCAGCAATATAAGGAGTAGCCCAGTGGTTTTGTGAATCTGTAAAAGATGGTTTTGCATTAGGATCAATTTGTATACCTAAAACTTTTGTCATAATTTTTGTAGCCGAAGCTCTGTCTAATGAGTCATTTGAACCAAAAGTTCCATCTGGATAACCATTTAATACCTGTTTATCAACTAAATAATTAACGGATTTATCAGCCCATGTAGGAACATCAGGAAATTTATGAGTATCTGCTAAAATATTAGAAGAATAGGATAATATAGCTCCTGCAAGGATACCTGTTGCAATTAATTTGTGCTTCATTAAAATAAACACCTCTACCATTGTATTTATCAAATTGAAATTTTCTATTTTTATATTTACATGTTTGTAATAATAATAAAATCGTATTATCACGCATTCAATTTGATGTAACGAGTATAGTTACTTATATACACAAGTGTCAATGAATTTCTTTTACAAAAATGCATAATTTTTACATTATTTTGCAATTGAATTATGTATAAATTTTGTAAAGGACCTTTTGATAGATTTTACCTGAATAAATCTCTTTAGTTGTTAATTTGCCAATCTTTCTTGTTTACTATTAATCAATTAAAAAAAGAATTTTTTTGTTTAAGAGCTACTTTAAAATCTTAAGTTGATGGATGTGTGAACGTACCGCTACTAAAATTCTTGCTTTTAAATCATTATTACTGTATTATATTTACGTATCAATATAAGGATTATATTATATAAAAAGGAATGAAATCTATAAGTAAGATTTAAATCCTTTTCGAAATCAAAAAGACTTTGTCAAAATCTAATATAATTTATGCTTGTCTTTTTAATAGGTATCTAGTAAAAACATATTTTTTATCCATAGAATTCTGTTTTCAATGATAGGAATTAGTGTTCTAAACAAGAAACCGTACAAAGTGATCTGAAAAACCTGAGAGATATTGTATGTAGTTTGCTCATCTCCAGGTACTACAATAAAAGAGCCTTACCTTTCTAGGCAAGACTCTACTAGTTTAGTTGTATACTATTTACATGATAACTAAGAAACAGAAAACATATAACACCAAATAACAGCACCCTATTACTCCTCCTACAGCTAATACCTGTTTAACCCAACTCTTAAATTTTTGATTACTGTAAATCGCTTGCACTCTTTCCATATTTCCTCCTATTAAGCAGAACCCTTAAAGACTCTCACCTCGCTATAGTACCATTAAAAAATGAATAATAGAGATCTAATGTATAAATATGCAATATTGCATACGAAAATATATTGTTATAATTGTAAGCGCTTACTATAATAAGGTTATAAAGATTTATTACATCTTAATACGAAAAAGAGGAGAGAATAATATGGAAATCGCAATGGCAGTTTTAAAATTTATAGGTGGAGCAATCCCATTAATTCAAGAACTACTAAAAGCATTTATGTAAATTCAATATTTAGCAATTATTTATAAAAATTATCATACAAATGATCTGTATATAAAAAATGAATTGGTTTACAGATCATTTGCGTGATCAAGGTCCCTTTAACATGACTAAGGGGCCTTTTTAAAATTTTTAAATAATTAAGGTTACGTCACATCACGATCAAGTTAGCAAAATAAAATGAAACTTTAACTTGATGGTGATGGGGTAACAGTTGTGATTTAGAGATAAGATCAGATTATACAAAGTTTTGCACGTCAGCGATACTGAAAATAAACTTCGCCTTTAGTAGCAAGAATCCCCAATAAAGATAGTCAACTTGCCTATTTAGGAATAAGAGTGTCAATTTAAATGATGCATTCTGAAACACTACTCTTCTTCTAAAATAGCGTAATAATATTCATCCCACCATTCATTCCCATGTGGTATACACTTCCTGAAATAGCCTTCTCTTCTCATTCCAATCTTCTCCATTACTCGATATGATGGGGTATTTTGTGGCTGACATGTAGCTATAATCCTATGTAATTTCATTTCCTTAAAGCCATATTTCAATGTAGCTTGTGCTGCTTCAGAAGCATATCCTTTATTGAAATATTTAGGATTGAACACCCAACCAATCTCATATGTATGCTCACCAAAATATTTATGAAAAACTATATGACCAATCAGGATATCTTTATCAATTAATACTACAGGAAAGTTCTTAGCGTTTTCACCAATGTTTTCATTCACAAAGTTTCTTGTATTTTCTTCAGTAAAAACCCCTTCAGGTATGTATTTCATAACATTGATATCTGATGTATACTCATGAACAGCTTGCCAATCTTTGAACTCAAATTTCCGTATTAATAACCTTTCTGTTTTTATAAACATTTACTTTTCCCCCTCAAAAAATTACAACTATATTTGAAATCCACATTTACCCCTTAAAACAAAAAAAACTTGTAGGAATCTCTACAAGTTCTTTTTAGTTTAAGGCGAATATAAGGACCAAACAAACTATCTTACAAATTGACCGTAGAAACTTCAAGGGTAATGCTTTGACAAATATATTATATAACAAATATTAACATCTACAGAATTTATTTTTGAAAATTATGTGAATTAATAAATAAAATAGTTTTTTCTTAGATATTATTGTTAATAACTGGGTATCATTATATTTCATTCTGTAACTTATTTAGAAGAGCTATGTACATTTCGAAGAAGTTCTTCAATAAGTTTTGTTTTTTCATTTACCTTTGCGGCATATTTGAAATCACCATAACAATATGGATACCTAAAATTATTTTTATTTCCACCACAAGTGTACATTGCTGGATTTTGATCAACTTTCATCTTAGAAAATTTTTTGGCCGAATCCTCCGAGTGTTGTTTAACTTCTTGACTAGCAATAAAATCAATATACCCTGGCCCCATATTATAGCTTTGAATAATTGTATCCATGCTAACATCTTTTTCCGTTCCATACTTGTACATTTTAACAAAGTGCTTTACCCCTTGTTTAATGCTCAAGCTTGTCTCTTGAATTTCATTTGGCTTTAATCCAAGTGATTCGGATGACTGCATAGGGTCGTTTCCCTCACCTCTACTCTCTTGATACATAATTCCTAATAAAATTGGTGTTTTCTCTCCTAAATTATATTTTTCTAATTCTTTTTTTAAGGTAGACTCATATTGCAATACACGTTTTTCGGTGGCTAGCGCTTTATTTTGTTGAATATTGGTTTTATGATTAAAATATAGCATTCCAAGTATTATTCCTAAGCCTAAAATACTAATAAGGAACACTTTTATAATTTGTTTTTTACTTGTATCCTTCATATATTCCTCCTCGTATAAGAAATTCAATTTTTCAAAGGTAATTGGTTATTTACAAACTATGTAATGAACATCTATCTCCCACCCTTTTAGACTCATACATCAATACTTTAAGGTTTCAAGTTTAATATAAAAATTTAAAGATAAGGTAAAGATAAGATAAAGATAAGATAAAGGGCATTT
Source organism: Bacillus sp. 7_6_55CFAA_CT2 (assembly GCF_000238655.1). Lineage (NCBI taxonomy): Bacteria > Bacillati > Bacillota > Bacilli > Caryophanales > Bacillaceae > Bacillus > Bacillus sp. 7_6_55CFAA_CT2. Next base: position 639,188 of record NZ_JH414709.1, on the reverse strand, counting down.
TTTATACGTACTTTAAAAGATATTGGTACAAAGGGATATGTGGGGAAATTTGTTGATATAAAAGGAATTAGTAATAATGGAAAGGTTAACGTACAAATTATTAATTATGGAAATATCATTCCAGAAGATCTACCCTATCTTTTCAATATACTTCATATAAAAAATTACAACATAACATATAATAAAAAACGGCAAACCCTCGACGTAGGAGAATCCACCATCACAAATAAATGATTATTTCACACCTAGTTTTTCTTTTACTTTCTTAGGAAGCTTGTCTTCCTGCACTTCCTCCCAAGCTGTTACACCTTTTTTATCTAAATGATATACACGTAGGAATAGACCTACGCTACCTTCTTTCTTCACCTTCCCATAGAATTTGTTAACATTATCATCTTTCTCCTAACTAACATCTGTTACTTTTACTAATTTCATATGAGAAATCCCCTCCAAATGTACATACTAAGAATGAGATTTGATAGAAGATGCTTGTCTACATTTTGACTTTTCCAAAATACGAATAATATACCATTTGTTAATGGTCTGACTCGACTTTTCCTATTGAAACTGGAATATTTGGTCAAATATATTAAACACACAAATAACTTGATATCGTATCTCATGATTTTTAAGAATAATTCTGTTTTTCATTGTAGTAGTAAGGTTGTTTATCTCATATTGAATTACCTTTCATTTTTCTTACAAGCTCGCAATATTTTTGAAAATACAGTTTATAAAGCCGAGAATTATGATTTTTTCAGAGATAGCATTGAGGGGGGGTTCATATGCACTGTACTATACTCCCGTACAGGTTTCATTTACAATTCATTGTATTTTCTTTACCGTTCACCAAGTTAAAATGGAACAAATTTATTACTTAGAGTGTCTATTATGTGTATTCCTAAAAATATGAAAGGACTTATTATTCCCAAAAGTAAAGTGATGTAAAAAAAGTGTGTATTGAAATACTTCATTTAAACGTTACGAGTTTAATACTTTCACAGGTAAACTATTACGAGTGTAAGCAAAAAAGAAACACCCTAAACAGTAACCGTTCATTCATATAAACGCTTTGGTTCTGCTTATCCTGTTAAAATTCAACTTCAGAAGTATTGGTATCCAACACCCACTTTAATTAACATCGGTATTTAAAATACCAAAACAAAATCCATATATCGTTGAAAGAGGTTGAAAATTCATGTACGTTTTAAACAAGTTCTTTACCTACAAAAAGATTGTACCTGTCGTATTACTTTCATGTGTAACACTAATAGGGTGTTCTAATAGTAATACTCCATCTGAACTACCTAAGCAAACAAAACAAATAAAGCAAATTAAACAAGAAAATACACGTCATGATTCTTTTGCTAAGCTTGAAAAAGAATATAATGCTAAGCTTGGTATTTATGCTCTGGATACAGGTACAAATCAAACTGTTGCTTATCATCCAAATGATCGTTTTGCATTTGCCTCTACATCTAAATCATTAGCAGCGGGAGCTCTTTTACGTCAGAACTCAATAGAAGCTCTTGATGAAAGGATTACGTATACGCGTGAAGACCTTTCTAATTATAATCCAATTACAGAAAAGCATGTGGATACAGGAATGACGTTAAAAGAACTTGCAGATGCTTCTGTTCGATATAGTGACAGTACGGCACATAATTTAATTCTTAAAAAATTAGGTGGTCCATCCGCATTTGAAAAAATCTTGAGAGAAACGGGAGATACGGTTACTAAATCTGAACGATTTGAACCTGAATTAAATGAAGTACATCCTGGAGAAACGCGCGATACCAGTACACCAGAAGCGATCGCTAAGACACTTCAATCATTTACATTAGGATCTGCACTTCCAACAGAGAAACGTGAATTATTAGTAGATTGGATGAAGAGAAATACGACTGGTGATAAGTTGATTCGTGCGGGCGTACCAAAAGGATGGGAAGTAGCTGATAAAACAGGCGCAGGATCTTATGGAACAAGGAATGATATTGCGATTATTTGGCCACCAAATAAAAAGCCAATTGTTCTTGCCATCCTTTCTAATCATGATAAAGAAGATGCAGAATATGATGATAAGCTTATTGCTGACGCGACTAAAGTCGTATTAGATACTTTAAAAGTTACGAATAAAAACTAATAAATTAATAGTTTTCCGTGTTAGGGAGTATATTCTCTGATAAGAGTAACCATACATGAACGTCAAATGATGTTAGAAAACGAAAAAACACGCAGTTCCATTTGGAGTTGCGTGTTTTTATTTTGCTAATTTATTGGGGATAACCGCTTGTGTCATCCAGTGCTGATTGGATTGCACATGGTCTTTTCGAACAAATTTCCCTACGGATTTTGAAAAATCATTATAGTGAAACGCATCCATTAATCTAAGTACATACCCTTCCTGAATTCCTCCAAAGAGTGAAGTACCGTTGTAGCACGAACGAATTACCTTTTCATTATAGGGGCCACGATATAACACTGGAACGTGTGCAAGGCCTAACTTTTTACACCATGCAACTGTTGCATCCCACGATAAACATTCATTTTTCTCATTCCATATTGAAAAGACATAAAAATAGGAAGTCAGTGCTGTGTAGTGAATGCTATGACAAGCATATACATTTTCACCACATATACGCCAGCCTTCTGGAATTCTATACCCCATACTTCCTTGTAACGTTTTTACCCATGTTCTCGATGGGTGATGACCACTTGATAACGACCTTGCATGAATAGCATCTTTATAAAGGGATGTATTTTCACCATCTAACTTTTCTAGTACGATTACTTCTTGAGTTTCAAATCCGTCCATATTTTGTAGAACACAGTCATCACTTGTTACCCCTATCGACCAAGGAACGTGCAATGTTCGTGGATATTTACAAGCATTTTTTCCCTTCTCTACTTCACAAATGCATCTGCATCTCGGAAAAAATATACTTTCGTAAGCATCTCATCACCGCAGTAATGATAGATTTCACGTGCTGCCTCTTCCCCGCCATGTAACATCTTCATATGAAACTCTGTAATCATTAATACTTTCTCAATAAACTCCCATTCGAAACCAAGTTCCATTAAAAAGTGGCAAGCGATGTGAGTACTGACATATTCGTGACCATAATACGAATGGTACCCTTTGAGCTTTTTAAATACACGGCAAAACGGTTTACCTGTATCATGGAATGCTGCAGCACTTTGCAGAAGAAATAAATCTTCCCCTACATAATTCTCTGTTAAATGAGCGTATACCATATATGTGTGCTGACATAATGGTAAAGAATGATAGGGGTTTCCTTGATTATATTGAAACATATCAGAAAAGAACGGGATGTTCTTCATGACAAATTGAACACCACACCCATGCGTCTCCTCCTGTTTCACCATTACAGTTTACTCTAAGTCCCGCTTTACTTGTTCGTTTATGGTTTCTTGTAGTTCGAATAAGACGATGCACAATCCGCTCTGATTTTATGTAATCTATTAGCTTGAATCGTTACTTAAATATAAAGGGTGTCTCGGAAACCTATCCTTTTTTTCCTAAGGCAGTGTAAATCGTAACCTCTGAATAACTCATGAATATCTTTATACCAATTGTGATATCTACAATTTTCTCCCCAAGCAGCAATCAACATATTTTCCATTAAAGTTTTTTATTTCCAATATTTCATCTAACTTCGTACGATTAATTACTTCCTGTAGTAGTCTTTCTACTGTATCTATTTTTATCTCATTTGGTTTTCTCAATATTTTTCACTTCTATTTTTTGATTGTTATGACTGGCACCTGCTCGGTGTCGGAAACTTCACTGTAACCATAATAAAGTAGAAAAAACAATAAAATAATTGTCCAAATAAATATAAAAACTTTATAACTATACTTCATATGAAAAACCTCATTTTCCCTATATAAGTGAATGTACATACACCTTATAAATCCAATTACATAAATTATTGGATATTTTAGCAGTAGAGAATCATTAAGTATTAGAAATTGTTATTCATAAACATATCCAAGAAATCTTCTAAAAAATATCATCTAGGCATTTTAACATTTTATCAAAATGCACAGATAATATTTTTACGTTTAGCTAAGTAATGCTTTTTATGTAATAAATCCTTATCTCTATTTCACCTTAATGTTTATATGTACAAGAGTCTGTGTAGCAACTAGACTGTACTTTAAATATGTACTAAATTGTGTGTGGGAAAGGAAGCACATTTTATTTAAAGTTTTTACTTTAAACCCCTTAATTAGTTGGTAGTCTTCTTCATTCAGACAGAAAGGAAATTTAAAGTGTGCACTTATTTTCAACTCAGACTCTTTACTACACACACTCCTATACACATAAAACATCTATAAATTTCGTAACATTACAGAAACAACAAGAAACATTACCGAAACAATAATAACATTAAGTAATAGTTTTGTAACACAAATGTAACACAATGCATTTAATCGTACAATACTTTTTTAGCTAATTATCAACAAAGTTCTGTTTATATCGTTCAAATTTAATAATGTTCCCATAAAGTATTACATATTGCTTGTGAAATGATTTTTCAAAATATAACGAATCATACCATGACGGAGGAATATTAATTCAATTTAAAAATAAATGGATTGATATCTTTCTAGCTTTTGTATCCCAATCATGTTGTAGAGCGGATTATGGTTTTCCAATTAATGTAGGTGACCATGCACAAGCTAAGCCTTCTAAATAATTACTGTACCTAAAAAAAACAAGTAATTATACTTGTTTTTTTAGTTTACTTTCCAATATCGAAACAGTTTTATGTGATTTCTTTTCCTGTCTACATTGGATGCATATCTTACTAAAGATAGCTTCTATTTTTTTATGATTCTAGTGAAGTAATTAATTGCTGACGTTCTTTATCTCTATAAATTTTCATTTCATGTTTAAACTCGTAATTTCCTACTTCAAATCTAGCCCATTCCTTACTTGTCCAATATACTACATTTACATTTTCTCTTAAGATTGCAGAACACACATCCACTAATTCATCTTCGTAAAATGGAGCCTCTTTTGCTAATTCAAAAGCAAGCACTTTTGGATCCTTAGTTTTAATTTGAAGTTCCCTAGAGGTTTGCCCTAAATACTGCCATGGTGATGGTATTGATTGAACTTGGGCATTTCCCCTATCTTGAAACTGTGATGGAGAATCATTTGTTGAAGCAAATGTAGGTTTACTTACTCCTATTGCTGTTCCTAAAAAAATAGAACCAATAATAAGTTTTTTAATCATTTTTTCAGCTCCTTTAATAATTTTGGATATGCTTCATTTTTATACCACGTTCATGGTCATGTAAATGAAGAAAATTTGACATAATTATACATTTCCCTCGAAAAACGCATATTAATTACGCACCTTAAATTTACCCAAAACAAAATTATTGGTTTAACGAAACTTTTTTGTCATAAGTATACACTTTTTGTATAAAAATTAAGTTTTTAAAATATTTGCATACTTATTGATAAAGCTTCCTGCTATCCGTTATTCGAAGCCAGTTTATCTCCACCTACTCACTTCGCATTCCTTGAAGAAGGAATCCTCTTGACTAAAATGATAAAAAAAGTTGGGGATTCCCCCAACTTTTTAATACTTCTATTGTCTGATTAAACCTGTAGATGTAACCCGATATGTTCTTTTCTTTCCGATATATTCCTGTTTTCCATTCTCAAGGTTAGTTAAAGTCGCTCGTGTTTTTTCCTTCGCCACTTCCCCTTCTATATGAGTAAATTCTATATAATCTCCCTCTTTTACAGGTACTGTTTGGGTTTCAGCATTTTGTTGTCTATTTCCCATAATTTCCTTATTGTACATAACGCTACCAGATGAATTATGGACTTTAATACTTGCATATGTGCTATTGAAATAAGAATGCGGCACACCAGCTTCTAATTTGATTTTCAGCTCTTCTGCTGTTTTATTATAATCTACTTTTACAATTTCTCGATCACTATATCCTTTTAGGGACCATGCAAATTGGTTCCCTACTAAAATATCAGAATTTCCATTTGTAATTTCTACTTTTTTCTCTACAGTTCGATCAAATATGTCTGTTAATGTAATTTTAGCAAAAGCCGTTTGAGGCAATTGCATAGTTTGACTTACCTCAGTTTTGTAAGACTTAATATTATCGATTACTTTCAAAGGTTGTCCCATTAACTTTTCATTGTCATAGATTTCAATTTTCCCTTTAAACTGTGGAGTACTTTGTTCTTTCAATTTCCATGAAACATTTAATTTTCCATCTTCAAAGCGAGTATTTTGAATATCAAAATCTAAATTTCCCATTTCTGGTTGACTAGGCTGATTTATATTAAAGGTTTTTCCAGTACCAATAGTTGATTGAGTATTTCCTCCTGCCCTAACCCATAGATATTCTGAAGTTGCTCCTCCATCGTATTGATAGGACGTATCATGTTGCCCAGAGATACGCTGATTATTCCAAGAATTCCATTGTTTATCTGAAACTTTTCTGCTGTATCCATTTTTAAGACGTGCTTCTCTTACATCTTGTCCATTACCAGCCCAGTCCTCTTGAAACATCGATAAACCATAGTTAAATGCCACATTTGCAACTGGATGATCCATAATAGCAACTAACTTCCATTGATTTAATTTATTATCTTTTATCCACTGGCCAAACTTTGTATGGCCATCTTCTTGCCAAGAACGTAGAGTCATTCGATACCATTCACTATCTTTCCAATTATAAGTTGTTTGTACCTTTAGACCTGTTCCTTCTCCACCAAATCTACTGGCTTCTGAAGTCGGCGATAAATATTCAGCTTTTATTGCTTGGTTTGATGCTATTGGATCCCAAAGCGCAAAGTGAAGGGTACGTTTACCGAATTGATCAAAACCACTTTGTTGTTGGAAGCCCGCATAACCACCACCTTCTCCTCCCTGATTCCAGTTATGCACAGCCCAATATGTATAAGGTGCCGTTTGGACTGGTGACCAGTCTATGCTAATAATATCTGAAGCAGCAGTATTCTGTGGTGTTACATAAACTGATGGGGCATGAGATCGAGTTGCTGCCTCTGTACTAGAAATTGGTGCTCCATACATTGACAACATGGTACAAGCCGTTGAAACCATAACAATTTCTTTTATTTTTCCCCTTGTTTTTACTTTAAACATAACTTCCTATCTCCTTTTAAATTATTTTAGTTACATTGAATAATAACCCTATATATCCCTTTAAACAAATTACGTAATAAAGTAACATTAGCTTTAAAATCTAGATATATTTAATGTTTTTTTCACTGCTATTACTAATCAAATTATAGTATTTTGTATTAAAATCGTATGATTTAGGACTAAATATAAAGTGAAAATTTTATAAAATTTCATAAATATGTAGTTTTAGATATTTATGATGAAAGACCCATTAAATAACTTAATTGATTTTATGAAAGATTTCCTTACTTTATTGATTACACTATTAAACCTAAAATTGTTTACCAGAAAAATGTTATGTAAACTTTTAATTTGTCGATTAGAAAAAATAGTTTATCTATTTGCTGATATCTTATCATTAGTTAGAAAGAGCCTACTTAAAAACGTAGACTCCTTTAGGTATCCAAACGTTACATATATAACAAACATAAAAAAATAACATCGAATTCTTCTGTTAGTTTATTTAATATTTAATGACGTAGATAATGTATTCCAAGGTGCATTTGTAGATGTATTTTGATATTTAAATTGCCCATTTTGCTGTCCTGAAGCATCCCATTTATATTCCCATCCATCCACTGTTCTATCCCCATTTATATCAATCATCTTAGAATCTACTTTTTTAGTTTTTGACCACTCATTTGAGCAATTGGATTTCTACCATATCCCATTTCATTTGTATAAATGTATAAATAACTCCCTCCGTGATCTTTAGCTGTACTTAAATTATTAGGACCAATAAATTCAACCCCGCCTAATTGAGATTCAACTTTTACCACATTTAATGATGTTAATGGTGGTGCAGGTGCTGCGGATACATCAGTCGCTAAACCAACTGTTGCTCCCACTAATAATGATGAAACTCCTATAATCATTCTTTTTAGCATACTCTCATCCCCTTTCGATTTAATACAAATTGATTCTATCATAATAATTTCATACATTTCCTTCCCTTTAAAAGAGTTAACAAAAAGTACCTATTTACATATGAAATTGTGCATATTCATTGCTTTTTACCATTTATACTTATCATAAATCATACTAAAGCATAATTAGTTCTCTCCCCTAATTGACTTACTACATTTGGCCCCATCTCAAGGTGACTATTCTAAGAACTAAAAAATGGTACATAGTTCACTGGTTTAACAAACAAATAATAGAATTGCAAAGTCAACTTAATTTAAGTTGGCTTTTCCTCTAATATTATAAGCAAGATCCACCACTTGCATCAATTAACTCACCAGTTATCCAACGACTGTCTGATGATGAAAGAAAACCTACAATATCAGCTATATCATTAGGTTCTCCCCACCTATTAAAGGTCGATAAACCTGCAGCATATTTTTGTCCATCTTGATTGCCCAATGTCTCAGCATTCATTTCTGTGTTAATTATGCCTGGGAGAATTGCATTTACTGTAATACCACGAACACCAAGTTGTTGAGCTAAAGTATGAGTGAGTGTATTTATTGCCCCCTTAGATATACTGTAGGCAAAAACACTTGGGGAGGCTACCCTTGTGACAAAAGACGAAATATTTATAATCCGTCCCCCATCTTTTAAACGTGGCAAAGCCTTCTGAATAATGAAAAATGGAGCTTTCACATTAATATTCATAACCTCATCAAAAGACTCCTCTGTAGATTCCTCTAATGTTAAAACCTGCCCAATTCCAGCGTTGTTTACAAGGATATCAAATGTAGTATTACCTATATATTTTTGAAGAGATTGATCCATCATTGCATACAAGTTATTAATGCCATTAAAAGTACTTAAGTCTGCACGAATCGCAAATGCGGAACCGCCATCTTGTTTAATTTTATCCACTACACTTTCTGCTTCTTCATTTCTTTTACTATAGTGAACAACGACTAACGCACCAGCATGTGCCAAATGTAATGCAATACTTCGGCCTATTCCTCTACTAGCCCCTGTTACTAATGCAATTTTCCCCTTCAATTTATTCATCTCATCATCCCCTTGTTTAAAAAATTCTACTTAGTTATATCACAAGATACCCTTTGAAATGTTGCTCACTAATTTGATATCCATAAAACCAAAAGGCCCACTCATAATTATAAGAGTCGGCCTTTTCACTTCACATATTCATTTGCTTTACATACAGCCTCTCTAACTGTTGTGTACTTTGTACTAAGTATAATAAGGAATCTTGATGGTATTATAGGTAAAGCCAACTTAAACTAAAGTTAATTCATATACATTTTTCTTAGAGTCTCTGCCTTTAAACAGTTCGTTTAGGATTCTATGCATATATTCAATAAAATTTCAACAATGCCTGTATTTTTCATCTTTCATATTTTTCTTTGTTAGCTATGAGCATACTTATAAAACTCTAAAAACTATTTGATAATCTTTTAGAATCTAACTTTCTTTTAATACTATTTGCTATTTCTTCAATATTTTCATTTAGAAAGAAATGATTACCTTCAAAAGAATGACAAGTACACGTTTTACTTGTGTATCGTTCCCATTTTATTACTTGATCATATGTAGTAAATTCATCATTTTCCCCATTAAATATAAGAAAATCAATATCACATGGTTGTGTATTTTTGTCATGAATATACGTCTCAACGATTTTAAAATCTGCTCTTAGAATAGGGAGAAAAATCTCCATTAATTCTTCTGATTGCAGTACCCCAGATGGTGTACCTCCCATTGCAATAACTTCTCTTTTAAATTGCTCATTAGAAAGATTATGTCGGATATTTTTTATTTTACTATTTGGATGATTTCTACCGGACAAAACAAGAAATTCAGGCGATACGTTTTTAGAATCTTTTATTTTTCTGGCTACTTCATAGGCGATCAAACTTCCCATGCTATGCCCGAATAGAATGTAGGGCGAATCATCTATCTGCATAACTATTTTATTGTAGACATCATTTACTGCCTCTTCCATACTTTGGTACAAGTTTTCTTCAATTCTATATCCTCTGCCAGCTAACTCTATCGGGACTACCTCAATAGATGGATTAAAGTGATTTTTCCATTTTGCGTAACTAAACGCAGATCCCCCAGCATGTGGAAAGCAAAAAAGTTTAGTCTTCTGCATTAATTTTCTCCTTACTTTCAAATTTGTATATATTTTGGCAAATTGCATAAATGTCTTTAATTATTATCTCTTGCGGAAATTCATCCCTTGTTGCACAAGCAGATAACTTATAATTTGGATCAATGTTATATTGTTTAAAGTAAAAGTTTTTAGGTATATTCTTGTATGAAATTAAAGTTCGTGATTCTTTTTTTATAGAGAATGAATTTAATGGGGTATAAAGCCCTTTTCCAATCGTTTTTATATAACTTTCTTTTAATGTCCATAAATCATAAAAATAATTAATTTGTTCATCAGAATTTATATTAGATATATCATAAAATTCTTCCTCTGAAAAAAATTCATTTGCTAATTTAAGAGCCTCTATCTCTGAAATCTTTTCTATATCAATACCCACATTAAAATTAGCAGTAGTACAAACCACCCATTCTCCTGAATGTGACAGATTAAAATGAAAGTCAGAAAAGTTTTCAACAAAAGGTTTTCCATACTCATTATATATAAATCTAATTTCTTCATTATTAATTTTATACTTTTGGCAGATTAGAGATCGGATTAGTAAATCTCCTATCAGGGTCCTATTAATGTCGCATGAATTTAATAAACGCTTCATTCGTTCTTTCTTCTCATTTGAAACTAAGTTACTAAGTTGCTTAAACAAATGACTTTCAATATTCTTTGGTATTTTCACAGCTTGAATTTGTATGATAAATCACGTCCTTTTTTAAAGAATTACTTCATATATGAACGTTACGGAAATTCAAATTAACTTTATTAAATTGCATATACAATAGAAAAGGTGCATATTTACATATCAATGAAAATATGCACCTTTCCTCAGTAATATCATCAGGCATTCGCTTCTATTACAAAGATTTCTATGCCTCTACCAATTACTTTTTACATTATCCCCTTAAAAAGTAATGCTCTTAATATATTCATTATTCCCTACACTTGATATGCAGGTATTGGTCTCCCCTTTTCGTTCATTACGTTGCATCTTTTATACTCTCTACTTTTCCGTTAATAAAATGGATTTCTCTATTATTCCTTCAAATTCATTTAGTAGATACATAGCTATTTTTTCAACTGCAGGTGAATCCACTATTTCTTCATGTGATCCAGGGACTGAATACTTATTTACTCTACCTTTTAATAAAGGTCCCCATTCTGTAAACAACTCTTTTCCTTCCTCAGCACTAAAGTAGAGAACTTCTCCAGAGTATGGTATTAAATCATGCTCTGCCATTATATTCAGGCATTTCCTATGAGCATTGATAACTTGCTTCAAATTGATAAGATCTGCATCAGGCGGGAGTACTCCTTCCATAATTAATCGCTCTACAAGCATATCTTGTTTATGGATGAGGCCTTCTTCCTGCTCAGTAAAATCTCTAGGAATGAAATGCTCATATATATATGAGAGCATATCCTCCCTTGTTTTATGATCCTGCTCTGAAGGTACTTTTGTATCCATTAGTACCAACAACTCAACTTCCTCACCTTGACTCCTTAGTACAGTTGCGATTTCATAAGCAATCGCACCGCCTAAAGACCATCCTCCAAGACGATATGGACCTTCTGGCTGAACACGTTTTATTTCTTCGATGTAAAGTTGAATTACTTCCGGCAAAGTTAACTCGTCAATTTCTTTCTTTTCTATAAGAGGATTCTGTAAACCATAAAATGAACAATGGCTCTTAAGCAATCTTGCTAGTTGAATGTAACAGAATACATTCCCCATAAACGGATGAACGCAGAAGAAAGGTCTTTTTTCTGATTCTTGTAGTGAAACTAGCGCTGCTACTGATTTCGTCATATCATGCTTATCACGAATAAGGCATGCGATTCCTTCCACTGTTGGATTCTTAATCAATGTAGACACCTTAATCTCTTTTCCAAACTTCTCCCTAATTTTTGAAACTAATTTAATTACAAGGAGAGAGTGTCCTCCTCTATTAAAGAAATCATCATTTACATAGACATCTTCTATCTGTAACACATCCTGCCAGATTTTAATCAACTGATATTCAATTTCATCCCTTGGAATGATTGGTGTAGAGAAGTTATTTTCTCTATGAATAGTTAAATTGTTCAATGCCTTTCGATCAACTTTGCCATTCGTTGTAAGAGGAATCTCGTCTACCTTAATAAAGTGTGCGGGAACCATATAATTTGGTACTTGTGTCTTGAGATACTCACGCCACTCATGCATACTACCATCTCCAACTACATAAGCAACCAATCTCTGCTCTCCTAATTTATCCTCTGTTGCCAAAACTACTGCTTCTTTTACCAATGGATGCCTCTCTATACTCGCTTCAATCTCTTCAAGTTCAATACGAAAGCCCCTAATTTTCACTTGATTATCAATTCTTCTCAAGTAATCTAAATTACCATCAGGTAAATAACGAACCAAATCTCCCGTACGATATAAACGCTCTTCTTCATTAAATGGATGACAGATGAATCGCTCTGCTGTTAATTCTGGGCGATTCAAGTATTCTCTCGCTATACCTGCACCCCCAATATATAGCTCACCTGTTACACCAACTGGAACAGGTAACAAATTTTTATCCAATACATAAGTTTGAACGTTCGGCAATGGACGTCCAATTGTTACTCTCTTACTATCTTTTTTGATATGATAGCATGTTGCATCAACTGTACATTCTGTAGGACCGTATACGTTATAAAAATCAATCTTTTCAGTCTCTACTAGCTGTTCCCATAATGACGGCATGATTGCTTCACCACCGACCAATATCTTGCTTGGTACATGAACATCAGCACTTATTTCTAGCAATCCTCCATCTATTAGTAATTGAAGTAATGAAGGTGTCATATCAAACATTTCCAATTTATTCTCCCTAATATAGGACACAAATTGTTCTGGATTAGTGCGAACTTCACTTGGAATAATATATAAACTTGAACCATAAAGCAGCATTTGTAATTGCTGAATAGATACATCAAAGGCAATTGATGCATTCAAACCAACGCGCATATTACTAGGTATCTCATGTGAGAAAACTTCTTTTTGTAAACCATATGATAGGTTTATTACAGAATGGTGCTGTACTAAAGCTCCCTTTGGATTCCCTGTCGAACCAGAAGTGTAGATAACATACGCTAAGTTTTCCCCTGTTACCTCACATATTGGTGAAAGTTTGCTTTCTTGAGAAAGCATTGCTTGGTCCCTATCTAGGCAAACTGTCTTAATGTCTTTAGGAATCCAGCCTAGTAATACTTCATTTGTAACTAACACTTTAATTCCTGTGTCTTCTAAAATATATTGTAGGCGGCTTTCCGGATTCGATGGATCTAATGGAACATAGGCTGCTCCAGCCTTCCAAATTCCCATGAGACCAACAACCATCTCAACTGAACGCTCAAAGCAGAGGCCAACTAATGACTCTGTCCCAATTCCACATTTCTGTAAATGATGGGCTAATTGATTAGCTCTTTCATTCAGCTCTCGATATGTTAGTTGCTGTTTTTCATCTACCACTGCCAACGCGTCAGGCGTACGATTTACTTGCTCTTCGAATAGTTGATGAATTGCATTCTCACGTGGATAGGATATAGTATTATTATTCCATTCTTCCAATAGCTTTCTTTGTTCAGCTTCCGTAATATATACTAGCTCCGATAGATTTTGATCAAGTTTTTGAGCATTTGCATTAACACTTTGTGTAAATGACCCAGCATTCGTTCAATGGTTACTCTATTAAACTTACTACGGTCATACATTAACTTTAACGATAACTGGATTCCTGGAACTACAGCTAACCCTAATGGGTAGTGGGTTTGTTCTACCCCTTCCAATTCACCAATTTCCAGATTTTCTGAAGACTCCTCTTTCACTGGATAATTTTCAAACACATATAAACTATTGAACAGCGGTATTCCTCTAGGAACTTCACTCCACCCCTGAATCTCTGTCAAAGAAGCATACTCATATTGTCTTCTTTCTATCTCTTCCTCTTGTATCTTCTGCAACCAATCTATTAATTTTATATCATCCATCAATTGAATTCGCGTCGGTGACGTTGTAATGAAAGGACCTACGATGTTTTCAACATCAATAATCTCCGTAGAACGCCCTGAGCTTGTTACACCAAAAACAATGTCATTTTCTCCACTATATCGGCTCATGAGATATGCCCATGCACCTTGAATTACTGTACTCAAAGTAAGTTTATTGCGTTTCGCCCATCCTTGTAACGCTTGAGTCTGCTCTTCTGATAAATACGTAACCTTCTCTGTGTAACCTTTTTCTTCCTCTTTACTTTCTAAGCCCAGCAAAGTTGGCGCAGTAAAACCTTTTAGCTTCTCTCTCCAGAATTGTTCCGCCTGCTCCTTATCTTGCTCTCTTAACCATTGGATATATTTCTTATATGGTGAGGACTTAGGTAACTTCACAGCTTCTCCATTCATTCTCTTCTGATAGACTGTAAGTAATTCATTAAATACTAATGGTAAACTCCATCCATCCAGTAAAATATGGTGATGGGTCCAAACAATCCGATATTCTTCCTCACCTTCTTGAATGACTGTTACCCGCATCAATGGTGCTTCATCAAATTGGAAGGCTTGTTTTCGATCTAATGCCAAAAAGACTTTTCTTTTTTCCTCTATCTCTTCACTTGTCATTGTACGCCAGTCTTCTTTATTCACTTTAAATGGGATATTTTCATACACCACTTGTACAGGTTCTTCAATTTCGTCCCATACAAATCCTGTACGAAAAATTTCATGCCGCTGAATTACAGATTTCCACGCCTGCTCAAATGTAGGAATATTCATTTTTCCTCGAATCATAAAACTCAATTGCACTATATACGGCGCAACATGTTCATCCCCTTGGTCATGCAATGTGTGGAAAATCATACCTTCTTGCAAAGGTGATAGTGGATATAAATCAGTAATCTGATTGTTCTTTCCGCGATGCATTTTGTTTAGTACATTTGTCAAACCTTCTTGGCTAAGATTAGCCATTGCAAAATCCGAAATGGTCAGTGCAGATTCTCTATCTGAAAATTGAATCAATGTACTCAGTTGATATAGCATATTCTGTGCAATACTTTGAATCGTTGATTTGGCAAATTGTCCAACATTGTATACCCAAGTGAACTGAAGTTTTCCATCCGTTACAACCCCAATTACATCAATTACATGCGATCGCTTGGAACCGGCAGCATGATCTAAACGCTTAAATTCGTTCTCCGGAATAAACATTGCATCGCTAGAAAACATTTGGTCAAATTGTCCAAGATAGTTAAAACTAATAGACGGTGTATATTGGGAGCTTAATTGCTCACACATTGTTGCGTTCATGTAACGCAACACCCCATAATCAACACCCTTATTAGGAATTTTGCGAACTTGTTCTTTAACTGCTTTTAATGCTTCAATTGGCGTATTAGCACTAGTAATATTTAAATGAACTGGGTAAATACTTGTAAACCATCCCACAGTTCTCGATAAATCAACATCTTCAATAATCTCTTCTCGACCATGTCCCTCTAAATCTACGCTCAATATCGGCTGCCCCGTACATGCTGCCGTAGCTTGTACTAATGCTGCTAATAATACTTCATTGATTTGGACACGGTGAGTGCTTAAAGTCTCTTGCAATAACATACGGGTCTCATTCTCATTTAACACCACAGTAATTTCCTCAGTTACTGCGCTTACTGGATTACTTATAGTACCATCTACCGGCAATTTAACTACGTCTTGTTCAGCCTGCTCCTCCCAGTAATGTAGCACTTCTTTTGATAGGCCCGTTTCAGCGTAATGATGTAATTTCTCCGACCATTCTTTAAAAGATGTACTCTTCATAGGTAATTGAATTTTCTGCCCTTGGACTACTTGCGTATATGCTGTTTGCAAATCTTCCAATAAAATTCGCCAAGAAACACCATCCACGGCTAAATGATGAATTGTCCAAAATAATCGGCCAGCGTGCTCACCTTCATCAAAATACACCATTCTCATTAGCGGACCATCATATAAATTCAAACTTTCTTGTGCAACATTAATCTCTTTTTGAATAACCTGATGCCAATCAGCTTCCGGCACTTCGTCTAATGAAATGACAGTAAGCATCAATTGTTCTTCTATTCCTTCATTCCACTGTTTCCAAACCCCATTAGATAAACGTTCATATCTTAAACGCAGAGCATCATGATGAAGTAGAAGGTTACCTGCCGCCTTTTCCAGTGATCCTATGTCCAATTTCTCTTTCGTTCTAAAGAACATGGATTGATTCCAATGATGTGGGTTAGGATGATTTTGTGCAAAAAACCTTTGCTGAATAGGTGTAAGTATCGTCTCTCCAGTTATAATTCCCTGTTCAGCTTGTACACCTTGTTCTTCTTTGACTACTTGCGCCAACTCAGCAATCGTTTGGTGTTCAAATATTTGTTTTGGTGTCAATTGTAAACCAACTTGCTTCGCGCGCGAGACAATCTGAATGCTAAGAATTGAATCTCCACCAATTTCAAAGAAGTTATCATTCATACCAATACGTTTTGAACCTAGCACACGTTCCCAAATGATAGAAAGCTTATGTTCACGTTCATTTCTTGGGGCCACGTATCCTTCTTTTGTTCCTTGATAATCTGGTATAGGTAACGATTTCCGATCAACCTTTCCATTTATGGTTAGCGGTAATTCTTTCATTTCGACAAAGTAGGAAGGTATCATATGGATTGGCAGTTTTGTTTTAAGGTACTCTCGCCATTCTTCTAAACTGCCTTCGCCCACTACATAAGCTACCAGCCTCTTATCTCCCGACTGATTTTCCCTAACCATTACAACTGCCTCTTTTACTAAGTAATGCTCCTGTAAGGTCGACTCAATCTCTCCAAGTTCAATTCGAAATCCTCTAATCTTCACTTGATTATCCATTCTTCCTAAGTAGTCTATATTACCATCAGGAAGATATCTCACAAGATCACCTGTTCTATATAACCTCTCGCCTTCTTTGAATGGATGAGAAATAAATCGTTCGGATGTTAACTCTGGACGATTCAAGTACCCCCTTGCTAGACCTGCTCCTCCGATATAAAGTTCCCCCATCACACCAACTGGAACTGGCAACCTATTTCTATCTAATACATAAGTTTGGATGTTAGGCAATGGACGCCCAATTGTTACTCTCTTACTATCTTTTTTAATATGATAGCATGTTGCATCAACCGTACATTCTGTAGGACCATATACATTATAAAACTGTATTTTATCAGTCTCTACTAGCTGTTCCCATAATGACGGCATAATCGCTTCGCCGCCAACCAATACCTTACTTGGAACATGAACACCATCGTACGTTTCTAACAATCCGGCATCTATAAGTAATTGAAGCATTGAAGGCGTTATATCAAAGATTGCTAACTTGTTCTCCCTAATATAAGCTACAAACTGTTCCGGATCACTTCGTACTTCATTCGGAATAATATACAAACTTGAACCATAAAGCAGCATTTGTAATTGCTGAATAGATGCATCAAAGGCAATTGACGCATTTAAACCGACATGCATGTTAGATGGTATCTCATGTTCGAAAACCTCTTTTTGTAAACCATGCGACAAGTTTAGTACAGAATGATGCTGTATCAAGACACCCTTTGGATTCCCCGTCGATCCCGAAGTATAGATAACATACGCTAGGTTTTCTCCTGTTACTTCACATTTTGGTAAAAAAATGCTTTCTTTTGAAATCATTGCCTGATCCCTATCTAGACAAACTGCCTTGACTTCTTTGGGTATCCAACCTTCCAATGACTCATTCGTAACTAATACTTGAATTTCAGTGTCCTCCAAAATATATCGTAGGCGACTTTCTGGATATGATGGGTCCAATGGAACATATGCTGCTCCAGCCTTCCAGATCCCCATAATACTAACAATCATCTCAACTGAACGCTCAAAGCAAATTCCAACTAATGATTCAGTCCCAATCCCACATTGCTGAAGATAGTGGGCCAATTGATTAGCTTTTTCATTCAGCTCTCGATATGTTAACTGCTGTTTTTCATCTACCACTGCTACCGCATCAGGTGTACGATTTACTTGCTCTTCAAACAGCTGATGAATCGTACTTTCCTGTGGATATGCTACAGCACCATTATTCCACTCTTCCAACTGTTTTTGCTGTAATCCTGATAATATAGGCAACTTAGCTAATGATTTATCAGGATTCTCCACGATTACATTCAACCAGTTCCCAAAATGTTCAGCCATGGATTCAATAGTTAAGCTGTCAAATAAATCAGTTCTATAAACAAAAGTAAGTAATAAACCCTCTTCCACTTCTGCAGCAGTTAAACTTAAATCAAACTTAGCGATCGGAGCATTACTTTCCATTACTTCTATATTTCTTCCATGTAGTTCTGGTAGCTTCTGTCCCGTATTTTGCAAAGTAAACATGGTTTGGAAAATCGGAGAATGACTTGTATTTCGTTCAGGTTGGATAACCTCTACAATTTTCTCAAACGGAACATCTTGATACTCATACGCCTTCAATGCTTTTATCCGTACTTGAGATAACAACTCTTGAAATGCCGGTGCATTACTTAAATCAGCTCGATAAACCAAGGTGTTGACAAAGAAACCAATTAGCCCCTCAATTTCTCGATAATTTCGATTTGCAATTGGGCTGCCAACAATAATATCCGTTTGTCCCGTATAACGAGCAAGGAAACTTTGATACGATGCCAATAAGGTCATGAAAAGTGTGGCCCCTTCTTGACGACTTAGTTCATTTAATTTATCCAGTAATGAGCGTGACAACAAAACATTATGAGTTAATCCATGGTGGGTTTGCACTGGCGGACGCGGACGATCCATTGGCAACATTAAGACTGGTAACTCACCAGATAATTCTTCCTTCCAATATGCAAGTTGTTGATATAGTACTTCATCTTTCAACCAGTCTCTTTGCCACTGAGCAAAATCGGCATATTGAACTGGTAGTGGTTCCAGCTCTGCTTGTTTTTCACCAATCGCATTCTCATAAAATGCCATCCATTCTTGAAGCAAGATTTCCATCGACCACCCATCCGAGATAATATGATGCATATTACACAGAAGAATCCATTCTTCTTCTGAAATTCTTATGAGTTTCCCACGGAATAACGGCCCTTGTTCTAAATCAAATGGAGATTCGACTTCAGTTTGAATCCATTGCTCCAACTTTCTTTCTCGCTCCTCTAATGAAAGCTTAGTTAAGTCCATTTGTAGAAGCGGACGGAAAACGTACGGTTGAATCTGCTGCACAGGATGGCCATCCTCTTCATAAAATACAGTCCGCAAAGATTCATGACGCTCTATCAACTGATTCCATCCCAACTCCAATGCCTCAGGTAACCAATTCCCTGTAAGCCGGCATACCATCGGCATATTATAAAGTGCACTATTAGGTGCAAATTGATCAATAAACCATAAGCGCTGTTGGGCATAAGACAGTGGAATATTTCCCCCTCGTTCCATCGGCATCAATGGTGGAATTTCTCGTTTTTCACTCCCCTTACGTAACTGATCTATTCGTTTCGATAATGCCTCGACCGTTGAATATTCGAACAGTTCACGTACTGGCAATTTGATTTGAAAGACTTCCTGTAAGCGTGAGACCACTTGTGTAGCAAGTAGAGAGTGACCACCGAGCTCAAAGAAAGAATCCTGAACATCAATGTCTCTTATTCCTAGCACTTGACTCCACACTGAAGCAATAAGTTCTTCCAGCGGAGTTCTTGGGTATACAGTATTTTCAGCGAATTGTTCACTAAGTATAGGCAATGCCTTCAAATCAAGTTTTCCATTCGGTGTAAGTGGTAAAAATTCCATCTCAATAAAGTTTGTTGGAACCATGTAATTAGGTAAATGTGTTTGTAGATGTTCTCGCCATCCATGGACACTTCCTTTACCAACTACATAAGCTACTAATCTCTTATCACCTTGATTATCCTCTCGCACCAATACAACAGCTTCTTTCACAGAAGAATGCGCCTGCAAAACAGCTTCTATTTCTCCCAATTCAATCCGGAAACCACGAATTTTTACTTGGTCATCTATACGTCCATGGAACTGGAGATTACCATCAGAAAGATAACTTGCTTTGTCTCCTGTATAATAGAGACGTTCTCCTGACTTGAAAGGATGTGGAATAAATTTTTCCTTTGTAAGATCCGGACGATTAGCATATCCACGTGCAAGACTCTTCCCTCCGATATAGAGATCTCCAATTACACCAATTGGTACTAGCTGAAGATGAGAATCTAACACATAAACTTCTGTATTCGCAATCGGTCGACCAATCGATGGCGTACCTGTTGTCACTCCTACAGGTACATAACAATCTGTGGTAACAACGGTATTTTCCGATGGACCATACTGATTAATTACCGCAAAAGGAATATCGTTAGATGGATACTGCGTTAATTGATCCCCACCAGTAATGATAAAACGAAGATCCGTTTTATCTGGCCAAGATAATTTCAAGAGTCTTTCCAGAATAGGCGTAGGTGCAAAGCTAGCTGTTATTCGTGAATCAATGAGCCAGTCCCTTAGTGCTTCTGGATTAATTCTCAGTTCCTCTGTTGACAAGTAGAGTGCTGCGCCAGCAGTTAGATACGGCCAGATCTCCTGAACAGCCGAATCAAAAGCAACCCCTGCAATCTGAGTCGCACGATCCTCTGCTGAAATATGATAAACTTCCTGATGCCAAGAAACCATATTCATTAATGAGCGATATTCAACCATGACACCCTTCGGTTTTCCTGTAGAACCAGAGGTATAAACAATATAGGCTAAGTTCTCTGGATTTATTTGACGTGTAGGTGCGATTACGCTTTCCACCGTTAATTCTTCTAACCTCACCATTTCGACGTGTGCGAAATGTCCTTCTTGTCCTTCCGCCGTCACTACAAATTGAATTCCTGCATCTTCAATCATGTATTCTAACCTTGATTTTGGATACAACGGATCTAAAACGACATAAGCTCCACCAGCTTTTAAAATGCCTAGTAAACTTACCATCAGCTCAGCTGACCTCGGAAGATAAACCCCTACCACTGACTCTGGGGCTACTCCCTTTCGCTGTAAAACATTTGCCAACTGATTTGCTTGTGTATCCAATTCACCATAAGTCCACTGTTTTGTTTGATCAACTATCGCAATCGCATCAGGACGCCTTGCTACTTGCTCCTCAACTTTGTCGCAAATAAGACCCTGATGAGACATTTCCATTACAGTGTCATTCCATGTTTCTAATAACAAAGTACGCTCGGTTTCTGATAGCATGCTCAGGTCATGCAACGGATTTTGTGGGCGATGAGAAACTTCATGTAGCCATTTCTCAAAGTGTCCTGCCATCCGTTCAATAGTAGTAGCATTGAATAAATCCTTATTGTACTCAAAAGTAAAAAGTAATCCCTCTTCCGTCTCAACTGCCATTACACTTAAATCAAACTTTGCAATTGGACTATGGCTTTCTATCATTTCAATACTTCTACTCGATAACACCGGTAACTCTTGTTTCATATTTTGCAAGATGAACATAGTCTGGAAGATTGGCGAATGACTTGTACTTCGCTCCGGTTGCACAACTTCTACAATTTTTTCAAATGGAATATCTTGATATTCATACGCCTTCAATGCCTTTTGACGAACCTGATACAGTACATCTTGAAATGTCGGTCTACCACTCAAATTAGCTCGATAAACTAGCGTGTTAACGAAGAAACCAATTAGTCCTTCAATTTCTCTATAATTCCGATTCGCAATTGGGCTTCCGACCAGAATATCTTCTTGTCCCGTATAACGAGATAGAAAACTTTGATATGCAGCTAAAAGCGTCATGAAGAGCGTAGCCCCTTCTTTTCGACTAAGTTCATGCAATTTATCATGTAGCGTGCTTGGCAGAACCAGAGTGTATGTCGACCCGTGATGAGTTTGTATTGCGGGACGCGGGCGATCCACAGGAAGTTGGAGTACAGGAAGCTCCCCAGACAATTCTTCCCTCCAATATTGGAGTTGTTGATCAAGCACCTCCTCCTTTAGCCATCCTTTTTGCCACTGAGCAAAGTCGGCATATTGAACCGGTAATGGTTCAAGTTCCGCTACCTTTCCATTCGTTGCTTTCTCATAAAATGCCATCCATTCTTCAAGTAGGATTCCCATTGACCATCCATCTGAAATGATATGATGTAGAGTACAAAGGAGTATCCATTCTTCCTCTCCCACGTGCAAAATACTTGTCCTGATTAATGGACCCTCTGTTAAATCAAATGGCACTTCTGTTTCTTGTTGAATTAAACGTTTAACTTCTTCTTCTTGATCTTCAGAAGAAAGCATAGTTAAATCCGTTTTCGGAATTGATTGAAAAGCATACGGTTCAATTTGCTGTACGGGTTGACCATTCACTTCTTGAAAGACCGTCCGCAGTGATTCATGACGTTCTATTAGTTGATTCCATCCCGTTTCCAATGCTTCAAGTAGCCAATTCCCTGTAAGACGGCATACCATTGGCATATTGTAAAGGGCACTATTAGGTGTAAATTGATCAATAAACCATAAACGTTGTTGGGCATAAGATAGTGGAATAGCTTCTCCTCGTTTCATTGGTATTAGTGGCGGAATCTCTCGTTTTTTATCTCCTTTACGTAACTGTTCTAATCGCTTTGCCAGTGACTCCACCGTTGTATATTCAAATAGTTCACGTACTGGTAATTCGATTTGAAAAATTCCCTGTAAACGTGACACTACTTGAGTAGCTAGTAGTGAATGACCACCGATTTCAAAAAAGGAATCCTGAACACTAATATTTTTTATTCCTAACACTTGGCTCCAAACGGAAACGATGAGCTCCTCCACTGGTGTTCGTGATGAAGTAATATCTTCACTTATGAACTGTTCTTCTAATTCCAATAATGCTTTCCGATTCACTTTACCATTTGGAGTAAGTGGCATACCTTCAATTTGGAAAAAGTATGCCGGAACCATATAATGTGGTAATTGCTTCTTGAGATATTCACGCCACTCCCCAGTATCCCCTTCACCCACTACATAAGCTACTAACTGCTTATCTCCTGGTCGATCTTCCTTCACCAACACGACTGCCTCTTTTACAGATGAGTGATCATGTAAAGCTGCTTCTATTTCTCCCAATTCAATTCGGAATCCTCTAATTTTAACTTGGTTATCTATTCTTCCAATATATTCTAAGTTACGATCATTTATATATCTAACCAAGTCACCCGTTCGATATAATCGTTCCCCGTCCTTAAAGGGATGCGGAATAAAACGTTCAGTAGTTAAATCCGGTCGATTGAAGTAGCCACGTGCTAATCCTACTCCTCCAAGGTAAAGTTCCCCTGCCACACCAATCGGGACCACTTGTTGATATTGGTCTAACACATACAACTCTGTATTATCAATCGGACGACCAATCGGAATAAGCATTGGTTCTTTTTCTAAATCACAATCGTAATAAGTCACATCCACAGTTGCTTCAGTAGGACCATACAAGTTAATTAACTTTGTTTGCTGAGCATTGTAAAAGATCCCCTTAAACCGGCGAACCTGTTCAGTGTTTAACGCTTCTCCACTAGTAAAAACTTGAATTAAAGACGATACATCCCTTTTCGAATTATATAATTCCATATAATCTAAGAAAGTAGATAACATCGACGGAACAAAATGCATGGTGGACACACGGTATCGTTCAATATACTCCTCAATCACCGCAGGATCTTTCTCTCCTCCTGGTGGAAGTAAACAAACACGTGCTCCTACAAATGACCACCAAAATAATTCCCAGACAGAAACATCAAACGAAAACGGTGTCTTTTGTAGGATTGTATCCTCCTCAGACAATGGGTATTTTTTCTGCATCCACTGTAGGCGGTTGATAACGGAATGATGTTCAATCATTACCCCCTTTGGATTTCCTGTCGAACCCGAAGTGTATATAATATAGGCTAAGTTATTTGCTGTTACTCCACTTACCGGAGCTAAATTACTCTCTTTAGAAATCATCACTTGATCCCGGTCTAAACAAATTGCTTGAATATCTTTAGGTAACCAGTCCTGTAGTGCCTCTTTTGTTAACAGCACTTGAATTTGTGAATTCTCCAAAATATATCTCAGGCGGTTTTCAGGATAACTTGGGTCCAGTGGGACATAAGCCCCACCTGCCTTCAAAATCCCAAAGAGACCGATAATCATATCAGGAGAACGTTCAATACATATACCAACCAATGATTCAGGTCCGATACCTCGTTTTTGTAGAAAATGTGCCAATTGATTCGATTTTTCATTTAGTTCTTGATACGTTAGCTTTCCACCTTCATAAACTACCGCCACTGCGTCAGGTGTCCGTGCAACTTGCTGCTCAAATAGCTCATGAATCATACAATCATGACCATAAACTACGTCCGTATCATTCCATTCTTCTAGGAGTTGTTTTTGCTCAGTATCCGATAACATTGACAGCTTTGTATATGATTCATCTGGATGATACGTGATTTCGTTTAGCCAGTTCTCAAAATGTCCTGCCATACGTGCAATGGTACTACTATCAAATAAATCCGTGTTGTATTCAAATGAGACGAATAGACCTTCTTCCACTTCATAGGCAGTTAAGCTCAAATCAAATTTAGCAATAGACATATTACTTTCTACCATTTCAATACTTCTATCAGGCAAATCTAGTCGTTCTTGTTTTATATTCTGTAGCGTAAACATGGTCTGAAATATAGGGGAATGACTCATGCTTCGTTCAGGTTGCACAGCTTCTACCACTTTTTCAAATGGTATATCTTGATATTCGTAAGCTTTTAACGCCTTTTTCTTTGTTTGGTTCAAAATCTCCCGAAAAGTAGGGGTGCCACTCAAATCTGATCGATAAACCAACGTATTAACAAAGAAACCAATTAATCCTTCTACTCCCTTATGGTTCCGATTTGCAATCGGGCTACCAACTAGAATATCTTTTTGTCCCGTATAACGAGCGAGAAAGCTCTGGTATGCGGCCATTAAAGTCATAAATAAAGTGGACCCTTCTTGTCGACTTATATCCTTCAATTGACTGAGCAATTTATAAGGAAAAATCACGTGATGCGCAGCCCCAGAGTAAGTCTGCTTAACCGGTCGAGGTCGATCCACTGGCAGTTGTAAAATAGGAAGCTCACCAGACAATTCTTCCTGCCAATACGTAAGCTGACGATTTAGCACATCACCTTGCAACCACTCCTTTTGCCACTTCGCAAAGTCTGCATATTGAATAGATAATGAACTTAATTTAGCAGGATTTCCGCCTGTTTCTTCTTCATAGAAAGCAAGGCATTCATTCATGAATATACCAATGGACCAAGCATCAGAAATAATATGATGCATCGTACACAGTAATAACCATTCATCCTTCTCTAATTGAACAAGCTGATTACGAATTAAAGGACCATTCATTAAATCAAATGGTTCTTGCGCTTCTCTCGCAATTAAACTATCTACCTCTTTTTCTTTTACTTCTAGAGGAAGTTGAGAGTAATCCCTTACAGGTAATGCTCTAGGAAGGAATTCGACAATTTGTTGCACAGGCTGTTCTCCTATTTCTTTAAAAACAGTTCGTAATGATTCATGACGTTCAATGAGTCGATTGAATCCCTTCTCTAATGCTTCAGGTATCCAATTTCCTTTTAGATGCCATACTGTTGGAATATTATATAAAGAACTGTTTGGGTTAAATCTGTCCATAAACCACAAACGTTGTTGTGCATAAGACAACGGGAGTGCTTCTTTATTCTCCTTTTTTTGCATTTGCTTCTGAAGCCATGCTCTCTTCTCAGGAGAAAGTGAACTCAGCTTTGCAAGTAAATCACTTCTCATTTTTTTACCCCTTCCTCAATCAAATTACTCTCGAATATCCCATGTGCTTCTTCCTCTGATAGCTCTTCTAATTGCTTAAGCAGTTCTAATAATTCTTCATCATTACTCACTTCTGCTTCTTTTTGAATATAGTCTTGAAGACTTACATTCTCCTTACTATCATTCTGCATTTCTTGATTTTTGTTATAGAGCAATTGATCAATCTGTTCTGCCAATTGCTGCACCGTATGAAATATAAATAAATCATGCAATGGTATCTCGATTCCAAAAGCCTCTTTAAGATTGGAAACAGCTTGCGTAGCAAGTAATGAATGTCCACCAATTTCAAAAAACGAATCTTGAATTCCGATGTTTTCCATGCCTAAAACTTCATGCCATATCGAAACAATTGTTTTTTCCGTAGACGTAC
This sequence comes from Bacillus sp. 7_6_55CFAA_CT2, assembly GCF_000238655.1. Lineage (NCBI taxonomy): Bacteria > Bacillati > Bacillota > Bacilli > Caryophanales > Bacillaceae > Bacillus > Bacillus sp. 7_6_55CFAA_CT2. The sequence continues at coordinate 612,598 of NZ_JH414709.1, read as the reverse complement.
GAGGAGCAATATAACAACTTGCTATCTCCTGCTTCTCTGGTGCTGGTAAAGCCTTCCTATCAATTTTCCCATTAGGAGTAAGTGGAAATGCATTTAATCCAACAAAATAGGATGGAATCATATAGTTTGGTAGTTGTTCCTTGAGATAATCACGCCACTTTTGAGCATCCCCGTCTCCTACAACATAGGCAATCAAACGTGGATCGCCAGGATAATCTTCCCGCACCATCACAATAGCTTCGTTAACTAATGTATGCTTTTGTAATACCGCTTCGATTTCTCCTAGTTCAATCCGGAACCCACGAATTTTCACCTGATGATCAATTCGTCCAACATACTCCAAATTTCCATCCGGCAAATACCTTACTAGATCTCCAGTCCGGTATACTCGCTCGTCTTCTTTAAACGGATGCGTTATAAATCGATTTTTCGTTAAGTCAGGGCGTTTTAAATATCCACGTGCTAACCCTGATCCACCAATGTACAACTCACCAACTACACCAATTGGAACCATTTTTTGTTCAGCACTCAATACATATACTTCTGTATTGAAGATTGGTTTACCAATTGGTGGTACCCTATGCATGACACCCTTTTCTAATTCCATATACGTGGAATACGTAGTATCTTCAGACGGTCCATATAAGTTGAACACCTTCTCAATCGTACTTCTCTCGTATAAATCTTGAACAAGCGGATATGGTAACGGTTCTCCAGCCAAATTCATTACCTTTACTGAAGAAGGAATTGTTTTTGCTCGAACCAGTTCCTTTGCTGCCGATGGCACAGTATTAACCAAAGTCACACCTTTGGTAGACAACTTGTCTAGATGTAGAGCATTTTCAGCGACAATCACCTTACCACCCATCGTTAAGGGAACAAATACTTCAAAAACAGATAAATCAAAAGATAGTGAAGTTGAAGCTAATACTCCCGCTAATTCCTTTCGAGAATACGTATGATGCGCCCAATGAATCATTGTTACTGTATTCCTGTGCTCAATCATTACTCCCTTTGGATTTCCCGTGGAACCTGAAGTATAGATAATATAGGCTAAGTTATCACCCGTCACTTCACTCGTGCATACCGTAGTAACTTCTTGTTCTATTTCTACTCGATTACGATCAATACAAATAACGTTAACGAATGTAGGTATAACCATTTTTTGTTGTAACTTTTCCTGTGTCACCAGTACCTTTATTTGAGCATCTTCTAAAATGTACTGCAGTCGACTTTCCGGATACGCTGGATCAATTGGGACATATGCTCCTCCCGCCTTCATAATTCCTAAGAGACCGACAATCATCTCGGATGAACGTGTAACGCAAATCCCAACCAATGTTTCGCGTGTTACACCATTTTTTTGTAAATAATGTGCCAACTGATTCGAGCGTTCGTCCAACTCTCGATATGTTAGTTCTTCATCTTCGCACACTACTGCAATTGCTTCTGGTGTTTTTTCCACTTGTTCTTCAAACATTGTATGAATCGTACTATCTTCTATATCTATAACGGCTGATTCATTCCATTCCTCTAGTAGTTGCTTATATTCCACTTTCGATAACATATTCAATTCTGATAATAAACATTTTGGATAAGAGGCAATTTGATTTAACCAATGTTCAAAATGATTTACCATACGTTTAATGGTTGTATCATTAAACAAATCAGTATTATATTCAAAGGTTAGTGATAATCCTTCTTCCGTCTCAGAAGCAAATAAACTCAAATCAAATTTGGCAACAGAAACATAGCTTTCCATGAGTTCCATTTGTCTTTCGGATAGCTGAAGAAACTCTTGTTTCGTATTCTGTAAAGTAAACATAGTTTGGAATATTGGTGAATGACTTGTATTCCGTTCAGGTTTTACGGATTCTACCACTTTCTCAAATGGGATGTCCTGATACTCGTATGCTTTTAGTGCTTTTTTTCTTATCTGCGACAATAGTTCTTGGAACGTCGGATTTCCACTGAAATCAGCTCGATAAACTAACGTATTTGCAAAGAATCCTATTAATCCCTCAATCTCTTTCACATTTCGATTAGCGATGGGGCTTCCAACTATAATGTCGTCCTGTCCTGTATAACGAGAAAGGAAGCTTTGATACGCTGCCATCAAGGTCATAAATAAAGTGCATCCTTCTTGCAAACTTAAATCTTTGAGCTTTTCCTGTAAGGAATTCGCCACTATTAAGGACTGACTTGCACCACGATGGGTTTGAACTGCAGGTCGAGGACGATCCATCGGTAATTGTAAAACCGGTAGTTCCCCAGATAATTCTTCCTTCCAATATTGAAGATGCTGATTCAAACTCTCCTCTTTTTGCCATTCCTTCTGCCACATGACAAAATCTGCATATTGGATAGATAACTCCTTCAATTCCACTGTTTTTCCGGTTAGTGCTCCTTCATAAAAAGCCATCCATTCTTCAAGTAAGATTCCCATTGACCATCCATCTGAAATAATATGATGCATCGTACAAATGAGAACCCATTCTTCCCTGTCCACTTTCAATATTCGTGTTCGAATCAGAGGACCTTGTCCAAAATGAAATGGTTCCTCCGCCTCGTTTTGAATAAGGCGTTTCATTTCTCTTTCCCTATCTTCCAAAGAAAGATCTGTTAGATTCGTTTGAGGAATATGCCTGAACACATGAGATTGAACCTGTTGAAAAGGTTCACCCTCTTGTTCTAGAATTGTCGTCCTTAATGATTCATGACGCTCCAACAATTGATTCCATCCGACCTCCAATGCTTCAATTGACCATTTACCTGTTAAGCGACACGCTGCATGAATATTGTACATAGCACTATTTGGCATTAATTGATCAATAAACCATAGACGTTTCTGCGCATAGGAAAGTGGGATAACTTCTTCTCGTTTCATAGGTACAAGAGGAGCAACCTCTCGTTTTTTATCTTCTTTTCGTAACTGATCCACTCGTTTCGCCAATGCTTCCACTGTATCGTGCTTGAAAAGTTCACGTAATGGAATTTTAATTTGGAACATTTCTTGCAATCGAGAGACAATTTGAGTAGCAAGTAGTGAGTGCCCACCACGTTCAAAGAAGGAATCCTGAATGCCAATATTTTCTGTTCCTAACACTTGACTCCAAACCGAGGCAATAAGCTCTTCCGATGGCGTCCGAGGTAGCACATTTAAATCTTCAATAGCTTGCTCATCAGGTGCTGGCAAGGCCTTTCGGTCAATTTTCCCATTTGGAGTAAGCGGGAAGTGTTCTAACTCTATAAAGTGCGCTGGAATCATATGATTCGGTAATTGTTTTTGTAAATACTCTCTCCACTCCTCAGTATTTCCATCGCTTATTACATATGCAACCAATCGTTGATCACCTGGACGATCTTCTCTAACTAATACGACAGCCTCTTTAATAAACGAACATTTTTCTAAAGTCGCTTCAATTTCTCCTAATTCAATCCTAAAACCACGCATTTTGACTTGGTGGTCCATTCTACCTATAAATTCTAAATTTCCATCAGTTAAATATCTTACTGAATCTCCTGTACGATATAGTCGTTCCCCAAATCGATATGGATGCGAAACGAATTTTTCAGCAGTAAGATTGGGACGATTTAAGTATCCACGTGCTAAACCAGCACCACCAATATATAACTCACCCTCAATTCCTATTGATTGCAAGCGTTGATTTTGGTCTAATACATATAATTGCGTGTTCTGTATTGGCTGTCCAATAGAAACAAATTCTTGATTAGGCTGAATATCAAATGCATTCACATAAATAGTGGCTTCAGTTGGTCCATAAAAGTTGGTTAATTTCACTTGTTCACTATAATTCCATTTCTGTTGAAATCGTCTAACCAACCCTGAACTTAGTTCTTCTCCACCAGAAAATACATGGCGTACGGACGAACAATTCATGTTCAATTCAATATGATTGAAGTGGTCTAAGAAAACAGATAACATCGAAGGTACAAATTGAACTATAGTAACCTGATGTTGTTTAATCACTTCAGCTATAATAGAAGGATCTTTTTCTCCACCTGGAGGTAGGAAAGATACACTTGCACCAACGTGAATGCCCCAAAACAATTCCCAAACAGAGACATCAAATGAGAATGGCGTTTTCTGCAAGACCACATCCTTTTCAGAAAGCGGATATTTATGTTGCATCCATTCTAGATAATTAATTACTGAATGATGCTCAATCATTACTCCCTTTGGATTCCCTGTAGATCCTGAAGTATACATAACATACGCTAAATTTTCTCCTGTTACACCACTTATACATGGGGTTGATTCTTCTTTTTCAATTGCAGTGTAATCTTTATTCATACAAATCGTTTCTATATTTTCAGATACAAACAAATTTTTAGAATTCTCTTCCGTCACTAGTACTTCGATTCCAGCATCCTCTAATATATATCGAAGTCGACTCTCTGGATAAGTAGGGTCAAGTGGAACATACGCTGCTCCTGATTTTAGAATACCTAATAACGCTATCATCATTTGTAATGAACGTTCCATATATACCCCAACTAGAGACTCTGGGCCTACACCATGCTTTTGTAGATAATGAGCTAGCTGATTTGCACGCTTCTCCAACTCTTTATAGGTAATTTGTTCATTTTCGTAACTAGCCGCGATTGCTTCCGGTGTTTTTTTAACTTGCTCCTCAAACATCGTATGAATCATGCCTTCAGCCGAATAATTAAATTGAGTATGATTCCATTCCTCTAGTAACTGTATCTGTTCTTCTTCTGTTAAATGAGTAATTTCAAATAGTTTTGAATCTAGGCTCTTCGTCATCTGAATTAATATTTGCAATAAGTGATTCTGAATCAGATTTATTGTTTCTTCATTAAAATAGCTTCGATCATACATCAACTTTAAAGTAATTTTCTTACCGGGCATTACAATGAGTGTTAAAGGATAATTTGTTTGTTCCGTGCTTGTAACATCTAGTAATCTTAAATCATCATTTCTCTCACCTTGAATTGGATAATTTTCAAACACATACAAGGTATGGAATAAGGAGCTATTTCGCGGAACCTCACTCCAGCCTTGAATATCTATCAACGAATTATACTCATACTGTCTTCGTTCCATTTCTTTCATTTGTATTTTACGAAGCCAATCTACTACTGATGTATTATCCGTTAATCGAATTCTGGTAGGTAATGTGTTAATAAATAGCCCCACCATATTCTCTGCTCCCATTAAATCAGTAGGACGTCCAGCGCTAGTTACGCCAAATACGACGTCACTGTCACCGCTATACCTACTCATCAAATAAGCCCATGCACCTTGTACTAACGTATTCAACGTTAATCGACTATTTCGTACCCACTCTTGTAACTTCTCAGTAAGTTTCTCAGATACTTGATAAACACACTCTCCATAGCCCTTCTCTTGTCCTTGATCCTTTCTTTCCATTGCTAATGGCGTAGGTGCATAGAACCCTTTTAATTCTTCTTTCCAAAATTCCTCTGCTTGACTTTGATCTTGTTTATTTATCCACTGGATATATTTTTTATAAGGAAGAGATTTAGGAAGAGTCAATAATTCTCCCTTTATCATCTTGAGATAAACTTCCATCACTTCACTAAAGACCAATGACACACTCCATCCATCTAGCAAAATATGATGATGTGTCCAAATAATTCTCGTTTCCTCTTTTGCTTCTTTAATCGCAGTGACTCTCATCAATGGTGCTTCATCCAATAAAAATCCTTTTCTACGATCTACATTCAAAAACTGTTGTAATTTCTTCACCCTTTCCTCATGTGGATAGGTGCTCCAATCCTCTTGATGAATAGTAAAAGGAAGACGTTGGTAAACCGCTTGTAGTGGCTTTTCTACTTCCTCCCATACAAATACTGAACGTAAAACCTCATGTCGATTAATAACATATTCCCAAGCCTTTTCAAAAGTATCTACATCCAATTGCCCCCCGAGCAAGAAACCTACTTGTACAATATAGGAAAAAGAATGTTCATCATCTTGATCGTATAAAGTATGAAACAGTATTCCTTTTTGCAAAGGTGATAAACCATATATATCAATAACGTCTCCCATTTTTACACCCTCTTCTTTGTTAATTTAAGTAATACTTTGCTCAAGCTTTCTTCCGTAAGATCCTCTGCATCAGCAAAATCTGATACCGTAAAAGCAGACTCTGTTGTTGGTTTATTTATAAGTTGACGAAGATGCCTCAACATACCATCTGCTATCACTTGAATTTTTAATTTAGAAAACTGTTCCCTACTATACATCCAAATAAAATGTAACTTTTCATCTTTCACCATTCCGATAACATCAATTAGATGAGATGGTTTGGAATCTGGAGCATGATCTAAAAATGTAAATCCTGTCTCTTGCATAAACAAAGAGTCCCTTGAAAACACCTGATCAAATTGGCCCAAATAGTTAAAGCTTATTGAAGGCTTTTGCTGATAAAACGGAAGTAATCCTTTATTCAAGTAACGTAAAATACCATAGTCAACTCCGCGATTTGGGATTCGACGCAATTGCTCTTTGACTGCCTTTAACCCTTCAATAGGTGTCTGAGTTCCTTGAAAATTGAGATGAACGGGATAAATACTCGTGAACCAGCCCACTGTCCTTGATAAATCAATACCTTCAATCATCTCTTCTCTCCCGTGTCCTTCTAGATGAATAGAAACGGTTTGCTGATTTGTACAATCGACGATAGCTTGTCCTAATGCCGTTAATAGTACCTCATCAATCCTTGTCTTATGAGTGACTAGAACTTCGTGAAACAATGCTTGTGTTTCTTCTATTCCTAAAGTCCCCGTCACTTGATCAATCGATTCTTCTGTCGTTTCTTGTATTGGATAGTCCATTGGAATTTTCATCGTTTCTTTTTCTACTTGTTCATTCCAATAATCCTTTACTTCTTTTGAAATACCCGAATCACTGTATGTCTGAAGTCGTTCAGACCATTCTTTAAAAGATGTACTTTTCGCAGGTAAGCGAATTTCTTGACCTTGTTTCATCTGGTTATATACCACCTGTAAATCTTCCAATAGAATCCTCCATGACACTCCATCTACTACTAAATGATGTATCACCCAGAATATTCGATCATTTTCAGTCAAGTTATCTTCAAAGTACACTACTTTCATTAACGGACCAGTAATTAAATTGAAACTAGCTTGATGAATATTCATCTCTTCTTGTATTATTTTATTCCACTCTTTTTCATTAACTTGATTCCGTTTTACAACATGGAGTACTGACAGCTCATCAGTCCCTTCATTTCTCTGCCTCCACGTTCCGTTTGGTAACTGTTCGTACCGGAAACGTAAAGCATCATGATGTTTCAGTAAATTTAATATCGCTCCCTCTAGTAATTTCACATCCAATCTTTCTTTTACTCTTAAAAGCATTGATTGATTCCAATGCTCTGTATGTGGATGTTCTTGCTCGAAGAACCAGCGCTGAATTGGAGTAAGAGGCACATCACCTATCACAATTCCCTGCTCCGCTTGTACTCCCTGCGTTTCTATAGCCACTTGTGCCAGCTCAGCGATAGTTGGGCATTCAAACATTTGCTTTGGAGTAAGTTTTAACCCCACTTGACTTGCTTGAGATATGATTTGAATACTGAGAATCGAGTCGCCACCAATTTCAAAGAAATTATCATAGATTCCCACCTTTTTAACACCTAATACTCTCTTCCAAATGGTAGTTAGTATCTGTTCGTTACTATTCCGAGGGCCAACACATTCACTATTAATCTGCGTTTCCTCCGGCATAGGTAAGGCCTCACGATCAACTTTACCGTTAGCTGTAAGTGGAATAGCTTCCATCGCCACAAATCCCGAAGGAACCATATAACTTGGTAGTTTCGCTTTAAGATACTCTCTCCACGCATCTACATTTCCATCTCCTACAACATATGCTACTAATCGTTTATCGCCTGGCTGATCTTCTCTTACAATTACAACTACCTCTTTTACATATGCATATGTATGTAAAGTAGACTCAATTTCCCCAATCTCAATTCGGAAACCACGTATTTTAACCTGATGATCAATTCTTCCACGATAATCTAGATTCCCATCTGGCAAATACCTCGCTAAGTCTCCTGTCCGGTATAATCTTGCTTTCAGATCACTACTAAATGGATGAGATATAAAACGCTCTGCTGTTAATTCAGGTCTATTTAAATACCCACGTGCAAGCCCTGCCCCGCCAATATAAAGTTCACCATCAACACCTATAGGAACAGGTTGTTGATAAGCGTCTAGTATATACACTTCTAAATCGGGAATCCGCTTTCCAATATTACTTCTTGAAGCCTGCTGCACATCATCTAAAGTAATTGGATAATATGTAACATGAACTGTAGTTTCTGTAATTCCATACATATTAATTAACTGTGGGTTTTTCTCCCCATACCTTTGAAACCACGGTAACAAGCTAGTAGGTTCTAACGCTTCTCCGCCAAATATGACATAACGCAGCTGCAAATTTTTATTCTCATCTTCTTGTTCACACACTTGTATTAATTGTCGAAATGCGGAAGGTGTCTGATTTAGAACTGTGACTTCTTCCTCCACCAATAATTGATAAAAATCCTTAGGTGATCGACTAATCCAGTACGGAACAACAACTAATTTTCCACCATATAATAATGCTCCCCAAATTTCCCATACTGAGAAATCAAATGCATACGAATGAAAAAGCGTCCAAGTATCTTTTTCATTAAACTGATACCAACAATCCGTCGATTTAAATAACCGAATGACATTGTGATGCTCTATCATAACGCCCTTTGGATTTCCCGTTGATCCCGAAGTATAGATTACATATGCCAGATTTTGGGGACCGACACCAGAAACCGGCAAAGTCTTACTTTCTTTCCCAATCTCATCTTGATCACGATCCAGGCAAATCGACTCAACATTTTCTGGTAACCAGTTCAATTCTTTTAAACTTTCTTGCGTTACGAATAACTGAATGCTAGCATCTTCTAAAATATATTGAAGTCGTTGCTCTGGATATGTTGGATCAAGTGGGACATAAGCCCCACCAGCCTTCAAAATCCCTAAAATACCTACAATCATCTCGTGGGAACGTTCAACGCACAGTCCAACTAAAGTATCAGGTCCTACTCCTTTTTTCTGCAGATAATGAGCTAACTGGTTTGCACGTTCATTAAGTTCCTTATAAGTAATTTTTTCTTTTTCATACGTAACTGCAATAGCATTTGGATAAATCATCGCTTGCCGTTCGAACATTTCATGAATAGTTACTTGAGGTGGGACATCCAGTTTAGGATTGTTGAACTCAACTAAACTTTTTCTTTTATCCTCCTCAGAAATGATTTCTATTTCAGCCACCTTCTGCTTTGGGTTTTCAAAAATATTTTCCAGTATCACTAGCATAACGTTAAAGAATCGTTCTATCTCTTCCTTAGAAAATAGCTCCTCACGATAATCAATATGTACATGTAAAGAGTCTATATCAATTAGATTTTCAATATGCACTGCAAAATCTTGTACTTCTTCACGGTTTGGAATCCATAGTGAGTCACCACTTTCATCACGATCCCTATAATCAATCGTAGTTCCGAAAAGTCTCACATTACTGTTATTCTCTTTATTAATCTGCTTTAATAACAAATCAAATGGATATTTCTGGTGTCTTAATGATTTACTTTGTTTTCTGGACACCCTACTAATAAATGAAAGTACTTCTTCTTCTGGATCAATATCCATTCTTAAAGGAACTGTACTCACCATCATTCCAATCAATTTTCGTTCCATTTTAGTCATACGGTTGCCGTAAGCCATTCCTAAACCAATATCAAGCGATGAGGTCCACCGATACATGGACAACGAGAAAGCAGCAACAAAAAGGGTGTATAAACTAAATTTGTAATCTTCAGAAAATTTTTCTATCTTTCTCTTCAAATGCTCCGTTAATATAAACGTCTCACGTGATGCTTTGGTACTAACTTGGTACGTATTATAAGGCTTCAATCCAGTCACAGATGGCAGTGTTTTAAATTCCTCTAGCCAAAATTTTTGATCTTTTTGAAAGCGACTACTATTCAAGTATGTTTGTTCATTGGTCAGAAATTGAACATATGAATTTTTAATTTCGCCTTCCTCATTCTCGTTATGCATGTCATAATAATATTTTGCAATCTGCTCAGTAAATATTTGAATTGATAAACCATCCATAATAATATGATGAACATTTCCAAAGACTGCACATTCATTATCGTTTAATTTTATTAAAGCGAAATAGTATAAATTTGAATTAAATAATGTAAACGTTTCTTTTGTTTTCTGCTCAATCCATTCCTCAAGCAAATTTGTATTCTCCACATTACTGAAATCAAAAAACTCAAATTCTTGTTCTTCATGTTTAGTAAAATATTGTTTCGGTTCTTGATGCCCATTTTCTTTTAACCTAATGCACAGACCGTCATTTTCACTGATAACGCGATTCACAACTTGGTTTAAATTTGAATAGTTCATTTTTCGATGAAGTTTAAATAAAAATCTTAAATTACATATTCCTTTATCAGAATGAACAACTTCTGTATACCATATTCTTCGCTGCGGGTGGCTTAATGGATAACATTCCTCATTGGTCATAAAAATCTTCCCTTCAAAAATTATTTGCTCTTATAGGTTCGTGTTTATGTTTAGCCCATAAATATTTCTGCAGTGAAACTCCAATTACTCCAATAATAACAAGCCCAATCCCTCCATAAACATAGAGTTGAGTTACTCCAAATAAATGCACTAATGGGCCACTCATAGCAGGGGAAATAATTAAAACTGCGTTTGTTAAACTGCTTTGTATACCAAATACTCTTCCTACTTGATCTTGATCGGATTCTATTTGTAATATGACTTGATTAGATACAAGCATCAGCCCACTTCCAATACCAGCGATAAAACTAATTAAATAGGCTAAAACGAAGACCGTACCGGGCGTTATCAAACCAATCCCCCCAAAACCAATTCCCATTAAAACCATACCTCCACATACTACCCAGCCATATTGAAATTGTTTTAATTTCTGAGTTAGTAATGCACCAAGTATTCCGCCAAGACCAATAATAGAAATGATATATCCCATTTTACTTTTATCATGTGGGAATAAGCTCTTAAATAAAGTTGGGAATTGTGAGTCTACTAATTGTAATACTGCCATGGCTATTGTAACGAAAATCATGGTTGATAATATTATCCGATTAGATAACACATAACCCCACCCTTGTACCCAAGCGGTCCAAGTACTTTGTTTTTGCTTTTCAACAAATTCTTTCGATATAGTTTCTTTAAATTTTATTGTGGGTATGAGAACTAAGGTAGCTAATAAACAACTTATAGCTCTTATAATGAGGCAGAACTCTGGTTGAAACCAACTCAGCAACATGCCCCCTATAAGTGGGCCTACTATCTTTGTACCCTGCTCTACTATTCCGTTGATACTTACTGCTTTAGTAAGCAAGTCCGGGGATACAATCTGTCTTGTTAGTGTTTGCTGTGCAGGATAATAGAAAACAATAAAAATGGAACGAATCATTAATGCCACTAAGAGCCAGTGGATATCTTGTACAAATAAAAGAGCAATTGTTATTAAACCAACCATTAGATTACAGAACATCATAATTGGAATTTTTCTAAAACGATCTGCAATAACACCTGCCCATGAGCCAAAAATAATTCCAGGAAGTGCATATGCAACAGGAATCAATCCAATCATAGTAGGATCTACTTCCCATTCAAACCCAACTATAGTCATAATCGCTAACATATCAATAAAAACACCAAGCATAAGCAATGAATAGGCAGAGAAAACTTGTAAATAAACCCTATTTCCTAATAGGCCTTTTGAATCAGTAGTTTTCATAAAAGCAAGCTCCTTAGGTTACTAATATAAACGCTTTTGCGTATAAGGTACCTCTTTATTAAACTTAATTAATCATTATTGACATCTCACCTAGAATTTAACTTCGTCAAAACTCAAACCACTCTTGTTTTTCATATATTTAAAATAGTCAGACAAACGAAAGCGTACCTATTTCTTCATTTTTATATCAACTGTTACAAAATATATCTTTACCTTACACTAATAACAGCTAAACGTTTCCTTAATATAACCCTTTACAGTCGTTTGCACATTCAATTCACATCCTTTTTAAAGTTGGCTTTTTTCTATCTCAAATACTATCACACAAATATTTCACCTACTATATTCATAAAGTTGAAATATTTGAATCAGAAAATTCGGATAAAAAACTAAATCCACAAATCATACCAAACAATTATTTAGTTATATTGTCATTTTATAGATAGCTTTAGCCATAAGGATATCAAGAATTAAGTTTTTTAATTTTATTAACATAATAGTTTATAGAGACTATAAATCCTACTAAACAAAAAAATAAATATACAATAAAGTATATTTATTTTTTCTTATCCTACATATTTTCTATGCAAATTAATTCCAATAACTAAAGTTGATAATAAAAATATAATATTACCAATCACTAATGTACTCATAACAAGAATTGAATAATATAGTATTAATACTTCTGCACCTACTACCTATTTTATTTATTGGATATTTATACTTCAAAAAAAATTACACATCATTCACAATTAGGATACATACCCAAAATATCATTTGAACATGTTATTATATTTTAAGATAATATAAAATCAGTTTTTCTATAAGAGAACTTAATTTTTATGTAGTACGAAATTGTTAGTAATACAGTATATACTAATTTAGTTATAAAAACATTTAAAGACCACCTATTTCCATAAGTGATCTTTCTTTGTGATTCTGTATTTGTGCACTACTGTAGAAATATATCGTAGAAACGCTTTGTTTGCTAAATGTTTAGTTCTTTCCATTTACTAAAAAACATAGCTTCATACACTTAATATCATATTCGTTACATTGCAAACTATTATTTTGTCTTCTGTACAGGCAAACTACTAAAAATCAATTCAGCAACTTTTACATATCCTTTTGAGTTTGGATGAATTAAATCCTTAGACCAAAGCGTATTGTCATTAACTAAATGATGATTCCAAAAATCAACATGATGAAGCTTATACTCTCTGCTCAGTGAATGTATAACTTCATTTGCCTCTAATAATTGTTCTTTTATTTCTTGTTTTTTTCAGAAGCAAAAGGAAGCCTAACTGTAAAATCAGGAAGGTTTGCTATAATAATATCAGCCCCTGCTTTACTTAATGTATCTATCATAAATTCCATATCGTTCTTATATACATCATGATTCCAACGTCCTTTTAAAACATCGTTTGCCCCTGCAATGAGACTAACCAAATCTGGATTAAAAGTTAACGCCTTTTCCAATTGCTGCAAGCGAATTTCTTCAGTTACTAACCCACGCTTTGCAAAATTGGCATATTCTATATCTTTTTCACACAGTTGAACAAAATGATCTACCCAGCTTTTTAATGCAATTCCCTCAACTTCATCCCCTATCCCCTCTGTAAAACTATCACCAATTGCTACAAATCGCTTCCACATATGTATTCCCCCTTTATTTTTAAACATATCTATACTATACAATAGCTCACACCGTAATTGTTATTTCTAAGTGGTTTTCGATTTCAATTATATTCCACTTTACTATATTTACATTTAGAATCCAAAATTGACCGATTCCCAAGTATACTAAGGAATCGGTCATATTCGTATATTTACTAAAGAAATAAAATCCCTCTAGGACTTATACTTTTTTCAAAAAATTTGTTGTTCTTTGTTTTGCCCAGTTGATACATTTCTTTTCGATTACATGATACGAAACTATAGAAAAAAGTAGTGTCATTGCAATGCACAAAGTAAGAAGAAAAAATTACACCCTGACATTCCAAGCTATCCACATAAGAATCTATAGTGCTTTGAAACCTTTTGTTTCAAACTAATATTTAGTTGTATCCTATAAAATTAGCTTTTTACTATATCAATCGTACGATCCCACATACCACTAAAAAAAGATCCTGTTTTACGTATAAAACGTGTAAGCCAATTTGCTTGTTCCACATCAGATTTTGTTACAAGGTCTATTTGTAATGAATTACCTGATAAGAACCCAGGATCTGTATTATCTTTAGACGAGATAATCATTTTACTAATTGTTACACCTTTTTTAATAGGCGCTTCTTGTTCCGTATTCGATACTTTAAATTCTTTTTTATAAATGTCTTTATTGCCCTTCGGCATTGGAAGTGAAACAGCTTGCTTCGTTTGAACTACTACATCTTTGTCTTTTGCATTTGCCACTCGAACTGTTTCATGTCCTTTTATTACTGAATCTTTTCCGTAGACATTCTTCACTTCAAAATTCGCAAATCCATAATCGTATAATTTCTTTGTTTCATCAAAACGTGCCGTATGAGATTTTGCTTTTATCACTACAGAAATTAGGCGCATACCATTTCTTTCTACTGTACCAGTGAAACAATCTCCCGCTTCTGGAGTCGTTCCTGTTTTCAAACCATCTACACCTTCATATTGCTTAATTAAACCTTTTAACATCCAGTTAAAGTTCGCCATATCAATTGGATATTTACCACCCTCTTGGAATGTTTTTTTAGGAATTTTTGCTGTATTTAATATTTGGGGAAAATCTTGAATAAGACGTTGTGCTAAAATTGCACAATCCCTTGCAGACATTTTATTTTTCTCGTCTAGAGTTGTCCCTTCTAGGTGATATCCTTTTAAATCTTGATTTGTTAAGCCGGTAGAGTTTACAAACTTATAGTCTTTCATACCAAACTCTTTTGACTTATCGTTCATCATTTTTACAAAATTGACCTCTTTACCAGCAATCTGTTCAACTAAAGCAATTGTTGCACCATTTGCAGAGTAAATTGCCATTGCCTCATATAACTCTTTTACCGTATAAGAGCCACCATTTTCTAATGGAACATTTGATAGTGAACGATCTTGCGAAATCTTATGTGCATATTCAGAGATTTTAACTTTTTGATCCCATTTAAGTTTTCCTTTATCCACCGCTTCATGAACTAAGTATTCGCTCATCATTTTTGTCATACTAGCAATTGCCAATGATTCATCTGCATTTTTTTCATATAAAATTTTTCCAGAATTTGCTTCTATTAAAATTGCTGACCCTGCTTCAACGTCTATAGCAGGATCTGTTTCCGCTGCTGCTTTTCCAATTGTAACGACCATGCTACAAAATATTGTAAGCACTGTTACTATTGCAATAACTCTATTGCAAAACATACCTTTCACTTCTGTTACCTCCAATTTCTTTGTACTTAAAAAAAGCGTTATTCTAACATAATCCCGCAAAAAAATAGAAAGTGTTCTCAAATTGTATATACATATAAAACGTTAGAATCGCTTTCATATAGACCATCTCATCCGACATTTTCAGGTGCGCTAATACTTTGTATTCCCACACATATCCTTATTTTTAATCCCCTTATATTTTTCAAAATGATTCACACTTTCATATTTTTTTAGGATTACAGTTAATAGACAATCTAAATAATACATTTGTTCCACATTTACAAAAAATAAAAACTACACCCTATACTGGATGTAGTTTTTCTAACTGATTTATTTATTTTTCACTTCATTTTTATAAAAAGCAAATAATGGTTCGATGGATGGACTAGATAACAGCGGAATTGCCTTCTCAATCAATTTCCTATCCCAATCAAACCAACGCATTTCCATTAACATGTTTATTTCTGTATCAGTGAATCGTTTCTTTATTTCCTTAGCAGGATTTCCACCAACTATTGTATACGGCGGAACATCTTTACTTACGACTGATCCTGCAGCAACAATTGCACCTTCACCAATAGTAACGCCAGGCATTATTATAGCATTCATTCCAATCCAAGCATCACTTTTAATGACTGTATCTCCCTTAGGTTCATATGATTGTTTAATTTGCTCAGCGAATGGATATACTGTAATCCATTCTGAGTGATGATTATGATTACCACCCATTAAAATGACTACCCCGCTTGCTATGCAAACATAATTCCCAATAATGAGTTTGTCAAGGTGCCATCCCATCTGTTCAATTGGATTGAACAGTGCTTGGGACTTAGCATCTCCCCACAAATACCTTACACAGCCATCTTCAAAATTTTGATGACTATAATAGCCTGAATAATAGGAGTACTCTCCTACTTCAATGAGTGGATTTGTTACTATATCTTTTATATACTTTGTTTCTGACCAATGATTAAATAATGGATGCTTCATAACTTTATTCCTCGCTTCTAAGTATTATATATATTGCTATTTACTTAGAAGCTTACTACGACTGCTACATTTTTTAGCTTTCTCAAACGACGAATCATTATCTTCAAGCCTTTCTTTTATACTATAAAAAAGCATAACGCAATACATTACACTAGTCAAATTGTGTAATTTTGAACACATCTTAAACAGCGTAATACTGCAATAGGAACATGAAAACACTCTAACTTTGATACAAATAATATATTGATTACATTTAGTTCATATTTTGTAAAAAAATCTTAATTGCCATGACAAAGCAAACAATAACCACTATTGGTCGTATTAATGCCGTCCCTTTTGTAAGCACCATCTTCGCCCCAATATATGATCCTATTATTTGACCAAGCATCATAATCAATCCAATTGTCCAATCGATTTGGCCAAAAATAATAAAATACAACAAAGCAGCGAAATTACTTGTAAAGTTCAAAATCTTAGCATTTGCAGTCGCCCGTGTAGCACTATATCCACATAAGAGAATGAATGCTAAAGCAATTAAACTACCTGTTCCTGGGCCGAAGAAACCATCATAAAATCCCAGTAACGGAGCCACTGTTAACGCAAACAACAACATACTTATTTTTCTCGGTCGATCTTCGTTTGCTATATTTGGAGATAATAGAAAATAAATGCCAATAAAAACAAGTAAAAAAGGTAATATCATAATTAGATATTCTGCTCGTATCTGTAAAACAAGCCATCCACCGAAAACTGATCCAAAAAAGGTCATTAAGATGGACAAACGCATTTCTTTAAGATTAATTTCTTTCTTCTTAATAAAAAACACTGTTGCCATGAGAGTTCCGCTACTCCCTTGCAGTTTATTAGTTGCTATCGCTACAGAAGGAGACATACCTACTAATAACATTATCGGGATAGTTATCATACCACCGCCTCCAGCAATTGTATCTATCCATCCTGCTAATACAGCTACTAAAAATAGTAGTATGAGTAATTCAATAGTAAAATCCATACAAAGAATATGGGAAGACTTGAGCTATTATACCCCAAACCTCCCCATCGTCCCTCCTCTCTTTAAACTAGTTAATAATATCTGTAAAGTAACTTCCTTTCTGATCACGTAATCGGCTGGAAACGTACTGCCTGCAAACAATTCTTCTTCCGTATTTATTATTTCCAATCGGGATTTTATATTCTTCCTCAGATAATCTTTCCCTACCATGAGTTACATTTGTTTGTTTACCATAGTATGAATTTGGTATAAGTAATAAATCTTCAGATGTAAGTGGAACCTTATAAGTAGGCGTTGTTCGTAAGAGTTCTAAAAACATGTCAAATTTCAATTTTTCTTCTTCACTTTCTCCCACATAAATCAATCTATTTTCTGCTCCATTCAAACAAGTTGCAATAATATCACCATTATCATCTAAAAATATAATTTGGTTTATTTCCCCTACAAATCCCGATATTTCACCATCAGCCATTCCTGCGATATGAGCAATAGGCATTTTACTTATCGCCAATATGTCATCTTTACTGAAGTGATTTTCTTCAAGATGCTTTTGAAGTAATTTTGGCGTTCCAATATGAGTTTGAGTTTTTAAATTTAACACTCCTTTTAATAAAAGAGCATCAACTCTAGTAAATTTGCCACAAGTAATTTCAGACACTATTCGTTCCACGGATTTATTAAGTCTATTTGATACAATTTCTAAATTTGTATTGAATGTATTCAATCTCACTTCAATATCTGACTGGTCTTTCATATCTGTATACACTGTGGCATCGTTATGTTGATAAAAGTTCCCGCCACCGGTGCTTGCACCGACATTTCGCAAAACTTCATCGTTATTTAAAGGCGAAATGAGATGAAATCTATTTTTCCCAGCATGTTCGGATGGGTGAATTAAAGCATCATAATTAAAAAGTGTGGCAAAAAGCCATGTGACCCATTCTGCATAAAAATATTTTTTCATTCTATCGTGTTCGTCTTCACCATAATTAAAACCTCTGCGATTTTCCCCAGGTAATAGTGTTTCTATAGGGTCACATGGAGTATTTTTAATAAGAATAGGCGGTACGTTCCCGCCACAATTCGCTATTTTTATCATATGTAGTAGGTTTTTCACATCTGAATTCGGATTTTTCTTTGAATAGTCAATCAAACAATTAAGCCACTCTTTTGAAAAATATGCTGCTATTTCTTGATCACAAGTATAAGGATTATGAGTTTTTAATTCATTTTCTATCAGATTCTTCATTTTATCCTTCAATAGATTCGGAATAGTAATTTCTTCAATTTCTGTAATCTGCAGTATTCCTTTATTCATTATAAAACCTCCGTTGTTTTATTTTTTACACCCTATCTTCATTAAACAAACTATCCACTTCTTTTTTACTCCTTTACTTTTCGTCAGAGCTATTAGAATTACCGATTTACAAATAAAAAACATGGAGTATAAGAGATTTCTTCTTAGCTACATTTCCCCCACGAACCTCTATTGAATTGACAAATTTAATTTGAAAATCTGATTCATTTTCATACTTTACTTTCAAACTATGTTTATATGATTTTCAATTCAAGTAAGAGTATTTCATTTTCTAAAGTTTTCCTAATTTTAAAATCAGAATTTTCAATACAACTATGTTAACATTAAAAATATAACACGAAACCAAAAAATGTAAATGAATAGTTTTTTCTAAAAAATAGTCAGACTATTTACAAGGTAATTCGTATTCCATTGAACCAACTACGGCCCCTCAATTTTATTGATAACAATAAAAAAGCCCCCTAAATGAATAGAGGACTTTTTCCAAGTATATTCTATTTTAAAGTTCTTACTTACCTTTTACTTTAAAAGATATTGCTGTAACTTCTTTATTAACAGTTCCATCCCGTTTGGACTTACAATAATCTTCCCATTCGCTAACGAAATATTGCTGTCTGAAATATCTCCTGTAAGTGCACAAGCTCTTGGAGATTGATATTTTCGTAAAATAATCTGATCCTCTTCTATAAACATTTCAAGAGAATCTTTTTCTACAATTCCTAAACTCCGTCTTATTTCCATTGGAATAACAATACGCCCCATACTATCTGCTTTACGAGTAATTCCTCTTGATTTCATAAAATGCCACCCTTTATATTTATCTAATATTACGGTATTCATTTTAGCAATAAACAACAATTAGGAATAGTTCGTATTACAGTACTTTTTTTAGAAATAAATAACAATTAGGAATAGTTTATGTTAAAATTCTTTCTTGTTTATTCTTGATTTTTAATATATTTTTCCTTGATCATTTTTATATATTGTTTTCTTTCAGTTAGTTCAAATATAAATAATGCTTTTTTTATGTCTGTTAAACCAACTTCATTAGAGTGCTGAACTTTCAATAAAATTGCACCTTTTTCAAAAAACAATTCACCTAATAAGTATAAAGTATTCATATTTATGGCTAATTTTATGCCTATTTCACTATACTTTATTGCTTCTTCATATTGATTTGCAAGGTGTAAACATTTTGTTAACGTATGAATGAGTCTTAATTTGATTTCTTTTTCTCTAGGAAATTCTATCTTATTAAAATTAATTAAACTTTGTTTTAATATATTTATACTTTTCTCATACTCTTCATTTTCTGCATGTATTATAGCAATTGAATTCATTATGCTTATTTCTTTTTCTGATAAAAAGTTAGTACTACTTAAGGTTTGTTTTAGTGCTCTATTTAAAATGTCAAAAGCATTACTTGTTGCTCCATTTACATAATATATAGCAATCGCTTCATGCCATAATAGAAATTGTTTATCTTCTTTTGATTGGAAATTATCATCATTTTTCTCTTTTTTTACTATTTCGTAAAGCTCATTATATTGTTTTTGTTTTACACAATCTCTCATTACACATTTTACATTTTCAATATATTTTATTTTTTATTTTTGGTTAGTGCGAATATATAATTTGGATCAATACCAAGTCTTTCAGATAATTGATACAACAATATGCTAGATGGATAAATAATACCTTTTTCTATCTTACTAATTTGACTTTGTGAACATATTCCATGACATAATTCAGATTGTGACATGTTTTTTTCTTTCTAAGTTCTTTAATAATAATACCAAGATTGTAGAATTCCATCTTTCCTCCCTCAAATGTAACACTTTATGAGTATAAGAATATTTTCCAACTTTTAATGTAATGTAAAATTGATATAGTTACAATTACTAATTATATGGATTTATAGTTTCTTTTACAAACTTGTACCACAATACGAGAAATTATTAAAATATGGTTCACTAATAATCAATGTGCGTTTTATTCACCCCCACTGATTATTAGTCCATCCCAGGCAGGCGTTTACAGGGAGTCCGACTTCTTTGCCACATCTAGATTTTGAGGTGGGAGTCTTACTACCCGCAAATAGCCGGATTAAAATAAATATGATTTTTCACCTTTATTTCTTTTAATAGTTTCTTTTGATATTTATATAAATAATTTCGAAGGAGCGTATTTTATGAAAAGAATGTTGACCGAAAGAGAGTTAGAAGTGGCTATTTATGTAGCAAAAGGATATACGGATGCAGAAATTTCCAAAAAAATATATGTTACCCCTCGAAGAATTTCAACGATAATTAATCATATTAAAGAAAAATGGCATATTAATTCTAGAGTGGAATTAGGTATTTTAGTTTATCATTATGGTTTTATAGATGCACCCTTATTTTCAAATAAAAAAATTCAGCTATGTAAAAAGGTTGTACAATAGATAGCGGAATATAACGAGTTTAAATTGCAAATAAAAATAGAAGAGCAAACAAACTTTTATTATTTGGTTTACTCCATCACTTTTTAAATTTCAGACATTAATATAAAAAGGTTAGAGAATTAACTTACTCTAACCTTTTTATATACACTATTAGGTTTCAAACAGTAAAGATGCCCTAATGCTACCATTGATCCTGTTCCCTATTCAACCTTGTATAAACAAAAAAAATCAGACATTACCACTATTCAAAACCAGTTACAATTCTCTCTTTCATTTTCTGTATTACTTCACTGCTCAATACTTTTTGACCAGCAGGAAGTTTTAATATGGCAGCGGCACCTTTACTAAGGTATATTTCTTGATCATTATTTTGATTTACTACCAATATTCCTTGCCCTTCAAATTCGGAATAACTAATATCTTTTGTTTCATTTGTATTATTTTTTATTGCTTTATATAATCCATATAAATCTTTACTTCTATTTTCTCCGCCCGTTCGAATCGGTTCAGTATCATTCGCAACAATTAGTCCTTCTGGCTGCTCACCCTTCATAATAAACCACAGCTTTTCATTTGTTGGTAATAGTAAATTCTTAAATTCAGAGCTATTTAAAATTTGCTGTGCTGGAATTGTTTCATAGATTGGTAACGAAAATGGGGATGTTGTTATTTTTTCAAAACTTAAATTTTCAGAAGAACTTCCCTTACTATATTGATAATCTTTTAATGCGATCGATTGTACTGATTCACTTTTATTTTTTGATGCATAACTAATTTTACTAGCGAAAATAATAACGGTCATTAAGCACATGCACAGTATCACAAGCTTAAGTAGTTTTCCCATTTATGAACCCCCGCTTTTAATATTATTAGTTTGCATGGATATTATAAACAGTTTCACTCCACCAAAAATTATTATTGTTATGGAACGTACTGAAATTATGATTATAATGATCACCATACCAAGGGTCCATGTATGTTATATAATCTGTTCCATTTGTCCCTTTATAAAATCCATCAAGTACTAAAAAGTGTCCGATGTTAGCTCCATTTTGCCACATAATGAGTGCAATCATCGGCTGATTACTATTAATTTGACTTTTGAACCAATCATAAGATTTTGCTCCAGAACTTATAGCTGAGCTAACCCCATATCCGGATAATCCATATTGTATTTCACGTGAAGTTGCAGGATTATTATATGATCCACCCTTAACATACCTAACGTACTGATCTTGTGAAGGAGTTTTTCCAAAATAATTTAAAACTGAAACCGAAGTGCCTGCCCAACACCAATTTGACCTTTCTTGTAATATGTTAGGTACAGATAATTTACGATCTATTGATGTATTTGGAGGATTTCCATTAATATACGCTGACGTTACATATACTTTTTTTCCATCTTTTAAATAATAAAACCAACGATTATCTAAATTTCCTGTCCAGTAATCTTTAACCGCTTCACCATACTCCCATCCTTTAAAAGATACTGTTGTATTTCCGGGAATCACATCTACAATATTTGCATTTAAACTTTTTGCCTCTCTAACATTTACATTCAATGGAGCTGTTGTCCCTGAAAATTCAACTTCTTCTGCTATTATTTTCTGAACACCAATAAAACTAAATGTGAAAAACAATAAAAACATACAAACAATAAAATGCTTTCTTTCCTTCATTTCTCCACCCCTTCATCAGTACTAAAAAAACATCAACAATTCATCCTTATTAATTGTTCAAGCTTAATATTACATACTAACGAAAAATGACTTCTCATAAAGTGAATCTTTAATCAGTAGTGGTTTTATTCATCCCCCACTGATTATTAGTTAAACCAATCGGGCTGCCCGGCAAATAGCGGGATAAATTCCAATACAAAAAAGGAGCCTATAAATTTTTATAGACTCCTTTTTATTTCGTCGTTATTACTTAGCTAATTCTTTCGTACCCTTCATTACATCAATGAAGAATCCCCAGTTATTCACTACAGAAGAAATACTGATATGTTCATCTGGAGTGTGGACGTTGAAAATGTCTGGTCCGAATGAAATTGCATCTAATTCAGGCATCTTTTGAACGAATGCGCTACACTCAATCCCCGCATGTACAGCGAAGATTTCAATTTCTTTATTGTATTTTTCTTGATGTACTTTTTCAAATAAATTACGAATTTGTGAGTTTGGATTGTATGGCCATTCTGGATACTCTGACTCTATTTCAAATGTAGCACCAACTAATTCAGCAATATATTTGATTTCTTCTGCAACATGTTGTTTTAAACTACTTACAGAACTTCGCACTTCGTTACGTAATTTAATTTCATCTTGCAACGTTTCAATAACGCCTAAATTTGTTGAGCTTTCTACAAGACCTTTAATATCCATGCTCATACTTTGAATGCCATTCGGAATTAAGAATAATGATGAAATAAGCTGCTTTTGTGTCTCTTTAGCAAATACTTTTTCAACTTTTTCATCCAATTTTGTCAGTGTAACATGAACATCTGGATCAACAGCACGCATTTCTTCTTGTAATACACGTGTCCATGATTCTAGTTTTTCTTCTACTTGTCCTACATCTTCTGTACGAATTAAAATTGTAGCTACACTTTCACGCGGAATTGCATTCGTTTTTAATCCGCCGTGAACTTCACTTATGTAAAACTCCGTATGTACTGATAAATCACGTAATACTCGTCCTAATACTTTGTTCGCATTACCGCGTTGCTTATCAATTTCCATACCAGAATGGCCGCCTTTTAGACCACCAACATATAGACGGTATGCATCCATATTCGCTGGCGTTTCATCCCAAATTACGGGAATTGTTTCAACAGCTTTCGCACCACCTGCACTACTTACAAGTAATTTATGATCTTCTTCAGAATCAATATTTATAAATATCTTTCCTTCAAAATGATTTGGATCAATAGCAAAAGCCCCGCCCATTGTCGTTTCTTCTTCAGTAGTGATAACGACTTCAAGTGCTGGATGCGGAATTTCTTTTGAATCTAATAAAGCTAATGCATACGCAACTGCAATACCATTATCAGCACCTAGAGTTGTTTGATTTGCATATAACATGTCCCCAATGATTCGTAATTCAATTGGATCTTTTTCAAAATCATGTACTGTTGCTTGATTTTTTTCGCAAACCATATCCATATGACCTTGAATAATAATAGCTGGTACATTTTCATAACCAGCTGTTGCTTCTTTTTTAATAATAACATTTAATGCTTCATCTTGAATGACTTCCAAGTTACGCTCTTTTGCAAAGCCCACTAAATAATCACTAATTTCCTTTTCATTACCTGATCCTCTAGGAATCTTTGAAATTTCTGCAAAATGATAAAATACAGGGTGCTTTGTTAATTGTTCTAAAGTAGAATACATTTTTCAAGCTCCTCTCAAAATGAAAAAATAGTATGTAAGTCTTTTATCATTATACCATGATTCATTATTTTACCTTTCTTTTAACTTTTATTGTTCATTTTATGTACAACACTCTTACAATATTGTAAGGGCGTTGTAAGCTATATCGATTTTTCTCATTTAATAATAGTCGTATACTTTTTAAAGAAACACATTAAAGGAGATAAAGAAAATAGAAAAAGTTTTTAGCAATTATTACACTATGTTTATTATTTTTTAGTTTTACTATTGGCTGTGAGAGAGCGTCACTAAATAGAATTGGTAAGGATGTATATTACATGCAGATAAAAGGCGAAGGAACTATCGAAAAAGTAGATGGTAGAAACTTACGAAACTATACGCTGCCCGCATATGATGAAGATGGTGTCAAAAAACAAATTACATTTAGAAGTACAAAAAAAGAAAACAACCATAAATTAAATGAAGACGCGTTTTTACGCCTTTATGTAGATCAAGATGATAATAGCAAAAATGAAATATCATCAATTGAAGTAAAGTCCTATGAAGAGATTCAGAAAGCAGATTTACCTGAAAAAGTAAAAGATAAGTTTACTATTAAATAAAAAAACAAA
>NZ_JH414709.1:533142-587528 GCF_000238655.1 Bacillus sp. 7_6_55CFAA_CT2 | reverse complement strand
TTACTAAGAAAAAGTAAAAGTATAAGTTTACTAATTAAAATAAAAAAACAAAAGAAAATGCTCTATGCTATTTTCTTTGTTTTTTTTCACCTGTATATATTTTGAACTACTATTATTCATCAGTTTCTCTAACCGATTTATATTCTCCGTTAATGCACCTTTCACAAGAGAGAAATCTGTATTGGATTCTTCTTTTTTTCTTTAAAAAACGAAGACTTTTGTACATTGACTTCAGCCATCTCTTCTCCCCCTTTTCAAAAAGATACAACCTTTTATTTATATTATATAGCAAATGTAGAAAGAGTGTACACTTATGATTTTCTTTTTAATTCTTCTTCTAATTCTTCTACTTGCTGCAACGTATCCCCTTTTATTAAAGAGAAATCTGTTGTATCTTCGTTATCTTCTTTAAAAAAATCATTGTCATAATCTTTTACCACTACAATCACCTCTACATGCTAGTGTAGGAATGATTGTCCAATTTTATTCAACTTTGTCGGATTTTGTTTTTAATTTATGTATAGAAGAAAAGGACAGAAAAAGATTCTGTCCTTATTTACTAAAATAACTATGATGTATTGTTAAATTATATACATTTTCAAAATCCCGATCTTGCAGGTTATTTTTCTTTCCATCAATAACAATGAAAACGTCACTTACTATTTTTGCTGGTATAATCCCGACATTTTCTACTTGCACCGCTTTCTGCTCATTCAATTGCTCCATATGTTCTAACGGGACGATAATACTAAATTGTGAGCGAATACCACGAAAGTTTGTATTTAATTCCTTCGCAGCTTCAAAAACAACAATTTTCGCGCCAATCTTTTCCCCATATGAATCTAAAAATGCATTTAAGCTCTTTGTATATTCCTCTTCCGTATGCCATTCCATCGTACCGAATACTGCTGGATTAACATTTTGAATAATTGTCGTGTATATTTCTCCTCTCGCTTTAGATGCAATTAATGATCGTTTTATGGATTGAACTGTCTTGCCAATATCGCTAAATTTTGCACCCCATATTTCTGAAATATTAGGCGTTAAAATGAACGCAATATCAACAAAAATAACCATTGCAGTAAACATTAAAAGATTTTTCCAGAGGGTTAAATCGATTCCTTTTATCATGAAATACACGGTGACAGATATGATAAACAAACCATACCAAGTCTTTCTAATACGTTGCTTCTTCTCCTCGTACAACTCTTCATTTTTCCAATAAAAGAAAACAAGGACTACAAAGACAATCGCTAAAACAAATAAGCCAATTCGAATGTTAGAGATCATTAATCACATCACCCTCCATTCAAAAACTACTCACGATATCATTACATGCGCAAGCTGCTCTCTTTATGACAAAAGACGTGGACAAGCTTCTAAAATTAGCTACATCGCATATATATTAGAAGGTACCACGTCTTTTATCCTGCTATTTGTGAGCAGTAAGACCCCACTGATTAAAATTTCACTTTACCATGAGTCTATATTGTATATGTAGACAAGCATTCATTTCAAATTTTCGTATTAAAAAGAAATATGTTTCGGAATTTCCCCTTCAGGTACTTCTCCATCCATACTTAAATAATAATGACGAATCGGACGTAAGTTTTCGTCTAATTCATAAACAAGCGGAATGCTAGTTGGAATATTTAATGAAACTACACCATCACTTGAAAGGTTGTCTAAATATTTTACTAGCGAGCGAATTGTGTTACCGTGTGATGAAATAATTACTTTATTACCACTTTTTAATGTCGGCGCAATTTCTGAATGCCAATAAGCAAGTACTCTCTTCTCCGTATCCTCTAAACATTCAGTTAATGGAAATTCACCTTTTTTGAGTGTTTTATATCTTGGATCGGTCGCTTCATATCGAGGATCGTCTTCAGTAAGAGCCGGTGGTCTTACATCAACACTTCTTCTCCAAATATGAACTTGCTCCTCACCATATTTTTGAGCAGTTTCATCTTTATTCAGCCCTTGCAATGCACCATAATGTCTTTCATTTAGCTTCCAAGATTTATGTATTGGAACCCAAGTAAGATCCATCTCATGAAGTACAATCCATAACGTCCGAATTGCGCGTTTTAATACAGATGTATAAGCCACATCAAAAGTATATCCGTTTTTCTTTAATATTGCTCCTGCTTCTCTCGCTTCACTTAATCCATTCTCTGATAGATCAACATCTGTCCATCCAGTAAAGCGATTTTCAAGATTCCATAAACTTTGTCCGTGACGAATAAGTACAAGTTTTATCATTATAATTCCCCTTTCGGAAATGTGAATTTTATTGTTCCATTGCGTACACGTATAAAGTATCTAGTAATGTATCTTTTTATCCATTCACTCTATGACCAATCGATAGTTGCCAAATGTATGGATAAAATTTGTTCTTTTTCAAACGATAAAAACAGAAGTTTTTTCATTATTTTTGATCGACTGGTATTTCACGTTTCGATATCCAAGCATCAAAACCTGATCGGCTATTTGCCATTTCATTCATAACTTGGTGCCAATTGTCCTCACATGATTCACCAAATTTTGAAAAAATAGCACCCATTTGTTGTCTTTGTACATCACTCAGTTTTTTCTCTAAATCTGTACCTTTTTCTGTTAAAGACAACTGTTTCACACGTCGATCATGCATAGCTTCATTACTCTCAATTAAGCCCTTTTCCACAAGTTGACGTAGCGGTCCGTGGAGCGCTTGCTTACTTATTTCTAATAGTGATAATAACTCATTTACACTTATCCCTGGAAAACGTGCGATAAAAAATAAAATTCGATGATGTACTCGTTGAATGCCATATTCTTTTATAATTTCATCTGGCTTTTCAGTAAATGTTTTATATGCAAAATAAAATAATGCTAATGCCTCATTCATCTGTTCTTCTTTATGTTGTGTCATCTACTTTCCCCCTGTATGTAAATTATACCACAATCTAGTAATGAATATTTTAATCAACGCATTAGAACTTGTTCAGTCTATTGAAACATTCATTGCATAATTAGGAGATGATTCATTTGAAAAAACAATATACTGTAAGTACATATTTATTGGATAGACTACACGAATTAGGAATTGAACATATATTTGGGGTTCCTGGTGATTATAATCTTGCCTTTTTAGATGATGTGGTAGCACATAAAAATTTAAAGTGGATTGGCAATTGTAATGAATTAAATGCTGCATATGCAGCAGATGGGTACGCTCGCATAAAAGGAATCGCCGCTCTTATTACTACTTTCGGTGTTGGAGAATTAAGCGCTATTAACGGTATTGCTGGCTCATATGCGGAAAACGTGCCAGTTATAAAAATTACAGGTACGCCACCAACAAAAGTAATGGAAAATGGAGCAATCGTCCATCATACGTTAGGAGATGGAAAGTTCGATCACTTTTCCAATATGTATCGAGAAATCACTATAGCACAAACAAATGTAACACCTGAGCATGCTGCTGAGGAAATTGACCGTGTTTTACGTGCATGTTGGAATGAAAAACGCCCTGTTCATATTAATTTGCCGATTGATGTATATAATAAACCAATTAATAAACCGACAGAACCTATTATAAATAAACCTATTTTAAGTAATAAAGAAGCATTAAATAAAATGCTTCTACATGCCATTTCAAAAATAAAAAACGCCAAAAAACCTGTTATTTTAGCTGATTTTGAAGTAGATCGATTTCACGCTAAAGAAAATTTACATCAATTCGTAGAAAAAACTGGGTTTCCCATCGCGACGTTAAGTATGGGAAAAGGAATATTCCCAGAAAAACACCCTCAATTTATAGGTGTTTATACTGGTGATGTAAGTTCTCCGTACTTGCGAAAAAGAATTGATGAATCTGATTGTATTATTAGTATTGGTGTGAAGTTAACTGATACTATTACAGGCGGCTTCACACAAGGTTTTACAAAAGAACAAGTTATAGAAATCCATCCCTATACTGTGAAAATTATAGATAAAAAATACGGTCCAGTTGTAATGCAGGATGTTTTACAACATTTAAGTGATTCAATTGAGCATCGTAATAAAGATACCCTTGAAATTAAGCCATTTATTTTAGAATCATCACCTTTTACTGAAGAGTTCAATCCAAAAGCACAAATGGTCACACAAAAACGTTTTTGGCAGCAAATGTACCATTTCTTACAAGAAAACGACGTCTTAATTGTAGAGCAAGGAACACCTTTCTTTGGTAGTGCCGCTATCCCTCTACCTAATAACACTGCATATGTAGGTCAACCGTTATGGGGATCTATCGGATATACACTGCCCGCTCTACTTGGTACACAGCTCGCCAATTTATCACGGCGCAACATTTTAATTATTGGTGATGGTTCTTTCCAAGTAACTGCCCAAGAGTTATCAACTATACTACGTCAAAATTTAAAACCGATTATATTTTTAATCAATAACAACGGATACACTGTTGAACGTGCCATTCACGGCCAAAACCAACTTTATAATGACATACAGATGTGGGATTACAATAAACTATCAATGGTATTTGGATCCGAAGAAAAAAGTCTAACATTTAAAGTAGAAAATGAAGCAGAATTAGCAGAAGTCTTAACAAATATAACTTTTAATAAGAATCAACTTATCTTTATTGAAGTTATAATGAGCCAAAGCGATCAACCTGAATTGTTAGCTAAACTCGGGAAAAGATTCGGTCAGCAAAATTCTTAATATAAAAGCATAACCTAATTATACAACTAGTAGTGTAAAACTTGTTTTGAGAATAGTTTCGACACTCAAAATACATAAGGAAAAGGATGGAAAGCACCATCCTTTTCTATTTTAAGAGCCTTCTTCGACTAACGCCCCGTGTGACAAGCAAAAATTCTTAATCCATCTTTAACTTTATAGCTTTTGTCGCAATAAATGTTTTAATATGCTTATCTAATATCCTTGTTCCACCAAAATCATCCTCATAAAAACCTGTTATAGCAAAACCAGCTTCAATTTGACCTTGGATTTGGTCTTCTAAAGTATGCGCATATTCTATTGTTTGATTTGAATCGATGTAATCTTGAACTTCATCCTCTGGTAAATAATCCAATGTTGATGAAGGAATTGAATGTTTAACATCCAGAATACCTTTTTGCTCTTGGTTATCATCAAAAATCCATAGTAACGGATTTGTAAATCCAGCAATAAGAACACCTTTATTCTTTAAAACCCTAGAAACTTCATTCCATACAAGATGAACATCTTTTACAAACAAATAAGCTACGCTTTTTCTTTTTTATTCAGCAAGAGTTAACTGCCAAGATACACCATACTTATCATTTAACCAGCCAAACTTTTTACTAAACGGATAAGAACCTAAAGGCATAAGAATCGCTCCATCCTGCGCTAGTTTATGAAAGACCGTTTCAATTTCTTCTTCTGTCTCACAAGTTACATAAAGAGACATAGCTGGAGTGAATGTAAAATTATGATTTACATAACTATCAATACACATAAACTCTTGGCCATTTAGCGTAAAAGTTGCATGAATTACAGTTCCCTCTTTACCAGGTCCATTTTCATCGTAGCGAGAAATACTTACAATTTCTGATTGATCAAATAGTGACGTATAAAAATTCATTGCTTCCTCAGCTTTGCCCTCAAACATTAAAAACGTAGTAATTTTTTGATTTGCGTTACTCATATGGAGACAGCCCCTTGTTATGTATTTATGTAAAACATACGCCAACAAAACCAAACGTACGTTCCTTTTAATATATTGTCTATAAAAACGATGAGTTTGTCAATTATCTACTTTATTATTTCTTCTTAAATAATGCTGTCCAAAGAAATGATTCTCCAAACATTTCTTTCGGTTGTTTCATTTGTTTCATCCTTCTAATCTCAATTACCTCAAATTCTTTAAATATCTCTCTTAACTTTTCTTCCGAGTATGCAAGACCACCTTGTAGACTCCACCCTCTATATACATCCCAATCTGTTATTTCCGATCCATTTCGCTCATCTAAATCGCCTGCCGCAAAACATGTTAATCCGAAATAACCACCCGATTTTAATGAGTTTTTAATTAAATCCACATAATTTATTCTTCTATGCGGTGGAATGTGATGCAAACAGCCCGAATCGTATACAAAATCAAATTCGTTTTGAACCTCTAAATTAAAAATTGAATCACAAATAAAATGAATTTCTACCTCTTTTGCCAATGCCCTTTCTTTAGCCCAATTAATGCCTTCTACAGATAAATCCACTGCGGTTACATCAAACCCTTGAGTCGCTAAATAAATGGCGTTTCTACCTGGACCACATCCAAGTTCTAATACTTTCCCTTTTGAAACTCTCTCTTTTTGTATATACGAAACTAGGTTCTCATCTGGAACATTTTCAAAAAATGGAACATCCTTTTCTCTATTCTCATAAAATTCATTCCAAAATGGTTCTGCAGGTCTTAATAATGAATCAAGCATTTTTAAAATGTCTTCTTGTGTGTGTAACGTTTCATTTTTCATTAATACCCCTCCATAAATTAATAGTCAGAAAATTATTATATATCTTTTTGAACTTTCAAACAAAGAAAAAACTCCTACATTCAATAGGAGTTTTTCCCTTTAAAATCCAAGTATAGCTAACCATTTTAACAACTTCTCTTCTCGTACTTTCAAATGATCATGTTCCTATTTACCCATCCGTATTTCACTAACAATTTCTCCGTCTGCTAAAAAAAGAACTCTTTCTGTTTTCGCTGCTACCTATACAACATGAGTCACTTAATAAGGTTACTTTGCTGAAAAATAAAGCCGATTTCGTTAAGGTATATTTTTGCTAACGCCTCTTCTTTCATACATGATATTTCATACAATCATACTTTTCTAATAAAATAACGCTTTTGTTCACTTTTTTGATACATTTACGAAACATTCATGTGTTATCTTCATTAAGTTCTTTTCTTTTTATAATGTCGTGTGAGATATACCAACAGAGGAAGCCCTAGATCCCCTAATCCTAGGGCTTTTTTATAAGAATTTTATACATTTTATTATTTCCACTAACTCTTTAAATTGTATATACATAATATAAAATTTTCATGTTGTTATATTTTTTGATGGCCTCTTATCTTTCCTTAAAAGGCTTTTTTTCAAATAACGCTTTTATTTAATTTATATTTAAAAAGTTCCTTTTCATAAAGACTTCCCTTATGTGCTATACTCATTCTTAAATAATTGTATAAGGAATGTTAAAAATGGATGATAGATCGTCAAGACAATGGAAATTGCAACAAAAGTTAAGAGCACTGAAAACCAAAAACAACAATGACATAAACCCTTTGTTTAGTGAATGCCTTGAATCCCTAGGAAACGAAACTGTCATTTTCTCCCAAGAAAAAAGCCAGCAGATTGCTACTATTTTAATGAATTCATTTCCTATAACTGTCTCGGGAAGAATAGATTGGGAACAGATAGATAATCAATTCATTGCTTCGAACAAAGAACAACTAATTTCCCTTATTAGAGCAAACCAACTAGATTTTGACGAACAGATTTTTATAATATGGGATAACTATGAAATCCCTGTAGTAAGTACAAATCTTGATAAAGTATTCCAATCACTAGTTGACGTTGATGCAGTCAGTTTTTATTACTGGCTATTAGACAAAGAATATAGATTTGTAATTGAAATAAATGATGAAGAATTGATTAGGATTGGGTTTCGCTAATACTCTAAGCATATGAAGCTAGTTCCCTTCATTTCTTAATATTTTCTTCGTCAATATAGCTATTATTGTCATTATGAAACTAATAGCAAATATAGGTAAATAAATTTTCGTACTGAATCCTTCAAACATAAAACCATATACGACTTGCCCAATTGGTGCCATACATTGAGATACCGCTGTTATAAATGCCATCACTTTTCCTAGATTTTCATTTGGTGTTTTCTTTTGGACTACAGTAATCACATAGATGGATACAATTGTCATAATCATTGCGATTAGAAGAGAAGAAAGTATAAAGAGGATAAATGGTGGATAGTATCCTAAATTAAGAATAAACGGTGTAACTGATAGTGCCACTGGCATTACTAATAAAGCTATGATAAGCATCCAATTATATAATGTTTTCATCTGTAACTTTTTAGCAAAGAAACCGATTGACAATGCCCCTAATATGGTTGCAAAATCAATTAATCCCATTCCAGTTCCATACATCATATCGCTACTCTGCATAGTTACTCGTAACATAATAGGTCCTCCAACAACAAATAACGGTGTCAAAATTAAGTTTAATAAAGCTGCTAATAACATAGCCTTCAAAATAAAAGGTTGCTTTAAAACATAAAGAAAACCTTCTTTCATATCTTTTACAATTGTCGGTATGATATGGCTTTCTTGCGCTCTTTTTATAAAAGGTATTGTAATAAACATTTCTAAAATTGCAGATAAAAAGAAAGCAAGACAACTTGTTATTACGAGCATTTTCAAACCAATTATGCCATATAATATTCCTCCTAGTACAGGTGCAACTATATTAGATAATGCTTGCACACCATTTATGATACCGTTTGCTTGTTCTAACTTTTTCTCTGGAACTAATTGCGGAATACTTGCCATAACAACTGGTGAGTACATTGCACTAATGACTGCTAGTAAAAACATAATTGCTCCAATCAATAAAATAGATACCGATTCAGTTAATAACAAAACTATAAAACTTAATACAATAGCAGCGTTTATAAAATCCAAAATGACCATTACATTACGGCGGTTG
Organism: Bacillus sp. 7_6_55CFAA_CT2; assembly: GCF_000238655.1. Lineage (NCBI taxonomy): Bacteria > Bacillati > Bacillota > Bacilli > Caryophanales > Bacillaceae > Bacillus > Bacillus sp. 7_6_55CFAA_CT2. The sequence goes on along the minus strand of NZ_JH414709.1, from coordinate 578,772 downwards.
AAACGATCTGCTATCGCTCCGCCAAGAGGAGCTAACAAAAACGGGATACTCGTTATGGCATATAACCCTGCAAATATATCGGCACGTCCTGTTATATCTAGCACATATAAAGACAGTGCAAAACGTAATAGTGTTGAACCTAAAATAGTAATAATTTGACCACTTACCATTAAGTGAAAATCTTTCAAGGAAGATTGAATACTTGCTGGCATCCTCATCACATCCTTCATTTAGCATAGACCGACTGCCGGTCTATAATACCCAAACAGAAAAAAGCTATTTCTGTTTCATTAAAACCTCGATCATATAATTAAAGGACCCTTCTTTCGCTCCAACAGATACTTCCATCATTTTAATATAAGCCTTAGCTCTTCTCATCATTTCTTCCGTTTTCCACTGGAATAAACCATCATCAAATATGACTTGTGCTGAAGAGAGTAATAATTCAATTGTTTCTTGTGGGTATGGAGTATAAAATATGCCTTCTTCTATTCCTTGCTCTAAAACTTCCGTTAATACAGGAGATAAATGTATAATGGATTGCACTAAACTTTTCTGATGCATTTCTGCATTATTTGGTTGATGGAATTGTTGGATCATTTTTTCTTTTACATCTCCTGATTTTGGTGATTGTTCCATTAAAATTTTAAATAACTTATCTAAAACGGGGATATCGGGATTGGAGACAATCCTTTTCGCCTTAGTGACATCCTCTTTAATAATCCTCATAATGATTTCATCCATTACTTCCTCCTTCGACTTAAAATAATGATAAAACGTCCCCTTTGCTATACCAATTTCTTTTAAAATATCATTCACGGTTGTTTTCGTATAACCTTTCGTAAGAAACAAACGCTCAGCTGTTTCTAAAATTTCCTTTCTACGCTCCTCATACTCCTTTACAATTCGCATTCAAGTTCTCCTTCCCACCAGACCGACTGTCGGTCTATTAAAATTATATGTTTAGTTTGCAAAAAGTTTCCTATTATCGTACATATACAACACCATACTTTCTATTTCCTTTATAAATTTTTATTTTTTAACGTCCGCTCAATTTGTTTAAAACGTATCTCATGTTTCTTATCGTCACCTTTCATTTTAGGAAAAGAACGATGCCCTCCGCTTGATCCTATTTTTCTCGATTCTTTATCCAGACGCACAACACTTTGTAGTTTTTCAGCTCCTTCACCACAAGTCAGCGCATCTCCTTTACATCGATGACTTCAAAAAATGACAATTGATTCATACGATACGGTTCCCCTCCGTTCGATCTATGTACTTATCAATGGAGTATTTTGTTGAGTTCCAATATGTAATATTGCATATTTCGCACTTTTAATTTTTGTATATGTGATAATTTATTTATAAAAATATAAATTATTAATAAGGGTGATTTATATGAGCAAGTTCCGAAAGAAAATGATTAAATATTTGCAAACATTTTGGGGATGCTTAGCATTTGGTGTATTAATGTTTGCTATCTTCTTAATTACGGATTTAGCAGATGCATCTTTAAATACATTAGGCTGGAGAGACTGGCTAGGTTCTGTAGCAGGCGCAACCATTTTATCTGTTGGGATGTTTACTTTAAATAAATTGAATTTAAAATAAATATTCGGTCAATACTGTATGTAGGCTGTATGCCAACATTCATTTAAAGTAGTCTTCTCTGTATCTCCTTGTATTGAGCAGTTAGCTTTTGCTAGCCGCTCTTTTATTTTGTTCCGGTTCTTGCCTATTAAAGAACTCTTTATCTACTTTCCCCCAATAAGTACACATATCTATTCTCCATTGCTACAAAATGAAATCTTTATTTTGTTTTACGCGTCGCTTCTTCAATCAGCCAAGATGCAATATTAAAATCATTAGCTTCACCCTTTAAAGATGTTCCGTTCCAAAAGCATTCTTTCATCACTTCAAGTAATTCTTCAACAGCTTCAATTCATCTCATATTCATTTTCCTTTTCTTCCAAATAACTATTTTGTTTTACTAATTAGCTGATTAATTTCACAAACACCTTTATCAAACATTCCACGTTTCTTCACCCCGTGAATATTTTTCAAATAAAAATACATACTATTTTCAAGCGGCCGTGTCCACGGCTAATACCTCTTTCTTTTGTTACAGCAAAAGCAGGTAGGCTCTTCACTTATCTGCTTTCTCTGTATATTTTTTAAGAAATCGAAAATAATACCAACAAGCTGTTTGAACTAGCAGCTTCACTCTTCTCGCAATGGGGATGCAAATTATCACAATTAGCTAACTCATTGAGCTCACTGGCAGACAACCAAAATCGTTGTCTGCTTTTTGTATGAGATTTTTCGTTTTACATATACTACTTTTGAACCTGCAGACCAATACGAGCCATTTTGGTGCTTGGTATTTCCCTTCCGGGGATAAGTATCTTTTACTTATCCCTTTTTTGTATAGACATGTATATTTAGGGTAAAACTAATTACAAGCAGATTTTCTGTTTATGCGTAGTTCTAAACAAGATTACTTTTTCTCCTATTAAAGGACGGCAGGTACGACTGCTAGTCCTTTTTTCTTATTTCGCATATTATCACTACATTACCTTCATCGTCATAAGCAATTTCCCCATAAGGATGGCAGTGGTGCTTCTCGAGTTCCTCATTGATCAAAACTAACAAATTAGTTTTCCAGTTTCCAACGATCGTACACCAATACGAGTTTAATCCTTCATAAACTTCTCTTGTTCTATTTCGATAATTGCGGAATGTGTAATGAAAATACTCGCTCGCTTCAATACCTTTTCTTTTAATCAAAGTGTTCTGCTGAATGATAGTAATACCCTTGCTCTAATGGTTTTGGACTATAAAATTTCCTTTATAAATTTCAAATACGGTGAATGAAATTTTGTTTTTTCTTGCCATCATCCTTGTTGTATACAAACAAAAAAAGAGCCACAATATTTTGCGACTCTTTTACAATTATAACTATTTAACGACCACGTCTTTGCTGACCTTGCTTTGTACTACCTTTTTTATTACTTGGCTTATTAAATGATCGGTTATTTTCATTTCTCGAACTATTTCTCGAACTATTTCTCGAACTATTTCTTGAATCACTTCTTGAGCTATTTCTGGAATCACGTCTTGAATCACTTCTTGAACCTTCGCGGCTATCTCTTTGACGATTTTGACCTGATTTCTTCGGAGCCGGCTTTGGTACCGGTTTTCCATTTTCATCTACACGTTTTATCTTCGGTTGTTCGATTATTTCTCTTTGTATTGGTGCACCAAGCGTTTTTTCAATTTCTTCTAAATGTTTTTCATCTTTCGCTGCAACGAACGTAATTGCAAGACCTGATCCACCTGCACGTCCTGTTCGGCCAATGCGGTGAATGTAACTTTCTACATCTTCAGGGATATCAAAGTTAAATACGTGCGTTACACCATCTACATCAAGTCCACGAGCTGCTACATCCGTTGCGATTAAGTACTGAATTTTAGCTTCGCGGAAACTCTTCATAACTCTTTCACGTTTCGCTTGAGGTATATCACCATGAAGTTCAGCACAATTATAACCTAATCCTTTTAAATTATCATAAAGCTTACTTGCTCTAACCTTTGTACGACAGAAAATAACAGCTAAAAATGGCTGATCACGATCCATAATAAAACGAAGTGCATCTGGCTTTGCACGGTCTGTCGTCTCAATGACACGCTGCTCAATTGTATCAACCGTTACTTCTTCACTTTGTACTTGAATCATTTGCGGCTCATCCATATAACGCTTCGCCAATTTTTTAATATCTTTTGGCATCGTTGCTGAGAATAACATCGTTTGTTTACTATCAGGTGTCTCATCTAAAATATCTTCAATATCATATAAGAAACCAAAATAAAGCATTTGATCCGCTTCATCTAATACAATCGTTGAAAGATTACTTAAATCAATTGTTTCACGTCGTATATGATCTAATAATCGCCCCGGTGTCGCTACAACAATATGTGTATTACCTTTTAATTTTCTCAATTGTTGTGCTACATCTTGCCCACCATAAATCGCTAGTACATTAATATCTTCTCTTTGAACAAGCTATTTTTTTAATTTCAGTTGTAATTTGCAGAGCTAGTTCCCTTGTTGGTGCAACAATTAAAGCCTGAACATCACTAGACTCTGGATCAATTTTTTTCTAAAATCGGTAACACGAATGCTAACGTTTTACCCGTTCCTGTTTTCGCCTGCCCAATAATATCTTTACCTGACATAATAACAGGAATTGCCTTCTCTTGAATTGGTGTTGCTTCTGTAATTCCATTTTCACGTAATGTATGATTAAAAGTTTCACTAATTCCTAATTCTAAAAAGTTTTTCAAATAGACCACTTCTTTTCCTTATTTTTCACATTAGCTTTCATTGTACCATTTGTTTCGCCAAATATGAAAAATAAAAAAATTCTTATCTTCTTTTTTTATATTCATCCTGTACTAGATGAACAAAATCTTTTTGCTTTTTCTCAGATTTTATTAATGCTTCCATGTTAGTAGAAGACAAAATGAACTTCTTAATTTTGCTATTACATCAAATAACGAACCCATCTTCTCCCCCCTATACCCTTGCTCAAATTATATATATTCTTCTTTACATATATATTTCAATTTTACCGAAATATAATGTTACTGATTTGGTGGAAATCGCAAAATATATGAACTAAAAAACCGATCTTTTCGATTTAGGAAAGACCGGTTTTCATTAATTTATACAGTAAGCTTTCCTCCATGATAGCAATAATACTCTGCTGCTTTAAAACTTTTAATCCTGTTTAAAGACTCTTTCGCTTTTTCTATATCCAAACAAAAATTCGGATTAGCTATTACTAACTCACGATTCTCTTGAACAGCCGCATCTCCCGTAATTACACAATCTAAATTCGGAAAATATAATGAAATATGCCCCGAAGTATGTCCTGGCGTCGCTACTATTTGACATTCATTATTCAAAATCATTTGACCATCATGCACTTTTTCATCGACGGAAATATGTTTTATATTTTTTAACTGTTGTATAAACCATTTACCAAATTCTTTTTCTTCATTTGGCATACGTTCTAACATTTCTTCAGCTTGAACTAACCTCTCTGATTTTATATCACCACTAATATAGTTAGATTCAATTTCACTAGCAATAACATTAATTTGAGGATATTTCACTTTAAAATCGTATACAGACCCTAGATGATCATCATCATAATGAGTAATAATTATATTTTTTAAGTTTTTCATCTCATATCCATGTTTTAATATTGCATTTTCAATTAAAGGTAAAAAACTTGGATATCCTGTATCGACTAACGTTAATTCATTATGTACTATAATTAAACTTGGATAAACACATTGTTTTTGCCCGTTAAATTCGAATTCAATTGGTAGTTCTATTATTTTCATTTTGCTTCCCCCATACGGCTTATAAAATGCATAATAATAACTAAATCATCCACATACATTTTACAATATATATACTATGTAACGGAACACTATGAATCGTTGCATAATCCACATTATATTATTTTAAACAGGTAATCCCCTATTTTTATGGAAATATATAATTAAGAAAAACAATAAAATTGATTAATCTCTCACTTCTTTGTCCATCCTTTTAAAAAATCTATGTTTTGTAAAAGGAGTGTTTATATGGAGAAACAGACACTTTGGAAAAAGTTCAAAAAAAGCTCTGTAAACCTCGGTAAATCTAGCGTATATGAAAGTATTATTTTATTCTACACAATGAAAAAGAAAGAATTACCTACTAAAGCGAAATTCATAATATTAGCCGCTTTATCTTATTACGTATTAACAATCGATTTCATTCCAGATATAGCTGCTATTATTGGGATTGGCTTATTAGATGATGTTTTAGCAATCGCTGTAGCGCATAAATACGTTATGAGACACGCAGATGCTGAAATTCGAGAAAAGAGCAAAGTAAAGATGGAGTCATTATTTACTTCAGCACAAGCATAATGAAATTATCTAGTCATTTACCTACCTTTTTACTTTCAAATAAAGCTAACTGTAATTAATAATAGTTCCACCTCACTGAATATTACCCTTCACCATGAGAGCATAGCAGAATAAATTCCTAAACAAAAGCATTTCTCTTAGCTCTCAAACCGTAAACAAATAGGGAATCAGCACTTGTTCCTAAGTTCTGACTCCCTTTTATTTGTTCTTATATCTATCTGTTATACAGTTTCATACGTTCCCTTATACAAAACTGCTATTGCCGCTACTATAAGAATCATACCCATAAAAGCAGGTGCGGCATGACCAAGTGATACATAGATTTGTCCTCCAATAATCGGACCAATCATTCTTGCTAAAGCTTGAATAGATTGGCTTCCACCTTGAATCCTTCCTTGTTCATTAGAACTGACAGACTTTGAAAGCATCCCGTTGAATGAAGGCCCGAAAATTGAATCCCCAAAACCAAACATTAGCATTCCAACGATAAGTAGTGGAGAGAGTGAAAATACAGCTGATGCTACAATAAAACTGTATCCTATAATCTCCGAAACCATCCCAAGAATTGCTATTTGTTTATCACTAAGCTTGATTAAAAGCTTTGGCATTATAAAACTTTGTGAAACAATGTCTTGAAAGCCCAAAATTGAAAACATAAGTCCGATTAATGCAGGTTTCCAACTGAAAGTATCCATTGTAAATTGCGTGAAAATTGCTTGTAAAGATCCGTTAGGTATCCAAAGTAAAAACGCTGAGATAAGTAACCATTTTAAATTTTTCATGGAAAGTATATTTGCTAGCTGTGCAAAAGGATTTAACCTTACAAAAGTAATCTCTTTTAACCTGTTATTTTTGTCAAGGCTCTCAGGCATGTATTTCATACCATATAAAACATTTAATAAAGTTATGAACGCTCCAAAGTATAAAGGTACAGAATGACCAAACTTTGCAAGTAAGCCCCCAAGAGTTGGTCCAATAATAGTTCCCGCACCTACAACTGCACTCACCCATCCAAAGTATTTCGTTCTCTGCTCTTTCGGAATGATGTCTGCAAAATATGCGAAGATCGTACTTATGCTTCCGCCTGTTATTCCTTCTATTATGCGTCCAGCAAATAATACCCATAAAGCTCCTCCTATGCCAAAAACCAAGTACCCAATTGCAGAACCAAATAAGCATATTAAAAGTAATGGACGACGGCCATACTTATCGCTTAAAACCCCGAGTGCTGGAGCAGCTAAAAACACGCAGGCCGCATATACGGAAGTTAGTAGTGTAACAACTAATGCTTGTTCTTCCGGATTACTTGTATATGGCTGTACTAAGAATGGGACTACAGGCATGATGATACTGAAACCTATACCACAAAGAAATACAGAAATAAGTCCGAATAGTAACGCATGTTTATCTATGCTTTTTTCTAGTTTCCCTTTCATTTTGTGATCTAAATATAGACATTTAACTTCTCTCCTTAAAATGTTTTGTTGCTTTGTCAACAAAATGATAACCCTGTTTTGTTGATTAGTCAACAAAGATGAAATAATAAAAAAGCAGCCTATTCTCATATTAGAGTAAGGCTGCCATTTTATTATTAAAATGTATTACGATTTAATATGTATACCTTGTTTCTTTATTTCTGCATCCAAATGTCTACTATACTTTTCCACAAAGCTAATTATACTGTCGAATTCTTCTTCAGTTACTTGTTCAAATACAGCTTTATCCCGCTCTTGAAACTCTTTGTGCAGATTTTCATGGATTTTATAAATTTCTTTCCCTTGTTCGGTAAGCTTAAAATAAATTTCTTTCTTATTTTCTAACTTTTGGTAACTTTCAACAAGGCCTTTTTGTATGAGCTTCTTAGTCATTCTACTTATAGCACCGCGAGTCACATAAAAAGCCTCTGCGAGTTGTGTCACGTTAGAATCTGCATTGTTTTCAATATATTCAATGCAGTGAACTTCAGAAGACTTAAACCCTTTAAGACCTTCTTCCATCTTATCTTTATTAAGCCAACCCAGCTTATTATATAATTCCCTGAAACCGTTCATGACCTGTTCTTCTTTATTCATGACCTGCCCTCCTCACCGCTCATTAGCACATTAAAACTATTATATTAAATTTCTGCTTATGTTTCGACAATATTGAAATAATTATTGTAACATTCAAGATATATGTAAAAATTGGCGCTTAAATAAAACAATTCATTAAACAGCAAATTTATTGCTACTTACAGTAAACGGTAGACAAAAAGTAAGAGCTAAGATCATTTCTCTTAGCTCTTCTTTTATAAAACTATTTCACTTCATTAGCGACAAAAAAGTGCTCACATACACTTGATATGCGCTGTAAGTCCACGTTCCCACCGGATATAACAGCTACTACTTTTTTCCCTTTTATATAACTATTAACTTTTCCTGCAAGAAGTGCAGCAGTTGCTAATGCACCTGCACCTTCTACAACAGCTTTCCCACGTTGTAATAAATCTTTCATCGCTACTTCCAGTTCTTTTTCTGATACAGTTACAATATCATCTACTAATTCTTTTACAATTTCAAATGTTAATTCCCCTGGTATTTTAACTGCGCAACCATCTGCAATAGTAGGCGCCTCATAATGTTCTACGATTGCTCCTTTATCGTAAGATGCCTTCATTCCATGAACATTATCTGCTTGGACACCAATTATATTAATCGATGGATTAAAAGATTTTAATGCTACAGAAATACCAGAAATAATTCCGCCTCCACCTATTGGTACAATGACAGTATCTACATCCCACATATCATCAAGAATGTCTAATCCAATTGTACCTTGACCAGCCATTACCTCTACATCATCATATGGATGTAAGTATGTTTCACCTGTTTCCCTTATAATTTCTTCACATTTTACCTTTGCATCATCAAAGGTTTCACCATGTAAAATCACTTCAGATCCATATCCTTTTGTTGCTTCAACTTTTGCCTGAGGTGCAGAAATTGGCATAACAATTTTACTCTTAATACCGAGTAAATGAGCAGATAATGCAACTCCTTGTGCATGATTACCTGCTGAACAGGCGATTACACCTCTTTCTTTTTCTTGATCCGTGAGCCGCGACATTTTATTAAATGCGCCACGAAATTTAAAAGAACCCGTTAATTGCATATTTTCTAATTTCAAATGTATTTCTCCGTCCGTTTTACTAGTCAAATAAAAAGATTTTACTAATGGCGTTTTACGAGCATTTCTATCTAGAATTTTGTGAGCTTTTTTAATATCGTCTATATGTAATGGTAGTTTTCTAGTTATCATACTGACACCTCTTCCAAAGTTCTATTTCTAAGTTTTCGTAAGTCGTAGCTCCTTTATACGAAAAGAAAAAATCTTTATATATGTACCCCACTCTGAAATAAACACATTTGCAAACAATTTAACATCCTCTTCATATCGCGTTCTTTATAATGATTTAAACATGCAATTTGGATCCAATTATTCTTTTGTAAATAAGATGACTCATAATGAACGATGTATCCTTGTAATGCTAATGCATCGCCTACTACTTTAGAAGAATGGTCTTCGCTTAATACAATAGTAAGTATAATTGGCGCGGCATGTTCTTTAGGTGAAACAAGCTTTAAGCCCATATCAGTAATAACTTCTTCAACATACTCGTATGTCTCTTTAATTTTTACAAATACCTTTTCATCTTCAAGTCTCTTCAACGCTTCTTGTAATGCATAAATTAAATTCCATGATTGTGAGTATGGAATGCTTTCATTTTCTTCATACATACCAATGTCCATATAGGCCGGCACAGCCTCGTTTATTTTTACAATGTGGTTATGAAAAACGAAAGAAATTCCTGTATATGATTTAATCGCTTTACCGCTAACACCACTTGCAAAATACACATCCTTCAAGTCTAATGGTATTGCTCCAATTGAGCTTATGCAATCTACACATAGTTTTATTTGATTCTCGTTACAAAGAGTATTTAGCTCGTTTAAATCGTTTAACATTCCAGTAGATGTTTCATGATGAACAAACCAAATCCATTCATAATTTCCAGTTGTCATGATTTCTTCTAATTCGGTATAAATAAATGGATCTCCCATTTCCTTTTTATACGTATCAAAATGTAACCGTGCTCGTTTTGCATGTCCAACTAATCTATTACCAAATTCCCCATTTGTTAATACTAGTCCTTTCCCTTTTAAAGAACGTAACTGTAAAGCAATCGCATCATTTGCTAACGTCCCTGTTCCTAACATAAGCTGTACATGTTTTGCTTTTGTCATGTAAAGTAACCGTTTTTTTACATTGCCCATCATCACTTGAAATGACTTAGAGCGATGCGAAATAGGCCGCGTAGAAAATGCCTTTCGAACGTTCTCTTCAATATCTACTGGACCAGGTAAAAACGTATATTCTTTCGTCATAATCCCCCCAACACTCGACTCTTCAAACATAGCAGGGGTAACATACATTGGCTGGAAGGCTGCTTCTTCTGTACCAACTAACGTATGGAAAGATTTGAATCCCATTTGCTCATATAAAGCTAGTTCACGTGTTGTTGCAGAAATGAGTGCTAATTCATATCCATTTAGAAGTAAATAACGATGTAGAAAACGAATTAATCCTAACAACGCTCTTCCATTTCTATATTCACGTTCTACTGAAAGTAAACGAATTTCATACATTTTTTCTCCATGCTCTTGCAAATAAACATCTAAATTTGAGATTTTATAATCTAACGAGAATGGTCGTTTTCCCCGCACTGCGACCATACCTACTAATCTATCCTCATCTAAACAAATTAAATATGTATTTTCTTTATGAAACCGATCTATACGAAACCGGTCTTTCGTTTCTTCATGTTGTGGTATCTCTTCCACAAAAGTTTTATAATTTAATTTATGTATACTTTCAAATTCCCAATCTTGATCAGCAACTTTATAAATTAACCCCATGCCTTATCTCCTTTATCTATTTAATAAAAAATGATAAGTGGAGATTATCCCCACTTATTAAACATTCATTTTATTCTCGATTCACATATAGAATAAGTACAATAATCATTCCACTTAATATAGTGGTAACAATAGAATAAGAATAAAGAATCATACAAATTGGTAAACAAGCAATTGTAATTAGTCCTGGCTTCGTAAACCCTTTAAATATTAAATAAAATACAATAAAAATGCCTAAGAGGGTAAGCGCTATCAAATAATCAAATGCGATTAGTCCTCCTATAAATGTTGAAATACCTTTACCGCCCTTGCCTTTAAATACAACTGGATAAATATGTCCAATAATAACGGCCAATAATGTTAACATTACGAATGTAGGATCTTCAAAAAGATATTTTGCTACAGCAACAACGATTGCCCCTTTAATCGCATCACCTAAAAATGTAGCGATGAAATACCCTTTTCCATATACGCGCCCCATATTTCTTGCGCCAGGATTTCCGCTTCCTTCATCCCTAATATCAACGTTATGTCTCAATTTTGTTACTATATAAGCGGTCAATATGTTTCCAATTAAATAAGAAGCCACCAAATATAAAAACTGCATACTATTAATCATGTAATCATTCACTTTCTACATGGGATTACATATACAATATTCAATTACTACGTATATTGTACGTTTTTAACATACATCCCTTTATACATTTTAACAAATCATACAAAAATTCTCATACACTATTTTTAAAAATATATATCCCTCATTAAATAATATGTTCCTTTCACTGCCATTTCTGCTTTTGATACGAATGTAATTTCTTTCATACTATCTTCACAGCATTTCTTAAATACAGCAAATATTTCAGGAACTAAACGCAATATACTGCCACTTACTGCAATTGGCGTTGAGTGCTTAAAGTTCAACTTGTTATAAACACTTACTGTAATCCTTGCCAATTCCTTTCCAGCTTGCATCATAATTTCATGCGCATCATCATTGCCATTTCTCGCTTCCTGAATAACTAATGGCGCGATTGCTGCAATTTTATCTTTAGAAGAAGTATATACTAAGCTTTTTATATGAGACGGTGTCAAAAGTTGAAACTGCCTTTGAATGTTCAAACTCAATGGACAAAGACTGATTCCTTGATCGAACTGAATTGCCATTTTCTTTAAAGCTTGTAATGCAATCCAATATCCGCTCCCCTCATCTCCTAAAATATGTCCCCATCCACCGCTATACTGATATACTTCCCCTTTCTTTCCTATACAAATTGCACCTGTACCACCTATAGTTAATATTCCCTCCTTACCTTTTAAAGCAGCTGCATGCGCGATCATTGCATCATTAAAAATTTCAATTTTTGTTCCGTATTTCTTTTTTAAACGTAATATTAATTCATTTGTATTCCCTCCGCTTATACCAGCTAATCCTAAACAAATACAAACGCAATGCTCATTCATTAAACTCTTCTGGCATTGATTAATTGCTTCCATAATATGCAAAAGTGCCTGATCAAAATCTATTAATACATTTCCAAATCTGCTCGTACCTCTTACAACTTCATTTCCATCTTGATCAAATGCAATTGCCTCTGTCTTCGTTCCCCCGCCATCTACTCCAATCATATACTTCATATGTTCGCCTCATTTTCATCTGCGTATGGAGGGAATGTTATATTCCCTAAAATTACGGAATTCTTAGCACCTGTTGCGCTCGGCACATTACTTGAATTACGATGATACGTTTCGTTTGCTAAAATAGCAAACGCAATTGCTTCTTTCGCTGCTGAAGAGTGACCAATATCTTCTTGTATACATATGCTACATTTCTCTTCTCTTAATCCATTCCGTAACATTTCAACAAGTGTATTATTATAACTTCCACCACCTAAAATCACCTCATCAATTTCATAATACGGCAAAATAAACGCCTTATAATGATGAACAATTGAACATGCTGTAAACATCGTGACAGTTGCCAATATATTTTCTTTACTATGCTTTTTAAATCGATTCAATAATCCAGTCACAAACGCTTCTCCAAACTGTTCTCTACCTGTTGATTTTGGTGGTTTCATGTTCAAAAATGGATGGTTCATACAGTATGTTAAAATTACCCCTGCAATATACATAACGTGCATGACCTCCTATTTACTAAAAAACAAGCATGTAAGTAACGAACGTACAACCAATCGAAAACAATATAAATCTAAAAAACAACTGAGCTTTCGATGCAAACGATCCATCAATGAAAGAAACAACTACCGTAAGCAAAACGCTTGCCGCAATACTTGTAACGAGCCAAATACTATGCATTTGTGATAAATTTAGCATGCCTAATAAAGGGACAAAAAGTAAATTTGCACAAATCACTCCAAATAGTAATAAAAACACACCTTTATAACTAAATTTTATATTCATTCTATTTCCCCCTTTCTAGTTTTAATGTGAAAGAAGTGATAGACAAAAAGTCTATCACTCAAAATAACAGCATGTAGATTAAGGATTAACCGACTCTCCGTCACCATTCTTTTCGATTTCAAGCATATTTTTGTCGTACATTTTAAAGAATGGTAAATAAATAAGGAACGATATTGTTATATTTATAAAAACTAATACAATCGCACGCCAATCTCCACCTGTTGCTAAATATGCACCAATTGGAGCAGGTAATGTCCATGGCGGCATAATATGCGTTGGTGTTACAAATCCCATTGCGGTTGCAGCATACGCTATAGTAGCTGTTACTAACGGGGTAATGACGAAAGGAATAATTAAAATTGGATTTAATACAATCGGCAAACCGAATATAACCGGTTCATTTATATTAAAAATCCCAGGGACAATACATGTTCTCGATAATGCTTTTGAATATTTTGATCGACCAAATATAATCATAGCTAACACAAGCCCTAACGTTGCACCCGAACCACCAATCCAAATAAACCATTGATAAAACGGTTCTGGTGCAATAAACGGAAAATGACTCGCTCCACTTGCTACAGCTTCACCGTTCTTTCCTAAATACACATCCCAAAGTGGCCTTGCCACAGTACCTACAACTGATACTCCGTGTATCCCGAAAGACCAGAAAAACGTAATTAAAAATACAGGTATAATAACGCCAAAGTAACTATCACCAGCTTTTACTAACGGTGCGGCTAGTTTATCTACAACGTAATGTAAATCAACTTTAAAAACGACTGTAATAAGACTCATCATAATAATAACGAATGCTGCAGGTATAAGTGCTTCAAATGAACGTGATACTGACGGTGGTACTTGTTCTGGCATTTTTATCGTTACGTTATTCTTCTTACAAAACCTTAAAATCTCAACTGATAAAATAGAGACGATCATCGTCACAAATAATCCATGACCTCCAAGATTTGTCATCGGAAGCATGAATCCTTTTTTATCAATTAACTCAGGCGTTAATGTTAAAAGTAGTGAACATACCGCAAGCTGTGCTCCTGATAAAGCATCTAATTTATAACTTTTCGCTAAATTATATCCTATTCCAAATGCTATATATAAGGACATAATAAACATAGTTAAACGATATGGTATCAATATACTTGTTTGATTCTTTAATGCCCAAACCGATATGAAACTATCTTTCGGCAGTGGTGGAAATGCTACTATTAAAAAAAGCTTCCTACTATAATAAATGGTAACGCCGAAATAACTCCATCACGGATTGCTTGTAGATGCCTCTGCTCAGAAAGCCTTGCCATCGGGCCAGATAAGTTTTTATCAAGAAACGTGACAAACTTATTCATAACGCTTCCTCCTAACTAATTAATTCATTTACAGTTTTTAATAAAGTCGGGCCTCCAAGTGGCGTGTATGCTTGCGGTGGAATGATGCCACACGGAATAGATTCCTCCTCTGCAAATTTTTTTACAGAGTCAAATCGGTGTCTTATTTGAGGTGCCACCATTACGACATCCCAGCCATTCTTTACTTCTTCCTCTACCTCATTCGTTCCAATTGCATGCACTTCCATGTTCACACCATTTTTCTCCGCTTCTTTTTTTAAAGCGTTTACAACAATTGCACTGGACATTCCTCCAGAACAGACGAACAAAACTTTCATTTATTAATCCTCCTATACTTATAATTTATTACCCTTCAAATGAAAGGAAGTTTCACTTTACTAACAAGCATATGAAGTAGTAAATGAATTTAGTTATAATGAAAGTAAATTTCATTAAAAATATTTTTCCTATTAAATTAATGTTTCAATATGCAATTTTCTCTATTGCAAAGTCAACCTCGCCTCCTATATTATTTTAAATAATCATATGATAGGGAGGCGTATAAATGATCGTTAAACGTTTATTAATGATATGTTGTATCGTCATCTTGTTCATCCCTTTCTCTTTCATTCCCCCTCACTCTACTTATGCTGAAGTAAATACTGCATACAAAAAACATGAATTACGTGCTGTATGGATTGCATCTGTTCTGAATATTGATTGGCCCTCAAAAACTGGCTTACCCATTGAAAAACAGAAACAAGAATTTATAAGATTATTAGACGATGTAAAAAGCACTGGTATGAATGCAGTTGTTGTACAAATTAAACCAACCGCTGATGCTTTCTATCCTTCAAATTACGGTCCTTGGTCTGAATACATTACAGGAACACAAGGAAAAGATCCTGGTTATGACCCGCTTGCATTTATGATTGAAGAAACTCATAAAAGAAATATAGAATTCCACGCTTGGATTAACCCATACCGAATAACGATGAATCACACCGATATAAATCGATTATCAAATAATCACCCTGCAAGGCAACATCCCAATTGGGTTGTCCCTTATGGCGGAAAGTTATATTACAATCCCGGTATTCCAGAAGTGAAAAAATTTATAACAGAAGGTGCTTTAGAAATCGTGCAAAATTACGATATTGATGCGCTGCATATGGATGATTATTTTTATCCATATAAAGTGGCCGGTGAAGAATTTCCAGATCAGAAAACGTACGAAACATATAATAACGGTAGATTTACAAATATAGAAGATTGGCGACGTAACAATGTAAATGAACTTGTAAAAGATTTAAATACTGCTATAAAACAAGAAAAATCATATGTAAAGTTTGGCATTAGTCCGTTCGGCGTATGGAGAAATGTAGCTGACGATCCGACTGGCTCTAACACAACCGCAGGCCAAAGAAACTATGATGACCTTTATGCTGACACACGTGAGTGGATACAAAAAGGATATATTGACTACATTACACCGCAAATATATTGGAATATAGGTTTCACCCCAGCTGCATATGACATATTAGTAGATTGGTGGGTTAAAGAAACAAATAACAAACCGATTCACCTATACATCGGTCAAGCGGCCTATAAAATTAATAATAACTCCGTCCCTGCTTGGTCTGATCCAGAAGAATATCCAAGACAAATTGCATTAAACCGGCTATATCCCGAAATAAAAGGTAGTATGCATTTTAGCTTAAAAGATATTAATAACAATCCACTTGGAGCTAAAGATAGACTCTCAAAAGACATATATAAATATCCTGCATTAATTCCGCCTATGTCTTGGCTTGATCATGATCCACCAAAACAACCGACTTTAAAAGGTGCCATTCCAAGAGATGAAGGTATTGCAATCGGTATCATTGACAATAGAGATAATGATTCTACTTATTACGCTATTTACCGCGCGAATGGGAAAAATGAAGTGGATATACAAAATCCGAAAAATTTACTTACTACTGTAAGAAAAACAAAACTTGGAGAAATTTATGTAGATAAAACCGTTATTTCTGGAGAAACGTATACGTATGTCGTAACTGCAGTTGATCGATTGCATAATGAAAGTGTGGCTTCTAGTCATACTACCGTTAGTGCAAAATAAAATCTCATAACAAAAAGCGCCCTAAAGCTGTGATACTTAGCTTTTAAGGCGCTTTTTGTTATTTATTCTTAAACTTCTCAGTCGCTGCTCTCATCTTCACATTTAAATCGTGATCAATTGAGTCGCGAATATCTCGCTCTACTACTTCCATTTCTTTTTGGAAATTTTCCAAGTAGATTTTCAGTTCTTCTTCCTTCTCTGGTCTTTGTGAAGGTGGTAATTGTACTACCAACGATAACATGGCCGTTAAATCTTTCATTAAGAACGTTTCAAGTTTATGTTGTTGCTCAAACATGCGTTGTTCTTGATAATACGGCAAAGCATTTAATACTGAAATTGTAATATCATCAACCGTTCGTTGTAATGAAGGATTTATTGAGCGTTTATACGCTTGAATTGTATTTAATGCATCTGGATATCGATCATAAAAATACAATTTATAAAACGATAAATCTGTCGGTTTTACAGTTTGCTGCGTTTCTTGTCTTAAAAAATCTTTTACTTTCATCGCCGCTACATCAATATCTTCATTCGTAAGCTTTTTCGTTGTTTTTGCCATTACATGTACTTTTTTCTGTTTTTCTTTCGGTAACATCGAGAATACTTGCTCTCTCGTACGTTGACCCGATGCACAGAAAAGAGTGTTTAATGTATGTTGTTCTTTCTTTCCTTCCGTACGAATCCAACGATAAAAGAGAGGGTGTTGTGTAAATTCTTGTAGAAACGGTAATGATTTATTCGATAACTTATCTAAAGAATCGTGTGCTCTTTTATATGGCTTCGTCCATGAAAAATACAGTTTACGTCCGAAATATACAACTAATACAACGACAGTAAATGCGATTAAAAGCAATGTACCTAATAGTACTAATACAGTTTGAATGAAACTCATTTTTTCACCTCCTCTAAAAGTCTGCTATTTTCTTGGGCGCTGAATGAGTTTTTGTTTCATTTCATCATTAAATGTGTCTAGTTCAATAACAAACTTCTTACTTGACTCGATAATACGTTCTGACGATTTCTCAGAAGCTTCAATTGCAGCGAATACGTTTTGGAATGACTCGCGTAATTTATCCATGCTAATTGCAGGATTTTCAAGCAGTTTTGTTGTTTCTTCTGTATTTTGTTTTAATGCTTGAGAATTGCTTAATACCATTGATTCAATTGCTTCATTTGTCGCATTCACTGCATCGATTGTTTTCCGTTGATTTGTTAACGCTAGCTGAATAGCAGCTGAAACCGTTACAACGTTTTGCGTCATCGTAATTGCATTACGAATTGCCTCCGTTAACTTTTCATTATTTTTCTTAATAATGTCTACAGATGCGATAGATTGTAATAACACACTTTTCGCTTGCTGCATATTACGTGTACGTACAAGTATCTTTTCTAACGCATCGTTAATTAATGGAATATCTCTTTGACGTTCTGGATTTTGTTTCTCAGCTTCCAGCATGCCAGCAAGTTTTCTCCCTAAGTATACTTGCTTATCAAGAGCGTGAATTTTATCATGCGATTGCTCTTTAAGCATTTCAAGACCAACTGTATCTTCTTGTAAGTTGTCACGACCAATTAGAAGGGATCTTATAATCTCCTCAATTTGCTTATCTATAGATTGATATTTATGCACGTATGTTTCAAGTGGGTTTTTCTTGAATACTTTAAACATAATTTTCTTCATACCACTTGCTTTTAATGAATTCGGATCAAGTTCTGATACCACTTTTCGTAATTCTAACAATGTATTTGGAATTTCTTCGTTTTTTCCATTCATCATCGCTGTTACAGGACGTTTTAATGCTGACAACGTTTGTCCTGCTGCTTGTTGCTCTTTATCTCCTAAATCTCCTAGCTGAGACAATACTTTTGATAAATCTGTATTTTGCTCGCTATTTAACTTTTGTACATAAAGATCAGCTTCTTTATTCAGTTCCTCTAATTCTGCATCTTTTATAACTGTATCAACCACTACTTCTACATTATTATCTTTCACGATCGATACAGGTTCTTTTTTCTCGAGTTCAGTCAACAAAATCGCTCCTTTATTTATATGTGCGAATTTATATGCACTATATTTCATCTATTATATCGTATTTCATATACATTCTGATTGCTTGAAATCGATTTTTTTAGAAATGCCTGTTTATGCAGTCATTCCCTGTTTCTTACTATAAGTATACCTGTAAACAACATAATTTTCCTCAGACTTAAGACCTAGAGAACGACATGCTGAAGGCGGATTCTTCGTATGTTACGTATATAAATTATGTTCTTCTATCCTTCTGTACTCAATCTTTTGACATACACCCTTTTTCAATGTGATAATTATATTGCGCTCACTCCTATTTCTTCTTGCGCGCTACGAATGCTCCATTTTGAAATGCCAATAACACCGTTTCAAACATTTCATCTTCTTCTATCATTTTTTTAAACTCGGCTAATTCATTTGCATGAGAGGTTGCGTTATCAACAACAAGAAAACCCTTTGGTTGTAAAATGCGTTTTATATGCTCAAGCCACCACATGTATTGCGTACGCTCTGAATCTAGGAAAATAAAATCAAATGAATGATCTAATTGCGCATCTAAAAATGCCCCTGCTTCTTGATTATGAACATCAATCCTTTGTAAAAGGTTTGCCTTTTCAAAATTGACAAGTGCCTCTCCAACTCGTTCTGAAGAAAGCTCTACAGTTGTTACATTTCCATTTGTTTCTTCTACCGCATTAGCTAACCACAATGTAGAATAGCCATTAGAAGTTCCGATTTCTAAAATGTTTTTTGCGCTACACCCTTTTACTAAAATTGATAAAAATTGCCCCATCTCACGAGTAATATTCCGTAATTTTTCTTCCCGTGTTTTTTTATTTCGATCATGCTCTTCTCCATATTGTTCAAGTTGAAATAATAATGAATCTAACGTATCCATTTTTTTCATCGCCTTTCCAAAGCAATATGATGAAAAAGCTCTTGCTGCCCGTCTACTTTTTATTATATGCGAAACAAAAACCTTTTTCCTGTTATATGACAAAGATTTATAATTTTTTATAGCATATTGTTTCGTTTTTTGGTAAAGTTAATTTCTACGTGCAATTATTCCATTCATATTATTTCATATTAAAATTGCAGTTATTAAATTATATAAACCCCATTTAAATGAATCGGTATTTCAAATTCAATTAAGCGCCCTTTTCGGACGCATTTTCTTTGTTTATATATTTCCAGAAGAAAGGATGCTTACAAATGAACGTGATTAGCTTAGATGCTGCTCGAAAACGAAAGCAGCATAAAAAATTAATGATTACTATACCGATTATTACACGTATTTATGAAGAAGACGGGGAAATTAAATTTGAGGTAGCTGGCGAAAAAGATGTACCTCTTGAAATGTTAGAAAAATAATAAAAAAACGCATTTCTGAAGAAATGCGCTTTTTTATATTTTTACATTTAAATGCATAAGTTTTTCAGGGTTAACCATCATATAAATATTTGAAATTTTCTCATCCTCAAATGCAAACGAAAGAACATAAGTTACTTTATTATTTATTGTAACTATAACTCCTGGTATACCATTGACCATTTTGAAATCAACAGTGTACTCTTCTGTCAATCGTTGTGCAATCCCAAAGAACAAACGTATAATTCGATCCGCAGAATAAATCGGGTTAATAGCAGTCGTAACTTTACCACCACCATCAGCTTTGAGTATAGCATCTGTTTTTAATACTTCTAACATACCTTCCGCATCCCCACACTGTAATGATGATACAAACTTTTCAACATAAGAAGCCATTTTCTCCGTGCTTAATTTTGATTGCTTCGGTTTCTCCAACATGCTTTTTCGAGCACGTTGAAAGATTTTCCTGCAGTTCACACTACTCTTATCAACAATTGAAGCTATTTCTTCGTATTCATAACTGAAAACCTCTCTTAATATGAAAACAATCCTTTCTACCTCAGATAATTGTTGTAAAAGTAATAAATATGCGGTGGAAAGGGATTCTTTCATTATAAATGACTTTGATGGCTCATCACTCTCTTCTACAATTGGCTCTGGCAACCACATCCCTACATACACGTTACGTTTATGCGCTGCCGATCGTAATTTATCAATTGAACGATTTGTCGCCATCTTACATAAATATGCTTTCATATTTTCTATAGATTGAGGATCTTCTATATTATTTAGCGAGATAAATACATCCTGAACGATATCCTCAGCATCCATAACACTCCCAAGGATTCTGTATGCTAACGAAAATAATAATGGTTGATACGCTTCATATAACTGCTCCGTTTCCATGATGAACTGCCTCACTTTCATATTGCTTTAAAATGTGTAACGCTGCACGTTTCCCGCTTGCTACCGCAGCATCAGCTAATATTTCATCATGCCCTGCCCAATCTCCTGCAACATAAACACCTTGCATTTCAGGTATATTAGGACCCGGCTTTTCAACACGGTCAATATGAGGAAAATCATGTACTACTGTTATTTTCGGTAAATATTGCTGTGCAACAACTTCTCTTTTCCAATTTGGATGTAACAACTCCATCGTACTTTCCAACTGTTCTTTATCTTCATGAATATGATTCATCTCTAGCATAGGATTATGGTACTTAATTAGACTCACTGCAATTGATCCATCTTCACTTAATTTAGCTGCTCTCGATTGATTTGTGAAAAATATAGGTTGATCTAATCCTAATACAAATTGATGTGTAGGATTGGGTAATTGTCTCAAGCCAATATCTAATGCAGCAACAGTAACCGGTACCGATTGTTCACTCCATCTATGCAAACTTGTTCCTTCTGCACCTTTTATTATTTTACAAGCCTCTTTTGGCGGAGTCGTCACGATGACTGTACCTACTTCAAAAACCTCATCATCAACACAATGTATTCTTTGTTTATCTTCATAATGCTCTATTTCCAAAACATGCTTTTTAGCCAAAAATTTTACCCCGACATCATTCGCTAAATCTCTTAATTTTGTTATTATCGTCTCCCAACCACCATCTACATAAAGCACTCCTGCTTTTATAGAAAGCTGTATTTGCTTTAGTACAGATGATGCTAATTGTATTGTAGGAGCAAACGTATATGTTGTTGTCCGGCATAGCGCATAAAATATATTGCGAACCATTGGATCTTTTATTTCATTTTCTGCCCATGTAGTTAGACTCATTTTCGGAACTTCTCCTACATCTAAATTTCCTAAACGAATCATAAGACGTGAGAATTGTACTTTTGCAGACCACGAAAGTAGTGGTGTTGATAAAATTGAGCGAAAATCTGTTGGGATAGTGAATATATCCCCTTTCCATATTCCATGTGCTTTTGTAGATGGTATTCCACCTGGAAGATTCAAACCGAGCTCATTAAAAATTATAAACGCTGCTCCGCCTCTATATAAAGCATGTGCACCAAGATTCATGCAGATTCCATTTTTATTTATAGTCATCCCTCGGCCACCGAATTGACTGGATTTTTCTAATACAATCACTTTCTTTCCAGCTTTCGCTAAATATATAGATGCTGTTAATCCAGCAAGCCCACCGCCAATAATTGCTACATCAAATGTATTCATAATAAAATCCCTCCTTATCGTTCTACATACAAGACGAACGATTAAGGAGGGATGTGACATGAAAATAAATTTTTATTACCCTACTTTATTTCATTACTTTTTAATTCGGTCATATTGCATACGAAATAACTCAATTGCAAATGGAATATCCTCTTCACTCTTTATATAATAACTGATCCATCCTGATTCAGGTAATACGTGATGTGGTTTTACCAATCCTTGCTTCACTAATTCATCTCGCTTTAACTTCGGAAATGGTAAATCAGCTAATTTATCACCATGAAGATGGCCAAGTTCTTTCTTACCATAATTTATTTCAATACCACCAAATCGATGCGGTTTTTCAGAAACACCCGCCCAGCTGAGTACTTCATTTCTAATCATTTCACTAAATGACATGAACATTCACTCCTTATAAATGATTGATGTACTTTTAAATTAACATTTTCATTACTTTTTTCCATCAATCCAAAGTATGAATGGGAATACGAATATAGTTTAGTATTAACACCTTATTCTTTATGAAATAAGTGAATTTATTAAGCTGCCGACAACAGCACAAAACAAAGACTAGACTCATATCCTAATTTTGTAACCTAACTTCCCTATAGAAAGGCGGGTAATACAATTGACTGCCAACATCGACTATACCTCTCCCTCAACCAATTTTACTTATGATGTAAATAAAAGTAATTTTTTTCGGAAAGATGCCCAAAATTATATAAATGTACTCGGTATTAAACAATTAAATACTTTAGAAAATACTTCTTTATTAGATATTTATTTAAGTACAGGAAATGTTGTAGAACCACATATTCATCAAAATGCAGCTGAACTTGTTTATTGTATTTCAGGGTCTGCTGTTGTTTCTTTACTTAATCCATTTACGAATCAAATTTTAAACTTACCGATAAAACCGGGGCAAGTTGCCAACATTCCACAAGCGTGGTGGCATTATGAAATTGCTACAGCAGATAATACTCATTTATTAGCTATTTTCAATGCCCCAGCGCCAGAAGTTATTTTCGGTTCTGATATTTTAAGATTAACTCCGGCTCATATGATGGCCCATACTTACTGCCTCAATGAACAACAATGGAAACAAGCGGTTTCCCCTATTCAATCAACTACTGTAATTGGTCCTCCGGCAAACTGCAATCAAAACCGTGAAACGAAAAATTATCCAACCCAGCCCCTCGCTCAACAACATAATCCGCATCACCAAGATTCTTATTACTTTCCTCTTTACTGGGGCGTATTAATTTGTAAAATTTCAAAAGAATCATCATTTATCTCCTAGGAAAATACCAAGGAGATTTTTTTATTGTATCTTCTCTTCCTATTAAAAATAGTAACAATTGATAGTGTACATACATATAATATTTATATATTAAATTGGAGGTGATAGTACTATGAGTAATTATAACTATCGAAAAAACTACTCTTATAATAAAAATAGTAGCTCTTCAGCATCCTCTCAATCTTCCAATTCTCAATCTTCCAATTCCCAATCGCAAAGAGACTTAGCCGAGCAAGGCTATGTAAAGAAAAAAGGATGTAACTGCAATAAAAATAAATAGTTTATTTTATGGATGAATTCTTTTTTAAAAGAATTCATCTTTTTTTGCTGATCGGAAATTTTTAAAGTTACATAACTTATGCCTTAAATGAGAAAGGGTAAATTATACTTTTTTATACGAACTTAATAAAGAGTAATTATTCAATTGATTTATTACTTATTTCCTCAAAAAATATAGTCCTTCCTAAATTTATTAGGAAGGACTATATACAAACCCCTGTTTAATTTCCTACTAAACATTGTAACAAATTAAACGATATTAATACCTGCACTTACAAATCCAGCAACTGCAGCTATTGGACTTGCTGCTGTTAATGAAACATATAACAGTATTTTATCCCCAGCTGCTACTGGAATAGCTTCAGGTATGATTCCTGATGCTGTAGAACCAATCGCTATTGCGGCAAATGCTGGTGTTAATAAAAGAGGTGCGCCTTGTACTGTAAACGTATTGCTTGCTGCAGGTGCAGTTAATATTTGTATTTGCACTTGAACAGGTGATAATGGAGCTAATGCAGCTGTTGCACTAAAGAAACCAGCTAATGACGTAATAACCCCTGCGCGTGGTGCTACAAATGCATAATCACCTACACCTAATGCTAATGTGATACTTGTTCCACCAGTTAAAGCTACACCAGGCTGACTAAATCCAAATCCAAGAAGAGTTCCTGTATTAGCTATTAACGCGTTAACTAACGCAGATGGTGTTGTACCTGAAGCAAATGGAATAATAGCTCCGCCACCAGTTGCACCAGTTGCTCCTGTTAAACCTGTTGCTCCTGTTAAACCTGTTGCTCCTGTTGGACCTGTTGCTCCTGTTGGACCTGTCGCTCCTGTTAAGCCTGTTGCTCCTGTTAAACCTGTTGCTCCTGTTAAACCTGTTAAACCTGTTGCTCCCGTTGGGCCTGTCGCTCCTGTTAAGCCTGTTGCTCCTGTTAAACCTGTTGCTCCTGTTAAACCTGTTGCTCCACCAGTACCTGCTGGACCTGTCGCTCCTGTTGGGCCTGTTGGACCTGTTGCTCCGCCTCCTGGACCTGTTGGACCTGTTGGACCTGTTGCTCCGCCTCCTGGACCTGTTGGACCTGTTGGACCTGTTGCTCCGCCTCCTGGAGTAGCACCAATTAATTGAGTTAATAAGTTTAATAAAAGTTGTAAACTTGCAGGGTCAATAATTAAAGAGAAGAAGAATGGTGCAAGAGCACTGTAGAATTGTTGTAATAAAGAAAGTAATTGACTTAGATTTGGGTTAGGAGATTGTAGTAAATTAATAATACTTTGAATTAATTGTTTTAAGAAATTCCCTTCTGGGGAAGGTGCTAATTCATTTAGTAAGTTCAATAGTTGAGTAAACAAATTGAGTAAAGCTAATCTGTTTGCATCACTTGGATTTGCAAAAAACGCTGCAATAGCCGCTATTAAAGAGTTTAGTAAAGTAATTAATCTACCTAATTGCTCACTAGTAATTGGAACTGTTTGTGGATTGTTACAGCAATCTGGAGTGAAAACAATCGGATTATTGCAGTGGTTATGACCAAAACAATTATTGTTTGTCATTTATGTCCTCCTTACTTGTTTTATATTTGAGTTTTTCCTATTATAAGGATCATAAAGTTGTAAAAAAATATGTTATATATTGACTTAAAATAGGAAACATGAAATATAATTAAACTTACAAACGCTATTTAATTATGTTCATGACTCACATATTAATTATATGTTTTTAATAATTGACTGCTTAGATTAAATACCTAAACTTACGGGTTTATTTTATTTTTCCACGTTTATCTCTTAGGTTTAAATACACATATTAATTTGAATATACTCAACAATTAACAGTGCTATTTTTTTATATAAATATACATTATTTCTTTACTAAGATTGTGTTCTCTTTTTAAACATGAAGCCGTTTGTATTATAGAGAACTCTCATATAATATATTGAAAAATTCATTTTATATTTTATTCCAATACACTGTGAAAAGGATTGAAGTTAAAATTCCTATCATTCAACCATTTATGACAGCTAGAAATTGAATGTACCTTCACTTAATTTTAACTATTTAAATATAAAACAAAAAAAGACAGATTCCTTTTCATTAAGGATCTGTCCTTTTAATTAATAATGATAAATTGTAATATAATTGAAGATCCTTGCGATGGAGGTTGAGTATCCAATAAAGTTAATTTACCAGTACTCACCTCATATAATGGCTGTGGTTGCATTATTCCATTAATAAATAAATTAATATATGAAACTTCACTAGGCGATAATATATTCGTTGTACCATATTGAGGTATCCCATCGGCATCTGTATATATAAGTTTCTCTCCATCTGCAAAAGTATAATATAACAAATTGGTTGTTGTGATAGGACCAATACCCCCAGTAGGGCCTGTTGCTCCGGTCGGTCCCGTTTCTCCGGTTAGCCCGGTTACTCCTGTTGGTCCCGTTATTCCAGTCGGTCCCGTTTCTCCTGTTGGTCCCGTTATTCCAATTGGGCCCGTTTCTCCGGTCGGGCCTGTTTCTCCGGTTGGGCCTGTTATTCCGGTCGGCCCCGTTTCTCCGGTCGGCCCCGTTATTCCAGTCGGGCCTGTTATTCCAGTCGAGCCTGTTTCTCCGGTTGCTCCCGTTATTCCGGTTAGCCCGGTTACTCCAGTTGCTCCCGTTATTCCGGTCGGGCCTGTTTCTCCGGTTGCTCCCGTTATTCCGGTTAGCCCGGTTACTCCGGTTGCTCCCGTTATTCCGGGCGGTCCTGTTATTCCGGTTGCTCCTGTTATCCCTGTCGCTCCGGTCGGTCCCGTTATTCCAGTTGGTCCTGTTGCTCCGGTTGGAATATAAATTGGTGGAAGAATCGGAAATGTAGGTCCAATATTTTCTGGTCCTATCATCCCCTTATTCAATGATAATTTGTCATTGCGTTTCAAGTTAATACCTCATTCCACATGTTTTTTAACTCATACATATCATTTAGACCTTATCATTAAAGAATAACTTTATAACTATTCTCTTTTCTTCTCATAATAATTATTACATGTATTAAACATTTTACCGTTGCTATAGCCACTATTATTAATATAATAAATTGATCATTCTATTTAAAAAGTAGTAAATCTATAACATTCTTATTTAAAAAGATGAGGTGATTTATATTCAAGATAATAATGAAATTAGAAAAAAGGAACTAATGTCAATGGCTCTTGACATTATTTTCCCTTACAGGCTTACGGGGCCTACCGGAAGTACTGGACCTACCGGGAGTACTGGGCCTACCGGAAGTACTGGACCTACCGGGAGTACTGGGCCTACCGGAAGTACTGGGCCTACCGGGAGTACTGGTTCAATCGTTACAACAAACTCTATGTTCGCTAATAATACATCAGGTGGTTCTGTTTCAGTCGTATTAGGAGGAACAAACATTCCACTTGCAAATAACCAAAGTCTCGGTAATTTTACAGTTAACGCTTCAAATGACGTATTTACAATTCCTGTAACTGGAAGATATCATTTAACCTATCAAGTTAATACAACAACCGCTCTACTTGCTGGAACTAGACTACTATTAAACGCTTCTACGCCAATTCCTGGCTCTATTTTTTCTCCCACTTTATCTACTTCAAATTATAGTAATAACTTAATTACTAATTTAAATGCTGGTAATACAATCTCACTACAATTATTTGGTATATTATCCGTCGTGAATTTAGTTGGAGGCGGATCAACAGGTGCCTCTCTTACAATTATACGAATTGATTAAAAAATGATTCATTCTTTTTATAATAAACAATCTAAATACTCAATTGATAAATATTACGATAGTGATTAAGTAATAAAAATAAATTTTACTATATCCATAGTAGAAAACATCTATACTAAATTTTCCGTATATATATTATCAATTTACACTTCACCCATGTCGATGTTACATTAAAGATGAAGATTGTTTCTTCTTTACAGACCATCTCAATATGTATTTGAGGAACATCTCCAATCCTATACGCGAGAGCAATACTATATTGACACTCAATTGAGTGTCTTTTTTTATATTCAAAAAATAAAAATCAGACTACTTTATATACTAATCCATCCACATACCCTATGTGGTTTAAAACTTTTAAGAGGAAACCTTCTAACAATAGGTTTCCTTCCATATCATATTAAATAAGAAGCAGGTTAAATACGGAGGTGATTTTGATTAAGACTACTTTAATTTCTCATTTTTACAATGAAGAATATTTACTTCCATGGTGGTTAATGCACCATACAAAGCTATTTGATCATGGCATTCTTATTAATCGTGGATCCACTGATCGTTCAGTTGAAATCTGTAAAACATTCGCTCCTAATTGGGAAATACGAAACTCAAAATCACTCGAATTTGATGCTTATTTAGTTGATCAAGAAGTTATGGAAATTGAAAGAGAAATTACAGGATGGAAAATGGTATTGAATACGACAGAATTCCTGTGCTGTTATAATAAAGAACAATTTTTTAAATCACTTAGCACTATGGGCGGCAATATGTTTTCAATAAGAATGATTATGATGATTGATGAACCGACTTATGGCTACACTAATCCAAGATATAGCTCTCCGCTTGTTAAACAACGTTATCACGGCATAATAATTCAACCTAATCCAAATCAACTATATCTTAACGGTAGATTAATTCACAATAATTCGCACGGGAACTATAGAGTCGGGAGACATGGCTCGCATTATCCTTATAGCATTTACATGGAACCTGCTTTTATTTTTAAATTTTTTTACAGTCCATGGAACGATGCAATGAAAAAACGAAAATTACAAATTGGGCCGACTCTTTCTCAACATAGTGTACGACGCGGATTAGGTTCTCATCACATAACAACAATTGAAAAATTAGAAAAAAAATACAAATACTATGCAACCTTAACTACGGATCTCCGGTTATTCCCAGAATACCAAATTATATTTCCTGATCTTTGTCCTTAATGTCATGAATATTTAGTTTCGACATCCATCCGTTTTTTATTAACATACCAACTCCAACTAAATACTTTTCTCTAGTAGAAATCTGAGCTAGGACGCTTGCAGCACGCAAATTCCTCTTATTTAATCTCATATCACTAGCCTATAATCTTTCATACCATTTCATTAAGCACTTGATGTTGGATCAGAAATAAAAAATGGTAATTCATTTGGAAAATTTTCAATTTCAGATTATATACCTTCTAAAACAAAAAATTCAAACAATAGAACCTAAACTAATGTTTGAAGTTATGGCTTTATTTTTTTCTTATTATTCACTTTGAAATCTTTTTATAATAATATTGAAAAATACGGTATAATATAAATTACTGTTCTTTAGGAGGATCACAATGGCTGATAAGTATAAATTTTTTATTCTCATTGTTACCGCATTTTTTTCATTCTTTTCTTTAATAAAAGATTTCCGCAACACTTCAAAAAGTTTCTTTTGGGGTAGTTTTATCATTCTTACAAGCTTCATGATACTATTAATACATGCTCTAGATTTAACTCAAATACTTTTTTATCCAAAGCAAATTGCGCTTGAATTTATTACCATACCACGTAAATTATTTCTACCATCTGTCACTGAGGCCGCCAGTTTCCCTCCAACACTAAGATAATAATTTGATTAAGAGCTCTTTCTAAAAGAGCTCTCTTTTTTAACATAAACATACCATATACAAAATCCAACCTTAACCACTTAATTACTTATAAGAACCTAACTTATAAAACGCATAATAATTATACTTATTTACTAGTATACAAGCCGTATCTCTTAGTAGAAGCACAGCATATTATACGATACAGGACAAAACTTTCAAAACACTTGTCCGAGTTAATTTTCAAAAAGGGGTGAACATAAATGCCTATCGTTAAACCTTTTATAGCTGGAAGACGATTTGTAAGTACAGCCGCAACAGGAACTGCTGCTGGAGCAGATTTAACTTTTGCTAACACAGACTTCACTGATGACACTGGTGCTGTAACAACATTCCCTGCTTCTTATGCCTTTTTAACACTTTATATTAATGGTGTTATTCAAACAGGTGATACTATTACTGGTGTGACTACTACAGCTGCTACTATTGTAGGAGGAGCAGTCCTAGATGGAGGCACTCCTATCGCAATTGAATTTACTATAACGTAACTTTAGTTGTCTTTTTAGAGGTTTCATTAAAAGAAACCTCTAATTTTAAAAATTCACATCAATTTTAGTAGCAACTACATAATACAGTGCAAATACTAGATAGAATGATAGAAATTTATACTCACTCTCAAAAAGAGCACTTATCTATAGTGATCTTTTATATAGCGCAATAATTTTTCGTCTATTTGCTCTTGGAGAATCGACTAAGCAGTTAGCTAAATTAGCTAACTGCTTTTTCCATATTGTATTTATTATTATTCATAGCTTTATCCGTAATAGTAACGCTTGTGCACTATCTACTATAAATTTTCATATATTGTATTATGCTTGTCCAAAATGTGAAGTTAATACTCACGAAATCTAAATACAAGAAAGGAGTGAAAATATGCGCTCATCCATTCGTAAATTCGCTAATTTTAATTGTGAAGCACAAGCACCTAGTACACTACCTGCCCTAGGTTTTGCCTTCAATGCTACTTCACCTCAATTTGCAACATTATTTACACCACTACTATTACCTAGTACAGGCCCAAATCCTAACATTACTGTCCCTGTAATCAATGATACAATTAGTACTGGAACTGGTATTAAAATTCAAGTAGCTGGTATTTATCAAATTAGCTATACATTAACGATTAGTCTTGATAACGTTCCAGTAGCCCCAGAAGCAGCACGCTTTTTCTTGACATTAAATTCATCGACTAATGTTATTGCAGGATCCGGAACCGCAGTCCGTTCTAATATTATTGGAACTGGTGAAGTCGATGTATCAAGTGGCGTCATTCTAATTAACTTAAACCCAGGTGATTTAATTCAAATTGTCCCCGTTGAAGTAATAGGTACAGTAGATATTCGTTCTGCAGCGTTAACAGTTGCACAAATTCGTTAATAAGGTGAAACTTTAATCATTGGGGTTTAGTTCATCCCCCCATGATTATTAGCCCTCACCAATTGGGTTGCCCGTTAATGCGGGATAAAAACAAAAGACTTGGCTAACTAACATTTAATGTTCCTTATACACACTAAAATATATTTTTATAGATTTGACACACATTTATATCAAACAAGCATATTTTATTGTATGTTGACTATATAGTCATACAAATCTAAAGCGTTCATAAAAGCACACTTATATGTGTGCTTTATTTTTAATTAAAACCTACAACATTCTCAAACAATATCCATATATTATCTTGATTCCTCTCTAAATATATAGTTTGTCTCAGAGCGCTTTTAACAGCGCTCTTTTTATTTAAATTCCGATTTTTAAGGTTCGATTTTATGATTTACGTTATACACATGCTACGCTACTTTTGAAACAAGGTATACATCTAAAGACTGTAAGTGAACAATTCAGTTATAAAGATATGTTCATAACATTAAATCGCTATTCACATGTTTTGCCTGGAATGCAGGAGGATGCTGTTAAAATATGTAGTGAAAAACCATTTGAATAGTAATATTTACAAATATAAAAAATGCGGTTTCTCCTCTCAAGAGAAACCGCAACATATCAATGTTTTTACTATATTTTAAACTGACTCGTATACAGATCAAAATAAAACCCTTTATCTTCCATGAGAGACTCATGATCCCCTCTTTCTAAAATTCTTCCATCCTTTATAACAAGGATTTGATCTGCTTTTTCAATTGTTTTAAGTCGGTGAGCGATCACAAAACTTGTGCGACCTCTCATTAAATTATTTAGCCCTGCTTGTATTTGTAATTCTGTTCTTGTGTCAATATTAGATGTCGCTTCATCGAGAATTAATATATCTGCATCTGCTAAAATTGCTCGTGCAATCGCAAGAAGTTGTTTTTGTCCTTGACTTAAATTCGATCCTTCTGAAGCAATTTCTGTTTCATATTGATTTGGCAAATGCTTAATAAAAGAATGTGCAGATGCTGCCTTAGCTGCAGTGATAACTTCTTCATCAGTAGCATCTAAGCGTCCATAACGGATATTATCCATAATCGAACCAGCAAATAAATACGTATCCTGTAAAACTACTCCTATTTTACTTCGTAAAGAATTAATATCATAATCTTTTATATCTTTTCCATCAATATGAATTTGTCCTTGCTGTATATCGTAAAAGCGAGTTAACAAATTAATGATTGTTGTTTTCCCTGATCCAGTCGGGCCAACTAAAGCAATTGTCTCTCCTGGCTGCGCTTTAAGACTCACTTCTTTTAAAATCGTTTTATTCTCTGCATAGCCAAATGAAACATTCTCAAGTGCAACATGCCCTTGTAAATTTTGTACAACAAATGCGTCTTTTTTATTTTGAATTTCTGGTACCTCATCCATAATCTCAAAAACACGTTCTCCACCAGCAACTGCCGCTTGAATTGTATTCATTAAAGTCGCAAATTGACTTAACGGTCTTGAGAATTGACGAGAATAATTAATAAAAGCCGCAATAACACCCACTGTTGTCATTCCGTTTAAGACCATAACTGATCCAGTCCCAATGACAAGCCCCATACCTAAGTTATTAATAAAGTTCATACTTGGAAAAATAAAAGCTGAAAATGTATCAGCCTTCGTAGCTGAAACTCTTAGCTGTTCATTAATTTTATTGAAATTTTGTACAGTTTCTTTTTCTTTTCCATACAACGTCGTAACATCCGCACCTGTAATTGCTTCCTCAATAAATCCATTTAATTCACCTAAATCTTTTTGACGCTTCGCAAAGTTTTTACCACTATATGCAACTAGTTTTTTTGTAACGTAAAACATAATAGGTACTGTAATTAAAGTTACAATTGCTAAAATCCAATTTAAGGCGAACATCGCAATCGTTACACCTATAAAAGTTAGCGCTGATGAAATAATTTGTACAACACTTTGTGTCAAAGCTTGGTTCAAATTATCTATATCATTTGTCACACGGCTCATTAAATCACCTTGAGAACGCACATCAAAGAACCGTAAAGAAAGCGTTTGGATTTTCTCAAAAATATCTTGTCGTATTTTTTGAATTGTTTTTAATGCAACGTTAATCATGACAAATGTTTGTAACCATGTTAAAAGTACAGTTACACCGTAAATCGCGATAAGTAACATACACATTCTTGCTGTACCACTTAAATCTTTCGGTACAATATATTGATCTATAATGACTCCCATAAAATAGGGACCTAATAATCCAAGTAAAGTAGTAACAACGACTAGAAATATAACAAACATTAGAGCAGCTTTTTGATAGCCCATATAGTTCCATATCCGCATTACAGTTCCTTGGGCATTTTTAGCTTTTCCCATCTTCGGTGTGTTTCGTCCACCTTTATTAGCAAATTGCCCTTGAAAATTACGCATGTTCTTCCCCACCTTCTTTATGCAAATTACCACCTTGGGAAAGATAAATTTCCTGATAAACCTCACTTCGTTCTAACAATTGTTCATGTGTACCATTGCCAACTAATTCACCATTATCTAATACAAGTATTTTATCCGCATCCATTATGGAAGAAATTTTGGACGCGATTAATAATGTCGTTGTGCCTTTATATTTTGTTTTTAAAGCTGTTTGAATAGTAGCCTCTGATTTTGCATCAACTGCTGATGTAGAATCATCTAATATGAGAATCGGTGGTTTTCTCACAAGTGCCCTTGCAATTGATACACGTTGTTTTTGTCCACCTGATAGATTTGTCGCACCTTGTGTTAAATTATATCGATAAGATTCTTCCAGCTTATTGATAAACTCAGTCGCACAAGCTGATGCAGCTGCTACTTCCAGCTCATCATGTGTTGCATTTTCTTTACCATAACGTAAATTCTCTTCTATACTACCTGAGAACAACAAAGCCTTCTGAGGTACAAACCCTATTGAAGCACGGAGTTTTTGCAAATCATATGTTTTAACATCTATTCCATCTATACATATTTCACCTTGATCCACATCATATAGACGTGGTAACAGTTTCGCTAAGGTAGATTTACCACTTCCAGTTGATCCAATAATCCCTACTTTTTCACCTTTTTGTTATGCTAAACGAAATATCCTTTAAAACGTATTCATTATTTTTCGTATAACTATAACTAACATTTTTAAATTCGATATTCCCCTCGATTTTCTCAGGTTCGATTGCATTAGCTGCGCTTATAATATCAACCTCGGTATTTAACACTTGCTGTACACGATCCGCAGATGGAAAAGCTCGCGCAATTTGAATAAATACCATGCTAATCGACATAAGTGACATTAAAATGATATTCAAGTAATTAATAAATGCCAAAATCGCTCCTACTTGAAGCGTTCCATTGAATACTTTTTCTCCACCAATCCATAATGTTGCGACAATCCCGCCACTTACAACTAGCATAATGATTGGCATCATTAAAGAAATAAGTTGCACAGCTCGAATATTTATCTTCGTTAAATTTGTATTTACATTTCCAAATTGGGCGATTTCGTATTTTTGTCTTACATACGCTTTTATAACACGTACACCAGATAAATTTTCTTGTAACTTTGTATTCACTTTGTCCAATGCCTCTTGCACCTTTTTAAATGTACCACTTGCTTTACTTGCAATTAAAATAATCGCAAGTAATAAAATCGGAACAACTACAAGTAATATTGGAAATAACTCTCGCGCTGTTACAAAAACAATAATTATACTTCCCATAAATAACAGTGGACCACGAACGAGAACACGTAATGTCATCGTCATTGCCGATTGAATGGAAGTGATATCATTCGTCACGATCGTTAATAATTTACCTGTTCCAAATGAATCACGATTATTACTAGAAAATGTTTCTATTTTCGCAAACACATCTTTTCGTATGTCTGTAGCGAAATTAACAGCTGCTTTTGTAGAATACATCATACACCCAAGCCCTCCAACTAAACCGAGTGCTGCTGCTCCTATCATAAGAAGCCCCATTTTTATTACATAATTTAAATCCCGATTTGCAATCCCAACATCAATGATATGTTGCATAATAGTCGGTTGAATTAAGTCCATCGCAACCTCAAGTACCATAAATAGCGGTCCAATAATAGCGAAGAACATGTATGGTTTTAAATACTGTAATAACTTACGAAATGATTTCATACATAATCTCCTTTTCCCATGAAATTACCACTGAATAATTCATATCCCTCCTTATTTAAGCGATATTTTTTGTAATTTCTTCATTACTTTTATTATATTATGCAAATTAATATTTAACATTATTAAATGATAAGTATTAATGACTTTCTGGTCAATACATATGCTTTATATTATGTAAATACAAAAACCGCATTCTTAATGAAAAGAATACGGTTTTTCATCTATAATTCTTCAATTGTAAAATTTAAAAACTCAGTCTCAAATCCATTATTTTTAGAAGGACTACACGTGTAAAAACCTATTTTAATAGGCTCACTCCCTATATCCTCCATTAAATGAGCGATTCTTATTTGTTCCCATTGATGGCTCTTTTTCACATATATTGTATAATCACCGCGTTTTCGAATAATTCGAAAACGAAGTTGTTGCTTAGCTGCTTCTGTTGGATAATCTTGCGTTGACCAATCAGAATATCCATTATTCGTTACGACAGCACCTAAGTGAGATGGCCCTTCAGGGATATATTCTAAAGATGTTTTTAGCCAACAGTTCTCCGAAATCATAACAAAAAGACCTGCTTGATCGAATTTTGAATTTGGATTCATACGTAACTGAACTTCAGCTTGAAAGTCTGTCATCATCTCATTATAAAATACATGACCATTCATGACTTCAAAACCATAATGTGTTTTAAGCCAAAAATCGGTTTCTGCTTTCGAACGGACAATAAACGCATGATTATCATTAATTTTATAGTATTCAGGTACATTCATTATAGTGAGTTGCTCAATACGTTCTGGTATATACGATATATTCATAGCTCCTCCATAATAAAGCATTTATATAGACATTTAAAACTCCGCTAATACTGGGAATTTATAACCTTTAAAATCTAACTCTTTATCACTTCGAACCATTAAATACTTGCTAGACTGTAATTCTGTAAACTGTACATCCTCAACCCCTAATTGATCCGGTGAAAAATAAAATTCGATTTCCGTAAACCTTTCATTGATTTCTCCACATAATTCATCTAAAACCGGAAGTACTGGCGCAAATACTCCAAATAATTTCAACTTTTCATTGTCTACTTCATAAACGATTAAAGCATCTAGTTTCTCTGAATAATACAATTTCTCATTCCATTCCGAATCATACATATTCAAATAAAATGAAGGATGGAAGTTTAAAGTTGAAAAACTATTTGAAAGTCTTTGGCTACTATCAATCGTTTCATGTATTAACTGTCTATTCTCTATATTATAGAAATCTAACTTTTTAAGTAGTGAATGGTTATTATTAATATTTTTATCATATGGTATAGTCATCAAATATTCCTGCACAACTTTAAATCCAAATGCTGTATATAGTTCAGGTTTTTCCGTAAACAATAATGCACATTCACATTTCTTATCAATTTCTTCTATCATTTTACTCATTAATTGTGTCATTAGCCCTTGTCTACGGAAATTAGGGTGTGTCATTACTGATTGAATACCCGCCGCATTTATTTTTTCACCATTAATTAATAACGGGAGTGAAAATGCCGCAACATTTGCAATCACTTTATCTTCTTGTAAAAATGATAAAGCTTTATATGTATCATCCCAATATCCTTTATCCGAAAAATCATTCAATGTTTGAGTTGTAATTCCAAACACTTCTTCAAATAAAGGAAATAACTGCTCCCTTTTCGGTTCTTCTATTAGAAGACTTGCCAATTTTTCAACATTCCCCATGTTGTACCTCCAAATGTTAAATTCCATTAAATTAGATATACTTATATGACCTACTCTTAAAAATAGAGGTCTTACCAATCAATATACTATCATAAAACATAAAAAAAAGTCTAATTAATTTTATGTTTCGACTATTTGAAAATAAGTCGAATAAAAAAATATTAAGATTTTCGGATATTAATTAGTTTATTTTATAAAAATAGCGCTTTCTAATTAGCTTTTACTAATAGAAATACACTATTGATAATAAAATATTTTTATTCTTTTATCCCTTCAAGTCTTTCCTTCGTATTAATTTCTTCTCCACTTATACGCTTTTCAAAAGACTTTCTCCAACTATTTGAAAGTGCATTTACTTCTAATATCCTTTTTACCCCTTCAATATTTTGTTTTTCCTTATGCATAATACGGTTAGCGAATGCTACTGAAACACCTTTTGGATCAGACTGTAGTCTTTTTAAGGTGTCGACTGATGATACCCATCCTTCTTTTAATACACGAAAATAAAATCCTGTATATCCTGTTTCTTGAAAATATAGTGGTAACTTTGGAATATTATATTTTTTTGCTAATTTAAAACAAGGTTGCCTTGGTTGTGTTACCTGTACGATTGCCTGTCCTAGCTCAAACGTATCACCAATACAAACATCCTCTTCGCTCATACCACTAACTGTTATATTTTCTCCGAAAGCCCCATATACAAGATCTTGATTCAATTCTTTTTCCCAGTATGGATAGTGATCACCAGTATAAACACAAACTGCTTTATCTACTCCTCCATGATGAACTAAGTCAGCTTGTCCATCCCCATTAAATTTTACAAAGGATAAATATACCGGTTCCTTTACTTGTTTCTTATTTATGCCTGTATGAACTACCTTTCCACCGTATGTAACCTCTTTTGGTAACCCTATATTTAAAGATAATAATTGATATTCATTAGCCATTCTATTTCCTCCTTTAAAGGTGTTACATGTATTTTCTCTCAATTAATTTTTACAACCCTCTCTGTTATATAAAAATGATTATAAAACCTCTAAAATCATTGTTCAATTCAATTATTTATATAATAATGATAGGTATAACCTATTATTATACTTGAGGTGATTCCAATCGAATTACGACAACTTGAATACTTTTTAGCTGTTTCAAAAGAATTACATTTCACAAAAGCAGCTGAGAAATTAAATATTTCACAGCCTTCCCTAAGTCAACAAATACGTGCATTAGAGCATGAAGTAGGAATGCCACTTTTCGATCGAATTGGTAAAAAAATATCTTTAACTGAAGCAGGGAAGATTTTATTATCACATAGTAAAACCATTTTTCATGAAGTCGAACAAGCTCGTTCAGCTATTCAAGACCTAAACGGATTACAGCAAGGTTCCTTAACAATAGGGGCTTTGTTAACCGTCCTAAATTATTTACTACCACTAACTATTTTAAATTTCAATAATTTATATCCCAATATAGAGCTTTCTGTATTAGGGCTTCGCACAGGAGATATTCGTGAAAAACTATTACGAAACGAACTAGATATTGGAATTACATTTCTCCCGGTGCAAGATAAAGAGATTATCTCTATCCCTCTATACAAAAGCGATCTTACATTAGTCGTGCCAACTGGTCATCGATTAGCTGAACGTAATCATGTATCTATTGCTGAATTACAGAACTACCCTTTAATTCTTTTACCTAAAAATTTCTTTTTAACCGAACTAATTACATCTCATTGCCAAAAATTCAACTTTAAACCAAGACCAATTTTAGAAATTAGCACGATGGAATCTTTAATCCAAATGGTTTCCAAAGGAATGGGAATTACAGTGTTACCCAAACCATATATAGACTTTTTACAAAATAAAAACATTCAAGCTATTAAAATAGAAAACCCTACTCCAACAATTGAAATAGGGCTAATTTATAGAAAAGATAAATATATGTGTGCTGCAACTCGAGAATTTATTGAGCAACTAAAAAGTACAGTACGTTCTTTCCAAAACTAAACAAAAGAGATTATCCTATGAAACCGTTTCACAACGATCTAGTAGAATAATCTCTTTTCAAAACAAAGTAAACATTATATTAAACTCTTATAGATTTTAATGTACCTTTTTAGATATTGGAATATATTTAGTAAAATATGCACCAACTAGCAATAATACAATTGAAAATAACCAAGTAAAAGCACCGCCAAAGTGAAACCAATATGCAAACATATTTAAGATTGCGAGTAAAAAGAAGCAAATAGAAGTTAACGCACTTTTCAATCCTTTTATCCCAGATTTTTTTCTCTTTTGATAAGCAATATACATCGCAATAACAAGAAAAAAGATAAGAACAAATGGTAACATAACTTTTAGCATTGGTAATCCCTCCTGTATAAACGCACTCTTTACACTACCATATTATACCACATAGTACTAAAGAACTTTTATTCATTCCTGTTGTTTTTCACTATCTTTCCTTCACATCAGACCTCATCAAAACTCTCAACTAATGATTATTTGCTAACTGATAATTGCCTTGTTAAGATTATGGTAATAATAGAGTTCCAAAATAAAGTGATTTGACATCCGATAAACAAAAACAATACATTGTCCCCACTTATAAGCAATCATCTAATTCATGAAACTAAGAAACTTATTTATCAAAGCAAAAGGAGAATTTATGTATGAGCAATTGCAAACCAATTGATGAATTAACTATTGAAGACCTAAAACAAAACCCCATTTGGGAATGGGCAATAGATGAAGAGGAAAACGAAGAACATGACGAAACATGGGTAAAACCAGCAGCAACTACTAATTTTACAGAGGAGCTAAACGGTTCAATCGTACTAGGCAAACTATTCTTACATAATGGTGAAAAATTCCCTATGATGTTTGAAATTGACATTGAAAATAACGAGGCAGTAATTCGTTCTGTTGTTTATTATAACGAAGCAGAAAATGAGTATATTGCTATAGAAGATATTGTGAAAATGGTCGAAATGCCGTTATCGATTATTATTAACCTAACAATTCATGCAGAATCCAAAACCTTACGCTTCACTGCACATAAAGTAGATATTTGTAAAAGTTCAATAACGACTAATTAAAATTAAAGTTGGGCGAAATAAAGAAAACAATTATTAAATAAAGTGAAGCTTTAATCAGTGGGGGTCTTACTGCCCAGCAAATAGCGGGATAAAAACCGGAAAATGATTATCGATTCCCCGGTTTTTCAAACTAGATTAAAGTATTCCCTTTTCTACTAAAGTCTCTGCGATTTGAACTGAATTCCAAGCCGCACCTTTTAATAGGTTATCAGAAACAATCCAGAGGTGGAATCCGTTTGGCATATCAGGATCTTTACGTATTCTTCCGACAAATGTATCTATTTTCCCTTCTGCATATAATGGCATTGGATACAGCTGTTTACTAGGG
Source organism: Bacillus sp. 7_6_55CFAA_CT2 (assembly GCF_000238655.1). Taxonomy (NCBI): domain Bacteria; kingdom Bacillati; phylum Bacillota; class Bacilli; order Caryophanales; family Bacillaceae; genus Bacillus; species Bacillus sp. 7_6_55CFAA_CT2. Next base: position 538,376 of record NZ_JH414709.1, on the reverse strand, counting down.
TTATCCTGCAAAATAACACCTGGTGCATCCATTAATACTTCCTTAATTTCCGTAACGGTTGCTTCTTTTTCCAGTTCTATATAAACCGATTCTGAATGCCCTGATACAACTGGAACACGTACACAAGTAGCTGCCATTTTCAGGTTTTCATCTTCTAATATTTTCTTCGTTTCTTGAATCATTTTTACTTCTTCAAAAGTAAAATCATTGTCTGTAAATATATCTACTTGAGGCAGTACATTAAACGCTATTGGGTAATGTTTTTTATCTTTTTTCGCCGGTAATATATTACTTTTCACTTCTTCACCAGCAAGCATAGACTTAGCCTGCTCTTGTAATTCATGAATCGCATGAATGCCAGAACCCGATACGGCTTGATATGTTGAAACGATAATTCTTTCTAAACCGAATGATTTTCGAATCGGCTGAAGTGCTGTTACCATCTGTAATGCTGAACAATTTGGAACTGCAATGATACCTTTATGCTGCTTTAAAGTATGCGCATTCACTTCCGGAACAACGAGCGGTACACCTTGTGCCATTCGGTACTCACTTGTGTTATCAATTACAATCGCACCACTAGAAACTGCATGAGTTACAAATTGTCTAGATACTTCTCCCCCAGCGCTAAAAAAGGCAATATCTACACCTTCAAAGCTAGTTGTTTTTGCCTCTTTTATAATTATCTCTCGTCCTTTGAATCTTACTTTCTTACCAGCGGATCGTTTTGACGAAAGCAATGTAACTTCAACTATATTAAACTTCATTTCATTCTCTAACAGTTCAATAATTTTTTGCCCTACCGCACCTGTAGCCCCAACAACAGCTACATGATAGCCCTTTTTTTTCATCTTTTCTCCTCCAATATCACCTAAATGAATATTTCTACAATTTCATTTTATACAGAATTTAATCATTTGGAAAATTAAAATACATGATATAATCATTCACAAATCATGATAATAAAAGAGGGATCGTTTATGGAAATGAGACATGTTAAAACATTTTGCGCCATTGTGAAGTATGGTAATTTTTCTAAGGCTGCGCATGCGCTAGGTTATGCGCAATCTACTGTTACAGCACATATGAAAGCTTTAGAGAACGATTTACATATTCCTCTTTTCGATCGGTTAGGGAAAAAAGTGCTACTTACAAAAGCAGGTCATCAATTTCATCCTTATGCATTAGAATTACTTTCAATATATGAAAAAGCGCGAGAAATCCCCCAAAATAAAGATTATTTAGAAGGTACATTAAGTATTACATCTAATGAATCATTAGCGGTATACCGATTACCACAATTATTACGTACTTACAAACAGAAAAATCCAAAAGTAAATATCGTACTTGAAACAAACACAAATGAACAAGCATTACAAAAATTACGTGAAGGAGAAACAGACGTTGTCTTCATAATTGGAGAAAGTATAGAACATAATGATTTTATTACGCGTACTTTTAGTAATGAAACATTTGGATGGATTTTACCATCTTATTCCTCTGCGCATACAAATCCATTCCAGTTATTACAAGACACCCAGTTCATTTTTACAGAACAAAGCTGCGGCTATAGGCCAATGGTAGATCGTTTTTTACGTCAAAGTGGAAATATTCCAGCTAAAACATTTGAAACTTCCAATGTTGAAGTTATTAAACAATCCGTTATGTGTGAGTTAGGCATTTCAATTCTTCCTTATATCGTTGTACAAGAAAGTTGCCAAAAAGGACAACTATGTTTTCAACCTATCGAAACTCCAACAGTTATTCAAAGTTATGTAATCTATCATAAATCTAGATGGATTTCCCCGGTATTACAATCGTTCCTTTCCTTACTTGAACGAGACTAAAATATTAAGACGTACATAGAAAGAGAGTAATTGCCTAATAAGCAATTACTCTCTTTCATTAATTAGTATACTATTTATTAGTCTGTCCCCCACCTGCAATTAATTTACTACCTGAATATGTACCTTTTTTCATAAACACTTGATTAATTAATTCTTTTTGCTCAGCTTCCGACATTACTCCTTTTCCTTCTCCTAAATTCCCACTTTGTAATTTCCAAATCTTATTGTGATCCCCATCAACCTTTTCATATTTTCCTTGTTTCCATCGTTCTAAAATTTCTACATATGTACTTCCCTGTACAAGATCATTACTCTTTACAATATCAATTAAGCTTTCAATCCGCTCTTGTGTAATAAAAATATAGCCCCACTTTTGATCAGCTTTCGCTTTTTGATGTGCCATTTCATGTAATGCTGTCTGTATGTTCTCATCTGTCCATTTAAAATTTTTATTAAAACCACTATTCGGCAATGAATAATTTCCATTTTCTAAAAGCTTTGCATCTTCTGCTTTTACGTTACTATCAGCTAATACTTCTACTGCTGGAGCAGCTGGTGATGCCTTTTTCGCAGCTGGTTTACTATTATTTAAATAATGCAGCATACCATATGTTAAACCTACTCCAATTACCGCCATACCAGCTATAACACCTATTATTTTCAAAAATGTTTTCATCTCGCTTGTTTCCTCCCAAATATCTCCGTTCTGACTACCTAATTATTTCTTATATAAAAACTGTTACTTCATTCAAAATATCGCATCCCATCCCCTATCATATTATTTATATATACTTCCTCATATTGTATTTCTTTTTCTTTAAAATTGAAAGATTATTCTGTTAAATAATGAAAATATTCTACAAATTTTTCCTTTATATTTATAAAGAAACAAAAAAACAACGAGCGCGTTCTACAACACTCGTTGTTTTTACTTTATGCACGATTTTCTTTTAACCACTTCGTAATAGCATCTAACTTCGAAACATCAAAACGTCTTTCTTCACACACGTTCAAATTTTGTGAGTTTCTCACTATTTCTAATTCATTATTTCTTACACTTTTTGCCTCAATTAATTTACAATACCCATCTGTAACAGTATTTAAATTTTCATAATAACGCTGAAACGATTTTGATATATGTAAATGTTTTTCAAAGTTTCTCCTTCTTTTCGTTTCATCAGATACTTTCCGTTTTCTAAGTTCTTCATCGTTCGTATATAAATAAAAATATTGATCCGGAAAGCCAATTTCCCTATTTATCATCTTTTCTTTATAAAAATTTTCTATTAAAGATAATGGCTGATTAAATATATCAAAATGAAAACACCAATTATAACTAAGTGGCTGATAAATATCGCCATCGAGTATTACTAATTCATATTGCTTTGACTTCTGAACAGCTATATTCCAGCGCTCAACTTGTTTTTCAAAATACCATGTTCTATGTTCATTTTTTGGCCTTTCAAATAAAGAATTCACTTCAGGTATTATATAAGCACCATAATTCTTTTCTAATTCACGGCACGTGGTACTTTTACCAACAGCGCTTGCTCCCTCAAATGCTATTATCCCCATAGTTTCTCCCTCTTTCATTAACTAAAATTTCGTTGTTTCGCTTTTCTTCCCCATAACTTTCTCCATAAAACAATTGAAGCGACAGTGAGCATGATTGTTGTAATGATACTACCTTCAATTCCGAACGTGCCTCCATGCAATGTTTCTGGTCCATTTGTTATAGACTTAAAAATTGGAGTAGAATATACAGTTGTGCCACTAACTGCAAAACCATATACATTATATTGAGCCCAGTTCCAAATTGAGTGCCATGCACATATTCCCCACAGACCGTCTTCTTTCAATACATATAAAGCTGCGAAAACACCCACTAATATTATATTCGATATAGATAATATTGTAATTCCTGGATTAAGTAGATGAAGAAATCCAAATAAAAATGAAGTTACAATTATTCCAACCCATATACGACTTCTAACAGAAAGAACCGGGAATAACCAACCTCGTACAATAATTTCTTCCGTTGCCCCTTGTATTAAAAATGCAACTAGAGATCCTACTATTCCTACTATCACTGTTGAGGTAATATGTTGTACTTGCAATTTCACACTCCCCATTAATAATAGTAGAATAACTGGCGTTGAAATAAATAAAAACCCTATTAACGCACCTTTTAAATACTTTCTCATCCATTTCTCTTTCCAAAAGCCAATGGATGAAAAAGGTCTTTTTTCTACAAAACGAACCCATATAAATAAAATAAATATAGCTCCGCCAAACGTTAACACCATTCTAACATTGTCATAAATACCTTTCATGAATATCGTTTCAGCTTTCGGTAAAAATAACATAAATAACATAAAAAGTTCGCCTAAAGTCAAAAATATAATGGCTAATATTACAGCAAAGACTGGATGGACCTTTTTTCTCCCTGCTTTTGCTGCTTCAATTATTATAAATGAATTATTTTTCACTTTCTTTTCTCCTTTTATAATATTTAACTACCAACAGTAACCAACCATATTTTACCACGAAAAATATATTATTAATATTTACTCTAAGTTTTTCTTACATGATTTTGCATAAATCCCAATTAGGAATAATATATAAATAAAAGAGGTGCCTTTGTGCCTTTACTATTATCACCCAGATTACTCAGTGGTATTACCAGCACTTGCTATTTCCCACCATTTGTTGTAAGATAGTAATTAAGGTCAATTTAACACTATATTTTCTTTGCATATTATCAAGTATCAATCGGGGACAGTTTGTACTCCTTATGGGTTTTTGATAATATGTGAAATTTTATTTTCATTCAAATAAGGCCGATCATATTGTAATTTTTCTACTTTTAGGAGGCATTACCATGACATTAACAGGTAAAGTAAAATGGTTTAACAGCGAAAAAGGTTTCGGTTTCATCGAAGTTGCAGACGGTAACGATGTATTCGTTCACTTCTCAGCTATCACTGGCGACGGCTTCAAGTCTCTTGACGAAGGTCAAGAAGTTAGCTTTGAAGTTGAAGAAGGTAACCGCGGACCTCAAGCTAAAAACGTTGTAAAGCTATAATTCAAACAATAAAAAGGTTGTTACCAGCAAGGTTAACAACCTTTTTAATATATAACTAAAATTTTTTACATAAAAGGAGTGGTTACATGTATCGCAATCGAAAGAACGATGTAGCAGAAGTACCACCAGAACAAACCCCTGTTTGGGAATGTGAATCAGAGGATTGTTTAGGATGGATGAGAAAGAACTTTTCATTTGAAGAAGAGCCTAAATGCCCTTTATGTAAAAGTAGCATGAAAAGCGGAGAACGTTTATTACCTAAATTAGGTTAATTTATAATAAAAAAACCTCTTTTAATTAAG
>NZ_JH414709.1:495682-532925 GCF_000238655.1 Bacillus sp. 7_6_55CFAA_CT2 | reverse complement strand
ATCAGTTCGCACTATAGAATACAATAATGCATCGTGTTGCTTATTTCCTTGATGAATATATCCGCGCAATAGCCCTTCCTTTTGGAAGCCAATTTTAGATAACATTCTACAAGAAGTAACATTTTCAGGATATGTAATAGCTCCAATTCTAAACAAACCTAAATCTTTAAATCCATAATTAATAATTTCTCCAGCTGCTTCTGAAGCATAACCATTTCCCCAATAGCGAGGATGCAGATCATATCCAATCTCAGATCGTTTACTCCATAATTGTAAATTGTTTAGTCCAATTGTTCCTATTAAAACGTTCGTTTCTTTTAACACAATTCCCCATCGTATTGCCTTTTTCTCAAAGTAATTTTTTGAAAAAGATTCGATCATACGTGAAGCTTGTCCAAACTCCGTAAAAGAATTCATACCGTAGTAACACGTCACTTCATCCAATGAAAAGATTTCATATATTTTTTGACAATAAGATTGTTCTATTTCAACTAAACGTAAGCGTTCTGTTTCTAGTATAGGAAATGCCATAGGATCACTCCTTTCTCTCTACTCATTCATTATATCAGAAAAAATATGTATAATTAGTAAAGTCCTTATTGTTCCATAAATCAAACATTTCTAATGGCACATTCTCTCTTAATTCTATATACACGAATTAGATACCTTCTGATTGCACCTCAAACATGACGCTATAATTTCCATAAATCGAATTTTAAATTATCAAGAACTGTAAAGAAATTGTTTCTTCATTTTCTCCTTCTAAACAACCAACCTACCCCATACATTTATGGTAAAATATAGTTAATGTATTATTTTATTGTGGAGGGGAAGATTTCCTATGTATATATTCATCGGCTTATCCCTCTTACTCATATTACTTATTTTTTTATTCGCAAAAAAATTCACACCAAACTCATTCATGATGACTAGCTTTAAAGGTAATAGCTTTAGGACATTTTCAATCGGTATTTTAATCGCTGCCATACTCTCACTTTCATATGGAACTTATCATGCGGTAACATATCAACCTAGTTATTTAGATATTAAATTAAAAAATCAAAACTATACTGTTTTCGGTAATGTAGGCGAATTCGGTTATTTCTCCGAAGAATTATTAAAAAAAGATACAGAAGTACAACTATATTTTGTCTCTTGGAAAACAATACAGTTAAAAAATCCGGTAATACTTATAGAATATCCTTCAGGAAAACAAGAAACATGGAAGCCAAATATCATATCAATACCGGTAAATAAATTACAAGAAAAACATGATATAAAAGATATTTATCAACTATCACCGTATTCATTTAAAGAGTCTGGAGAAATAACATTAACATTAAAAGAAAACAATGTAAAAAACAATACAATTTCCATTCAAATAAAATAAATAAAAACTGTTCCTCCATTTTGCTGAAGGAACAGTTTTTATTTATTCTACAGTATTATTTATTTAATGTAGCCATTATTTCATTGGCTATATTCTTTCCATTTCCAATACACGCACCAATTCCAACACCATAATATGAGGCACCAGCTAAATATACATTTGGATAAAGATTCGTCATTTTTTCTTGCAATGCTTGAACCGCTTGATTATGTTCTAAATGATATTTCGGCATTAAATCTTTCCAATTTGTAACTTCGACTACTTCTGGTTCACCTTTAATTCCGAGACTCTTTTCAATATCATATAAAGCTACTCGTACTAATTCTTCTTCACTATAATTTTTGATTGTTTCATATACCGGATTGGTGCTCTTATAAAACATTCTTACTAATAATTTTTGTTTACCCGATGTATGTTTCCACTTTCGACTTGTCCATGTACAAGCATCACAATGTAAATCACTGTTTTCCGTTACAATAAACCCTGTGCCGTCAGCTGGTAGTTGTTCATCTAGTATGTCAAATCCTAAGTAAATACTTATAAGAGATGAGTTTTTAAATGTATTAAACTGCTCATTTAACTCATTAGGCTGTAATAAAGTTTGTGCTATATCATGCGGAGCTGCTAAAACAACATAATCAGCTTGTATTGTTTCATGATTTACAAAAGAAATCTCATATCGATCTTCTTGTTTACTTACAGCCGTCGTTATAGCACCTTTTTTTACGACAGTTTCAGTGAGCACTTCTTCTAAGCGATTAATTATCGTAGATAGTCCACCTTTAAATGATACGAATTTTTTATTTCCTGCTGATTGAAATTGTTTTTTATTCTCTTCAAAACCTTTAATAATACTTCCATACTTATTTTTATAATCCAGTAAATACGGTAATGTAGATGCCATTGTAAGCTCATTCAATTTACCAGAATATACGCCTGAAAGTACAGGAGCAATTTGTCTTTCCACTAACTCTTTCCCTAAGAAACTTTCTAAAAATAGAGCAAGTGATGTATCTTTCGTAAACTCTTTATTTTTCGTTATGAAATCTTTTAAAGCTACGATTTTCCCTTTCGTTGAGACTAGCGTACTGCTAAACAAAGACTGGGCGCTCATCGGTATCCCAAATATAGTATCAGAAGGAATCGGATGTAACATGTTTTCAGAATATATGTAAGAAATACCTGTTTCATTATATACCATTTCATCTTCTAAATTTAAATCTTTTACAAGTGGCATAACATATTCATTACGAGCAACGATTGAATCCGCTCCTGACTCCATAATGAAATCCTTTTCTTCCACACTATGGATTTTACCACCTAAATACTCTTCTTTCTCAATAAGAATTAAATTTAAATCGATATTATAATCCTTTTTTAATTTTTCTAAATAAAACATAGTAGAAAGTCCCGTTATACCTCCACCGATAACAACAACTGTTTTCATATGTGCTGCGCTCCTAACCGATACAATTAATAATTCCTTTTTATTATAACCAAAAGTCCTTATATTCGACTAGCAAGTTGCGCATTCTGTAAGAAATTAGACAATATATTTTAATATATTTTCAAATTACCTAATAAAAAAGAACTATAACATTTACAAACCCCGTCATAGTTCTCTTTATTTTAAAAACATAAAGTAATTGATTAATTTGTCTAGTTCTTGACTCAATGCCAATACTTTTTCATGTTGAATTCCATAATCCGATACTAAATATAAAAGTTCTTCTTTTTTTATTTCAATTACTTTTTCCAATTTCGCTAGTTCCATGTCGTTTTACATCTCTCCAAAAATAAAATATATGTATTTCAGTATAGCCTACTTACATAATTAGTAAAAGTAAAATACACATGTAAAATCTTACATATTTGAAAAAATAATATACTACTAACAAAAAAAGAAACTAGATTAAACATCCTTTTACAGATCATTAACGTTCATTAAGAATGAATAACATAACGGAATTTTTCTAATGTGATATCTTTATAATTTGGAGCTCTCTGTATATGATTAAAATAACTATATGAGAATTTAAATACATGACCAAAATCCCAATCGAATTCACTATAGTCTTTTATCCAAAATATATTTTCAGTTGGTAAAATATTTGCACGTTTAGATTGAATTAAAGGTAATCGATCTATAGGTGAGTGTAAAGTTATTTCCGTATTCAGCTTGAGCTTTTGGCTAGCTCTTAGTACGTATACTAGTTTTAACAGCGGACGTATCCCTCGTTGAAATATATCTATATGTCCTAAATCGTACATTATATTAATTGCGTGGGAGTATGTAAGCAAATGCCCAATTAAATCATGATGTGATTCCGCTCGATAAATACTATTAAATTTCGATAACTCATTTAAAATGAACTGAGATACTTGTGTTGGATTACTCAATTCACTTTGTATCTCCTCTTCAAAACTTAATTGTTTTACTTCTTTCGTCGTATAACCAATCCACGATCTACCTGGAATTGTTTTTCGAAATGATAAAATAAGAGTAGTAATCCCTTCAATTGCTTGATTATCACCCCATTTTTGTAGCTCTTTCATAGCTAATAAACTTAATGACGCATAAATGACGTTATGCCCCACCCAATGAAGCTCATCAATCGTTTGTTCTAAAGATTTTATAATCATATTTTCCGCAATTTTAAAATCTATTTCTTTTTTATCATCAATCATCTCACCAATTTTTTTCTTGTTCAGCATCATCCTTGTTTGCGAATACATATTACGAGCTGTTTCTTCATCAATATTATTATCTTTCATAAAAAAATAACTAGCAATTGCAGCTGCTCCAAAATGCGCATGCCAAATATCATTTGTTTCTTTTTTACATTGAGAAATAATTGAAAGGCCGCCTTTTAAAATACTTTTGTTTTCCATTTTCTTTCTCCTCTAGTTAAAATCACTATATTTTCATCCTAAAGATGGTGTCAGTACAAATAAAATGTGATTCGATTCATCACTTTTATTCAAAAATCGATGCTTCACATTTGGTGGAATACGTACAACATCACCTTCTTCTAAAAAATATTCTTTTCCCTCCAATTCTACGTACACTTCCCCTTTCATAATAACAGCAATCTCTTCCTTATCTTCATGGGAATAATGACTTTCTGTTGTGTTTGCTTGTTTATTTAAATCCATCATTAACATTTCAATACGTGCTTTCATAAAATCAGGTGTTAATACATCATATACAATGTGATCATTGTTTTCCCGATATACTTTTTTTCGATCTTTTTTCTTAGAAATGAGCGAATCTGTATCGATATCATTAATAAAAAGTGTAAACAGCGGTACATTTAATGCTTTTGCAATTAACTCCAAAACATTTAAAGAAGGATTAGCATGTCCTCTTTCAATTTGGCTAATTAGTGATGTACTAATCCCTGCATAATCAGCGAATTCACGAATTGTCATATTATTTTTCTTACGATAACTTAATACTGTTTGTCCAAGCCTATCATGTATCATAGTAAAACTTCCTTTCGTCCATCATAATGCATATTTCATTGTCTTTGTGCTGACATACTAAACAAAGGCAAATAATCCTTTCCTATTATCTCCGGGACTTATATACTTACTTTTGTACATTATATCGCATTAAGTTTATTATAATAAACATTCTATCGGAGGAACAAACTTTGAAATCACCTATTCTTTCATATTTCATCTTATTTTTTGGTGTATTCGCCTTATCAACTTCAGCAATTTTTGTAAAATTGGCAGATGCTCCTGCGACAATCATTGCTGTTTACCGATTATTCTTTGCCACACTGATCCTGTTACCGTTATTACTATTTAATAAAAATAGTCGAAATGAGCTAAAAACTTTAACGAAAAAACAATGGACATTCGGATTCACATCTGGGCTATTTTTAGCTGCACATTATGTACTATGGTTTGAATCATTACAATATACTTCTGTAGCAAGCTCTACAGTTATCGTAACGTTACAACCTTTGTTCTCAATGATTGGTGGTTATTTTTTATTTAAGGAGAGATTTACGAAAGGAGCGGTTATTGGTTGCCTCATCGCTATTTCAGGTAGTATCATCATTGGCTGGCAAGATTTCAAAATTAGTGGAGAAGCTTTATATGGAGATATTTTAGCATTTATCGCTGCCGGTATCATTACTGCTTATTTTTTCATTAGCCAACACGTTCGTAAAGATTTGTCACTTATACCCTATTCGGTAATTAGTTATGGAAGTAGTGCTGGCTTTCTTAGCATATTTGCTTTCATGCAACAAGAATCTTTCATCCATTACTCTACACAAACTTGGTTGTGCTTTATTCGATTAGCTTTCATTGCTACAATTTTAGGACAAACCATTTTTAATTGGTTATTAAAATGGATGAGTGCTACTGTAATTTCAATGAGTATTTTAGGTGAAACAATTGGCACTTGTATGCTAGCGTACTTTATATTACATGAGACTATTTCTTTACAACAAGGACTAGGAATTACTGTTATTTTTATTGGTTTAGTATTATTTTTATTACAGCCAAATTCTAATGAAAAAGCATGACAGTATACTGTCATGCTTTTAACTATTCATTATGTACAATTAAACCATTCGGTCTAAAACGACTCATCATAATTTCATTAATAAACTTTCCGTGAGCTTTCAAATTCCCTATCTTTACTCCCTCTTCTACAAATCCAAATTTTTCATATAAAGCTTTTGCTTTTGGATTCGTTTCTAACACACCTAGTTCTACTCTCTCTAACATTAACCAATTATCAGCCAGATCAAGCATCTTCATAAGAAGTGCTTTCCCAATTCCTTTATTATGATATTCACTGTCTACCCCAATGAATAAATCGCCTGAATGAGATCTTCGGCCCGGACTTTGTGTTAAACCTACAAATCCAACAACTTCTCCATCATATTCTGCAACAAATTCAAATTGATTTGGTGCTAAATTTCGAATTCTATTTTCCATAGCTTCTACACGCATGCTAGGTAAGAAAACCATATACGGTAAAACGTCATCCTGTATACATATACGATGAATTGCTCTAGCATCTTGTATTTCTACTGCTCTAACGTTGATCCCCATCTTTCTCTCCTCCGTATAAATAACAATATATTTGTTTGTGTGTATTCTAGAAACGTGTATGAATGACCTTCTCACTCGTATTTCTTTATGTCATTTTTACATAATTATTTTGATATAACACTTAATTTTCAAAAAGATTAACAACTATATCTATATGGTTAACTTTTCACTTTATTATATAAATTAAGCAAATTTTCGATCAGAATACCATTTAGTTTCATGCCGACTATATCACAATTTTCTATTTCAATATTTTTCAGATTACTATTACTTATGGTGCTACCTTCCAAATCACATTTATCGAATAAAATAGGCTCCTTCTCATCTCCGAGACTTGTATTTTTAAATTGCACTCCACCTAAAGTCACCAAATTAAATTTACTACCAGAAAGATTTAAATCTGCATATGATGACCATCTAAAATTTATATTTCTAAACTTTGATTGACTTACATTACAATTACTCATATTCGTATTCATTATATTGCTACCAACAAATGAACTGTTTTTTAAATTCACTTGATAATACTCTGTATTTGCTAAATTACAGTTTTCGTATTGACTATTTTTCATATCTTTATTTGTAACTACACTCTCTTTATTTGAGCTTGTTTTTATTCTTTTCACGTAACAATACTCATCTTCCGATTCAAAAATCATTTGGTAGCCCATCTTTTTATAAAAGTGATGATTATTAATTTGTCTACTAGATGTTTCGAGATCCCAAATCTTTATGTTTGGATATTCCTTTTCTATTAATTTCATAACATGTGATCCAATGCCTTTTCCTTGATAAACAGGATTTACAAAAATACGATCAATTCGACCGTACGACTTACCAGAAATCGTAACTATTATCCCTCCGATTATTTCTTTATCCATTACAACTTTGAAAGAATCCAATTCTTCAATGGAATATTCCATCATTTCAACTGAAGAATATCCTGGCGGTTGAATGTTATAATCAATGACATCATCTTGGCCGTATAGCCATTGTTTTGCTTCTGCATCAAATGTTCTTTTCATTATTTCTGTTAATTTCTCAGCATCTAAAATTGTAGCTTTTTCTATAGATATCATTGTTGTTTTCCCCTTCATTATTACAAACCAATAATTTTTGTGAATGCCATAATTATCAATTCACTTTTGTTTTTAATGCTTTTCCCATTATTACATATGGAACATCATTTTTACTTGGATGAAATGGCTCCAATACATTTATCCAATCTAATCTTTCATATAACGAACGTGCTTTTTCATTGTTTATTTGTGTTGTTAAAACACTCGTTCTATTTGAAACTCCTTCTAGTAATTTATTATGTAATTTCGTTCCAAGACCTTTATTTTGATATTGTGGGTGAACTGCTAACTCTACAAATTCAAAACAATCTTGCAACCATTCGTCTACTTGCTCTAGATGTAACGCTTCTCTCATTAATTGATTATAGTACTGTCCCTCCATTGAGCGATAACCATAAGTAAAACCAACTACTTCATTTTCATCATTTATTGCTACTATACCTTTAAAACCTGTATATTCTATATGCCTATTCATTCGCTCGATTATTTCATTGAAATTTATTTTCTCAAATACTTTACAATACAATTTTGCCATATCCCCAATTAAGATTTCATCTTTTTCAATGCTTACGAATTTCACTTTATCCCCCCCTGTTAAACATTTACATACTTAAAATTTTAAAAACAAAGAAAATTAATACTAATCACTCTCTTTACTATTAAACTACAAATCACCCTATATTTTCCACAATTACTTAGTATTAATGAATAAAAGAAGAGACCATGTAATATAAACATGTTCTCTTCTTTTATTCATTTTCAATTTTATTCCGCTATTTGCCGGGCAGTAAGACCCCCACCTCAAAATTCAGCGAAAGCAAAGAAGTTAGGTGGGGGATCAATTGCCCGTAAAATCCCGATTGGTGAGGGCTGACCCCCCCCACTGATTAAAGTTTCACTTTATATAATTAAAAATTAGATATTACTTAAGCCACTCATTGCAAGTATTACTTAACTGCTGTAAATCTTCTATAAATTGACTCGCATCATATCCATCACAAACCGAATGATGTACTTGCAATGAAACTGGTAGCATAACCTTATTTCCTTCGTTAAAATATTTCCCACAAGTTATAATTGGCAATAGAAAATTTTCATCATTATTAATATTAAGATTAAATCCAGTAAAACTAGTCCAAGGTATGCTAGAAATCGGAAATACATTAGGAGGAATATTTTCTTTCGTGAAAAGACCATGAACACTAGCATAGCATCTCATATCGTCTTCATAATTTTTATAGAAAGTGCGGAAATCACTTGAATAATCCGTCCATATACTTGAAAAAGACTTATCATCTTTATGAAAGATTGTATAACTCGGTATCATTTCCTCCCAATAGCCTAAAACTCCTTCATCGTTAAAACATGTTCGAAATTTTTTATGATTATTTACTACTCTAGAAATTAAATATATAAAAACGGGATAAAATTTTATTCCCTTTTGATATACTTCCTCTAATAACATCGTGATATCAACATTAACAGTCATACTAAATGTACATTTCAACTTTAAATAATGCTCAAAATACTGCTCTCTATTCCAATCTTCTCTATCAATTACATGAAACTTCATTCTAATAGCCTCCTAAAATTTTCTTTTTATTTTAGAAGGCTATTTCCCTTGCTTTCACCATAATTGTTCACTCCTAACAGTTTACATTTCACCCTAATTATTTATTTAATTATATAACATATGTAAGAATCAATTCACATATTTCTTGAAATCAATCCACATACTATAGATAAATCAAATGAAATTTGGAGGATACATACATGAATAACAAAAATATGAATAAAAAGGAAAATGTTACTGAAAATACTACATCTATTCAAAATAATAATACTGCAAACCTTACTATTGAAGAACAAGCAATGAACGGCTTATACGGAATGCCCGAAACAACAATTGAAGATGCTGATCACGCTGCAGCTGATGATTTGACTTCAAAAAATTAATTAACTACATTGAAAAAAGCCAAGGAAAATACCCTTGACTTTTTTCACTATGCATCCACCTTTTGTATTTCTTCACTCTTTCTTGAAAGTTTACCTGGCCAAAAAGCAAATCGGCCTAACACAACTGTAATTGCGGGTACAAGTAACGGTCTTACGATAAACGTATCTAGTAATACGCCAATTGCAGTTACAATACCAAATTGAACTAATACTTGAATTGGAAGTGTACCTAACACTGCAAAAGTTCCTGCTAAAATTAAACCTGCCGATGTAATAACACTACCTGTTTGTATTACACCATTTTTTACTGCATCCAAGTGATTTTGTGTCTTTCTGTTTTTCCATATTTCTGAAACCATAAAGATATTATAATCTTCACCTAAAGCAACTAAAAATACGAATGCGTACAACGGTATCGCACCTTGAATGGCCGGCGCTCCCATACCGTAATGAAGCAATATCCATCCTGCTCCTAACGCTGAGAAGAATGATAAAACGACAGTTACAATTAAATAAACCATCGCAACAACCGATCGTAAGTAGACAAGTAATAGTAAAGCGATAATGCTAATCATTACTGGAATAATTACTGATTCATCACGTTCAGTAATTTGCTTTGTATCATATAATGAAGCTGTTTCTCCACCAATCCACAATTGCTCTTCAGCATTACTAATCCCAGCACCTTTTAATACTTTTTCTACATTACTTTTCAATTTAGGAATTTGATCTAACGCTTCAATTGAGTATGGATTTTCCGCTAAAGAAACTTCATACATTTGTATTTGCTTATTTTCTTTTCCCTCTTTTGGCTCTTTCACTGTATTTACGAAAGAAAATTTCTCTAGTTCTTGTTTAATAGGAAGCTCTTTTCCTTTCGTATCAACAACCACTTTTACTGGTGCTAGTTCACCAGCCGAGAAATGATCACTAATTAACGTAAACCCTTCGCGAGAAGGCATATCCTTTGGAAACGATTCTAATAAGTCATATGTGTATTGAATACGTGGTACGAACGAAGCCAATCCACCTAATACAAACACAGTTAGCATAATTATTGTCCACGGTCTTCGTACTACTACATCTCCAAGTTTTTTACTAAAGGAGCCTTTTGATTTTTCAACTTTTACAGCCCTCTTTTTCTTTCTTGCAAACTCCTCATTCATTGAAGTTGTTCTCGGTATAAACGGGAAAAATGCAATCCTACCGAAAATTAATAATAGTGCTGGTAAAATCGTTAAAGCCGCGATTCCCATTATAAATACAGCAACACTAAATGGTACTGCAAATCGATGAAAGGCACCATAATGAGCAAGTAATAATGTCCCTAATCCAAGTACAACAGTTAACGCACTCATTATTATTGCACCGCCAGAAGCTTTAATCGCAAGTTGTAATGCTTTATATTTACTTTCTTCTTCTAACAAGTACTCTCTATATCTCGAAATTAAAAATAGACAATAGTCCGTTCCAGCACCAAACAATAATACTGTCATAATTGATATCGCTTGGGCATCTACTTTAATCCATCCGTGATCAGCTAAAAAACCGAGTGTAGGACTAATAATACCGTATGCAAAGCCAACAACAAGTATAGGTAAAATCGCTAAAATTGGTGAACGATACAGTAAAATTAACAAAACTAACACTAGTAGTACAGTAGCCACTAACAATTTCACATCTGCTTGACTAAATAAACTAACTGCATCCGTTTGAATACCTACAGGTCCAGATAATCGAACATGTAAACCAGATTCACTTATTTTTTGTTTAAATGGATCTTCATCCACCTTACTATTCACTATTTTTCTAAACTCTTCAAGATTTCCTTTTAATATATCCGTACCAGCAGATTTATTAAAGAATACCGGTGTAACAAATGATGTACCATCTTTTGATGCACTTTTTGATAATACTTGCTCTGGAATTGTATCAAATGGCGGTAACGTTGATTGTTCTTTTAAAGGACTAGCTTTTAACTCTTTATAAACGTCTTGTATGAGTTTATAATCCTGTGACTGTAATCCACCATCTCTATACCATACTACTAACAACGGATTCCCTGCATTATTCGGAAACTCTTTTTTCATAAGCGCTTCCGCTTGCTGTGACATAGCTGTTTCAGGTAAATTTTTTGGATTCGGTTCTTTCGTACTGTTTACTTGTGGTAACGTAAATGAAAGTAATAATGTAATAAGAACCCATACCGATAAAGTGATCCATTGCGTATTTTTTCCTGCTACAAGCCTCCCTAACATATGTAACGGGTGCTTTTTCATAAAAACCCACCTTCCTTTTTTCCTTCATTATTAATTATATATACTGGTAGGTTAATTAATCAAGAATGATTGAAAATTATGTTATAATTATCTCAAGAATAAATGTCAGGAGCGAATGGATTTGGAACAAAAACAACGTCCTCTCGGAAGGCCACGGCAAAATAAAAATACAAAATCTACAAAAGAAACCATTTTAGAAGTGGCAACTCGCTTATTTCTTACACAAAATTATCAAGTCGTTTCTATGGGTGAAGTCGCAAAAGTTTGTGGTGTTACGAAAGCAACCGTCTACTATTACTATTCAACAAAAGCCGATTTATTTACCGCTACTATGACCCAAATGATGATACGTATACGAGAGAATATGTCTCAAATACTCTCTACAAACAAAACTTTAGAAGAAAGATTATTAGACTTCGCCAAAGTTTACTTACACGCAACGATGGATATTGATATGAAAAATTTTATGAAAGATGCTAAAATGTCGTTATCTGAAGAACAATTGAAGGAATTAAAAAATGCTGAAAATAATATGTATGAAGTGCTAGAAAAAGCACTCGATACTGCGATGCACATGGGAGAAATTCCGAAAGGAAACGCTAAATTTGTGGCTCATGCTTTCGTATCTTTATTATCAATTGGGAATTTTAAAGATGAAAATCACAATCCTATTCTGGCAAATATAGATGAATTAGCACAAGAAATCGTTTCTTTTTATTGGAATGGGTTAGGTCATTCATATTAAACTGATTTACTTTAATAAAAGAGCATGTTTAATTTTTTCAAACATGCTCTTTTATAATTTATTTATATACTAATAATCAGATTATACTTCAACGCCACTTAACAAAAAACTCCATTTTAACTTTACAAATTTTGAAGTTGAACATTTATATTCTCCTTACTTAATCCCCCATGGTAACAAACTACAGATTCAATATGTAAATTTAAATACTTCTTCAAAGCCTGCTTTGCTTCCTTAATATTTATAGTTGTTGGGGCGTGAATTCCTCCTAACATCCCATTCACACTATACATAGAGTCTCCTGCAATAAGAATTTTGCTTTGTTTCAAATATAAACTAATATGACCCGGAGTATGCCCTGGAGTATGAAGAATTAGTATTCCACCGCAATACGGAAGTTCTTGCCCGTCAATCACAGTATCACTCACTTTTCCTTTTGGGCGGTTCTCTACATTTCCGTCCTTCAATAAAGGTAAATCCCCCTCGATATATGGCTTATCTAGTTCGTGCGCATAAACTTTAATATTACTTCGACAGCGCTGCAACAATTCTGGCAGACTACCTATATGATCAATATCCTGATGCGTCAAAATCACGACTTTTAACTTATCAAATGATACCCCAACCTTTTCCATCTCTACTTGTATATCTTCAATTTGTCCTGGGAAACCCGTATCTATTAATACTGCCATTTCATCATCCCATAAAAGAATTGGATGAATAACAAATTCTTGAAATTCAAGTTGTAACATTTCTACTCCTTTAGCAATCTCCATACAGCCATTCTCCTTTATGTTGAAGTTTGAAAATATGTACAAGTAAACTGAAAATATAAAGTGAAACTTTAATCCGTGGGGTTTTACTACCCGACAAATAGCAGGATAAAGCACCTCTATCTTATAATATGTTTTGTCATCCCAATAGAGAATGCTTCAAACCCTATAGATTCATAGTAAGATTGCAATTTTTCTACACACATAAGTTGTGGAATAACCTTGTTTTGTTCACAGTGCTGGATTAATCGTTCCACTATTTCTTTTCCGATGCCACTAGACTGATATTTTGGCAATACACCAACTCCACAAATAATGCCTGTTATGACTCCATCTGATATGACACGCCCCATCCCTACTAACCTCTTATCATCAAAAACATAAATTGCATACCAACTTTGCTTACACATTCGTTCTAACTCGTTAACAGTTAATTTAAGAGAATTCCATTCTAAAGATTCGTATAAGGATAATAATCCATTAAAATCTGTAGGATGTTCACTTGTGTAGCGTATACTATTTTCCATGTAAATACTCCCTATTCTCTGGCTTGTTTATATTTCATAAAATTCCCATTATACAAATGTGATCGATGTAAAAATAACTAGAACAAACTTCAATAAGAAAGATAGAATTCCTTCTCAATATAAAATAAAAAGAAGTTATCTCACTTAAGATAACTTCTTTTATATAAGACTCTCATTATATTATCAACCAAAAAATATACAACTGCATACGATTAGCACAAACAAAACTAATAAACCATTTGAGAAATAACCCATTGAATACTACCCCTTTATTAAATTATGTAAAAGATTTTATCATAAAATGATTTACAACTTAATAACTGAAAAAGACATTGTATTCATTAGTTATATATGTTTAGTAATATTTTATTTTCGGTTATATTCTCGTTGCCTGAAAGTGCTTATCATACTCTTCTACTTCAGTTCATATAAGTTCAAAATATTAAATAATAAGTAAAAAAGACCTCCACCTTACGAGATCTTTTTTACTTATTTTCCAAATACACTAATTGATTCTTCCTCAATTACAAGTAAACAATTAGCATATTACATGATTTAATATCCCAATAGCCAATTCAACTCTATTAATTCGGTTCGACCTTAATATCCCCCTTTTATTCCAAAAACTCAATAATCGTTTCACATACTTTATCCATCTCCTCGATATCTGGGAAATGTCCACTATTTTCAAATATAACAAGTTTACCATTTTTCAATTGTCTCGTTATTCTATAACTCATTCCTACACCCGTGTTATAGTCATGCGCTCCAACTATGACACACGTATCAATTTCTAAACCTTTAATACGCTCAATAAGCGGTAAAGATGCTTTTGTTCCAAAAATAACTTTGCTCATCTTCCCTGTATTACTTAACTGACTTTCCTCCCAAAGACTCCGATTTAGCTTTGCAAATTCTTCATTTTTAAACAATAGTCGATCTACAGCTTTTGTATCAACTATACTCCAAACTTGATTATACCTTTCTTTTAAAGGAATTTCTGACTTACTTATTATCAATATTTGTTCTTTCATTTCCCCTTTCGTTACTTGTAGAAAACCTTCTATCTGCACAGTATACATATCATTAAAATCATCTAACGATGGTGCTTGTAATACCATTTGTTCAACATTTTTTGGATATTTCAAAGCATACTCTAAACAAAGTTGTCCACCAAAAGAATATCCTAACAAATTTATCTTCTCTACATGTAATTGCTTTCTTAATTTCTCTAAATCTTCGACTAGAGTATTGATTGAGTACTCACCGTCATCTTGTGGTGCCTCACTTCGTCCGCAACCTCTTTGTTCGTAATAAACTACAGTCATATTTCCTTCTAACTTCAAACCAAGCGTTCTTTCGAATACATAATGATTACCACCTGGACCACCATGTACTATAATAAGAGGGACTGTATTATGAGCTGTCCCTGCAACTTTACACCAATGCATAATCCCATTGATTTTCAAATAGTGTATACCATCTTGCAACATTAACTGATTCATTTATCCTCTCTCCTCATCGCTCACTTGTTACTATCTAAATGTATAAGTTCTGACCATTTACACTTTTTCCCTTTATATTCTTTAGACACTATCCTCATTTATATGAATAGCTTTCTTATTCAAAAATAGATTTTTAAAAATTCCTACTCCCACAATTAATAAACCTATACCAACTAATTTATTTACTTGTAATGGAATACTCTCCATTCCAAATAATCCAAATGTATCAATGCATAACGCAACAACCAATTGAGTAATAAGACTAATTAGCACTGTATATGCTGGACCTAAGCTCTTTATTGCACCCATTATGCAAATAATTAACCCGATGCCAAACAGTCCACTTACATAAAACAAATAATTTGTAGTATACACTTTAATGTTAATACTGTTTTCTGTAATGATATAAAATAGAATAGAACTAATGAGACCTATTCCAAGGACACATGTAGTCGTTAACCACTGTCCTACATTTTCATTTACTTTTGCATTAAAAACAGATTGTAAGCTAATTAATATTCCTGCTAATATAGCTAAACTAAATCCAATCAAAATCTACCCCTCCCTTTCATTGCTCATATATATTATCTTTAGCGACTTCCTTCATTCTAGAAAAATCTTTAATTACAATAACTCCATTACTCTTTTCAATTAATTTTTCATTATAAAATCTTTGTAATACCCGTATTATGTGCCTATAACTTACCCCTATAAAATCCGCAATACTCGTTACCGAAGTTGCATCCAAATCCTCTTTATACATATTCCCGTTACTATCTGTTGAAATTGAAAGCAAATAACTAGCTACACGTACTTCTACAGGATAAAGTAAATTAAGAGCAGTAAAACGAGTCGATATTTTTAATGTGTTCGCAATGTTTTCAAGCAAGAACTTTATAAATATAGGATCATGTAATAACTTGTTTCTAATAACCGTATTAGAAATAGAGATTGCTACAACATCTGAACAAGCCTCAACGACATTATGTGCTTTGCTATTTTGAATTAGTTCAATATCACCAACAATGGCCAATGGATTGATAAAGCGAAGAATTAGTTTCTTCCCTTCAGGTGTAATCGTATAAACTTTTACTTTACCTTTAACAACAAAATATAAACGATCCATTTCGTCATCTATATTGCAAATGAGCTCGCCTTTTTCAAAGTGATTTAATTGAAAATAAGCTGTATCTATTTCTGAAAAAACCTCGAGCGTTTTATTGGTTTTCAAATAATGCGTAATTAAACCTGATCTATCCTCCATATTCATTTCTCCTTTCATTTACATATTAAATACAACAATACCTATAATCATTATTATTGTTCCCACAATATGATATCTCTCCATCTGTATCTTTTTCATTTGAAATAATCCTTTCATCTCAATAAAAGTTGCTGTTAATAATTGAGCAACCATAAGTGTTCCCGCTGTTACTGTAACTCCCATTGCATGTATCGCTACTGTTTCTGCACAAATGATTAACCCACCAAGTGCACCAGCTACTAAATATATTTTTTTCACACTCTTTAAATCCGTTATTTTCTCTTCTTTCTTTAACAAAAATACAGTTGTTGCAATAATGAATCCAATTAAATGGGTTATAATACTCGTCGACCATATACCGATATGTGAACTAAGTTTCGCATTAAAGGTTCCTTGAAGTGTTATAAATATCCCCGCAAAAATAGCAAATATAATACCTTTCAAAAAATCATCTCCTCCTCCTTTATTTCTGACTTAATTAAAAACCATCATCCTATAATGGCAAAAGGACAAATGTCACATCACTATGAAAATAACTTGGAATGAACAAAAAAACACACCTCAAAAATGCGAGATGTGTTTTTATTATTTATATATAATGTTTTATAAATTAAAATTACGCTACATTAAAAGATTTCTTTTTCATAACAAACTTTGCAAATAAGAAACGTACAAGCGGTCCCATAATAATTAATTGTAATGGATATGCCATTATGAAATTTTTAATAAAAATCGTAAAATAAATGGAAACAAATGAATCTCCTTGTAGTCCACCATGTAAATACATCATAGCCATACCGAAAAATGACATAAAGAACACCATTCCAATTACCATAGTTGTCGCCATTGCAACGATAATATTTATTTTTTTAGATTTATCAAATGGCAATATGAATACAATTTTTTTCGCACAAGGTCCAACGATACATATTTCAATTAATAGTGCAATAATAAAGCCAATTAATAGTTCTAATGCAATCTCTTTAATATAAATTGGTCCTCCTGTTTCATTCATTAGTAAATTGTAAAACGTCATTACGATAACCATCCCAAGGCACATCATCATGCCAAATTGGAGGTTTTCCTTTCTTGTTGTTGGCAAATTTCATCATCCTTTCTCTTTGAGTCTTTGTCATTATATCGACATTGGAAACCCCTTCGTAAGTGAACATTTTGTGAACAAATTTAAAACGTTTTCATTTTTTCCTTTCTACTCAAATTCTCACTTTTACTTATAGAGGATATATATATCGCAATGTTGAATTACTAAATTTAACATTGCATTACACTATTACTAGGAGGATAACCATGAATGAAGCAGAATTTTACGCATATCACATCGTAACAAGGAAAAAAATGCATATCGGACAAATCATTCCTTTTAACAAAAATCAACACAATACTCTATATCACTTCTTTTTTGAAAGAGAACAATTAAATGCTAGTGGTGAAGATGGCATACAAATTTTAAATAAACACTATAAAAATAACGAATTACATATAAACAATGAAAATACTAAAGTAGTTATGAGTTATATGGATCAAACAATTAGAGCAGTTAGAGAAACAATTGTAGAAATGGTTAGACTACAAGAATTCCCTGAATACCCTTCCAGGTTATCTTGCTTATATGCTGCTAAAAGCTATGAGGATGCTTTGAAATGGAGAGCGCTATTTGATTCTTACAATCGAGAAGTTTTACAGATTGTTAAACTACGAGTGATCGGAAGTTCTTTTGAAGGTGACGGGAATCTTCTACCGAAAGAAGATGGAATTCCTTTTTCTCAAAAAATCGAACAAGCTAGAGAGTATTGGAAAGGAAATATTAGAAATGATCTTCCTGAGTTACTGATTAATGGAGAAATTGAAGTGGTGGAAATTATTGATGACTTTTCCTCAATTCATATTTAATTTCTAACTAAATCATATAGGATGGAGATTACAATGAAGAAAAAAGTGTACTTCAATCATGATGGCGGTGTAGATGATTTAATTTCATTATTTTTATTACTTCAAATGGAAAACGTTGAGCTTACCGGTGTATCTGTTATCCCAGCAGACTGCTATTTAGAACCCGCAATGTCTGCCAGTCGTAAAATTATCGATCGCTTCGGCAAAGGTAATATTGCCGTAGCCGCTTCAAACTCTCGCGGGCAAAACCCGTTTCCGAAAGACTGGCGGATGCATGCATTTTATGTAGATGCTCTACCAATTTTAAATGAGTCTGGAAAAGTTGTAACACCCGTGGTGGCAAAACCCGCGCATCATCATTTAATAGAAACGCTTCTACAAACGGAAGGAAAAACAACTTTATTATTTACTGGGCCCCTAACTGACCTTGCTCGTGCATTATATGAAGCTCCCATAATCGAAGATAAAATTGAACGCCTCGTTTGGATGGGTGGTACATTTCTTAAAGCTGGCAATGTACATGAACCAGAGCATGATGGAACAGCTGAGTGGAATTCGTTTTGGGACCCTGAAGCGGTGGCTCGTGTATGGGATGCAAAAATTAAAATCGACTTAGTGACACTAGAAAGTACAAACCAAGTTCCGTTAACTATAAACATACGTGAACAGTGGGCAAAAGAACGAAAGTATATTGGTATGGATTTCCTTGGTCAATGCTATGCAATGGTCCCCCCTCTCGTTCACTTCTCAACGAACTCTACTTACTATTTATGGGATGTACTAACTACCGCCTTTGTCGGAAACACTAGCCTTGCAGAAACTGAAACGATTAATAGTATCGTTCATACATATGGACCAAGCCAAGGACGTACAGAGGAAACTACTGATGGACGACCTGTAAATATCGTTTATGATGTAAAACGTGATGTATTCTTTGAATATATTACTGAATTAGCAAAGAAAGCTTCTACTTGAACCACTATCTATACGAAAAATAAATAGAATAAAATCACTTCAGACGATGAACCCCTATATTTAGAATTTAGTTGAAACTACATATTTAACTATTGAAAAGAGTATTGAATTAAATTTCAATACTCTTTTTGTGCAATTTAATTATATTGGATTAATGTAGTGTCTTATTGATTATTCATTTCATAACCATTGACAAAATACGTTATTGTTTCTAACTCATCTTCATTTAATTCTCTATCTAGTTCTTGTTTATACGCTGCCTTTATCTTCTCTTCATCACCTTTATGAGCTTCTGTATAAGTTCCTACTGTTTTTAACATACGAATCTCTTGTAAAAACTCCTCTCGATTTATCGCTTCCCCATGAGAGAGAATATATGTCTTAGCATCAAATTTCTCTAATTCATCTATCAATTTAAACGTTCTTTTCGTCGTATAGTTCCACTTCGAAGAAAAAATATCTGCATATATACAGTCTCCTAAAAATAATATCTTTTCTTCTTTCACGTAAATAACAACTGAATCATGTGCATGATCTCCGCCCACATGTTTTAACACGCATGTCACCTCACCAAGATCTAATTCCATTTGATCCTGGAACGTTAAGGCCGGAGGAATAATGTTAATATTTCTCGCTTTTTCTTCAAACTCTTTCTTGATGCAATCCGCACAAAATTCAATTTCAGTACCCTCTTTTACGCGTGCATCCAAAGCTTCATCTGTCCATTCATAAGAAACAAGTGTACGCATCTCTTTTTTCGTTTCAGAATGTGCAATAGACAATGCATCTTGTAGTACAGGCAATCCAAAAATATGATCCCAATGCCAATGGGTTAGTGCTACGAAATCTGGATTCGATACATTTTGTTCTTTTAACATTTCTAAAAATAATTGTGCATGTTCTTCTGAATTCCCTGCATCGATCATTAACGTTTTTTCTTTTCCAACAACCATTCCTAATATAGGTCTATCTGTTTCAGAAACAGGTGTCATATACCAAAATGAGTTTCCTATTTTTTTAATTTGTTGCATAACCAATTCCCCTTTTCATTTCCTCACTTAAGTTTAATATATAGATTATAACGAATCACTACTTTTTTCTCTATACTCAAACACAATTACTTGGACTAATCTAACTTTTCTTTTCGTAAGCTAAAAATAAGGGAATAGAATCGGAGTGTGATACTATGGAACGTTTATGGATCCCAATGATTGTAACATTTTTTTCGTTCGGTGGATTACTATTAGGCGGTGCTGTTGGAGTAGCAACACGCCAACTCATTGAAGAAAAGATGCATCGTTTATACGCATTATGTGGCGGTATTTTGTTTGGGTTATTGTCACTTGAAATTATTCCTGAAACATTTTCAAGCTATGAAATGATTGGACCTATACTTGGTATAGCTATCGGTATTTTAGTTATGGGCTTATTAGATAACTATTGTCACCATCCAATGATACATAAAAAAGATCAGCAAGCATGGCAAACCTTTCTTTTTCTCTCTTTCGCTATATTTATTCATAATATACCGAGTGGATTTGCGTTAGGTACAGCTTTTATAAATCATAATGACTCTGCCATTCCCTTTTTAATAGCAATCGTCGTTCACCATATTCCAGAAGGATTAGCTTTAATTATTCCATTTCTTTTTACAAAACATAAATATATTTCCTTTTTATTAACGACTTTATTACTTTCTCTTATTCTCGGTACTGGCACAGTTTTTGGCATTTTGATGGAAGGAAAAGCTCTTCACCTGCAAGGCCTCATTATGGGAAGTGCTATTGGTTCACTTGGATATGTCACAATTCATGAAATGCTTTGGAAAGCTAAGAAACAGCTCTCTTTCCTTACATTTCTAATGTGGGCAACTAGTGGTTTTTTACTAATAACAGTGTTCACTTTATTCGCTGGTCATCATTAAAGTTGCTAAAGTGAAACTTTTGTTCCTCCCACACTGATTCTTGGATTACAAATAACCAGATAAATTTTCTTATTTGTATATTTTCCCTTTTTATCCAAAACATAATGTTATCTACCTATTATAAGGAGGAACAATTATGTTTGGGAAAACAGCAGGTGAAGCATTAGTTGATTTATTAATTGACTGGGGAGTAGAACACATATACGGTATGCCTGGAGATTCCATCAATTCTATCATTGAAGCTTTAAGAAAAAAACAAGATCAAATTAAATTCATTCAAGTTCGCCATGAAGAAGCTGGTGCATTAGCAGCGGCTGCCTATGCAAAATTAACAGGAAAACTTGGCGTTTGTATGGCAATTGCAGGGCCTGGTGCTATTCATTTATTAAATGGTTTATATGATGCGAAACTCGATAAAGCCCCTGTTCTAGCAATTTCAGGTCAAGTAGAAACCGATTTACTTGGAACGGACTTTTTCCAAGAAGTAAATTTAGAAAGAATGTTTGATGATGTTGCGGTTTATAACCAGCGTATTATGTCAGCAGAGCAACTACCTGCCGTAGTGAATCAAGCAATTCGAATGGCTTATACGAAAAAAGGTGTATCCGTTCTTACTATTCCAGATGATGTCCCAAAATTCGAAGTGAAAAATGGTGCCCGTGTTACAAATACTTCTTTTACTTTGCCTGAGTTGTTTCCACAAAAAGAAGATTTAGATGCAGCGAAACTCGCAATAAATGAAGCGAAAAAGCCTGTGATTTTAGCTGGAAAAGGAACAAAACATGCGAGAGAATCTTTACTTGCATTGGCAGAACATATTGGTGCTCCAATCGTACTTACATTACCAGCTAAAGGAATTATTCCTGATGAACACCCTCTTTGTATTGGTGGATTAGGATTAATTGGAACGAAACCTTCTTATGAAGCAATGAAGCATGCAGATACTTTAATTATGGTCGGTACTTCTTATCCGTTCACCGGCTTCTTACCTGAAAAAGCAAAAACAATTCATATCGATACAGATCCTGCCCAAATCGGGAAACGTTATGCGACAGATATTGGTTTAGCTGGTGATGCTGATAAAACATTACGATGGTTAATTGAAAATGTTGAAGAACACACAGACCATTCCTTCTTAGAACATCACCAAGAAATGATGAAAAAGTGGGAAGAAAAATTACACGATCAAGAAGAAGACTCTTCCATTCCAATTAAACCACAACGCGTTATGCATGCTCTGCAGCAAGTAGCACATGATGACGCAATTCTATCAGTCGATGTCGGAAATGTAACAGTATGGACCGCAAGACACTTCCGTATGACAAACCAGCAATTTGTCATTTCTAGCTGGCTCGCAACACTTGGCTGCGGTTTACCTGGTGCACTTGCTGGAAAAATTGCTTTCCCGGATAAACAAGTATTTGCAGTTTGTGGTGATGGTGGATTTGGAATGACGATGAATGACTTCGTAACAGCTGTAAAATATAAATTACCAATCGTTGTCGTCGTATTAAACAATAATAAAATTGCGATGATTAAATTTGAACAAGAAGTTATGGGTAATATCGAATTCGAAACAGACTTAACGAACCCAGATTTCGCAAAATATGCAGAGGCGTGTGGAGGTATTGGATACCGTGTTGAGAATTTAGATGAGCTACTTCCCGCTTTCGAAAATGCAGTAAAACAAAATAAACCGTGTATTATTGATGTAGTTGTAGATGCTAACGAAGCACCAATGCCAGCAAAAATCACATTTGGTCAAGCCGCTGGTTATACGAAGCATATGATAAAAGAATTATTTGAAGAAGGTAAGATTGATTTACCTCCACTTTAAACGAAAAAAGATAGCTGAAAACAATTTGTCTTCAGCTATCTTTTTTTATTTTTGTATCTCTTTATAAAAAGAAAAGTCATTCATAGTTGGTTGTACTTAAGACTCTTATTTTTTATCAAGAGTCTTTTTATTTAATTTCGCTTCAGTTAATACTATGCATCTAAAAATCTTTATACATCTCGCTAACTATTTCAATTCTCTAAAGTTCGGATATACTTTATTTTATGAATGTATCGCACATCCACTTATAGAATTTTTCTTTCTCTTCAAATTGTGGATAATGAGCTGATTTCTCAAAAGTAATAAATTGTTTTTGATCTGCTTCTATCTTATCAAAATATGTTTTTGCTGCATGGAATGAAGTGTTATAGTCATATTTCCCCATAAGGCAATAAAACGGTAGCTTCATTTCAATCACCTTAGTAGGCAATGGATTTTTTTAATCCTTTTCTAATAAGACAGTTTGAGAATGTGATAATCCAACGTTATAACGAATTACGTCTAACAAGTTATATTCATTACAGAAAGATTTGAAAACATCTCGCATACACATTTTTATAAAAACACATGGAAAAGAGCCCTTGCTTTCAACACAAGGACTCTTTTCATAAACTATTTAGCTACCTCTTCTTTCGGCATTACCATACCTTTATAAAGTTGAACAGTTATCCAGTAATACATGAAATAAATGACTAAGAAGATTCCTATTGGCACCCACACTTTCACAAACGGGTCAACTAATATAAAGCTGAAT
This sequence comes from Bacillus sp. 7_6_55CFAA_CT2, assembly GCF_000238655.1. Classification (NCBI taxonomy): domain Bacteria; kingdom Bacillati; phylum Bacillota; class Bacilli; order Caryophanales; family Bacillaceae; genus Bacillus; species Bacillus sp. 7_6_55CFAA_CT2. The sequence goes on along the minus strand of NZ_JH414709.1, from coordinate 508,927 downwards.
AAGTTAAGCCCAACTAAAACGTGAGAAATGCCAATGATCGCTGGGAAGATAAATAAATACGAAATTTCTTTATATATACTTTTCGTTAACATACTACGTCTCACACCAATTTTTCGTAACATTTCATAACGGCGTACGTCGCGAGAAGCACCTGTTAATATTTTGAACATAAGGGAACTTGCCATCATTGCTAAAAAGGCAATTCCGAGGAAAAATCCCATAAACATTGTTCCGCTCATGAAGCTGTTCATAAACTGATAAATTGTCATTTTCGTAAATAAGTCTACCTTTTCACCTGTTGCTTTTTCAATTTGTGCTTTTTGTCTCTTGTCTATTTCGATCAATAACGGTTTATATTTTTTCATATCATCTACTTTTGCTAATGTTACAGTATGTTCTGTTCCTTGAATCCCTTTATAATGCTCTTCGTCTGCAATTCTTACTGGTTTTCCGCTAAATTGATTATGCGTAATTTGTATCTCTCTTACAACTGCGTCTTCCCAATCCTTTGGCATATGAGGGAATTTTGCTAATTCAGGAGCCTCTAAAGCTGAATATACAGGTTCAGTTAAAGGTTCAGTCACACGTTTGCGAACAGGCTCTTTTAAAGTTTTTGTATCAAAATGGTCTGAAACAAGTGGCGGTTTCGCAGTTAAGTCGTTACGTAAATAATAAACCGCTTCTCCATCTACTTTATATTTGTACTTGCTTTCTTCAACAATTTCCATTTCTTTTAAGGCAGCTTTGTCTTGATCATTCGGATCATGAATTACAACATCATATACACGAGAAAAGTCTGTCATAATACCTACATTTTTTTGGAACGCCATACCTGCCGTCATCGCACCTGCGCCTAATGCAATTAACATTGCTACAGTACCTAATACTCTCGATAAACTATTTACTCGAAAGCGCAGCTGTGCATATGTAAAACTATTTAGACCTAGTTTCTATTTCGTTTTTATTCCCCTTAATTTTCATCACAAAAAACGGGAGTAATGAACTAAAGATAAAATATGTTCCAAGTGTTGTAACGATGGTTGCTATAATAAAACCTAATTCAGCATAAATTTTTACATTGATCATAAAATAGTACCCTGTACTTACTAGTAATACACCAAGTACTGTCATTATTATAATGCGAGTTTTACTTTTCTTCACTTCATCTAGTGTTTCATCTTCACGAATTAACTCTAATTCAGTTTTACGTAATAATCGGACACTGTTCATTAAGCCAGTAATGAAAAATAGTATTAAGAAGAAAATAGCTGTGACTAAAATTGCTGGTGTGTATACAGATGCATAACTACCTTTTGCTGAAATTTCCATTCCATTCATTAAAAAGTTTCCTGCTACACTTGCAAGTAACATCCCTACTAAAATACCGATAATAATACTGACAATCCCCATACCGAATGTTTCAATAAATAATAACTGTGCTACTTTTTTCTTTTTCGCACCAAGCATCATGTACATACCGAGTTCTTTTCTTCTTAACGTGAGTAAGAAAGAGTTGGCATATATAATATAAAATACAGTAATGAAAGATAATAGTATTGCACCTACCCAAAAGACGAGTCTAATACTACTAATTAGGCTATTATCTTTCGTAAATTCACTATTCATCGCCATCGTTTGGAACATGTAGAAAATACTAATACTAATAACGAGGCCAATAAGTAAAACCATATAATCTTTTAACATCTTTTTCATACTATGACGTGATAATTTAAATAACATAGTTTCGCCCCCTACTTAGACTCAGCAGCTGAGCCCATATGAGCGAGCACACCTAAAATGCCTTGATAGAAATTCTCTCTAGTGCCTTGACGATTTAATTCTTTATAAAGAAGACCATCTTGAATAAATAAAATACGCTCACAATAACTTGCACTAAATGCATCGTGTGTAACCATCAAAATACTTACATTATGATTTTCATGTAAATCTTGCATCGCTTCTAATAAACTTTTTGCGTTTTTACTATCAAGCGCACCTGTCGGTTCATCTGCTAATACAATTGCTGGATTATGTACTAAAGCTCTTGCCGCCGCTGTTCTTTGCTTTTGTCCTCCAGAAACAGCCGTCGGATATTTTGTTAAAATTTCGGTGATGCCTAATTTCTTCGCAACGTCATTTACCTTTCCAGTAATCTCACTTGACGGTACGCCTTGCAAAGAAAGTGGTAAAGCGATATTTTCATAAATTGATAAGTTTTCTAGAAGATTAAAATCTTGAAAAATGAAACCTAATTTTTGAGAGCGAAAATCAGATAACGCATTGCCCTTCATAGAAGTAATATTTGTACCAGCTATTGTCACACTACCACCTGTCGCTTGGTCAAGTGTACTTATCACATTAAGTAAAGTCGTTTTTCCAGAACCAGAAGGTCCCATGATCCCGACAAATTCTCCTTCTTTAATACTTAACGATACACCCCTTAATGCTTTTGACTGATTCTCATTTCTTTTCCCATACGTTTTTTCTACACTTTCTACAGTAACTACATTTGTTGACATCTCTTTCACTCCATCCCTTTTGTATAAAATTAATTTCTCACATATTTCTTATTATTTTGTCATGTAAATTCTTAAGAATTTTTTAATTATTCATTCAAGAAGAGTTACACCTGTAACATGAAACTTTTTCCTACTTCATATTCTCATTTTTCTACAACTCGTTCCCTCGATTTCGCTTACATTTACCTTACATTTTTGTAAGATAAAAAAGAAAACACACTAATTGCTAATAGTGTGTTTTCTTTACAATCAATATTTTCTATTCTTTATTTCCTCTTCAATAGTTGCCACAAATACGTCTAGCGCAATAACTTCTGACTTCTCTTCCCCATATTTACGTACATTTACAGCTCCGTTTTCCATTTCCTTATCCCCAATAACAAGAATATAAGGAACTTTTTGCATTTGTGCTTCTCTTATTTTATATCCTAATTTTTCATCTCGCACATCTCGTTCGACACGAACACCAGCTTGTGCTAATTTATCCGCAACCTCATCTGCGTATTGTACATGAACTGCATTCGAAACTGGAATGACTTTCACCTGAACTGGTGCCACCCATGCCGGGAATGCACCTCCAAAGTGCTCAATTAATATTGCTAAGAAGCGATCTAATGACCCTAAAACTGCCCTGTGAATAACAACTGGTCTTTTCTTTTCATTATTTTCATCTATATAATTTAAATCAAATTTCTCTGGCATTTGGAAATCAAGCTGGATTGTTCCGCACTGGTGGCTTCTATTTAAAGCATCTTTAATATGAAAATCAATTTTCGGCCCGTAAAATGCACCGTCACCTTCATTTAGTCTATATTTATAATTTAGCGATTGTAATACATTTTCTAATGCCGCTTCTGCTTGCTCCCATAATTTATCATCACCCATTGAATCTTCTGGACGAGTAGAAAGCTCTACTTCATATTCGAATCCAAAAGTTTTATATACGTAATCAATTTGCGCCATTACTGATTTAATTTCATCTTCAATTTGTTTTGGAGTTACAAATAAATGTGCATCATCTTGGCAGAAAGTACGTACTCTTAATAATCCGTTTAACGCACCACTAAATTCATGACGATGTACTTGACCAAATTCACACATACGAATCGGTAATTCACGATAAGAATGCAATTTATTTTTAAACATAAGCATGTGCCCTGGGCAGTTCATCGGTTTTAATGCAAAACTTTTATTATCTACTTCAGAGAAATACATATTATCTTTATAATGTCCCCAGTGCCCTGATCTCTCCCATACTTCTTGGTTCATCATGAACGGAGTGCGTACTTCTTGATACTTATACTCTTTTTGAATTTCTCTTAAAAATGCTTCCAATTCGTTACGAATCATTTGTCCTTTCGGTAAATAAAACGGCATTCCCGGAGCCTCTTCAGAAAACATAAATAACTCAAGCTCACTGCCTAACTTACGATGATTTCTTTTTGCTGCTTCTTCAACGAAATGTAAATACTCTTCTAATTCTTTTTGAGAAGAGAATGCAACACCATATATGCGCTGAAGCACTTGGTTATTACTATCACCTCGCCAATATGCACCGGAAACGTGAGTTAATTGAAATGCTTTCAAATAACCTGTAGATGGTAAATGTGGTCCTCTACATAAATCTACAAATTCACCTTGTTTATATAGTGTTACACTTTCCCCACTAGGAATTGCTTCTAAAAGTTCTAATTTCAAGCGGTCGTTCATTTCTTGAAACAGTTTAGCTGCTTCTTCTCGAGAAACCTCAACTCGTTCTATCTTTATATTTTCATTTATGATCTTTTTCATTTCTTTTTCGATTTTTCGTAAATCTTCTATGTTTACACTACTTGGAAGATCCATATCATAATAAAATCCATTTTCAATAACAGGTCCTACTCCAAGATTTATATCACCATACAATCTTTTTACAGCTTGCGCTAAAATATGTGCCGCGGAGTGTCTTGCAATTTCTACCCCTTCATTTGAATCTATAGTAATGATTTCCACTTCCGCATTTTCTTCAATATTTCGGCGTAAATCATATAATCCATCATTTACTTTCCCCGCGACTGCTTTCTTTTTCAAACTACTGCTAATGGATCCAGCAATTTCTTCTAAAGTAACTCCATTTACAAATTCTTTAACGCTACCATCTGGAAATTTAATTTCAATCATTTGTTCTTTCATTTTTCATCTCTCCATTTCATAATAAAAAGCACACTCATCCCTAAAATAGGGACGAGCGTGCTTTTACCCGTGGTTCCACCCAGATTCCCATTGTAAATATACAATGGCTTCATTTACGGTAACGTCGTTTACACGGCACTAGATACTTCATTTCCCTAGTGCAGCTCTAAGGTGGTAAGTTATTTTTCTGCGTTAGGAAGTTCTCAGCTTTCCTTCCTTCTCTGTATAACCGGGTAAAATAACTCGTGTCCTTTTCTTCGCTTATTATGAAATTGAATGCAAAAAAGCATATTCATCCCTAAATATAGGGACGAATATGCTTATATCCGTGGTTCCACCCAGATTCCCATCACAAAAAAACATAATGGCTTCTTTTGCGATAACGTCGCATACACGGCACTAGATACTTCATTTCCCTAGTGCAGCTCTAAGGTGGTAAGTTATTTTTCTGCGTTAGGAAGTTCTCAGCTTTCCTTCCTTCTCTGTATAACCGGGTAAAATAACTCGTGTCCTTTTCTTTGCTTTTTGTAAAACATCCATTTATTGTTATTTAATATATCTTATTCATTTTATTTTTGCAAGTGTTTAAAAAAATTATTTATTTAATTTAAAAAAGCGAAACCAAATTTTTTTGGTTTCACTTCACAATTTTACCAATCTTGTGGTTCGTAATTTAAGTCTGCAAATAGACGTCTTTTCTCTTTCTTCGTTAAATCTCTCCACTGCCCAACTGGTAAATTATTCAATTCGATATTCATAATTCTCGTACGTTTTAACGTGTATACTTGATAACCTAAAGCTTCACACATACGGCGAATTTGGCGATTTAGCCCTTGTGTTAAAATAATTTGGAACTCATATTTTGATAACTGTGTAATCTCACAAGGAAGCGTTTTTGTCCCTAAAATTTTAACACCCGCTGCCATTTTCTCTAAGAAATCAGGTGTAATTGGCTTATCTACTGAAACGATATATTCTTTCTCATGTTTGTTTTCAGCACGTAAAATCTCATTAACAATATCGCCATCATTCGTTAACAAAATTAAACCGTCAGAGTCTTTATCAAGACGTCCAATGTGGCTAATTCGTAAAGGATGATTCACTAAATCAATAATATTACCTTTTACTGATTTTTCACTCGTACATGTAATACCTACTGGTTTATTTAAAGCGATATATACGTGATCTCGAGCAATTCGAAGCTGCTCTCCATTTACTCGTACATCATCCCCTGGGTTCACTTGGTCACCAATTTTTGCAACCTTACCGTTAATAATTACTCTTCTCTCATTAATTAGTTTATCCGCTCCACGTCGAGACGCTTTTCCAGCTTCACTAATAAATTTATTGATACGCAAATTAGGCACATCCTTTTCTAAAAAAAATTTCAAGCTCACACTGCTTCTACCGTACAATACAAAAGGGTAAGCCTCCTATTATAACTTAAATATATTAACATGAAAGGGTATATAACGTCTTCTATTAATTACTTGTTTATAAGAAAATATCTTTATTATACATTCATTTATGCACTTTTTCAGCGTTTAATATACAAGCCATTCTTCCTTACATACAGCTTGTTTTCCTTTTATCTCTTCTATCTCTTCATGAATATTAGCTAATTTATATAAATCTGTAAAAATCTCTTCCACATAATGTTGATGTGTCTTTTCATCTTTCCAATACGTTAACACTATGTAACGATTTTCATTTTTTAAAGACTTCCCAACTACTCCACCTAACATTCCTTTTGCTTTTTCCATTCCTTTATTCCAAATTGTTTCTTGCTTATGTAAAAAATGATTTTCCTTTTCCATCTTTACATCACATATAGCAACTCTTACGAATGATCCTTCTGTAACAACGTCTTTCAAATGCGTATCAGTTATATCATACAACGTTTGAAATAATTCAATTTCACATGCAAGAAACGTATCCTCTTGATTACTATTTAAATAAATTGTATCGTGAGCATCATTCATAAATGATTGATATGTACTTCTATCTTCCCATAAAGTAAATACACATGCCTCATCTTCATACCATCCACCAAATTGTCCATGAAAACCGTCTAGGTGCCGTATATCACGCCATTTTCCTTGCGCATTTGAAAACAATTCCTTTTTCTCTTCTTCCACCTTACAGTAGATTGTTTTTAGTAGCATTTTTAATTCCCCCTTTAGCATATAATTTATCTTCTTCTCACAATAATTAGTTCACATAATATTTTTATAATCATCCTAATACTTTTTATAGACATATAGAACTAATCATATTTATCACTACATCTATCAAAACATCTATCGAATTTAATTTCAAATGATTCAGAATAAAAAAAGATGTAACTCTTAATGAATTACATCTTTAGCTAATCTCCCTTATTCATCTTTTTCTCAAATACATAATACGTAATTTCTCCCGGATAATGTACTACTGCTACCTTCCGCTCCCCTTTTTTAAAACTAACAGTATGCCCGTTTTCCCCTAAGTTCTCCCATCCACTCGCCTTTGTAATTTGCATTACACTTATATATTGATAGTCCTCTTCCTTATCATCGTTAATATGGATTGCTGACATTGGCACTGGAAAATCTTTAATTTTAGATTCTTTATTCATAAATATGAATGCAATTAAACCAACTAATAACATAACCATTGAAATACTTGAAACTAGTTTTCTTCTATTCATTTTCACTAAAAACCCTCTTTTCTCACATATAACTTTCATCATTTTACTAACTTTAATTATTTATGTATAGAAAAGATATATTTTAAATCATTTCTAACCTATTTTCTCTACTTAAAACAACATTATTGTTATATATTATAATTATAAGTTTTTAAATTTTGGAGGCGTTACATATTGCAGAAATTACTTTTTACTAAATGGACAGTTGTTATTTCTATTTTCATCATTTTCGGTACGATTTTCTATGTTACTAATGTTAAAAATAACAACGAAAAAGCAACTGTAGAAACAGCGGATACAAAAACTTTCAAAACTAAATTACAACCTAAAATTAATGAATTGACTACTCATTATAATGACATCATCGAAAAAGATTGGTTACCTGCCTGGGAAGAGATTAACACGAATGGAGATTCAGTAGATCGAAATAAACTATTAGTTACAATGAGTGCTGTTTCCAAGCAGTACGAAACAATTATGAACAAAATAGACACGCTTAAAATTGAAGAAAATATAGCAGATATAGATATACAAAAACAACTAATTCAATTCACAACTCAGTTTAAATCCGCATCAAATTTCATGAAAAATGCAGCAAATTTAATTATAGACGGAGCAAATAACTCTACTCCAACCGATGAAACTATTGAAAAAACAAAACAAGCTTTAGGACTTGCGGATCAACATATTGTCATCGCTTTATCTACTTTAAATGAAGTTGAAGATAAATTAGGACTTACAAAAAATAAAACTATTTACTATTTTAAAATAAAAAATGATTGCAATTCACAATTTGTATGTCTATAATGTTTTTATTGATTTACAATCAATGTGTTTATAAATTTTATAATTCGGATGAACCATTCAGGAGAAGGTCTATTGATCTACCGACGGGGCAAAAAGTTGTTATACCAGCTTTGAAACTCTCAGGTCTTGGTTACAAGTAGAACTGCATGGGGACGAATCTCTGGAGAGACTCCCTCTCGCTTTCATAGAGCGCGGAGGAAAACGAGCACCGAAGGAGCAAATCCGCTACTACAGCGGATAATCTCTCAGGTAAAAGGACAGAGACAAGCGAAAGAAAAAGCCGATTGTATCGGTTTATTTTTCTATCCCTTGTTTCTCCAGAGACCATTTCATTTACTTGAAGTGGTTTTTATTTTTTCTAAAAAAGGAGAATAAAGATGGAGACAGTAAGTAAAGTATTAGAACAACTGAATCAATACGTGTGGGGATTACCAACTTTGTTGCTACTCGTTGGAACAGGTATCATTCTCACAGTGCGTTTAAAAGGTTTACAGTTTAGTAAACTATTATACGCTCACAAACTAGCATTTAAAAAATCAGAAGATACCTCTTCTTCTGGAGATATTAGTCACTTCCAAGCACTTATGACAGCTATGGCCGCAACGATTGGTATGGGAAATATAGCCGGTGTTGCAACAGCTGTTACAATTGGTGGTCCTGGTGCAATATTTTGGATGTGGATTACCGCTTTATTCGGTATGGCAACAAAGTATGCCGAGGCAATACTTGCAGTAAAATACCGTGTTAGTAATGAAAATGGTGAATATTCAGGTGGACCAATGTATTATTTAGAGCATGGTTTAGGTAAGAAATGGCTGGCAGTATTATTCGCTATATTCGGCACAACTGCTTCTTTCGGTATTGGTAATATGGTGCAATCTAACTCAGTTGCAGAGGCAATGCGAATTAATTTCTCTTTCCCTCCTGCTTTAACTGGTATAGTAATGTCATTTTTAATCGCAATTGTTATTTTAGGCGGTGTAAAAAAATTGGGAAAGTGACGGGATATGTCGTTCCTATTAAAGCTTTCTTTTATATAATTGCTGGTCTTATAATTATTTTCTATCACTACGAACAAATTCCAGAAGCTTTTTCACTTATTTTTTCTGGTGCATTTAATGGTACAGCAGCTGCTGGTGGTTTTATTGGGGCAACAGTTGCATCAGCTATTCAAATCGGAATGGCGCGTGGTGTATTTGCGAACGAAGCTGGTTTAGGGAGTGCCCCTATTGCCGCGGCGGCGGCAAAAACTGATTCGCCTGCAAAGCAAGCTTTAGTTTCAATGACTGGTACTTTTCTAGATACGTTTATTGTATGTACAATTACAGGACTAGTATTAATTACTACAGGTGCTTGGAGATCTGGTAAAACTGGCGTTGAAGCTACAACACTTGCATTCCAATCTGTATTTGGTACTGCTGGTAGTATGATTCTCGGTATCGCAATTATTTTATTTGCCTACTCTACTATTTTAGGCTGGTCGTATTATGGAGAAAAATGTGTAGCTTATTTATTCGGAGAAAGTGCAGTTAAATATTATAAAGCAATCTTTATTGTTATGATTGCAATTGGTGCTAATTTAAAGCTAGGAATCGTATGGACATTTGCTGATATTGCAAATGGACTTATGGCAATTCCAAACTTGATTGGTCTAATTGGATTAAGTAGTATTGTTGTTGCTGAAACGAATCGCTTTTTACAAGCAGAGAAATTGAAAGAAAATAATAAAAAACAGGCAAGTTAATCTATGAAAAAAGGAATGACTCATACATGATGAGCGTTCCTTTTTTCATCCCCTCTTTTACTTAATTACTATCATTAAAAATATATTTATATCAATATTTACTCCTTTTTATTCCTTCAAAAGTTTTTCACATAAATGTCATAAATCGTATGGTCTAACTATATAGTTGAAAAGGAATGCGACATTAAGGTGTCGCTGAAAAACTCATCCAAGAAAAGGGAGGAAAAATCTTTTGAAAAACAAAATCATCGTTTTCCTATCTGTTTTGTCATTTATTATTGGTGGTTTCTTCTTTAACACGAATACTTCAAGCGCTGAAACATCATCTACTGATTACGTTCCTAACCAATTAATCGTTAAGTTCAAACAAAATGCATCTTTAAGTAATGTGCAATCTTTTCATAAATCTGTCGGAGCTAATGTCTTATCTAAAGATGATAAGTTAGGTTTTGAAGTCGTACAATTTTCAAAAGGTACTGTAAAAGAAAAAATAAAGAGCTATAAAAATAATCCAGATGTGGAATATGCAGAACCGAATTATTACGTTCACGCCTTTTGGACTCCAAACGACCCATATTTTAATAATCAATACGGGTTACAAAAGATTCAAGCTCCACAAGCTTGGGATAGCCAACGAAGTGATCCTGGTGTAAAAGTAGCTATTATTGATACAGGAGTTCAAGGCTCACACCCTGATCTGGCTTCGAAAGTAATTTATGGGCATGATTATGTTGATAACGACAATACATCTGATGATGGTAATGGTCATGGTACACATTGTGCTGGAATTACTGGAGCACTTACGAATAACAGCGTCGGAATTGCTGGTGTTGCCCCACAAACTTCAATTTATGCTGTCCGCGTATTAGATAATCAAGGAAGTGGTACTCTTGATGCTGTAGCGCAAGGTATTCGAGAAGCTGCTGATTCGGGTGCAAAAGTAATTAGTTTAAGTTTAGGAGCTCCAAATGGTGGTACTGCATTACAACAAGCCGTTCAATATGCATGGAATAAAGGCTCTGTTATAGTTGCAGCTGCTGGAAATGCTGGAAATACAAAAGCTAATTACCCTGCTTATTACAGCGAAGTAATTGCAGTTGCTTCTACAGATCAATCAGATAGAAAATCTTCATTCTCTACTTATGGTAGCTGGGTAGATGTTGCAGCACCAGGTTCAAATATATATTCAACATATAAAGGAAGCACGTATCAATCATTAAGTGGTACATCTATGGCAACACCTCATGTTGCAGGAGTCGCAGCTCTTTTAGCAAATCAAGGATATAGCAATACACAAATCCGCCAAATTATTGAGTCTACTACTGATAAAATTAGTGGTACAGGTACGTACTGGAAAAACGGTAGAGTCAATGCATATAAGGCTGTACAATACGCTAAGCAATTACAAGAAAATAAAGCTTCTTAAGAAAACTTTAATCAGTCGATCTACCATGAATGCAGAATAAAATAGAAGGAGAGACTTCTATAATTAAAGCCTCTCCTTCTTACAAACTATATTACTCTCCCTGCTTTTTAACCATATGTAAATACAGTACAAAATCCATCATTGTCGATGAATGACCAAGTTGACGAATCATCGCTGTTATATTTCCTCTATGATATGTACCATGATTTACGACATGTTGCACTAATTCTAAAATCGAAGTTTCTAATTTCCCTACGTATGGATTCTCAATAACAAATACAGCATTCACATCTTGTATTGTAATTAAAAACTCTTTATATTGATTTGCCATGTTTTCAAACATTTTTTCTAATTCATGTAACGATTTAGTTTCAATTTGTTTTCGTAACTCTTCTCGGTCTTGTATTGCTTCATTCATACTTTTACCATGCAATATATGTAACCACACTTGATCTGTAATATAAATATGCACAAAAGTATCCTTAATGGATGGGAATACACTCTGTATCTGCTCATTAAAAATTGTCTCATAGTTTGGTAACTCTTTTAATCGATTGAATAATCTAGTATTAGCCCAAGCATGGTAATCACACTGTTTTAATATATAATCTTTCAATTTATATTACCTCCTTATTGTATGAAACGAATGGTTTGTTTCTTCATTTCTGATTCTCTATCAGCCTTTGCAATCCCTTTTTCTTTCATTTCATGCTTATTTATCGTTTTATATTTTACATACGTATAAAATTCCGTTTGAAATGGAAATGGTGTAATCCGAATTGTTTCCTCGTCCACCCATTCAGCTTGAATAAGTTTCTCCTCTTTACTATTAAACATTTCTGTTCCTTCAAAACCATCTTTAAATAAGTCAATTTCATCTTTCTTTTTGACACCAGGCTTATTCATACATACGTATAAAGAAAGTTCATCACAAAACTTTAATAATCTATAATGCTTATCGAACATCGCAAACTGTTCCTTTGTTAACGTTTTCAAAATTCTTTTTTGTCGTTCTAATTCATGTTTATAAAATGACATCATCTCTTCATCTTCCTCGTTTAGTGGAAATGATAAAAAATGTTTACTACAAAGCAATGCCCCGTATGGATTAGAATTTTCAATTTCATTCATTCCAATCGTATAAAAAACAAAACGTAATGGGCTTGGACAATCCATAAATGTATATGGAATATTTTTAGCATCATTCAAAATTGGTACTTTATCAAGCTCTATCCATCCTCTGTCATGCTCATATATTGCATCAACTGTTTCTTTTAAATATGTTTTATCTTCAAAAAAGTCTTCTTTTATATGCTTTGCAATCTCTCCAGCTAAAAAACCATGATCATGTTGACGAATTAATATACTTTCCTTCTCATTTTTTTCACGAAAAATCATTCTTATACTCCCCCTCATCCTCATATTAAAGCTTTTTATATGCATCGATTCTTAATTAATCCCTAAATAATAGAAGGGATTCAGTCTCTTGCAACGAAATTAACATAATTATATAGTATTCTTTCTAATCATAGTGATAGCTTTATCTTTACTATCTATTATACTAAAACATTCATTCCAAAAATTTTTTTATGAGGTGAAAACATGAACAAAACAGAATTAATTAAAAACGTAGCTCAATCAGCTGATATTTCTCAAAAGGACGCTTCTGCAGCTGTACAATCCGTATTTGACACAATTGCTAATGCATTACAATCTGGAGATAAAGTTCAACTAATCGGGTTTGGAACTTTTGAAGTACGCGAAAGATCTGCTCGTACAGGACGTAATCCGCAAACTGGCGAAGAAATTCAAATCGCCGCTGGTAAAGTTCCTGCATTTAAAGCGGGTAAAGAATTAAAAGAAGCTGTTAAATAAAAAACAAGAAACA